>JBFMHR010000009.1:0-12357 GCA_040751795.1 Thermoplasmatota archaeon | reverse complement strand
AAGGGTCACGCCGCCATCCCCAAGCTCCTCGTGGCCCTCGAAAACGTGTCCTTGAACGAATCCAAGGACGTGGCATGATCCCCCCGGCCCGCCCGATCAAATCTCACACGGGGACGGACATCCTCGCAGAAATCATCGTGTCAGATGGACGACCCGAACGCGATCCTTCCGTATCCATAGTGCGGCACAACGGTCGCAAAACGACCGGATCCAGGATCGCACACCTTGATGGTCCATTGTGCACTCGGATATGTCAGGCCCCACCCAAGCAGTTTCTGCTCGGTGCCTGTGGTCGGCAAGGCTTCGTATAGCACAAGCCCCGTGTCCGTAAAACCGATAGGGCCGAAAAGATCCCCCGGTAGTACGATGTCATCAACGTAGCGTTCTTTCACTACGTCGTACAACCGATACCGCCCGTTCCGATCGATAGCATAGATCGGGTCGCGGCCAATTACGAGGACGAGCGTGGAAGACTCCCCGGTAATCGCCTCGACGGCCCCTGGAATATGCACATCCTCAGCTTTGTTCATGCTTCCGATGTGCACTCCATCCTTACTATCGAAAACATAGTGAACGCTATCCGCCAGCCAATGGACTTCCCTTCCTATCTGGCAGTCGTTTATTATCCTCATGGTTGTTCCCCTCCGATCTACTAGTTCCAATTGCCCTGGGGTTCTCTTGAATCCCCCCCGGTCCTCGCTGGTGAGCAGTGTGAGGTACCTTCCGTCCGGGGACAGAGAGACGCTCGATCCATCGATGAAGTCCCCTGATCGCTGCAGCACCGTCTGCTCTCTTCCACTCTCCACATCCTTGACTCGCAGGAGCAGGCTCTCCGACCGTCTCGTGAGGTAGGCCACCGAGCCGTCACACGCGATTGCGCTATGGCTGATGGAGGGGTCCTCCAGCTCAACGTGGGTACTTTCCCCCTCCGGCAGTCTCAGGAGTATCAATCCCTCGGCATACGTGTGGGATTGTGCGATCACCAGGGTGCACCTCACCTCCGACCGCAGGTCCTCGTCCTCTGGACCATCCATGGTCGGCAGAGGCTCACCCTGTGTAAGAAAGAAGCAGGCAAGGGGACCGCCCACCATAAGGGCCACGCCGAACGCGCTCGCGACTAGCAGGGCTCCAACGAGGATTCGGCTGATGCTGCCTGTGACTGCCCGCGCGCACTCTCGGCCGTTTCTCGGGTCATCTGCGAGTTCCACGCTTCGTCCCCCATCTGTAGCGAACCGGGTTTCTTGGACGCAAGGGTGAGTTGTCGGGGGCGGTCGGGGGAACCGGCCTCGGACGTGATGCGGCGCGGTCGGGCCCAAGCACGTGTCCAAACAATCGCGCACCGCCCCAGAGAGCGTCACCGGCATCAACAACCCAGTAGCCCATGATCGTCATCCCTGATTACCACGGTACTGCTCCCAGCCCCACGTGCCCCTTCGGTGGTCCACCACAATACCCCACTGCCGGGCTGGGACCTCGTGTGCCATGGTCTTCTCCACTACCAGACCAGCGGGATCAACCAGTACGGCACGCACGGCTTTGGCGTCCCGGCAGCTAGCCACGCGGCGCAGGCCCCTAGTGCCGCGTTTGCGAGACCCCAGCATTTGGGCTTGGGGCAAGTTTGACACGCAAAGTAGAACACACATGCGGCAGCCCCAAGGTCTACGCTTTCCGAGCTCACACTCTCAAGGGCGCAATCTGCGAGATCGCACGCGCTCGTAAACCAGTTCTTGACGGTTTGCCACCAGGACTGGCCCATAGGGTTGGCTTGATCGTGCTTGCAGCAGCACTGATCCAAAGCATCCATACCGGGGACTTTGTCGCAATCCCAGCCTGCAGGCGCCTGTTCGCCTACCGGAGGCGGACCGGCCTTGTTGCCGCAGAAACATCCATAGCTGAACAGGTCTGGAAAGCCAGGATTACCACCTCCCGGCATTGCACAGCCGAGGAGCCCTGAAGGATCAACATGAATAGCCGGATTCTCACTTGCGAAGGCATACAAGGAAGGTCCGTCTATATACGGCAATGGGTCTCGGCTCGACCATCTTCCAGCGTTCCAGTTGTACGCACGATTGCGGGCCGAATATAGGCGGGGGGCGTTCGCTAGCTTCTCGGATCCAGCAAACCCCATCCTATTCGCTCTCCAACTCAGCTCCCCCCATCCCAGCGTCGCCGCCCCGTACGTCGTCCCCCAGTCGAGGTCGGTCGAGTCCACGTCCCCGTCGAGGTCCACGTCCCCCCGCACGTCGTAGGCGCTCTGGTTGATCCACGCGCTGATCTGCGTCCCGTCCGCCGCGTCCCGGTCCCCGTCGGAGTCGGCATCCGGCTCGGGCAGCCCGAAGGGCTCCCCGTAGGGGGAGTAGCGGACCGACTCGACCTGCAGCCGGTTCTTGTGGACGAGCGCCACCACGTCCCCCCGCCAGTTCTGGCAGTAGAAGAGCCGCTCTTCGAGCACCCCGTCGGACGCATCCGTCCAGGCTGTGTTGGCATCCTTGTTGCGGCAGACCACGCCGTTAATGTAGGAGCTTCCCCCCTCCCCGTCAACGCCCGCCTGGGCCGGCACGAACTCCTCCTTGGGATCGTCGTCAGCCTCCCGGTAGTAGGCGACCATCCGCCAGGCCTCGTCGTAGGCCGCGTGGAACCACTTGTCGGAAGCGTCCACGTCCCCGTCGTCGTCGGTATCGGCGTGGATGCTCTTCAGGTGCCCCAGGCCGTTGTACTCCATGTCCGCGACGGTGGCGCTCGACTGGTTCTGGATCAGGCAGAGCCGCCCGAAGGGGTCGTAGGTGTACTTGTAGGTCTCGTCGTCGTCGGTCAGGTTGCCATCGGCGTCGTAGACGAGGGTGTAGTTGTCCGTCCCGTTGTCGTCGGTGTCCCGCCCCAACAGTTCGTTCACCTTGTTGTGGGTGCGGTCGTCCTCGAGCTCGTTCGTGTCGAGCCCGTCGCCGTCGTCGTTGAAGTCGAGCCGATAGAAGTCCCAGTTCCCGGTGTGGTCGAGCGTCCACTCCTCGTCCCGCTTTTCCGAGCTGATCGACGACCCGCCCCACGTGCCCTGCTGGGCCCGAGCGAGGCGATCGAGGTCGTCCATCGTGTAGGACACATCCTTGCCGGCATGGGTGTTGTCGTTCACGAGCGTGACGTTGCCGTTTCGGTCGTAAGACATGTCCACGTCGTAGAAGTCGCGGTCGGTGGCGAGGTCGCTCGTCCAGCTCGAGGTCGTCACCCGGTTGAAGCGGTCGAGGTTCCCGTAGGTGCCGTAGCCGGAGGTGTAGAGGGTGGAGAAGATCCCCGGCTCGTTGTAGGTGGTCCGCACCACCATCGCGGAGCCGAGATAGGTGTAGGTCGCCAGCGTCACCGTGTCGTCCTTCACGGTGAGGACGAGGTCGGCGTCGTCGTGCTGTGACCCGGCGGATCCGTAGCCGTAGGTGATCACGTTGCCGCTGGGCAGCGTGACCCCGGTCTTGCGAACCGCCGGCCGGCCGTCGAGGTCCTTCTCGTAGCTGTAGCTCACCTCGTAGTAGGCAAGAGACCCGCCACCCCCGACCGTGCTGTCGTGGTCCTGCTCGTACTTGTCCACGTTTCCCCAGTCGTCGTAGGTGAACTTCACCTCGTCCACCACCGTCCCGCTGCCGACGGTGGCGTTGTCGTACTGGGTGATCGTGCTGCGGCGCCCCAGGTTGTCGTAGGCGGTCGTGATCCGCCGCACGTCCCCGTCGAAGTCGGCATCGAGCGTCGTGATCCGGCGGTGGGTCTGCCGTCCCGAGTCATCGAAGTCGTTCTCGATGACGTTCCCCTCTTGGTCCTTCTCGTAGATCCTCTCCTGCTGGGCGTTGTAGGCGTAGCTCACCACATCCGTGCCCCCGGAGGAGTCCGGGTACTGGACCTTCCAGAGGAGGTTCTTGTTGCCGATCTTCGAGTCCCCCGCCGAGGTCCCCTTGGTGACCCCGTAGGTGTAGATCGTTTCTTGGTCGTCGGTCCCCGCCGGCATGTCCACCTTGATCTTGGTGCGCAGGCCGTCGGTGTACTCGTAGACGACGGTCTGGTTGTCATCCGTGCCGCTCGGGTTGCCGCCGTTCACGTTCGCGTCGTAGTGGCGGCGGACCTTCGTCTGCCTTCCGGCGTCGTCGTAGTCGAAGTGCATCACGAAGGCCCGGGGATCGGTGATGTCCAGCACCTCCCCGTCGTCGCCGTAGTCCGTGCTCGTCACGAGCTCCGTGTCCGAGCGCGAGGGCACCGAGAGCCCGTCCCGATCGAAATCGCTCTCGCCGTAGGTCCCGTACGCGATCCGGTCGGTCTCCCGCCCGAGCTCGTCGTACCAGTAGGCCGAGATCTGGACCCGCCCCGTGATGTTCGCATCGGTGACGAGAAGCCGATCTCCGTCGGCCTCGCTGTCGAGCTTCGTGTTCATGAGCGAGCTCGGGAAGCGCATGATCCCGACGCGCATCAGGATGTCGTCGTTGTCGGAATCAAAGACGGTCTGGTGCTCCTCCAGGATCGTGTCCCCCGACGAGGTGCTTTGGGTCCGATCCCCGTACGTCGTGTCGTTCTCGTCGGCCAGAACCAGGTGGTGCGTCTCCCGCCCCAGCCGGTCATAGAAGGTCTTGGCGTACTCGCCCCCCTGCACGTAGATCCGCCGGCCCATCTCGTCGTAGCCGTACTCGGTCGTGATCTCGTCGTCATCCGATCCGTCGGCATCGTCGATCTTGTTCTGCTTCGTGGCGTAGAGCTGCCCGAGGTCGTTGAACGCCCACTCGGAGAGCGCCAGGCGGTTGCTCGTCTCGGTCGTGGGGTCGTCCGTCCCGGCCACGATGTTCGCGGTCGAGCTGAAGAGTCCGGTCCCGAGTCTTCGGCCGCGGTTGTCGTACTTGTGGAAGGTATGGGGCGCGGTAGGCCGGTCCTCGACCAGCGCCCTTCCCCGCACGTCGTTCGTGTAGGAGGTCTCGCGCTTGCCAGTCGCGTCCCCCTGGACGTAGAGCGTGCGCTTCGTGAGGTAGGAGTTCCCCCCATCCGCTCCCGCGTCGTAGACGAGCTCTTCCGTCTTCACCATGTCGTCGGTGCCCGAAGTCTCGCCGCCGGAGAAGGAAGAGTCGTTCGTGCCTATCCAGCGGGACGCGACCCGACCAAGATCGTCGTGGACCGTGCGGTGGATAGTGCCGGACGCCTCCTTCGTCCGCCACCGCCGCCCCATGTCGTCATACCCAAACTTGGTCGGGTCGTAATTGGTCCCGTCACTCCCCGCACCGGACGCGGGGATGTCAAAGTAGAGGCGAGACTCTTGGAGCCTCGTCCCGGTGTCGTCGTAGACGTGGGTCGTCATCCGGCAGACCGTCCCGAGGTCCATCGCCAAGAGCGGATCGCTCTCCGCCTCGTCCACGTGGTTCGCCAGCGTGGTGGTGGACTCGTTGTTCGTCAACGCGACCCGCCCCTCGAACTCGACCTTGCCGGCGTGGTTCGTGACGGAGTAGGAGACCGGCCCGTAGTACTTGGTCGAGGGCGAGGTCTCAAAATCCTGGTAGCCGAGGGTCACGAGCCGCCCATCGGCGAGCTTCGTGTAGTAGGACTTCGTGACCTGCCCGTCCGCGAAGGTCGTGGTCGTGAGCCGGCCCTGCTTGTCGTAGGCGTAGGTCGTGGTCCGGTGGATCTCCGTGCCGCTGCTCGACAGCCCCTGCGGCTCGTTCGAGGTCTGCGCGGTGTCCACGTCCTCGATGGACGTGGTCATCCGCCCGTCCGTGTAGCCGCGGTAGCTGATCGTCGCGTCCTTGTGCTTCGTCCAGGACTGGACCCCGTCGTCGTCGTAGTAGAGGGTCTCGTCGAGATCGGTGTAGCCGCCCCCGCCGGCGGACGTGGGCTCGACGTAGGCGAGGTTCGTGTCGCTGATGGCCAGCGTCCCCGAGGTGACGTTCGTCGTGTAGTCGGTCTCGATCCGATCGGCGGTGCTGGTCGAGACGGCGTGGTAGTCGTAGCGCTTGTCCAGGAACGGCCGGCCGATGTCCTCGTCCAGGCTCGTGCCCCCCCCAGGAGGCAAGCTCCGCCTTCGTCCAGGCCCACTCCGTATCGTAGTAGGCGGTCCCCGATGTTCCCGCCGACCACTTCTCCTCATCCACGAAGCCCTTGAGCTCGTTCGCGTCCACGCGGCCGACGTGGGTCACAAGGCCCGCGGTCGTGCTGGTGGTAAACGAGGCCGACGAATGGGTGTAGTCGGTCACGTTCGCCGGCGAGTGGATGCTCGTGACCCAGCCGTTCGAGTCCCGCACGATCTTGGTCGCCCAGGTCGCGGGAGCAGGGTTCGTGTTGTCGGGGTCGGCGTCGGTGATCACCTGGTGCAGCGCCTGCACCGCCTCGTCGAAGTACCAGGTCTCGTAGGTCAGGTCCGGGCGCTTGATGATGGTCCGCGTCTTCCAGGCCGTGTCGTAGGAACCGGTGGTGTCCGAGAAGCTGCCGTTCGACTCGTACTCGAACTCGTGCGTCCCGTCGCACCCGCCCCCGCACCCGCACTCGCCGTTCGCCCAGCACTTGTCGATCCGGTGGCTCGAGTCGTACTCGAAGTAGGCCGCCGCGTAGGGTTCCAGGTTCGCGTCGCTCAAGGAGAGGAAGTCCTCGTCGAAGCTCTGGTCCTCCCAGTCCTGGTTTCTCGTCCCCTCGAAGCCGACGACGTACTTGATCGCGTGGACGTGGCCGGGGTTCGTCGAGCTGTCAAAACTCCCCTCCCAGTAGCGGTAGTACTTCTTGCGGGAAACACTCACTCCCGAGTCGGAGAGGGGCGTCGTGATCTCGACGAGCTTCAGGTCGCCCGCGTCTCCGTGGTCCTCGCTCGTGTAGTACTCGTAGTCCACGCGAGCGACCTCGACCCAGCCCCCGTCGTTCACCTCCGCCTTCACCTGGGTCAGCCGGTCCACGCTGTCAAGCGTCGTGTAGGTGTAGGAGAAGCGCCTCCCGGAGGGATCGTAGGCGGTCGTGATGTAGCCGGAGGCGTTGTAGCCGCTGGAGATCGCGGTGCTCCCCGTGCTGCTGTTGCCGACGTACGCGCAGTTCCCGTCCGGGTCGGTGATCTTCCAGATCTGGCCGGCGGCCGGGTCCGCATCCCCGTCGAAGCCGAAGAAGACGATCTCGTTCGAGTGCTGGTCGATCAGCGTGTAGGTGTCCGGCTCGCCCGAGGCCCCCGCCTCGAAGAGCACCACGCCCGCTGCGCCGTTCGTGGCCTTAAACGTGTCGCTGTCGGGGTCCTTGTCCACCCGGTCGAACTCGATGTAACGCTCGGCCCCAAAAACGAGGTAGAGGACGTCGTCGTCGTTGTCTTGGGCGTCCTCGAAGAGCTGGATCTCCATCTGCGAGCTCTGGAACCAGTTGTGGCCCTGAAAACCGTCGCTGTCGCGGTGGGATCCCCCCGAGTCCTTCTGGTGGGCGTTGAACGTCCGCCCGATCACCCACGGGAAGCCTTCGGCCGGCAGCGCGATGTCCACCTCCTGGAGGGCATGGGTGCCCGTCTCGAGGCGCACGCCCGCCTTCGGCCCGACCCCCCAGGCGCTCTCGAAGGGATTGCCGGCGATCGCCATGAGCTCCGAGGGGGCGGCGCGCAGGGATCCGTCGAGGTTGACCGCTCGCTGCTCAGCGAGCGGCCGCACGTCCTGGCCGGCCGTCGCGCCCGAGGGCAGGTAGGTCGTGATCGAGGGGGCGTAGAACTCGAGGATCGGCGTCGTCGTCGCGACCGCGCCTCGCCAAGGAAGGAGGAAGGCGGAGCTCGCGGCGGCAAGCAGGGCGACGAAAGCGAGAAGAGACCACGTCCGGAGAGCGGAGCGAGATTGCATGGAGATCACCTTGCGACGAGCGTCGGACGCCCGCCGCTCGCGCTCCGGGCGCGGGCCGGGCCGATCCGCTACGCGGGAGGCCGAGAGCTCAACACGCCGGGACGCGGGCGAGCGAGCGCAAGGACAGAGAGCGGGTCACACACCGGCATGCTAGGCGCGCCCGCCGCGCGCGTCAACCCACTTTCTCCTCGGAAGTCGCGCGGCGCGCGCGAAGTGCTCCGCCCGCAACGACTTGCGTGCTTTCCCGCCGTTGCATCGCGGCTCCCGCGCCGATCCAGACCCCAGGCCGCCCCGGATCGCATCGAACCTTTCGCATGCGTCGATCGGTCCGCGCGCGACTCCGTCGGACGGTGTGGCCCATGAGGCTGAGGGAGTCGATCGGGGGACGATGTTCGCTTTCGCAACAGGACCGATCTCGTCCGTCCGGGAGATGGGAATCTCGATGGGTTTTACACAGAAACCCGGAACGACCAGTTTTACAACGTCTCCGTCCCATCGCCGGGAAGGGGAAGGGGTGCGAGGTGTTTTTCCTGTTCCCTTTTTCGGATCCTCGGCTAGGTTGGACGGTGAACCGCTCGGCGCGTGCCGCGCACCCGTTCTTCCTCAACTCCGGCCGCTCTTGGCCTCTGGAGGCTTGCCATGCAATCGTCACCTCGCCGTGGAGCCTCGATCGTGGGGCTCCTCCTCATCCTCCTTCCCCTGGGAGTCCTGGGGCTCGCGCTGGCCCTCGATTCGGTGGATTCTCCGCCCTCCGCGCCCGATCCGCCGCCCCCGCCGGCCAACACCCCCCTCGGCAACGTCCTCATGCGCGCGCGCCTCGACGCCCCGGCCCTCGCCGCTTCTGGCGTGATCGGCGCCCAGGATGTCCAGGACCTCGTCGCCGCCGTCGAATCGGAGATCAGCGAGGCCTCCACCGCCCTCGCCGCGGCCGACGCCGCCTACGAGGAGGACTACTTCTCCTACTCGCAGCTCGTGCGCAAGGTCCGCGGCGGCCAGGCGAGCCCCGAAGAGCTCGCGAGCTGCCAGGCGGCGAAGCTCGCCGCCGACGCCCAGGCCGCCACGCGGGACGGCCTCCTCGACCGCTACTTCGAGGCCGGCCTCGCGACCGTTACTACCGACCAGGTCGCGATCCTGCGCCGCATCCGCGCCAACCGCGTCTGGGGGCTCGCCGTCCACTACCTCGTCGAGGACCGCACCCAAGAGGGCTGGGTCGAGCTCTCCGACGCCCTCGCCACCCGTCGCATCCACGAGCAGTACGACGAAGACTTCCCCGTCGCGGTCCAGGACTACCTCGCGAGCGTGGACGGCGATGCCGACATCGCGACCGCCAAGGGCAACGTCGATACCTATCTCGCCACCGTCCAGACGGCCTGGAACGCGGCCGTCTCCGACTGATCCGAACCGCCGTGGGCCAGCCATGCTTGCCCGCGCGCGCCCCCCGCAAGGGGAGGACACCATAAGAAGGCGGCTGCCCCGCCGGTGTGTGAACCGCTCGAACGGGCTGCAATCAGACCCGCTGTTGCTTGGCGGGGCAGCCAGCTCTGGCTGCCCCCCTGCCCACTCTCTGGCAGGGGGTGGACCTCTCGTCGCCAGCAGAACCTACCGCAGCCTCCCCTTCCCTTCGAGGGGGATAGTCCCGAATTCGGCAACGGCGTCCCGGAATCGGTCCTCGGTGCCAAGTCCGGGAGCATTCCTGGCCCTCGTCCTCCTCGCCGCGCCCCTGGCCGCCCAGCGCCGGCCCTTGCCCGAGGAGACCGCGGAATCGCGCTCGCCCCCCGCCCCGGAAGACTCGCCCCGCTGGCATGCCTTCGCCGACGAGCTCGATCTCGGGAGCCTCTTGGACCTCTGCTCCGGCGCGCTGAAAATCCCCCTCGAGTACGACCGGCAGAAGATCGGCGGACGGATCGTGTTGCGCTCGGGGCCGGGCCTGAGCGATGAAGAACTGTGGGCGCTCACGAACCGCCTGCTCTTCGCGCAGGGTCTCGCCAGCGTCCAGGCCCCGGGGGAAGAGACGATCGCGGTGGTGGCGCTCGAAGACGCCGCGAAGCTCGCGCGGGTCGAGGAGGGGGCACTCGACGCGGCCCGGGCCGGCTTCGTCAAGCTCATCGCTCCCCTGGGAGCAGTGGACGGCGGCAGCGTTGAGGCCCCCCTGAAGCAGATCCTCTCGACGAGCGGCAGCCTCGTGCAGGTCTTCGCGGAGGCGGGTCAGGTGCTGCTCGCCGGCCCCAGACCCCAGGTTGCCGAGGCGGTCCGGCTCTTGGCGCTGCTCGACACCCCCCTCTCGCCGAGCGTGGTGGAGGAGGTCCGGCCCGAGCATCTCTCGCCTCCTCTGCTCGTGGGGCTTCTGGAGCGGGTGACCGCGGCCATGGCCAAGAGCGAGGCCGGGGCGCCGGAGGGGAGCGTGCTCGCCAATCCCCACGCCAACACGGTTCTGATCGTCGCCCCGCAGGAGGAGATGTGGCGCTGGCAAAGCCTGATCTCCCTCCTGGATCACGAAGAAGCGGTCGAGACCCGCCAGTACGTGCCGCGGCGCTTCGAGGTTTCCGAGACCGCCCGGCTGATCGAGGAGGTCGTGCCCCGCGAGGCGGCCGCGGGGGCCTGGCGGCTCGTCGAGGACGAGCTCACCGGCTCGCTCGTGATCTCCGCCATCCCGAGCCAACATGCGGCGATCGAGGACTTGATGGCGCGGCTGGAGGCGACCGAGCCCGATTCTCGGCGCAGCCTGCGGGCCTTCGCGATCAAGAACCGCGACGTGGACGAGATGCTCGCCCTGCTGCAAAACCTGCTCGGAGGCCAAGAGCTGCCGGCGCTGGCCGAGAACGGGAGCGCGGCAGAAGCGGTTCCCGAGGGCGGGACCGGCGAGAAGGTCGCGACACTTGACGACAACGGTCTCGACGTGACCCTCGCGCAGGACGCCGGCACGAACCGCATCCTGGCGATCGGCCCCCCCCGCCTCCTCGATGAGCTCGGGCGGCTCGTCGCTTCGCTCGATGTCGAGCACCCCCAGGTCTTGGTCGAGGCGCTCGTCGTGACTCTCACCGACAGCCAGGCCCGCGACCTCGCCGTCTCGCTCTCCAAGCGCGGAGGCATCGGCAGCGTGCTGGGCCAGGTCTCCACCCTCTTCGCCGGCGAGGTCTTGCCCGCGGATCGCTCGCTCCCCGCCCCCTCCGGCCCGGGCTTCGAGGGGATCCTCCTCGATCCGGGGAGCTTCGCCGGTGTCCTGCGGGCGCTGGAGACCCTCAACGAGGGCCGCACCCTCACCGTCCCCAAGGTGCTGGTCAACAACCACCAGACCGCCACCCTCGACTCGATCCTCCAGACCCCCTTCCTCGCCACGAACGCCTCCACCACGGTCGCGACCACCTCCTTCGGCGGGACGCTGGATGCCGGCACCCAGATCCGCGTCACGCCCCAGATCACTTCTGGCGATCGGCTCCTCATCGACTACAGCGTCTCGCTTTCGCGCTTCGTCGGGGACTCGGCGGATCCGGGAATCCCGCCGCCCCGCCAGGAGAACAAGCTCCAGAGCGTGGCGACGGTGCCCGACGGTTACGCCGTCGTCGTCGGGGGGCTCGAGATCGAGGCGGAGACCGAGGCCACCTCCCGCGTCCCGGTCCTGGGTAGTCTTCCCCTCGTCGGGGCCCTCTTCCGGAGCCGGTCGGAGACGAAAGAACGCTCCCGCTTCTTCGTCTTCCTGCGCTGCTCCGTGCTCAGAAACGCCCGCTTCGAGGATCTGCGGTTCATGAGCGAGCGGGACCTGCAGACGGCGGGCCTCGCCGATGACTGCCCGCGCCTCGAGCCGAGGGTCATCCGATGAAGGGCTGGGGGCTGCTTCTCCTCTTCTCCTTGGCACTGGGCTGCCGGAGCACTCCCGCCGGCCCCTACTCCCCGTCCCCGGAGGCGGAGCGGGATACAGTCCGCGCCCAGGCCCTGAACCGCGAGGCGGCCGATCTCCTCCAGGAGGATCCCGAACGGGCCGAGACTCTCCTGCGGGAAGCGTTGGCCGCCGACCTCTTCTTCGGCCCCGCCCACAACAACCTCGGCGTCCTCTACCTCGCCCGGGAGGAGCTCTACGAGGCGGCGAGCGAGTTCGAGTGGGCGCGAAAACTCATGCCCGGCCACCCCGATCCCCGGTTGAACCTCGCCATCACGCTGGAGCGGGCCGGCAAGACCGACGAGGCGATCCAGGCCTACGAGGCCGCGCTGGAGGTGTTTCCGGGCTATTTGCCGGCGATCCAGGGGGCGGCGCGACTGGTCGCCCGGACCGGCGGGGAGGACCCGCGGCTCGCCGGCTGGCTGGAGGAGATCGTGCTCAGGAGCGCCGACGGCGGCTGGCGCTCGTGGGCGGAGGGCCAGCGCGCGCGGCGGGCAGAGTGAGCCCCCCATCCGCCAGGCTGGCAGATAGAGGATGTCGTCGTGCCGGGGACCGATCGAGACGGCAAGCGAAAACTGACCCATCCGCTCCGCGAAAGTTGACCCACCCCCAGGGGTTGACGGTTGTGTACGGGGGGTATCGGGGGGCGGAGCCCCCCGGTCGGGGGAGCCGCGCGAAGCC
>JBFMHR010000008.1:0-17667 GCA_040751795.1 Thermoplasmatota archaeon | reverse complement strand
CTTCGGCGCCGCCGCGGTCCGCTGACCGCCCACCCCGTCCGGCGCCGCCTGCAGGCTACGCGATCGCCTGCACTACCCCTCTCTCCACGCTCAAGGGCAGCTCTACGCCGGCGCCCGGACGCTTACGGCAATACACTGATGTGGCGCGGCATGGCGCGACTCACGGATATCGTACTCGGCTACGAACTCGTGGGCGGGAGCTGTGGGTAATCGAAAGGTTGCCGTGACGCTTACCCCGTACCGACCGCACCGTGCCGGAGACGCTGGACTAAGGGCTAGAACCTGCTCCCGCTTTCGTCGGGATTGTCTAACGACTGCGGCGGGCCAATTACCCGGAAGACAAGCAGTCCCACAAGGATCCCCGGAATTACCGCCAATGATCTCATTATCCACTCTGCCCAGCGGGCATCACTCTCCTGGATCAACGTGATTCCCCTGCTGTAAGCACCCAGAAAAACGGCGAACACGATGAATCGCTGCCACCGAACTCGCTTCAGGAAGCGTCGAAAGGGATTCATAGCCGGCACCCTCCGCAGTGAGTAGTGTGGGGGTGACGAAACATGCCTTCCATCACCCCCATGCTGTCAATGCTCCCAGATCTTGCCGACGACGTAGTCTGCACCCGCAACCAGCCCCGAGCATGCGACTACGCCCCCACCCGCAGCCGCAAGGCCCGCGGGCGTCGCAGTGCCTAGGCTGGCAACCGAGGTCACGCCACCAAGAGCGGCGCCTCCCACGGTGGTTCCCAAGCATCCAAGCCCACCAATCGCCCACATCGACACTGTCCCCATGCACTGTGCTGTAACCTTCACGCCCTTCTTCATCTTCTCCCAAAAGCCATCGACACACATGGTCGGAGGATCAAAGACGGAATTCCAACTACCCACGTCCATGCCTTCGACCAAGTCCGATCCGAACCACTGCACCAGCTTCGTCCCAGGGACCGCTTCGGCACGACTATGAAACACGGCCGGAAAGCTCTGTCCTGCTGCCAGGAAGTTACCCGCCATTGTGCTATCGACAAACCCATCCTCGCCCGCACCGCACTCAACGACGAGAACGAAGTCGCTCCCAACAATCGGTGGAATACCGTTGTCGTATTGAAAATCCAGTCTTGTCAAGTTGCTCTGCACGCCCGACGAAGTGGCATTGGACAACATGTCCAGGAAGACCGTCTCAGTTGCCACAACAGGATTGGGAGTTCCCCCAATGTTGCCTACGTACCCGTCAGACAGCGGGTACGGCCTAACGATGCTCGCGGACGAAGAGGTCGAGGCGACCGTTGCCTCCCCTCCCAGCGTCCAATGCACGGATTGGCTCCCATTCGACGTTTTGGTGATTCCTGACCAACCGGTCAGATTCCGCGTGACCGTTTGGGCAAAGTCCCCGCGAACACCTGAGTACAGTCGCTCGCTCTCCAACTGATAGGGGTATTCCTGACCGCCCACCGTGAAGACCGCACTCAGCGCGAGTCGATCGTAGGCACTGCCCAGCTCCCGTCTCAAGCTGAAGTCGAGGATCCTCCCGCCAGATTCAGAGAGGATTCCGCTGCTCTCGGCAGCGTATCCTCCCATCTAGCAGCAGCTCCAAGTGATTGCTTACCTCCCCAATCAGACTCCATTGACCTGGCCCCAGGATGCTTCCCTCGAAAACGATTGTGTGTGTCGCCGACGAGTCTGGGCCAGTTCCCGAGTATCCAGCATAGGATGCGTCGCACATGGTGATGTCGAAGTAGGGCGGCGATACTACGCCCGCAAGGAAGGCTTGGAAGAAGGTCCCCCACATCTCCTCGCTGGATGGGAACTCAGTGTTCGCAGAGAATGGACTCCCAACAAGGGCATCAGGTCCCCCGCTCGTGCCCCAATTGGCAATGCTGTTGGTGTCGGTGTTTGTGCGGTCGCGACCTATGACCAATTCAGCGAATTCGGTCCCCACGTACAGGAAGTCACCGGACGCGAACTGTCCTGCAGCAACCGCGTCAAGATACCGGGAGGAGGTATCCTGGGTGACACCGTAGCTCATTGCATCTGTGACCACCCCAGACGGGTTTCGGAGCAACACTGTATCCGTCACATGGCCACAAGTCGGTTCATCGATGATGATGCAGGGAACTTCAGGGTCTGTGGAAACGCCGACTTCACTGGGATGCCCCTGAAGGAGGAGGAAGTAGTTCTGTGGCGCAAGGGGAGCACCCAGGCCGGATAGGGAGTATTGTCCGGTCGCCGTCTCGATACTATAGCCGTCGAGGGAGACCTGGCTATTCGTGTTGTTGTACAGCTCGATGTAGCTCTGGAACGGTCCAGCAGCCACCTCGCTAATGCACAGACCGCGAAGAGAGAATTGAATCCGCCCGTCTGGTAGGCGGACCACGCCGCCGACGTCCCCTTCTTGAGGGGAGGACGGGGTCAAAGGCGCGAGGACCGCGATTACCGTCATCAGGCGGAGGATTGCCTTGATCATGGCGCGTTTCCTTGGGCAGTATGCCGCGTGTTGTGATTACTGCGTCTCTTCAGCGTTGAGCTGGGTCCAGGGAAGGGGGGGTGGGAGGGTGATGCGGCCGCAGCAGATGTAGTGCCCACGAGGACGTGTCCGGCCTGGCGAGGGGGCTGTGAGCATGGCCTCGCGATCGTCGGATCCGCCTGAGAAGTTCTCGGGTATCGCCCATCGCCGACCGCTCTGTTCGCCGGTGTCCGCGTATCTGGGGATCTCGGGGGATTCCCCACCGCGTCGGCCGGGCCGGCTCCCGAGCCTGCTGGATACCTTCCTCCGGCAAGCGGAGGTGCTGCCTGATGGGCTCTGGGCCGCCCATGCCGGCCTGCTCATCCAGGCCGAGGGGTGCGCGTTCTGGATCCCACCCCGCGCCGGCGACGGGCGCCCCGACGGGGCAACGCCGCTGGTCTGCCCCAGCCGACAGGCCCGCTAGGCACTCGGAGGGGTGGCCGGGCGGCATCGAGCCACCCACCTGCCGCTGGTCCCCTCCCGGGGCCAGCCCCGTCGTATCTCCCGTTCCGGCGCGCTCTTCCATGCTGGGTTCGCCGCGCGCTCGGACCGTTCCACCATCGGACGTGGCCCGCGCGGCTCCCCCTATTAGCACCCCGCGGGGTCCTAACGTACAAGGAATCTGTGTAAAACCGGTAGGCCGTCTCTCCCCTGGGACTGGGCGCCGGGGGTCCAGGACCTATCTCTACCGTGCACGGAAGAGTCTGGTATCCTCCCTCCCCGGCAGCCTACACGCCGTTGCCCCCACGCCGCCCCCTGCGGCCCAGACGGGGCGGACCGGTGACGGAGTCAACACCAGCGAGACGGCGCTCTGGAGGGCCACCCCGTCACTTGCCAGCGATTCAGGAGCGGGCGGCGCTGCTGGCCAGGAGCGGTGGCGAGGACCCGCGGCTTGCCGGTTGGCCCGAGGAGATCGTGCTGCTGCGGAGTGCCGACGGCCGCTGGCGGTCGTAGGCGGAGGGCCAGCGGGCGAGGCGGGGGGTGGCCTCGGGGTCGCAGGCCCGTGCCGCGGCGTGTCGGCAGCGCCCGGCCCTCGGCCCCTGGCCCCGATGGGTCCGGTGCCCGCCGCCGTGCCCGCCGGACCGGCCACCGGGGGCGGTCTCCTGCCTGGCCCCTGCCGGCACCCCCGCCGGCGGAGATGACGGGGACCAGCTCGACGCCCTCGACCTCGCCGTCATCGTGCTCGCCGGGGGGGGCAACAACAGTGCCGGCCCGGAAGCGGCGGTCCGGCCTCCTGGAGGGGCAGTGGCAAGATGGCGCCAGGTATTCCGTGGCGTGAAAGGCTGCGCTGTACCGTATTGTCCGTCGGGCACCCGTCGTGAAAGGACGTAGAATCCCATGAAAGGGCGTCCGATGGCGCCGTGCCGCTCCGCGAGTGTCAGCTTCCCAAGCTGAATGTCGCGGGTTCGAGTCCCGTCGCCCGCTCCACGTAAGTGGCGATTCGTGCGAGAGTTATGGCGCTGGGGGTGATTGCGGCTTAGTACGGCCGGCGTAAAGTGGCACTCTAGTCATCGTTATTCCCGAGCCGCCTTCCCGCGGAATCCCGCCGCCGGGGATCGGTCCTTGGCACGGCGGCGAGCCGGCGCAGGGCCTGAGGCACGTCGTGCGGCCGGGGTCTGACCTCGGTAGGATTGCGCGGGTTCCTCCTTCCCTGAACCCGCGGGGTGCGAGGGGTCTCGCAAGGGCTGCAACGATCGCCCGCACCCGCCGGAGACTGCAGGGTGCCCGATGCATCGCGTTGACTACAGCTCGCTATTCGAATGCACGACGGGACACGCGCCCTACCCCTACCAGCGTCGGATCGCCGAGGCCTCCGAGTTCCCCGACCTCATCGAGATTCCCACCGGGCTCGGCAAGACTGAGGCCATCGCGCTCGCTTGGCTCTGGAGGCGCCGGCTCCATCCGAGCGAGACGGTCCGTAAGCGGACTGCCCGACGGCTCGTTTGGTGCCTTCCGATGCGATCCCTCGTTGAACAGACGAAGGAGAGGCTGGAGGCTGCCTTCCTTCGACTCCGGAACGACGGGGTCGTTGAACCCTCGCCTGCCGTGTACCTGCTAATGGGCGGGGAGTCCCCAACGGACTGGGCAGACCATCCGGAACAGGACGCAATCCTGATCGGGACCCAGGACATGCTCCTCTCCCGAGCTCTGAATCGAGGGTACGGAGCGTCGCGCTACCGCTGGCCTCGGGAGTTCGGCCTGCTCCATTCGGACGCCTTGTGGGTCTTCGACGAGATCCAGCTCATGGGTGTCGGGCTCGCCACGTCCACCCAGCTCGAGGCCTTTCGGCGCTGCCTGGGTTCGTACGGATCGACGCGCTCTCTCTGGATGTCGGCTACGGTGCAGCGCGAATGGCTCGGCACCGTAGACATGAGATCCAGCCTTGCCGGTCTCTCCGTGCTCGGGCTTGGCGAGGAGGACCAATGCCATCCGGCCGTACGACAGCGAATCGAAGCCTCCAAGGCCCTGGATCGTCTCGATCTCGCAGTGCCCGTCAAGAAGTCTGACCTGAGAGGTTGGGCAAAGGGCCTCGCGGCGTGGATCGTCGCCGAGCATCGCGACGGTACGCTCACGCTCTCGATCCACAACACCGTGGGGCGGGCGCAGGCGGTTTACGCGGCGCTCATCGCAATGCGACCTGTGGCGGAGACCCTGCTGCTGCACTCCCGCTTCCGGGGGCCCGACAGGGCGGCCGCGATGGGGCACCTGATGGAACCCTCGAGGGGCGCGGGAAGAATCGCCGTCTGCACACAGGTCGTCGAGGCCGGCATCGATCTCTCAAGCTCGCTACTCGTGACGGAACTCGCTCCCTGGCCGAGCCTCGTCCAGCGCTTCGGCCGATGCAATCGAGCGGGGACCGACGAGGCCGCCCGCATCCTCTGGGTTGATGTTCCCGAGTCCGTCGCAGCCCCCTACGAGGCGGACTCGCTCACCGCGGCCCGGAATCGCCTCGGGAGCGTACCCGATGGCAACGCTTCTCCGCGCAATCTCCCCGGGGTAACCGACGCCTTCGAGCCCTCCGCCGTCCTGCGCCGGCACGAGCTCCTGGAGCTGTTTGACACCGACCCCGACCTCTGTGGGGCCGATCTCGACGTTTCCACCTTCATCCGCGACGGCGACGAGCTCGATGTGCTCATCTTCTGGCGCCGGATGGTGGACGGGCGTCCATCCGACGATATCCGCCCGCGGCCGGACGAGCTGTGCTCTGTCCCCATCCAGGAAGCGCGCAACTTCCTGGAAGCGCACGCCGAGGAGAGCTTCGTCTTCGACGTGCTCGACGAGACCTGGCGTCCCCTGCGGCGGAGAGAGGGCCTCCGAGGTCTCGTTCCTGGCCGCATCATTCTGTTGGATAGTCGTGCCGGAGGCTACGACCCGGGGCGCGGGTGGATCGGCAAGGATGGTCGCCACGCAGTTCCGGAGATAGAGGGAACTCCGGCCGATGGGGAAGAATGGTCGTCCGGCGACGATCCACGCAGCTTCGCCGGCGGCTTCGTTTCTCTCACGGACCACGTCGATGCCGTGGTGCGCGAGGGAAGAGCTCTCCTGGCGGGCCTTGCCGAACTCGGTGTTGACTCCCGGGTGCAGAAGGACGTGATCGAGGCGTGCCGGTGGCACGACGCCGGCAAGGCGCATGTGCTGTTCCAGGAGTTCCTGCTCGCGGGCCTGGACGGGGAGGAGTTCGCCCGCAGATCGAGCGTGCTTTGGGCCAAGTCCAGTTCCCGTGCCGGTCGTCACCGGAAGCGCCCCGGCTTCCGCCACGAGCTCGCCTCCGGAATCGCCGCGCTGCAGTCCGGCGTGGCCGACTTGGCCGCCTACCTCGCTGCGGCTCACCACGGGAAGATCCGCATGGCCATCCGCTCTCTCCCGGGCGAGCGGCCGTGCCCGGAGTGTGCCGCCGAAGCCCGCATCGCCCGAGGGATCCACGAGCACGATGAGCTCCCGCTGGCGGATCTGGGGGGTGGCGTGACCCTCCCGCGCGCCCGCTTGGACCTGTCCCCCATGGACATGGGTCTGGACGAACAGGGACGACCGTCCTGGCAGGACCGGGCTCTGCGGCTCCTCGAGGAACTGGGTCCCTTCCGCCTCGCCTTCCTCGAAGCTCTGGTGCGTGTGGCTGACGCCCGCGGCAGCGCCGTTGTCGCATCCGCAGCTCTGGAGGCGACCCATGCCTGAGCTGATCCTACCCGGTTGTACCAGCGAGCCCCTGCTGTCGTACCTCAAGGCCCTCGGCGTCCTGCGCCTCGTCGCGGAACAGCTCGATCCAGACGCACGGGGTTGCTGGAGGGAGACGACTTTTTGCCTCCAGTCCACGCTCGACGGCCAGGGCCTGATCGACTTCTTCTTCGGGCGCTACGAGGCGTCGCCCATCCTCTCTCCGTGGAACAAGGACGGCGGATTCCTGGACGGGAAGGTCAGATTGTTGATGGAAGGCAGCTCTTCCAGAAACTGGGTCCGGCTGCGCGAGGCCGCCAGGGCCATCGGCGAGATCACCGACTCAGTCATCCCCCAAACGGAGACCAAGTCCCGCAAGAAGGCACTGGAAGAACGGAAGGACCTGCTTCGGCGGCGACTCCGCGCCGAGTCCCAAGACTCCCTGCTGGAGTGGCTTGATGCCTGCTTCGTTCTCGTGGACGAGAACTGGCGTGCCTTCCCCCTGCTCGGATCGGGAGGAAACGACGGACGCCTGGACTACTCGGCGAAGTTCCTCGAGCACCTGGCTTCCGTTCTTCCGGCAGATGCCTCCTCCGCACCCGGGGCCACGCAGAACCTCGAGGAGGCTCTTCTCGCAGTGAGCGCCGGCGGCCTCCGGCCCCGCACCAAGGTCGGACAGTTTCTGCCGGCGGGAGCCGGAGGACCCAACCTGACGACGGGCTTCGGCGGGGAGGATGCGGGCCTAGTCAACCCCTGGGACTTTGTCCTCGGCATGGAGGGGACGTTGCTACTCCGGGGAGGAACGTCGCGCCGGCTTGATCGTCTCTCCGCTTCCGAAGCGCTTTTTCCCTTCTCGGTCTCGGCCGTTCCGGAACTCGGGGGCCAGGTCACCGAGAGCGAGGACGTGCGCAGTGAGCTATGGCTCCCCTTATGGGGTCGGCCGGCCCGACTCGCAGAGATTCGCGCACTGTTTGCCGAGGCGCGCACCCGCGTTGGGAAGCGTCCCGCTCGCAACAACATCGAGATGGCTCGGGCCGCTGTGTCGAGAGGTGTGGATCGCGGCATTCGAGACTTCCAGCGCTTCTCGATCGCCAAACGGAATGGGAAGAGCTACTTCGCCGTCTCTACGGGGCGCTTCCGCGTCCGGGACGGCGGCCAAGACGCCGATCTCCTGCGGGAGATCGACGGCTGGCTCGAGGCCTGGCGCAGGGCTACTCGGCAGAACAATAAGCCCCCTGCACCGTACGTGCGCGCGCTCCGGGGAATCGACCGGGCGGCCTTCTCGTTGTGCGCCCAGGGAGGCGCGCCGCGCGTGCAGGACGTGCTCGTCGCCATCGGGCGCGCATCGAGCCTCCTCGGCATCGGACGCCAGTTCCGAGAGGAGAGCCGAATCCCGCCGCTCTCCGGACTTTCGCCGGCCTGGATCGAGCGAGCCAACGACGGGTCCCACGAGCTCTCGCTGGCCCTCGGCCTTGCTACCTGGGTGGAGGTTGCCGGCGAGCGAGGGGCTCGCGAGGGCGGCCTCCGAGGCGAATTGGAGCCGATCGAGCGCGACCGCTTCCGCTGGCGCTGGGCGAAGGACTGCTCCGACGGAGGGCTTCTAGCCGGCGATCCCCTCGAGCGCCTCCTGAAACTGTTGCAGCGCCTCCTGCAAGATGCGGAGAGTGGCCCGGTCTTCTTCTCGGCCCGCCTCCCCTGTCCGTTGGTGTCGATCGCGGACTTCCTGGAGGATCGGGTTGATCTGGAGCGCGTTGCGTGCCTCACCCACGCCCTCCTGGCACTGAAGGGGGCGACAGATCCTCTTCCCCGTATACCACCGGCCGCCTTCGACGTGGTGCGCCTCCCGAGGGCCTACGCTCTTCTCAAGCTGCTCTTCCTTCCCGGGGGTGAGTTGCGGCTGAACGGCGCCGAGCCCGAGAAGATCCGATCCGAGGCCGCGATTCCTGCTCTCCTAAGGTCTGGCCGCCTCTCCGAGGCTCTGCACCTCGCGGTGCGCCGTCTTCGAGCCCATGGCTTTGTGCCCCTTGCGGGAACCGAAGGTGCGACCTTCGCCGATCCGGCTCGTCTGGCCGCCTCCCTGGTGTTCCCGGTTGGCCGCCGTGACGGCGCTCGGCTCGCCCGCCTCGTGCTCGTTCGCAAGACGCTCGCGGACGCGCGAGCGAGTCCGGCTGCTTCCTCCACTGTTCCCGAACCCGCGAGGTCTACGCCATGACCACCCTCGACCAAGCCCTGGCCGCCTCTCACCGACTTCTCCTCGAGGCTCCTCTCCGGCCGTTGCAAGGCCACCGCTTCCAGCCAACAGGTTTTCCCGACCTGGGTGCGGGTGCCTATCAGCTCCCCGATGGGACACCCATGCTTCTCGTCGAGTCCGCCCAGTCGGTCGCCAACCGCCTGGAGACGGCCATCTGGGACGAAGCAAACGATCGGCCGATCGCTCCCCTGGGGTCGATGCCCTTCGTGCGCGTTCGGCTCGATGGTTCGGCCACGACCAACTCGATCCTCGAGGCGCACCGCCTCAACTCGCCCTACATCCTGGAAGGAAGCGACACGCGGGTCTTCGAGATGCTCTCCAAAGGGCTGGACACCTCGGCCAACGCTCCGGTCGATCTTCAGAAGCTCGCATCGATCCTGCTCCGGGTGGACCCGAACTCCCTGCTTCATGGGGTCTTCCTGGCCAAGAAGGAGCTCGCGGGAGGCCGCCTCCGCATCAAGCGAGCCCTGTCCGGGTTCATCGAGGCCCGCGGCGTCCGCGTCGCGGAGAGCGGCGGCGTCAAGAACGACCGCGTGGATCCATCCGGGGACACCGCGAAGGGCTTTGGAAACGTCCCCTACCACCGCACCGAGTACGTGGCAGCCGACATCCGCGCCTACTTCAACCTTGACCTCGCCCTGCTGCGCAGCTACCGCCTGGATTCCCCGGCCCTGGAGTTCCTCATCGCGCTCGCGCTGTTCAAGATCCGCCGGTTCGTGTCCGAGGGTTTGCGGCTGCGGACCGCCTGCGATCTGGAGCTTCAAGGTGACGTGGTCGTGACCCGTCCCGACGGGTTCCACATGCCGGTCGATCAGGATCTCAGCGACCAGTTGGCCAGACTGGTCGAGAAGTGCACCGAGAAGAGACTCTTCGCCTCCCCGCCGGTTACCGAGCTCACATGGAAGCCGGACAAGGTCGCTCGCCGGAAGAAGCCCGCCGAGGAGGACGGTGACGACGCCGAGGACGAGGAATGATTGCCATCGGCATCCGCTTCCTCACGGGCCGCTACCACGCGACGCCCTGGGACGCTCATGTCAACGAGGGGGCGGTGGAGTGGCCGCCGGCCCCCTGGAGGATTCTGCGCACCCTGACCTCCTCCTGGCTGCGTCACGCGAGGACTCGCGTTGCAGACGCGGAATTCGGCGACCTCCTAGAGAAGCTGGCCGCTCCCCCGCGCTATTGGCTGCCGGCGGCCCGTACGGGTCATACGCGACATTTCATGCCGTGGCGGAAGCAGGGCAAGGAGACGACGACACTGGTCCTTGATTCCTTCGCCGTCCCCGGACGGGAGGCCGAGGTCCAGGCGATCTGGCAGGACGCCGAGCTTTCACCCGGGCAGCGCGATCTGCTGGCGGACCTCCTGGCCCGCACCGGCCACCTGGGGAGGGCCGAGTCCTGGTGTGACCTGGCGCTCATCGAAGCGCCGCGGGGCGTCTCCGCGCGACCGCTGTTCGACTCCGAGCTACCCAGCGACGACGAAACGGAAATCCGCCTCCTCGCTTCCGACGGCCGGCCGGAACTCTCCTCGCTGCTTCTCGATACCGCCAAGATGCGCTCATCCGGCCGGGCCATCCCTCCCGGAACGCGATGGGTCCGTTACGCACTTCCGGCCCGGATCCTCGATCCGCTGCCGCGCCGATCGGGGAGACCCCGCGCCGACGATGTGGAGGGACCGGCACTCGCCCGCTTCTCCGTCCACGCCCCGGCTTTTCCCCACGTGCGCTACACGCTGTACGTGGCCGAGGACGTGCGGCGCGCGCTCATGAGTCGGGCCGTCGAACCCTCGACCGTGTTCTCCGGGCGGAGCGATGGATCTCCTCGCGGCGACGGACACCGCCATGCCTTCTTTCTGCCGACCGACGAGGACGGCGACGGCCGGATCGACCACTTGACGGTCTTCGCCGAAGAGGGCTTCGGTCCATACGAGCTAAAAGCTCTGCGTGGATTCCAGACGCTGTTCCGTCC
Source organism: Thermoplasmatota archaeon (assembly GCA_040751795.1). Taxonomy (GTDB): domain Archaea; phylum Thermoplasmatota; class Thermoplasmata; order UBA10834; family UBA10834; genus UBA9653. The sequence goes on along the minus strand of JBFMHR010000008.1, from coordinate 6,800 downwards.
CGGACGCGGTTGCGACCTGAGTCTGCTCCTGCAGTACGTCGGCGGGCGGGATGACCTGGCGAATGGCGATGCTGGATGCTGCGGGACCTCGACGATCTGGGAGTCGGCCACGCCGTTTTGCCTGGTGCGCCATCCCAAGCGCAATGGCCGCGACGGTCCCATCGACCAGGTGCGGCGCGAGCTCGCCAGACGCGGCTTTCCGGCGCTGGTGGACGTAGAGGTGCTCGAACAGCCCTCGCGAGGCCCCGCTGCGTTGCGTTGGCGCCACTTCCGGCGTATCCGGGAGGGCTGTCCTCCCGATGTGAACCTCCGGACAGGGTCCGCCTTCGGGTTTCGTCTGCGCTTCGAGAGGCCCGTGCGCGGTCCTATCGCCCTGGGCTACGCCTGCCACTTTGGCCTCGGGCTGTTTCGCCCCGCCTGAGTTTCCACCTCTGGTGGTGGCCGACCCTCGATGCTTGAGGGGTGGGACGTGGACGAGCGCTCAAGCTCGGGAACTGGCGTCCGAAGATGAGGGAGATCCCGATGGACTCGCTCGCAACCCCTTCCCCGGCCGGGTCCGAGGAGGTTCCCGACCTCATCCCGGCCCGCATGCTCAATGCCCTCGTCTACTGCCCGAGGCTCTTCCACCTCGAGTGGGTGCAGCGCGAATGGGAGGACAGCGCCGACACGGTGGCGGGCACGCGCGACCACCGCAACGTCGATCGCGAGTCCGGCACCCTTCCTGAACCCGGCGAACTGGGACTGGAGGGCTTCAAGGCCCGGGCCGTGATGCTCTCCGCTCCCGACGAGGGAATCGTGGCGCGCATGGATCTGCTGGAGGCTCTTGACGGCGAGGTCGTGCCGGTCGATTACAAGCACGGTCGTGCTCCAGAGGACGACCTGGGGATTTGGGATACCGATCGGATCCAGCTGGGTGCGCAGGCCCTCGTCCTGCGCGCGAACGGCTACCACTGTCCGCGGGCCGTCGTCTGGTACGGCGGGTCTCGGCGGCGCACGGAGATCCAGATCGATGACCTTCTGATCGAAGAAGTCCGTGGGGTGGCTCGTCGGGCTCGCTCGCTGGCCAGCTCTCCGACCCCACCTCCTCCCCTGGTGGACAGCCCTCGCTGCCCGCACTGTTCACTCGTCGGAATCTGCCTACCGGACGAACAGAACCACCTGCTCGCCACGGCAAGCGACCCGGAGGAGGTTCGTCGCCTCTACCCCGTCCGGGATGATGCCCTGCCCGTCTACGTGCAAGCCCAGGGAGCCCGCGTCGGCAAGGACGCCGACGAACTCGATATCTGGGAACGCGACCACGGCAAACGACGCGTTCGCCTGATCGACACCAGCCAGCTAGCCCTGTTCGGCAACGTCACCGTGACGGCCGGCGCTCTGTCGGCGCTGCTCGGCCGGGGCATCCCCGTCTGTCACTTCTCCTACGGCGGGTGGTTCTACGGAGTCACCCACCCGCTCGGCAATCGCAACTGCGAGCTCCGCGTTCACCAATACGAGACGGCCCGACGGCCAGATGCAAGTCTCGCCCTCGCACGCGGTTTCGTCGCCCGCAAGATCCTCAACTGCCGGACACTGCTCAGGCGCAACGGACAGGACGTGCCCGCCCAAGCCTTGTCCGAACTCACCCGTTGTGCCGAGGAAGCCGCCCGATCGGATGCCATCGAGCATTTGCTGGGCGTCGAGGGCCAGGCCGCGCGAACGTACTTCGGGGCCTTTCCGGCGATGCTCAAGGAAGGTCTGGGAGAGGGATTCGACTTCCAAGGCCGCAATCGGCGCCCTCCGAAGGACCCCATCAACGCACTCCTCTCGCTGGCGTATTCGGTGCTGACCAAGGACTGGACGGTCACGCTCTTCGCGGTCGGACTCGATCCGTTTCTCGGCTTCTACCATCGTCCGCGGTTCGGCCGCCCCGCCCTGGCCCTCGACCTGATGGAGGAGTTCCGACCGCTGGTCGCCGACTCCGTCGTGCTCCAGGTTCTGAACAACGGCGAGGTCCAGGAGAAGGACTTCGTCGGCCGCGGAGCAGGCGTGGCGCTTACCGAGGCGGGCCGGCGCAGCTTCTTTCTCGCGTACGAACGCCGGATGAACCACCTCGTCACGCATCCGGCGTTTGGGTATCAAGTGAGCTACCGCCGCCTTCTGGAGGTCGAGACACGCCTCCTTGGGCGGCACTTGACGGGCGAGCTACCCTCCTACGATGGGTTCCGCACCCGATGAGCGGCCGATCGGTTTACCTGGTCGCGTACGACGTTGCGGACAAGAAGCGCCTGCGTCACGTTCACGGCAAGATGCGCGGGTACGGCGACGCCCTACAGTACTCCGTGTTCCGCTGCCTTCTCTCGGAGAAGGAAAGGGAGTTGATGGTGGGCGCCCTCCTGGAGATAATCGAGGTGGACAAGGATCGGATCATGATCGTGGAACTCGGGCCGGCGAGTGGCCGGGTGGACGGATGCGTCCGGTTCCTGGGCCGCCCCATCGAACAGCCCGACGATGGCCCGGTCGTCTTCTAGTGATGGAACGTCCAGATGTTCGGCCCACCATCTGCGAGCGCTCCTGTGCCGCCGTAGTTCCCGGAGAGCGCTCGCGCGTGCAAGCCCTTGCAGAATCACGACTTCCGCCGCCGTGCCTGAGCGCCTCGGCCGGCGGCCCCTCCTCGGTGGGCCAGCGCTCGCAACTGGCGCTGCAAGCTGCTTGGCAGGAATCAGTTAGACTGCCCGCTCTCTCCGCGGTCATCCGACCGCGGCCCCGTTGAAGCGCCAGACCCGAAGCCGGAGGTGTTGCAGCCGACGAGCTCTCCGCGGTCATCCGACCGCGGCCCCGTTGAAGCTCCGCAGCAAGGGCGGATTCGAGCACCGCGGGGAGGAGCTCTCCGCGGTCATCCGACCGCGGCCCCGTTGAAGCGAGAGCTACTTCCGGGTCATGGGGCGTGCGCCCGACCTCTCCGCGGTCATCCGACCGCGGCCCCGTTGAAGCAACCTCGCCGAACACGGCGCCTACATGCTGCTGCTCCTCTCCGCGGTCATCCGACCGCGGCCCCGTTGAAGCGGGTCCGAAGGGTCGGGGTCGGTCGCGGGGTCGAACTCTCCGCGGTCATCCGACCGCGGCCCCGTTGAAGCGAATCGCCAGGTACGCCGTCTGATAGCACAGGCGGGGCTCTCCGCGGTCATCCGACCGCGGCCCCGTTGAAGCGGGGACCCAGCGGCGCAGGTAGGCGGCGACCACGGCCTCTCCGCGGTCATCCGACCGCGGCCCCGTTGAAGCGATCCCCTCCAGCCCGAGCGACCCGAGCGGCTGGCCCTCTCTCCGCGGTCATCCGACCGCGGCCCCGTTGAAGCATCCTGCGTTACCTCGACAGTCTCCCCGGCGTCGAGCTCTCCGCGGTCATCCGACCGCGGCCCCGTTGAAGCCGTCCATCCGTTGACGTAGAGCGCGAGATCGTTTTCCTCTCCGCGGTCATCCGACCGCGGCCCCGTTGAAGCGTCGTCACTCGTCATCGTCGTCGCCTCCTCCGAGCATCTCTCCGCGGTCATCCGACCGCGGCCCCGTTGAAGCCCGGTGCGTCCGCCGGCGACGTCGAGGAGTTCAGGATTCTCTCCGCGGTCATCCGACCGCGGCCCCGTTGAAGCATAAGGGTGCGCAGGCGCGATGGTGCGCGGCGCAAAGCTCTCCGCGGTCATCCGACCGCGGCCCCGTTGAAGCTCTACCAGTTCGTCGTGACGCGGGCGGCGCAGTGGCAACTCTCCGCGGTCATCCGACCGCGGCCCCGTTGAAGCTTCAAGCGCTCTACGACGAAGTAGCGTCCTGGCTCGCCTCTCCGCGGTCATCCGACCGCGGCCCCGTTGAAGCCAAGCGGGGCCGACCGGTCTGCCTCGCCTCAAGCACTCTCCGCGGTCATCCGACCGCGGCCCCGTTGAAGCTTCCCGGGCGACGGGTCAGTCGAAGGGTTAGTCGAACTCTCCGCGGTCATCCGACCGCGGCCCCGTTGAAGCCACACCCCCTGGCTCGTCCTGACAGTCACCGCGACGACTCTCCGCGGTCATCCGACCGCGGCCCCGTTGAAGCCGTCCCCTCCTCGTCGCTGTACTCGCCGGCCTAGTCTCTCCGCGGTCATCCGACCGCGGCCCCGTTGAAGCTCGATGCCGAAGTTCTCCGGCATCAGGTCAGGCTGCCTCTCCGCGGTCATCCGACCGCGGCCCCGTTGAAGCAATAGGGGCGCGCAGGCGCGATGGTGCGCCGGCGCCAACTCTCCGCGGTCATCCGACCGCGGCCCCGTTGAAGCCTGACCATGAAAGGCGCCGGTCCACGCGAGGTTACGGCTCTCCGCGGTCATCCGACCGCGGCCCCGTTGAAGCCCGGCCTCGACGGTGTAGGTCGTACCGAGCCGGGTCCTCTCCGCGGTCATCCGACCGCGGCCCCGTTGAAGCAGCGTCACCGTGTCGCCGGTGGGGTCGAGGCTGAGGCCTCTCCGCGGTCATCCGACCGCGGCCCCGTTGAAGCTGGGCGAAGGCAAGTTTCAGCCTTTCCTGCGGGGGAACTCTCCGCGGTCATCCGACCGCGGCCCCGTTGAAGCGCGATCCCGTTCGCCGGAATGTCCGCCGAAGGGACAGCCCTCTCCGCGGTCATCCGACCGCGGCCCCGTTGAAGCCGCACCCCTTGGCTCATCCTGACGGTCGCCGCGAGCCTCTCCGCGGTCATCCGACCGCGGCCCCGTTGAAGCAGAGCCATCGCGATCTCGTCGGTGTACCAGGGACTCGCTCTCCGCGGTCATCCGACCGCGGCCCCGTTGAAGCAGGTGATGCCGACGCGCCCTTCGCTGAGCGCCGACCTCTCTCCGCGGTCATCCGACCGCGGCCCCGTTGAAGCGCGCACTCCTGCGTCGATCTGCGCGTCGCGCTCGATCCCTCTCCGCGGTCATCCGACCGCGGCCCCGTTGAAGCTGGCTCGCGCGTGAAGGCTTGTCGCACGGGTTCCGCCTCTCCGCGGTCATCCGACCGCGGCCCCGTTGAAGCATTTGGAACAGCGTCTTCGTACCATCGCCGTCCTCCTCTCCGCGGTCATCCGACCGCGGCCCCGTTGAAGCGAACAGTCGATCGCGCAGATGCTCGTAGCTGAAGAGGCTCTCCGCGGTCATCCGACCGCGGCCCCGTTGAAGCCCCCGTGCGGTGGCTCTGGCACTCGACGACCTCAAGGCCTCTCCGCGGTCCTCCGACCGCGGCCCCGTTGAAGCCGAATCGCATCCGAATGCTAGTGCGACGAAGGTGCCTCTCCGCGGTCATCCGACCGCGGCCCCGTTGAAGCCAAGAACAGACCGAGTTAGGAGCGACGGACGACCAGCTCTCCGCGGTCATCCGACCGCGGCCCCGTTGAAGCATTACGGACGATGGCTACCTCCGCTGTATGCAGTCGCTCTCCGCGGTCATCCGACCGCGGCCCCGTTGAAGCACTCCGAAAAGCGGAACTGCTTGAGGCGAGGCAGACCGCTCTCCGCGGTCATCCGACCGCGGCCCCGTTGAAGCTGGCCGGTAAGCTCGGCCGAGGACGGCGCGCCGAGCTCTCCGCGGTCATCCGACCGCGGCCCCGTTGAAGCCGGTTCGTGCAGCTCTTCGACGGCCGGAAGGGTCACTACTCTCCGCGGTCATCCGACCGCGGCCCCGTTGAAGCTTGTCTCCGGTCAAGCGCTGCCTATCCAACGAGGAACTCTCCGCGGTCATCCGACCGCGGCCCCGTTGAAGCAAGCAGCGCGGGCACACACTCGACCGGCGCACGGTTCTCTCCGCGGTCATCCGACCGCGGCCCCGTTGAAGCCCTGCCGTGACGGCGGGAGTACGGGTGGAATACACCTCTCCGCGGTCATCCGACCGCGGCCCCGTTGAAGCCTGACCGAAAAACAGCGGATCATCGAGGCCAGCGTCCTCTCCGCGGTCATCCGACCGCGGCCCCGTTGAAGCGCGGCCGGGATCGACCGTCTCGGCGCGATCTCCGACATACTCTCCGCGGTCATCCGACCGCGGCCCCGTTGAAGCTAGGCGGGGTGCGCGCGCACGTCACGGAACATCGCCGCTCTCCGCGGTCATCCGACCGCGGCCCCGTTGAAGCAAACCCGAGGATCGCGCATGAGCCGCAACGGTAAGCCTCTCTCCGCGGTCATCCGACCGCGGCCCCGTTGAAGCCCATCACTAGGCGAGTCGGCAGAGGATTCCGGCGATTCTCTCCGCGGTCATCCGACCGCGGCCCCGTTGAAGCGAGGACACCGAGCACCTGGAGACCGGCGGCGCGACGGTCTCTCCGCGGTCATCCGACCGCGGCCCCGTTGAAGCGCCGCCGAGATCGCGGAGGCGGACGAACACTTCCGCCCTCTCCGCGGTCATCCGACCGCGGCCCCGTTGAAGCGAGGCCGCAGGCGTACCCGCTTTCCGCGGCAAGGGCGCTCTCCGCGGTCATCCGACCGCGGCCCCGTTGAAGCCGGGCCTACTCCCGGATTCCGTCGGGCTCCCTGACGACTCTCCGCGGTCATCCGACCGCGGCCCCGTTGAAGCGCCTCCTCGCGCGCGATCTCTTCCCGCGTCCGTCGGGCTCTCCGCGGTCATCCGACCGCGGCCCCGTTGAAGCGTCGTGGATCAGCTCCGCTCGAACCGCGCCAAGGCGCTCTCCGCGGTCATCCGACCGCGGCCCCGTTAGCGAACCCAAGAGGAACCCATGAAGCGCAAGATCCACGCCCTCTACGGCCTCAAGTGGAACCCCTTCGGCGCCGACGTGCCGGCCGAGGCGCTTTTCGAGAGCGTGCGGCTCACCTCCTTCCGAGA
>JBFMHR010000007.1:0-44905 GCA_040751795.1 Thermoplasmatota archaeon | reverse complement strand
CCTCCGCAGGGTTGGAGGCGGCAGGGGGCCTACGGTTCGGCCCCGGCGCGTCGCAGCATGACGTGATGATGGTCCTCTACGGCCCCGAGAGGGGCGCACGGCCGGAGCCGAATGCGACGAGTTGCTCAAGGGCGGTGGCGGCCTGAGGGGGCACCACCCGCTAGTGCAACAGAACCGTTGGCCAGAAACTCCGCGGCCGTGCGAGGGCCCCGCGAACGAAAGATACATGCCCCCACGGCGCATTTCCTCCCACTGCGGCGTGGGTTGGTGCGAATGGGGACAGACTCAATGGACTCCGGAAGGACGGACTCCGAAGGCTCTCTGGAGGGGAAGGCCGTCCCGAAGAAGATCATCGTGATCGCGGTGGTCGGCGTGATCCTCTGTGCGTCAGGGCTCTACGTGTGGTACAACTACTACAGGCACTGGAGCATATCGGAGCTGGAGAGCGCCGTGATCGCCGTCGAGACGGAGTACGATTACCCGAACGCCCTGGGGTTCGAACACCGACTGGCTGGCAGGACCGTCATCGTCGAAGGCACCGTTACCGGGACCGAGACGAGGACCACAACGCTCGGCCAACTGACCTTCGTGTATCTGGAAGGGGGTACGTTCTGCGGCCTCATTCTCTGGGACTCCCCTGTCCCCGAAGACGGGAGCAGGTTGGAGGTCCCTGTGACGTTCGAGTGGGGCTCGATAAACGGTGTCGAGGGCGTCTACTCGCCTCAGACCACACTGCCCGGGTTCGGCATCCTCGCCTCTGTCCAGGTCGTCACCAGCGCGGTGAGCTGGGTGCAGGGAGAGTTGGACGTGGAGATGATAGACACAGGGGACGAGGTCGTCGTGAACCTCCGGGGATGCCCTGAGCCGCTGCCTTTGGGGATGGCCAGATGCAGCCTGATGTCCGGTATGAACACTGGCACGATCGAGTACTTGGACATCATGGGTGAATACTCCGACAACCCCTGCCTGGACACGATCCCGGACATGGCCTCGGGCGCGGGTGTGAACGGAACCATCCTGTTCGAGGATGATGACGGGTACCTCGACGGCGGCGACTCGTTCAGACTGAGGAACCTCTCACGACCTGACACGGCCAGCGGGGCGCAGACCTACCTCCTCTCCGTGAAGAGAGACCTCTACCCGTTCGAGGACAACGAGAGCTACTTCGAGAAGGTCCTGTCGGTCTACATCATCATGACAATGGAGGGGGTCCTCTGGGTCGAAGGCCCCGCCCCGGGGGTCGAGAGTGCCATCATCAGTTCGCACCATTCGACTCTCCCGGACGGAGAGGCATTCACGGTGGACTACGTCTCGGGGGAGCTGAGCTGGAACGGCTCCGTGATCCTGCTGCACGACGGGACGGCCGCAGCGAGCTGGTACGTCCCTCTCGGGCTCCTTGACTCCGGCTCTCCGGAGACCCAGCCCCTCGGCGTGAGGACCCTTGGCGACCTCTCCGTCGAGATCGTCGTATCGGACCTCGCTGGCAACGGGCTCATAGACGTCGGCGACAGGATGGAGGCCGTCGCGCGGGATGGGACCAGCTTCGAAGCCGGTGTGAGATACAGCTTCCGTGTCGATTCCCAGGCGACCGACGCGCCCGCGCTCGGCGAGGATTTCGTGTACCTCGCAGGCCCCGTCAGCGAGTGCACCCTGTCGGCATCGGAGGAGCTGGCATCGGCCGTCTTCGGGCCCGTCCACAACGGGACAGGGGAGGACTACGAGGACGTCGACGTCGTCTGGGGAGAGGTGCTGGTCAGGCTCGGGTCGGAGGGGGACTCGATCGAGTGGCACCTCGCTACCGAGGACCTGTGGGGGGACGGCCAGACGTCATGGGTGTCCAACGAGTCGGCCCTGGACGGAGTCACCATGACATGTTCGGTGCTCGACCTCCAGGGCAACGGCGCGGTGGACGCCGGGGACGCGGTGGAGATCGCAGTCCTCCAGACCGGCGGGGCGTTCGACCCGGATGCAGAGTACACCGTGTCGTTCGTGTACCTGCCGACCGGGTCGGCCATCTACACTGGGACGTTCGCTGGGGCCCCCTAGACCGATCCGACGCCCGGAAGGTCGAAACCCTCAAATATCACGCCCCCGTAGTAACTAGGGGGAGTCCCGTCGGAGCGCCTCAACCCCGCTCCGTGAACCGGGTTCGAAACGGATATATACACCATCGGACTTAGCGGGACTACCCAATCTGCGACACACGGCGATGGTTGGGAGGGAGGCGCAAGCCGCCTGATCTGATGATCAACCCGTATCCACTTGTCGCAGACATGATGGAGGATCAAGATCCCCGGCTCTCGCCGTGAACTCTTGATTCTGACGTTCGATGGCAGAATACTAGGTTTCGTGCAATACTCCGCGGCGACGCGTTCGCCGCGTAGCAGGGAACTAACAAGTCGGTGAGACTTGGGAACCTTGCCAATTCGAGAAACCAAACCAAGCGAAGCTAGAGCGACCGCTAGATAATGATGTGAACGACGTCAGGACATCAGGTGAATTCCGGTTGATCCTGCCGGCGGGCACCGCTATCGGAATGCGATTAAGGCATGCGAGTCGAGAGGTGCAAGACCTCGGCAGACGGCTGAGTAACACGCGGGTAACCTGCCCTGGAGTGGGGGATAATCTCGGGAAACTGAGGATAATACCCCATAGGTGTGGTGTGCTGGAATGCTTCCACGCTGAAAACCACGGTGCTCCAGGATGGGCCTGCGGCCTATCAGGCTGTAGTGGGTGTAACGGACCCACTAACCTACGACGGGTAGGGGCGTTGAGAGACGGAGCCCCCAGATGGATTCTGAGACACGAATCCAGGCCCTACGGGGCGCAGCAGCTACGAAAACTGCACAATGTGGGAAACCACGATGCGGGCATTCCGAGTGACAACGCATTGCGTTGTCTGTTCTCTCGCCTAAAAAGCGAGAGAAGTAAGGGCCGGGTAAGACGGGTGCCAGCCGCCGCGGTAATACCCGCGGCCCGAGTGGTGCTCATTATTATTGAGCTTAAAGCGTTCGTAGCCGGCCTCGTAAATCCTTGGGTAAATCGGGCAGCTCAACTGTTCGACTTCCGAGGAGACTGCGAGGCTCGGGACCGGGAGAGGTCAGAGGTACTTCGGGGGTAGGGGTAAAATCCTGTAATCCTTGAAGGACCACCAGTGGCGAAGGCGTCTGACTAGAACGGATCCGACGGTGAGGGACGAAGCCCTGGGGCGCAAACGGGATTAGATACCCCGGTAGTCCAGGGTGTAAACGCTGCGGGCTTGGTGTCGGAGGTCCTACGGGGGCGTCCGGTGCCGGAGAGAAATTGTTAAGCCTGCCGCTTGGGGAGTACGGTCGCAAGACTGAAACTTAAAGGAATTGGCGGGAGAGCACCGCAACGGGAGGAGCGTGCGGTTCAATTGGATTCAACGCCGGACAACTCACCAGGAGCGACGGTTACATGAAGGCCAGGTTGACGACTTTGCCTGATTTTCCGAGAGGTGGTGCATGGCCGTCGTCAGTTCGTACCGTAAGGCGTTCTCTTAAGTGAGATAACGAACGAGACCCTCGCTGCTAATTGCCACCCCTTCCGCGAGGAGGGGAGCACATTATCGGGACCGCTGGCGCTAAGCCAGAGGAAGGAGAGGTCAACGGTAGGTCAGTATGCCCCGAATCTCCTGGGCTACACGCGCGCTACAAAGGCTGGGACAATGGGCCCCTATGCCGAAAGGCAACGGCAATCCCGAAACCCAGCCGTAGTTCGGATTGAGGGCTGTAACTCGCCCTCATGAAGCTGGATTCCGTAGTAATCGCGTGTCAACATCACGCGGTGAATATGCCCCTGCTCTTTGCACACACCGCCCGTCAAACCATCCGAGTTGGGTCCAAGTGATGATGCCTCTGATTGGGGCGTTAGAACTTGGGTTCAGCAAGGGGGGTTAAGTCGTAACAAGGTATCTGTAGGGGAACCTGCAGATGGATCACCTCCTACGCAAACACGGAGGGGTACTACCCCTCCAACCAAACGCGTCGGCAAGGTACCAAGCACCTAAGACTCGTCTGCCATCGGACGACCATCATCAATTTTTCATTCACACCCACCAGCGCGAGCCCTGTCGCGGAAAAGGCGCCGTCGAGCACTATGCCTGAAGGGTGTGAACATAAAACGGAAAGTGGTTTGGAGGGTTTCCGGATGCTGTCCCGGTGCCTACGGCGCGGGCGGCGGCGGGGACTTCCTGCCCATGACCATCATCACTATCAGCAGGATGACGACCACGACCAGGAGGCCGATTATCGCGTAGCCCATGGTGGCGCTCAGCTTGTCGTCCACCGAGGTCTGCACGTCGCCCACATCGCTTGCCGTCTCGTTCAGCGCGTCCTTGAGGGCAGCGACCTCGTCCTGGAGCGCGGCGACCTCGTCCATGAGGGCGGCGCTGTCCTCGGAGGAGGAGGTCTCGAGCGCTGCCAGCGCGTCCTCGAGCGCCGTCACCTGAGTCTGGAGGACGGATATCTCGGCCATCAGGTCCGTCTCCGTCGTGTTCAGGTCGTCGCTGAGGTCGTCGATCTGGGCCTGGAGGTCCGCGATCTGCGCCTCGAGCTCGGCTATCAGGACGTCCGCTGGCTCCGCGGCCGGCAGGACCTCCAGCTCGACCGTGATCCCCTCCAGATACTCGTAGACGATGTCCGCATACGCGTACCAGTACACGATGACCACGAGGTAGTCGCCCGCCGGCACGGCCGCCGAGACGTCGATCGAGTCCGCGATCGGGGCCGGGGTGGAGCACCAGACGTACTCCGACGCGTACATCGTGTCGTCGGCCGCTGATATCAGCGCCCATCGGAGCTCGTTCGAGGACTCCTCGATGTAGTCGTACACGCCGTCGACCGTCAGCAGCACCGACTCGCCGGCCCTGACGGTGGGCGAGGACAGCTCGACCGTGTACTCGAACGTGTAGAGCTGCAGCGACTCGACCACGCTCAGGGCCGAGGTGCCGTCCGTCCCGCCGAGGGCCATTATCCGGCCGTCTGGGGTCACGGTCGCGCCGAGGTACGTCCTCTCGTAGTCCATGCTCGCCGCGTAGTCCCACTCGTCCGCCTCTGGGTCGTAGACGAGGACGGTGTCGAATGCATAGCCATTGCCTTCGTTGTAGCCGTTGTCCGAGCCGCCGACCACGTACATCAGGCCGTCGACCCCGACCACCATCGCATGGCCGGCTATGGGCTCAGGCAGGTCCGCCAGCGCGCCCCAGGCCCCGGAGGCCGAGTCGTACTTGTACATCCACGTCATGGCATCGAACCAGGCGCCGTCGCAGCCGCCGGAGTAGTACAGGTCGTCCCCTACGGACACCATGCCCCCGCACGTGACTGCCCCGGGGACGGAGGGCCCGAGCGACCAGGCGTTCCCGACGGGGTCGTAGATCTGCATCAGCCCCGCTGCGCCGTACCCTCCCACGACCGCAATGGACCCGTTGGCCAGGGTCGCCGCCTTCGCCTCCCAGGTAGCGTAGGGCATCGTCGCGCCCAGGGTCCACATGTCCGCGACGGGGTCGTAGATCTGGGTGAAGTCGTTGGGACCATGCCCTCCGAACGCGTACACATTGCCGTCGAGGCCCATGGCGCCCGCGGCCCCCCTGACGGTCCCCGGCATGGCCGCCAGCGCCGTCCAGGTGCCGTCCTCAGGGTCATATGAGTTGACGGCGTTCGTCAGTATGCCGACAGCGGAGTATCCGCCCATCACGTATACCGTGCCGTCCGGGGCCCCGACCACGGTGGCCTGGTATCTTGCCGCACCCATTGCAGGCTCGTCGGTCCAGGACCATGCTGGCGATGCGCTGGTGCTCGGGGCGGTGACGGACAGGGCCGTGACCGTCAGCACCAGGGCGACCGCCGAGACAATCATCCTAGTTCCAAGTATCCGATTCATTTCTTTCTCCCTTCCTCATGCGCCTCAGAACGGGGGTCCTAGGCGCCGTCAATGCATTGACCCGACGCATATATATAACAGGGGGGGCGGGGCGCACACGTGGCCGGGGGGCCCGTTCATCGCGAACCGACCCTGCGCGGGGACGCCTCGATCGATGGTCGCGCCGCCGCCGGGCCCCCTCTTCCGCAAATACCCTCGTGGTCGGAAGGATTCTTCGAGCGATTTTCGAAGATCGGCAACCCTTACTCGATGATAGTTCCGAATGTTTTTATACCACGGCTGGATACTCCCTCACGCGCGCGTTATCCGCAGGACTGGCGCTCTCCGCCGGCGCCTGCGCAACAGGGTGATATCCGGAGCTTAGGGAAGAGATACCATGATGATTTTGAAGATGAAGAAGGAGGACCTCCCGGCGTTCCTTGAGAGCGCGAAGGAGTGGGGGGAGCTGTGGGGCCCGACCACGAAGGAGGGCAGGACGTCCTACACGAAGGTCGACGGCCTGTCGCAGATGGACCTCAAGGCGACGAGGACGATGATCCCGCCGAAGAAGTTCCTGTACCCGCCGAAGTTCACCATGTTCGACTTCGACGAGGAGGGCTTCGTCGAGAGGACAGGGGACGTCCCGAAGAGGATCCTGTTCGGCCTGCACCCGTGCGACATACACGGGATACTGATCATGGACAAGCTGTTCCTCGAGAACTACAGGGACCCGTACTACGCCGAGAGGAGGGAGAAGACGCTCCTCCTGGGGCACAGCTGCATACCCGACGACAAGTGCATGTGCTTCGCGACCAACACCGACTTCGTCGCCGAGGGCTTCGACCTCTTCTTCACCGACCTCAAGATGTTCTACCTGGTCTGGGTGGGCTCCAGCAAGGGGCACGACCTGGTCAGGGCCAGGGCCGACCTCTTCAGCAGGAACCTGGACAAGAACGACATCCTGAACTACACCGAGTACAGGAAGTGGAAGACGGGCCAGTTCAAGGCCAAGATCGACCTGACCGGGATGCCCGACGTCTTCGAGCTCGGGTACAACAGCCCCGTGTGGGACGAGCTGGCCGAGAAGTGCCTCTCGTGCGGCCAGTGCACCATGGTCTGCCCGACCTGCAACTGCTACAACGTGGTGGACGAGGTCGAGCTGGGGACGATGGAGGGCACCAGGGACAGGTACTGGGACAGCTGCATGTTCCGCGAGTACTCGCTCGTGGCCGGCGGCCACAACTTCAGGGACAAGAGGGCCGACAGGCTGAGGCTCTGGTACACGCACAAGCTGCAGGCGTTCATAGGCGAGTTCGGCAAGCCCGCGTGCGTGGGCTGCGGCAGGTGCGTCTCGACGTGCCCCGTGGACATCAACGTGGCGACCGTTTCCACGGCGCTCAAGGAGCAGGAGGTGGGCAAGTGAAGAAACTGTGCGTGGTGCTGGACGACAGGGAGGTCCAGGACAACCCGTTCCAGCCCGACATGTGGAGGATCGTGCGGAGGTACCCGCTGACGAGCGACGTCAACTTCTTCCAGGCGAGGCCGGTGGACGTCGACGAGGCGCTCAAGATGAACTACATGCCGGGGCAGTTCATCATGCTCTCCATACCCGGCGAGGGCGAGGCGCCGTTCTGCATCTCGTCCACTCCGTCGAGGCCCGGCCTGGTGGAGTTCTGCATCAGGAAGATGGGCACGCTGACGAGCTCGCTCTTCGAGCTCAAGGAGAACCAGACCGTGGGCATAAGGGGCCCGTACGGGAACTGGTTCCCCCTAGACAAGATGGAGGGCAAGGACATCATGATAGTCGCGGGCGGCATGGGCGTCGCCCCGCTGAGGTCGCTGCTCCTCTACATCCTGGACAACAGGGACAAGTTCGGCAAGGTCACCTACCTGCACGGGGCGAAGAACCCCGGCGAGATGCTGTTCAGGGAGGAGTTCTTCCAGCTCAAGGAGAGGGAGGACCTGAACTGCCTGCTGACGGTGGACAAGGACGACACGGGCAAGTGGACCGAGAGGACCGGGCTCATAACGACGCTCTTCAAGGAGCTCGGCCCGATCGACTCGAAGAACACCTACGCGGCCGTGTGCGGCCCGCCCGTCATGTACAAGTTCGTGATGGAGCACCTGGTGAAGCTCGGGATACCGAAGCACCAGATACTCATGACGCTGGAGAGGAGGATGAAGTGCGGCGTCGGCAAGTGCGGCCACTGCGCGATAGAGTACCTGTACACCTGCATAGACGGGCCGGTGTTCTCGTGGTGGGACGTTCTCCACATGAAGGAGCTCATAGGGAGGGGTGCAAGTGACAAGACCATCGCCTAAGATAGGGATATACGGCTTCACGGGCTGCGCGGGCGACCAGCTCATGATCATCAACTGCGAGGACCAGCTCGTGGACCTCTTCGGGGCCACGGAGATACGCTCGTTCGTGATGGCCAAGAGCGACAACCACGAGGGGGAGCTGGACGTCGCCCTCGTCGAGGGCTCCATATCGACCGAGGAGCAGCTCAAGCACCTGAAGGAGATCAGGGAGCGCTCGAAGGTCCTCATAGCCATAGGGACCTGCGCCTGCTGGGGCGGCCCGCAGGCGATGATGCTCGGCGACGGCAAGTACGAGGAGAGGTACAAGAAGGTCTACGGCAACGCGAAGATCGCCGTGTCCAAGGCGTTCGAGGCGCAGCCTCTGAGCGCCTTCGTCAAGGTGGACATGATGATCCCCGGGTGCCCGATAGACAAGCAGGAGTTCCTCAAGTCGGTCTCCAAGCTCGTCGCGGGCAGGCACCCATACCTGCTCAAGTCGCCGGTGTGCCTGGAGTGCAAGTGGAAGGAGAACAGGTGCATACTCCTGGACGGCAAGTTCTGCGCCGGCCCGCTCACGAAGGGCGGCTGCGGCGCGGTGTGCCCGTCCCACAACCTGCCCTGCGTGGGCTGCTGGGGCCCGACCGACGACCTCAACGTCAGCGCCGAGTACAACCTCCTGAAAGAGAAGGGCTACAAGCCAGAGGAGATAGTCACCAAGATCCGCAAGTTCGGAGGTTCAGGCGTGGCCGAGCTCGTCAAGGACCTCGAGAAGAAGGGGGCGAAGAAATGAAGGAACTCAACGTGCCTGCCCTGGCCAGGGTCGAGGGCGACGGCGGGATAACCGTCACGCTCGACGGCAAGAAGGTCAAGAGCGTCACGCTGGACGTGCACGAGGGGCCGAGGCTCATCGAGCAGCTCGTGAGGGGCATGAGGCCCGAGGACGACGTGAACGTGGTGCCGAGGATCTGCGCCATATGCACCCTCTCGCACAAGTTCGCGGCGATCCGGGGCATGGAGAAGGCCCTCGCGATAACGCCCCCGGAGAAGGCGGTCCTCACGCGGGAGCTGATGATGCTCGGCGAGAACATCGAGAGCAACTCGCTCCACACGATGATGCTGGCGCTGCCCGACTTCCTCGGGTACCCGTCGGCAGTCGCCATGCTGAACGACTACGGCGACGACGTCAAGAGGGCGCTGAAGCTCAAGAAGTTCGGGAACCACATCATGGAGGTCACGAGCGGGAGGATCGTCCACGGCGAGAACCCCGTCATCGGCGGCTTCGGCAGGTACCCGGGCAAGAAGGCGCTCGAGGAGATCAAGGCGAAGTCGCACGAGATGATCCACGACGTCACCAGGGTGGTGGAGCTCTTCGGGTCCCTTGAGATCCCGGCCTACGCGGACGTCGACAGCGACAAGGTGTTCATGTCCGTCGACGCGCCCAAGAAGAAGTTCCACCTGTACGGCGACGATATCCTCGTCTCCAACGGGAAGGACTTCCCCGCCGACGACTACAAGAAGCTCACCAACGAGAGGGTCGTGTCGCACTCCTTCGCCAAGAGGTCGAAGTACATGGACAAGCCCTTCATGGTGGGCGCGAACGCCAGGCTCATCAACATGGGCAAGCGCCTCGAGGGCCAGGCGGCCGACCTGTTCAAGCAGCACTACGACAAGAGGTGGCTCAGGAACCCGCTGTACAACAACATGGCGCAGGCCCTGGAGCTGGTCTGGGCGATGGAGAGCCTGCCCGACGCGTGCGACGCGGTCGCCGCGCTGGACGACCCCCGCATCGAGGAGCCGTCGCGAAGGACGGGCTCCGGGACCGGTGCCGTCGAGGCGCCGAGGGGCGTCCTGTACCACCACTACGAGCTCAAGGATGGTCTGGTGGACGTCGCGGACATCATCACCCCCACGGCGC
Organism: Thermoplasmatota archaeon; assembly: GCA_040751795.1. GTDB lineage: Archaea > Thermoplasmatota > Thermoplasmata > UBA10834 > UBA10834 > UBA9653. The sequence goes on along the minus strand of JBFMHR010000007.1, from coordinate 34,809 downwards.
AGAACCTCGACGACGTGGAGGTCCACATGAGGCTCGCGGCCGAGAGGATGCTGGCGGATGGCAAGAAGGACGAGGAGGTCCGCCTGGGCCTCGAGATGGTGGCAAGGGCGTACGACCCATGCATAAGCTGCGCCACGCACCTGGTGACCCTGAAGAGGCTCTGACCGCCTCGCTCGAGGCGGCCGCCGGGCCCGGCCCGGTGTACGTCCTCGGGCTCGGCTACGCCGACAAGGCGGACGACGGCGCGGGGGTGCTCGTCGCCGAGGCCCTGAAGAAACCCTTTCCCAGGTTTTCGTTCTCGGAGCACGACGGAGTCGAGGGGACCGTCCTGGACATCTCGGAGGCCGACGGCCCGGCGACGGTGTTCTTCGTCGACGCGGCCGACCTGAGGGCCGCCCCGGGGACCGTCGAGGTGGTCGAGAGGGACGGGATAAGGGAGACGGAGATCTCCACCCACCGCGTCCCCGTGGCCCTCATGGCCGCGCTGCTGGAGAGGACGGGGAAGAGGGTCTGCGTCGTGGCGGTCCAGCCCAGGACCCTGGAGTTCCGCGCGCCCGTGTCCCCCGAGATGTCCGCGGCCGTGGGCAGGGTCGCCCGGGCGCTCGGGCGCCTGATGGAGGCCAGGGACGGGTGACCACGCCGCGGCGGCCACGGGAATCTTTATCTTAGGCTACCCCATACTCTGGTTCCCGTGAGACCGACATGAAGGTTATTCTCGTCTCCGGAGGGGTTTTATCGGGCCTTGGCAAGGGCATAACCGCCTCGTCCATAGGGCGCGTCCTGCGGGCCAGGGGCGTCAAGGTCACAGCCATGAAGATCGACCCGTACCTCAACTTCGACGCTGGGACCCTCAACCCGTTCGAGCACGGGGAGGTCTTCGTCCTCGACGACGGGGGCGAGGCGGACCTGGACCTGGGCAACTACGAGAGGTTCCTCGACACGAATCTGACCAGCGACCACGTCATGACCACGGGCAAGGTCTACGGCAGCGTGATCGAGAAGGAGCGCCAGGGGCACTTCCTCGGCAAGACCGTCCAGATCATCCCGCACATAACCAACGAGATCAAGTCGATGATATCCAGCGTCGGGATCAAGTCCGGCGCCGAGGTCGTGATAGTCGAGCTGGGCGGGACCGTGGGCGACATAGAGTCGATGCCCTTCCTCGAGGCGGCCAGGCAGATGCACTCGGAGATGGGTCACGAGAACGTCCTGTTCGTCCACACGACCCTCGTCCCCGCGCTCGGCGCGCTCAAGGAGCAGAAGACCAAGCCGACCCAGCACTCCGTTAGGGAGCTGAGGGGCATAGGGATACAGCCCGACGTGATCGTGGCGAGGTCCGAGCGCCCGCTTGACGAGGGCGCGAAGAGGAAGATAGCCCTCTTCTGCGACGTCCCGCTCGAGGCGGTCGTGAGCGCCCCCGACGCCAAGTCGATCTACCAGGTCCCGATATTCCTCGAGGAGCAGGGCCTGACGGACTACCTGCTCTCCCGCATGGGGATGGGGCCGCCCAAGAACGGCCTGAAGGACTGGAAGGCGTACCTGGACAAGGTCATGAACCCCAAGCACCAGGTCAAGGTCCTGCTGGTCGGGAAGTACATGGACCAGCACGACTCCTACATGAGCCACTACGAGGCGCTGACCCACGCCGGGGCGGAGCTGGACACGCGCGTCCAGTTCCTCAGGGTCGAGGCCGAGGAGATCCAGAAGGAGGAGTCGAGGCGCATGCTCCAGGAGGCGGACGGCGTCCTGATCCCGGGCGGCTTCGGTTCGAGGGGCGTTGAGGGGAAGATCGAGGCGATAAGGTACGCCCGCGAGAACAGGGTCCCGTTCCTCGGGGTGTGCCTCGGGTTCCAGCTCGCGACGGTGGAGTTCGCGAGGGACGTCCTCCAGATGCACGACGCGAACAGCACCGAGTTCGACCCGCACACGTCCCACCCGGTCATTGACCTCCTCCCCGAGCAGAAGAACGTGACCAAGATGGGCGGGTCGATGAGGCTGGGAGCCCAGCAGGTCCTGATCGAGAAGGGCTCCAGGGCCGAGGAGCTGTACCATTCGCTGGACATCATGGAGCGGCACAGGCACAGGTACGAGGTCAACCCCCACTACATCGACCGGCTCCAGGAGAAGGGCCTGAGGTACACGGGAAGGTCCCCTGACGGCAAGAAGATGGAGATCCTGGAGCTGGACGGGCACCCGTTCTTCGTCGGCTCGCAGTTCCACCCGGAGTTCAAGTCCAGGCCCCGGAGGCCGGCGCCCATGCACTTCGGGCTCGTCAGGGCGGCCCTGGAGCATTCGAAGGGCCCTGGGAAGCAGTAGCCGCGGCCGGGGCCTCGGCCGGGGGCTGCGCCTTCGGGAGCATTATCTTGAAGACCGAGCCCTTGGAGAAGTCCCCCTTGACCCTGTCCTCCACCCAGACCCGGCCCTGGAACTTCTCGACGATCGTGCCCACGATCGACAGGCCCAGGCCGAACCCCTTCACGCCCGTGGCGCCGGTCGCGAAGCGTTCGAACACCGTCCGCTTCCTGTCGTCCGGTATCCCGCGGCCCCTGTCCGTCACAGAGACCACCCAGAACTCCCCCCTGGAGTCCTTCATCTCGTCGACGGTGACGTCGACCCTCACCTTCTTCGCGGTGTCGAACTTGGCCGCGTTGGATATGATGTTCGTGAAGAGGTCGTTGATGAACGAGTTGGCCCTCACGAAGTGCGCGCCCTTGGCGATGTTCGAGGCGATCTGTATCGTCCGCTCCGGGGACGAGCGCGACACCGCCTGGACAGCGGCCGACACGGGGGCGTGTATGTCCCACACCGTGAAGTCGTCCTCGGACATCGTCCTGACCTTCGCGAGCTTCCTGATGTTGTCGATGACCCGGGCGTTGTTCCTGACCTGGACGAGCGCCTTCTCGGCGTAGCGCCTCTGCCCCTCGTCGAGCCTCTTGTCCTGGAGGAGCAGCTCGATGTACCCCATGATGCCCTGGTTGAAGTTGTTGATGTCGTGCGTCATGAGGTCGTTGAGTAGCGCGATCTCGTTGACCGCGGACACCTGCTTCTCGTACAGCCTGGAGTTCTCGAGGCCTATGGAGGCTATGCCCGCCAGCACCTCCAGCACCTCGATCTGCTCCGTCGTCGGGGCCTTCTTGTCCACGGGCTCGTCGACCAGCATGTACCCAATGAGGCGGCCGCTCCTGTCCTTGAGCGCGAAGATGAGTATGTCCCTCTCGTGCCAGGCCTCCGGCGAGGACCTGGGGACCCCGGCGAGCTCCGGGTGAGCGATGAAGTCGAACGCCTCTATGCCGTACTCCTGGTCCTCGTACTTCACATAGTAGGTGGTCTCGCCGATCCTGAACTCGTCCCTCATGTCCATGAGGACCCGTTCGGCGGGGATCGCCCGGCCAGGGGAGACCCACTCCGGGAAGCCGACGAGCGCCCTGTTCACGAAGACGTTCCTGCCCAGGTCGAGGAGGGACACGGCCGCCCTCCTGAAGCCGAACGACGAGACGACGGCCTCCACAAGGTTGCTGAGGAGCTTGTCGAGGTCGTCCATGTACATGACGGATGTCGTGAGCTCCAGGACGCGGGACATCTGGGCGACCTTCGTCCTGCTCTCCCTCAGCAGCTTCTCCTCGGTCATGTACAGCTCGGAGTTCTCGACGGCCACCGCCGCCTGGTTGGCGAAGAGCTGGGCGATCTCGAAGTCCGCGGGGGTGAACGTGCGGCCGCCCTCGCGGTACGCCGCCAGCACGCCGATGAGCCGCTCCCTTCCCCTCAGGGGGATGGCCATGATGGCCTCCTGCTCCACGGGAGTCCCGGAGACCTGCGACGCGCGCGGGTCCGCCGAGGTGTTGTTGACCAGCTCGGCCTTGCCGGTCTTGGCCACATGGCCGGTGATGCCGTCCCCCACCGGGAACACCTCGGACATGACCTGGTCCGCGTAGGAGCCCCGGGAGTAGGCCGGGACGAGCATGTCCCTGCCGTGGTCGATCATGTAGAACGTCAGGGCGTCGTACCAGACGACCTCCCTCAGCTTGTCGGCGACGTACTCGTACGTGCCGCCGATCTCTATCTGCCTCTGCATCGAGAGGGCGATGTCCAGGAGGGCCAGCTGGGAGCGCACCCGCTGGTTCAGGGACGACATCAGGTTCGAGGTCTCGAGGGCTATCGCCGCATGGTCAGCGAGCGAGGAGAGGAATATCGAGTCGTTCCTGGTGAACTTGCCGTCCCCCAGGCGGTTGTAGACGTTCACCACGCCTATGCCCCGCCCCTCGATTATAAGGGGGGCGGACGCGATGGACCTTATGTTGAATACCTCCGCGTCCCTCGGGCGGGCGTCCGGGTCCGCGGCGTAGTCGTTCACGACCTCGGCCTTCAGGCGGGACAGCGCCCTCCCGGTCACGCCCTTGGCGGCGCTGAACTCGAGCTTGTCCAGTATCGCCCTGTCGACGTTGTAGGACGCGACCCAGACCAGCCTGTTCGTGACCTCCTCCCTGAGGCCCACCATCGCCTTCTCCCCCTTGAGGAGGGCGGCCGCGTCGCGCGCCACCTGGTCGAGTATCACGGTGGGCTCCTGCCTGAAGGAGATCTGCTTGCTGATCCTGTCCAGGACCGTGAGCGCGTGCTCGCGCTCCTTCGACTCGGTGAACGTGCGGGCGTTGACGATGGCCGTCGCCAGGATGTCCGTGAGCATCTCGAGGAGGGTGACGTCGTTCCTCGTGAACGCGTCCTTGGCGTCGCTCTGGATGTCGAGCACGCCGATGATGTCGCCCCTGAAGAGTATGGGTATCGCGAGCTCGGACTTGGTCGTCCGGATCCCCCTCGTCACGTACCGTGGGTCGGCGTCCACGTCCCCCGTCACGAGGGTCTCGGAGAAGAACGCGGCGTGGCCGATGATGCCCTCCTTCAGCTTCAGCCTGAGGTCCTTGGACACGTCCTGCATCTTCGCGCCGTGCCCCGCCCTGAAGTGGAGCTCGCCCTTCTCCTTGTCCATGGCCATGATCACGACGTGCTGGTAGCCGAAGCCCGTCGCGATGGACTTGGTGAACTCGACCATCAGCTCGTCCGGGTCGAGTATGGAGGTGACCACGCGGCTGATCTTGTTGATGGTGGTGAGCTGGCTGACACGCCTCGCCAGCTCGGCGGTGCGGGCCTCCATCTTCTTCTCCAGCTGGGACTTGTACTTCTCGAGCTCGACCTTCTCGGACTGCTCCCTCGTGACGTTCCTGAGGACAGCCACGACGCCCAGGGCGTGCCCGCCGGCGTCCTTGACGGGCCTCGCGTCGATGTGGAGTATGCTCGATGATCCGTCGGGCACGTTGAGCGTGACATCGCCGGACCACCCCCCGTCGACGGACTCCTTGAGCGCCTGGGCGATGTCGAAGCCCCCGGGGAAGGCCTTGGTGCTGGACGTGCTGCACTTCCCCGTGTCCTCCCTGCTCACGCCAATGAGGGCCTCGAAGGCCCTGTTGACGAAAACGACGTTGCCGTGGGCGTCCAGGACGCACACGGCCTCGCCCATCTGCTCCATCGATGCGTACAGGTTGCCGAGGAACTGCTCCTTGGACGAGGACTCCGTTATGTCGCGCTCGAAGGAGAAGTAGTAGACCTCCCCGGTCTCCTCGTCCTCCCAGCGCGAGACGGTCATCTCCCACACAGTGCCGTCGGGGAGCCTGGCCGTCCGGGTGTAGGGGAACGTGGACTGCCCCATCCCGCGCGACACCGGGCAGTTCCTGCAGACGTCTTCGGCCGCGAGGGCCGTCTCGTAGCACTTCCTGCCCACGAGGTCGCCGTAGGTCTCCCGCATCGCAGGGCTGAGGTAGACGACGGTCCTGTCCTCCCTGACGACGGAGACCCTGTCCGGGAACACCTCCAGGAAAGAGAGCCTCTGCTCCAGCGAACCATTGGGCTTGTGATCTCTGAGGGGGTGGGCTGAGCTCCTCGTGGTCGTCGTTTCACCCTTGCTGGGCCGTCGGCTGTGGGCTCATAGCAGGCGGTCACCAATAAACGTTTCGAAGCGGGCGCGTCGCCTTGGCCGTGGGCGGCCCGAACGCCGCCCCGCGGACGGCCGCACATCCTGGGCGTGGCCGTGGCACCCAATAGCTTTAACTAGGGAGTCCACAATGGAACCACGATGGCGGCCCAGGAATCGACCGACTACGAGGCCCTCCTCGCGAGGGCCAAGAAGAAGCTCCCGCAGAAGCTCGAGTCGCACGACCGGTTCAAGGTGCCGGAGCCGGACGTCATGGTCGAGGGGAAGACCACCGTCATCCGCAACTTCGCGGACATCGTGGACACGCTGAGGCGCGAGCCAGACCACCTCCTCGGCTTCCTGCTGAGGGAGCTCGGGACCGCGGGCACCATGGATGGCCCGAGGGCCGTGTTCAAGGGCAAGGTCGCCACATCACAGATCGTCGAGAGGATCGACAACTACGTCGAGGAGTACGTGCTCTGCTCAGAGTGCGACAGCCCCGATACGCACATGGTCAAGGACGGGCGGGTGTCGGTCCTCCACTGCGAGACCTGCGGCGCCCACAGGCCGGTCCATGTGAGGAAGCCCGTCAAGGCGGAGGAGCAGAAGGCCATCGAGGCCGGGAAGACCTACGACCTCTTCATCCAGGACGTCGGCAAGAAGGGCGATGGCATCGCCCGCAAGGCCGAGTTCGTGATCTACATCCCGGGGACCGCCAAGGGCACCCAGGTCAAGGCCAGGATCGAGAAGGTCTCCGGCACGGTCGCCTTCGGCGTGCTCGTGTGAGGGGCGCGGTCACGGCAGCGTGACCCTTCCCCTCACGGACATGCGCACGGACCCGCCCACCTCGACCTTCGAGACGGACCTGCCCTTCTTCTCCACGCGCACGAGCACCCTGGACGGGCGCCCCATGAAGTGTCCCTGCTCTATCACAATGTGGCCCGCCTTCTCCTTGGGTATGAGGTCGTGCTCGACCAGGTACGCCGCCAGCGCCCCGGACGGCATCCCAGACGCGGGGTCCTCGTGGAACGCCGGCGTCGGGATGAAGCACCTCGCGTGCAGCGTCGCGTCCTCGCTGAACCCTCCCCACGCGTACGCCACCGCCGCGGCCACCTCGAGCTCCGAGAGCAGCTGCACCAGCTCGTCCTGCCTCGGAGAGACGTGCTCCAGGGCGTCCATCGACCTCATGGGCACCAGCAGCGTCGGGAGGCCGGTGGAGACCTTGGCCATCGGGAACTCCCTGTGGAACATGGAGTCGGCGCCCACCCCCAGGGCGCTCGCCGCCTCCGTCACCTCGTCGACGCGGGAGTAGAGCGGCCTCTTCTGCGCCATCCACACGGTCTTCGCGCCGTCCGGCCTGAGTTCGACGGAGAAGGGGAGGATGCCGAGGGGCGTCTCCGCCCGGTGCCTGCCCCCGTAGGAGGACCCGAAGGCCCCCTGCTCGGCGAGCGCCCAGAGCGCGCCGATGGTGCAGTGGCCGCTTATCGGCTCCTCGGCGTTGCCGGCGAAGTACCTGAGCCTGACGTCGGCCTTCCTGGACCTGAGGGCGAAGGCCGACTCCTGGCCCCCCAGCTCGCTCGCCACCCGCTGCATCGTCACGTCGTCCAGGGCGTCGGCGCCCAGGACGACCCACGCGGGGTTCCCCCCCATGAGGTCGTCCGTGAAGACGTCCAGCCTCAGCACGTCCAGCTCGACCACGCCCGACAAAACGCCCTCATCTCTATATGGATGTTGCCCCCGCCTGCACAAAGTATTTCTAAGCCAGTCCTGAATAGCGGGGCCAGATGGACGCATCCGTGAAGGCCGTCGTCGTCATGGCGGCCATATTCGCCCTGTCGCAGCTGGGCGCCCTCGCGATGGTCTCCGCCGCCCTGGGCGAGGAGTACCAGGCCTTCGAGGACCCGAACGACCCGATGATCCCCGTGTACTACGTGATCGCGATCGTCCTCTTCACGTTCATAGTCCTGTACATCATCAAGAAGAAGCGCGAGAGCATAGTGAAGTACATCTTCATCGGCGCGGTCGGGTTCACGATATTCTACGTGATACTGATAATAGCCCTCGTCTTCGACACGAGCATCGTCGCCCTCGTCGCGTCGGCCGCCCTCGCCGCGGTCCTGATCTACCTCCTCCTCAAGAAGCCCGAGTGGTACGTCGTCGACGCGACGGGCGTGCTGGTGGCCGTGGGCGTCATCGGCATACTGGGTATCTCCCTGAACATACTCCCCGTCGTGATACTCCTCGTCGTGCTCGCGGCCTACGACGCGATATCGGTGTACGGCACCAAGCACATGGTCGCCCTCGCCGACGGCGTCACCCAGATGAAGCTCCCGATCCTCCTGGTCATACCCAAGAAGAAGGGCTACTCCTACCTGAGCCAGAAGCCCCTGAAGCAGCAGCTCGACGACGGCGACGAGAGGGAGGCCATGTTCATGGGCCTCGGGGACGTCATCATCCCGGGGATACTCGTCTCGTCCGCGTTCTACTACCTCGCGGACGACGCGGTCGCCGGGGTCCCCGGCAACCTCCTCGTCGCGCTCGGGGCCCTCGCCGGGGGGCTGGTCGGCTTCGCCCTCCTCATGAGGTTCGTCCTGAGGGGGAACCCGCAGGCGGGCCTGCCCCTGCTGAACGGGGGGACCGTCGTCGGGTACGCCGTCGCGTACCTCCTCGTGTTCCAGGACCTCAGCTTCGGCATCTCTCTCCCGTGGTGACATGCGATGGTCGTGCTCCTGGTGTGCTCCGACCTGCACGGCTCCGACGAGGCCCTGTCGATGCTGAGGAGGGTGGAGAGGGACCTCTCCCCCGACGCCGTGGCCATCTGCGGCGACTTCACGACCTACGGCTCGAGGGACTACATGGGGAAGGTCCTGTCCGCCTTCGAGTCCGACCTCCTCGCGGTCCCCGGCAACTGCGACACCGAAGAGATGCTGAGGATGATGGAGGGGGCCGGGGCGAGCGTCCACTCGAGGAGGGTGGCGAGGCACGGCCTGGACTTCTTCGGCTTCGGGGGCGGCCTGCCCTCGTCGTCCAACATGCCCTTCGAGGTGGAGGAGGCGGAGATGGTCGCGGGGCTGAGGGGCGTCGCCGTCGAGGGGGGCGTCATGCTCACCCATACCCCTCCGAGGGGCATGAACGACTCCGACCGGAACGGCAGGCACATCGGCTCCGAGGGCATCATGGGGGTGGTCGGGGAGTTCAGGCCGAGGGCCGTCCTGTCCGGGCACGTCCACGAGGCCAGGGGGCAGGTCACGGCCGACGGCACTCTCTTCGTCAACCCAGGGACCGCCCGGGGTGGGCACTATGCGCTCGTCGAGATAGGCGAGGGGGCCGTCGCCCGGCTGCACTGAGCGCGCCAGGAAGGCCCCGTTCGCTCGAAAACGTTTTAATACCCCTCCCCCTTTCCCATGTCCCGAGAGGTATCTGATGGCCATTTGGCAGGGAAGGCCCAAGCGCAAGGTCACAGGCGGCAGGATCCGGCTGGCCCGCAAGAAGAGGAAGTTCGAGGTCGGCAGGGAGAAGCAGTTCACCCACCTGGGGGCCCGCAAGGTGAAGATCTACCGCACCAAGGGCGCCAATAGGAAGGCGCGCCTCCTGCTCGTCGACACGGCCAACGTCGTCGACCCGGCCACCAAGACCATCAAGAAGGTCAAGATCCTCACGGTCAAGTCCAACCCCTCCAACCCGAACTACGTGCAGAGGAACATCATGACCAAGGGCGCGACCGTCATGACGGAGCTCGGGGAGGCCGTGATCACTTCCAGGTGCGGCCAGGACGGGGTAGTGAACGCGACCCTGATAAAGGCCGAGTGAGGCCGCGCTCACATCCCTTTTCTCAGCTCACGCCGAGCGCGTGATGTTCATCCCGTTGACCCTCACCGTGGGGAGGGTCGACGGCGGGGCGGCCTCGTCCCACCAGAATATCTCCTCGGCGCCCTTCGACACGGCGTCGACCCCCTTCCAGAGGGAGAGGATGTTGTCGCTCACCCGTATGTTCTTGACCGCGCCGACGATCCGCCCGTCCTCGATCCTGAGGATCGCGTCCCGCGGGATCGTCGAGAAGTCACCCATGGAGTAGCTCTGGTACCTGGTGTACCACGTGTTGTTGAGGTAGAGGCCCCGCTTGGTGTCGGCGATCATCTCCTCCACGGTCCAGTCCCCCACCTCGACGACGGGGTGGATCGGGAGGGGGACGCCGTGCGGGTCGAACCCCGTCGGGACGTAGGGCCCTGCGTTGCCCGTGGTCCTGGCCTTGAAGCGCTTGGCGGTCGACGTGTCGTGGAGGTATGTCTTCAGGACGCCGTCCTTGATGACGACCGTCCTGCTCGTCGGGACCCCCTCGTGGTCGAAGGCCCTCTGCGAGGTGGAGGCCGTCACCGGGTCGTCGACCAGGGTGACCTCCTCCGACGCCACCTTCTTGCCCAGCCTCTTGGCGAAGGCGGACATGCCGATCTCGACGTAGAAGGCGCTCAGCATGCTCGACGTGGAGTGCATCAGCCCGCCGAGGAACAGCGGCTCGAGTATGAGGTCCGTCTTCCCGACCTCGCCCTGCACGGGGTCCTTGGCCAGCACCGCCATCTGGCCCGCCCTCGAGCCCGCCGCGCGGGCGTCCAGGCCGGAGAGGCGGTGCGTGCAGCACAGCGCGTGGCCCGACGCCTCGGGCTGGGTGAACGCCCTGACGGAGAGCTCCAGGGCGGCGTTCTCGTCCTCAGCCAGCGCGCCCCCCGAGGAGGCTATGCCGGCCCTCATGACCCTGACGAACAGGGTGCCCCCCACCTCAGTGGCCCCCTCGCGGGCCGCGGCGGAGATGGCGTCGTGGACGTGCTTGGCGGGCGAGCGCAGCGCGACGACCTTCGGGTCCGCCCTGCCCCGCCTGTACTTGAACCTCCCGGACGGGACCCCGGCGTACTCGGAGTTCTCCGGGGAGGAGCGGGCCGCCTGGACCAGCGCCTCGACCGCGGCCTTGGCCGAGCCCAGGTCGAGCAGGTCCGTGGACAGCGTCCTCCTCCCGACCGCGACGAACGCATGGGCGTGCCTCTGGCCCCACCAGTTGGAGGCGTCGATGCGGCTGTTGGAGTACCTGACCTGGCTGGTCTTGTGGTCCATGACCTCCACGACCGCGTCCGTCGCCCCGCAGTCCCTCGCGTGCCGCATGAGCTCCTGGGCCGTGTCCTTGAGCTCGCTCATTTCAGCACCACCCCCCTCAGCCTCATCATGGGCCCTCCAGTGAACACCGCCATGCTCTGGATCGGGTCCCCCTTGCCGCACTCGGCCGCGTTGTGGAGCACGCTCTTCGAGACCGCGTCGACCGCGCCCCAGAAGCCGGGTGTGGTGATCTCGAGGACGCACTTCTTCGCCGGCCCGGCCAGCTCGCCGTCCTCGATGAAGTACGCCTCCCTTGACACGTACTTCTGGTTGTACCTCTTGTCGTCGATGTTCCACTCGGTGAAGGAGTGCATCAGGACGCCCTCCTTGACGGAGCCGAATATCTCGTCGTCCTCGAAGTCGCCCGGGGCGACGTACGTGTTGGCCATCCTGACGATCGGCTCCCTGAGGTAGTTCTCCGACCTGGACGATCCGTTGCTGGCGGAACCGAGCGCAGCGGCCGTCTCCCTGTTGGTCAGGAACTCGTTCATCAGGCCCTCCTTGTACAGGTACCGTGGCCTGGCCCTGACGCCCTCCTGGTCGTAGGCGTAGTAGCCGTACGAGCCGGGGACCGTCGGGTCGTCTATGACGGTGGCGTACTCGGACCCCACCCTGAAGTTGAGCATCTCCGGCTTGACGAAGGACTTGCCCGCCTGGGACATCTCCCTCCCCAGGATGCGGTCCGCCTCCATCGGGTGGCCGCACGACTCGTGCGCCGCGATCCCCGCGACCTCCGGGCCGCACACGAGGTCGTACTTGCCCGGCTTGACCGCCTTGCCCTTGTCGATCATGTTCTTGAGCATCCTGACCTCGTCCGCCAGGGCCTTCTCGAGGTCCCACGAGCCTGCGAGCTCCCAGCCGCCCGCGCCCCCGAACTCCCTGATCGACTGCTGGCTCTCCCCCTTCGAGGTGACGGCGAGCGACGAGTCGATCCTGACCCTCGGGAGGAACGACCTTATGCGGGTGCCCTCTGAGTTGACGAACACGCCGCTGGTCTCGGTGGTCTTGGCCTCGAAGTACCGGCCCTCGACCTTGATCTTCGTCCTGGCGACCGCGGAGTCGACGCCCCTGAGGAAGTCCACCTGCTCCTCCACGGTCACGTCGGAGAGCGGCCTGTCCTGCCTGACCTCCCAGTCGGTCCTCACCGGCGGCTCCGGGGACATCTCGACGGGGCTCTTCAGCCTCACGTTGCGGGCGAGCATGTAGGCGCGCTTCGCCAGGTCCGTGCCCACGGCCTTGGACACGCCGTTGGCCGCGGCGAACCCTATGCCCGTCGGCAGGACGACCCTGACGTTCATCCCGGCGTCCCTGCTGGAGACTATGCTGCTCACAACGCCCGACTTCACGACTATGTCCCTCATCACGGTCGACTCCGCCCTGACCTCCGCCAGGATCGGCCTCCCCTGGGACGTCGCAACGTCGAGCACCGCCTCGACCAGGTCCTCGTCCATCATGTCCTCGGCCCCTCTCCGGGGTAATGAGCCGGGCCAGTAATTAACTGTCGCCCGCATCGGATCGCCGCCCGGAGCGCCAGACCGACAATATTAGATAGAGGGGGGGCGTTGGCTACGCCGAGGCACCATGGCCGTAGACCCCGAGAAGGCTATCGTTCTCTGGCCGTCCTACTTCGACCTCAGGGTGTCGAGGGAGGAGGGCAGGAGGGTGGCCAAGAGGGACGCCTCCGAGGCGCCCACCGCGAGCATGCTCTTCGAGGCGGTCAAGTCGCTCGGCCTCGACTGCATACTCGAGCTCGACAAGTCCTACCCGCGGTTCTGGCACAGGCGGGAGGGCAGGGTCCTTGTGGAGCCGAGGCTGGACAAGAAGGAGCTCGTGGCGAAGGTCGCCGCGAAGCTCAAGGTGCTCCCCAGGGCCCAGGAGTGAGGCTCAGCGGTCCTGCGGGGTCTCCACCTCGTCGACCAGCATCTTGCCCGCGGAGACGCTGTCCACGGAGTGGATGACCGCCCCGCAGTCCGAGACCGTCTCCTCGATGCTCTCGTAGTCGATCGCGTTGCCCACTATGGTTATCTTGACGCTCTCGGTCTCCCTGTCCACTTCCTCAAGCGTGCAGTTTACCCCCGACACTCCGCTGAGGACGGCTATGCGCCTCGAGAGCTCGATGATCGTGGGGTGCTGAGGCTTGAGCACGTCTAGAACGAGTCTCTTTATGTCGCCCACTTGCACAATCCCTGCCGATGGCCGGTGCTAGGGGTTCTGCATATATATTTCTTTTTAAGCGGAGGGGCCGTCCAGGCCCTGGCCAGGCGTCGCGCCAGCCGGCGGCAACCTCGTCAGGTTTATTACGTTACGGGCCCATGACCGCCCCGTGGCTAGACCCGCGATACCTCCGGAGGAAGTGAAGGTCCTGGACATCAACGCCGCATACCACGGCGTGAGGGCCATAACGCTCATGGAGAGGGCGGGCGAGGCCGTCGCGAGGTTCGTCCTGGAGAACTACCCCCCGGGGTCCCGGGTGGCGGTCCTCTGCGGGAAGGGCAACAACGGCGGCGACGGCTTCGTGGCCGCGAGGCACCTGCTCAGGGGCATGAGGCCAGACGTCTTCCTCCTGGAGCCGGAGGAGGAGGTCTCCACCGACCTGGCCAGGGCCAACCTGCACCTCGTGAGGGGGGTGTCCAGGCCCGCGGGCTACATGGACGCGAGGCAGTACGACGTGTTCATAGACGCCATGCTGGGGGTGGGCCTCAAGGGGAGGCCCAAGGAGCCCTACGCCGGCATGATCAGGGCCATGAACAGGGTGAAGAGGCCGAAGGTCTCGGTCGACGTGCCCTCCGGGTGGCCGTCAGACCTCGCCCTCCGTCCCGACGTCACGGTCACGTTCCACGCGCCCAAGCTGGGCATGTCGAAGAAGAACTCCGGGAGGATAGTGGTCGCGGACATCGGCATACCGCCCGAGGCGGAGGGCTACTGCGGCCCCGGCGACTTCAGCCTCCTTCCGTCCAGGAGGAAGGACGCCCACAAGGGCGACTCGGGGAGGCTGCTGGTCGTGGGCGGGGGCCCGTACAGCGGGGCGCCCGCGTTCACCGGCATGGCGGCCATGAGGTCCGGGATAGACCTGGTGTTCGTCGCCACACCCGAGCCCGCCGCGACCCCCGTGTCCATATACTCCCCCAACCTGATCGTGCGGGCCCTGCCCGGGAACGTCCTCGGCCCCGCCCACGTCGACCCCCTCCTCAAGATGTCCGCCGACTTCGACGCCGTCGCCATAGGCCCCGGCCTCGGGGACGCGAGGGAGACGGCCGCCGCGGTCCAGAGGTTCGTGTCGAGGTGCAGGAAGCCGATGGTCATCGACGCGGACGCGATAGGGGCGTGCGGCGCAAGGCCGGGCGTGCTGAAGGGCAGGACGGCGGTCCTCACGCCGCACGCGGGGGAGTTCAGGCAGCTGACGGGGAGGTCCCCCCCGGCGGACGACCTGGACAGGAGGGCGGAGATGGTGAGGGAGGCGGCCGCGAGGCTCAGGACGACTCTGGTGCTCAAGGGGCCCGTCGACGTCGTCAGCGACGGCGCCTACGTCAAGCTCAACAGGACCGGGAACGAGGCGATGACCGTCGGGGGCACCGGGGACGTCCTCACAGGGGTCGTCTCAGGCCTGGTGGCGCAGAGGGCCACGCCCTTCGCCGCCGCGAGGATGGGCGCCTTCACGACCGGCCTCGCGGGGGACCTGGCCTTCGAGGAGAAGAGCTTCGGCCTGCTCGCGACGGACGTCATCGACAAGATACCGATCGTGCTGAGGAGGTACCTCCTCGGAACGAGCGGGTGAGGGCCGGCATGAGGCTCGCCGTGATGGCGGACATCCACTCCAACCTCCACGCGCTGGAGGCCGCGGCGGGGCTCATCAGGGCGCGCCGCCCCGACATGGTCGTGTGCGCCGGCGACGTCGTCGGGTACGGCGCGTTCCCCGACGAGTGCTGCTCCATCGTCGAGGGCATGTGCGGGCCGTGCGTCGCCGGGAACCATGACCGCGCGGCAGTCTCCGGGGACCTCTCCGGGATGAACCCCTTCGCAGCCGCGGCCATGGCCTGGACGGCCAAGCGCCTCGGTGACCGCTCGAGGGCGTTCCTTTCGTCCCTGGAACCGTCGTGCAGGTTCGACGCGGGCGGCCTCCGGGCATCGGTGTTCCATGGCTCCCCGGACGACCCGGACGAGTACGTCCACGAGGACGCCGTGACCGCCGGGACTCTGCTGCGATCGGGCGGCGACATCGTGGTGATGGGGCACACGCACGTGCCGTACGCGAAGCGCCTCGGGGAAGGGCTCGCGGTCAACCCGGGCTCGGTGGGCCAGCCGAGGGACGGGGACCCGCGCGGCAGCTTCGCCGTCGTCGACACGGGGTGCATGGAGTGCGAAGTCGTCAGGTTCCGGTACCCCGTGGAGGAGGCGGCGGACGCGATCGTCTCCGCTGGCCTGCCAAGGGTCCTGGCGGACAGGCTCGCCGTGGGACGCTAGGAGGAGCATCTTTATCGTCCACATGCGGTACCCAGGCTCATGGACCTTGAACCGGTGGCGGACGTCCCGGCGCTCGTGATGAGGGGCGCGGAGGAGTGGGTCGTCGTCGCGGACCTCCATGTCGGGATAGAGGTGCAGCTGAGGAGGTCCGGCTTCACCATACCCTCGCAGATGCCGAAGATGATGGCGTCGCTCGAGTCGCTCGCCAAGGGCCCGAGGAACCTCCTCATCCTGGGGGACCTGAAGCACAGGATCCCGAGCGTCGGCCACAGGGAGGACGCGGAGATACGCGAGCTGCTGGGCGGGATGCTCCGGGCCTACAGGAGGGTCGTGCTCGTGGCGGGGAACCACGACGGCGGCATCTCGGCCGCCCTGCCGGAGGGGTGCGAGGCGCTCAGCGGCCGCGGGACGAGGGTCGGGGACGTCGGGCTCTTCCACGGCCATGTCTGGCCCTCGGACGACGTGATGGGGGCCGAGAGGCTGGTCATGGCGCACGTGCATCCGTCGGTGCTGCTCGTCGACTCGCTCGGCTCCAGGAACACCGAGAAGTGCTGGGTCCGCGCGGGGCTCGTCAAGCGGCGGGTCGCGGAGAGGTACCGGTCGTGCCCGTCGTCCATCGTCATCGTGCCCGCTTTCAACCCTCTCCTCACCGGGACCCCCGTGAACTCCGGTTCGAGCGCGATGCTGGGCCCCTTCTTCAGGAACGGTCTGGTGCGGGCCCCGAGCATGAGGGTGCACCTGCTGGACGGCGCCTACCTGGGCAGGCCCCCGAAGGCGCCCGTGGCGCGGCGGCGGTAGGCTCACTTCCGCATCCTGTCGAAGAAGATGTTCTTCCCGGTCGCGGACAGCGGGATGCCGTGGACCGCGTTCGCCTGGGACATCCCGAGGCGGATCGCCGAGACCCCTATCCTGTACATGACCCTGTTGTCGACGTTGTGGTCCGAGGCGGTCTTCGCGGCCGAGCCGAGGGCGATGCCGTGGTCGAGCGCCCTGAGGAAGCAGTTGGGGCCATTGAAGTCGCCGCCGCCCGCCTTCTCGTTGAACTCCGCGCACCCGGAGAACCCGCAGGCGCCGCAGTCGAGCCCCGCCCCCTTGTGCGGCAGGAGCCCGATGATCACGACGGCGTCCGAGTCGATGACGTTCTGGCCGTCGCGCTCGAAGCCCTGGATGCCCCGCTGCTTCCCGATCTGGACCATGTCGTTGCCCAGCGCCACCCTCTCGGTCTCGGAGAGCAGCCTGGCCTCGATGAAGTCCTGACCCACCGCCTTCGGCGCGGTCCTGGCGGAGAGCACCATGAGCTCCCCGACGAACCTCACAGTCTCCTTGATGGACATGCGGGGGTAATCGACCGGCCGGAATTTATATGCGATGCAGTGCAATCCGCCCCGTGCTGGAGCGGATGTGGGCTACAATCGCACCCGTCCTCTGGACCGGGATGGTCCAGCTGCGGAGGACGGGCAGGGACGGGCCGCGCCTCATCAAGGTCCCTAAGGGGCAGAAGAGGCGCGCCGCGTCAAGGAGGATGAGGGTGCACACGCGCCCCCAGGTCAAGGCCGTGAGGCTGAAGGGCCAGACCAAGTGCGATGTCTGCCTGGGCGTGATAAAGAAGGACCTCCCCAGCGTGCTCTGCGGCTGCGGCAAGCAGTACCACAACTCGTGCGCTGCGAGGGTCGCGGACTGCCCCGCGTGCGGCAGGGGCCTGGGGTTCTCCAAGCAGAAGCCGCACGTCGTGCACTCGGAGGTGCCCCTGGTCCGCTCCATGCCGCTCTCGAAGGATGACAAGCTCCTGCTCCTGGAGGAGAGGTTCCTGCTGGGCGAGATCACCGAGAGGACATACCTCTCGATGAAGGAGCAGGTGTCGGCCGCCCCGGACGGGGCGAGGTTCTGCAGCGTCTGCGGCAGGAGGGTCATCGGCGGGGAGGAGTGCGACTGCGCGATGTACGAGCGGAGCCTGCAGTGCCCCGAGTGCGGGAACCTGCTGGGCGAGGACGACCAGTTCTGCGACAGGTGCGGGGTCGTCTTCTCCACGGACTTCAGGCTCGGTCTCTTCCAGTGCCCCGAGTGCGGGAGGGTAGTGTCCGAGGGGCAGACCTCGTGCGGGTGCGGGGTCCTGCTGGTCGGCGAGGGGAACATGATCTGCCCGGGGTGCGGGGCCGAGATACACGAGTCGTCGAACAAGTGCCCCGTCTGCGGCAAGCCCCTGGTCGAGGACATAACCGAGTGCCCGGCCTGCGGCCGCCGCGTCGACAGGGACGCCTTCGCCTGCCTCTGCGGCGTCGTGTTCTCGGACAGGGTGAGCGGGGCGGAGTGCTCCCTCTGCGGCGCGTGCGTCGACCTCAAGGACAAGTTCTGCCCCGGTTGCGGGGCCAGGTTCGCGGACGAGCCGAGGCTGGAGGGGAAGAGGGAGAGGAAAATCAAGGTTTGAGGTGTGCCCGCATCGCGGACACACGCTCGTTGGAGTGGTTTGCTGGCTCGGTCACCTTACGAAGTCTATGTCCGAGTCGTCCCCGGAGCCGTAGGACCTCGATGACTTGCCCTGGGACGAGCGCGCCGGCGCGGCCTCGCTGTGGTTCTTGCTCATCAGCATGCCGGACTTGGCGCCCGTGACGATCAGCAGCACCTTTACCTGGCCCTCGATCGCCGGGTCGACGCTGCAACCCCAGATGAGCCTCGCGTGCTTGTTGATCCTCTCGCCCACGACCTCGGCCGCCTGCTGCGCCTCCGACACGGTCATGTCCGGGCCCCCGACGACCCTGATCAGCGCGCCCTTCGCCTCGCCCAGGTCTATCTCGCCCAGGAGCGGGGAGTTGAGGGCCTCGTCTATCGCGCCCTGTATGCGGTCGTCCGGGTCGGCCTCCTCGGACTCGCCCATCCCGACGAAGGCGACCCCGCCCTCGTTCATGACGGTCATGATGTCGCTGTAGTCGAGGTTGACCAGGCCCGGCTTGGTGATGATCTCGGTCAGGCCCCTGATCGTCTGCATCAGGATCTCGTCGGCGACCTTGAACGCGGCGTCGACGGGCAGCTTGGGCACGAGCTCCAGCAGCTTGTCGTTGGGTATGACGATGGTCGTGTCGCAGAGCCGCCTCAGCCTCTCCAGGCCGTCCAGGGCGTTCTCCATCCTGACCTCGCCCTCCGCCTTGAACGGCAGCGTGACGACGCCGATGGTCAGGGCCTTGAGCTCCTTCGCGAGCCTCGCGGCGTAGTGGGCCGAACCCGTCCCGGTCCCGCCTCCCATGCCGGCGGTGACGAACACGATGTTCGCCCCGTTCAGGAAGTCCCTGATCTCGCGCTCGTTCTCCTTGGCCGCGGCCTCACCGACCTGGGGGATGGCTCCCGCGCCCAGGCCGCGCGTGATGTTCTTGCCTATCAGTATCTTCTTCGGCGCGTGTATGGCGAGCAGGTGCTTCGCATCCGTGTTGATGGCGCACAGCTGCGCGCCGGAGATGTTGGCCTCGACACACCTGTTGATGGTGTTCGATCCGCCGCCGCCACAGCCGATGATCTTGATGCTGACATCCAGCTGTTCCGCGATCTTCGCAATCTCTTCGTCATCCGCGGTCATCTTTGCAGGTTGAGGTGCCTGCGCTTGTGCGGGCTGAGAAGGCTTCTCGGTCAGTTCTTCGATTTCTTTTCCTAGTGCGTCTTTGACGAGCGATTTCGGCATGAGTGCACCCCATAAGGCTGTATAAGTAATCAGTAACCTTGAATATAAACATTTTCGGAGCTGGTTCCGAGCCAGTAAACCGCGTTCGGAGCCCTATCGGCGGCCCCTGCATGCGCATGCGAAGCATGCGCCGAGGCCCCTCCGACCCCGCGGAGGGGGCGCCCGCGGAGGCCTCGGGAGGGCTGGGGAGCGGGGGCGCGCCGGGGAGGGGGAGGCCGTTCCGGCCCGCGCATACTGGCGCGACCAGTCCTGCCAGGTTCATTTAAATAGTTGCCTGTTTATTTACTTACTCGGAAACACCTTGGGATGGGATGAAGAGATGAAGTCACTCATAGACGATGCTCTCGAGATGCATGCGCTGGAGAAGAGCACGAAGGAGACGCTGGGCACCCCGGAGGACCAGGAGCTCGCACAGATCGTGGAGAAGCTCAAGGTCAACATCACGATAGTCGGGTGCGGGGGAGGGGGTTCCAACACCGTAAACCGCCTTCACCAGTCGGGTGTGTTCGGCGCCGAGATCGTTGCCGCGAACACCGATGCCAAGCACCTTCTGCACGTACATTCGCCGCACAAGGTGCTGCTGGGCAAGACGCTCACGAGGGGGCTCGGGGCGGGCGCCCTGCCGGAGGTCGGCGAGAGGGCGGCGGCCGAGTCCGAGGAGGAGCTCAAGCAGTACGTGAAGGGGTCAAGCATAGTCTTCGTGACCGCCGGGATGGGCGGGGGGACGGGGACTGGCTCCGCGCCGGTCGTGGCCAGGATGGCCAGGGAGTCGGGCGCGCTCACCATAGGCATAGTGACGATGCCCTTCAAGGCCGAGGGGAAGGTGCGCTGGGACAACGCCCTCAAGGGGCTCGAGCGCCTGAAGATGAACTGCGACACCACCGCGGTGATACCGAACGACAAGCTCCTCGAACTGGTCCCGAAGCTCCCGCTGGACGCGGCCTTCAGGGTCGCCGACGAGGTCCTCATGGAGTCCATCAAGGGCCTCACGGAGATAATCACCAAGCCCGGGCTCGTGAACCTGGACTTCAACGACGTCATGACCATAATGAAGAACGGCGGCGTCGCGCTCATAGGCATGGGCGAGGCGACCAACAAGAACACGGGCAAGGGCGACAGGATAGACTCCGCGGTCTCCCAAGCCCTCGAGTCGCCGCTTCTGGGCGACATAGACCTCGCGGCCGCGAGGGGCGCGCTGATAAGGGTCACGGGCGGGCTGGACATGACCGTGTCCGAGGCCGAGAAGGCCGCCGAGATGGTCAACGCCAAGATCAACCCCAACGCGAGGATAATCTGGGGCTGCAGCGTAGACCCTGCGCTCGACGGGCTGGTCCGGGTGATGGTCGTGCTCACGGGCGTGAAGTCGCCCGACCTGATGCCGAAGGAATTCGCCGAGCCGAGCTCCAAGCACGGCGTCGAGTTCGTCCGCTGAGAGCCGACATGCCGAAGAAGGCGCCTGGCGAGAGGTGGAGGTACATCGCCTTCAGGGTCACCGAGGGCGGCCCCTTCGCCAGGAACGACTTCCTGTCCTCCCTCATCCACAGGGCGAGGGGGACCCCGATGGACGGCGGCTTCAGGATCACGGTCTACGAGCCGGAGGTCGCCATACTCAAGGTCCCCCACACCCTCAAGGACGATGCGATCGCCCTCCTCTCATCGGTCGACAGGGTCGCGGGGAGGCCGTGCAGGGTGGAGACCCTCAGGACCTCGGGCACCATCAAGACGCTCAAGGACAGGTACCTCGAGGAGAGGTCGGTCGCGAGGAAGACCTGGGAGTGAGGGCGCGCAGGACGCACCGTGCCAGCGGTGCCAGATGCCGCGGGGCACCCGTCCGCGGAGCGCGAAAAACCTTTATACGGGCGACCGCGTTAGGCAGGACCGGCATACACATCTAGCCGTGATTATGTCAATCTCAAGGGGTGTAAGGTAAATGCAGCCAGGACAGATGGCGTATGACAGGGCGATCACCGTCTTCTCGCCCGACGGCAGGCTATTCCAGGTGGAGTACGCGAGGGAGGCGGTCAAGCGGGGGACGACCACGGTCGGCCTGAAGTTCAAGGACGGCGTCGCCCTCATCGTCGACAAGAGGATCGCGAGCAAGCTAATCGAGTCCAAGTCCATCGAGAAGATATTCCAGATCGACGAGCACATCGGGTGCGCCACGTCCGGCCTGGTGGCCGACGCGAGGGTCCTCGTGGACTACGCCCGCGTCGTCGCCCAGATCAACAAGGTCACCTACGCCGAGAAGGTCGACCTCGAGACGCTGGTCAAGAGGCTCTGCGACTACAAGCAGAACTACACCCAGTACGGCGGCGTGAGGCCCTTCGGGACCGCGCTGCTCGTGGCGGGCGTGGACGAGCAGGGCTGCCACCTCTTCGAGACCGACCCGAGCGGCGCGCTCGTGTCCTACAAGGCCGGCTCCATAGGGGCTGGCAAGAACGCCATAATGGACGTATTCGAGGAGCAGTACCAGGACGACATGACGCAGGACGACGCCATCCTCCTGGGGCTCAGGGCGCTCGTAAAGGCGACGGAGGAGAGCCTGAACACGAAGGCCGTGGAGATAGGCCTCGTCAAGAAGGACGAGAAGTTCAGGCGGTTGTCCGACGCCGAAGTCGAGGCCTACGTCAAGAAGCTGGCCACGTGAGAGTGGTCCGATGGTCGACCTCGACGAGGCGATTGTGGCAAGGTTCGAGTCCCACGGCGAGAGCTTCGAGATACTCATCGACCCGGCCGTCGTCCAGAAGATGAAGGACGGCAAGGAGGTCGACCTCATCGACCACATGGTCATCGACACGATCTTCAAGAACGCGAAGAAGGGCACCCGCGCCCCGGAGGAGAAGATCAAGCAGGTCTTCGGGACCGAGGACCCGACCGAGGTCGCCAAGGTCATCATCCTCAAGGGAGAGGTCCAGCTAACGACCGAGCAGCGCAAGATAATGCAGGAGAACAAGCGCAAGCGGATCGTGGAGTACATCGCACGCAACGCCATGAACCCGCAGACCGGCGCGCCGCACCCGCCGGCGAGGATCGAGACGGCCATGGAGGAGGCGCGCTGCCACATAGACCCGTTCAAGCCGGTCGAGGCGCAGGTCCCCGCGATCATGGACGCGCTCAGGCCCCTCATCCCCATCAGGTTCGACAAGGTCCGCATCGCCGTCCGGGTCTCGGGCGAGAACTACGGCCGCTGCTACGAGGACTTCAAGCACTTCGGCAAGGTGGTCAAGGAGGAGTGGCAGAAGGACGGCTCGTGGATCGGGGTCGTGGAGATGCCGGCCGGCCTGCAGAACGAGTTCGCCGAGAGGCTCAACAACAGGACCCACGGCGGGGCGGAGACCAAGGTCCTCAAGGGCGCGCAGTGAACTGGCCCATCCGGGACCCATCTGGCATCGGAGGGGCCGGGGGCCGTTGTGCGACCAAAAGATTAAAGCAGGGGACGCATTTCCGGCATTTGTAGAGAGAAGAGGGTAAATGCGCTGCGGGCCTAAGGACGCTGTGTAAGTCCAGGGCCGTGTCGGCAGAGTGTTTATACCGACTCTAGGCAAGAGTGAGTCAGATGCAGGCTAGCGATTCTAAGGAGGTCTCCAGAGAGATAGTGGTACCTGGCGACCTGTTGGACAGCTCCGGGAAGAGGCCGGGGCCCGGAACCTACACCGAGGGGCGGAGGATCTACGCCGCGCAGCTCGGGATAAAGACCGTCCGGCAGGACGCCGTCGGCGTCGTGCCCCTCTCGGGGCAGTACATGCCCGAGCGCGGGGACATGGTCGTCGGGAAGATAGAGGACGTGAGCGCGTCGAACTGGCTGGTCGACATAAACGCGCCCTACCCGGCGCCGCTGCGCGTCGACGAGGTGCCCTGGAGGGTCGAGTTCGGCGAGACGAGCAAGTTCATGGTCCCCGGGGACGTGGTCCTCCTCAAGGTCATCGGCATCGACGAGACGAGGCGCATCCAGGTCTCGATGAAGGAGCACGGGCTGAGGAAGCTCACGGGCGGGATGATCCTGGACATATCGCCGTCCAAGGTGCCGAGGGTGATCGGCAAGAACGGCTCCATGATCCAGATGCTGAAGAACTCCACGGGCTGCCGGATCTACGTCGGGCAGAACGGGAGGATATGGATCGACGGGGAGCTGGACGACGTGATCAAGGCCGTGAAGGCCGTCAAACTCATTGAGGAGGAGGCGCACAACATGGGCCTCACCGAGAAGATCAAGAGACTCCTGGAGGAAGGATCCAGGAAGGGAGAGTGAGCCAGATGGGCGGAATGACGACAGACATCAAGCTGCTAGACGAGAACGGCCGCAGGGTCGACGGGCGGACGCCCGAGGAGATGCGGCCACTGAAGATCGAGGCTGGCGTGCTCAGGCGCGCCGACGGCTCCGCGTATGTCGAGTGGGGCCTGAACAAGGTGCTCGCGGCCGTGTACGGCCCGAGGGAGTGCCACCCGAGGCACATGCAGAACCCGACTAGGGCGCTGGTCCAGTGCAAGTACAACATGGCCGCGTTCTCGGTCGACGACAGGAAGAGGCCCGGGCCGGACCGGAGGTCGCAGGAGATATCCAAGATCACCTCCGAGGCGCTGAGCCACGTCGTCTTCACGGAGTACTTCCCGAGGGCGTCGATAGACGTCTACATCGAGGTCCTCCAGGCGAACGCCGGCACGAGGTGCGCGGGCCTGACGGCCGCGTCCGTCGCGCTCGCTGACGCGGGGGTCCCCATGAGGGACCTGGTCGCGTCGTGCGCCGCCGGCAAGGCCGCGGGGACGGTGATGGTCGACCTGGGCAAGGAGGAGGACAACTTCGGCGAGGCCGACATACCGGTCGGCTACGTGCCGCGGACGAAGGAGATCGTCCTGCTCCAGATGGACGGCGACCTCACCCATGAGGAGTTCACGAAGGGGATCAACATGGCGATCAACGGCTGCGAGAAGGTCTACCAGGTCCAGAGGGACGCGCTCAAGAGGCGCTACGAGGCCAGGCCCGTGGACGCTGAGGCGAGGGTGCCCGAGGGCCCCCAGGCGGGGGTGGCCTAGATGAGCAAGGACGTCATGGCCGAGCTCAAGAAGGACCACATATCCAAGCTCCTCACCAAGGGGACCAGGTCCGACGGCCGCACATTCGAGCAGATGAGGGAGCTCAAGATCACCACCGACTACATCAAGTCCGCAGAGGGCTCCGCGAGGGTCCAGCTGGGCGGGACCGACGTGGTCGTGGGCGTGAAGCTCATGGTCGGGGAGCCGTTCGGCGACACGCCGGACAAGGGTGTCCTCACCACGAACGCCGAGCTCATCCCGATGGCGAGCGAGACCTTCGAGTCCGGCCCGCCGGACAAGGAGTCCATCGAGATCTCCAGGGTCATCGACAGGGGGATCAGGGAGGGGCACGCGGTCGACCTGACCAAGCTCTGCATCGAGAAGGGCAAGGAGGTCTGGATCATGTTCCTGGACGTGCACGTCGTGGACTTCGACGGCAACCTGTTCGACGCCGCCAACATCGCCGCCAACGCCGCGCTCAAGACCGCGGTCGTCCCGGCGAAGAGGGCAGGCAAGGGGGAGGACTTCCCGCTGCCGCTGATCCACACGCCGGTATCCCTCACGGCCGTCAAGATAGACGACAAGATACTCGTGGACCCGACCCACGACGAGGAGAGGGTGGCGGACGCGAGGCTCACCGTGGCGACGATCGAGAACGGGAACCTCTGCGCCATGCAGAAGGGCGGGGAAGGCTCCTTCTCCATCGAAGAGGTGTTCAAGGTCATCGAGATGTCGAGGAGGCTCGGGGCGGAGACCCGCTCCAGGCTGCCCGGATAGGCGGGTGTTGACTCATGGCCAAGAGGACCAAGAAGGTTGGCCCGGCCGGCAGGTTGGGCGCGAGGTACGGCGTCAGGATCAGGAAGCGCATCGGGGACATCGAGAGGGTCAGCAAGGTCTGGCACGAGTGCCCGAAGTGCAAGGCCGCCTCGGTCAAGCGCAAGGCGAACGGCATATGGGAGTGCAGGCGCTGCGGGGCGGTCCTCGCCAGCAGCTCGTACGTCCTGACGCCCCCGGTGGCCGTGAAGAGGGAGGTCTCCGAGGCCATCGCAGCGGCGAAGGCCAAGGCCGAGGGCCCGAAGGAGACCGAGGAAGCCCCCGAGCAAGAGGGCGAGACCAAGGAGCAATGAGCGGATGTACAAGTGCGCAAGGTGCAAGGAGCCCGTTAGGTCCGGCATGAACACGGTCGGCCTGCAGTGCGAGAAGTGCGGGTCGAAGGTGTTCTACAAGGAGAGGCCTAACGTGCGCAAGACGGTCAAGGGCAGATGACCTTGACCAGCAGGGCCGAGCTCACCATAAGGACCAGGAACGCGGGAGCGGTCCTCGGAGCCCTGTCGCCGGAGATGGCGGAGAGGGTCCCCAGGACGCGCGTCGAGGTCGGGGCGGGCGAGGGAGAGGTCACCATCAGGGTGGAGGCCGAGGACCTCGCGTCGCTGAGGGCGGCCCTGAACTCATATATCAGATGGGCCGATGTGGCAGAGGAGACGGCAGAGGAGGCGAGGAGATGATGGACAACATCCCACCGAAGGTTCAGAACCAGATCGCGCAGTTCCAGCAGCTGACCCAGCAGATACAGATGGTCACGACGCAGAAGATCCAGCTCGAGGCGCAGGCGAAGGAGCTCGACAGGACCGTGGAGGAGCTCGGGAAGGCCCCGGAGGACTCGGCGGTGTTCAAGAACGTCGGGACGCTGCTCGTGCAGGTCAAGGACAGGAAGGCGCTCGTCGACGAGCTCAAGGAGCAGAAGGAGACCGTGGAGGTCAGGGTCAAGACCCTCGAGAGGCAGGACAAGCACCTCAGGGAGAGGCACCAGACCCTCCAGACCCAGATCACGCAGGCGCTCCAGGGCGGCCCCGTCAAGGAGCCGGACGAGGAAGCGGGCTAGGCCGCGCGCACATCAAACCCATGCCTCCCCTCGGCCGCGACAAGCGGGCGGGGGTCTCAGCATCTATTTTATAGGCATCCCATCACTTCCACATCCCGTGCTCTCCAGCATAGCAGCGGAGCTTGAGAGGGGCGGCGCCGTCGCGCTGCTCCACGGCAACGCCGACCCCGACGCCCTCGCGAGCGCCTTCGCGGTTCAGAGCTGCTTCCCCGGGGTGACCATATGGACGCCGGGGGGGACCGACCGCATGGCGAAGGAGATGACCAGGTCCCTCGGCATCAAGGTCGTCGAGTCGCCCGAGAGGCCCGAGGGGAGGCTCCTGGTCCTCGACACCTCCGGGCCGGAGCAGCTGCCCGCGGGCATAGACTTCTCCGACGCGACAGTGGTCGACCACCACTCGCGCACGGAGAGGTGGTCGAAGGCCCGCGTGTACTACTGCGACGACTCCAAGAGCTCCTGCTCCGAGATCGTGCTGGAGCTCGTGAAGGCCGCGGGGAAGAGCCTGCCCAGGGAGGCCGCGCTGGCCCTGATGGCGGGCATCATCACCGACACGGGCATGTTCAAGTTCGGGAAGCCCTCGGCGCTGAGGGCGTTCGCGGACCTCATGGAGGAGAACGACGTCCAGATGGACGAGGCCACCTCCCTCGTGTACATGGACACGGACATATCCGAGAGGATATCCCAGCTCAGGGGCGCGCAGAGGCTCAAGTACTGGAAGGTCGGGGACTACGTCGTCGCCGCCTCGCAGGGGAGCGCCTACGAGGCTTCGGTCTGCAAGGCCCTGCTCTCCCTCGGCGCGGACGTGGTCTTCGTCGGCTCCCAGCGCGGGGACGACTTCAGGATCAGCGCGAGGGCGACCCAGGAGATGGTGCGGGCGGGGGTTCACCTCGGCAAGCTGCTGGGCAGCGTCGGCTCCGAGACATCGAACGGCGGAGGAGGCCACCCGGGGGCGGCCGGGATAACCGGGGTGGGGGACGTCGAGGCCATACTCAACATCTCGGTTGAGAACACCATCAGGCTCCTCAGGCGCATCGTCGACGGCTCATCTCGTGATGGTCAGCTTCCCTAGCCTGTCCACCGTCTCGGGGTGGGCGGAGAAGTGCTGCCTCACCGGCTCCAGTATCTTCGCCAGGGAGTCGGCCGCGCCCTTCTTGAGGTCCTGCGGGTGCAGCGCCTTCTGGCCGTAGGTCTTGAGGAGCTCGTCGTAGCTCCCGAACGTGAGCGGGCCGCCGTACTTGGCCGGCCGGTCGATGTGCAGGCTGCCCAGCCTCGGGAAGACTATGAGCCTCATGACCTCGAGGACGGGGTTGTTCTCCGTCTCGGGCGGGCAGAACGCGTTCTTCATCTTCTTGGAGATGGCCTCGGGGGTGTCGTGGAGGAATATGGCGCTGTTCGGGTCGCTCTTGGACATCTTCGCCTCGACCGGGTCCATCCGCCCGCTGCCGACCAGGCTCATGAGCAGTGGCGTGTGCAGTGCGACGGGCTTCCTCCACCCGAGCTTCTCGGCGGCGTCCCTCGCCAGCATGTGCGCCCTGCGCTGGTCCATTCCGGCGAGGGCGATGTCCGCCTCCAGGGCGAATATGTCCGCGGCCTGCATCGGAGGGTACATCACCTTGGACGCGTCCAGCTCCGCCTCGTCCTCGGTCCTCCCCATGATGGTCATGGCCCTCTTGATGCGCGTGAGGGTGCTCGCCTTGCAGATCCTGATGAACTTCTCCCAGTACTCGGGCCTCGCGACGAGGTCGTTGGCCCAGACGAACTCCGCGGAGTCCTTGACCCCCAGGGCGAGGAAGCACTCGCGCATGTAGTCGCCGCAGATGCGGATGCTCCCCAGGTCGGCGCCGAACTTGTCGTTGATCATCGCGTGCCAGTCCGCGAGGAATATGGTCATCCGGACGCCCGCCTCCTGCAGCTCGGCGATCTTAGCGGCCGTGATGACCTGGCCCACGTGGACGTACCCGCTCGGCTCGTACCCTATGTAGGCGCGAGGCGAGTCGTTGGTCTCGAAGAGGGTCCTCAGCTCGGCCTCGGTCACGACCTCGAGTGCGCCCCTGGTCGCGAGCTCCATCCTGCGTTCGACGTCCATCAGTGTGCCCCGCCCATGAACCAGCGCGCCTGTGGAAAAGCTTTGCGGCGCCGGAATGCGCAAAGGGTTAAGAGGGGCCCACGCATTAGCACTAACTCCCTTCCACGGGGTCAGTCATCGACAAGGGGAGTTCATGCCGGTCTCGAGTCTCAGGAACGGTAAGATGATCATCAAGGTCTCCGACGTCAAGGACGTCGTCGGGGACAGGTTCAGGATCTCCGAGGAGTTCTACTGCGAGCTGGACAGGGAGGTCCACGAGATGATAGAGAGGGCCGCCAGGCGCGCCAAGAGGAACGGCCGCAAGACCCTCAAGCCGTACGACCTGTGAAGGGCCGTTCCGAGAGTTTTCCATGACCGGCGCTGGAGCGGACGGGAAGGGCGGGCGCAGGAAGAAGGATGCAGGCGCCGCCGTGTCAGTCTGGAAGGAGAGGGAGGGCGTCCGCGGCACGATGGTGGACGCGGGCGTCGTTATACTCAGGACCTCCGGGTGCAGCCACTTCCACGAGGGCGGCTGCACTATGTGCGGATACAACATCGAGTCGGACCGCTCAGTGTCGGCTGACGACATCGTGAGGCAGTTCGACCGCGCGCTGGGAGGGCTGGGCGAGGTAGGGCTGGTCAAGGTCTACACCTCCGGGTCGTTCCTGGACGCGCGCGAGGTCCCCCCGGAGGCGGCGTCGCACATCCTCAGGGAGTGCGCGGGCAGGGGGGCGAGGCTCCTCTTCGAGTCCCGGCCCGAGTACATCACGGACGGGGCGCTGGACACGGTGCTCGCTCTCCACGACGACATCGAGCTGGCCATCGGGCTGGAGAGCGCGAACGACCGTGTCCTGAGGCACTCCATCAACAAGGGGTTCACAGTCGCGGACTACGACAGGGCCGCGGCCCTCATGAGGGAGAAGGGCGTCGACCTGAGGACCTACGTGCTGCTCAAGCCGCCGTTCCTCACCGAGGGGGAGGCGGTCGACGACGCCGTCGCTACCGTGAGGCACGCCGCGCCCCTGAGCCGCTCGGTGTCGGTGAACGCGGTCAACGTCCAGAAGGGCACGCTGGTCGAGAGGCTCTGGAGGGACTGGTCCTACAGGCCGCCCTGGCTGTGGAGCGTGCTCGACGTCGCGGAGAGGTGCGCGGGGCTGGGGCCGAGGCTGCTCGTGGACCCCGTCGGGGGCGGGACCCAGAGGGGGGCCCACAACTGCGGCGCGTGCGACCAGGTCATACTCGACGGGCTGAAGGCCTTCACGTCGTCCCAGGACCGCTCGAGGCTGGCGAGGCCCGAGTGCTGGTGCATCGGGACGTACCGCACGGTCAGGGGACTGGAGGGCATGGTCGTCGGGGGCACGCCCGACCTACAAAGGTTTTTCAGGGCGCAGCGGGCATAACACCCCGCAGGTGAGCCGGTGCACGAGTACGAGGTCAGAAGGGGACAGTACGACAACGTCAAGGCCGAGAACCTCAAGGCGTCCATGAATGGGATCTTCGGCGACGCCCAGGAGAGGGACGGGAAGCTGTTCGTGTCCTACGGCGGGCTGAAGGAGCTCTGGGCCTGGCCGGGCGAGAAGAAGAAGTCCCTGTGCGTCGAGACGAAGATGGACCCGACGGTGGACAACGAGACCGCCCAGAGGACCATCAAAGCGTACAACACGTTCCTGGAGACGGTCACCGGGTACAACGCGAAGGAGCGGGGCAAGCGCGCGCAGAAGGCCGCCAAGGAGGGCAAGCTCTAGCCATACGCCCCCCTTGGACGGTCATGTTTATATACGACCACCCCATTCGGCAGGACTGCGATACCTGAGGCGGTATCGGCCAGACGCCGTTTGGGCAATGCCTCCGAGCAACCCATCACTCACGCCTTGACAACGTTCTGTGGCGTGCACGAAGCGTCACGGCCGAGAAGTGATGCCTCGGACTGCGATCGTACCTCGGAGTACGTTCAGCCCGGTCTATCGCTTCGACACAGAGGGATAGCAGATGCCGACAAGGAGAAGGCCTAAGCAAGGCTCGAGGGGCTACTCGCCAAGGAAGAGGGCGGGCAGCATAACCGCCAGAGTCACCACGTGGCCAGAGCCGACGGGTGACGGGGTCAGGCTGCAGGGTTTCGCCGGATACAAGGCGGGCATGACCCACGCGTTCATAGTCGACTACAGGACCAGGAGCACCACCGCCGGGCAGGAGGTACAGGTCCCGGTCACGGTGCTCGAGGTCCCGCCGATGAAGGTCTGCGGCGTGCGCTTCTACGCGGAGACGCCCTACGGCAGGAAGGCCGTCGGGGAGGTCTGGGCGAAGAAGCTGGACAAGGAGCTCTCGAGGAAGCTCCCCGTCCCGAAGGAGTACGACGAGGCCAAGGCCTGGGAGAAGGCCGGGAAGCTCGAGTACGACGACGTGCGCGCGCTCATGTACACGCAGCCCGTGCTCGTCAGCGGCCTCCCGAAGAAGAGGCCGGAGCTGATGGAGGTCAGGATCGGCGGCGGGAAGATGGAGGACAGGCTGAAGTTCGCCAAGGAGGTCCTCGGCAAGCCCGTCACCATCAAGGACTTCGCCAAGGAGGGCGACATGATCGATGTCGCCGCCATCACCAAGGGCAAGGGCTGGCAGGGCGTCACCAAGAGGTGGGGGACCAAGCTCCTGATGCACAAGAACAGCAAGCACAGGAGGCTGATAGGTACCCTGGGAACGAAGAGGCCCAACTACGTCAGGCCCACGGTCCCGCAGGGAGGCCAGATGGGCTTCCACCAGAGGACCGAGCTCAACAAGAGGATACTCAAGATCGGCGACAAGGGAGAGGAGGTCACGCCGAGGGGCGGCTTCCTCCACTACGGGGACGTGAGGAACAGCTACATGATCCTCCACGGGTCCGTGCCCGGGCCGTCGAAGAGGCTCATCAGGCTCAGGCAGCCGATAAGGGACACGGGCATCAAGCTGCAGGAGGCGCCCCAGGTGACGTTCGTATCCCTTGAATCAAAACAGGGAGTGTGATTCGATGGCTGAGAGGAAGGTCAAGAAGATAAAGGCAGAGGACAAGGAGTCCGCTCCCGGCAAGGTGAAGGTCTACGACCTCAAGGGCGGGGTCGCCGGGGAGGCCGACCTGCCCGCGGCGTTCAGGACCGAGGTGAGGCCGGACGTCATCCACAGGGCGGTCGTCGCGATCGAGGCTAACAGGAGGCAGCCGTACGCGCCGAAGCCGGACGCGGGCGCGCGCCACTCCGTCTCGACATGGGGCAAGGGGAGGGGCGTGTCCAGGGTCCAGAGGATCAAGGGCAGCTCCACCGGCGCCCAGTCGCCGAACAACGTCGGCGGCAGGCGCGCGCACCCGCCGAAGGTCGAGAAGGACCTCGGCAAGAAGATCAACAGGAAGGAGCTCTCCCTGGCGAAGCTGTCCGCCCTGAGCGCGACCGGCCAGGCGGAGCTCGTCAAGGCCAGGGGCCACCAGTTCAAGGAGGAGCTCACCGTCCCCGTCGTCGTCCAGGACGACCTCGAGGGCGTCAAGACGACCAAGGAGGCGGTCGAGGCGCTCGAGTCCATAGGCGTCTACGACGACGTGGCCAGGGCCGCCGAGGGCAAGAAGGTCAGGGCCGGCAGGGGCAAGATGAGGGGCAGGCGCTACAGGGTGCCCAGGAGCCTCCTCGTCGTGCTCTCGGCCGAGTGCGACGGCGGGAGGAGCATGAGGAACCTCCCCGGAGTGGAGGTCGCGACCCCGCCGCAGCTCAACGCCGAGATGCTCGCGCCCGGCGGCGCGCCGGGCAGGCTCATGATAGTCTCGGAGAAGGCCCTCGGCACCATAGGGGGGTGGGCCAGGTGAGGAGGACCATACTTCTGCACCCGTACGTCACTGAGAAGACGATGAACGCCATGTCCGGGACGCCGAGCCAGGACCTGAAGGACGGGAACAGGCTCGAGTTCGTCGTGAGGAAGGACGCCACCAGGAGCGAGGTCAAGAAGGCCTTCGAGGAGCGCTTCGAGGTGAAGGTCGACCGCGTGAACATCAAGATCATGAAGGACGGCAAGCACGCGATCATCAAGCTGAAGGAGGAGTACTCGGCCGAGGAGATCGGCATGAGGATAGGCATATTCTGAGGGTGATGGCATGGGCAAGCAACTCATAACGCAGAGGAGGGGCCGCGGGTTCGGAAGGTACAGGTCCCCGAGGCACCTCAGGTTCACCGACGCGAAGCACCCCAAGATGAGGGACAACGTCGAGGGCACGATCACCGAGCTCAGGCACGAGGCGGGCAGGATCGCGCCGCTGGCGAAGGTCGCGTACGGCAAGGACGAGCACTGGATGATCGCGCCCGACGGCGCGTCGGTCGGCCAGACCGTCACGTTCGGCAGGCGCGGCGCCATTGCGGCGGGGAACACCATGCCCGTCGGCGACATGCCCGAGGGCACGGTCATATTCAACATAGAGCTCCAGCCCGGCGACGGCGGCAAGCTCGCGAGGACCGCGGGCAACTCCGCCACGGTCGTGAGCCACGGCGCGAAGACCGCCGTGCTCCTCCCGTCGGGCCAGTTCAAGGAGGTGGACAACAAGTGCCTCGCGACGGTCGGGATGATATCCGGCGGCGGGCACAAGGACAAGCCCTTCGCCAAGTCAGGGAAGAAGTTCCACGCGTACCGCGGGAAGGCGAAGGCCTACTTCAAGGTCAAGGGCGTCGCCATGAACCCGGTCAACCACCCCCACGGCGGAGGTGGCCACCCCCACGTCGGTACCCAGTCCAGCGTGGGCAGGAACACGCCCCCAGGTAGGAAGGTAGGCAGGCTGGCGCCCAAGCGCAGGCCGAGGAAGGTGTAACGATGGCTGACGACAAGAAGAGCGCACCAGCAGGGAAGCAGCCGGCGGCGGCGAAGCCCCCGGCCGGGGGCAAGGCCCCGGTGACCGGAGGCAAGGCGCCCGCGGCGGCACCGGCTGCGGCCCCCGCGCCGGAGAAGAAGATGAAGCCCTCCGCGAGGCACGGCGGGTCCGCTAAGGCCGCGAGGAGGAAGCTGAGGAAGAAGAAGAGCCAGATCCAGGCCAGGAGGAAGAAGGAGTTCACGTACCGCGGGTACACCATGGAGGAGCTCCTGAAGATGCCCCTGGCCGACATCATAGAGCTGCTGCCCGCGAGGGCCCGGAGGACCTACATCCGCGGGCTGAACCCCGAGCAGCAGGTCTTCGTGGACAAGATCAAGGCCGCGCACGGGCCGGTGAGGACCCACAGGAGGGAGATACCCATACTGCCCGAGTTCGTCGGCAAGACGGCCATGGTGTACACGGGCAAGGACTTCGCCCAGGTGGACATCAAGCCGGAGATGATCGGGCACGCCCTCGGCGAGTTCGCCATGACGAGGAGGTCCGTGACGCACTCCGGCCTCGGCGTCGGTGCGACCAGGTCGTCCAAGTTCATGCCGCTGAAGTGAGGTGACACGAATGGGATACACGCAGCAGACGGACCCGGAGAAGACCTCGAAGGCCATCGGCAAGGAGATCGGCGTGTCGCCGAAGCACTGCAGGGAGGTCCTGAAGGAGCTCAAGGGCATGAAGGTCGAGGACGCGAAGAAGTTCCTCGAGGGCGTCATCGAGAAGAAGACGCCCGTGCCCTACACGAGGTACAAGATGTGGCTGAACCCGAAGCCGAAGGTCGGCCCGGCCAGGTACCCGACGAAGGCGGCCAAGGAGATCCTCAAGGTCGTGGAGAGCGCGAGGGCCAACGCCGAGTACAAGGGCCTCGACGCGGACAACATGAGGGTGAAGGTGGCCTGCGCCCACAGGGGCAGGATCCAGAAGGCGTACATGCCCCGGGCGTTCGGGAGCAGCTCCCCCTGGAACGAGCAGACCACCAGCATCGAGATCATACTGGAGGAAGTGGAGGCGTCCTAGACGCGGATCGAGGAGGGACTACATGGCAAGCGAGAGGAAGTTCGTCACTGAGAAGGTCCGCAGGGTCCTTCTGAAGGAGTTCGTGCAGGCGAGGGTAACGCGCGCGGGCTTCGGAGGGCTGGACGTGCAGAGGACGCCCATGGGCACCAGGGTCACCCTCATAACCGAGAGGCCCGGCCTGGTCATCGGGCGCAGGGGGGAGGCGATCAAGAGCCTCACCAAGGCGATCGAGGATGACTTCAAGTTCAGCAACCCGCAGATCGAGGTCCAGGAGGTCGAGAACCCCAACCTGAACGCGCAGATAATGGCCGAGAAGCTGGCCAACGCCCTCGAGAGGGGCTGGCACTTCAGGCGCGCCGGGCACTCCACCGTCCGCAGGATCATGGAGTCGGGCGCCAGGGGCTGCCAGGTCGTCATATCCGGCAAGCTCACCGGGCAGAGGCACAGGACCGAGAAGTTCAAGGACGGCCACATCAAGTACTGCGGCCAGGCCAAGCTGGACTTCATGCACAACGGCTTCGCCGTCGCCAAGCTCAAGCCGGGCGTCATAGGCGTCACCGTGAGGATCATGGACCCGAGGGCGAGGCTCCCGGACGAGATCGACATCATCCCGCCCAAGCAGGTCGAGGCGCCGGCCGCACCCGCGGCCCCCGCCCCGGACGCGAAGGAGGAGGAGAAGAAGGTCGACGAGGCCGTCCAGGAGCTGAAGAAGACGGCGGAGGAGCCGAAG
>JBFMHR010000006.1:0-52509 GCA_040751795.1 Thermoplasmatota archaeon | reverse complement strand
GCGGAGGCCGAGAAGGCCCCCGGGCCGGCGGCCCCTGAACCGGCCGCGCCCGAGGCGCCGGCCGAGCCAGCGCCCGAGCCCAAGGGGGAGTGAGGCATGGCCCTCCTGAAGGCCAAGGAACTGAGGGCCATGAGGCCCGAGGACGTCCGCGCCAAGTTCAAGGAGCTCAGCGACGAGCTGATGCACGAGCGCGGCGTCGCGGCGATGGGCGGCGCGCCCGCGAGCCCCGGCAAGATCCGGGCGCTCAGGACCAGCGTCGCCAGGATACACACAGTGATGCTCGAGCAGGAGCGGGCCGGCAGGGCCGCCCCCGCGAAGACCAAGGGCCCGAAGGGCGGGAAGAAGCCCGGGGAGGCCCGGTCCGGGAAGAAGATGGAGAAGAGAGCTGGAACGAAGGAGGAGAAGAAGTAATGGCCGGTATTTGCTCGGTTTGTGGACTGCCAGAAGAACTCTGCATGTGTGAGCAGATCGCCAAGGAGCAGCAGCAGATCCGTATCCTTACGGACACGCGCCGCTACGGCAAGGTGATGACAGTGATCGAGGGTATCAACTCCAGCGAGATCGACATGGACGACCTCGCGAAGAAGCTCAAGACCCGCTGCGCCGCCGGAGGCACGTACAAGGACGGCCGGATCGAGCTCCAGGGCGACCACAAGAAGAAGGTCAGGGAGGTCCTGGAGGAGCTGGGCTTCTCCGTGGACAGCAGGTAAACCGAGCATGAAGGAAGGAGA
The DNA here is from genome assembly GCA_040751795.1 of Thermoplasmatota archaeon. Lineage (GTDB taxonomy): Archaea > Thermoplasmatota > Thermoplasmata > UBA10834 > UBA10834 > UBA9653. Next base: position 51,778 of record JBFMHR010000006.1, on the reverse strand, counting down.
TTTCCGGAGACGGGAGTTCATAGGGCTCGAGGTGGAGGTGCTGGACTCGACGTGCGCCTCGTTCATAGGCCTGAAGGGGAGGGTCGTGGACGAGACGAGGAACACGCTCAAGGTCGACGTCGGCGGCTCCGAGAAGGTCGTGCCCAAGGACTGCTGCGAGTTCCTCTTCGCGGAGGGGCGCGCGACCCACAGGGTCTCCGGGAAGGACATCAGGTTCAGACCCGAGGACAGGATCAAGAAGGTCAGATGAAGGCGAGGTGAATAGCGATGGCGGAGAAGGTCAAGAAGGCGGCAGAGGCGCCAGCGGTGAACGACATAGGGCTGGACGTCAAGCCGCCCGCGGAGAGCTGCAAGGACTCGGAGTGCCCGTGGCACGGCACGCTGCCGGTCAGGGGCACCCAGCTCACGGGCACCGTCGTGTCTGCGAAGATGCAGGGGACGGTCGTCGTGGAGAGGGAGTACCTGAAGTACCTCCCCAAGTACGAGAGGTACGAGAAGAGGTCCAGCAGGTACCTTGCGCACTCGCCCCCGTGCATGCAGGCCAAGGCCGGGGACGAGGTCGGCATAATGGAGTGCAGGCCGCTGAGCAAGCGTGTCTCGTTCGTCGTAGTGGAGAACAGGAAGTGAGGTGGCCAGGATGAAGGGACTTCCGGGAAGGCAGACGAGGGGAATACCCACGGGCGCGAGGCTGGACTGCATCGACAACACGGGAGCGAAGATTGTCCAGGTGGTCGCGGTCCTGAACTACCACGGCGTGAAGAGGAGGTACCCGAGCGCTGGCCTGGGCGACGTCATGATCGTCACGGTCAAGAAGGGCACCCCCGAGACGAGGAAGCAGCTCATGCGGGCCGTCATCGTGAGGCAGAAGAGGCCCTTCAGGAGGCCCGAGGGGACCATGGTCCAGTTCGAGGACAACGCCGTGGTCATAGTCACGGACACGGGCGAGACGAAGGGCACGGACATAAAGGGGCCCGTCGCGAGGGAGGCGGCGGAGAGGTGGCCCAGGATCGCGGCCACGGCCTCGATGATAGTGTGAGGGTTGATCGGCATGACCACGACTAACAGCACCAAGGCCAGGAAGCAGAGGAAGGCGAGGACCGAGGCGCCCCTCCACAGGAAGAGGCGCATGGTCTCGGCCCACCTCGACTCGACGCTGATGAGGGAGTACAACGTCCGCTCCCTGACGGTCAGGAAGGGGGACACGGTGAAGGTCCTCAGGGGCGGCGAGGGCGTGCGCGACGTCGAGTCCAAGGTCGCCAAGGTGGACCTGCGCGAGTGCAAGATCATCATAGAGAACATCACGGTCGCGAAGGCGGACGGGACCCAGAAGCAGAGGGTCGTGGACCCGTCCGACGTCGTGATAACGAAGCTCGACCTGTCCGACCCGTGGAGGAAGGAGAAGCTCGACGGACTGAAGGGGGCGAGGGGCGAATGAAGAAGCACATGAAGAGGATGACTGCGCCTAGGACCTGGACCGTCCCGAGGAAGACCTCGCACTGGGTGTCGAAGCCCAGGCCGGGCCCGCACGGGACGCTCGAGAGCGTCCCCGTGGGCACCGTGCTCAGGGACATGCTCAAGCTCTGCGACAACGCGAGGGAGGCCAGGTTCATACTGGGCGGCAGGAACGTGCTCGTCGACGGAAGGGTCGTGACGGACCCGAAGTTCCCCGTCGGGCTGATGGACGTCCTGACGGTCAAGGACATCAAGGCCAGCTACAGGATGCTCATCGACTACAAGGGCAGGCTGCAGCTCGTGCCGATAGACGAGAACGAGAGCGGCTGGAAGCTCGCGAGGGTCGACCACAAGACCACCGTCCGCGGCGGCAAGACCCAGGTCACCCTCCACGACGGGAGGAACATACTGCTCCCGAAGGACCAGTACAAGACCGGCGACGTGCTGAAGATCGAGGTGCCGTCGCAGAGGGTCCTCAAGGCGTTCAAGCTCGACAAGGGGAGCCTCGCGCTCCTCACGGGCGGCTCGCACCCCGGCGCGGTGCAGACCATCGAGGCGTACCAGATCAAGCGCGGCTCCGCCTCGAACATAGTCACCTTCAAGGAGGGCCCGTCGACGGTCAAGGAGAACGTGTTCGTCGTCGGCGACAAGGTCCCCGAGGTCAGGCTGATGGAGGCGAAGGTCGCATGAGCCAGAAGATGAGGGAGATCAGGCTCGAGAAGGCCGTCATCAACATCGGTGTGGGCGACGCCGGGGAGAGGCTCCTGAAGGCGGAGAAGGTCCTGAAGATGGTCACCGGGAGGAAGCCCGTGAGGACCACCGCGAAGACGACCAACAGGGACCTCGGCATCAGGGAGGGCATGCAGATCGGCTGCAAGGTCACCCTGAGGGACAAGGAGGCCGAGGAGTTCGTCAGGAAGGCCCTGGACATCAGGGAGAACAGGATCCCCGAGTGGTCCTTCGACCCCGAGGGCAACTTCTCCTTCGGAGTCCAGGACTACACCGACTTCCCCGGCATGAAGTACGACCCCGAGATAGGCATCTTCGGGTTCGACGTCTGCGTCTCGCTCGGCAGGCCGGGCAGGCGCGTCAGGGCCCGGAGGGTCATGAAGCGCTCGCTCCCCAAGGTACACAGGATCACCAGGGCCGAGGGGCAGGAGTTCGCCAGGTCCAAGTACAACGTGGAGGTGGTCGATTGAAGCCCAAGAAGCAGTTCGGAAGGAAGGAGGGCTGCCTCAGGTGCGGCAGGAAGAGGGGCATCGTGCGGAGGTACGGGCTCCACCTGTGCAGGCAGTGCTTCAGGGAGATCGCTCCCCAGATAGGGTTCAGGAAGTACTCGTGAGGTGACCACACATGCAGCAGGATACACTCAACGACGCGATGGCCACCATCAAGAACGCGGAGAAGGTCGGCAAGGGGGAGTGCTACATCAGGCCCTCCTCGAAGCTCGTCGGGAGGGTGCTCAAGGTGATGGAGCAGCACGGCTACATCAGCCAGTTCGAGCTCGTCTCCGACGGGAGGAGCGGCATGTTCAAGGTCGTCCTCGCCGGCCAGATAAACGACTGCGGGGTCATCAGGCCCCGGTACTCCGTCAAGAAGACCGACCTGGAGAGGTACGAGGCAAGGTACCTCCCGGCGCAGGACTTCGGCGTGCTGATCATCTCGACGACGAAGGGAGTGCTCAGCCACGCGGACGCGAAGAAGGACGGCGTGGGGGGCAAGCTCCTCGCCTATGTGTACTGAGGTGCCTGGCATGAAGACTGAAGGGATTGTCAAGGACGAGGTCAAGGTGCCGGAGAAGGTCCATGTCACCTTGGACGGGCCCGTCGTGAAGGTCAAGGGCCCCAAGGGCGAGGTGTCCAGGAGGCTCCACGACCCGAGGGTCGCCATAGCCAAGAAGGGGAGCGACGTCGTCATCTCCTGCGCCACGATGAGGGCGAAGGAGAGGGCGCTGGTCGGGACCTACGCGGCCCACCTGAGGAACATGATCGTCGGCGTCACGCAGGGCTTCGAGTACAAGATGAAGATCGTCTACGCGCACTTCCCGATCAAGGCGTCGGTGAAGGGCGACACGTTCGTCATCGAGAACTTCCTCGGGGAGAAGAGCCCCAGGAAGACCGACATTCTCGGGGCGACGAAGGTCACCGTCAAGGGGGACCAGGTCGTCCTGAACGGGCCGGACGTGGAGGAGGTCGGCCAGACGGCGGCGAACATAGAGCGCGCCACCAAGATCCGCGGCTTCGACCCGAGGATCTTCCAGGACGGCATCTACATAACAGAGAAACCGGGGAGGTGACGTCGCATGGCTGACAAGGACAAGGTCAAGGAGTTCATGGAGCTCAGGATGTTCAAGGAGGAGTACGTCGCGAAGCTCGAGGCCATAGGCATCGAGGACGTCGACGCGCTCGCGGAGGCCCTGGCCAGCGAGGAGCGCGTGGAGGAGATCCACGAGCACCTCAAGGGGGTCGGGCCGAAGACGATCGAGCACTGGCGCGAGGACCTGGGCGTCGAGGTCGGCGCCGACGAGGAGGAGCCTGAGGAGGAGGCCGGCGAGGAGCCGGCCCCCAGGCCCAAGGCCCGCAAGGTGAAGGCCAAGGCCGACGAGGAGGTGGCCGAGGAGAAGGAGGAGGAGCCGGAGGTCGAGATCGAGGACGAGGAGGAGGGCTACAGGGTCAAGCTGAAGCCCAAGCTCTCGAAGGCGACGCTCGACGCGCTCGCCAAGCGCTCCGAGGTCGACGGGAGGAGGCCGGAGTTCCTCAGGCAGGAGTGGTACAAGAGGAAGAGGCTCCAGGGCGCCAAGTGGCGGAAGCCGAGGGGCATGCACTCCAAGATGCGCCAGCACTACGGCTACAGGCGCAACGTGGTCTCGATAGGGTACGGCTCGCCCAAGGGGGCCAGGTTCCTGCACCCGTCGGGATTCAAGGAGGTCATGGTCCACAACGTCAAGGACCTCCAGAAGATCAACCCCGAGACCGAGGCGGCCAGGGTCGCCCACAAGGTCGGGATGAAGAAGAGGCTCGAGATCGAGGCGAAGGCCGACGAGCTCAAGGTCCGGGTCCTCAACAGGAGCGGATGACAATGGACCTCAAGTACCAGAAGCGCGTCGCCGCGGAGCTGCTCAAGTGCGGCCAGACGAGGGTCTGGATAGACCCGAACAGGGCCGAGGACGTGGCCGACGCGATCACGCGCGCGGACGTCAGGACGCTGATCGCGTCCGGGACGATCGCCGCGACCCAGAAGAAGGGCGTCTCCAGGGGCAGGGCCAACTACCGCAAGGCCCAGAAGGCCAAGGGGCGGAGGAGCGGCCAGGGCTCGAGGAGGGGCAAGAAGCACGCGAGGAAGCCCTCCAAGGAGATCTGGATGCAGGCCATAAGGCCCATCAGGAAGCGCCTGAGGGAGCTCAGGGACGACGGGAGGATCGACACCGGGACCTACAGGAAGTACTACATGCAGGCGAAGGGCGGCGTGTTCAAGAGCAGGTCGCACCTCGACTCGCACCTCAGGTCCGAAGGCGTGATCAAGGAGTGATGACGATGGCCAAGGGACCGAGGCACAGGGTAGCGTTCAGGAGGAGGCGCGAGGGGCGCACCGACTACAGGCACAGGGCGGCGCTGCTGAGGAGCGGCGTACCGAGGGCGGTGGTCAGGAAGTCCAACAGGGGCATGAGCGTCCAGTTCATCGAGTACAGGGACGGCGCCGACTTCGTGGTCGCGTCGGCCGTGTCGAAGGAGCTCGCCAAGCTCGGCTGGACCCTCCCGGGGAAGAACTCGCCGGGGGCGTACCTGACCGGGCTGCTGGCGGGGACGAGGGCGAAGGAGAAGGGCGTAGAGGAGGCCGTGCTGGACATAGGCCTCAGGGAGCCCACCAAGGGCAGCCTGATGTTCGCCGCCCTCAAGGGGCTGATCGACGCCGGCGTGGAGATACCGCACGGCGACGGGATGCTGCCGGCGGACGACCGCGTCGCGGGGAAGCACCTGCGCGAGGGGGCGGCCGCGGCGTTCGAGGAAGTCAAGAGGAAGATCGGAGGTGGTGAGTGATGGCCGACTGGACCCCCAGGACTAGGCTGGGGAGGCTCGTGGCGGCCGGGGAGGTTACCACGATGAGCGACGCGCTCAGGACCAGGCTCCCGCTCAGGGAGCCGGAGATCGTGGACATACTCCTCCCCGAGCTGGCGGACGAGGTGCTGGACGTCAACATGGTCCAGAGGATGACCGACTCGGGAAGGAGGGTCAGGTTCGCGATCACCGTCGTGGTGGGCAACCAGGACGGGTTCGTGGGCCTCGGCAGGTTCAAGGGCAAGGAGGTCGGCCCGGCGATACGCGCCGCGATCGACGTCGCCAAGCTGAACATGATCGAGGTCAAGAGGGGCTGCGGCTCGTGGGAGTGCGGCTGCGGCACGCCCCACTCGCTCCCGTTCGACGTCGTGGGCCGCGCCGGCTCCGTCGTCGTGACGGTCAAGCCGGCGCCGAGGGGCACAGGCCTCGCGGTGGGCAAGATCGCCAAGAGCGTCATCAAGATGGCGGGCGTCGAGGACGCGTGGGGCTTCACCAAGGGGCACACCAAGACCACCATCAACTACTCAATAGCGGCGTTCGAGGCCCTCAGGACCACCTCGCAGGTGAGGGTCACGGGCGAGCAGAAGGAGAGGCTCAACATCGTGTCGGGCCCGACCAGGATACAGGCGGCCCCGTCGCCGTACGTGGTCGAGGAGAGCGCCGAGGACGCGCCCCCCACGGAGCAGAAGGAGGGGAGCTAGGTGGCGGCCGTGGCGGTCGTCAGGGTCCGCGGCCACGCCAGGGTCAGGCGCGACGCCGTGGAGACGATGGAGATGCTCAGGCTCAACAGGCCCAACCACTGCGTCCTGCTCCCGCAGGACGAGACGACCAAGGGCATGCTCCAGGTGGTCAAGGACTACGTCACCTGGGGCGAGGTCGGGCACGAGACGGTCGCGAGGCTCCTGTTCCACAGGGGCGAGGTCGCGGGGGGCGCCAGGCTCACCGACTCGTACGTGAAGGAGAACTCCAAGCACGCCTCCATACTCTCGCTCGCGAAGGCGGTCGAGAAGGGCGAGGCGAGGCTCTCCGACGTCAAGGGGCTGAAGCCGGTCATGAGGCTGTCCCCGCCGAGGGGCGGCTACAGGGGCGCCAAGATCTCCTTCGTGGACGGAGGGGCGCTCGGGTACAGGGGGGCCGAGATCGACAAGCTGGTCGACCGCATGCTCCCCAAGCCCAAGGGGGCGAAGTAGATGGTCAGCAGGACTAGCAAGTTCAGGGGCAGCAGGACCCACGGCCGCGGCAAGAAGGCCGGGAGGGGCGCTGGCCTCCGCGGAGGGCGCGGGAACGCGGGCCTCCACAAGCACAAGTGGATAAGCACGGTTAAGTACATGCCGGACCATTTCGGCCACCACGGGTTCAAGAGACCTCAATCCGTAGTCGTCAGCAAGGTCACGATGAACCTCTCGGAGGTCGAGGAGTCGCTCCCGGCGCTGGCCAGGGACGGCTTCGCGACGGAGAAGGGCGGCAAGTGGTCCGTGGACCTCACCAGGATGGGCGTCGACAAGCTGCTCGGGTCGGGCAGGATCGGGACGCCGGTGTCGGTGAGGGTCGCGGAGGCGTCGGCGAAGGCCGCGGAGAAGCTGAAGGCCGCCGGCGGGGAACTGATAAAGGGCGAATGAGACTCGGGGGCGCAGCCGCTGCTGCGGCGCGGGCCCCTGCGGCGAACGAGAGCGGACCTGTAAGGAAGGGTGCTGATGGCTGAGGCGAAAGAAGAGAAGAGCATGCTCTACAAGCTCAAGCCAGTGACGGACCGGCTCCCGGCCGTCACGAGGCCTGAGGGACACGTCCACTTCCGGACGAAGATGATGTGGGTCATCCTCATTCTCGTGCTGTACTTCGCGATGACCAACGTCGTGATCTACGGCCTCGACGTGGAACAGAGGGTGGACCTGTTCGCCCAGTACAGGGCGATCCTGGCCGGCGCGCAGTTCTCGCTGATGCACCTCGGCATCGGGCCCATCGTCACGGGCTCCATCATCATGCAGCTCTTCACCGGCGCGAAGATCATCAAGCTCAACCTCAAGAACGAGGAGGACAAGGCGATCTACCAGGGCACCCAGAAGCTCCTGGTCCTCATCATGATACTCGTGGAGTCGGTGCCCCAGGTGTACGGCTTCATGGAGCCGTCCGCCAAGTTCTCCGACGGGATGGACTCCCTCTTCGGGAACAACGGCGAGAACATAGCCCGCACGCTCATCATAGCGCAGCTGTTCGTGGGCTCCTACCTCGTGTTCCTGATGGACGAGGTCGTGTCCAAGTGGGGCATCGGGAGCGGCATATCGCTCTTCATCGCGGCGGGCGTCGCCCAGCAGATATTCACGGGGACGCTCAACTGGCACGCCGCGGACCCGACGGCGGCGATGAGCACCGACAACCCGCCCGCGGGCACGATACCCAAGACGATCTACATATTCCACCACCTGTCTGCTGGGGAGCTGTCCAGCACGGGCTACGAGCAGATATTCCTGGCGCAGCCCAACCCCATGGTCGCGCTCATCGGCACGATAGTGATCTTCCTGTTCGTCGCGTACACGGAGTCGAGCAGGATCGAGCTGCCGCTGGCGCACGGCGGGGCGAGGGGCGCGAGGGGAAGGTACCCGATCAAGCTCATCTACGCGTCCAACATCCCGGTCATCCTGATGGCCGCGCTGCTGGCGAACGTGAGCATGTTCTCGATGCTCTTCTGGAGCCACCCGAGCTTCATGAACGTCCCGCTCCTCGGCGAGAACTGGATGCTCGGCTACTACGAGCCGGGGGCGACGACGCCCTCAGGCGGCCTGGCGTACTACCTGTCGACGGTGAACGGCTTCAGCGACTGGCTGCTGCCGCTCCTCAGCGACCAGTACCTCGGTGCCCTGGGGCTCGACAAGACCAGGCTGCAGATAGGCATACACGTCATCGTCTACGTCACGGTCATGATCCTCGGCTCCATACTGTTCGCGAAGTTCTGGATAGAGACCACGAACATGGGCCCGGAGGCCGTCGCGTCCCAGATAGAGTCGAGCGGGATGCAGATCCCCGGCTTCAGGAGGGACCCGCGGGTGCTCAAGAGGGTGCTGGAGAGGTACATCCCCGTCGTCACGGTGATATCCGGCGCCACGGTGGGCGCCCTCGCGGCGGGCGCGGACCTGATAGGGACGGTGGGCAACGCGTCCGGGACGGGCGTGCTGCTGGCCGTGGGCATCATGATCAACCTGTACGACGCCATAGGGAGGGAGCAGATGATGGAGATGCACCCCGTGCTGAGGGGCTTCTTCGGCGGGGAGTAGGCCATGGCTGGCGCTGCCGGCTCCGGGGGCGCGGGCGGGAAGCCGCCCTACAAGCCCGACATGGGCGGCCAGCTCATGCTCCTGCTGGCCTTCATGGTCGCCATATTCGTGCTCTTCGACCCCAACATCAGGGAGGCGCTCGGGAGGTACGTGGGCTACGGCCTCGAGCCCCTCGTGGGCTTCGGCGGCGAGATACCCATCGTCACCCTCCTTCTCACCGGCCTGATCATGACCTTCTTCAGCGTCACCGTGAGGCACTTCCTCATCGACTGGGTCGCCCAGGCGAGGAGCCAGCGGATATCCGCGGCCTTCAACAAGGAGCTCAGGGAGGCCAGGACCAGCAACAACACCTTCAAGCTCAAGAAGCTCATGGAGATGCAGCCGGAGATGATGGCGCAGTCGCTGAAGACCTCGCAGTCCCAGTTCAAGCTGATGCCCGTGACCATGATCGTCATCATCCCGATCTTCGCGTGGCTCGCGAACTTCGTCTACATGGGCCTCGGCTCGACCGTCTTCTCGGTCCCGTGGGAGTTCGACGCGAACATGGAGAACTCGAACCTCCTCCCCAACTGGGTCCTGCTCTACTCGCTCATGACCCTGCCCTTCGGGCAGGTCCTGCAGAGGTGCCTGAAGCTCTTCACCTTCACGAGGAGGCTCAGGCGGCTCGACCATGGCGAAGGGGTTAAGGCCGAGGAGAAGGCTCCTTGACGGGAGTGTCCCCATGAGGATCGCTGTCTCCGGCCCCCCAGGAAGCGGGAAGACCACCGTCTCCGCCCTGGTGGCGAAGGCCCTCGGGTACGAGCTCATCCTCGTCGGCCAGGTCTTCAGGAGGATGGCGGAGGAGAGGGGCGTCGGGCTGGACGTCTTCGGCTCCCTCGCTGAGGAGGACGAGACCATAGACAAGGAGCTCGACCGGAGGACCCTCGACATCGCGGAGTCGAAGGCGGACGTTGTCCTGGAGGGGAGGCTCACCGCCGCGCTCATCAGGATGAGGGGCATACCCGCCCTCACCGTCTACATCGACGCGTCCGAGGAGGTCAGGGCTACGAGGATCTCCCAGCGCGAGGGGAAGGAGTACGCCGAGGTCCTCTCGGAGATGCGCTCGAGGGAGCGATCGGAGAGGAAGAGGTACAAGGCGTACTACGGCATCGACCCGTCCAGCTGCGTTTCGTACGACCTGTGGCTCGAGTCAGGGGCGATGTCCCCGGAGGAGCTCGCGGACGTCATAGTCAAGGAGGCCCGGAGGAAGCATGGGGAAGACTCTCGTCAAGGCTAAGAAGGCCTTCAGGTCCGGCGCGGGGAAGGAGCCCGGCCAGCGCACAGTCGAGGACCTCCTCCGCGACGGCGTCGTCGTCATAGACAAGCCCTCGGGCCCCACATCTCACCAGGTCACCACCTGGGCCAAGGACGTCATGGGTGCGGAGAAGGCCGCCCACGGGGGCACGCTGGACCCCAGGGTCACGGGCGTCCTCCCGGTCGGCGTCGGCACTTCGGTCCGCGCCATGGACGTGCTCCACTACGGCACCAAGGCCTACGTCGGGGTGATGAGGATGCACGGCAACGTCGACCGGAGGAGGCTCGACGCGGCCGTCGCCGAGTTCACGGACGAGATCTTCCAGACGCCGCCGATGCGCTCGGCGGTCAAGAGGGAGCAGAGGACCAGGAGGGTCCACCGGCTCACGGTGCTGGAGGTGTCCGGGAGGGACGTCCTCTTCGACGTCGAGTGCGACGCCGGCACCTACATCAGGAGCCTGGCCGTCGACATGGGCGACGCCCTCGCGGCCGGGGCGCACCTGCAGGACCTCAGGAGGACCAGGGCCGGCGCGCTCACGGAGAAGGACGCGGTCCAGCTCCACGACCTCAGGGACGCGATGGAGGCGCACAGGCAGGGCGACGGCTCGGCGCTCGCGAGGATGCTCAGGCCCATGGAGGTCCTGCTCGCCCAGGTCCCGAAGGTCGAGATAAAGGACTCCGCGGTCGACGCGGTCTGCCACGGGGCGAACGTCGCGATGCCCGGGATAGTCACGCTCGACCAGGACATACGCAAGGGCGGCCTCGTCGCGGTCATGACCCTCAGCGGGGAGGGCGTGGCGCTCGGCCACGCGCTCATGGACGCCGAGGAGGTCATGAGGAGGGCCGAGGGCTTCGCGATAGACGTCTCCAGGGTGTTCATGCCCCCCGGCACGTACGAGAAGGGATGGACCACCTCGGAGGAGTGAGTCAGCAGAACTGGTCGACCGTCCTCTGCTTCGCCACGAGCGGCCTCGCCTCGATGCCCAGCTCCTTCCTCACCGAGGCGGCGAACGCCCTGTCGAACCCGTGCGTCGTGTAGACGGCCTGCGGAGAGCACTTCTCGACGAACCACATCAGCTCGTCGTAGCCGCAGTGGTCCGAGAGCGGGAAGCCCTCGTCCACCGTCGTTGCGTAGGAGAACCTCCTGTCCAGCGCCCATCCGGAGAACGCCGCGGCCTTCGCCCCCTCCTTCCTCATCCTGAGGACCCTCTCCTGGTCCTTCCCCGTCCCGGAGGTGACGTAGACGACCGGCCCACTGGACGAGCGCTCGTCCATCTCGTCGACGCAGAGGTCGTAGCCGTGCCTGCCCAGTACCCTGTTGCTCTCAGCGATGGAGGGGTGCAGCCGCAGAGGGAGGTCGCGGAAGGCGATCGAGAGCTCCTGGGACTTCCCCAGCGGGTATGCGTACAGCACCGCGGACCTGCCGTGGCCGATGAGGTCCTCGAGCCAGTCACGGGCGATCCCCAGGACCTCCTCGTGGTCGGGGAAGACGTACCGGGGCCTCCCGTACGTGGCCTCGATCACGAGCTCGTCGCACTTGACAGGCCTCGCCGGCCCCAGGTGCGCCTTCTTCCTGGTGCAGAAGTCGCCGGTGTACAGCACGCTCCTCTCGCCCGACACGAGGAACATGCTGGAGCCGGGGATGTGGCCCGCCTCCAGGACCGTGACCGACGGGTCGCTGACGACGGCAAGCTCCTTCCTCCGCCTCATCACGACGAGGTCGCGCGTGACCTCCGAGCACGCGACCTCCAAGGTGCGGAACGAGGACGGTATGTGGTCCGAGTGGGCGTGCGACACCAGGTTCAGGTCCCCCTGGACCGTCCTCCTGGGGTCGAACCTGAACCTGCGCCCCCCCTCCTCGAGCACTATCCCGTTGCCTAGGCGTATCAAGTCCTGGACTCCTGCGCCGGGGACGTGCGGGCCGGGTATATGACTATCTTATCCGCTCGAGCGAAAATGCCCCGATCATCAGCGCCTTGTTCGTGTGCCTGTAGTCGATCCAGTTCCTGGTCTGGGCGTCGCAGACGCCCTCGACGCTGATGAGCGTCTTCTGCTTCTCCGTCTTGAAGTGTATCGCGCCCGTCATCTGCGCCTGTATCGACCCGAGCTGCTGGTCCGTGTGCATCCCCCTCTCGATCGCGTACGCGGCCACGGAGCGGGCCTGCCGCACCTTGCTCGAGAGCTCCTGGACGAACTGGACGGCCTTCTTCTCCTCGGCGCTGGTGATGCTCATCGAGAGGGACATGTACGCGAGCCTGAAGTACTTCCTGCCGCTCGCCTGGACGGCCTTGACGGACGAGTCCAGGGCCTTGAGTATCCCCGGGAAGTCGTCGGCCGACCTCACCTTGACGGAGTTCCTCCTCGGCGCGGAGTCCTGCGCGAGCCCTGACGCGTCCACCCAGTACACCAGGCCCAGCTGCTCGAACTCCATGAAGGTCGGGAGTATCGGGGCCATGTCCATGGCGATCTCGTGCGGCGGCCTCGAGGTCGTCACGATGATGGCGGGGACGCCCTTCTTCAGCCCCTCGGCGACGAGCAGCAGCATCGCGGTCTCCTTGCCTATGAAAGGCGGCCCGACGAAGAGCACGTTCGACGAGAACGGCATCCCGCCCAGGAGCAGGTCGTCCAGGCGCTCTATGCCCGTCTTGACCTTCTCCTCGACGACCTCGGTCTCCACCTCGGCCTCCATCTCGTCCAGGTCCTGCCTCAGGCGGGCCTGCAGGGCGTGCTCGCGCTGCTCCAGCTCCTTCTCGCGCTGGTAGAGCCTGGACTTCATCTCCTGCTCCTTCTCGCGCAGGTGCCTCTCCCTCACCTCGAGGGCCTTGTACGACTGGTCCTCCTCGGCGGGCGCCGGCTCGTGCCTGAACCGCTCCACCTCGTCGACGGTCACGAGCGTCTCCCGCTCCATCGACTCCAGCTCCGCCTGCCTCACGGCGACCTTGGCCTCCGCGGCCTTGAGGTCCTTCTCCTTCTCGAGGAGCATCCTGAGCTTCGAGTTCATCTGGTCCTGCTCCGCCTTCAGCCTCTTCTCCAGCTCGGCGGCGCTCTCCTCGCGCCTCGCGAGGGCGGCCGCCTTGCGCTCGACCTCCTGCTCCTTGGAGGTCATGTCGACCATCTTGGTCCTGGTGGCCTCGGTGAGGGACAGGTACTGCTTCTCACGGTCGCTGACCGCGGTCCGGGCGCGCTGCGCCTCGGCCAGCTGGTCGTTGAGGCCGGTGAGCGCGCTCTTGAGCTCCGCCTCCTTGGACGCGAGGACCTTCTCGCGCTGCAGTATGAGGGCCTCCTTGTCCACGAGCTCGTTCATCTGCCTGTCCGAGCGCTCTATGAGCCTCTGGGCGCGCTCGGACGACTTCCTGAGCTCCTCCTCCCTGGCCTTGAGGGCTATCTCCCTCTCCGACAGGGACTCCTGCCGCATGAGGAGCTCCTGCTCGAGCGTCTTGACGGAGGTCTTCTCGGCCGCGACCTTGCCCAGCTGCTGCTTGGCGGCCAGGAGCTGGATGCCCTTCAGGTCCACGGAGCCCTCCCTCACGCTGACCTGCTTCTCCCTCTCCGCGAGCGCCTTCTGGAGCGCCTGGAGCTCCTTGTCCCAGACGTCGAGCTCGGCCTCCATGCCCTGTATCTCGGTGATCTTGTTCTTCGACTCCCTCTCCCTGGCCTGTGTCTCCAGCTCCAGCTTGCCGACCTCGCCCTCCCTCACGGCGACCTTCTGCTCCCTCGCCGCGACGGCCCTGAGGCCCTTCTCGAGGTCCTTCGTCTGGATGTCCAGGTCGGCCTGGCTGAGCCGCATGGCCTCCAGCTTCCCCTCGATCTCCGCCTCCTTCCGGGCGAGCTCGTCGCTGGCCCTCCTCGCGTTGTCGACGCGGATCCCGGCCTCGGCCTCCATCGCCTCGGTCTGCTTCTTCCTCTCGTCGATGGACGCCATCTCCTCGGTGAGCCTCTTCTCGTAGGCCTCGAGGTCCGACTCCCTGGAGCGCATCGCGTCCTCGCGGTACTCGAGGGCCTCCCTGCGCTTGTCGACCTCCTCGAGGAGCACCTTGAGCTTGCCGTCGCTCGCCTTGAGGACCTCGCGCTCCTGCACGGACGTGGAGCTGGATATGATGTGCAGCATGGAGCCGCTGAGCTGCATCGCGACCGCGCTGCCCAGGTAGGCCATGGGGAGGATGCTCGCGAGCTCGGTCTCGGGGAAGTGCCATACGATTGGGAACACGAGCAGGGCCGGCGGGAAGGCGGCGGCTGCGATGCTGATTATCTTCCTTCTGCCGTGCCCCTCCCACGCCATGGCGAGGGAGATGAAGGTCAGGCTCATGCCGAGCAGGGACGCAGGGTACAGCCAGTCCGGCCTGCCCAGCGCGAGGTACCCCCACTCGTCGAGGACGATCATCACGATGAGCAGCGCGGGGACGGCCACGGCCGCGAAGCTCACGATGAAGTGGGAGTCGCTCCTGTCGGCGAAGTACGGCTCCCACTTGAAGGCGAGCGCGAGCCCCGCCACCAGCAGGCTGGCGGCGAGGGGGACGACCCACTTCAGGACCGTCACGTACTCCGGGGCCGTCGCCAGGTAGTCCCAGTTTACCAGGAGGTACGCGAGGACCGCGGTCGCGGCGAGGGCCAGGCCGGACACTATGCTCAGGACGTGCGCGAGCCTGCCCATCCGGAGCTGGAGCATTGCAGCCTTCCTGGAGCGAGACACCTCCCGTTCGTCGATGTCGTCGGGGTAGTCGTCACGCTTGCGGGGGGCCTTCTTCGGCTTCGGTGAAGCGGTCGGCCTCGTTGTCTTGGACTTTGTCGGCATAACTCTCAGCCCATCCGGTTCGGCCGTTATCAATCAGTGTAATGGTACGATTTGAAGAGGAGGATATGGATACTTAAACATTGGTCTATGGTTCGCAGTCCAGCGCACGATCGCACCGGCCGGGTTCCATACGGACTCCGGCCGAATCGCAGCGGCTGCGCGCTGGCTTTTATCCGACCGACTAGTTTCACCCGACTCCCCCCTCCATCGCCTTAACTCCTCACCGGCGGATTGAATCAGCGCCGGTGACGCATTGCAGGTCCAGAGGATAGCCTCAGCCCCAGACATCGCCGAGGTGCACCCGCTCGGGTGCGAACCGCTCCAGATCGAGCGCGTTCTGCGCACCTCGGTGGCGCCCATAGACGCCCTGGTGGGCGGCTTCAGGTCGTCCCAGGTCGCGCTCTTCGAGGGGGACAGCGGCTACCCGTCGAACCTGGTCCACCTCCTCTGCGTAAAGGCCGTCGCGGAGCTGGACGAGGAGGTCGTGTGGATCGACGGGGGGAACTCCGTCGACCCGTACGCCCTGAGCGCGCTCTGCAAGCGCATGCGCCTCGACAGGAGGGACGTGCTCTCGAGGGTGAACATATCCAGGGCCTTCACCGCGTACCAGCTCGTCACGCTCATAGACGAGAGGCTGGAGGAGGAGGTCGGGGAGAGCTCGCCCGCGGTGGTCGTCGTGTCGTCCATCGCGGACATGTTCCTGGACAAGGACATGAGGTGGATGGAGGCGCACCAGCTGCTGAGGAGGTGCGCTGAGAGCATCAGGCGGGTGACCAGGGGCCACGAGACGATATCGCTGGTGACGGAGCGCACGCCCGGCCATGTCCCGCACAACGAGAGGATGGCCAGCCTCCTGAGGTCGGAGGCCGACACCGTCGTCGACATGCGGGAGCGCAGGGACGGCGTGCTGGTCAGGCTGCCGAGGGAGGGGCGCTCGGCCATCTTCCGCCCGGTGCCGTGGAACCAGACGACGCTGCAGGACTTCAGGGGGGATTCACACGGGGAGGACGGTCCCCACATATAGGCTGGCCCTAGAGGCCATGGCGCAGCAGTGGAGCGACTTCAGGCGGGCCCTGAGGAAGGGCGACCGCGAGGCGTTCGACGAGCTCATGGACAAGGCCAGGATGCACGCCTCCGCCGCGACCTACGCGATCAGCATGGACCCGACCGAGTCGGCGCTGCTGTCCATGCTCCTGGAGCACGAGAAGGAGCTGGCCAGGCTCAGGAAGGAGAAGGGGGGGCAGGACGGGGTTCTCGGGAACGGTGAGCCCGAGGGATGAGGGGCTGGCTGCTGGACATCTACCCCGACTACGACGAGAACGCGCTCGTCTACTGGGTGAGGACCAGGAGGGGCCCGCAGAGGGTCGTCGAGAGGGGCTTCGTCCCGAGGATCTACGCGCACGGGAGCGCGGGGGCCATGGACGACCTCGAGGGGGCGCTGCCCATACTCGACGCGGTCGGCCCCGTGGGGCGCGAGATGAAGAGCACCTGGCTCGGCGAGGAGCCGCGCGAGGTGCTCTCGGTCCCGGTCAAGGAGTACTCGCGCATAGAGGACGTCGCGCACACGATCGACAACCGCGGGAGGTACCGGGACTTCTCCCTGTTCAACGTCGACCTGAGGTTCAGCCAGCGGTTCCTCTCCGGGAGGGGGCTGTTCCCGATGGGCCTGATGGAGCTAAGGCCCGCGCCCGTGATGTGCGAGGACCGCTTCGCGTTCGAGTACGAGAGACCCCCTCTGAGGGAGACGGTGCTGGCCGTCCGCTCCGCGACGAAGCACGGGGTGCCAGGCCTCGACGACCGGCTCCTCGGGGCGACGGTCGGCGGGGACGGCGTGGACGGCGACGAGGAGCGCGTCCTCAGGGGCGTAGAGGAGCTCCTGGCGGAGGCGGACCCGGACATCGTCTACACCGACGGCGGGGACGCGTTCGCGATACCCTTCCTGTACAAGAAGGCGAAGGCCGTCGGGCTTGGCTCGCTGCGGCTCGGCAGGGACGACGACCGCCCCGACACCGAGCGCAGGGGGAAGTCGTACTTCACCTACGGCCAGATCAAGTACAAGCCGCCCTCCTACTCGCTCAAGGGGAGGGTGCACATCGACCGGGAGAACTCGTTCATGTACGCCGAGAGCGGCCTCGAAGGGCTCATCGACCTCTCGCGCGTCTCCGCGGTCCCCCTGCAGGAGCTGGCGAGGCTCTCGCCCGGGAGCACCATAAGCTCCATGGAGGTCGACCAGGCGCTCAGGGACGGGTGCCTCGTCCTCTGGAAGAAGAACGTCCCCGAGGAGTTCAAGACCGCCCAGGAGCTGATCGTCTCCGACCGCGGGGGGTTCATCTACGAGCCGGTCGTGGGGGTGCACGACCGGGTGCTGGAGGTGGACTTCACCTCCCTCTACCCGAACATCATGGTCAGGTTCAACATCTCCCCGGAGACGCTCATGTGCGGCTGCTGCCCCGACCCTTCCAGGAGGGTCCCGGTGCTCGGCTACGGCACATGCGACAGGCGCGTCGGCCTGATACCGCGGGTGCTCAAGCCGGTCATAGAGAGGAGGACCAGGCTGAAGAGGCTCGTGCGCGAGGGCGTCGGGGACGTCGGGGGCTACAGGGAGCGCGTGGACATACTCAAGTGGCTCCTCGTGACCTGCCTGGACGGCTCGACCGAGGTGCCCTTCAAGCGCGACGGCAGGTTCGACGTGCGCCCGATATCGGAGGTCGTGGACCGCGAGTGCGGCGGGAGGTGCGGGGAGCTGGCCCCGGGGCCGAGGATCCAGCTGTTCGGGCTCGACGATGAGATGCAGCCCGAGCTGAAGACCGTCACCGCAGTCTTCAGGTTCCCCGCGCCGGGGAGGATGGTGCGGCTCGAGACGAGCCACGGGGAGGTGCTGGCGACGCCCGACCACCCGTGCCTGGTCGTCGGGGAGGATGGGATGGCCGTGAGGAGGGCCGACAGGGTCGCCAGGGGCGACCGGCTCCCCCTGCTGCCGCCCCTCTACGGCCGCGCCGGCGACGCGGCGACGGTCGAGGGCGCCGGCCGCGCCGAGCCGACGAGCGCGCACGTCTACTGCTTCTCCGTGGCCGAGCCGGTGCACGGCTTCGCGCTGGCGAACGGCATCGTGACGCACAACTGCTTCGGCTACACCGGCTACAGGAACGCGCGCTTCGGGAGGATCGAGTGCCACGAGGCGATCAACGCGTACGGCAGGGAGCTGATGCTCCAGGCGTCGGAGATCGCGGAGGCGCACGGCTTCGAGATACTGCACGGCATAGTCGACTCGCTCTGGCTGAAGGGGGGCGGCGACCCGAGGAGGTTCTGCGAGCACGTCTCCGGCCACATCGGGATACCCCTCGAGCCGGAGGGCGTCTACAAGTGGATCGCCTTCCTGCCGGACAAGACGCGGGGCGTCGGCGCCCTCAACAGGTACTACGGCCTCTTCGAGGACGGGAGGCTCAAGCTCCGCGGGATAGAGCTGAGGCGCAGGGACACCTGCGGCCTAGTGGCCGACATGCAACGGGACATGCTGGCGCGGCTCTCGAGGGCCGACGACTCCAGGATGCTGGCGGAGCTCGTCCCCGAGGCGCTAGGGGTGGTGGACAGGTACGTGGACGAAACGCTCTCCGGGACGGTGCCCATGGACAGGCTCCTCGTCACCAGGAGGGTGTCGAAGCCGCTCGGCGACTACAGGCAGGTCAACGACGCCGTGGCGGCCCTGGACCAGCTGGGCTCGCACGGCCTCGAGGTGAACCCGGGGGAGCTGCTGAGCTACGTGATCACCTGGCGCGGGAGCAGGGACCTCGGCAGGAGGGTGAGGGCGGAGCCGTTCGCGTCCGAGGGCGAGTACGACCCCGGGGCCTACGTCGACCTGCTCCTGAGGGCCGCGGAGACGGTGCTCATGCCCCTCGGGTGGGACCGCGCGCGGCTGCTCGCGGAGGGGTTCGAAAACGGCGTTAAGAACGGCAAATTTCGAGGCTTGTTCTAAAGAGGTAGTCAGTATTGGATATGTTTATATACGATGAAGCCGAAACGGGTACTCAGAACTGAGGGGGTAGGAGCGCGCATGTTCGGCTCTAAGTTCGCCATGCCCGCATTAGCTGTCGCAGTGCTAGGACTGGTAGCTGTGCCTGTCACCATCGCGCTCGACGACAGCCCCGACTATGACCTCGTCTCGATCGAGGGCGAGGTCACCGAGTTCGTTTGCTGCGACGAGGAGAGCGACGGCGACTGCGACCTCAGCGACGAGCGCGCTGGCTCCTTCATGCTCGAGGCCCGCGACGGCGAGCTGGTCCAGGTCAAGTTCGGGCCGTGGTGGTACTGGCTCACCCAGGAGGTCACGGTCAGGGACGTGGTCGCGGTCGGCGACAGGGTCAACGTCACCGGGGAGCTCGTGGAGGAGGACGACGCGGCCGTGCTGGAGGCATGGCACATCGAGAACCTCGACACGGGCGAGGAGATCACAATAAAGGTGGAAGGGCGCCCGCCTTGGGCAGGCGGGCCCATCAAGCTGGGTATTGAACCCTGGCCTCTTCCTAAAGAGGAAGATTAACCGGCCAGGGCCGGAGATGGGTCCCCGCCATTTTTAACGGGGGGAGAAGAAGACGGGGTCCTTCCACCTTCTATCAACACTGCTGTCCAGGCGGAGCCATGGCGGCAGGCGTCGGCGCGGCCGCTAGAGGAATGTGACGGATATCGGAACGAGCAGGCAGCCCATGAGGTGTATCCTCCTCACGCCGATCAGAGGAGGGAGCACCCCCAGGCAGCACGCGGTCGCCAGCAGCAGGAGCCCGCGCAGCCCCGTCAGCGCCGCGACGAGCGAGACGACGAAGACTGCGGCGCCGATCGCCAGCTTCCTCGAGCAGAGCGCCCTGCCCACCGCGCGCAGCCGCTCCCTCATGACGGACATCGCGCTGTACGATAGCAGCGCGGAGAGCACCATGGACAGGAGGAGCGCGGAAGGCGCCACCAAGTCGGGGAGCGACTGGCCGACCGGCTCCGGGGAGATGAAGCGCGACACGGCGTCCATGACGCCGCTCCTCGACCGGAGGATGGTGAAGAGCGCGCCCACCGATAGCACCGCCCCCGCGGACGATATCGCGGAGTAGAGCCAGATGAAGCGCATCGAGCCCTCTACGTCGCCCGCCTCCTCAGCGGGCCCGCGCAGGGCGGAGGAGCAGATGGTCGCCGAGGAGCCGGACGTCAGCCCCGGGATCCACCCGACCAGCACTCCCCCGACCAGCGACATCGCGGAGCCCCTCAGCCTGGATGGCTCCCGCACCTTGCGGGCGAGCGTGGCGCCAGGGTCGCGGGAGCCCGCGCTGCCGAGGCTGAGCATGAGGGTGGGCATGCCGAACAGGCCCGCGAAGAGGGGCAGGAGCAGCGAGGACCTCGGGACGAACGGGGCCTGGCAGCCCGGCATGACCGCGGCGAAGTAGTTCGTGTCGAGGACCACGAAGCCCAGAGTCCCCGAGGCGAGGAACACGGCGAGTATCTTCGCCATCCGGGCCGCCCTCGCGGCGTTCCTGTGCCGCGCAGCCGGCACTGCCAGGCCGTCCGAGAGCACCAACACGGAAGACAGCAGGAGTATCAGGAGCCCCATCACCCCCCTCAGGAGGGCGTAGGCGCCCACCGCTGGGCCCAGGATCACCGAGATGGGGACGAGGGCCGCGGCGCCCAGAAGGACGCCGGCGAGGCTCCCGTCGATGGAGGACCTCACCGCCGCCCACCCGAGCCCGGCCTTCGCCAGCCTGTGGGCCGGCAGGACGGTTATCGCGTCCCCCGACGGTATCCCGACGTACGTGTTGGGGACGGCCTCGGAGAAGCCGTGGGACACGAGCGCGGAGACGAGGAAGCAGGACAGCATGAGCCCGGCCTCGCCCGAGCCGGTCGCCCCGCCGAGGAGCGCGAACAGGCCGAGGAACGACCCCGCATAGGCCACCGCGGCGGCCGCGATGTTGTTGACGTGCAGCCCCGGGACGAGCCCCGTGGCGAAGCCCAGCGCCGACCCCGCCGCGGCGGAGGCCGCCACCGATGCTAGCAGGCCGAGCTCGGACACGATGTCACGAGGGCCTGCGGGATGGTGCCCCTTTCGGCTGCAGGCAGGCTTCGAGGGCGGCGGAGGGCATCTACTCTAAATCGAGAAACAAAGAGTCATGTCTGGTTCGATATGCCCTTTTTGGGGAGAAACCCGATCAGAGGACCCGGACCCTGCCCTCGACGACCTCGACCTTGACGAGGGTCTTGATCGGGCACCCTATCTTCCTCTCGATCTCCGACTTCTTGTCGGTCTTCTCCAGGACGACGAGGATGTCGACGACCTTCACCTGCATCTTCTTCAGCGCCTCGACCAGGGCCCACAGCGTCCCGCCCGTGCTGATGACGTCGTCGACTATGGTCACGCGCTCGCCCGGCTGTATCCCGTTGATGAAGAGCGTCGCCTTCGAGTAGCCCGTCACCTGGGCCAGGTTGACCTCGCCGGGGAGGCCGTACATCTTCTTCCTGACGACGTTGAAGGGCTTCCCCGTCCTCAGGGAGAGGGCCGTGGCCAGCGGGATCCCCAGGGCCTCGATGGTCACGATCGTGTCGCAGTCGAAGTCCCCGATCTGCACGAGCGCGTCCACGGCCTCCTCGAGCAGGGCGGGGTCGACCTTGGGTATGCCGTCCGTGAGCGGGTGCACCAGGTATTCGTACTCCCCCCGCATGACTATGGGGGAGTCGGCCAGCGACGCCTTCAGCGCCTCGAGCGCCATGGCTTTTGTGAACGACTGACGGGTAATTGAAACTTCGTCTCCGGGCTTCGAAGGACGTTCAGAGCTCGCCGGTGTTCTCGAGCCTGATGAGCGAGTGTATGTGGTACCTGTCGCCGAGGTGCTCCCTCGGCTTCAGGTACTCCAGCTCCACCAGGAAACCCATGCCGACGACCTTGCCCCCGAGGTCCTCCACCAGGTCGGCGTTGGCCTTGATGGTGCCTCCGGTGGCGAGGAGGTCGTCGACAAGGAGGACCCTGTCCCCTGGCTCGATGCCGTCGTCCCTGATCTCTATGACGTCCGACTCGTACTCCTTCGAGTAGCTCAGGGCCCGCACCTTCGGGGGGAGCTTCCCCTTCTTCCTTATCGGGACGAAGCCGACGCCGAGCTCGTGAGCGACCGGGGCGCCGATGATGAACCCCCTGGCCTCGTTGGAGACGACGACGCTTATGTCGTCGCCCCTGAAGTGGTCGGCCAGGTCCTTTATGCACTGCCTGAACGCGTGCTTGTCCCTCAGCAGGGGGGTGATGTCCCAGAAGACGACCCCCTTGAACTCCGGGACCCGCTTGATCTTCGACCTCAAGTCCATGGCGATGGCACCTCGGCCCGCGTGTCCAAAGCGTTACCCCCTTTTCAATCTATTGCCACGCTGGCGGAGGAGAACGGCAACAAGGCTATGAACCCCGAACGGTTAACCTGCCTCAGAGGTGTTCGGGAATGGCTGAGACACCGAAAGGGACCATATCGATCGCGCCCAACGTGTTCTGGGTAGGGGTGAAGCACCACAACCGGAGGCTCTTCGACGGGCTCATACCCCTGCCGCACGGCACGAGCTACAACGCGTACCTCGTGGTCGGCTCCGAGAAGACCGCCCTCATAGACACGGTCAACCCTGGCTTCGACGAGGAGCTCCTCGCGAAGCTCTCGGAGAGGACCGACGTCTCGAAGATAGACTACGTCGTCATGAACCACGCGGAGCCGGACCACGCCGACGCGGGAAGGTACGTGCTCGAGGTCGCCAAGGGGGCGAAGCTCGTCACGAGCGCGAAGGGGAAGGAGGCCGCCATGATGTACTTCGGCATCGACCCAGAGAGGATCATGGTAGTCGACGAGAGCTCGAAGCTGGAGCTCGGCGGCAAGACCCTGAGGTTCGTGGACGCGCCCTGGCTGCACTGGCCGGAGACGATCTTCACGTACCTCGAGGAGGACGGGATCCTTTTCCCGTGCGACTTCTTCGGCTCGCACGTGGCCGACGGGCCGTTCTACTCCGACGAGATGGGGGACGAGCTGGCCCTGGACATGGCCAAGCTCTACTTCGCGGAGATCATGATGCCCTTCAGGAGGCAGGGCGCGACGGCCGTGGAGAAGGTCAAGAACCTCGGGGTCAAGATGATCGCCCCGTCGCACGGCGTCATCTGGAGGGATCCAGAGGTCATACTCGGACCGTACACCGCCTGGACCGGCGAGAAGATGGAGAAGAAGGTCGCCATCGTCTACGTGTCCATGTGGGGCAGCACCGAGAAGCTCGTGAACGCGCTCAACAGCGAGCTCGTCGCGAAGGGGGTCATCGTCAACATCGTCGACCTGACCGTGACGGAGATAGGCCACGTCGCGAAGGAGCTCGTCGACACGCCGGTGGTCGTGGTGGGCGCCCCGACGGTCCTCAACATGATGCACCCGGTGGGCGCGTACGCGACCCTCCTGGTCAAGCAGCTGAGGGCCCCGACGAAGTACACGGCGCTCCTGACCTCGCACGGATGGTCCGGCGGGGCGGTGAAGCACGTCCAGGAGCTCCTCGGCGGGTCGAAGATAGAGGTGCTGGGCGTCGTCGACCCGAAGGGGCCGCCGAAGCAGGAGCACTTCGACCAGGTCCGCGAGCTGGCCGACAAGATCGAGGAGAAGCTCAAGGCCCTGTGAGACGCGCGAAACCCCTCAAACGCCCTTCCCGTCCCTGTCCTCAGGCCAGCGGTCGAAAGGATGATTACGCCCCAGGCCGACTCCAGGCCGATGGTCTTCCCGAGGGAGGTCCTGAACCGGCTGATGTGGACGGAGGGAGAGTCGCTCGCCGAGGCGGTCATATGGTACATCCACAGGGGCGCGCCAGGCGACAACCTCAGGATCGGCGGCGGGGCCATACGCTCCCTCGGGAGGCAGTTCTTCGAGACCGACGAGGCCAGCATCCCCTACCACAGGGTCCTCAGGATAGACTGCAGGGGGAGGACCCTCTTCGAGAAGGACGAGAGGGCGAAGGGGCTGCGCTGACACCCCTGGCCGGCGCGGGCGGAAAGGATTAACCCCCCCGACGGCCATCCGCCTGCCAGGATGCCCGGACGGCCTCCGGGCATGAAGATGGTGATGCACATGAAGAGAGTGCTCGTTGCAGTGGCAAGCTTAGCCTTGTGCGCCATGCTGGTCTCCAGCGCAAGCGCCTTCCCGCCGGAGACCTGGCAGGAAGGGGACGAGGTGGCCGTGTTCGGCCACTCCTTCGAGGAGGAGTACTGGACCAACGAGTCCATCGAGGCCCAGAGCCCCGCGGGGGACGACGTGACCTTCTCGGCCTCGTATGTGAACTACGAGAACGTCTCGGCGTTCCTCCTGGCGCTGAACATGGTCGAGAACGAGAACGGCACGGGGAACGTCCCGTTCCAGCTGTTCGGGATCCACTACTTCACGCCTGAGGGGAACGAGGTGTTCATCGGCGCGGTGTTCGCCTTCCTCATGGCCTTCGACGACACATACAACGGGACCGGCCCCGGCCAGAACGGGCTGCCGGACCCGGGGAACGAGAAGGTCTACTACATCATACCGTTCGGGGTCGCGGCGGCGCTGGACGAGGCGTACCCGCCGGAGGTCGAGGTCCAGGCGGTGGAGAAGCTCGGCGAGGGCCACTACAGGTTCGGCATCCAGTACAGGAACCTGTACGCCTTCGTCACGGAGAACTTCCTCGCCAGCGCGATCTTCGCGACGGGCTGGATCGCGAAGTTCAGCGAGCTCACCGTGACGTACGAGGTCACCATGGACCCGGACAGCGGCGAGGTCCGCGCGGAGACGTGGTACACGATAGGCGAGGTCACGGAGCTCTGGCTCATCCTGCTGGGAATACCGATAGAGGCCGACCCGCACAACCTGCCCGAGAACATGGGGCTGAGCGTGGTCCACTTCGTGACGGTCTTCACGTCCAAGTACCAGGGGGCCTCGGGGAACGCGACCGGGAGCGCGATCGACCCCGACATCAACGCCCCAGTCGACGAGGACATCGTCCTGAAGGTGGGCGACGACAGCGAGAGGGCCCTGGAGGTCGGCACCCGCGGCACGTTCGACCTCATAAACGAGACCACCGACTACGTCATCAGGGACGACGAGGACGCGATGAACGCCATCGTCGGCGCGAGGCTGGTCGACCTCGTCCTGGTCGCATGGCAGCTGGGCTTCGCGGCCGGCGCCATGAGCATATTCGCCTACGCCCTGAGCGACTACGTGCAGTCTGTCTACGACGGGCCGCTGGACCTGGCGGAGAGGAGCCTCTCCCCCACGAACGAGGACGGGTTCAACGCCTACCCGCTCTGGTACGCGGTGTCCTTCCCGCAGTGGAACGGCTACAGGGTGGTGCACGACCCCGTGTACACGGCGTACACCAGCTTCGAGGCGCCCTCAGAAGAGGAGGCCGGCGCCAACGCCAGCGGGCTCATCGTGCTGATGATGATCATCGTGATAGTCGCGGTGGTCGTCGTCGCCTTCGCGATGAGGAGGAGGGGCGCCTAGGCCCTTCCCTCCAAACCACTTCCTTCCTTTTCCGATTGCATGCCTGGCAGGCCGCCTCAGCGCACCAGACGGGCCGCCCTCAGGTCGGACACGTACCGTATGACGTCGCTGATGTCCGTGGGTGTGTACTCGGACGACACGAACTCCGTGATCTCGCACAGGTCCCGCTCGCCGTCCATCAGGTTCACGGCCTCGAACATCTTCTTGGGGAACAGGGGGTCCCTCTTCTCCGCGTCGTCGTGCCAGGCGCACCTCCTCTCCCCGAGCACCTCGGGCATCGCCTCGTGGTCGAGGCTCCCCTTGAACAGGCGGATGGGGACTATCCCCTTCGCCCTCTCCTCCGCCTCCGAATGGCCCTTGCGCATGAGGGCGTCGGCGGAGGAAGCGTCCACGGCCGAGTCGATGACCCTGTTCAGCCTCTCCAGCTCCCTCGAGCCGTGCTCCGTCACCGCGGCCGCCTGCGCCTCGACGAAGGCGTCGGAGCCGGACTCCGGGTCGAGCCTGCTGAGCGAGCGCACCGCGGCCGCGTCCCTCCTGGCGATGTGGGAGAGCCTCGACCGGTGGTACATGGCGAGCCTCGCGGCGGCCTCCTTGGCGCGGCGGCCCTTGGCGGACCTGCGCGCGTCCATGAGCTCCGACGAGGCCTTCTCCACCGCCTCCGATATCCGCTTCATGCCCTCGGTCGAGGTCAGCACCGCGAGGCGGTGGACCGTCTCCTCGCCCGCGTCGGCGAGGGTGACGGCCGACACGGCCGTCGTCCAGCCGACCCTCCTGAGGCTGTCCTCGCTCACATTGTCCAGGGTGTCGAGGCTGGTGTGGTAGAACATGTCCGGCCACTGCGTCATCGCGACGCACGGCGCCCCCACGGTCGACTCCCCGAACTCGGTGTGGTCGCTCCCGCCGGAGTACGCGGTCCTGTCGAACCTGAAGTTGCTGGACATCCCGAGCCTGACCATCGGGTCGTACTCGGCGTTCGCCTGCCTGATCATGGAGAACACGAAGTCGTTGAGGTAGGACGGGACAGAGTCCGGCGTGGAGTCCATGATGAGGGTGGACCTGCAGAGCGCCTGGTCCTCCCCGATCATGTCCAGGTTGATGCCCGCCTTGAGGCGGGGGTACAGCTCAGGGTGCTTGGAGAGGAAGGCCACCGAGCCGTTCGTCTCGGGCACCCACAGGAACCTGATGGTCCGCTTCGGCCTCGGGATCTTGCCCGCCTTGATCAGAGCGGTTATCGTCCTCGCGACCTCCACCAGCAGCCCGCTGCCCGAGGCGTTGTCGTTCGCGCTCGGCCTGGGGTGGCACAGGTGGGCGACCAGGAACACCTCGTCCTTGGGCGCCTCCGACCCGCGTACCGTGGCCGTGAGCACGGAGTAGCTGCCCTTCGACAGCTCGGCGTCGACCTCCGCATGGAGCCGCACCCTCTTCCCGCTGGCCAGGTGCTTCCTCAGCTCGTTCCCCTGGCGCTTGCTGAGGGAGAAGCCGAAGGTCGTCCTCCTGGCCTCCTCCGCGGTCGGCCAGATGCCCTGGTACGCGTGGGCGTCCGGGATGTCGGTGCTCTCGCGCACCCCCTGGAACTCGTACGAGAGGCCGTCGGTGACCACGCCGGCCGCGCCCCGCTTCAGGACCGCCTGGAGGTGGACCGCCCTGCCCCTCCCCGTCGCGAGGACGAGCCTGCCCTTGACCTTCTTCCCGCGGTAGTCCTCGTCCGATGTCCCCTTCCCGACGTCGACCAGCTCCGCGGTCACGCCGCCGCGGGGCGTCGCCTTGCTGTATGTGTGGAGCGACTGGGGGATGTCGGCGAACCGCGCGAGGACCTTCTCCGCGGGCTCGACCATCCTCAGCTCGGCGCCCCTGCAGCTCCACGCCAGGGCGGAGACGTATGTCCAGTACTTCCTGCGGCCGTCCGAGGGGTAGCGCTCGATCCTGACCTCGTCCATGCCGAACGTGTCGAGTACGCCCTTGAGGTGCTGGGCCGCGGCGTCCATCATCGGGGACGCGTGGACCCTGTGGTAGCAGGTGATGCCTGCGACGTAAGACTTCGCGACGGAGCCGGAGAGCTCCTCCTTGACTGCCTTCCCGATGCCCATGATAAGACCGGGCCTCCGAAGAACCAGCCCGGATAATAACCTTTCACCGCGCCATCCTGGCGGCGATCTCCTTCAGCAGCTTCGCGCAGACCGCGTCCGTCATCCCAGGCGTGTCGAAGAGGGGGTTGAACTCGACTATGTCGGCGCCGACCAGCCTGCCCCCGAAGGCCTGTATCACGCCCAGCGCCTGGCGGGCCGACAGGCCGCCTGGCTGCCTGTGCGACACCCCCGGCGCGAAGGCGGGGTCCAGCCCGTCGACGTCGAACGAGAGATAGACCGGTCCAGAGAACTCCAGCCCGAGGCCGTCCCTGAAGGACCGCATGTCGACCACCTCGACGCCGTACCGCTCCGCCTGCTCGCGCTGCGGAGGGGTCATCGAACGGACGCCGACCTGGACGAGCCGGCCCGCGAGGCCCTCCTCCATGACCCTGGCGAACGGGCAGGCGTGGGAGAGCCTGTTCCCCTCGTAGTCCTCGTAGAGGTCCGGGTGGGCGTCGAAGTGGAGGATGTCCAGCTTGCCGTGCACCCGCGAAACGGACCTGACGATCGGGTACGTGACGGAGTGGTCCCCTCCCAGGCACAGCGGCCTGTACCCCTCCGCGAGGAGCCCGTCGAGCCTCCTCTCGATCTCCGCGAACGGGTCCTCCCCGTGCGCGAACGCCACGTCCCCCGCGTCGTGGACCAGCGACTCGTCGACGAGGGTGAGGTCCTCGCTGTAGAGGTTGGACGCGCGGCTGCGCCACGCGTCCCGGATGAAGGACGGGGCCTTGGCGGACCCCCTCTCGAAGGAGGACTGGTCGTCGAACGGTATCCCCAGCAGGGCTATCGGCGGCGTCATGGTGGTCGACCTACGCCTTCGAAGCTCATTGCCCGCCTATCTATGTTGCCCCTCGGGCGGGGTCCGGGGCTCAAAAGGTATTTCTAGGGAAGGGGCATCCAGGCGGATAGATGGACATCGGTTGGCTGCCTTTCTCGCTCGCGACGATCCTCTTCTACGGACTGGGACAGGTCTTCGTCAAGGAGACCAGGACCCAGCTCTCGTCGGCCAACTACCTCCTCCTCTTCGGGGGCAACCTCGGCATCATATGGGCGGTCTACTGGGTGCTCTTCCACGGCGACACCTCGTTCGAGGCGTGGCCGTGGGTGCAGGCCGCCGTCGCGGCCGCCCTGTCCGGGGCCGCGTACATAACCTTCTACGAGGCGCTGAAGCACGGGAAGGTGAGCATCGTCGGCACGGTCGCCGGCGCCTACGCCCCCTGGACGGTCCTCCTCGCGCTCCTCTTCCTCGGCGAGGAGATGAGCTACGGTGAGGGGGCGGGCGTGGCGCTCGTGGTGGCGGGGATGCTCATGTTCACCTACAGCCCGGGCAACGGGGACGGGAGGAGGACGGAGCTCCTGGGCGTCGTCTTCGCCGTCTGCTCGCTCTTCTTCTGGGGCACCTCGGCGACGGTGGCCAAGGGCGCCATCGACGTCATAGGCGACACCAACTTCATAGGCGTGTACGCGGCCGTGTGCCCGACCATGTGGATAGCCTACTGGCTCCTCACGACGAAGGGGCGCTTCGAGATGCCGAAGGCCGACCTGAGGATACTGGAGCTCTCGATGCTGTTCCTCACCGCGGGCGGCATAACGATGTACCTCGCATTCGCGAACGGCAACGTCTCCATAGTGTCGCCGATAACCAACCTCTACCCCGTGCTCACGATCGCGGCCGCGAAGGTCAGGCTGAAGGAGAGGCTGAACGTGCTGCAGTGCGCGGCCCTGGCCATGCTGATCGTGGCCATCCCGCTCTTCTCCCTCTAGGCGTTCCTGTACCTCCCGTCGGAGAAGACTATCCTGTCGAAGACCTGGAGCTCCTGCCTCGACTTGGGGTGCACGAGCTCCGCGACGATCTCGATGTGGTCCTTGAGGGGGCTCTCGGCGACCTTCTTGCCCAGGGTCTCCTGGAGCTGGTATATGCCGGCCGAGTTGGACATCTTGACGTGGATCTCGATGAGCTTCTCCTTCCCCTTCCGGATGTCCACGGTCTCTATCGACAGCGCGGATATGGAGTGTATGTCGTGCTTGCCAAGGTCGTAGGCCAGCCTGCCCCTGCCCTTGGTGATGTCGCACCCGTCCGCGATCACGACGATGGCCGCCTCCACCGTGAGGGCGTTCTCCCCCTCGTCGTGCGCGAAGAGCGTGTGGAGTATCTGCTGCATCACCCCGGTCCTCTGCGCGGTGTCGGGGTATATCTCCGGCAGGAGCCTCTCTAGGATCGACTTGCCGTACATGACGCTGAAGGTCTCGTGCTCGACCCTGTGGACCGCGTTGCCTATGTCGTGGAGGATGCAGCCCGAGAGCACTATGAGGTGGGCGTCGTCCTCGGTCATCCCCAGCCCCTTGACCGAGTCCAGCTCGAGCTTCCCGCTCTCGATCAGTATCTTGAGTATCGTGATCCCGTTCGCCGCGACTATCCTCGCATGGATGGGGCCGTGGTCGTTGTACCCCAGCTTCTTCACCGCGATGAAGTTCGCCAGGTTCAGGAGCGTGTTCAGCTCCTCGTCCGAGCCCAGCAGCTCCAGCATCCTCTTGGCCCTCGGGTAGCCCGCCAGCCCGGCCTCCAGGGCCCTGTTCGACGCCTCCTCGAGGCTCGTGTACGACGATGGCATCTCCAGGCCGAACAGCAGCCCGTTCTCAGCAGCCTTCTCCGTCATCCTCTCAGACTCCCGCAGCGCGCTCGGACGGCATAATGCGCTCGGGGGATATTGATGCTCGCCCGTGGGCCCCCCGGGCCGGGCACCCATGAATGTACGTCAATCAGTCTTTAGTACCCCGAAGCCTCTCCAGCGTTCAGCCATGTCTTACACCGACGAGCTCGTCGCCGCGCTCGGCAAGGAGAAGGTGCTGGTCGACCCCGCAGAGAGGTTCGTCTACGGGGCGGACTGGAGCCCCAGGACGCCGGACGAGTTCGTGCCCCCGGACGTCGTGGTCCTGCCGAGGACGACGAGGGACGTCCAGAGGGCCATCAAGGTCGCCTACGAGCACGGCGTCCCGGTCACCGCCGGCGGCGGCCTGACGGGGATGCTCGGCGGCGCCGTCCCCATGTACGGCGGCATATACATCGATACCACCACCATGAACTCCGTGGTCGAGGTCGACCCCAAGAACCAGACCATCAGGGTGCAGGCCGGCGCGACCCTCCAGGAGGTCAACGACGCTGTCCACCCGTACGACCTGTGGCTACCCCACCAGCCCGAGTCGAAGTGGGTCAGCACCGTGGGCTCGGCGATCGCCTGCGACAACGACTCCACATTCGGGGTGAGGTACGGCAAGATCCTGAACTGCCTCCTGAGTGCTGAGATCGTGACTGGCACCGGTGAGGTCCTGGAGCTCGGCCACAGGAAGGCGCACTTCACATCGTCAGGCTACAAGCTCAAGGACCTCCTCGCGGGCAGCGAGGGGACGCTCGGGGTCATCACCGAGGCCACGCTCAAGCTGGAGCCCCTCCCGGCGACCAGGCGCGTGGACATGCTCGTCTTCCCGAGGCTCGGGGCGGCGGTCGACTACCTGAGCAGGCTCCTGAAGGCGGGGCTGTGCATCGAGGCTGCCCACATCAACTGCAAGCGCAGGCTGAGGTTCTACACCCAGACGTACAAGCAGAAGCACGGGAGGGACCCGGAGATACCCGCCTGGGGCGAGGCGCTCCTGGCGATATCCTTCGCTGGCGACAAGGCGGTAGTCGACTTCCAGAGGGACGAGGCCGTCAGGCTGGCCAAGGAGTTCGAGGCGCAGCTCGTGGAGGAGAGGGAGCTGGTCGAGAGCTGGTGGACCTCGAAGTACACGCTCGAGTTCGAGCCCTTCAAGCAGAAGTGGCCCGACTCCCAGACGAAGAAGAAGTTCGGGGCCGCGGACCCGGGAGTGCCGGTCGGCAGGCTCGAGGAGTTCTACCACAAGTTCGTCGAGGTGGCGGAGAGGCACAGGCTGGACATCATAGGCATGAACGCCTACCTGGAGCACCCGAACAGCATCGGCTTCTCCCTGTCGTGCGCGGTGTACGTCGACTACCGGGACGCGGAAGAGGTCAAGAGGTTCAGGGAGTTCCACGACGAGCTCAGCAAGATGGCCATCGCCTTCGAGGGCACCATGAGCACATTCATGAGCGACACGCACCAGAAGGCGCCGTACCTGGAGCTTGAGCACGGCGCATCCCTCAGGTACATGAGGGAGATCAAGGAGCTCTTCGACCCCAAGGGGATACTGAACCCGGGCAAGAAGTTCCCGAGGGAGGGGTCGGAGTGAACAACACCCTCGAGCAGATGAAGGAGGAGCTCGAGACCTGCTTCGGCACCTCGTGCGGCTTCTGCGAGCGCGGGTGCCCCGTCTACCAGACCAGGAAGGTCAAGACGCTGTGCATGAAGGGGAGGAACAGGACCATGCTGGGGCTCCTCCAGGGCAAGTTCGAGGTCTCACCGGCCGTCGTCGAGGCGGCCTTCGAGTGCACCCTGTGCGGCAACTGCGACAGGTGGTGCGCCCTCAAGAACACGGAGCACACGAGGGCCTTCAGGGAGTACCTCCTGAAGCACGGCGTCGAGCCGATGAAGGAGCACGCGTCCCTGGCCGCGAGCCTGAAGAACTACGGCAACCCCTGGTTCCAGCCCAGGAGCGCGAGGAACAAGTGGACCAAGGGCCTGAACATCCCGAAGGCCGCGCCGGGCGCGCAGGACGTGCTGTTCTTCGCCGGGTGCACCTCCGCGGTCATGAAGCCGCTGGTGCCCAGCCTGGTCGCCAGCGCAAAGCTCCTCCAGAGGGCGGGCGTCAGGTTCGCCACGATGGGGCAGGACGAGCCGTGCTGCGGATCGACCCTCCTGCGCGTCGGCCAGACCGAGGGGTACGAGGAGCTCGCGAGGAAGAACGTCGAGAGGTTCGAGGCGCTAGGGGTGAAGAGGATCGTCACCGCCTGCCCCGGCTGCTACACCACTCTCAAGAAGTCGCTACAGGACCACGGCTCGAAGATCGAGGTCGTGCACATCACCAAGGAGATAGCCGACCTGGTCAAGAGCGGCAGACTGAAGGTCAAGAGGTCCACGGAGAGGATGACTTACCACGACCCGTGCCACCTGGGCAGGCTCGGGGGCGTCTTCGAGGAGCCGAGAGAGATGCTCAGGGCGATGGCGCCCCTGGCCGAGATGCCCAACCACGGCATGGAGTCGCGGTGCTGCGGCGCCGGGGCCGGACTCCAGTCGGCGTTCCCGAAGCTGTCCAAGGACCTCGCATCGAAGAGGATCGAGGAGGCGAAGTCCACGGGCGCGACCACGCTCGTCACCTGCTGCCCGTTCTGCGAGACGCAGCTGAGGACGGTGCCCGGGATGAAGGTCGCCGACCTGATGGAGCTCCTGCTGGGCTCCGTAGAGAACGGGGAGAAGTCGGAGGCCGGACCCCCCAACGGCAAGGCCTGACCGCTCCTGCAGCTCAGACCCGCCTGTGCTCGCGCTCCTTCTCCCGGACGACGTCCCTTGCGACGGTCCATGAGACGAGGAACACGAACGCCACGGCCATCGACAGGCCAGCGGACCACAGGACCTTCTGCGGCGAGGAGGCATCGGTCATGGCTATGTACATGTACAACAGCCCGATGCTCACCACCGCGAAGGCCCCGCTCAGCCATATGGACAGCTTCGATATGCCCGCGACGGTGCCAACCTCTACCATTTCGGCCTCCCGGGAAAATATCCGCGGCATCCTTACTTAAGCGTTTAGTGGGTTTGCCGCCGGTTCAGGGCGCGATGAGCTCGTAGGTGATGCGCTCCCGGTCCTTCCCCTTGTTCTCCCTCTTGACTACCTTGATCCTCCCTATCTCGGCCAGGGAGCGCACGTGGGTCCCCGCGCACGGGCAGACGTCGTAGTCGGGCACCCTCACGACCCTCAGCTCCCGGACCGACTTGGGGAGGAGGTCCAGGTTGGCCCTCTGCGAGTCCACGCTCCTCTCCAGCTCCGACCTGTCCTCGGTGGCTATCTCCACCTTCGCGCCGGTGGCGAGGATCTCGTTGGTCCTCGCCTCCAGCTCGGCGACCATCCCGTCCGTGAACTTGATCGGGGCGAAGTCTATCCTCGAGCGGTCGTGGTAGAGCTGGTTGCCCACGGTGCGGGCCTTCCATAGGTCGTATACGACCCCGGAGACGATGTGCTGCGCCGTGTGCATCCGCATGTGCCCGTACCTCTTGTCCCAGTCGACGACGCCCTTGACCCTGTCCGGGACCAGCTCGGGGTTCTGCACGAGGTGGTGCCTCACCCCCTCCTTCTTGGTCACCTCGCGGACGTCGGCACCGCCCCCGGGCCACTCGAGCCTGCCCGTGTCCGAGGGCTGGCCCCCGCCCAGGGGGTAGAAGGCGGTCCTGTCGAGGACGACGTAGTCGAACCCGCGCTCGACCACGGCCGCCTCGAACTCGCGGATGTAGTTCGACTCGATGTCCTTCATGTAGAGGAGCTCTGTCATGGTCCCCACTGCCTGCGGGGTGTAAAAGAGGGAAGGGGGTTAAGTGTTTCTGCTCATTCCTTGGGAGCGCCGCAGTTCGGGCAGTTGTGCATGAACATCGGGAACTGGACGTTGCAGTTCTTGCACTTCGCCATCGGCTGGTGCTGGTGCTGCGGGTGCTGGGGGTGCTGCGCGGCGGCGGCCGGCGGGGCGGGCTGCGGCGGCGGCACCGGCGGCGGGGCGTACGGCTGCCCCGGCTGCTGGGCCGTCACGGTCCCCGGGGCGTAGGGCTGGTACCCTGCGGGGGCCTGCTGCGCGAGCGCGTCCCCGATCTTCATGTAGGTGAGCATCAGGAGTATGGACGGGAGCGCGAAGCCGAAGAACCCGATGATTATCCACACGAGCGAGTCGTTCTTGGCGTCGTGGAACCTGCCCTGGTCGATGGCGTCCATGACCGTCTTCTTCATGAACACCGCGGCGAGGAAGCAGATCAGGAGCGCGAAGAAGCCGAATATGCCGAACGCGATCCTCCCCACCCCTCCGTCGATCACGTACATCGTGACCTCGACTATCGCGATGATGAACCATATCAGAGCAGCGAGCAGGAACATTATCTCCGCCCACCATGCGAACCTCCTCCCGTCGGCGACCTCCCTCGGGAGCCATGGCGGTGTGTTCCCTGACGCTATAAACGTGTTCAACGTGCTGGTCATTTCGAAAACCTCCTTTAGTTCATCCCTTCTGCCGCCGCTGGGGCGACACCTGAAGAATCGCGTTCGGGTTATATATCCTTTCCTGAGCCTGGAGCACGGCCAGTCGTGAGGGCGGGCCAAGCCAGTGGCTCATCCCAGCCGGGCGGCGAGGGAGTCGACCTCGTGGATCGCCAGGAGGACCATGCCCGGGGTCACCGGGAAGGGCATGTTGGCCATGCTGTCGCCGGGGTCGCACGCCTTCTCGGCCGCCTTCGGCAGCTGGGACAGGTCGAGCCTCCCAAGGTCGCTCAGCCTTATGGGCAGGCCCAGCTCCCGGCACCACCTCATGACCCTCTCCACCTCCCCCATGGGCCGCTTCTCGAGGACCATCTGGACGAGAGTGCCGAACGCGACTATCTCCCCGTGCTTCCTCGCGAGGCCCGGGACAACGGTGAGGCCGTTGTGGACCGCGTGCGCGGCGGCGCAGCCCCCTCCCCCGAACCCGAAGCCGCTCTGGAGCTTGATCGCCTCGACGACCGCCTCGACCGCCTCCGTCACCCTGCCGGCCTCGACGTCCCTCTTGGCCTGGGCGCCGTGGGCCATCAGCGTCTGGAAGCACCTGAGGTTGACCTCGAGCGCGGCGTTGGTCGCCTGCTCCTGCCCCTTCCTGGCCCTCATCGCCTCGGCGTAGGCGGGCTTCTCGAACCCGCAGGCGAGGGCGTCGCCCATGCCCTGGACGAGGTACATCGGGGGCGCCCTGGCGACGATGTCCGTGTCGACGAGGACCAGCACGGGCGCCTGGGAGAGGTAGACGTCCTCCAGGAACCTGTGGTCCTCGGAGAACACCACCGCGTCGGCCATCTGGTCGGCGTTCGTGGCGCACTGGGTGGGGACCGTGACGACGGGCAGCTGAAGCTTCTCCGAGACGGCCTTGGCCGTGTCGACGGCCTTCCCGCCGCCGCAGCCTATGATTATGTCCGCCTCCAGGGACCCGACCCTGTCCGCGACCTCGTTGATCTTGGCGTGGGTGCACTCGGTGACGGTGTCGTCGTGGCCCGCGAGCGGCACGCCGGCCTGCAGGAGGCTGGCCTGCACCCTGGCCTTGACGCGGGACCAGCTGGTCCTGCCGCTCACGACGAAGGGCTTCGACCCGTGCTGCCTGACGTGGACGCCGAGCTGGGCCAGGACCCCCGGGCCCTGGACGTACCTCGCCGGCATTATGACCTTCCTGGCTCCGCCCTCCGGCAACGAGACACCTCCCAAAAACGCTCTGGGGACTCCGCTCCATGACTTCCGCCGTATTCAACCTTGCGCCTCCTGGGGGCCCTTGGCCGGCGTGCGTCCGTCGCAAAGTAATATATAGACAACCGGGGATAGTTGCCGCCAGCAGAAACGTTGCGAACTGTTCGTTCAGCACGATGCTGGACAGTGGACTAATGAAGTACGAAGACTACAAGGACATCTATTTTAGGCTCAGGAATCCGAAGGACATCGACAGGCTCTCACAGTCAATGGGGCTCGACAGGGAGCTCCTTCTCGTCATGTACACGCAGCGGACCGTCAGGGACGCCACGCGCAGGTTCTACATCGTCAAGAAGGACATCAAGAAGATCGCCAAGGACTGGAAGCACGGCGACTCGATCGCGCACCTCGCGAGGACCATGAACTTCCCGCCGGTCCTGCTGGGGCTCATGCTCGCCCCGGAGATAGGGCTCACGAGGAAGTCGTACTGGAAGTACATCCGCGACCCCGACTCCTGCAGGGACCAGAGGCTCCGGAAGGAGCTCAGGAGGGTGGCGGAGGAGGACATCATCTACTCCCCCAAGGGCTCGGATGTGCAGACCGAGAGGGGGAAGTGGGGCGAGAAGCAGCTCCAGGACTGGCTCGACAGGAGGTGCGTCACCTACAGGACCGAGGCGGACCTGAGGGCGACGCACA
This sequence comes from Thermoplasmatota archaeon, assembly GCA_040751795.1. GTDB lineage: Archaea > Thermoplasmatota > Thermoplasmata > UBA10834 > UBA10834 > UBA9653. The sequence continues at coordinate 15,250 of JBFMHR010000006.1, read as the reverse complement.
AGAAGACGCCGGACTGCCTCCTGGACAAGCCCATACAGATCAACGGGACCAAGGTGTTCTGGATCGAGTCGAAGGCGTCCTTCGGGGACGAGATCGAGCTCAGGAAGAACGTGAAGAAGCAGCTGAAGCCCTACACCGAGATGTTCGGCACGGGCGCGGTCGTGTACTGGTTCGGGTACGTCGAGGGGATCGAGCCGCCCGAGGGGATAGTGCTCCTGGACGGCTCCCACTTCGCCGAGGGCGAGGAGACGGCGGCCCAGCACGGGCACCCGGCAAAGTTTATTGACCAGGGACACTCATAGTCGCCGCATGGCCGAGCCGTCCGGACGGGGCTACATCTCCGCCGGCGATCTGGAGAAGTACAGCTACTGCCCGATGAGCTGGTGGCTGAGCAAGAAGCACGACGTCCAGGACACGACCACCAGGAAGGGCATCGAGGAGCACGAGAGGCTCGGCGAGACCCTGTGGAGGATCGACTCGGGGGAGAGGAGCGCCAAGGAGTCCGAGCGCCTGGTGTTCTGGTACGCGGTCGTCGCGTCGCTCATAGCCATCATGGGCCTCGAGCTCATGCCCTTCGAGGAGTCAGTCTCCTTCGGCGAGATACTCGGGGCCGTGGCTCTCATCTGGGTCCTGGCGGCGGCGTTCTTCCTGTACAAGGCCTCCAGGTCCACGGTCGAGAGCAAGATCCTCGACTACGAGAAGCTGATACTCACCTTCGCCATAGTCGCGGCCATAGTGGCCGTGAACGCCATCGTGTTCCTGCAGGAGGACCCGGTGCTCGCCCAGGTCCTGGAGATCATGGCGATCATCTGGCTCATGGCAGCGACCTTCTTCCTGCGGAGGTCCCTGTCCGCGACGAGCATAGCCGAGTCCCTGCGCCACGAGTTCAGGGTGAAGGGGAAGATCGAGTACATCGACATGGACGAGTCGAAGGTCTTCAAGTCCGAGAGGTACGGGCTCTCCGGCAGGCCGGACTACGTGATCAAGCTCGCCGACAACATCATACCGGTGGAGGAGAAGAGGGGGAGGACGCCCCAGGGGCCCCTGTTCTCCCACACCCTCCAGGTGGCCGCCTACTGCCTCCTCATCGAGGAGACCATGGGCAAGGCCCCGCCCTACGGCCTCCTCAAGTACCCGGAGAGGGAGGACCAGGTCGAGTACAACGAGGACCTCAGGAAGCTGCTGGTGGACAAGCTCGCCGAGATGAGGGCGATCGTGCAGACCGGCGAGGCGCACAGGAACCACGACAGGCCCGGCAAGTGCAGGCACTGCTCCAGGAAGGACGTGTGCCCCGAGAGGCTGGAGTGAGGCTCAGTCCACCGTGACGGTCTTGGCTATGTTCCTCGGCTTGTCGATCGGGCAGCCGCGCTCCCTGGCCAGATAGTAGGAGAAGAGCTGCAATGCGACTATCACGGGCACGGGGGAGAACAGGGGCGGTATCTCCCTGATGTACACCACGTCATCCGCGAACTTGGCCAGCTCGGTGTCCCCCTCGAAGCCGATGGCGATGACCGGGCTCCCCCTCGCCGAGACCTCGCCGATGTTGCCGAGCATCTTGTCGTAGGTGTGGTCCCTGACGGCTATCGCCACCACCGGGGAATCCTTCGATATCAGGGCCAGGGGGCCGTGCTTCAGCTCGCCCGCGGGGTAGCCCTCGCCGTGGATGTAGGAGATCTCCTTGGTCTTGAGCGCCCCCTCGAGGGCGACGGGGTAGTTGATGTTCCTGCCGATGAAGAACATGTCCCGGGCCGCGTGGTACTTCCTCGCGAGCGCCTCGATCTCCGGGGCCTTGTTCAGGACGTCCTGGACGGCCCTCGGGAGGCTCCTGAGCTGACCTATCGCCGCCCGCTTCGCGAGCGCGCTCAGGGTCCTGTTCTGCGAGCCCAGGTCCATCGCGAGGATGTAGAGGGCGACGAGCTGGGTGACGAAGGTCTTCGTGGCCGCGACCCCGATCTCCGGGCCGGCCCTGGTGTAGATGACGTGGTCCACCTCCCTCGTGATGGCGGAGCCCATGACGTTCGCTACCGCGACGGTCCTGTTGCCCCGCTTCCTCGCCTCCCTCGCAGCCGCCATCGTGTCGAGGGTCTCCCCGCTCTGGGTTATCAGCACCATGAGCGGGCTCTCCCTCGACACCGACGAGTACCTGTACTCCGAGGAGATCTGGACGGTCGTCGGGATCTTGGCCAGCTCCTCGATGATGTACTTGCCGACGAGGCCGGCGTGGTACGAGGTGCCGCACGCGACGATCTTCACGTTCGAGAAGGCGCTGCCCGCGAAGAACGGCTCCGCGTCGAGGGTCTCCACCCTCCCGAGGAGGGAGTCGTGTATCGCGCTGGGCTGCTCGAAGATCTCCTTGAGCATGAAGTGGGGGTACCCGCCCTTCTCCGCGTCCTCGAGGCTCCACATCACCTTCTGCGGCTCCCTGGTGACCTCCCTCCCGGACGCGTCCACGATCCTCACGGAGTCCTTCGTGACCCTGACGACCTCCCCGTCCTCGACGTAGAGCATCCGGTTGGTGTGCTTCAGCAGCGCCGTCACGTCGCTCGCGACGAAGTTCTCCCCGTTGCCGAGGCCGACCACCAGCGGGCTCTCCCGCCTTGTCGCGACGACCGCGTCCCCGCCCTCCGCCACGACGGCGAAGGCGTAGGTGCCCTCGACCCTGGCCACGGCCCTCTGGACCGCCTCCGTGAGGTCGCCCCTGAGCTCCGACTCGACCAGGTGTGCGAAGACCTCGGTGTCGGTCTCCGAGGTGAACCTGTGGCCCGCGGCCTCGAGCGACTCCCTGAGGTCCATGAAGTTGCTGATGATCCCGTTGTGGACTATGGCCAGCCTCCCGGTGCAGTCCTGGAACGGGTGCGCGTTCTCGGTGGTGGGCCTGCCCTGGGTCGCCCACCTCGTGTGCGCTATCCCGAGGGAGCCGTCCATCTCCGGCATGTCCCTCTCGAGGACCGCGATCTCGCCCTCGCTCTTGAAGACCTGGAGCCCCTTGCCCACGACCGCTATCCCGGCGGAGTCGTAGCCCCTGTACTCCAGCCTCTTCAGGCTGTCGACGAGGATGGGCTGCGCCCTGCGCTGGCCCGCGTAACCCACGATACCGCACATCCGGACAACACCTACGTCACTAGGGACCTGTTGGGCAGGTTCCTGATGATCTTGGCCCCGCTGGACACCTTGCAGCCCGCCCCGACCACCGTGCCCGGCTCGACGACCACGCCGGTGCCGAAGGTGGTGTCCTCGCCCACGATCGAGCCGATGTGCGGGACCTTGAAGAACTCGTCGGAGATGTTCACGTACGACTCCGCCCCCGGGGCCATCAGGTGCGACTGCGACCTGGTCCCGTAGCCGAGGACGCAGTGCGAGAGGTACGAGTGCGCCCCGATGCTGCAGTTGCTCATGACAATGCTGTTCTTGACCATCGTGAAGGGCTCCACGAGCACGCTGTTGCCGATGCTGGTGGACGGGAATATGGTGACGTTCGGGCCGATCTCGCAGCCGTCGCCGATGAGGACCGGGCCGTAGATCGTCGTGCCGGAGCGGATGACCGTCTCGTCCCCGATGCCCACGGGCCCGTGTATCTGGACCTGCGGCTCGATCTTGCCTGAGGTGCGCGCGGGGAGGTGCTCGAGCGCCGCCGCGTTGAGCTCCAGGAGGTCCCACGGGTAGACCGCGTCGATCCAGAGGCCGGTGGAGAAGATGGGCGTGACGGGCCTCTCGCTCAGGCTGGCGTTGACCGCGTTGCTGAGGCCGTACTCCCCCTGGGAGACGTTCGCGTCGATGTGCCTGAAGATCTTGTCGCAGAGGCAGTAGACGCCCGTGAGGACGATGTTGGAGATCATCTCGTGGGGCTTCTCGACGACGCCCCCGATGCTCTCCTTCTCGATCGTCACGACACCGTACTTCGACGGGTTCTCGCTCTCGGCCACGAGGGCCGTCTGGCACTTGCCCGCCCTGAGGAGGTCACCGATGGCCTGCGCGTCGACGATGTTGTCGCCCGGGAGGACGAGGAACTCGCCTGAGACCCTGTCCCTGGCGCAGGCGAGGGCGTGGGCGTTGCCTAGCTGCTTCTCCTGCACCACGTACTCGATCTTGGCGCCGAACTTGCGCCCGTCCTCGAAGTGGGACATGATGCGCTCCTTCCTGTACCCCACGACCATGACGATGTCCTCGACATCGTTCCTCACGAGCGCCTCGACGACATACTCCAGGATCGGCCTGTTGGCGACGGGTATCATGACCTTGGGCTCGGAGACCGTAAGTGGCCTGAGCCTCATCCCCTCGCCAGCAGCCAGGATGACAGCCTTCATCGGGAACACACCAGCCGGTAAGTCACAAGGTTGCGGCCATTTAAGGGTTTCTGGGTGCGCGGGCCCCCTACTCCTCGGACTCCTCGTCTATCTGGCCATAGATGGCCCTGTCCCTGGCCTCGACCTTGGTCTTGGTCGCCTGCTCGAAGAACTCGCACTCGCACCTCACGGAGGTGACTATGTCCCTCTCGCTGCAGTAGCCCAGGCCCGGGCCGGAGCCGTCCTCGGGGCGCGGGTCCCAGTACAGGCACGTCGGGCACAGCTTCCTGTCCTTCTTCTCTCCTTGGCAGGTGGGGTGCGGCGTCACGCGGAGGTATGTGACGTGGCGGATATTTCATGATTTCGACAGCTGCGGGCGCGCGCCTGGACGTAGCCTGCGTGCAGTGCTGGCCGATATCTGGCCCGGCGGCGTCCCCCCTGCGATAGCATGTGTCCGAGGGGGACGAGGGGCGCGCACAGGAGGGAGGAGAGGGTCCAGCTGCCGGGGAGCCTGCAGAGGAGGCTGGTCGAGGCCGCCGCGGCCGGGTTCGGCACGCTCGAGGGGCTAGCGAAGGGGCTGGAGGTGCCGAAGTCATCGGTGCACTACTACCGGACCGGGAGGCTGACGCTCCCCGTGTCGGTGATGGAGAGGATGCTGGAGCTGGCGGGAGACGGGGAGCTCGAGGAGGAGGTCAGGGCGGCCGCGAGCATCAAGGACAGAACCTGGGCGAACTCCTATGCGGCGGGCGTTCACAGGGAGATGTGCAGGGGGAGGCTGAGGCTGCCCACGAGGGAGGAGCTGGAGCGGGACGACGCGCTGAGGAGGAAGGCGGCGGCGATCGTGTCCTACGTCATGGCGGAGGGGTCCGTCTGGATCAAGCACAACCGGTTCGACGCGGGGATGGTCAACATCACCTTCGCTGACCACGAGACGGACCTGTACGAGCACTTCAGGTCGCTCTGCAGGGACGTCTTCCTGTACGACATGGGGCCGCCGCAGGAGCCGGGGAACGGCGCCAGGGCTATCCGGGGGTTCATCTGCTCGAGGTTCGTCGCGGAGTGGTTGGTTGAGAACGGTGTGCCGCAGGGGGAGAAGTCCGCAGTGCCAGTCAGTCTGCCAGAGTGGGTGCTTGGCTCCCGCGACGAGGCGACCCTCATATCGGCGGTGCAGCCATGGTTCGACGGGGAGGGATGCGTCGCGAGTGCCTCGAACTCCCTCCTGGTTGTCGGTCAATCCAGACACACCGATCTGGACATGTCCGCCATACCAAGGGGCATATGCGGAAGAGGATCTGGGAGGCGGATGACACTCGGCGCTCTCTCGACGTTGAGCCTGTTCTCCGTCGACGCGCTGGGCTACTGCCGCGCCATGTGCAGGAGCGAGGTGCTCGACCAGGTCGCGGGGCTCGTCGGCAGACTGGGCCTATCCAGACGAGTCCGATTCACCGGTCTGAGGTTGAACGACAACGGCTTCTGGAGCGCGAGCTGGATACTGACCGTCTCAGGAGCGGACGCCATCAGGGCCGCAGACATGGGGCGGGTCACTCAGGGGCACAAGGTCCGCAAGCTCAGGGGATTATAAGATAATCGTATTTTTATAATAAGCATTAAATGGACCGTAGCGGGGATTGGATTTGAACCAATGATCTTCAGGTTATGAGCCTGATGGGATTACCAAACTACCCCACCCCGCTGTTTCGTGCATATGGTGACCGTGTAGTTAAACCTATCCATGTGGCGCGCTGGGCTCAGAAGAACTTCTTGAACCTCAGGAGGTCGTCGATGGAGCCCTTGATCTGCAGCCTCCTCGTCGCTATGGCCTTCATCGGCCTCAGCTCCTTGGTCCAGAGCTGCCTCAGGACCTCCGCCGTCGATATGACCCTGATGTCCGGCGCCTCGATGCGCCCCTTGCGGTAGCCGTCGACCCTCGCGTCCTCGAGCACGAAGTAGTACCAGTCCGAGCCCTCGAGCTCCAGCTGCACGGACCTCCTCATCCCCGTGAGCTCCCTCTTCAGCTCCGGGTCCTCCTCGACCTTCCTGTTGAAGCGCGCTATGGCCTCGGCCAGCAGCTCCTCGACCAATGTCATCCCTCGAAAGAGTCCAGCCTCCGCAGGCCGTTCAGCATCATTAGGTTTTGGGAGGTCGCCCACGACCTCCTCGTGTGCGGCGGGAGCGAGCCCCTCTCCCCTATCCAGCCCCTGAGGAACGAGACCGTCTTCGGGTCCGAGGTGTAGCCCGAGCCTATCGGCCTCCCTATCTCCGCCTCGATCTCCCTGACCCTCGCGTCCCTCGCGACCTTCGCGACGACCGACGCGGCCGACACCACGGGGAACGTCTCGTCCGCCCTGTGCCTCGAGTGCATGAGCGCCCCGCACCTAAGCTGTGCCTGGACCATGCGGCCGAACTCCGCCTCGTCCGCGTCGGCCGCGTCGACGTAGGCCGTCCCCGGCGAGAGGCGCTCGATGATGGTGGCGAAGACCCTCGCCTCCAGCTCGTTCATGGTCATGGACTCCCTGAGGGCGTCGATCTCCTCCGCCTGGACCTCCACGACCTCCACCCTCGCGACGCTGCGTATCCTCGGCTCCATCTCGGCGCGCCTGCTGGCCGAGAGCCTCTTCGAGTCCCTGACGCCGATTGCCCTGAGCTCCGCGTCCGACTCGACCGCGACGCCGCACACCACGAGCGGCCCGATGACCGGCCCCCTGCCGGCCTCGTCCACGCCGCAGATCATCGGGACGGCCAAGGGCTTCGCCGCAGATAGAGGTTGCGAGGATGCCGAAGGGTTATTACCGGGGAGCGGGATTCGAAGGCGGTAGCATGATGCAGCAGGGCCCGCCGGGATTCGAGGAGAACACCAGCCCGGAGCTCCTGCTCCTGATAGGGGCGGTCGTGCTCTGCCTCGGCTTCGTGCTCGCCTTCGCCGGGAGGGTCGCGTGGAAGCACGTGATGTCCTTCGTCGGGGGCGCGATAGGCGGCATATTCGGGTTCGTCTTCGGGACGGCGGTCGGGGGGGTGCTGGTCGGGCTCGTGGTGAGCGTCCTCGGGGCGGTGATAGGGAGCGCCCTGTTCGTGTTCCTCGCGCAGCTCGGGCTCGGCGTGGTCGCGGGCCTGCTGACGTACGTGGTCGCCTCCGCGGTGATCGGGGACTTCGTGATATCGGCGGTGCTCGCCGCGGCGGCGTTCGTCGTGACCCTGGTGTTCGCCGAGGAGGCCATAGGCGTGGTCACCTCGGTCGTGGGCGGCCTCCTGGTGGGGATAGGCCTGATCTGGCTCGACGTGACGGACATGATGCTGGTGGTCCTGGCGATGCTCGGGACGATGGTCTTCGGGGCGGCGTTCCAGCTCGTCGCGATAAAGGAGCAGAGGGAGGCCAAGGCCGTCCGGACGGCCGCGGCGGCGGCCCCCGCGGCGCCCGCGATGCCCGGGAGGGCGTGCCCCAGGTGCGGCGGGCCCCTCACGTACGTGCCTGAGTACAACAGGTACTACTGCCACAGGTGCCAGCAGTACGAGTGATTATGAACCATGGCTATGCTACCGTCGGGGTAGTTGAATCTCCATGGTTTATTAGCCGCCCCAGGATACCGATTTTCGACACGGATGAAGCATCTGGACGTGCAGAGCCGCCGCATCGAGAACGGGTTCCGCCTGACCAGGGTGGGCATCACCGGGGTGAAGAAGCCCGTGATGGTCCACAGGAACGGCAGGGACAACCACCTCACCGCCTCGATCGACGTCTTCGTCGACCTCCCCTCCAGCCAGAAGGGGTCCCACATGTCCCGGAACGTCGAGATCATAACCGAGATGATCGACGAGGGCGTGAGGAGGGACGTGGGGAGCCTCGAGGAGCTCGCGGCGGACATATGCAGGGCGCTCCTGGAGAGGCACGAGTACGCGAGCTACGCCGAGGTGCGGATGGAGGCCGACTACTTCCTGGAGAGGTCCACGTCCAGCGGGTGGAGCACCCTGGAGCCGTTCAAGCTGATGGCGAGGGCGACGGCGAGGCGCGGGAACGGCGTCATGAAGCTCGTCGGCGTCGAGGTGGCGGGGATGACGGCCTGCCCGTGCGCCATGGAGACCGTCGCGAGCATGGTCGGCGCGGACTCGCCCGGCCACGCGGAGGCCAGGGGGGCCCCGATGATCTCCCACAACCAGCGCAACATCACCACGCTCATGATCGAGGTGCCCGAGCACGTGGAGGTCGAGGCGGACGACCTCGTCTCCATAGTCGAGGGCGCCCTCAGCAGCCCCACCTACGGCATACTGAAGCGCGAGGACGAGGCTAGGGTGGTCCTCGACGCGCACAGGAACCCCAAGTTCGTGGAGGACGTCGTCAGGGACATACTGGGGAAGCTCCTCGACAGGTACCACGACCTCCCCGACTCGGTCCGCGTCACCGTCAGGAGCGAGAGCGAGGAGTCGATCCACAAGCACAACGCTTTTGCCGAGCGCGACACTACCCTTGGTGAGCTGAGGGCGGTTGAGGACAGGTGAGCGCGGGCGGCCCTCGCGCGGCGACGTGAGGGCGGTCGTGGTCGACATCGACGGCACACTCACGGACGACACCAGGAGGATGAGCCTCGAGGCGGTCGCCGCGCTGAGGCGGGTGCAGGACTCAGGGGTGGACGTCATGCTGGCGAGCGGGAACGTGCTCCCGATCGCGTACGCGGTATCCAACTACATGGGCTTCAGGGGCCCGGTCATCGCCGAGAACGGCGGGGTCGTGTGCCACAGGCAGCGCGTGTGGGTCCTCGGGGACCCCGCTGCGCCCAACGAGGCGTGGGAGCTCCTGAGGAGGGAGCTGCCGGGGGCCGAGAGGCTCTTCACCGACAGGTGGAGGGAGACCGAGGTGGGCATGAAGCAGGACCTGGACGTCGGCCTGGTGAGGGAGCTCCTGAGGCCCATGAAGGTCGAGGTCCAGACCACCGGCTGGGCGATCCACGTGATGTCCGAGGGGATGGACAAGGCCGTCGGGGTGAGGAAGGCCTGCGAGGTCCTCGGGATCGGGATGGACCGGGCCGCGGCCATAGGCGACTCCGAGAACGACATCAGGATGATCGAGGGGTGCGGCTGGGGCGTCGCGATAGGCAACGCGGACGAGCGGACCAAGGCCTCCGCATCGTACGTCGCCGCGGGGAGCAACGGGCAGGGCGTGCTCGAGGCGCTGGAGTGGCTGGGGCTCCCCTGATGGGCGAGGCATTAAGCCCGCGTGGGGACGTCAGCCACGTGCCATGTCGATGATCGGTTTGTGCAGCCTCTGCGGGGGACCGGCCGCGGCCAACTGCCCGCTCTGCGGGAGGCTCGTCTGCCCCTCGTGCTCGGACCCGATGACGAGGGTGTGCAGGGCCTGCGCGGGGAAGAAGTAGGGAGGTCCGGGCGGGGCGTCACTTCATGAGGCGCTTCGCGTCGTCCTCGCTCATGCCAGCGGCCTTGAGCAGGTACTTCAGGCCCTTCCTCATGATCATGTCCCTGGTGTTGTCGTCCAGGAACTTCTCCATGACCACGGGCGCCCTCAGGGTGTACTCCACACCGAACTCCGAGAAGTAGTAGCGGGCGTTGTCCGGGTCCAGCTCCGCGGCCTTGACGTAGGCGGCCTCCGCCTCGTTGAACCTGCCTATCTCCACGAGGTAGGCGCCGTAGGACGACTGGTAGATCGGGTTCTTCGGGTCGAGCTCGACCGCCTTCTTGTAGGACTCCATGACCTCCTCCGGGGTGAGCTTGGGCACCCCGACCGAGGCCTCCGCCTTGCCGAAGTGGGCCTCAGCGCACTTCGGGTCCGCCTTGATGACCTTGTTGTACTTCGCGACGGCCTTGTCGAACTCCCCGGCAGCCATGAGCTCCTGGGCATCCATGAGGTCCTTCTCCATCCCGGCCATTGTCAAACACCGACCGCTCTGCTCCGCTGGGCCGTCTATGATTCCGGGACGGTATAAAAACTTCGCATCCCGGAATCGAGGTTGGTAATGTCGCGCGCAGGCTCACGCGAAGGTGGCCGAGAGGGCGGCCGCCGCCGCGTCGAGCGCGTCGAGGTCCATGCCGTCGAGGAGGTCGTACGGGTCGGTCGTCCAGTCCACGGCCGGGTCGACGCCCTCCGCCACCTGCGCCGAGACCTCGTCCAGCGACGCGAGCGCCGCCCTCAGGTCGGCGTCAGTCTCCGCGCCGAGGTCGTGCTCCTCGAGGGGGCCCACCTCGGACGACAGCTCCACGTAGGCCTCGTACGCCCCCTGGGACAGGGCGGCGAAGGCCGCGCTCAGGTTGCCGAACACGGTGTTCCTGCCGTCGCCGCCGGGATACATCACCTGTATCGAGTGGCTCGCCTCGGAGAGGCCGGCGGCCAGCGCCGAGGCCGTCATAGCGGCCGAGCGCCTCCAGCCGTTGTCCAGGAGGTCGTCCACTGCGTCGGTGATGTTCTCCTCGGCCATCGGTATCGTCCCGAGTATGTCCTGCACCAGGACGTACTGGGCCTTGTACTTGGCGTCCCTGTAGTCCATCGCCTGCGAGTGGTAGAACGCGGCCAGCGCGGACAGCAGCAGGATCGCTGCGACCGCGGCCACCACGACCACCAGCAGGGTCTTCCTTCCATTCTTCCGTTCCTGTGGTTGCTCCATGCCCCTCAACCGGACGATGCATCCGCGAGCGGGTATTTACCGCCGACGCAGACACAACCCTTTTATGAGCCTGGCGAGTTGTCCGGGGCGACAGAGCGGAAGGTGCCTACTCACATGATGCCAGGCGGGCGGATGAACCCTCGTCAGATGAAGGCGATGATGAAGCGCATGGGGATATCCCAGGAGGACATCCCCGACGTCGAGGAGGTCGTCATCAGGACCAGGACGAAGGAGATCGTCATCAAGGGCGCGGCAGTGACGGCCATGACGGTCCAGGGCCAGAAGACCTACCAGGTCGTGGGGGAGCCCAAGGAGCGCGAGAGGAGGCGCGACGATGCCGAGCAGCAGGGCGGCATACCCGACGAGGACGTCAAGCTCGTGGCGTCGCAGACCGGCTGCTCCGCCGCGGAGGCGAGGAAGGCGCTCGAGGAGTGCGACGGCGCCCCGGCCGAGGCGATACTCAAGCTGATGGCCTCCAGGTGAGGCCGGGCAAAGCTTATTGTGCCCCTGTGTGTTCGGAGTCCGCTCAGGATCTGGTCCCATGAAGCTTCACGAGATGAGGGCGAAGTGCAGGATGTGCGGCAAGGAGCTCAAGGCCGACGACATGGACGACGACTTCGTCATGTTCTACTGCCCCTCCTGCGGCGTGTACACGACCAAGCCCGCGGACGAGTTCAAGGACAAGCCCGCGCCGCCGCCGGCGCCCGAGGCGGGGGCCGCAGCCGCCCCTCCAGAGGAGAAGAAGGCCTGACCGGCCCGTCCAGACACCCTCCCGCGCGCCCTCGGCCTGGTGACCAACGCTTAAATACGCCCTTCGCTTTTGCCTCAATCCACAGCGTCGGAGCGAGCTGGTCCAGGGCATCCATAACATGCCCCGGTAGTGTAGCGGCCTATCATCCGAGCCTGTCGAGCTCGGGACTCGGGTCCGAATCCCGACCGGGGCGCCAGCCCTCCCATCACAGCCTTCTGAACTCCATCTGGTAGTAGACGGCCTCGCTGTAGAGGGCCTCCATCCAGAAGCGCTTCCTCGCGCGCCGCTCGACGTGCTGCGGGGTCTTCCTCTCCTCGACCGGTGGCCCGAAGGGGGTCTCCCACTTCTGGAAGTCCACGACCGTGAGCCTGCCTCCCGGGCGGAGGACGCGCGACACCTCCTCGAGGACGAGCGCGGGGAGGGCCATCTCGTGGTAGACGAAGGCCATGAACGCCCTGTCCGCGGAGCGGTCCGGGAGCGGGAGGGAGAGGGCGTCGCCGACCAGCGTGCGTATGTTCGGCCTGCGCCTGCGGGCGGCCCTGTCCTCGAGGACTCGGAGCATCTTGGGCTCGATGTCCACGGCCAGCACCTCCCTCACCTTCGCCGAGAGCGGGATCGAGAAGTAGCCGATGCCGGCCCCGACGTCGACGAGGGTGTCGCCCCTGGACAGGTTCATCCGCTGCATGATGTCCTCGGGGGGCATGGCCCTCCGCCTCTCAGGGCGGTCGAGCCTCCTGACGAAGTCGCCCTCGGCCTTGAACCTGTGCGGCACGCTCCGACTCTCCAGCGGGCCTGTAAACGCGCTCATCCGTTACTAAGGTTGTCCCGCGGGCCTCAGAGCGGGAGCCACGTCCCGGCCCCCTTCGCCTTGGCCTTGTCGAGGATCCTCACCGCGGTGGCCATGTCCTCTATCGCGACGCCGAGGTTCATGGACATGGTCCTCTCCGAGTCGCCCTCCCTGCCCGGCCTCCTGCCCGTGACGACCTCGCCCAGGTCCGCGTGCACCTCGGGTATGCCGCCGAAGTAGCCCACGGTCCTGTAGTAGTCCAGCTGGCCCCTGTCGTCGGTGCAGAACTTGTCCGCCGCGTGCATCGCCTCGTCCTTCCAGTAGGAGTCGAAGTCGAGCGGGCAGGCGAAGGCGCCCTCCCCGAACCACCTCGCCTCGATCACGGGGGTCGGGTGCTTCAGTATGGGGCCCGCCGTGACGACCACGTCGCACCCCTCAACCGCGTTCCTGGGGGACCCGACCGTCGTAACCGTGACGCCGTGCTCCGACTTCATCTCGTCGGCGTACTTGTAGAGCGCCCTGTGGTCCGTGTCGTAGGCCTTCACGTGCTCTATGGAGTCGCACACGACCAGCATCGCCTCGAGGTTGGTCCTCCCCTGGACGCCGCAGCCGAGGACGCCCATGGTCCTCGAGTCCTCGCGGGCGAGGTACTTGGCCGCGACCGCGGTCGCCGCGCCGGTCCTCTTGGCAGTGACCCAGGTGGCGTCCATGACGCACGTCGGGATGCCCGTCTCCGGGTCGTTCAGGACCAGCAGGCCCGATATGTAGGGCAGGCGCTTCTGCAGGTTGCTCGGGAAGCCGCTCACCCACTTGACCCCAGCGGCCCCCATGCCCGGGACGTAGGCGGGCATCGCGTGTATGAACGAGTCCTGGACCGGGTGTATGCCCGGCTTCGGGGGCATCTCGATGCGCCCCTCGCCCTTCTCCCTGAACACGGCCTCGACGGCGTCGACCACGGTGGACATCTCGAGGCCGACCGCCTCGACGTCCCCCCGCGAAAGATAGAGCACCTCTTGCTTCATGGCATGGGACGGAACGGCCTGGGGGCCTATTAAGGGTGGGGGCCCCCACAGTCGCATATATCACCATCCTCGGCGATTACACGGGGAGCGGAGATGGCGGACAAGGTCTACATCACCATGACCGGGGTGAGCCGGTGGCCCGTCCTGAACGGCCTCTGGGCGGCCATGTGCAGGGGCTACGTCCCCGACAGGCTGTACCTCTTCGTCACGCAGGGGAGGGAGAGGGACGGGGAGGCGCTGACGGGCTGGGTGAAGCTGGTCGCCCGCTCCTACGGGAAGGAGCTGGAGGTCGTCTCGGAGAGGATCGAGGAGGGGGACTTCCTCTCGTCCGGGAAGAGGATCACGGCCGCCATGGAGAGGGAGAGGTCCGCCGGGAACGAGGTCGCGATAGACATCACCCCGGGCAGGAAGGCGGTCATCTCCTCGGCCCTGATATCCGCCTGGCAGAAGCAGGTCGACCACGTCTTCTACCTCTACCTGGAGGACATGAGGAACGCCTCGAACCCGTACCCGATGATACCCTACCAGCTGCAGCACTTCGTCGACCTCAAGGAGGAGGTGTGGAGGTGAAGGCGCTCGTCATGGGGAGGCGGGAGCTGCAGATACTGACCAACTGCATCCACTCGGGCGACACGAGGTACCTGCACGTCTCCTACCCGTTCTTCGACCTCGGGCTGTTCACGCTGGACGTGAGGAGGCCGGAGCTCAAGGACATCGTCCCCTACGAGGACTTCGACCGGGCGCGCATGGAGCGCAAGCCCACGGACAGGTCCGTGAGCGGGGACGAGCTCCCGACCTACAACGACCTCAAGACCTGTCTCCTCACCTCCGGCTTCGTCAGGTACAGGAACCAGGCGGAGGCCGCGCGGCAGCTCCTGGAGCTCAGGGACTCGTCCAGGGACCCCAACAAGAGGCCCAGGCCCGTGTTCGTCGCGGTCGACACCAACATCCTCTACTACAGGTTCCTGTCGCGGGGGATGCCCCTGAGGGACCCGGATTCGGGGAGGTCCGTCGAGGCGCCTGACTTCAGGTACGTCCTCAGCGAGATCGTCCAGGTGGAGGTCGACTCGCGCATAACGCACAAGTACTCCAGGGGGGAGATCGAGGCGCTCGGGCAGCTCTTCGCGCACAAGGAGCTCCTCCAGGAGTTCAGGAACGCGAGCGGGAGGAGGGAGAGGCTCGCGAAGCTGGCGTTCAACGAGATGAACTACCTGATGGCGGAGCTGCGGGCGCTGAGGATCAAGGGGACCCCGGTGCGGGGGAAGGAGCGCAACGACATAGAGATCGCCCAGTCGTACGGCTCGTGGGCGAAGGAGGGGGACTACGACGTCCTCCTGCTCACGGCCGACGAGGACATGATGAACCACGCGAGGACGAGCGAGCTGATGTCGCTGCAGCTGGACTACCCGCACGAGCTCCCGAGGCACGGGAGGATCGACCCATGGGCCGTCTCGGACCTGCTCCACGACCTCGCCGTCACCTTCGGCGCCCTCTCCATCGAGAACGCCGGCCTCACCATCCTGGGCGAGTGGGCCGGGAAGAACAGCGGCGACTACGGGGCGGAGAGGGTGAAGGTCCTATTCGAGGACGAGAGGGCCCACGCCGAGGTCTCGAGGCAGCAGGCGCTCTGCAGGGCCGTCCTGTCCTGAGGGAGTGTTCTGGAGGTTCTGTCAAAAGTCGGGTGGTAACCCTTCTGACCACTTCGACAGCTGACTCGTCCCGTTCGGCTCCGGCCGTGCGCCCCTCACGGGGTCGCAGAGGGCCATCATCACGTCATGCCGGGACGCGCCGGGGCTGAACCG
>JBFMHR010000053.1:0-1034 GCA_040751795.1 Thermoplasmatota archaeon | reverse complement strand
AGGCGAGCACGGCCTCCTTCGTGGCACAGTGCTACGAGCTGCACCGGCCGCCCGCGCTGGGCAGCCTGGTCAAGACCGGCGACAGGCCCCTGGAGATATTCGGCGTGGTCTGCTTTGCCGAGACGCGTAGCCTGGAGGAGGGGCGAAAGCCGGTCGCTCGTGGGGGCGGGGAGGAGGCCGAGGATGTGTTCCGCACCCATCCTCAGCTCGTCAGGCTGCTGTGCACCGACTTCAGGGCGCTGGTGGTGGGATACCGTGATGGGGAAAGGTTATTCCAGCGGCTGCCGCCACAGCCGGCCCGCATCCATGGCTTCGTCTATCAGTGCTCCGCTGCCGAGCTAAGGGAGTTCAGCAGCGCCACCGATTTCCTCAAGTTGCTGGTCGCAGACCAGTCTTTCCACTGGGTTGATGAGGTGATAGCGGCTTGCCTGCGCTGCTGCGCTCAGACCCAGGATGATCCCGACCGTTTCCTCGTCTCGGCTGGCAAAGAGCTTGCGCTGCTGCTGGGCGGGGACTTCCAGAGACTGAGCATGTTGCTCAGGAGGGTGAGGGCGTAGCGAGTTGGAGCTAGCTCAAGTGGGCAGGTTGGGCATCGTGGTCTCCGGCTCTCTGGCCGAGGGCATAGAGGTGAAGCTGGACGCCTCTACCTCGGTCGAGGACATGGCGGTGGGACGCTATGTCACCGTTGCCGGCGAGAAGAAGCGGTTCTTCGGCATGGTCACCGACGTCAGCCTGGAGTCCAGCGACCCGCGACTGCTGCTCGACCCGCCGGACGCCTCCGACCCTCTGCTCGCCGGAGTGATACGCGGTGTCGGCACCTACGGGAAGCTCCACGTGCTCCCATTGCTCGCGCTCAGCGGTGTAGCTGGTGGTGGTGAGGAGCCTCAGCCGGTGAAGACGGTGCCGGCGCATTTCTCGGTGGTGCGCGAGGCCTCACAGGCCGATGTGGAGCTGGTCTTCGGCAGGGAAGACGAGAGGCAGTTCTATATCGGCACCCCGCTGGACATGGAGACGAAGGTCTGTTTGAACTTGAT
>JBFMHR010000052.1:0-1101 GCA_040751795.1 Thermoplasmatota archaeon | reverse complement strand
AACTCCCATAGCCGCTACCGCCTGCCGGAGCGGCTCCGTTCAACCGGCTCTATCCGGCACGCTCGTGAGCCCGTCGCCGGCCTTCCCCGACCCCTTGCCACGAGCGCACCGGATAGAACCCTCAGCGTTCGTTTGATCGCCAGAATACGGTGAGGGTGATGCGGAAGACGCGGAAGAGAGCAACCGGAGTCGAGATCAGGCAAATGGACAAGGCTGACCTCAGCATCATCGGGGAGGCGGGCTACATGGTCCGCCGAGCGGTCGCCCGGGATCGCCGGGTGGTGACGCTGGGTCCCTTGGTCTTCTTCTCCACCGACACAGGGGATGCCTGGATGCTCGATCCGCATGACCACCTCGCCTTGTGTCTGGCGCGCGATGGCGATGCTCTTCCCAGCAATATCATGGAAACCGAGGAGAGGTTCGCGGTCGACTGGACTCACTCCTACCGGATCGATGGTCCCATCATGACCGTCGTCGATCGCTCGGGTCGGTCGAGGGCGATCCTCGGCTACCCCACGCGAGAGATTGATCGTGCGATTCGCAGGATGCAGCCGATGGGTGGGCCGTGAGGCTGGCCGATCTGACAACGGCGTGCACCCGTCGATCACCGTGTCACGCCCGTTGCGTTCGCAACGGGCGCGCCACGGCGCTCGCGGGTGACGCCGGGCATTAGGTCGCTTCGAGCCAAGAGAGCGCCCAATGCAGACTGAATCCCGACACCCAAGAAGAACGGACGTGGAACTTTGAGCCGACTGTATCAGATCTCCGGCTGTGGCAATGCTGCCCGCAAGGCAGATGTCGTCTTCGTCCACGGCCTCGGTGGCGATGCGCTAAAGACGTGGCGCTACGGACCGGACGACTCCACCTCGTGGCCACATTGGATGGGGACGGAGTTCCCCGAAATCGGAGTCTGGTCGCTGGGCTACGCTGCCAGCCCGACCCGGTGGGCGCGGCTCCTGCTGTTGGCGATCACGAAGAAGCGCGGGATTCCGATCATTGCGGGAGGCCGAGCAAGGCGAGGATCTGAGCGATCGAGAGGGGCGCGCCCTCGGTGCGCTGGCTGACGTCGTGCCGAGGTCGAGGGAGAGGGAGCAGCTGCCA
>JBFMHR010000051.1:0-1124 GCA_040751795.1 Thermoplasmatota archaeon | reverse complement strand
CTAGTGGCCTGTAACGGCTGAAGTGGAACCGAGGAACGGGATCCGGCGGCTGGGATCGGAGTAGCTCCACCGGATGGGCTTCGGGGTTTGGTTGTAACGGCGGATGTAGCGCAGGAGCTTCCTCGCGAGGTCCTTGGTCGACGTGAAGACGCCACGGGCGATGACGTCGCGCTCGATCTTGGCAAACCAGAGCTCGACTTGGTTGAGCCAAGACGAGTAGGTCGGGGTGAAGTGCAGATGGACGTTGGGGTGCTCGGTGAGGAACTCGCGAACCCGTTGCGTCTTGTGGGTCGAGAGGTTGTCCAGGACGATGTGGATCTCGCGCCCCTGCGGTTCGCCGGCGACGACCTGCCCCAGGAAGGCGACGAACTCCGCGCTGGTGTGCCGCGGCACGGGCTGACCGAGCACCGTCCCGGTCTTCGTGTTGAACGCCGCCAGCAGCGACAGGGTGCCGTGGCGGTAGTACTCGAACCCGTGCCGTTCCAAACGCCCTGGTGAAAAGGGCAGCACGGGATCGAGCCGATCGAGCGCCTGAATGTGGCTCTTCTCGTCGATGCAGAAGACCGCCGCGTGCTGTGGAGGGTTCAAGTACAGCGCCAGAATGTCCGCTGCCTTGGCCTCAAACTCTGGATCATCCGAGGCCATGTAGCGCTCGATGCGGTGGGGCTTGATCCCCGCCCGTGCCCACACACGCTGCACCGCCATGTGGTGAATGCCAAGCTCCCGCGCCAGCTTCCGCGTCGTCCAGTGCGTCGACCCATCCTTTGGCTTCGTACGCGTCTGGGCCAGGATCCGCGCTTCCATCCTCGCCGTCAGTACACGCCGAGGTGCTCCCTTGTATCGGCTGTACAGCCCACCGAGCCCCTCCGCCTCGAACCGCGTCCGCCACCGAGTCACGTAGGCTCGCCCACAGCCCATCGCCTCTTGGATCGCGTCGTACGTCGCCCCGTCCGCGAGCATCAGGAGCACCCGCGCCCGTCGCGCGTCCTCGGCCCGACCGCTCCGGGACCGAGCCCGCCGCTCCAACTCTTCGCGATCACTCGCGCTCACCTGCAGCAGCCCTCGTCCTCGCATGCCTCATCATCGCATACGATAGTTCCGAAGTCAATGTTACAGGCCACTAG
>JBFMHR010000050.1:0-1181 GCA_040751795.1 Thermoplasmatota archaeon | reverse complement strand
CGTGATCCTAACGGAAGCCGTTGGAGCCCAGGCGTGCACAACTCTGTCAGTCGCCTTGCAGAGCAAGGCTCCCGCCAGCCCCTCCGCTCCTTCGTCGCTCCGGGGACGTCGTGCACAGCCGGGCTCAACGTCGCCGTTAGTAGATGATCGCAGGGCAACTACTCTGGAGGTGCGGCCTGCGGCCGCGGATCTTGCAGGCGAGGCGAAGAGCCTCAAGGCGATGCGGCCTCCCAGCTCGAACGGAGGGACTCACCACTTGTCGGTGCGCCGAGGCGGCGCATGTGATTTCAACCTCGGTGAAGTCGCATCGGCCTTCCAGTGCGGGACGAAAAGACGTGACCAAGCAGAGCGGAGGCTATCCCCATCGGCAAGCGGTCCGGTCGGTATGGGTGCCTTGCTGGCGGGGCGGCCACTCACAGCAGGCGGAGAAACGCGCCACTTGAGGTGCGCCGAGGCGGCGCGATCCGGTTGAACCGCGAGTCAGCCAGGGCGTCGGGGCCTCTCAGGGCGAGACGTGGTCGAGAAGAGCCGACGCTCCACGTTCAGCGAACGCTATCCCCGGGCGCGTGATCAGTGAAGTCGGATCGGCCTCCCCGTGCGAGGCGCGACCGGCCAGGATGGACGCTCCGCTCTCAGCGAACGCTATCCCCGTGCGCATGATCAATGAAGTCGGACCGGCCCTCCCGTGCGAGGCGCCGTCGAACAGAGCGGACGCTCCACCCTCAGCAAACGCTATCCCAGCCGCGGACGCCGTGGGCGCCTGGTTGGCGAGCCGGCCACTCTGACCGGGTGGGAACACCGACCGCTGGAGGTGTGCCGAGGTGCAGCGACCCGGTTGGAGTTGTCCCCCGGCCAAGCCGATTCGACCACGCCCGGGCGATCCGCGGAGGGACGAGCACCCACCGGAGCCTCCCGCGAAAGGCACTCTCCCCCGTCCAAGCTCCGCGACCCGAAGGCGCCGCCACGGCCCCCTCCTTTATCCGGCCTACTCGTGCTCCGATGCTCCAGGAACGGAGCGGGCTCCTCAGAGCGGGGCTGGGCACCTCGTTGCCAGCGTGATCCTAACGGAAGCCGTTGGAGCCCAGGCGTGCACAACTCTGTCAGTCGCCTTGCAGAGCAAGGCTCCCGCCAGCCCCTCCGCTCCTTCGTCGCTCCGGGGACGTCGTGCACAGCCGGGCTCA
>JBFMHR010000005.1:0-276140 GCA_040751795.1 Thermoplasmatota archaeon | reverse complement strand
CGGCTCCGGCCGTGCGCCCCTCACGGGGTCGCAGAGGGCCATCATCACGTCATGCCGGGACGCGCCGGGGCTGAACCGTAAGCCCCCTGCCGCCCTGTCGCGGGCGGCTGGTAGCGGCGGGCCAGCAGGTCCCAGCAGTGTCTCTAAGACACTGTCCGGGGTGGCTGGAGCAGATTGCGCGCCCATTCGGGAATGAGGATTCCTCCCACATGTCGGGCGCGGCACGCCGCCTTCGGGGCCGGCCGTACCGGACCGCGCGAATGCCTCTTCGGGCATGAGGAGACCGATTGGGACGCGGGGTCTTTGCACTTCGCCCTACATGTATCATCCGATTTTATACAGAACCTGTTCTGGACAAGTGTATTATCCGGGCGAATGCAATCCGTGAGCGAGCGCCCGAGGAGGGTGGCCCGATGGAGAGGAAGGTCAAGGTATACGCCCTGAGCACGTGCCCCTACTGCAAGAGGACCAAGAGGTTCCTGGACGAGCACAAGGTCCCGTACGAGCACACGGACGTCGACACGCTGGACGACGACGAGGCGGAGGTCGTGCTGGTCGAGATCGAGAAGATCACGGGGAGGAGGTCGTTCCCGGTCGTGCTCATCGGCTCCGAGGTCATCGTGGGCCACGACGAGGAGCGGCTCAGGAAGGCGCTCGGCCTATGACCGCGGAGCAGGGGAGGGTCTACTGCCCCGTGTGCCTGGCGAGGTTCAGATTCGTCGAGGGCTGGAGGGAGGGGGACGAGGTCGTCTGCCCCATATGCGGGGAGAGGCTCACCCTCAGGGCCGAGGGGAGCTCGTGGGTCGGCGACAGGGTCGCCCCCATGACGGAGGCGGAGATCCGCGACAGGTCGGAGAACTTCGCGAAGCTGAGGGGGTACCGTTTCTCGGACGTCAAGGAGGACGTCATAGAGGGGCTCGTGGGCAAGCAGAGGCGCTTCGGCGACTTCTACTGCCCGTGCAGGATGCTCCACACGCCCGAGTACCAGTGCCCCTGCAAGCCCACAAGGGGCGGGGACGTCGAGAGGAACGGGCGCTGCCACTGCGGGTTCTTCTGGAAATAGTCAGTCGGCGCGGACCGCGCCGTGCGGGCAGCTCGTGAGGCACGTGCCGCAGCCCGTGCACTTGGAGGCGTCGAATGCCGGGGAGTAGGTCCTCCTGTCGATGTGCATGGCCCCCGTCGGGCACACCCTCGTGACGGGGCAGTAGGGGTTCCGGTCGCACGCGTGCATGTCGAATGCTATCGGGGCGGTCATCGGTGGTACGATGCAGTTCCACCTAGATATGGTTTTGCACGATTATTGCACAATCGCGCATATCGGTCTGGGGCGCCCGCGGGACGGCCGTCAGTGCGTCGTTATCAGGGCCGATACCCCGTGTCAAAAGTGAGATATACACACCTGCAGATGGCACTTGACATTGCAAGACGGACGCTTGGACCGGGCCCTCGAGTTCACGACCTCGATGATGAGCACCAGGGACATCAAGGAGCTCATAGGCAAGATCATCAAGATAGTGACCGAGGACTTCGGCTTCGAGGGGTGCGACGCGTTCCTCCTGGACAGGGAGAAGGACCTCTTCGTGCTGAGGGACTCCAACGGGTACTCGGACGACGTCCGCGCGAAGGTTGACAGGCTCACAAAGACGCAAGCCTCGGTCGCCGAGGACCTGAGCAGGTGCGAGGCCCTGGGCAGGTTCACGCGCCTCTACAGGGCGATGCCGGGGGACGACCCGGGCTCGTACTACGGCCTCCTCCACCCGGAGAGGGCGTCCGAGCCCAGGAAGGCCCCCGACGCCTGGCACGAGCTCGACATCCTGTACGTGGTCCTCGAGGACCAGGCGGGGAAGATAGTCGGGTTCCTGCAGCCCGACGGCCCGAGGGACGGGAGGATACCGTCCGGGCCCACCATCATGAACCTGGAGATATTCGCCGCCCTCGCGTCCATCGCAGTGGCGAACGCGGAGATGGTCCAGGAGCTCAACCGCAGCGTCACGTTCTACAGGACCCTCGCCCAGACCACCGCGAGGCTCCAGGAGCCCGTGGACCTCGCCGACACTCTGAAGATGATCGCGGAGGGGCTGAACAGGCTCGTCCCGTTCGACGAGATCAGCGTTTACCTCGTTGACTGGGAGAGGAACCTGCTCATACCGGTCTACGCGACCGGGCCCTACAGCGCCGAGGTGCTGGCGGACATCGGCCCCATCACCGGCCTCGCCGGGGAGGTCGCGAGGAGCGGGAAGGTCGAGATCGTCAGGGACTCCATGGACGACCAGCGCGTGGAGGACATCCCGGGAATAGACGAGGAGGAGGTCCGCCAGACCATGATGTGCGTGCCCCTCAAGAGCAAGGCCGGGGAGGTCGAGGGCGTGCTGGACCTCTACAGGGACAAGAGCAGGCAGTTCACCCATTCCGAGTGGGAGATCGCGGAGCCGTTCGCGGCCCACGCGGCCATCGCGCTCGAGAACGCGAGGCTCAGGGAGGAGCTCAGGAAGAACTTCGAGTCCGTCCAGAAGGCCTTCGAGGACATGAAGGAGCTGGACAGGGCCAAGGACAGCCTCGTGAACACCATATCACACGAGCTCAGGACCCCCCTCACCACCATCCTGGGCTACCTCGAGATGGCCTCCGAGGGCATGTACGGGGACACGAGCCCCAAGCTCAAGGACAAGATGCAGTCGATGGTCGACTCCGTGAACAGGATCAACGCCCTCGTGGGCAAGATGCTGGAGATGTCGCGCCTTCAGGACGGCACCCTGACGCTGGACGTCGAGCCCGTCAACCTCGCCATGCTGACCAGGGAGGTCGTCAAGGAGCTCGAGGGCGACGTGGCCCGGAGGAGGCACCAGCTGTCCGTCATGTTCGGCAGCGAGCTGCCCGTGGTGGAGGCGGACCGGCTGCGCATGCACGACGTCATGTTCAACATGGTCCACAACGCCATAAGGTACACCGACGACGGCGGCAGGATCGTCATCGGGGCCGACATACTGGGCGGCAGGGTCCACATCTGGGTCAAGGACAACGGCCGCGGCATCACCGACGAGGACAAGAAGAAGGTCTTCGACCGGTTCTTCCTCGCGGAGGAGGGGCTCGTGCGCGAGGACGGGCGCGTGGGCATAGGCCTGTACGTGAGCCGGGAGATAGTGAGGAAGCACGGCGGCGAGATGTGGTTCGAGAGCAGGGAGAGCGAGGGGAGCACCTTCCACTTCACCCTCCCGCTGAAGCACAGGTGAGCCCCGGACGCCATGACTTTTAGACGGCAACGTTGAGCGATAGCACATTCTCTGCGCGCTTTTATAGTACAAACAAGGGTAAGGGGTTGTCGAAGGGGTTTCCGGCCGTCCGCAGGGGCCTCACTTCTCGCACGCGATCTTCTCGAAGACCTCGGGCGCGGGCCACGACGGGTCCTCCGTCATGAACCTGTGCATGGCCTTCGCCGCGCGCTTCCCGTCGCCCATCGCGAGGATGACTGTCGCCGCCCCCGACGCGATGTCGCCTCCCGCGAAGACGCCCTTCTTGGAGGTCCTCCCGTGCTCGTCCACGGCGATGGTGCCCTCCTTGGTCGTCTTCAGGTTCGGCGTGGTCATGGGGACCAGCGGGTTGGGGCTCTGCCCTATGGCGATGAGGACGTTCTGGCAGTCGATCCTGAACTCCGAGCCCGGGATCTTGATGGGCCTCCTCCTGCCCGACGCGTCCGGCTCGCCCAGCTGCATCCGGATGGCCTCGACCTGCTTCACGTTCCCGCAGTCGTCCCCTATGAACTTCACCGGGGCCGCCAGCAGCTCGAAGTGGACGCCCTCCTCCTTCGCGTGGTGGACCTCCTCGCGCCTCGCGGGGAGCTCCGCGTCCGAACGCCTGTAGAGGATGACCGACTTCTTGGCGCCCAGCCTCAGGGAGGTCCTGGCGCAGTCCATCGCGACGTTCCCTCCGCCGAGCGTGACGACCGTGTCGCCCACGCGTATGGGCGTGTCGTACTCGGGGAACCTGAACGCCTTCATCAGGTTGGTCCTGGTGAGGAACTCGTTGGCGGACATGATGCCGTTGAGGTTCTCGCCCTCGAGCCCGGTCCAGTTGGGCAGGCCGGCGCCCGTCCCGACGAAGACCGCGTCGTACTCCTCCAGGAGGTCGTCGACCGTGTCGACCTTGCCCACGACCATGTCGTTCCTGATGTCGACGCCGGACCTGCGGATGTAGTCCACCTCGGCGTTCACGATCTCCTTGGGCAGCCTGAACTCGGGGATGCCGTACGAGAGGACGCCGCCGCAGTACTGCAGGGCCTCGAACACGGTGACCTTGTGGCCCAGCTTCGCCAGGTCGCCCGCGACCGTGAGGCCGGCGGGGCCCGCGCCGACGACCGCGACCTTCTTCCCCGTCGGGGGCGGCACATCGATCTTGCCGTGCTTCTGCTCCCTGCGCTCCCAGTCGGCCAGGAACCTCTCGAGCCTGCCTATGCCGACCGGCTCGTTCTTCTTGCCGACGACGCAGTTGCCCTCGCACTGGTTCTCGTAGGGGCAGACCCTGCCGCACACGGCAGGGAGGTTCTGCTTCTCCCTGATGACCTTGATGGCCCCCGCGAAGTCGCCCTCCTGGACGTGCTTGATGAACCCGGGGATGTTGATCTCGACCGGGCAGCCGTCCATGCAGAGCTTCCTGTTGGGGCTGGGCTTGCACTGGAGGCACCTCTGCGCCTCGAGGATGGCCGTCTGGCCGTCCTGGCCCATGGGGACCTCGTCGAAGTTGGTGACCCTGACCTTGGGGTCCTGCTCGGGCATGGGGTACTTCTTGGGCACGATCTTCCTCGGTGCCTTCTTCTGCTCCTCGGCCATCTACCTCCCCTCCTCCTGGAAGCGTTTCAGGGAGACCTGCTCCTCGGCCATGTACCTCCGGTTCCTGGCGATCAGGTTGTCGAAGTCCACCTTGTGGCCGTCGAACTCGGGCCCGTCGACGCAGCCGAACTTGGTCTCGCCGCCGACGATGACCCTGCACGAGCCGCACATGCCGGTGCCGTCCACCATTATCGGGTTGAGGCTCACGACCGTGTGTATCCCGTGTGGCTTCGTTATGTTCGATATGACCTTCATCATGATGATGGGGCCGACCGCGTAGACCATCTTGACGTCCCTCTTCTCCTCGATGAGCTTCTTCAGGATGTCGCTCACGAAGCCGTGGTGCCCCTTCGAGCCGTCGTCCGTGCACACGTAGAACTCGTCGCTGACGGCCTTGATCTCCTCCTCGTAGATCAGGAGCTTCTCGTTCTTCGCGCCTATGATGGATATGGTCTTGTTCCCGGCCTCCCTCAGCGCCCTGACCACCGGGTACATGAGCGCCAGCC
Source organism: Thermoplasmatota archaeon (assembly GCA_040751795.1). Taxonomy (GTDB): domain Archaea; phylum Thermoplasmatota; class Thermoplasmata; order UBA10834; family UBA10834; genus UBA9653. The sequence continues at coordinate 270,811 of JBFMHR010000005.1, read as the reverse complement.
CGATGCCGCCGCCTATGCAGCAGATCGTCCCGACCTTGTGCAGCTCCGTTGGCAGCCCGAGCGGCCCGACCAGGCTGAACAGCCTGTCCCCCGTCTTGAGGGTCCCGAGCTTCTTGGTCGTCTTGCCGATCTCGAGGGCGGCTATGGTCACAGTCCCGTCCTTCGCCGAGAAGTCCGCCATCGTCAGGGGGATCCTCTCGCCGTGCTCGTCCACCGTGAGCATGACGAACTGCCCCGCCTTGGCCTTCTTCGCTATGTGCGGCGCCTTCAAAACAATCCTCGTCACGTCAGGGGTGAGCTTCTCCGCCTTCACTACGTCATACATCTTAGCACCCTATCCCGCCCCCGTCCCGGCGAAGCGGTTGAGGGGCGTTCTCGGCTCCGTCCGAATGCCTCGGGGCGAGGCATCCCTGAGACCGTATTTAAGGCTGCTGGCAATACGATGATAAATGGTGCTCTTTCGGGCGGTGCGCGTACGGAAACGGGGGGCCCGGGGAGGGCCCTCCGGGGCCCCTCAGGTCACCTTCGCCTTCTTGAACGAGCGCCACGCGAAGACGAAGGTCAGCCCAGCGAACACCAGCAGGTAGGCGAAGGAGGCGAGGATGTCCCCGCTCGCGTACTCGTAGTGGGTTCCGAGCGCCGTGAAGTCCCCTCCGAGGGCGAAGTACCTGATCCCGTTCACGAAGTAGGTCAGCGGGTTGACGGACGATATCGCCTGGAGCCACGCCGGGAACGAGGCGGTGGAGTAGAGGGCGTTGCTCGAGAACATCAGCGGCATGGTGAGCAGGGTCATCATCGCCTGGACGCTCTCCATGCTCTCGACCCTCATCGCGAGGCCGGCCGAGAGGAATATGAACCCCGCGGAGAAGACGACCACGAAGGCGAATATCCCCAACACCGCGGCGGCGGCCTCGGCCACGGAGAACCCTGGGAAGAACTCCACGCCGAGCAGGAGGCCGAAGCCCATGATGAGGCCGACCTGTATCAGCGACTTGGTCACTCCCCCGAGGCCGACGCCGAGCTGGATGTGGTACGACGGCATCGGGCTGGCCAGCATCTCCTTCATGATGCCCCAGTTCTTGTCGAAGAGGAGGCCCATGCCCCCGAAGAGGCATGTGAACAGTGCGGTCATCGCCATGACCCCCGCGGCCATGAACGTGAGGTAGTCGACGTTGATCACGCCGGGTATGGTCGGGAAGACCACGGCGTCGTTCGTGAAGTTGCTGCTCATCGCTATGCCGAACAGGAGTAGCCACAGCGCCGGCTGGACTAGGGCCGCGAACAGCTGCCCCTTGAACCTCACGAACCTGATCATCTCCCTCCAGTACACGGTGAGGAACTCCCTGCCCATGGTCAGTGCCTCCTCATCTTCAGGCTGTTGCCCTCGACCAGGCCGTCCCTGATCTCGCGGCCCGTGTAGTGGACGAAGACGTCGTCCAGCGATGGCTTCTTCATCTTCACGCTCAGGATGGCTATGCCCTCGCCCTCCACGGAACGGAGCACCTTGGGCATCACCTTCGCGCCGTCGGCGCTCAGTATCAGCTCGAGGCCGCTGGATACGCGCTTGACCTCGGAGACCTCGGGGACCGTCTTGGCGGCCGAGGCCGCCCTCTCGTCGTCCCCTGTCTCCAGGTACATCATGTCCTTGCCGAGGGTGTTCTTCAGCGACTCGGCCGTGCCCTTCGCGATTATCCTCCCGTGGTCGATGATCTCGACGCGGTCGCTGAGCTTGTCGGCCTCGTCCATGTAGTGGGTGGTGAGGAAGATCGTCGTGCCCTCCTCGTTGATGCCCTTGATGTAGTCCCAGATGCGCAGGCGGGTCTGCGGGTCCAGCCCTATCGTCGGCTCGTCCAGGAACAGCACCCTCGGCCGGGTCATGAGCCCCCGCGCGATCTCGAGCCGCCTCTTCATCCCGCCGCTCAGGTGCTTCGTCCTCTCGTCCCACTTGTCCCCGAGCTCCACCAGCTCTATGAGCTCCTTCTCCCTGGCGACCCGCTGGTCGCGCGGCATCGAGTATATCCGGCCGTGGAACTCCAGCGTCTCGCGGACGGTCAGGTCGCGGTCGAGGACCTCGTCCTGGAACACTATGCCTATCGACTTCCTCACGTCGTGCGGCCTGGCGCGGACGTCGAACCCGCAGACGCTGGCGGAACCCTTCTGGCAATCGAGCTGGGTGGTGAGGACGTTGATCGTCGTGCTCTTCCCTGCCCCGTTGGGCCCGAGGAACGAGAATATCTCCCCCTCCTCCACCGAGAAGCTGATGTCGTCGACGGCCTTGAAGTCCCCGAAGGAGTGCGAGAGGCCCTGGACCTCGATTATCTTCCCTGACATGTGATCATCCCTGCGATGCATTCGGTCTCGAGTACTGGCGCGGCCTCAGCGCTTCCGCCCCTTGGGCCGCGGCTTCCCGTCGCCTGACTCGACCTGCGACAGGCCGAGGTTCATCTTCTTGACCATCATCTTGACCACCTCGGCATTGATCATGGCCACGCCGTCCCTGTGCGGGGTGCTTATCACGAGGAGGCTGTCGCCGGGCTTGATCCCGATGGCCTCCCTCGCAGCTGATGGGATCACCACCTGTCCCCGTTCCCCGACCTTCACGGTCCCGTAGACCTCCATGTCGTGTGGACGCATACTAATCACACTTTTCATACTTTTCGTACACAGGGCATGCCGGGTCGGTGTATATCAAGATTGCCTCGAACGCCGCTCCGGGCGGGGCGCGCGGAGGTCACTCGCCCAGGTCCTGCACCTGCGTCTTGCCCGCAAGCGTGATGCGCGGCATGGCCTCGATCTTCCGGTAGACGTCCTCGGGGTGCTTCCTCACGCCGTCCACCTTGAGCAGGAAGTCCTCGACGGGGATGTTGAACAGGCGCTCGTTCTCCCTCAGGTAGGGCAGTATGAGCTCCCAGTCCTGGGGCATGAGCCTCGTGATCCGCCCTCCGTTGAGCTGCTCCTCGCCCACCAGCTTCCTCGGGTCGCGGACGTAGATGGCGCCGCCGGAGGCGAGCGAGAACAGGTTGCCTCCGGGGTAAGGCTCCGGCAGCTCCGCGAGGTTCCCCTCGCCGTCGAACGCCACGCCGTTGAGGACGACGAAGCCGCCGCCGTACAGCGGGTTGCCGGCCATGAATGACTCCGCCAGGTAGTCCAGGCAGGTGCCGTTTATGACCACGCGCGGCTTGCCCACCGCGTTTATGAGCGGGCGGCCGGCCGCGTTCCCGAGCACGAAGGCCTCCCCGCCCTTGGCGCCGTAGAGGAAGGTCTGGCCCACGTCGCCGTGGACGACCAGCTTCCCCGAGCTCAGTATCTGCCCGAGCTGGTCCTGGCCGTTGGCGTGCACGACGACCTCCGCCCCGTCGAGGCCGGACGCGAGGTAGTCCCCCGGGTTGCCGTACACGTCCAGCCTGAAGCCCTTGGACCTCGGCCCCAGCCCGCAGCCGAAGAACCTCTGGCCGTGGGCGCCGAACGCGATCACCCTGTTCCACCCCAGCTCCCTCGCCGCCTTGATCACGAACGAGACGCCGCCCTCGCCCTCCATCGGGAAGCCTCCGCAGTCGATCACGAGCTTGCCGTAGGGGGACGCCGGCGGGCGGAGCCTGTCCTTGTTCCCCTTGTCCACGAGGACGTAGTTGTGCGTCCCCCTGGACTCGATGCGCGGCAGGCCCCTCAGTATGGCCTCCACGGCCTCGTTCGCCTTCTCGACGATCCTGCTCCGCCTGAACGGGCCGGTGGCGTACCTCCGGTCCATCATGAGTGTGAGTATCTCCAGGTACTCGTCCGTCGCCAGGTCGCTCTCCGACGCCGACTTGATGACCTGGGCGAACAGGGACCTCAGCTCCGCCGCCTTCAGCTCCGGCAGCCTCCGCTCGAAGAGCCTGAACTCGGATATGGCCTCCTTGCGCGAGGCGAAGGCGTCGCCGAGGTCGGTGCCCTTGGGGGACCGCGCGATCCGCTTGGTCATCTCGTAGTCCTCCGACCGGCTCCAGGAGGAGTGCTGCGCCGTGACCATCGAGCCGAACTTGTTGCTGCATATGAGCCTGAGCGAGCCCGGGGACTCGGGCTGCGGGTGGAGCGAGAAGACGAACGCGCCCCCGTCGGTGTGGCTGCCGCCCCTGGCGTTCCAGTACCTGTCGGCGTACCTCGGCACGGAGGGCATCTCCTCCGAGATGCTCTTGAGGGCGCAGTCGATGGCCTGCTTCTCCGAGGCGACGAGGCCGATCTGGACGTCGCCGTCGACGAGGGCGAAGACCTGCGGCCTCAGCATCGACGTGTCGGTGATGCCCATGAGCTGGAGCCTCCCGTCGTAGTACGAGTTCCTCCCGATGATGAAGAGCCACGGGCCGTCAGGCGAGCCGTGGATGTGAGTCCTCTGGAGCGCCTTGTACACCCTCTGCTTCTCCTCCGGCAGGAGGGTGAAGTCCCTCTCCGTCGTCGGGGCCAGCGCCTCGATGATGTGCTCGAGCGGGTAGCCGTAGGTCCTGTTCAGCACGTCGAACAGGAGGACGGAGACCTCCGTGTCGGTGAGGAACAGCGGGACTATGTTCCTCTGGGCGAGGTACTCCGAGACGGTGTGGTAGTTGGCGAAGTCGCCGTTGTGCACGAGGGCCTCGTCGAGGCCTATGAACGGGTGGGCCCCGCCGGGGTGCCATACGCGCCCCTTGGTGGGGTAGCGCTGGTGCCCGATCCAGATGTGGGCCTTGAAGTCCTCCATGCCGTAGTAGGTGATGACGTCCTCCGCGTACCCCACGATCTTGAGTACGAGCATGTTGCGCCCGTGGGACATGACGAACGCCGACATCCCCGAGGAGGCGTAGTACTTGTGGTTGGTCCTGAAGCTGTTCTGGTAGACGAACTCGTCCTCGGCCCTCCGCCTCGGGAGCCTGTCGAGCCCCGAGGACCTGATGAACTCGTCCAGCACCTCGTCCTTGACCCTGCAGAAGTACCGCCAGACCTCCGGGGGCTTCACCTCCAGGGACTTGACGACCGCCGGGTCCTTGCTGGTCTCGACCTTGTACCTCTTGTCGACCCGGTAGAACGGCGAGATGAACTCCGACTCTAGCGATGTGCGGACGTCGCGCTTCAGGTACGCGACCTGGACCAGGTAGTCCTCCTTCAGGACCTCCTCGGAGACGCCGAGCTGGGATGCGTCCAGTCCGACCGCCGCGATGCCGCCGCCCTTCCCGTTGCCCCTGTTGTGCATCTGCACCAGGGGGCCGAGTATGTGCTTCCCGGCGATGGGTACCGAGCTGGCCAGGCCGACGACGCCGCAGCCGCCCTCGGCCTCCATCATCCGCGAGCCGGACGCGGCGCACCCGGCCATCCACGACCTGGACTCCATGATGGCCCTGGCCTGCCCGCTCACTTGCCCACCTCCCTCGCGGGGTTGTCCCCGTGCGCCAGGAGGTCGGTCCTGCCCCTCAGCTCCGAGATCTCCCTCATCCCGAGCCTGTGCAGGAGCTCGCGCCACTGGTGCCTCCAAGCGGAGTACATGTTGTAGATCCTCTGGGCCCCCCAGTCCGAGTCGGTTATCGCCTGGAGCTCCGGGTCGGTCGTGGCTATCCCGCGCGGGCAGCCCCTTCCGCTCTCGCAGTTGGCGCACCTCACGCAGCCCACGGCGACGAGGTCCGAAGTGCCTATGACGGCGCCGTCAGCACCCAGCGCGATCGCCTTGGCGACGTCCATCGCCGTCCTCAACCCTCCGCTGGCGATCAGCGTGACCTCGTCCCTGATGCCCTCGTTGATGAGGAACCTGTGGACCTTGGGGATGGCGTACTCGATGGGCATGGCGATGTTCTTCTTGGCGATCTCCGGGGCGGCGCCCGTGCCGCCGTAGCCGCCGTCCAGGTGCACTATGTGCGCCCCGGCGTAGTAGCTCCCCACGCTGACCATCTCGACGTCGTTGGGCGTGGACACCTTGACCGAGATCAGTGCCCTGGGATTGATCGCGGCCGCCCAGTCGAGGTGCTTCTTGTGGTCCTCGACCGAGTAGACGCTGTGGAAGGGGAACGGCGAGAAGAGGCTCGTGTACGGGACGGCCTCCCTCATGCGCGCCACGTCCGGGGTGTTCTTGTCGCCGAGGAGGTGGCCGCCCAGGCCCGGCTTCGCCCCCTGGGCGTACTTGAACTCGAGTATGCGGGAGCGCTGGATGGTCTGCTCCCTGACGCCGAAGAGGCCCGTGGCGATCTGGGTTATGACATGGTCCTGGAACGGTATCAGCGCGTCCGGGTACCCGCCCTCCCCAGTGCAGATGAAGGTGTTCCACATCTTCGCCGCCTTGGCCCTCGCGACCATCGTGTGGACGCTTATCGAGCCGAAGGACATGCCCCCGCCGTACACGGGAATGGGTATCTCGATGCGCTCCCCCGAGCTGCGCCTGTTGAGCTGGATGGAGGTGCCTATCCCCTCGGGGTCGAACCTGCGCTTGGCCTCCGGGAGCCTGAAGTACAGCCTGTCGAAGCCGCCCCCGGATCTGCCGACGTTGCCCGGGTGGTCGAGCGGGATGGGCCTCCCCGTCTCCGCCTGCCGCCACGTGGCCATGATCATCTCGACGGGCCATCGGGCGTCGCCCAGGCACGAGTAGTTGTCGCTCTCGACCACCGACAGGGACTTCGTCGGGCAGTTCGCGACGCAGAAGAAGTAGTTGACCGAGCACGACGGGCCGATGCACCTCCTGTCGTCCGGCGGGAGGATCTTGACGTGCCCCTCTATACGCTTGTGCACCCCGTACGGGCACAGGGACTCGCAGAGGCCGCAGGAGATGCATGTCTCGGCCCTGCGGACCGTGTATCGGTTCATGAACTGGAGCCTCTCGACGGGGGCCAGCGCGACCTCCGGGAAGGAGTCAGCGTACCGGTCGGGGGTCTCAGCCATGGCCTCCACCCCCCGAAAGCCCCGCTAGGAACTCCCTCTGGATGTCGTCGTAGAATATCGCGCGGCCGACCTCGCCCCTCAGCCTCCGGACCTCCCTGATGCCCATCGCGCCGAGCATCTCGAGCATCTGGTCCCTCCAGGCGCCGACCATGTTGCGGACGCGCCCCTCCACCCACTCGGGGGCGGCCTTGCCGATCATCGCAGGGCACGACTGGACGTCGCACTCCGCGCAGCGCCTGCAGCTCAGGGCGACCATGAGGGCCGTCTCCAGCGCCACGGCGTCCGCGCCGCACACGACGGTCTTGGGGACGTGCTCCGCCGCGGCTATGCCCCCTGACGCGACAACGGTGACTGCGTCCCTGATCCCCTTCGCCGTCATCGCCGTGTGGACGGCCCTGAGGGAGTCCTTGGCGTGCCTTGTCTCGCCCATCCCCTGCTCCCTGCCATCCTCGTCGTACTCCAGGTGCACCACCGGCACCCCGGCCTCCGCCATCTCGAGGACCGTCTCCTCGACGCCCCTGAACGCCTGGAGCCTGATGGCCAGCACCTTGTCCGGGAATCGCCTCGTCAACGTCCTGCACGCCGCCTTCCAGGAGCCGCTGACCCTGAACTCGACCATGCGCGCCCTCGGGTCCACGCCCACTGTCCCAGGGTCCGCGCCCTCCGGGAGCACGGGCACCAGGTTCCCCGCCGCCGCGTCGAGGAGCCCCTCGGTCACCATCTCCTGAGGCACCAGGAGGAGCGTGTCCAGCTCCTTCGCGGCCATGGCGAGGCCCGCGAGCACCCCTGGCCCGGCCGCGCCGAGCCTGGTCGCATCGAACATCATGGGGATGGACAGCTCCATAACTGGCGGCAGCGGGGTGGCGAGCCTGCCGTCCCGGTCGAACTCGAGCCAGAGCGGCTTGCGCCCGATGTCCACGCTCGTGGATATGGTCTCGCGCCCGTGGATGCCGTCCCTCGTGGGCCTCACTATCTCCGACATGTCCGTCCACATGCCGTCGTAGTCCGGGCCAGCGAACATGCCCCTGTAGCCCGCGCCGAGCACGGGTATCTTCCCGGTCTCGGCCTCGCCCCAGATGGTGGTGATCCTGAGCGGCGTCCAGATGCCGCGCCCGAGCGCCCTGTACTCCTGGCCGGGGGACATCGTGAGGGCCCTCTGCGGGCAGTCCGAGACGCACCTGAAGCAGTTCTTGCAGAGGTGGCTGAGGGGGTCGGCCATCTCCCTCGGGTCGGACTCCTTCCTCTTGTGGACGCCGAATATGCAGGCCTTCTCGCACTTGCCGCAGTTGACGCAGTTGTCGGCCCTGGTGATGACGAACTTGGGCACCGGGGGCGCAGTGGAGGCGACCGTCTCGATCGGTATGTGGTACCTCTCATACCTCACCCGGGCCACCCCCTCCCCTGTGCTTGGGCGCGCCTATGACGAGGCCGCGCCTCACGAGCTCGTCGTACTCCGGCGAGGCCTCGCAGAACCTCACGAAGGCCTCGACCTCCTTCGCGTCCCGCCCGAACTGGCGCTCCAGCCTGCGCTCCAGCTCCTCGTAGAACGGTATGAGCTCCAGCTTGGACTGGCACACCTGCTCGCAGGCCTTGCACCTCATGCAGAGGAACGCGCGGTGCGCGTGCTCCCTGGAGATCCTGGCGCCCGAGGCCATCGCCCTCGCCGTGAGCAGCTTCCCCCTCGCGGTGACGCGCTCGTCGCCGACCGCCAGGTAGGCCGGGCACACGCCGACGCATGCGCCGCACATGGCGCACTCGTCGGCGGTCCTCAGGTCGGCCGGGCGGCTCCTGGGCGCGAGGTTCTCCTTCGCGAACCTGGTGGCCATGTGGAGGACCGGGAGGACGAGTGGCGACATCCTCAGCACCGCGCCGAGGAGCGGGCCCATGAGCCTCGGCTCCATGACCATGCCGCTCAGCCCCCCGAACCTGCCCGAGAGGGAGAAGTACTTGCCAGGGTTCATGACGCCCATGGGGTCGTACGCCGCCTTGAGACGGCGCATCTCCTCCTTCCGCCCCTTCTCCGCGACGTCGGAGAACGCGTGGTTCCAGACGCCGACGGAGTAGGGCTTGGCGCCCTCCTCGACCGCCAGCCTGGTGAGCAGGAGGGACTTCATCGCGTCGAGGGTGTAGAGCAGGGTGTTCCCCTGGTCCGTCATGAAGAAGCAGAGCACGAGCGCCTCGTCCCCCGGGAGCATGTGGACCTCGAACATGGGTGCGAGGTCCAGCCTCTTGGACATCGAGGATACGGACGAGATGAGGGCGTCGAGCGACCTCTTCGCGGCGACCACCTCGAGGCCCAGCATCCCCGGCCCGAACCTGCGGATCTTCATGGGGAAGAACCGCTCGTTCCAGACGTACCTGGCCACGTACTCGGGCTGCTCGGTGAGGTGCCAGGACGCGACGAGCGAGTCGAACGCCTTCTGCCCGGCGTCGTCCTCGATGTGGACCACGAGGGCGTCGCCCGTGGCGATGCGCTCCGCGTCCAGCATCCTGTTGGTGTATGAGACCCTGAGGGCGCTCTCGTAGAATATGTGGGCTGGCTTGACCGACCTCGCGGCCTCCTCGGCGAAGGAGAACGCGCTCGCGTGGTCCGCGAACATGAGGAGGCGGGGCCTCGGGCGCTCGGCGAGGCGCTTCACCTGAAGAGTCAGGGAGGTGATGACGCCCAGCTGGCCCTCGCTCCCGAAGACCAGCGGGAACTCCATGTCGGCCTGGGTGAGCCTCACGACGCCCTTCCCCGGAGTGGCGACCTCCACGGCCAGCACGTTCGACATCAGGCGGCCCCTCGAGAAGCTGTTCATCCCCACGCCGCCCGTCGCGGCCCAGCCGCCGACGGTCGAGAACTTGCTGGACGGGCACGTCATGAGAGAGAGGCCCCTCTTCCCCAGCTCGTGGTCGAGGTCCGCCCAGCGGACGCCGGCCTGGACCGTCGCGGTCATGGCCGCCGCGTCTATGGCCACGACCCTGTCCATCCTGGAGAGGTCGAGCACGATCCCGCCCTTCACGGGCATCGAGCCGCCGAAGGGCGACGAGCCGGCCCCGCGAGGGACGACGGCCGTGCCCGCCGACGAAGCGAACCTGAGCGTCGCGAGGACGGCCTCCTCCGACTCCGCGTGGACGACGGCGTCCGGGGTCGAGTCGAACAGTATCTGCCTGAGGAAGCGCGGGATCTCGGACTGGTCCCTCGAGAACAGCATCACCTCGCCCGGGGACGAGGCGACCCTCGCGCCGGACAGGGACGACCCTAGAAGCCGCTGGTGGACCGCGCCCTGCGGGGGCTCCTCCTTGGCCTTGAACATGGTCCGCGGAGAGCGATGGGGGTCGGAGGAAATGGCCCGCCCTAGGTCATCGCTTCCCACGTGCATCCCCCCTCAGGAACAGAAGTCCCTTCTGGTCCCTTCCGAATCAAGAGCGGAGGCGCCCTGTAGGACCACAGCACGGGTGTCGCGTGTGGTTCGCGGATGTACTTCAACGGCCCCCAATGGCGTCTTTCCGCTCAAACGCAAACGGCGTACGCATGGTGCGTATTTATCCCTTTCCCATGGGGAACCGCCACGTTCGCGGCAAAGGAGTGGATAAACCCAGACGTTCCGGCACCCTGCCGGTGGCCGTAACGGCGAAGGTTATTAATAATGACCGGAATAAATGGGTACCCAGCACGAGTTGTGTGCCGAACGACACGGGAAAAGCCGAACAGCGCGATGTTTTGACGCCGATAGTTTGATTTTCCGCGTAGCCGCGACGGAATGCAATTCTGCACACCAAAAAGGAAGAATAGACATGGAAGAGAGCGTTGGAAGCGCCCCGGAAGAGGGCCAGAGCGTAGAGACGAAGATAAAGGACCTCACCCCGCAGTCCAAGAGGGTGGATGTCCTGGCCAAGTGCATGGATGTCAGCGAGCCGAAGGACATACCCGGCCGGTTCGGCAACACGAGGAGGGTCGCGGAGGCCACCCTCGCCGATGAGACGGGCTCGATCGTCATGTCCCTGTGGGACGACCAGATCGGGACCATAGCCAAGGAGGACACACTCGCCGTGAAGAACGGGTACGTGTCCCTCGTCAGAGGGCACATGCGCCTGAACGTCGGCAAGTACGGCCAGCTGTCGAAGGCCGAGAAGACCCTCGACTCGACCGCGGCCGAGCCGAACATGAGCGAGAAGGAGTACGAGCAGGAGCGCAGGCGGTACGGTGGCGGCGGCGGTGGCGACCGTGGCGGAAGGCCACGCGGCGGCGACCGTGGCGGCAGACCCCGCGGCGACTTCGGCGGGCGCGACAGGGACGACGACAGGCCCAGCTACATGAACAAGGGCCGCAGGCGCTTCTAGGCGCGCGTCACCCTGTGAGCGAGCGAAACCCTTTACCCTTTCAGTTTTCCACACCATGGCTCAATGCGTGAGCCCCGGCTCCGCCTTCGGGGCGCTGTGCCTGTCGGGGTGGTTCTTGGCCGGCCCGATCATGCGCCCGAACAAGAGGTAGGCCGTGCTCGAAGCGACGGCTATCCCCCCGAATATCAGCCACAGCGTCGCGCGGTCCGGCAGGATGTCGAGCATCCAGAGGCCGAGGAACATGCCCACGCCCCAGCCGAAGGTCTGCATGAAGCCCGAGAAGCCCATGTAGATCCCCCTCTTCTCCTCCGGGGCCATGTCCGCGATTATCGCCCCGAGTATCGACATGTAGACCAGCTCGCCGAACGTGATGATCACGACGCAAGCCGCGAGCGAGAGGAAGTCGGTCGCGAGGTAGATCAGCCCCACGCCCACGCCGAGCACGACCTGGCCGGACATGAGCACGACGGAGCGCCTGAACTTCACCGTCTGGGACGTGACCCAGAGCTGCAGCACCACGATCAGGCCGGAGCTGAGGGCCCAGAGCGGGCCGATCGAGGACTCGGGCTCGCCAAGGTCGGCCGTCATGTAGATGGGGAGCGCGGTCATGAACTGGGTCATGCAGAGGAAGAGGACGCCGCTCATGGCGCTTATCAGCAGGAACGGACGGTCCCTGGCCACCGCGACGCACTTCCTGAAGGTGACCGCCTCACCGGTCTCCTTGGGCCTCGTCTCCGGGATGAAGACGAGGTTCATGAGGAAGGCGCCCAGGAGTATCAGCGCGCCGAACAGGAACAGCACCTTGATCGAGTATGCGGCCACGAGGACGGCGCCCGCCGCGGGGCCGAAGACCATCCCGACGTTCCAAGCTATCCTCAGCGTGCTGTACGCCTTGGGCCTGTCCCTCGAAGGTATGACGTCGGCGATCATCGCGTTGGCGGCCGGCATGTACAGCGAGCCGACGAACGAGTCGGCCATCGCGACCAGCAGGAACGTCACGAAGTCGAAGGCGAAGAAGTACATGAAGACCGTCAGGGACATGAAGCCGAGGCTGGCGAGGAGTACGGTCCTCCTGCCTATCTTGTCCACGAGCATGCCGCCGACTATGGTTCCCGGTATGCCGGAGAGCGTGTAGCCCGCGAGCACCACGCCCGTAAGGGACTCGGATATCTCTATGTCCATGACCATGTAGATCGTGAGGAGCGGGATTATCAGCCCGAACGCCATGTTCTCGATGAGCGCGCTGGCGATGAGCACCTTGAACGCTCTCGGTGCTCCCTTCAGGTACTCAAGCGCCATGCCCACACCTCTGGGCCCAGCACCGGGACGGGTCCCGGTCGACCGGCCCTAGACGGCCTTCCAGGATGGTATAATAAGCCACCCTGTCGTTTAACCGCCGGAGCGGGAGAATGGCCTCGGGCCACATAAGCATTCTCACAACGGAAGAGATAGGGCTGGTGCACGAGAACACACTCAGGATACTGGAGACCCCTGGCATCAAGGTCGGGAGCGAGGCGGCTCTGCGGCTGCTCGAATCGGGCGGCGCCGAGGTGGACATGGGGTCCATGCGCGCCAGGATCCCTGAGGACCTCGTGAACGAGACCGTCCGCAGGATGCCGAAGGAGATAGTCCTCGGCGCGAGGGACCCGAAGCGGGCCATGAGGGCCCCGAGGCGCGGCCCCCCCTTCATGGCCACCAACGGCACGGCCGTCTACATGACGGACCTGGGGACCGGCCAGAAGAGGCCGACGCAGGGTAAGGACCTCATGGACTTCATGACCCTCTGCGACGCGGTCGACGGGCTCGACTACGTGTGGCCGATAGTGACGGCCCACGACGGGCCAGAGCATGCGCACGGCCTGAACGAGCTGGTGATCTCGATGAAGGGGACCACGAAGCACATCCAGGGCGAGGCCATGTCCGGGGAGGAGGCGAGGGACATGGTCGAGGCCGCCGCCCTTGTCGCCGGGGGCGAGGGAGCGCTCGCCAAGAGCCCGATATTCTCCGTCATCCAGTGCCCAATCTGCCCCCTGGAGTTCGAGAAGGGGTCGGTCGAGGCGGTCATCGAGTTCGCGAGGGCTGGCATACCAGTCGTGTCGATGTCCATGGCCCTGTGCGGGCTGACCGCCCCGGTGACCCTGGCGTCGACGATCTCCATCGTGAACGCCGAGAACATAGCGAGCTTCGCGATATCGCAGCTCGCGAAGCCCGGCTCTCCCGTGGTCTACAGCTCCGAGTCGAGCGCCATCAACATGAAGACGGGGGAGATACACTACGGTGCCAGGGAGGAGGCGCTGATAGCCGCGGCCGTCGGGCAGATGGCCAAGCACTACGGCGCGCCGACGATGGTGGGGAGCTTCGGGGTGGGGCTCCACGGGGACGGCCCGGGGATATCAGTGGACCCGTCGGAGCTCGTCTTCTCGGCGATGACCAACCTGTCGCTCACGGACTTCTCCTCCGGGCTCGGCGGCCTGGACCAGGCGAAGGGGGCGTCCCTCGAGCAGATCGTCATCGACAGCGACATCTGGGAGTCGGTCAGGGAGGTGCGTTCGGAGGTGTCGTTCGACGAGGAGCACTTCGCGGCCGACCTGATATCATCCGTGGGGCCGGGTGGCAGCTTCCTCTCTGTGCCGCACACGGTCAGGAACATGCGCAAGGAGCTCTTCCTGCCGGACAAGGAGAGGGCGGCGTTGTTCGGCTCCTACAGGCTGCTGAACGACCAGCGCGAGATGGTGAGGAAGGCGAGGGAGCGTGCCAAGAAGGTGCTCGCGACCCACCGCGCGGAGCCCATCGACAAGGATGTCGCGGGGAGGATGGACGGGATAGTCGCGAGGCACAGGCGCTAGAACCTGGTCCTGCCCGGCGGCTTGATCGACTCGACGAACTCCTTCCACCGCCTGGCGTCGTCCATCCTGGACAGCACCTCGTCCTTGCCGACTGAGGCGTGCTCGTCGGTCTCCGCGGAGCGGAGGTCGTCGATCGCCTTCAGAAGGCCGCGTATCTCCTCGAGGAGGGCCTTGGCGGCGTCGACCGTCATCGGGTCGTGGGCGAGCTTCCTCTCCAGCCCCTTCTCCCTGGCGCTGAGGAGGGAGACGAGGGCGTCGATCCTCTGGAGGTCCTCGGAGGTCAGGCGGTCCTTGGTCGTCAGCCTGAACACCGTCTCCCTCAGCTCGATCTCGTGGTCCCCCACCAGCTCCCACTCCGGGATGAGCACGCCCACCCAGAAGACCATCGAGTGGATCGTCGCGAACATCCTGTCGCGCTCCTCCTTGGTGAGGAGGCGCCTGCCGTCCATGGGCGCGTCCGCAACCGGCGCGGTGGCCGCATCGTTCATGGTGACTGTGGACAGAACGCGGTCATCGTAGATTTCATTTCTGCAGAACAGGAAATCGGTGAAGGGGTTTCCGCGCCTGAGGTGGGTCAGCCCTTGGCCATGTCCCTGAAGGCCTCGTCCGACACGTCCAGGGCGTGCTGGATGTCCCTGTCCGAGTGCACCAGGGAGGTGAAGAAGTGCTCGTCCGGGTGCGGGACGCCGAAGAAGACGCCCCTGCCGAGGGAGTGCATGAACCAGTGGTTCCACCTCTCGCGGTCGATGTCGATCGCGTCCCTCCACTTCGAGACCTCCTTGTCGGTGAAGTACATCTGGCCCATGGAGCCGACCGACTCCACCCACACGTCGACGCCCCTGTCCTCGGCCACGTCCCTGAGGCCGTGGAACAGCGAGCCGCCTATCCGGTCGATCTCCCCGTAGATGCCCGGCTTCCCCAGTATCTGGAGCGTCCTCAGGCCCGCGGCGACGGAGACCGGGTGGGCGTTGTACGTCCCGCCGTGGTACACGTTCCCGTCCTCGCTCGGGACAATCTCCTCCATGATCCTCCTGCTGCCTCCGAAGCCGCCGAGCTGGTACCCTCCGCCGGCGATCTTCGCGATGCACGTGATGTCCGGCTTCACGCCGTACCTCTCCTGCGCGCCGCCCCTGGCCACCCTGAAGCCCGTGAGGACCTCGTCGAATATCAGCACTATGCCCAGGGCCTTCGTGAGCCTCCTCAACTTCTTCAGATAGCCGTCGCGCGGGGCGAAGCAGCCGCCGCCCGCCTGGATGGGCTCGATGATCACCGCGGCGAGCTCGTCGGCGTTCTTCGTGAGCACCTCCTCGGTCGCCCCCCAGTCGTTGAACTGGTACATCACCACGAGGTCGGAGATGCTCCGGGGGATCCCCTTCCCGAACGGCACCGAGGGCTGCCTCCTCGGGTCCCTCAGCATGTCCCCGGGGATGTCGACGCCCTGGAGCGCGTAGTCGTGGCCCCCGTGGT
Source organism: Thermoplasmatota archaeon (assembly GCA_040751795.1). Lineage (GTDB taxonomy): Archaea > Thermoplasmatota > Thermoplasmata > UBA10834 > UBA10834 > UBA9653. The sequence continues at coordinate 255,302 of JBFMHR010000005.1, read as the reverse complement.
ACGACCCCTCGGCCTTCGCGATCTTCTCCCTCCCAGTGTAGGCCCTCGCGACCCTCATGGGGTGCATGGTGGCCTCGGTCCCCGAGTTGGCGAACCTGAACATCTCGATCGACGGCATCGCCTTCTGGACCGTGCGGACGTACTCCGTTGCCAGCTCGGAGGAGGCGCCGTACATGGTCCCCTTCCCCACCTGCGCCCTCACGGCCTTGATTACCTCCGGGTGGTCGTGGCCCAGTATCATCGGGCCGTAGCCCAGTGCGAAGTCGACTATCCTGTTCCCGTCCAGGTCGTAGATGTACGGCCCCTTGGCCCTCTTCACATAGAACGGGTAGGGCTCGAAGAACCGCACGTTGCTCTCCACGCCCGCCGGGAGCAGCTCCTTCGCCTTCTCGAAGTGCGCCCTCGATCTCCTGGTCCTAGACACATACTCCTTCTCGTAGCCTGCTACCGTTGGCATCTCGCTCCACCTCGCAGTCGCCAGAAGGACCACTTGACAAGCCCAGCACCATTCTCGGCAGTATCAAAGAGAATTGACCCACACAGATAATGCCATAGCCTTGGGCAGTCCTCGCGCCGATGTCGGCGCGATTGCCGAATCGGGCGGTCGGTAGAAAAGGCTTGCGGGGAACGGAGCCGTGGCCAGCCCGCGCGGGGCCGGGCGGGCGCAAGGATGATTTATGCTCCCGCGGATAACGGTCGGGATGAACCACAGGGGGCGCTTGGGCAAGAGGCTGATCGACGGGCTGTGGTACCTCTTCGTCCTTGTCAAGTACCCCAAGGTCATGATGCTGGCCGTGGTCGCCTTTGCCGCCTATGCGCTGTTCCAGGACCAGGGCGTCCAGTCCTACTTCCACGGCCTCGGCGACCTCGGCTACGTCTCGGCGCTCTTCGGGGGGATGATGTTCGCCTTCGGCTTCGGGTCGCCGTTCGGAGTGGCCCTCCTCGCGACCATCGCGAACGACGTGAACATCTTCGTTGCAGCGGCCGTCGGGGGCGTGGGCGCGCTCCTGTCGGACTACCTCCTCTTCAAGTTCATACGGGTGACCTTCCAGGACGAGATAGACAAGTTCAGGGGCTCGAAGGCCTTCGCGCTCTTCAACGGCCTGGTCGTGAGGAGGATGCCACCCAGGCTCGCGTACTACCTCTCCGTCGGCATCGCAGGCCTGATCATCGCCTCGCCGCTCCCGGACGAGGTCGGCGTCACCCTCCTGGCGAGCATCACCGCCGTGAGGGAGAGGACGTTCATGGTCGTGGCCTTCGCCCTGAACACACTCGGCGTGCTCGTGGTCCTCGCCGCGGGGCTGGTGCTCTGACCAGGAGCCGTCATCCCCTCCGGGCGCGCCCCGGCCACGGGAGCTTGTCCTTGACCAGGTAGAGCAGACCGACCCACGACAAGGCCGCCAGGAAGCCGAACACGGGCAACCCCCCGGGCTGCGCATCGGGGTCGTCGTTCAGGGTCATCATGATGCCCATGGAGAGCACGGCCGTGCCCAGGGTCACGAAGAAGCCGAAGAACAGCAGCACCAGGGGGTAGGACTCCCTTGGCCTGGTGAGGAGGAGGAACAGCCCGATGAAGCCGAGCGGGATCGTGACCCCGAGGTCGAGGTACCTGACCACCCACCACAGCGTCGGGGTCGCCTCGTAGGAGCCCGTGGACGTGTCCCCCGTGGACATGACCTCGACGAGTTCGGAGAGCCACATTGCCGCGAAGATCAGGAGGAACAACGCCATCACGGCGACGTATATCCTCAGCGTCCTCCGCTTGAACTGCGGGGCGTCCGCAGGCGTGAACATCGACAGGCTCGCGAGCAGGAGCACCAGTCCCCCCACTATGAGTATCAGGAAGAGCCAAGCATACTGCTCTGCGTTACCGTCGTATGCTGGGTTGCCCCACTCCTGACCCAGGCCGAGGCTCAGGCCGGTGTACATGAGGGTCACGGGCGGCAGGATCAGGAGATACTTGGAGCCGGGCCGCCTCATGAGGTGCGTCACCCCGCCCAGCAACAGGATCGGGACGACCAGGAGGAGGTTGACGAGGTCCCCTCCCTGTATCTGCCATTCGCCCGATGCCGAGGTCCTGTACTCTATATCCCCGAGGACCAGGGGGCCGAGGACGGCCATCGCCGCCAAGGCCACCCCGCATATGATGGCGACTGCGCCCACGAAGTACCATGGTAGCAGGGGCTCCCGGTCCATGGTGCTCGCATCTTCATGCCCGTCTGAGGACGGGCTCTCGGATGAACGACCCATCGGATTCACCATGGCCTGTATCCCCGTGCTGCCTCAAGAGCAGTGCGGTCGACCACGGTCACTTCTGGGGCTCCACTATCACCTTGATGGACTCGCCGGCCTTCGCCACCAGCTCGAAGCCCTTGCCCGTCTCGGCCAGCGGCAGCCTGTGGGTGACCATGTCCGCGACCTTCACCCTCCCGCTCCTGAGCAGCTCGATCGCCTCGGCGATGTCCTGGGGGCTGCCGGCGTAGGTGGTGGTTATCGTGACCTCGTCCTTCCAGATGTCGCCGAAGGGCACCGGGACCTCGACCCCCGGCATCGGCGGCGCGAACATGAGTATGGTGCCGCCGCGGTCCACGCACGAGAAGGACTGGCGGATCGCGGGCGTCGCCCCCGTCGACACGACGACCAGGTCGGCCGGCAGGCCGCCGTTCGCCTCGCGGACCTTCGCTGGCACGTCCTGCGACGCGTCTATGACGGCGTCGGCCCCGAACCTCCTCGCGGCGTCCAGCCTGTACCGCGACACGTCCGTGGCGACCACCCTCCCCGCACCGAGGGCCTTGGCGAGCTTGATGTTCAGCAGGCCCGCTATGCCGCTCCCGAGGACCAGCACCGTCGTGCCGGGCTCGAACCTGGCCATCCTGAGGCCGCGGACGACGCACGCGAGCGGCTCTATGAAGACGCCGTCGTCGTAGGTGAGCTCCGGAGGGAGCACGGAGACGCCCTTCTCGACGTTGATCCTGGGGATGCGGACGAACTCGGCGAACCCGCCTGGATGGAAGTTGGTCTTCCTGAGCGTGTCGCACGCGGAGTGGTGCCCGCTCCTGCAGTACTTGCAGGTACCGCAGGGCACGTGGTGCGAGACGAACACGCGGTCGCCGACCCTGTACCTGGTCACGCCGGCGCCGACCTCGGCTATGTCGCCAGCGATCTCGTGGCCCAGCACGAGCGGCGCCTTCTTGATCCGGTACCACTCCATGACGTCGCTTCCGCAGATGCCGCTGGCGATGACCTTGACGAGCATCTCGCCGGGCCCCGGCTCCGGCCTCGGGAGCTCCTGGAGCCTCACGTCCCTGTTGCTGTAGTACATCGCGACGCGCATCTTCATGCCGCCCGGTCCTTCCGCTGGCTCACTTCCCCTTCGAGAGCTTCTTGAAGGTCTCGTAGGCTTCCTTCGCGGTCGCGTCCTCGTGGACGATCTGCCTGACCGACTTGATCATGGCCACGGGGTGGTCCGACTGCCAGATGTTCCTCCCCATGTCCACGCCGGCCGCGCCGGCCTTCATCGAGTTGTAGGTGAGCTCGAGGGCGTCCTTCTCCGGGATCTTCTTGCCGCCCGCCACGACGATGGGGACGGGGCAGCTCTCGACGACCTTCCCGAAGTCCTCGCAGTAGTAGGTCTTGACGATGTGCGCGCCTATCTCGGCGGCTATCCTGGAGGCGAGCGCGAGGTACCTCGCGTCCTTCTGGCCGATCTCCTTTCCGACGGCCGTCACCGCGAGCACGGGCATCCCGTGCTTCTGCCCCTCGTCCACGAGCTCGGAGAGGGCGAGGAGGGTCTGGCGCTCGTGCTTGCTGCCCACGAATATGGAGAGGGCTATGCCGGACGCGTTGAGCCTGAGCGCGTCCTCGACGCTGGTGGTTATGCCCTCGTTGGAGAGGTCCTCGCCGACGATGCTGGCGCCTCCCGAGACCCTGAGCACCACCGAGTTGCAGATGGTCGGGTCGACGGAGGAGCGGAGCACCCCGCGCGTGAGCATGACCGAGTCGGCGAACGGGGCCAGCGGCATGATCGTCTTCCGCGGGACCTCGAGCCTGCTCGTCGGGCCCAGGAAGTACCCGTGGTCCACCGCGAGCATGACCGAGCGCCCGTCCTCCGGCCTTATGATCCTCGACATCCTGTTCCTCAAACCCCAGTCCATAATGTCACACCTCCACCGCCATGCGCCGCACGTGGAGCACTGCGCTTGAAAAAGGGCAGTGCGTATTTATAGGTTATCTGGAAGGCCCGTTCCCCTTGTACCGCTTGTCCACCTTCTGGGAGCCGCTGAGGTACTCCCAGTCGAATATGCTGTCGACCTGCTCCCTGGTCATGACGCCCTTCTCCAGGACCAGGTCCCTGATGGACATCCTCCTCTTCATCGCCTCCTTGGCGATCTCCGCCGCCTTCTCGTAGCCTATGTGCGGCTGGAGGAAGGTGGCGAGGGAGGGGTTCTTCTCGAGGTAGGACCTGCACTTGTCCTCGTTGGCCTCGATGCCCTTGACGCACTTGTCCACGAAGACTGGCAGGTAGTTGTTGAGCAGGACCATCGACTCGAGGAGGTTGTGGACCATGACCGGGTTCATGACGTTGAGCTCGAACTGGCCCGCCTGGACGGCCATGGCGACGGCGATGTCGTTGCCGACGATCTGGAACGAGATCATGTTCATGCACTCGACCATCACCGGGTTGACCTTCCCCGGCATGATGCTGGAGCCGGGCTGGGTCTCGGGCAGCCTGATCTCCGCGAGGCCCGTGGTCGGGCCCGAGTTCATGAGCCTGAGGTCGTTGGAGATCCTTATGAGCTCCAGGGCCAGGTCCCTCAGCGAGCTCGAGACGCTGGCGACGCAGAGCCTGCTCTGGAGGGCCTCCCTCGGGTCCTCCGACTCTATGAGGTTCAGGCTGGTGATGGCCCTGAGGTGCTTCACGACGAGCCTCTGGTAGTCCGGGTGGGTGTTGGCGCCGGTGCCCACGGCGGTCGCGCCCATGGGCATCTCCTCGAGGAGCTTCAGCGTGCCCTTGAGCTGGTCCCTCGCCTTCTTCACCGCGACGGAGTAGGCCATGAACTCCTGGCCCAGGGTGACGGGGAGCGCGTCCATGAGGTGGGTCCTCCCCGACTTCAGTATCCTCTGGAACTCCATGCCCTTGCGCATGAAGGCCCGCCTGAGGACCTCCAGGTTGTCGAGGAGGTCCTGGGCGATGATGAGTATGCAGAGCCTCATCGCCGTCGGGTAGGTGTCGTTGGTGGACTGGGACATGTTCACGTGGTCGTTGGGGTGGATGGCCGAGTAGTCGCCCTTCTGCCTGCCCACCAGCTCGAGGGCGCGGTTGGCGATGACCTCGTTCGCGTTCATGTTGAACGACGTGCCGGCGCCCGCCTGGAAGTCGTCGACGACGAACTGGTCGTGCAGTTCCCCCGCCATTATCTCGTCGCACGCGGCGACTATCGCCTCCGCGACGTAGGGCTCGAGCCACCCGATCTCCATGTTCGCCAGGGCGGCGGCCTTCTTCACCATCGCGTACGCGTTGATGAACTCCGGCCTGGCCATGATGCCGCTGACCGGGAAGTTCTCGACGGCCCTCAGGGTCTGTATGCCGTAGTAGGCGTCCTTGGGGACCTCCCTCTCCCCGAGGGAGTCGCGCTCTCTCCTGACCTTGCCGTTCAATGCACCACGCCTCGTCCGATGGGTGGCGAGCAATCATGCTCCGGCGTATTTCTAGGTTCTCCAGCGAACTGGACTTGGGTTATGCTGGGGCGCCGGGACGGGGAAAAGACTTAGGCGCGGCGGTCGATTAAGGCCGGGGGCAGGGAATGAACGAGAAGATACACGCCCACATCAGGCGCAGGGACGGCTACAGGTTCGAGATCTCCTTCGACGAGTGGGACAAGGGGACCGTAAGCATGGACGAGCCCGCGCCCCTGGGGGGCTCGTCCGCCCCCAACGCGAGCATGATGCTCTCCTCCGCCGTGGGGCACTGCCTCAGCGCGAGCCTCCTGTTCTGCCTGAGCAAGTCCCGGGTCGAGGCGGAGGACCTCGAGGCGGACGTGGAGACGTCCCTCACGAGGAACGAGAGGGGCAGGTGGCGGATTGAAGGCATAAAGGTCACCATGAAGCCGAAGGTGAGTGAATCTGACCGAGAAAAGTTGAAGCGGTGCCTGACCATGTTCGAGGACTTCTGCATAGTCACGGCCTCGGTCCGGCAGGGCATCAAGATAGATGTTGTCATAAGGGAGTAGCGCGAATAGAGGTGTGGTGGAAATGCCGCTGTTGAATGACAAGGAGAGGGAGGCGCTGAGGAAGGAGTTCTCCCAGAAGATGGTGGACGATGTCAGGGTCATAGTGTTCACGCAGGACGTGCCGTGCGTGTTCTGCAGCGAGACTGTCCAGGTGGCCAGGGAGCTCGGCGAGGTCTCCCCGAAGATCAAGGTCGAGGTCTACGACTTCGTCCGGGACCAGATGAAGGCGACGGAGCTGCGGGTCGACAAGATACCCGCCACCGCCATCGTCGGCAGGAAGGACTACGGCATCAGGTTCTACGGGATGCCCTCGGGGTACGAGTTCCACTCCCTCGTGGGGGCCATACTCGACGTCTCGAGGGGCGAGAGCGGCCTCTCCCAGAGGAGCAAGGACGCTCTCAGGGAGCTGGACCAGCCGGTGCACCTGCAGGTGTTCGTCACCCCGACGTGCCCCTACTGCCCCTCGTCCGTGAGGCTGGCGCACAAGCTCGCGGTCGAGTCGGACATGGTCTGGGCGGACATGGTGGAGGCGAACGAGTTCGTCCACCTGGCGCAGAAGCACCACCTGTCCGGCGTGCCCAAGACGGTCATCAACGACACCTTCGAGGTCGGCGGCGCGGTCCCCGAGGACATCCTCGTGGCGCACGTGCTGCACGCGACGCACCGGATAGGCCCGGTCCAGCCGAGGTGAGCCCGGGGTTCCGGGGCGCTAGCGGGGGGGTTCAGTCTGGACGAGGTACTTGGTCTGCTGGAGTCGCTGAAGGGGGTCAGGAGGTCGTTCTACATCAGCGACACGATGCGCTCCGAGCTCAGGGAGATGGAGTCGGAGGTGCGCGCCTTCGGCCCGCTGGTCGTGAGGAACGAGGGGGTCCTCGAGTGCCTCACGCGCGACAGGGTCGCGTGCATAGTGAAGGACGCCTCCTTCAGGCCGCCGCCGCACGCCACGGTCATGCTCATAGACGAGGACGGCGCCGTCATAGGGCGGGAGCTGCTCCCCGGGGACAAGGTCGAGGAGAGGCCGGGGGTCAAGACCCTCTACCTCGGGAAGGACTTCGTGATGTTCCACGACGGAAGGTCCGGGAGGAACGCGAGGTTCGTCCTGCCGCCCGTGCCGTTCGCGGAGGTCGAGGCCCTGCCCTTCACAGCCAGGGTGGTCTCATCGAGCCCGTCGACCATGGGCGACCTGCACATCAGGCGCAGCGCGGGCCTCGACGACGACCCCAAGCTGGCGACGGTGCTGATCGGATTCGACCTGCGCCGGTGATAGCCGCCCCGGGCTCGCGAATATCGTACGGGCGTGTCGAGGCGGGAAACCCCGCCTCAGCGGTTTTCGAAAGACCCCCCTCCACGGTATATGTTCCTTCCGAAGCGAGGGCGTCTTTTTCGAAGGAACGGGCGGAAGGACCCGGCAATAGTAGCAACCTGTCCAGAGGGCAACGGGAGTACAGGGGATAGATTTAAATCGGGCGCAAACATGCGCTTCTAGTGCTCAGGCCGCAAGCAGCCTTCGATAGCGGGCTGAGAGGCCAATGGTGTTAGAATGGCAGGCAAGGCGAATCCGTTTGAGGAAATGAGGAAGATGGTCGACAAGGCCGGCAAGACCCTCGGGCTCGAGCCGGGCCTGGTCGAGGTTCTGAAGTCCCCGAAGAGGGAGCTGTCCGTGAACTTCCCGGTCAAGATGGACGACGGGAAGGTCAAGGTGTTCACCGGGTACAGGGTCCAGCACAACGAGGCCCGCGGCCCCTACAAGGGCGGCATCAGGTACCACCCGCAGGTGGACATCGACGAGGTCAGGGCGCTGGCTTCGTGGATGACCTGGAAGACTGCGACTGTCGACATCCCGTACGGAGGTGCGAAGGGAGGCATCATCGCCAACCCGAAGACCATGTCCGCGGGCGAGGTCGAGAGGATGACGAGGAGGTACGCCTCCGAGATATCCATCATCATAGGCCCTGAGAAGGACATCCCCGCGCCCGACGTCAACACGGGCGGCCGCGAGATGGCCTGGATCATGGACACCTACAGCATGATGAAGGGCTACGCGGTGCCGGGCGTCATCACGGGCAAGCCGAGGGAGATCGGCGGCTCGCTGGGCAGGCCCGAGGCGACCTCGAGGGGCCTCGTCTTCTGCGTCCGCGAGGCGGCGAAGAAGATCGGGATGAACCTGAAGGGCGCGACCGTGGCCATCCAGGGGTACGGCAACGTCGGTGCGTTCGCCCATATGCTGATCGAGCGCGACTTCGGCTCCAAGGTCATCGCGGTGAGCGACTCCCAGGGCGGGATCATCAACGAGAAGGGCCTCAAGTACGACGAGGTCATGGCCCACAAGAAGAAGACCGGCAGCGTCAAGGGATTCCCCGGGACGAAGCCGATCACGAACGAGGCCATACTGGAGCTCAAGGTCGACGTGCTGCTGCCCTGCGCCTTGGAGAACGTCATAACGAAGGACAACGCTGGCAAGATCAAGGCCACGATCTCCGGTGAGGGCGCGAACGGCCCGACCACCTTCGAGGCCGACGCGATCCTGTACAAGAACGGCGTGCTCGTCCTGCCCGACATCCTCGCCAACGCGGGCGGTGTCACGGTGAGCTACTTCGAGTGGGTCCAGAACAACTACAACTACTACTGGACCGAGGAAGAGGTCAACGATCGCCTCGACCAGAAGATCACCAAGGCGTTCCACGAAGTGTGGGACATGAAGGAGAAGCACAAGTGCAACATGAGGGACGCGGCGTACCTCGTCGCAGTGAAGAGGGTCGCCGACGCCACGAAGCTCCGGGGCTTCTACCCGTAGAAACCACTCTCAAACTCAGACCATCCGGGGCTGACCCGGATGGCACCTTCTCTTTTATTCCAGCTTCCTGACGCGGCGCTCTATGGCGCCCCTGATCTTGTCGAACGAGGGCGGCGGGCCCGTGCGCACCTGCTTCCCGTCGATGAAGAGGGCGTCGCTGATGCCCCACTCCAGCATCGTCGCCCTGTCCATGGTGTCGACGAACTCGAAGCGGACCCTTTCGCCCAACATGGACGAGGCCCTCTTCGCCCGCTCGTGCACCATGTTGCCGGCGGAGCACCACCCGCTGTTGAACGACGTGACGGTGACGACACCCTCATGCCTCGAAGGGCGCTTCCTGACCCGGACCCATCTGGGCGGGCGGGCGTCGTCGGAGAACGGCTTCCACATGAGGACGCTCATCCCGTCCTTGTCGACCTTCTTGTAGCCGTGCTTCCTGAACCACGATGCCTTCATCCAGAAGGGCATCGACAGGCCCCAGGCGACCATGCCCTTGGAGCCGATGGAGCGCGCGTCGTCCTCCGCGGCCCTGAGCAGCGCCGAGCCCATGCCCCTCCCCTGGAAGTCGCCCCTCCCCTGCTTGTGCCCGTGCACCCAGATGCAGAGGACGAAGTGGAGCCCCTCCCCCTCCGCCTGCGAGTGCTCGATGGGCAGGTACTGGATCATGCCGCCCGGGACCCCCTTGTCGTCGAAGGCGATCTTGGCCCGGAGGCCCATCTTCGACATCCTCTCGAACCAGACCTCCCTCCGGTCGCCCACGTCCGCCATGTCGGGGGACCACTCCTCGAGGCACTTGAAGAACGCCGGTTGTCGCTCGGGGTCAAGGTCGCGTACCTCCGTCACGACCACCGTCCCGGGCCTCAGCCCTTCCCCGATATGGCGTCGGCCAGGTCCTTCACCGGGACCACCCTCTGCCCGCCGGTCCCCATGTCCCTGAGCGTGACGGAGCCGTCGGCCATCTCCTTGCTGCCCACGATGACCGCGAACCTGGCGCCGGCCGATGATGCGTACTTCAGGTTCTTGCTCATGTTCCGGCGCATCAGGTCGACGTCCGCCCTCAGTCCCGCGGACCTAAGCCCCGCGACTATCCTGAAGGCGTCGTCCCTCATCTCGTCCTTGGTCGGGATCACGTACGCGTCGAGCTGGACCGGGGCCTTCCCTCCGCCCTCGGCCGCGAGGGCCAGCATCACCCTGTCGATTCCGATCGCGAAGCCCGTGCTGAAGACGGGCTCGCCGCCGAAGAGCTCCGAGAGCGTGTAGGAGCCGCCGCCCATGATCTGCTTCTCCGCACCGAGGGCGGGGGCGTCGATCTCGAACACCATGCCGGTGTAGTAGTCGAGCCCGCGCACTATCCCGAGGTCAACCTCGCAGCCCTCGACGCCGAAGAGGTGGAGGGTGCCGAAGACCTCCCTGAGGTGCCTCGCTGCCCCGGAGTCGCCGAGCGAGTCAAGGACGCCCACGGGGCCCTTCATCTCCGCGATGGCCGTGATCCTCTCGAAGAGGCTCCTCGGGAGGGCCCTCGCGTCGAACATGTCGCCCATGGCGTCGAAGTCCTCCTTGTCCAGCATCCTCAGGATGTCGGCGGCCGCCTTCTTGTCCTGGACCTCCTCCTGCACGAGGGACTTGAGTATCCCGATGTGCCCGACGCGGACCTTGAAGTCCTTGAGGCCCGAGGCGCGTACGCAGTTGACGGCTAGCGCGATGGCCTCGGCGTCCGTCTCGGCGTTCTTGGAGCCGATGAGCTCCGCACCGAGCTGGAAGAACTCCCTGAACCTGCCGCTCTGGGGGTTCTCGTACCTGAAGCAGTTGCCCACGTAGTACAGCTTCAGCGGCTTGGGGGTGTTGGAGAGCTCGTTGACGTAGAACCTGATGACCGACGCGGTGATCTCCGGCCTCAGGGCCATCTCCCTGTCGCCCTTGTCCCTGAAGACGTACATCTCGTCTATGACGGCCTGCCCGGACCTGAGGGTGAAGAGCTCCGAGTGCTCGAAGGTCGGGGTGACCACCTCGCCGAACCCCGCCCGGAGGCAGACATCGCGCATGGCCTGCTCGACCGCCCTGCGCCCGGCCATCTCCTGGGGGCCGAAGTCCCTTGTCCCGCGGGGGCGCTGAATCATGGCTGCGCGATAGCCATTCCCTGCGTTTAATCCTTTTGGGGACGGCCTGGAGGGCATGGCAGGATTGATATCCACCATCGTGGTTGCACTCACGGATGGATGTGCTCTGGGTAGCCCTCGCGGTGTTCCTCGCGACCTACGCGCTGATCTCCATACGCAGGTTCCCCAGGGTCCGCGTTGACAGGCCCGCGGCCGCCCTCATCGGCGCCGCCCTCATGGTCGTCCTCGGGGTCGTGGCGCCATCCGACGCGATATCCGCGATCAACCTCGACATAGTGCTGCTGCTCGTCGGGATGATGATCCTCGTCGCGGGGCTGGAGCTCTGCGGCTTCTTCGAGTGGATATCGCTCAGGATGATCAGGTACTCGAAGGACCAGTTCACGTTCCTCGTGCTCACGATGGTCGTGACGGGCGTCCTCTCGGCGCTGGTGCTCAACGACACCGTCGTCCTGCTCTTCACCCCCATCATAATCAGGACCTGCAGGCTCCTCAAGTCCAACCCGGTCCCGTTCCTGGTCGCCGAGGCGATGGCCGCCAACATAGGGAGCGTGGCGACGGCCGTGGGCAACCCCCAGAACGCGTACATCGCCACCAAGGCCGGGATATCGTTCGTCGACTTCTCTGCGAGGCTCGTGCCCGTGGCGGCCGTGTGCATGCTCGTCGCGATCGCGATACTGTACATCATCTACAGGAAGGAGATCAACAGGGGCAGCGCCCAGGAGTTCAGGAGGAAGATCCTGAGCGACGGCTGGGCGATGTTCCAGGAGGAGATCGTGAAGGGGGACGTGCTCGCCGAGTCGGGCCTCAGGAAGATGAGGGAGCACAGGTTCGGGCTCTACGCCCTCCTGCTAATCACGGCCGGGACCTTCGTCGCGTTCGTCGCGAGCCACGTCATCGACGCGCCCATCGCCATGGTTGCCTTCATCGGCGGCGTGGCCGCCCTCTTCGTCGTGCCGATGGTGTCCAGGGTCAAGGCGAAGGACATGCTCGGCGGGGTGGACTGGTCCATCATCCTCTTCTTCGTGGGGCTGTTCATCGTCCTGCAGGGCGTCCGGGACTCGGGGCTGCTCACGCAGATCAAGGACTTCTTCCCCGGGTTCGAGGACGGGGGCGTCCCGAAGGTGGAGTGGCTCGCGGCACTCTCGGCGCTCCTATCGAACCTAGTGAGCAACGTGCCGGCGGTGATGCTGCTCAGCGAGCTCATCCCCGTGTCCGAGACGGACCTCTGGATAGCCCTCGCCTCGAGCTCGACGCTCGCGGGCAACGCCACGATCCTCGGGGCGGCGGCGAACGTGATAGTCGCGGAGAAGGCGGAGGGGATGGGCGTGGAGGTGGACTTCTGGAAGTTCACGTTCGTGGGCTTCCCGGTAGCCATGGCCACCCTCTTCGTGTCCACCCTGATGCTCCTCGTCCTCTTCTGACCGCGCGCGCCAGCGAGCGTCCGACATAGAGCCAGCATCGAAGATTGTACTAGCCAGCGAAAGTCATTTATATGTCAGACGGCTATTCGAAGGACGGTCGGAAGGGTCCGACATACAAGACGGAGGGATGCACCATGCCGATGAAGCCAATATCTCTCGACAGGGCAAAGGAGATCGCCGCCGAGAAGAGCTTGAGGCCAGGGAAGGTCAGAGGAACGACCGAGATCGAGTTCACGAGGGGAGGCAGCCCCCGTGTCGACGTGATCGACTGGCCCGAGTTCGAGTCCATACTGAGGGACAAGAACCTCGAGATCCACGAGGGCGGCGGCTTCATGAAGCTGATGAAGAAGGAGTAATGTCCCTCTTCATCGCTCGCCACAAACCCTTTCCTTCAAACAACTTGCACGATTTCTGAGAGACCCGCTCACCGCTTCACTATTATCGTCACGACGTCCTGGTCCGAGACCTTGTGCTCCAGGCCCACGATCTGTCCGGGGAACCTCGCGCTCTTCCCCCAGACCTGCGCGTACCTGAAGTTCCTCCTGAAGTCCCTGTGTATCGTGTCGCATATGACGCCTATGTCCGAGCCGTCCTTGATGACCAGCGGCTCGGCCATGTCGGCCTCCTTCCCCTGGGGCTTCAGGTAGATGCGGATGAACCGGAGGGCGACGTATATCTCCTCCTTCAGCTCCTCGACGCCTATGCCCCTCTCCGCGGAGATCGGCACGAGCTTCCACCCCTTCAGCTTCCTCCTCAGATGCGCGATGTACTCCTTGTTGACCAGGTCGGTCTTGTTCACGGCCACGACCGCCGGGACGTAGTGCCTGTTGCCCGAGATGTAGTCTATGAGCTGGTCCTCGACTATGTCCTCCCTGATGACGATGTCCGCGTTGATGTAGCCGTACTCGTTCATCATGTCGACTACCAGCTCCTCGTCGACGGTGGACTGCGGGGTGGTGAAGTTCACGAGCACGCCGCCCCGGTTCTTCTTGGATATGACGATGTCGGGCGGGCGCTGGTTCAGCCTCATGTTCGCCGTCCAGAGCTCGTCGACGAGGACCTGGACGTTGGTCTCGAAGACGTCGATCATGAGGAGGATGAGGTCCGCCGAACGCACCACGGAGAGCACCTCCCTCCCGCGCCCCTTGCCCTTCGACGCGTCCTTGATCAGCCCTGGCAGGTCGAGCACCTGTATCTTCGCCCCGCGGTACTCCATGAGCCCGGGGACGCAGGTGAGGGTGGTGAACTGGTAGGCGGCGACCTCGCTCTGCGCGTTGGTGATCTTGTTGAGGAGGGTCGACTTGCCCACGCTGGGGAAGCCGACGAGCGCGACCGTGCCGTGGCCGGACTTCCTCACGGCGTACCCGGCGGTCTTAGGCCCCTTGGACCGCCTGACCTCCATCTCGTCCTTGAGCCGGGCCATCTTGGCCTTCAGCTTGCCGATGTGGTGCTGGGTCTTCTTGTTGTACTGGGTCTTGGCGATCTCGTCCTCGATCGCCTTGATCTGCTCCTCTATGGTCGCCATCTGCTCAGGGACTAACATCGTCCCGGTAGATATGTGTTCCAGCGGAGCCGCCTATGGCCTCGGGGAGCTTGTCTATGGAGGTTATGATGACCTCCTCGCCCCCGCCCTTGAGGAACCTTATGGCGGCCTCGACCTTCGGGCCCATGCTGCCGGGGGGGAACTGTCCCGCGTTGAAGAAGCCCCGGATCTGCGACTCGGTGACCTTCTTGAGCGGCCTCTGGGTGGGCTTCCCGAAGTCCGCGAACACGTGCTCGACGTCGGTGGCAATGACGAAGAGGGACTCCTTGATGTTGTTGCCCAGCATCGCGGCCGCGAGGTCCTTGTCCACGACGGCCTCGACGCCCACGTACCTGTCGTCCTTGAACACGACCGGGATGCCCCCGCCGCCGCAGGCTATGACGACCTCGGCCTGGTCCCTGCCGCCGAATATGAGCCGCCTTACGGGCTTGCTCTCGACTATGCCTATGGGCTTGGGGGACGGGACGACCTTCCTGTACCCGCCCCTCTTCTTGTCGAGGACCATCTTCCAGCCCTTCTCCTGCTCCAGCTTCCGGGCCTCCTCCTCGCTGTAGTAGCGGCCTATGGGCTTGGTCGGCTCCTTGAAGGCCGGGTCGTCCTCCGACACTATGACCTGCGTGATGAGCGAGACCGCGACCTTGTTCATGTGCCGCGCCGCGAACTCCGAGTTCAGGGCGTTCTGCAGCATGTAGCCGATCTGCCCCTGGCTCTGGGCGACGCAGACGTCCAGGGTCATGGGCTGGACCTTGTCCTTGGCGATCTCGTTCCTGAGGTAGAGGTCGCCCACCTGGGGGCCGTTCCCGTGGGTGATGACTATGTCCCTGCCCGTCTGTATGATGTCGGTCAGGGCCTTCGCTGTCGCGGTGGCGTTCCTGAGCTGGTTCTCGAGGGTCGCCTCCTCGCCGGCGCGGAGGATGGCATTGCCTCCGATGGCTATGACCGCGGTCTTCAACGCTGGGGCCTCCTCTCCAGGGAAGGGCGTCAATCGCATGTGTCCCTATATAACTGTATTTGAGGCACCTTCCCGGCCCCCCCGGCGGGGCACCGAACCAATCTTTTTATGGCAAGAGCGGATTGCCTCACGAGATGGAGCAGGACCAGCAGCCCTTGGTGTTCCCCCACAACCTCATCAAGATGGGGAAGGACCTCTTCGAGAAGCTAGTCAAGCGGCCCGAGCTGACGATACCGCTCGGCGCCGCCATCGTCGGCGCGGCCTTCTACCTCCTGCTCGTCTACATGCTCGACACCTGCCTCGTGACCATCCTGCCGCCGTTCTTCCTGCTCGGGGTCTTCTGGGGCTTCAGGGTCAAGAGGGCCAGGATACTGCTCCTGGCGGGCGCGATAGCCTGTGCGGTCATGCTCATCGTCGAGGCGTTCTTCTTCCTCGGGCTGTACACCGACGTGGAGCCCGTGAGCCTCTACAGCGACGACGCGGCCATGACCCTCAGCGACGGGTCGGTGACCCCGCTCCGGGGCGACTCGATGACCGCGTTCAACTACACGCTCAACGTGAACGCCCACGCCAACGCGACCATATCCAACGTGACGGTCCTCATCCTGGGGCTGGGCCCTCTCGATAACAGGACCATGCTGCCCGGGCCACGCAACGACACCGTCGCCCAGTACTACCTCGCCACGACCATCTCCGACCCGATCAACCAGTTCGTGTTCTCAGCCAAGGTCAACGACACCTGGTACCTCGCGGCCGAGTACGAGGAGGGGCTCGAGGTCTGGGCCATCGGCCCGGTCTACACGAGCACCTGGGAGGTCATGCAGCCGCTCCTGTACTACTCCGCAATCCAGGCGTACATGCAGTTCTTCGTGATCTACGCCATCCTCGTCGGGATGATCTGGTGGACCCGGAGGGCCCGCAGGATGAGGGAGAAGCAGCTGGAGAAGTGGGAGGAGAAGCGCAAGGAGGCCGAGGCGCAGACCCCCAAGGACGAGGCGAAGGTCCCGAGCCTCTCGAAGGCGATGGGGGTGGACGCCGAGGACACCTTCGTCTGCTCCGAGTGCGGCGCGGACGTCCCGGCCGACGCGGCCCAGTGCCCCAAGTGCGGCGAGAAGTTCGAGTGACCCCGCCCAGACATGTCACCCCACGATTGAAATACCCCCGAGCCCGTTCGGAGACCTGTAGCCTCTGAGGGTGGTGGGGAGATGGAGCTCGCGAGAAAGGGGTCCGCGCTCTTCCTCATGGCGCTCTCGGCCCTCATGTTGGTCCCGTCCGCCGTGTCCGCGAACATCAGCATCGAGCCGAGGCTGGAGGACCCGTTCACCGGCATCGTGACGCTCATCGCCATGAACTTCGGCTGGGACCTGTTCCTGATGGCCCTCGCGGTCTATGTGGCGATGCGCCTCAGGGATGGCAGGATCGGGGACGCCCCGCTCGACCCGGGCACGTTCGTGGGCTTGATCGTCCTGGCAGGGGCCGCGGTCGCCGTCGCGGGCGGGTTCATAGACTTCGCCTTCCTGTACGAGAGGGCCGAGGACCACTACACGCTGAGGGAGTTCTCAATTGAGATGTACTCATTCGCCGCCCTGCTGATCTTCGCCACGATCGTTGCGGCGCTGCTCCTCATCGTCCGCGTGGACTGGAAGGTAGCCGTGGCCGCCGGGGCCGCGATCGCCCCCCTGAGCCCCCTGGCATGGGGGCTGATGAGCCTGATGTCCGGCACTCACGTCGTGCTCCCCTTCTACGTAGCGATCATCCTGAGCGCTGCCTTCGTCGTCGCGCTCCTCGTGCTCCTCCACGGCTTCCGCTCGCGCGTCTCCTCCGGGGAGCTGTACATGGCCTACGAGGGCGCAGGGCCCTGACCAGCCTCGCAACACTTTTTTATTCCAGGACGCTATTGGGAGCATCTGGGATGCACTCGGGCGCGCCGCCCGGCATTGGCTTCCTTGTGGAGGCGGGAACGATTGGCATCGATAGCCCATGAGCTTGCGAAGAACCAGAAGGAGATCTCCGTCTCCGAGTTCTTCGAGAAGAACAAGCAGATACTCGGGTTCGACTCGCTCACGCGCGCGCTCATCACCTCTGTCAAGGAGGCTGTGGACAACAGCCTCGACGCGTGCGAGGACGCGAGCATACTCCCGGACCTCATGGTCAAGATAGAGAAGATCGACAACACCGAGTACAAGCTGACGGTGGAGGACAACGGCCCCGGGATAGTCAAGGCCCAGGTCCCCAACGTCTTCGCGAGGCTCCTGTACGGCTCCAGGTTCCACACGAGGGCGCAGCGGAGGGGGCAGCAGGGCATAGGCGTCTCCGCCGTCGTCATGTACAGCCAGCTCACCACGGGCAAGGCAGCGACCGTCCGGTCGAAGATATCGGACGAGGACACCGCCTACGAGTGCGACCTCATCCTGGACACCAAGAAGAACAGGCCCGACAGGCTGAGGGAGGACAGGGTCATCTGGGACCGGGAGCACGGGACCAGCATACAGGTGCACCTCAAGGGCAAGTACATCGGCGGGAAGCAGTCCGTGTTCGAGTACCTCAAGGGCACCGCCATCGTCAACCCGCACGCAAGGATCACGTTCGTGCCTCCGGAGGGCGCCCCCATAGTCTTCGAGCGCGCCTCGGACCAGGTGCCGCCGCCCACGAAGCCGGTCATGCCCCACCCCGAGGGCGTGGAGCTCGGCGAGCTCCTGAGCATGGCGAAATACACCGAGTCGCTCAGGATGACCAGCTTCCTGAGCTCCGAGTTCTCGAGGATATCCAACAGGGTCGCCAAGGAGATCTGCGAGCTTGCCGGGGTGCCTCCGGAGCAGAGCCCCGGAAAGCTCACGCTCGAGCAGGCCGGCGCCGTCCTCGACGCCATCAAGAAGGTCAAGATCATGGCCCCCGAGACGGACTGCCTCTCCCCGATAGGCGAGACGCTAATCCGGAAGGGGCTGAAGAACGTGCTGGGGGAGGTCAAGGCCGAGTTCTACGCCCCCCCGGTCACCAGGGAGCCCAAGGTCTACGCGGGCAACCCGTTCATAGTCGAGGTCGGGATAGTCTACGGCGGGGAGCTGAGCAAGGAGGAGCCGGTCCAGATACTCAGGTTCGCCAACCGGGTCCCGCTGATGTACCAGCAGGGCGCCTGCGCCACGACCCAGGCGATAGAGAACGTCGACTGGAGGAGGTACGGGCTCGAGCAGAGGGGTGGCAGCGGCATACCTTTCGGCCCGGCCATCATCATGGTCCACCTCGCGTCGACCAAGATACCATTCACCTCGGAGTCGAAGGAGGCCGTCGCGAACATCCCCGAGATCAAGGAGGAGATCGAGCTCGCCCTCAAGGCGTGCGCAAGGCGCCTCAAGACCCACCTCAACAAGGCCGAGAAGAAGAGCAAGGCCAAGGTCAAGTTCGAGATCGTCCAGGACATCATACCCATGATAGCCGAGAAGAGCGCCAAGATCGTGGGGAAGCCGGTCCCCGAGCTCGCCGGGACCATCACCAAGATCATGAACGTGGTGTGGATAGACGACGAGGTCGCCTTCGAGAAGAAGAGGCACCACGTGCTGGTGCGGATCTTCAACTACACGCCGAAGTCCCAGGGATTCCACCTGCACATGGTTGTGCCGTTCGACAAGGTCGACCCGAAGACGCTCACGCTTGAGCCGCTCGAGATCCGGGAGGGGAACAAGGTCACCTGGGACGTCAAGCGCATCGCCTCGACGGATGTGTTCGAGCTGAAGTTCGACATCCACGGGCTCACCCAGGAGGAGTACGACGAGAACGAGGTCTACGTCAGCGGCATAGACGCAGCGTCGGTGATCGGCGTGGACGTGCTGCCCGGCGACTGGGACCTGGAGCACCTCAAGATCACGGGCGAGCTGCCCGTCGAGGAGGGGGCCGCGGCCGAGGAGGGCGAGGTCGACTACGACGAGGGGGCGGAGGTGATCAAGGATGAAGAATAGCGAGAGGCACCAGAGGGCCGTCGAGCAGCTCACCGGGATAGCCCAGGAGGTCTACGACCAGCTGGACGGCGGGAAGATCCCCAAGATGATGATCCCCCTCAGGACCAAGAGCAACATCAGGTTCGACCACAAGGCCGCCGTGTGGAAGTACGGGAAGGCGATGGGGGCGAGGTCGGCAAAGAAGCTCACGGGCGCCCAGATGCTCCTCCGCACCATGTACATGCTCGAGTTCATCGAGGACATGATAAAGGACAGCAAGAGCTCGACCCTCAGGGAGATGTACTACATATCCGAGGGGTGGCCCAAGGCGAAGTTCTCCGCGCAGGACGAGTCCAACATGCTCGCGGAGGACCTCGAGATCATCACCGGCTGCATGAGGGAGGACTTCAAGCTCAGGCCCGAGGAGGACGGCGCGAGGGTCATGGGCAACATCACGATCCAGGAGACGGACAGGAAGGGCAAGAAGAAGAAGATCAACTGCAGGGACGACGTCGGCGACTCGGGGTACGGCGTCCCGTACAACGTCGAGAAGGAGAAGATAGAGTTCGTGGACTGCGACGCGGACTTCATCATAGCCATCGAGACGGGCGGTATGTTCGACAGGCTGGTGGAGAACAAGTTCGACGAGGAGGCCCACGCGGTCATAGTGCACCTCAAGGGGCAGCCGGCGAGGAGCACGCGCAGGTTCATCAAGCGGCTGAACGAGGAGATGAAGCTGCCCGTCGTCACCTTCACGGACGGCGACCCCTGGAGCTTCAGGATCCACGCGTCCATCGCCTACGGCGCCATCAAGACCGCCCACATATCGGAGTACCTGGCCACGCCCACGGCCGAGTTCGTGGGCATCACCGCCTCGGACATCCTGAACTACGAACTCCCCACGGACAAGCTCAACGACAAGGACATCCAGGCGCTCAACGCGGAGAAGACCGACCCGAGGTTCAAGGACGAGTTCTGGAAGCACGAGATCGACCTGATGCTCGAGATCGGCAAGAAGGCGGAGCAGCAGGCGCTGGCGAAGTACGGCCTCGACTACGTGACGGACACCTACCTCCCTGAGAAGCTGGGCCAGCTCGGGATACTGAAGTGACTCAGCCCGACCACGAGCAGAGGTTGTACACCCTCTCGGACATGCCCGAAGTGCCGAGCCACATCATCCTCTCGTAGGTCTGAGCGACCGAGTACCCCCTGGACAGGAGGGCGTCCACCGCCCTCGTGCACATGGCGGGGACCGGCACCGAGAGCTCCGCGGACCTGTCGTCCAGGGCGAGCAGCTCCGAGGCCGCTATGAGCGGTATCAGCGGGTCCGTCCCCGCGCCCGGGGAGACCACCAGCGCCTTCACCACGGCGTTCTGCATCCTCTCGCGTCTGGGGTGAGTGTGGACAATGGAGAAGCCCAGGAGCCTATTGCCGTCCAGGGCGAGGAGGGTCTCGCCCGAGGCGTGGTCCTGGGTGAGGACCGCCTCGCGGGTGTAGTCCAGGCCCGGCTGGACCGAGTCGGAGAGCTTCCGCATCTGGCCGAGGAGGGACTCCTTCGCCCTGCTCTCGGAGAGCCTCTCGATCATGGCGTCGTCGTCCGGGACGTCGTCGATGCCGCCCTCCGTCAGCCCCTTGCCCATCATCAGCACGAGGCCGGCGGGCTTGAGCCCAATGCGCATGTACATCCCGATGTTGACCTGGTTCTCGGGCATCGTCTCGAGCCCTATGTCCGAGCAGCCCGCCTGGTCGAGGTACTCGAGCGAGCGCTTCACCAGCTCCTTCCCGACGCCCTTCCCCTGGTAGGCGGGGAGGACGGAGACGGGGCCGACCCAGCCGGTCTTGCCCCATATGTGCGAGAACGAGGAGCCTATGATGCCCGCGTGGTCCCCCAGCGCGACGAACGCGCCCTCGGGGTCCGAGCGCATGTAGGACAGGAGGTTGTCGTCGGTCCTGGGGGTGATCCTCCTGACATCGGGGTGCCTCGCCTCCACCAGCTCCTGGAAGGAGAGGAGGTCGACCCTCTTCACGTCGGGGATGTCCTCGACCGTCATCCTGCGCACCGAGACCTTCATGGGGCACCCTGTCCGGACTCGCCAGGCTGTGAACGTTGACGTCCCATATCAAACTGAGGTGCTGGGTATCAGCGGGAGGCGCTAGGGTAGTTCCAGACCTGTTAAATCCGTGTAGCGAGATTCCCGCGCCGCCATGAGGATGAGCCCCGAGTGCGTGCCCTGCCTGATACGCAGGGTCCTCTTCGAGACCATGGAGGTCGACCCCTCCAAGTCGGTGGAGACGGTGAAGTACGCCTCCGCCGAGCTCGGCAGGCTCTTCGGGGAGGGCGTCTGCTCGGCCACGGTGGCCACGGATGTCCACAAGGGAGTCTACAGGATATTGGGAGACGACGACCCCTACAAGGGGCTGAAGGCGAAGAGCAACGAGGTCGCCCTGGAGCTCTACCCGGCCGCCGAGAGGCTCGTGTCGAAGTCCAGGGACAAGCTGAGGACGTCCTTCCTCTGCGCCGTCGTCGGGAACGTGCTGGACTTCGGCATCGGGACCGGCTTCGACCACCCTGGCAAGCTCAGGACCGAGTTCAGGGGCCTGCTCGCCGAGGGGCTGGGGCACGACGACACCCCCGCGATCAGGAGGCTGCTCGGGAAGGGCGCCGAGGTCGCGTACCTCCTGGACAACTGCGGGGAGGTCGTGTTCGACAGGCTCGCACTGAGGCAGCTGAAGGGGCTCGGGGCGAGGGTCACGCTCGTGCTCAAGGAGGAGCCCATCCTCACCGACGTGACCATGAGGGACATCGGTGGGCTCGGGCTGGAGGAGCTGGTCGACGAGGTCGTCGAGGCTCCCGGCTTCGCGGTCGGCATAGACCTGGACTCCATGGACGGCGGCTTCGGCGACATGCTCAGGGCGAAGGACCTGGTCATCGCCAAGGGCATGGCCAACTTCGAGTCCCTCTCCGAGACGGACCTCGCGCCCATCGCCTACCTGCTCAGGACCAAGTGCGCGCCGGTCGCGCAGAGCATCGGCCTCCCTAAGGACATCAACGCGGTGAAGCTCTTCGAGAGGGGGTGCGGGCCACGATAGACTCCATTCAGACCAGGACCTTCATCAACCAGCGCAGGTGCACCTTCAGGATCGCGACGGGCACATCCGACACCGCGGAGAACATCATGGTCAAGGTCGTCTCGGGGGACGGGTACGGCGTCGGCGCCGCCTCCCCGACCGACGTCACTCACGAGACGGTCGGGTCCGTCGAGGCCTATCTGGCCAAGGCGGCCAAGAAACTGGTCGGCACGGACGAGACGGACCTCTCCGGCCTGCACAGGAGGCTCGACGCCATCGCGCCGGGGAACACCTCGGCCAAGGCCGCGGTGGACATGGCCGTGTACGACCTCCTCAGCAAGAGGGAGAAGAAGCCGTTGCACAGGTACCTCGGCGGCTCCAGGGGGGACAGCGTCCTCACCGACATGACCATCGGGATCGAGTCGAAGGAGGTCACGGTCCAGCGCGCCCTTAAGCACTACAAGGAGGGGTTCAGGGCGCTGAAGGTGAAGGTCGGCCTGGACCTGGAGGATGACATCAGGAGGGTCGCGGCGGTCCGTGACGCGGTCGGGCCGATGGTCCAGCTCAGGGTCGACGGGAACCAGGGCTACACCGTCGAGCAGGCGCTGGAGCTGTGCGAGGCTATGAAGACGCTGGACGTCGTCCTCGTGGAGCAGCCCGTGAAGGCCGAGGACTACGCCGGACTGAAGAAGGTCAAGGAGAGGAGCCCCGTCCCGATAATGGCCGACGAGTGCGTCAAGGACGTTGCGGACGCGAAGAGGGTCATCAAGGAGCGAGCCGTCGACCTCATCAACATCAAGCTCATGAAGAGCGCTGGCATCCACGACGCCATCGTCATCAACAGGCTCGCGGCAGAAGCCGGGATCGGGACCATGGTCGGCTGCATGGGGGAGATACAGCTCTCCATCGCCGCTGGGCTGCACTTCGTCCTCAGCTCGGACAACGTGAGGTACGCCGACCTAGACTCACACTTCAACATCATCGACGACCCGTCGTCGGGGCTCGAGTTCATAGATGGGAAGCTGAAGGCGCCCTCCGGACCTGGCACGGGCATCGCGCTCATGCATGAGCCGTGACTTGGATGTCTCACCGCAGCGGATTGTCGCGGCCCTGTGAGGGTGGGCAATCGGGTTAGCGTCGCGCGGTCGACTGGCCCTGGGCGAAGACCATGGACGGGGGTGCTATGATGGAGATCATCACCGTCCATGAATGCAATCGTCTCCACTGCACCAGTCCCCCCGCCCTGAAGACCACGATCCAGTCTCGATGAAATGGAACCCAGCATTCCTCCGATTCCAAGAGGGAGTCATACTGGGGAGTTGATGGATGAGGCTAGATACCCGGAGTATATAGCACTTGCTTTCGCGCGTAGCCTGTCTGCGGCCATTCCATGGGATGCCTGCCTTCAGCATCGAGGAGCTGACGGCTTGCGCGCGCTCCGGCGGGCCTGAACCATCCCGAGGACCTGAGCAACCCTTATAACCCGGTGCCATTATCCCCTGCCGTATTATCTGGCCTGGCGGGTCCGAATGAAGACCAAGAGAGAGTCTCCATCGAAGAAGAAGAAGATCAGCGAGCTCGACAGCGCGGAGCTGAAGTTCAGGGCGTTCCTGAACAAGCGCGACGAGATAAACGAGCTCGCGGCGATCGCCAGGTCCGAGAGGGACTCGCTACACGACAAGAGGAAGGAGCTGCAGGGGCCGATGAACGCGGCCCGGGACAAGAGGGACGCAGCGGTCGCGGAGATGCGGGCCCACAAGAAGAAGAGGGACGAGCTCCAGGCCAAGGCCAAGGAGCTCATCGAGTTCAAGAGGAAGCTCAGGGGGAAGCCCATGGGCGACCTCAGGACCGAGGTCAGGGTCGCCGAGGCGGACATCAAGGCCCTGGAGCTGAGGCAGCAGACCGTCCCGCTCAAGCTCGCGGAGGAGAGGGACCTCCTCGAGAAGATCAAGGCCCGCGCCGCCGACGTCGAGAGGCTGAAGAAGATCCTCGCGGAGCAGGAGAAGATCCAGAAGGAGGTCAAGGACGTCGACGCGAGCATAGACGCCCTCTTCAAGTTCGCGGACAAGGAGCACTCGGAGGTCGTGCGCCTCTCGGAGGAGCAGCACAGGTTCCACGAGGAGGCCCAGACCCACGCGAAGGAGATCGCGGCCCTCTCCGGGGCGGCCAACAAGAAGCACGAGGAGTTCATCAAGCTGAGGGAGGAGGCCGACGCCGTCCACCAGAAGGCGATGGAGCTCCGCGGGAAGGTCATAGAGATCAAGGACCAGAAGCGCGCCGAGGTCCGGGAGGAGAGGAACGCCATAAGGGACGTCAACCTCGCCACCCGGAAGGCCCTGGACGACAGGGACAAGAAGGACAGGGCCGCGGACGAGGCGCTGCAGACGCTGCTGAAGAAGGGGAAGGTCCAGATCTAGGACCCGGGCCCCGTCTGCCGCTTCTTCTTGGGCTTCTTCCTGCCGCCGAACACGAGGACCGAGGCGGTCGGCTCGACCTGCTCCTCGTCCTCCTCTTCCTGCGGCCTCTCCTTCCTGAGGGGGAACACCCTCTTGGGCGGCTCCTCCTCGGGCGGGGGCTGGGGCGGCGCGTCGGGGGCCTTGCCCTTCGACACGTAGACCTCGTGCGCCCCGGACCTCTTGAAGTGCAGCTTCTCCGTCTTCATCAGGAGGGCGATCGGCAGGACGAGCTGGTCGCTCGTGAGGTTGGTCTCCTTCATCATCCGCTCCAGGGTGGCGCCCTTGTCCGCGGTCACGGTGAGCACGGCCTTGATCGCGGCGTTCACGTCGAACTTGTCCGCGCCGCCCCCGATGACCAGCTGGGCCTTCTGCTCCATGATGTCCGAGAGGAACTGCTTGGACCGCTGCTCGAAGTTGGCGGGGTCCTCCTCGAGGAGCGCCCTGAGCGGGGCGGTATCGAGGCCCATCTCCTCCCAGCCGCGGATCTGGTCCAGGCACATGCCCTTGTAGAACTCCCTCTGGAGGCCGTCCCTCGCGAGCCTGCTCCTGGGCCTGATCTCTATGGCCTTCTGGTAGTTCATCACCGCGTCGTCGCTCCTGCCGAGCTTGACGTAGGTCCTGGCCAGGTTCATGTAGGCGTCGAAGTTCCTCGGGTCGAGGGCGACGGCCCTGCTGAAGCACGCGAGGGCCTCCTCGGGCCAGTCCAGTGTGCTGAAGACCGCGCCCTTGTTGTTCCACGCGGTCGAGTTCCTCTGGTCGGCCTGGATGGCCCTGTCGTAGGCGCCGAGGGCCAGGGCCCTCTTGCCCTCGAAGGCGTACATGTTCGCCAGGTGGCACCAGGTCGTGCTGTCGTCGGGGTCTATCTCGAGGGCGAGGTCGTAGGCGGTCTTCGCCTTCGAGAACTCCTTCATGTGGTAGAGGACGTCCCCCTTGACGGTCCAGGGGACGGCGAACTTGTGCGAGACGCCGGCCTCGGAGCTCTCCTGTACCGCGGCGTCGGCCTGGACCAGGGCGCCGGGGAAGTCGCCGGTGCGCATCAGGTGCACGGCCCTCCGCAGCTTCGACCACATCGAGTAGTACTCCCTCTCCTTCCAGAGGTACATGAACAGGGGCAGGAACGAGAAGACGACCCCTATCAGGGCCAGGCTCCGGTCGTAGGGCTCGTATGTGCCCGTCGACACGATCCCGGTCTGCTCGTGGAACGCCAGCAGGAACAGGGCCATGGCGCCTATCAGCCACGCCCCCAGGAAGCCGTCCCTCGTCTTCATGAACTGCAGCGAGAGGAGCGAGGTGGACATGCCCGCGGCCATCAGGAAGAGGTTCAGGCCGGTGAACGGGTACTCCCCCTCCTCGCTCCTGGCGAGGTCGAACGCCTCGTGGACGGGCATCAGCACCATCAGTATCACCCCGAAGCCGAACACGGCCAGCCAGAAGCTGTCCCTGTTTGAGATGGACCTCATGCCCATCACCATCAGGACGAAGCCCGAGACCATGAGGACGCTGAGCAGCACGGCCCATGCGCCTATGTCGGCGCCGAGCGCGACCAGGCCCACGCCGGTCGTGACGAGGGTGAAGAGGCCCGTGACCCACATGGTCTCCTTCGAGAGCGGGAGCTTGAACCCGTCGTCCGGGGCCTTCCCGGCGGTCAGGAACAGCATGGCTATTCCCATGGCGACGAAGAAGCCGGAGACCACGAAGACGTATGTGTTGTAGACCTCCCAGCTCCCGTACCAGAGCTCCTGGCTCATGAAGAACTCGACCGAGGCGCCGATGACCACGGCCGCGTACAGGAGGAGCAGGTACAGCCTCGGCCCGCCCAGCACGGGCACGAACGGCCTCGAGGCCTCCCCCAGCGAGCCGATGGGCCGGAGCAGCTCGGTGAGCGACAGGCTCTCCGTCATCCTCTCAGAGTCGCCTTTGGGTGCATCAGGTACTTCCATCGGACTTCCCTTCTGAATCCCCTCGCTCCTTCCCGCGTACGCCTCGGGTACGCCTAATGGCGAAGAGGACTAATGGTACTATCGCTAGCGGGACTAGTATGTCCCCGAACTCCGGGATCGGCGTCTGGCCGATGTTGATCTCCCCCGGAGTGGGCGTCATCCACGCCCATGTGCCGTAGCCGTCGTCCGGCGTCCCGATGCGGCCGTACGACTTGACGGTCCATGTGGGCACGGTCACCGAGTCTATCAGGACCGGGGGGTCGGAGTCGTCGTAGATGACGTAGGAGGTCCCCCTCAGGAAGCTGAGGAACGGTGAGAGATAGAAATCCCCGGAGTCCAGGATGGTGCCGTCCGGGATGGTGAACTTCAAGACGCCGTCGACGTACAGCGTCCAGCCGGATATGTCGATCGACACGGTGGAGGTGTTGTACAGCTCGAACCAGTCGAGCGCTTTCGTGGGGTTGGTCGAGTATAGCTCGTTCAGGATGATCCCCCCGAACGTCCTCGACCCCGACAGCACGCCCGCCGGGAGGGATGCGACGACGCCGTCCTCCGAGCCGCGCCAGTCCTGGGCCACGAACGTCACGTTGTACGCCCTGTCCGAACCCATCCCGAGGTCCTCGAACGAGGAGCGGACCTCGATCCTGGCCCGGTCGGTGGCGGCCTCGACCGGCCCGGCCAAGGACCACGAGCCGTCGGTGTAGCGGTAGGCGTTGGCGAGGAGCAGGCGGCCGTCCTTGCCCGCGACCATGACCGCGGATTCCGCGCCCCCGATCCAGAACCCTGTGGCCTCGTCGTCGTCCAGGTCGACGAACACGTATGCGAAGTCCGCGCCGAACATGTGCTCCTCCTCGGTCGCGTTGGGCATCGATCCGCCCGGCTCCGGGGCGTCCGCCCACCTGGCCAGCGAACCGGGGAGGTTCGTTCCGCCGAGCATCCGCCCGTCGACGGACATGTAGAAATAGGCGCTGGACTCGGCGGCCCATGACGCCACCTCCGTGATGTCCACGTCGGCGTTGTCGACCACGCCGGTGCCGGCGAGGACGACGTCGCCCAGCCCGTCCTCGACCGGGACCGTGTAGTCCCAGTCCGCGAACGCGCCGTCGATCGCTATGGCGGCTGGCCGGCCGGAGACGTACGTCATCCTGGCCCCCTCCTGGTAGGAGGTCAGGGAGAAGGTGGTGTTCTCAGCGAACACCGGGCCGCCGTCCTCGTCGAGGCTCAGCCCGAACGACCGCCCCTCCGTGCCCTCTTCGAAGGACGCGAGCACGGAGACCCTGACGAGCGCGCCCGGGACCAGCCGGACGGGGCGGAAGAAGTTCACCATCCCGTCGTGGCTGGTCCCGAGGAGCTCTGAACCGCGCACGGCCTTCACGTCCGTGGCCGTGGCGGTCCCCAAGAGGTTTAGGTTGAGGCCCTCGAGGTCAACGGCGGAGCCCTTGGCCGAGAAGTCGATGCTCAGCATGAGCTCGTCCGTGAGCCCGGCCGTCACCTCGGGGGCCTCATAGTGTTGAGAAACCCGGACCGCGGGGCCGGAGCACGCAAAGTTCACCTCTGACCAGTCATCGGGTACGTCCGTGTGGCGGGCGACGATGGCGACCTCGGTGGCCGGGCCGGTTATGAGGCCCGTGCCGATCTCCATCTCTCCGTCCCGGAACGCAACCATGGGGTCCGATGACTGCCTGAACCCTCCGTAGTCGTCCTGCTCCGCGGTCTGGGTGAAGACGTAGCTTGCCGCCAGCTCGGCTGAGCCGTTCCAGCCGATGACGGCGATCATGTGGTCCGCGCCGAGGCCCCTCACCAGGTAGCCAGTGCCGGTGTCCCCGTCGCGGTCGACGAATATGTAGAAGCCGTCGGCGCCCCCGTCTGCGCCGTTCATCATGGAGCCCTCGGTGGCCATGTAGAAGTAGGACGCGCGCGGGCTCGCCTTCATGGCGTACGCCGTGAGCGACACGTCGGGGTTCTCCGAGTCCGGGGTGTCCTCGTAGACCGTCGCCTCCGTCCAGTCCATGAAATACCCGTCGACCTCGACCTCGTCGGGGGGGAAGGTGTGGACCAGCGCGTAGGGTATGAAGAGGATGATGGCGACCACGGCGGCGAAGAGGAGCATCTTCCTCCGGACCCCCGTGGGGCGGTCGGCTACCCGCCTGGACCTCGTGGACAACCTGAAGCCGTTCACGGCCCCCTTGCCGTTGACGCGGCCGTTGGTCATCCCGTTGGTGAGGCCGTTGGTCAACCCGTTCGTGAGGCCGTTCGTCAGTCCGTTGGTGAGGCCGTTGACCAGGCCGTTGATGCGGCCGCTGCGCCTGGGGGAGCGGCCCGGGGCGCTCTGCCCCTGGGGGACCCCGTTCGTCAGGCCGTTCGTGCGGCCGTTGGTGAGGCCCCGGGCGAGGCCGTTGACGAGCCCGTTGGTCCTCCCGCTGCTGCGCGGGCGCTGCGCGCCATTGGCGACGGCGGGCCTGGTGCCGTTCGTGATCCCGTCCTTCCGCCCGTTCGTGAGGCCGTTCACGCGGCCGTTCGGGACGGCCTTGACCCTCACGCGCGGCGGGCCGGCAAGAGCATTGCCATTGGTGAGTCCCCTTGAACCTGGGGGCGCGGGGGGTTGCGCCTTGCCCTGGCGGCGGCTTGAGCCCATCGCTCCTGCTCCTTACCGGATGCACGAGGGGGATAGGCGTGCCTACATGCGGGCCGCTACTCCCTCACTCCCCCAAAAGCACTCTCGTTCAGTCAGCCCGATATAGCGACGCTAAGCCCATGGCATCTTAGCGGTTGCTCTCGGAGGTGAAGAGTGCTTAGCTGCTTATAATACCCTTTCGCCTGCTGGCCTCGGCCTCCGGGGAGGGGGGTCAGTAGCTTGAAATACGGCCGGCCTCGCGGCCGTCGGTGCGGTGAGAACAGGGGGAAGAGGTTTGAAGGGGGGGGCGGGGCACGTCCGGCCGCCTAGTCCGCGAGGAGCCAACTGCTGAAGGACAGGGTGTTGCTGTTGTCCTCGTTGGCATCCAGGGCCGTCTTGAGCTCTATGACGTCGCCTATGTCGTACTGCGCCGCGATGTTCTCGGGGGACGACACGTCCAGCCAGAACAGCCCGTGGTTCACCGTGAAGTAGCCGCTGCTGTGCTCCGTGGTGGGCACGTAGAACAGCGAGCCCTCGTCGGGGTCCGACCACTTGTCGTCGATGTAGACGAAGTACAGCCTGACCGTGTAGACGGTCACGCCCCCGATGAGCTCCTCGCCCCTCGGGTCCATGTCGACTATGGTGTCGCTGACGGTGACGATGTCTAGCGCCTCCCAGTCGTCGGGGAACTCCAGGTACTCGCCATAGGTCACGCTGGGGTTAGGGTTCTCGAGCTCGTTGAAGAGGCTCGTGAAGCCCCCGGCCGTCTTCATGCCTCCGGCCGCGATCATGACGAACGCGACCACGATGGCGGCGACAACTATCAGCGCCACCATTATCGTGAGTATCTTCTTCTCCATTGGTCACACACTCCATTCATCCAGCTCTCGCTTCGGGGAGAGACACGTGCGGGGACGCCCTCGGGCGCCGGCTGGTCCATCCCTTCCGCTCGGCACCACACATATGGACATAATGGTACATAATTATTTGGTCACCGGAATACATGAGCACTGGCAGGCCCCGGACCGAGCTCGCGTGCCCCCGGAAGCGGCCGCCGCCCCCCGAGCCGCTGAAAAATGCACCGAGGGGCGCCCATCACGCCCACCCGACACCGCCTTGGCACCAACCCCACCACACCAATCGAGGCCTGCCACGCGTCCGTGTCCAACCTCCAACGGCGCCATCGTATATCAAACATTGCGGACTCGGACGTCGGAGTACGAATTTCGTATCGGCTGCCTGTCGGGAAGACGCGCCTGAAGGGTTTTGAGGGTTTGTCCGGGCCCGCGGCATCAGGCGGACGCCGCGCGCCTCGCCCCCAGGACCATGAACACGATCCCGAGCACGAGCGCGACCGCGAAGCCGCCCGCGACCGTCGCGGGCGAGTCCTTCAGCGCCGCGTTGACCGGGTCCCAGAGGACGACTATGATCAGCGCGATGATGCCGAACATGAACAGGGCCAGGGCTGCCCCCGGGGCCATCCCCGAGACGTCCCTGCCTCCCGACGCGGCCTTCTTCATCACCATGAACACGGCCAGCCCAACGACGAGGATCACGACGGGGATGACGACGAAGAGGACCATGTTGTCCTC
This sequence comes from Thermoplasmatota archaeon, assembly GCA_040751795.1. Classification (GTDB taxonomy): domain Archaea; phylum Thermoplasmatota; class Thermoplasmata; order UBA10834; family UBA10834; genus UBA9653. The sequence goes on along the minus strand of JBFMHR010000005.1, from coordinate 224,642 downwards.
GATGGCCGGGACCCACTCCCAGTACCAGTCCGCGAAGAGCGCGATCTGCGTCCCGACGACTCCGAGCATGATGAGCGCGAGGCCGAGCACCCTGAGGTCCAGGATGCTGGCGGGCGACCCCTCCGAGGGCTCCTCCCTGGCCGGCTTGGCCTTCGGCTTCGGCTTGGAAGACTCCGCGCGCTTCGGCTTCGCCGGGGCGGGCTCGGGCTCCTCCTCGAAGGTGGCCTTCTCCTCGACCTCTATGACCTCCTCGATCTCCTCCGCCTCGAACTCGGCGCCGCACTTGGGGCAGACGATGACGTCGAGCCCGACGAGCGTGCCGCACACCGGGCAGGCCACCTCCTCGGCCTCCTCGCTGGTGACGGCGTTGGCGGGCGATCCGGCCTTGCCCGTCACCTCCACCTCCTCGTCCGCTTCGAACTCGGCGCCGCAGTACGGGCACGATGAGACGTTCACTCCGACGATCTTGCCACAGACAGGGCAAGCGACCTTCTCGACCTCGTTAGCCAAACTGAGCCACCTCTCCGGGGGTAATACAAGTGTCGGCAACTATTGGAATAGCCGTTTATATAGGTTCCCACAACATGCGACTGGCCTGGCCGGGCGCGCCGGCGGGGCGCGGGGCAGCGCGCATACTGGCGCACCACCGCAAACAGATATATGGGCCTACACGTTTCAGCAGGCCGAGGTCTGAGCACACTTGGGAGACGGATCGGACGCGCTCGGAAGGACCATCGGGTTCCTCGAGACCGACGACGGCCAGAGGCTCGCGATAGCCCTCTTCTCCGTGGTCGCGACAGCGGTGCTCGTGGCGCTGCCAGGTACCGCCGCGGCGTTCGCCCTCGGGCTCCCCTACATGTTCTTCGTGCCCGGATTCGCGGTCGTCAGGCTCTTCTTCTGGAAGGGCACCGGCCTCGAGGCGAGGTTCGTCCTTAGCCTCGGCATAAGCATCCTGGTCATCATATTCCTGGGCCTGTTCCTCGTGCTCACCCCCATCGGCCTGGACTCCAACACGACGAGGGCGTCGCTCATAGTGTTCTCCCTCGCGGCGGTCGCCGTGGAGACGCTCAAGGCGCGGACGGCGAAGCCGGAGCCGGTGGAGAAGGGGAAGGCCGCGGCCAGGGACGAGGAGATCGAGCCCTTCAAGTTCGACAAGGTCGTCGCCGCGATGGTCGGCACCGCGCTCGTGGTCTCGGGCGTGTGCCTGGCGCTCATCATCACGGCGGAGTACCCGTCCAGGACCTACTTCGCCATGACCGAGGACGGGAGCGCGAAGATCAACAGCACCCGCGCCCTCGGGTCCAACATCACCCTGACGGTCGAGATGCACAACGGCGAGGACGGGCCCAGGGACTTCTCAATGGCCGCATACTGCTGGAACGACACGCACTGGGGCACCAGGTGGTACAACTTCTCCATGGACGAGGGCGACACACGGTTCGTCAACGTCACCTTCGCGCTGGACCAGCCCGGGGTCTGGAGGTTCGACTTCGACCTCTACATCCGCGAGGAGGGGCAGGCGCAGTACCTCTACGGCAACCTCCATGTCTGGCTCAGCGTCGTCGAGTGAGGCTCAGGGCCCTTCGGGCGGAAGGTCCGGGTCCTGCTCCGGGGCCTCCTCCTCGGGGAGGTCCCTTATCGACGACATGGCGCTCTCGCGGACCGCGAACTCGGCCGACGCGACCGCGCTCACGAGGCTTATCGCCACGACCCCCGCCAGCGTGAGGACCACCAGGCCCAGGTCCACGCCGAACTCGAGGACGTGCCCAACGACCGAGAAGGCCCCGGAGCTCACGAGCCACATCGAGACCAGCATCCCCGCGCCGACGCCGGCCGCGGAGCCCGCGAGCGAGGCGACGAGCGCCTGCCTGAAGGCCATCGCGCGGACCTTCTCCCTGGACGCGCCGAGCGCCCTCATTATGCCGAGCTTCTTCCTGCCGTCGTGGAGCTCCTTGGAGAAGGCGGACACTATGGCCAGCGTCGCCAGGAGCGCCGCCACCACGCCCAGCGAGGTGAGGGCCAGCGAGACGTTCCCCTCGGAGATCTTCGCAGCCTGGTAGACGAGGACGGACCCGGACGACGACACCGAGATGGAGTCGCCGTACCTCACGACGAGCTCGATGAAGTCGGGGTCCTCGGAGTACCAGGGCTTCACCTCCAGGACCGCCGTCAGGTCCCCCGCCTGGACCACGTAGGAACCGGGCGAAAGGGATCCTAGGGGGATGGACTTGGCCGCACGGCCAGCGGAGCCGAGGGGGACCTCGACCGTGGCGTAGGGGACCGAGTCCACGGCCAGCAGGACCGTCGCCGTCCCGGCGACCAGGCCGGCGTTCTCGACCGTGACCATCGCGACAGCGGACTCCCCCTCCTTGACCGAGCTCGGCGAGATCGACAGCGATGTGACCTCCGGCAGGAACTCCGGCGAGAAGGACGCGGGATCGAGGACCTCGACTTCGTCGGGGCCCTGGAAGTCCATGCCCGCGAACGCCGTCCCGTCCGTGTCGAAGGTGACCTGGAACGTCCCGGCCTCGTCCGCCAGGATGGTGCACGCGCCGGTCGCGTCCGTGGTGTTCGACGATGGGACCGAATCGGCCAGCGTGACCTGGACCCCGGGGGCCGGGGCGCCCTGGTAGGTCGCCACGCGCACGACCAGGGGAGAGCCCATGAGAAGCGAGGATCCGAAGGACGATACGAGGTACGGACCGACGACCTCCACCTCCGTCCACATGGTCACAGGGGAATCGCCCCCGATGCTGATGGTGATGTTGTGCCCCCCGACCGAGGCGCTCGCGAAGACGGCCTGGACGTCCGCCATGCTGGAGGCGTCGAGGTCTATGTGGATCTGGTCAAAATCGGCCCCGTCGTCCGCGAAAGTCACCGTCGCAGAGCTGTTCGAGCCGCCCCAGTTCAGCGCCGTGACGCCTATGGTGCACTCCTCGTCCGGGCCCACCCTCGACTTGGAGATGGACATGTTGAACAGGGTGAACCTCGCGGACGAGGGGGTGAGGAGCGAATCGAGCCACTCGGGCTCCGAGGTCGCCACGCGGATCACCGAGGCCTCGCCGGGATGCATGCCCGAGAGGCGGCGCGCGATGTCCACGTCCACGAGCATCTCGTCGTCCAGGGACGAGCCCGATGAGAACGTGCCGACGACCGGGACGACCTCTATCCTCGTCGAGTAGCTCCCGGCCAGTGGGACGGTGCAGGGGAGGGACAGGCCGAGCCTCCCCGCGAGCCTCTCGCCGAGGAGGCCGTGCCCGACGGACCCGGCGTCCCCGGCCATCTCGGTGTCCAGCACCGGCCCGACGGACGCGAGCCTGTCGAAGTCCACGCCCCTGACCACGAACGACTCCCCGCCCCAGGAGGAGAAGGCGAACACCTCCGGGCTGACGCCCGTGACCTGCTCCATCTGCTCGAGGGCGAAGGCCATCTCCATGTCCACCTTGCTCGAGAAGATGGTCGGCGCCTCGACCGACGCGATGACATACCCCTCGCCTGCCGCGAAGGCGGCGGGGGCGTTGTACAGGCCGGCCAGCACCGAGGTCGTCGCCGTGAAGATGGTCACGGACAGGGCGATCACGACCATCGCCCTGCGGCGGATCATCAGAATGGCGACCCCTCCCTGAGGTCCTCCGAGGGCGAGGTCATGGTCATCCTGGCGGCTGGCAGCAGCGAGCCGGCCATACCGGCCGCGACGGCCACCAGGTACGACACGAGGAGGAGCGTCTCGTCGACCTCCACCGAGAACACGGAGGTGAAGACGTGGGAGGCTGCGGTCGATACGGCGTAGGACATCACGATCCCGAGCGCCACGCCGAGGACGGCGCCGTACGCGCATATCAGGAGGGACTCGCCCAGGAGGTAGGCCAGGACACGGCCGCGCCCCGCCCCGAGGGTCTTGATGATGCCTATGTCGTGCCTCTTGTCGACGACCTCCGAGCCTATGAAGCTGTACACCAGCACGGCGATGACGAAGGCCGACGGCACCAGGACCCAGTACGCGTCGGACTGCAGATCGTCCACGCCGGAGTCGAGGAACTCGATGATCGAGACGGTCGGCTGGACCACGAACCCCGCGGACTCGAGCGACGCCATCTCCTCCTGTGACAGGTCCTTCGAGACGGCGAGGTTGCAGGAGCCCGCCGGGAAGCCCGTCAGGGCCATCAGGAGCTCCTCGCTGCCCAGCACCCACGACGGGGAGAACATGGTCGACGAGAAGCCCGACACGACCGTGACCACCTGGCTCGTCGCCCCGACCAGGGTCGCGGTCCCTTCGATGGCCGCCTCGGAGCCGGCCTTCACCTCCGTCCCCGACGTCGCGAGAGCCTCCGGGAGGACGGAGCCGGGGTCGGAGACGCTGAAGACGACCTGGTCCACCTCGCCGGCCCACACGACGGCCACGACGCAGAGCGCGCTCCTCGCTTCGGCCGCCCCGAGCGTCGATGCATCGAACGGGTCCATCCCCGAGGCCCCGGGGTACGACACGACCGAGTACTCCGTGGAGAAGTTGTCCGAGAGGGCGTCCATCGATGTCCTCAGGCCCGCGGCGATGGAGAAGCTGGCCACTATGAACATGGTGCAGAGGGCGATCCCCCAGCTCGTGGACCGCGCACGCCTGTTGAACCTGAACAGCGGCAGGGCGCGCATCTGGAACGGTGCGATGATTGCCTACCCATGATTAAAAGGCTTCCAGGGCTCACCTGGCGCTCTCCGCCACAAGGGACACCAGCTCGGCCACGGGCATGTCGATCCCCGCCCTCTTCGCCCCGCCGGTCAGGTTGGTGACGCAGAACGGGCAGGCCGACACCAGCATCTCCGCGCCGGCGCCCCTGGCCTCCTCGACCCTGAGCGAGGCGATGTGCTCCGCGCGGTCGTTGAACTGGATCTTGTATCCCCCTCCTGCGCCGCAGCACTGCGAGTCGAGCCTGTTGTGCGGGAGCTCGATGTAGTGCGACCCGGGGAAGGCGTTCAGTATCCTCCTGGGCTCCTCGAAGATCCCGAAGTGCCGACCTATGTGGCAGGGGTCGTGGTACGCCGCCTTCTTGGGGAGCGGCCTCCTCAGCTCCAGCCTCCCGTCCTTGATTAGCTTGTCCATGAACTGCGTCATGTGCAGGAGCTCGAAGTCCAGCTTGCCCGCGTACATCGGGTAGTTGTGGCTCAGGGTCATGAAGCATCCGGCGCAGGCGGTGACCACCTTCCTCGCGCCGCGCCTCTCGAACTCCCTGAGGTTGTGCTTGACGAGCCCGTCCTTCTCGTCGGTGACGATGTCGGTCTGGCCGGTCCTGATGAGCGGGGAGCCGCAGCACCACTCGTCCCTCCCGAGGACGTCGTACTCCACCCCCGCGGCCTCGAGGACCCTGAGCGCGTCCTGGGCGATCCTCTGCTGCCTGTAGCTCGCGGTGCAGCCGGTGAAGTACAGGACCTCCGGGTCCTTGGACCGCTTCGCGTCCTTCTGGACCCACGCGTCCCTGGCCTCGTGGGGCTCGTCGTATGGGTTGTGCTTCGCGATGACCCTGGTCCTCAGCGCCCTGTGCCTGTCAAGGGGTCCGACCCCGTTCCTCACGAACCACTCCTTGACCTGCTCCCACCTGTCGTTGAACCTGATCTCGACGTGGCACGCGACCTGGCAGTAGCCGCAGGCGGTGCAGTTGTAGACCCGCTCGACGAACTCTGGGGAGATCTCTGGCGCGTTGCCCAGCAGCCTCTGCATGAAGCCGGGGCGGACGTACTTCTTCAGGTGGTACATCTTGCCCCTGACGCGGTAGGACTCGAAGCCCCGGTCGGGGTTGAGCTGGATCGGGCACACGAAGTTGCAGTAGCCGCACTGCAGGCACGCCCTGAGGTCGTGCTCCACCTCCTCCGGCAGAGGCGAGAGCCCCATGACATCGTAATCGACGAGGCCTGTACATTAAGTGATGGATTATCGGGGGACATGGGGCCGACTGGAGACCCGGAGCGGGAGCGCACTTCGGCAGGGACCTGGAGAGGCTATTCGCAGGGTCCGGCACCTGCCAAGCGGAGCAATGCGACAGCTGGCGGACTCCAGGCCTTCAGATGGCGGATCTCGTTGCGGGCACTCTCAGGGATCACATGACCACGGGGAGGCGCGAGTCGGCATTCAGGCTGCTCGTGGCACATAGTCTGCACAGGCTCTGATGAAAGACGGAAAAATGGAGACATCGGGAGCGGTCTCGGAGTCCTCCTAGAGGGGTCATCGCCCGCTCCGCCGTCTCGCACAGACCTAGGCACCCCATCCTTAAGCAACTATCTCGCGGATGTAGCGCATGGGACGCCCTGTTCGCATCACGACCAGAGGCCGGCCATCGATTCTGGCCGAGCCTACGCACCGCACCTGGGAAGTCACCCGACCGCGAGCTTCCTCTCGCTCTCCCAGAGGCCGTGTATGTTGCACAGCGACACCGCGTGCAGGGTCCCGGCCTTCTTGGTCTTCATCGACACCGTCGCCCTGTGGTGGGTGTAGACGGTGCTCGTGTCCGCGCCCTGGGCGCCCTCGCCGTGGGCCGAGAACTCCACCCTGGCGACCTGGTAGCTGAACTTCTCCCCCTCGGGGTGGAAGTAGAGCGATATCCACCTGATGTGGTGGGCGGTCGTGTTCGGGTGCGCGATCTCCTTCCCGACCGTCACGGTTATGTCGAAGACCTGGTCGGCCGCGACCTTGTCCGGGCACTCGATGACAGGCACGTGCTTCTCGGTCTTCCAGTCTGCCTTCCCGACGTGTTCAGATATCGGCATGTCTCCAATCCTCCTGTCGAGCCTCTCCGCGTCCTTGAGCGGCTCTGGAACGGGCCACGGGGTTGATATCTTTTTCACCGGAGGGTTCGGGGCCGTCACCGCCTCCGCCTCCTGTCCTGCTCCTTCTCCTTCTGCCTCCTCACCTTCGCCTCGAGCGTCTCCAGGAGGCCTGAGGCGGTCCTGAAGAGGTTCCAGCCGGCGCCGCGGACGTAGTACATCCCCCCGTCGGTGTTGAGCCTGGCCCTGAGGCTGAACTTGCTCGCGAGCCCCTCGTGGTCGTAGGTCGCCACGTGCAGGTAGAAGACCCTGGGGCGCTCCATCTTGGCGAGCCTCTTCATCCCCTTGCCTATCATCGAGTAGAGCCCGTCCAGCACGTCCGGGTCGTGGGCCGTGAGGCCCGAGACCTGGACGAACACCTGGTCCCTCGGCCTCAGGCTGAGGAGCTGCTCCATTAGGTCCGCCTGGTCGACGACCCCGACGAGCCTCTCCTCCTCCGTGACGAAGAGCGTGGAGAGGCCCCTGTCGAGCATGAGGTCCACGACCCTCCCGAGCGAGTCGGCCGGCGAGACCCTCACCGCCCCCCTGGTCATCACGCTGCCGACCCTGATCTGCGCCCTGGTCCTCGAGTCGAAGACCTTCCTCGGGGGCCTGGGGCTCCTCTGCGGCATGTCGCCCTTCGGCGACCATACCGCGTCCATCACCTCCGTCATGCCTATGACCCCCACTAGCCTGTCCCCGTCTCCCACGACCGGCAGCGCCTTCTCGTCCAGCCCCTCCATGAGGACCTGGGCCCTCCCGACGAACTCGTCGGGGGTGACGGACAGCGGCTCGGCTGTCATGAGGTCGCCGGCCTTGACGGCCCTCATCTCCGGCATGCTGGGCATGATGCGTATTATGTCGGAGCGGGAAACGAACCCGACGAGCCTGTTCCCCCTCATCACGGGCGCGCCCCTTATGCCAGAAGACACCAGCAGCTCCGCGGCGTCGAGGACGCTGTCCTCCTCCCTCAGCCTGGACACCGGGAGCATGATGGACGAGACCTTCGCGTTCAGCGGGACGCTCCTGCGCTCTATGAAGGATGAATAGCTGACCAGCCCGACCGGGACGCCCTTCGAGAGGACCGGGAGCTCCTTGACCCTGTGCCTCCTGATCCTGGCGATCGCGTCGGAGACCGTGTCGTCCGCCTCCACGGTCACCGGCGAGGTGCTCATCACGGACCTGACCTTGACATCCTCCGCCCTCGCCATCCTCTCCTCCCGTACAACACTATCCGCCGCATCGTATTTGCATCCTTGCACGCCGGCTGGTCGGACCCGGGAGGCGCAGACGTCCGGCGTCGTCCACGATTCACGCGATAAAGTGCATGGCCGTCCGATGGTACCATGTGTGTTGGAGATAAAATGTGACATACCGAAATGGCCCTCCCCGGACCTCGGCGCAGATGTTCCCGTCCGCGCGTGCGGGCCCGCGCCGCGCCCGCAAAGGTTCATATCGGCCGCGCCCATTCACCCCGCCGAGGCATTGTTTCTCCGTTTCCAGCCTCCCAATCCAGGAAACGCTCGACGACGGGAGGCAGGGATGATGGCTCAAGTGCTGCGCAGCAAGTGGTTCTGGGCGGCGGCGTTCTCGCTGCTGTTCGTGCTATCGATCGACATATGGGCATGGGACTGGTCCTGGCCGACCGTCCTCGGGCTGCCCTACATCGTCACGTACATCGCGGTCCTCGAGGCCGGCCTGTTCGCCCTCTACTTCCTCTTCGCCAGGTACTACTGGACCGACGACGGGGGTGGTGCGTGATGGACGTCGTGGCGATCTCGTTCTTCGCGGCCTACCTCGCCATCATGATCCTCATCGCCTTCTACGCCTACAGGAGGTCGGCCAAGACCTCGGACGACTACTTCGTGGCGTCGAGGAGCATCGGCCCGGTCGTCCTGTTCTTCACGCTGGCTGCGACCAACTTCAGCGCCTTCACGTTCTTCGGGTTCGCCGGGGCGGCGTACAAGTTCGGCCTGGCGTACTACGGCATCATGGGCTTCGGGACGGGGATCATGGCCCTCTCCTTCTTCTTCCTCGGCAGGAGGATATGGAGGCTGGGGAGGGAGAAGGGGTACATCACCCCGGCAGAGCTCATAGGCGACAGGTTCAGCTCCGACTCCCTCAGGATGGTCTTCCTCGGTGTCATGGTCGTCTTCACCCTCCCGTACATCGCCACGCAGGCGATCGGGGGCGGGATAGCGTTCGAGACGCTGACGGACGGGGAGGTCTCCTACGAGCTCGGGGCGGTGCTGGTGACCATCGTCGTCGTCGCGTACGTGACCATCGGCGGGATGAGGGCGGACGCGTACACCGACGTCCTCCAGGGGGCCATGATGTTCGTGACCCTCATCGCGGCCGTCGGGATAGTCTCCGCCGGCCTCGGCGGGTTCACCGATGCGAACACGCGGCTCGCGGAGGAGTTCCCGGACCTGGTGTCCAGGCCCGGAGGGAGGGACTACTTCACGCCCCAGGTCTGGCTCAGCTTCATGCTCCTCTGGATCTTCTGCGACCCGATGTTCCCGCAGCTCTTCGTCAGGTTCTACAGCGCGAGGGACGAGAAGGCCATCAAGGTATCCATGATGATGTACGCGCCGATAACCGCCGTAGTGTTCCTGTGCCCCGTGCTGATAGGCGCGTGGGGCAACCTGCAGTTCCCCGGCCTCACCGGTTCCGAGCCGGACCAGATACTGCCCATGATGGTCGACGAGTTCGCGCCATCGTGGGTCCTGGGGATCATGCTCGCCGGTGCCTTCGCCGCGCTCATGTCGACGGCCGACTCGCAGCTCCTGGTGCTGAGTTCGATGCTCACGAGGGACGTCTACAAGAAGTGGGTGAGGGCCGACGCGAGCCAGAGGCACGAGTTCATAGTGGGCAAGGCCCTGGTGGTCGGGCTCGCCCTGCTGAGCCTCGCCATCGCCCTCAGCTCCGTCGAGACGCTCTTCGAGACGCTCACCAAGACGACCTTCACGGGGCTGGCGGTGCTCTTCCCGACGACCGTGGCGGCGCTGTACTGGAGGAGGGCGAACAAGTGGGGGTGCATGGCGTCCATCGCGGCGGGGGAGCTGCTCTACGCGGGCTTCTACTTCGGGGCGGTGCCGGCCTCGTACTCGTGGGGCTTCCTGCCCGTGGTCCCGGTGATGATCGTCGCGACGGCGGCCCTCGTCGGGGTTTCGCTGGCCACATCGAAGAAGGGCTGATGCGGGGCGCGCGACAACCACTGGGGGATCAGGACGGCTTCCTGCGCTGGGGGGAGATCTGGAGCTTGATCACGCGGCTGGACTCCGCCTCCCTGCGGGCCCTGACCTCGGAGTCTATCGCCCGCCTCACGAACTCCGGGACGGACATTATACCCCACTCCGGGTGCTCGTCGATGAGGCCCTGGACGCTCTGCCACAGGGCCCTGTCCACCTTCATCGTGACCCTCTCATCCTTCGCCGTTTGAATCCCCGGGCCCAAATCGGTTTGCGGCTTATAAGCGTGTTATCGGGGAGGGCCGCGGGGGAGGCATCCGTTTCATTTCGGCAAATGGCCGGCTTGACGGACGGCAATTTGAAGTACCTCTGTACTATTACAGTAGTACAACCGAGTCGGTTAGGATGGGGTCAGGGGAACATGAGAAGCGCTGCAGCCTCTGCGGGCTCACACTGCCGAAGGACGCGGACAGGTGCCCGAGGTGCGGCAACGTGATCCATCAGCAGCACAACGCAGTCTGAAGGGCATCCCCCATTCAGGCCGGAAACACCTCTGTAACACAGGGGCCGTGAAGCGGGACGGGCCAGCCGTTTGTCCTATCCACCCAGTCTCTCCTCAGAAGGCGAGGCCCGCGAAGCTCCCGGCCCCGCATCTTTCTCCCGGCGTCCTGGCTCAGCTCCTCATCATCATGAACGCCCTGTAGTCCATGTTGTGCTCCAGGAACTCGGGCCACTCCCACCTCTTGGACGACACCAGCTGCCTCACGACCTGCGTGAGGTCCGTCTGGCCGAGGATGATCAGGCCTGAGTTCAGCGCCATCGTGGAGAACTCCGTCACCGTTATGGCGCCGCCGATGCACTGCTCCCAGGAGCCGTCCTGCGACCCCCTGGACGTCCTGAACGCGTCGGATATGGCGACCTTCGCCCCCGACTTCGCCACCCTCGCGATCTCGGAGAACACCGCGGCCTTGTCGGGGATGAGGTTGACCGTGGCCTGGCTCACGATCACGTCCGCGGAGCGGCGCGCGAGGGGCAGCCTCTCGAGGTCCCCCTTCACCATCTCGACGTCCATGTCCCTGAAGCGTGAGTGCCTGGAGACCGCGCGGGCGACCCTGAGCCCCGTGGTCGAGAAGTCCACGCCCACGGTCCTCCTGGGCGTCGAGAGCTCCATCGCCCTGAACGCGAGGGTCCCGGTCCCCATGCCCAGGTCGACGACGACCTTGTCCGCCAGGGGCATGACCATGGAGAGGAGCGGGTCCGCGACGGGGGCCAGCCTCTTCCTGCGCTCCGAGGCGGCCGCCTCGTCGTGGCCTCCCCACTGCGCGTCGTACGTGGCCATCGTGCTCCGCTTGATCTCGGCGGGGCCAGAGCACTTGGCGCACCTGCCTTCTCCCACCGTGGCACGCTCCAGACGGTCGCGCCACGGCATCGCCTCCGCGCCTTAAGGACTTATTTTCTTATACTCGGCGGTGATTGTACTGCTGGAGCGTTTCTGACAGTCATGGCTGGAGAGGACGGCATGGACGGAATCAGGAAGATGGTCACCCCGTCGCTCTACCTGCAGGGCAGGGGGGCGATCTACCACCTCGGCCAGAAGGCGCTGGCCTACGGGAACCGCGCCTTCGTGATCGGGGGATCGACCGCGCTCTCGGTCGCAGGCGACAAGGTCAGGAAGTCGCTGGAGTCGAACGGCATCGACGTGGTCCTGTGGGAGTCCGGCGTGAAGGAGTGCACCTGGGCGACCGTCAACCGGCTCACCGACGCGGGGAGGAAGGCCTCCCCGCACTTCGTGGTCGGCGTCGGCGGGGGCAAGGCCGTCGACACCGCCAAGATCGTCGCGTGGAAGCTCAAGGTCCCGTCCGTGGTGGTCGGGACACAGTGCGCCACCAACGCGGACACCAGCGCCGAGGCGGTGGTGTACACGGAGGACCACAGGTTCGTCGAGTGGCTCACCCTCTCGCGCAACCCCGTGCTGGTGATCGAGGACACGGAGGTCCTGAGCAGGGCTCCGGCGAAGCTGATGGTGTGGGGCATGGGGGACGCCCTCTCGACCAAGTTCGAGGGAGAGGCGTTCGCGATGGCACGCGCCAAGAAGAAGGACAGGCCGGCCCCGACGGCGGCCGCGCTAGCCCTCGCCGACTCGTGCTACAAGAGCCTCATGGAGAAGGGCCTGAAGGCCGTCCGGGACGTCAGGAACGGCGTCCACTCGCGCGAGGTGGACGACGTCATCGAGGCGGTGAAGCTCTCCTCCGGCATGGCGTTCGAGAACACCGGGTGCGCCCTGGCCCACGCGCTGCACAACGGACTCAAGAGGACCGGGGAGGCGCACGGCGAGCACGGCGAGGTGGTCGCATATTGCACCATCGTCCAGATGGTCTACGAGGGGCGCAGGAGGGAGGAGGTCGCCGCGGTGAAGGCCTGGTGCGAACAGGTCGGGCTGCCGACCTCGCTCAAGGCGCTCGGGTCGCCGTCGAAGGCGGCCCTGCGCAAGGCGGCGGAGTACGCGGCCAGCAAGGACCCGGACTCCAGGAACATGCCCGACCGGATGAGGCCCCAGGACATCCTCGACGCGATCGAGGCGGTCGAGAAGTTCTGAGCCGCGCGGGGACGCCCGATTTTATATCCACGCAAGCGGTTCCGAGGTCGGCATCGCGCCGAGTGGGAGGGGGACCCTGGACGACTTCAAGACTCTTGAGAACCTGACGACATGCAGCGAGTGCATAAGGCTGACCCTCGTAGTGCCGAGGGAGTGCAGGATGGACGCGGACATCCTGGCATCGAGGGTGAAGGAGCTCTTCAACCGCGAGGTCTTCAAGGACCTCTGCTACGGCTGCCCGCTCAACAACCCCGCCGAGTGATGCTCCGCCGGGTGCGCGGGCGCCAGACCCGCTTGTGATAATGGTCAGGGAACGTTTTTGTACTCCGAACGGGGTACAGCACCTGCTGCCCGCCCAGGGGACGGGGCGGGCCACTCGATCCGAGCGCGGACGAGGTGTGAACATGGTCGGGGACTCCAGTGGGCATGGAGAGGCTCCTCCCTCAACGGGCATCGGGGGACGGGGCCCCAGAAGGCGCAGTGCTGGCGATGCGAGCGACTGCGCCCGCGCCGGGGGCGGCGCGGGCGACCCGAGGGACAACGTGAGAAGGGCGGCCGACGCTGGCCGCCTGAACGCGGTCCAGGGTCAGGCCCTCGACGATCTCCTGTCGCGTGTGGGCATCCTCGACTTCGAGAGCAGGAGGATCATCTCCGTCATGGTGAACAACATAGCGCTGGAGGAGTCGGCCGAGAAGAGGCGCGAGCTCGCTCTCCAGCTCAAGGAGTACCTCGAGGGCGACGGGCTCGCGAAGGACCTCGCTCCCGCGCTCTCCGGGGCGTTCACGTAGGGCCCACGTCCGTTCTGAGGCGCGCACATGATCTACAGGAAGGAGCACCTGGACGACCTCGCGAAGGCCAAGCTGGCCAAGTCCGCGTACGACCTGGGCATCGACGTGGGCGAGCGGGGGCACGCCGACGACGTTGGCTGGGTGGCGGCCGAGCTCAGGCACATCCTCATCCAGGCCGAGGAGCTCGACCTGGTCGACATCGTCCGGAGGCGGTACGAGTTCGGAAAGGAGAAGGGGCGCCTCAGGCAGCAGACCAGGCTCTCCCAGACCGCCGCCTCCCTGACATCCGACGAGACGGACGGGTCGATCCTGCGACAGCACCCCGACAGGTTCGTGGAGAGGGTGTCGGCCGAGGAGGGTATCTGGTCGACCATCTCGGTCATGAGGTACGCCCGCGGAGACGAGGGCCTCCAGTCCCACATCGGCAACCTGCTCTCCGGGATAGTGGACCTCCACGACAGGATCATGCAGATGCCGCCCGCCGCGACGGCGGCCGGGACCTTCGACTCGGCGCTCAGGATGATCTCCGACGTCGGCTGGATCAGCACCTACGAGATCAGTTTCTTCGACGAGCGCAGCGCGATGGCGAAGGTCGACACGACCTCCATGCTCGCGCGCTCATTCGGCAAGTGCGACTCCCCGATGTGCCTCCCCATAGGCAACATCATGGAGACGGCCGGCCTCAGGACCTTCGGCAGGCCGATGGTGGCGGTGGAGGAGGCGTGCATGGCCCAGGGGCACGACAGGTGCACCTTCAAGCTCTTCCCCCGGGTCATGCCCGGCTGAGGGCGCCCCCGTCCCGACCGGCCGATCAGTCCTTCAGCGTGCGCGTGTGGGCCTCGACCAGCGCGTCTCCCCTCTTCACGACGCCCGGGTCCAGGTCCGGGACCCTGTGCTCCGCGAGGACCTTCTTCGCGACGGCCTTCGCCCCGGGGACCATGTCGCTCGATAGCGTGGCCTGCCACATCTTGCGCTCCTGGTCGCGGAATATGATCTCCTTCTTGAAGTTGCGGGCCGTGTGCATGTGCCTGAGGAACGTGTTGCCGTGCCCGACGGCCTGGACGACCTCCGTGGCGGCCGCCTCGTCGCTCATCTCGAACGCCCTCATGTACTTCCTGCAGTCCTCCCACAGGTAGGAGTCAATGACGACCTGCTCGAGGGCGGCGCCCTTCGCGGCGTCGCAGCTCCCAGCGCCGGCGACCATGTCCGAGCCGGACATCGAGGCGAGGAAGGTCGTGAGCAGCTCGGTGAACGAGGCCTGCATCCCCGGCACCTTGGTCTCGATCCCCCAGTTCCCCGTCTGCGAGGGGAGGCCATACCTCTTGGCCATCTGCGACGCGCCCGACGCGATCATGGGCAGGTTGTGCGAGGAGTAGTCCATCACGCCCGTGGTCATGTCGATGGGCGCCGACTCCGAGCTGTAGACGAACGGCGCGCCCGGGGCGGCGACCTGCGAGATGACCAGGCTGGCGAGGTTCTCGGTGTTGATGTTGACGATCGTGCCGCACGTCGTCACCGGGGCCGACATGCCCGAGAGGGACATGGACATGCAGACGACGGGGATGCCCGCCTTCGAGTACTCGACCTGCCCCTCGATCGACGCCCTCTCGAAGCCGAGCGGGGCTATGGGGCAGCTGATGACCGAGAAGAGCGGCCTCTTCCTGAGCTGGTCGTGGCCGCCCGCGACCATGGCGCCCAGGTCGACGAGGGCCTTGGCCTCCTCCGCGCTCTTCGGGGTCGGGATGACGTGGATGTGCTTCGTGCAGTTCCTCAGCGTGGTCCAGAGGGAGTGCAGCGCGAGCGCGTCCTGCGGGGCGTCGCCGGCCGTGACCGTGGTCCACACGATGTCCACCGCGTCCATCGCGTCCGCGACCCTCGAGAAGTTGGCGAGGTCCTTCGATGTCGTCGGCCGCCTCTCGCCCGTGTCGATGTCGAAGGTGTAGACCGCGA
Organism: Thermoplasmatota archaeon; assembly: GCA_040751795.1. Taxonomy (GTDB): domain Archaea; phylum Thermoplasmatota; class Thermoplasmata; order UBA10834; family UBA10834; genus UBA9653. The sequence continues at coordinate 209,328 of JBFMHR010000005.1, read as the reverse complement.
GGCCGGTGGTGGTCATCAGCGGCCAAGTCTCGACCGGGATGACCTTCTCGTTCTTCGGGTCGCGCGCCCCGAGGACGATCCTCTTGGGGGCCTTCTGGACCGCCTCCCTCACCATCGGCTCGGGGATCATCGCGACCCCCTTGTCCCTGTCTACCCGCGCGCCCGCCCTCTCCAGCATGGCCAGGACCTTCGGGCTCTTGACCATGACTCCGATCTTCTCGAGCCAGTGAAGGCTCTTGCCGTGCACGAAATCCTCCTCAGTCCTGTCCAGGAACCTCACTCGGGCGACCGCCATCGGGTGCCACCTCCAGCCCTCCTTCCTCCGGGCCGTGGGGGCATGGCCACTTCGATTCTTTAGGCTTTGCAGTCTGGTTTAAGTCGTTTTGCCGGGCGCGCCCCATGAGACTTAAGTATCACGCGCTCGATACGCCTTCCGAGGCCGGGGCTGAGACCGTCCCGGCAGGTGGGGAGCGGACAATGGCGACGTTCTACAGGCCTGAGTCGCGCAGGCCCTGCCTGAGGGCGGGGCGCTCGAAGCGAGAGGCCTCCCTCGACCAGGTCCTCACGAGGCTCCTGCTCCACCTGGGCGCCGGGCTCCAGGTGGGAAGGCCCGCCAACTGATTCTCGTCCGCCCCCGGCCAGCGAATGGCCGGCAACCCTGTTCGCCGCCGACGAGTGCGGCACGCTGTTTCGGCCGGGCCCCGCGGCCCGGCGCTGAGGATCGAAGGAGGTATGACATGGCTGTCGACAAGGGCGCCATATTGGCGGAGCTTGAGAACGGAGTGAAGGGCCTGCAGCAGGAGGCCGCGGTCGAGGCCGCGAGGAAGGCGCTGGCCGCGGGCGTGAGCCCCGTCGAGGCGATAGAGGACGGGCTCGCGAAGGGCATCCGCGAGGTCGGGGAGAAGTTCGCGAGGAAGGAGATGTTCGTCGTCGAGCTGATCTACGCCGCGGAGATCATGGGCGCGGCCATCCAGGTGCTGGAGCCCGAGATGAAGAGGGTCGCCGCCCAGAGGAACGTCGTCGGGAGGGTGGTGCTCGGCACCGTCGCGGGGGACATCCACGACATAGGGAAGAACCTGGTGAGGATCATGCTCGAGGCGAGCGGGTTCGAGGTGCGCGACCTGGGCAAGGACGCGCCTACCGAGGACTTCGTATCCGCCGCGAAGGAGATGGGCGCCGACCTGCTCGGGGCCTCGTCCCTGATGACCACCACGGTGGACACCCAGAAGGAGGTCGTGGACGCGCTGAGGGCCGCGGGCATCGGAGCGCCCCTGCTGGTCGGCGGCGCCGCCGTCTCAGAGGAGTGGGCGAAGGAGATCGGCGCGCACTACGCATCGGACGCGAACAGCGCGGCCGTGACGGCGAAGCGGCTCATGGGCAAGGGGGCCTGAGGGGATGGACGCGAAGTTCAGGCCCGGCTCGTTCGGCATGAGGCGCCTCGAGGTCATGGAGACGAAGGACGCGGAGGCCGTGCACCTGAGGTCGCTCCAGCTGCTGGAGAGGATGGGCATCAAGGTCGTGAGCGAGGAGGGGAGGAGGCTCCTCAAAGAGGCGGGCGCGGAGGTCGACGAGAAGACCCATGTCTGCAGGATCCCCGGCCCCCTGGTCGAGGAGTCCATGAAGAGGTGCAAGAGGAGCTTCACGATGGCGGCGCGCAACCCGAAGTACGACTTCGTCCTCGACGGGGCGCACTGCTACGCCTGCACGGACGGCGTGGGCCTCGCCACCATAGACCTGGAGACCGGGGAGAGGAGGCCCTCCGCGCTCAGGGACGTGGCCGACTCCGCGAAGATCGTGGACCACCTCCCGATGATGCACATGTACAACCCGCTCGTGACCCCGCTGGACGTGCCGAAGCACGCGCACACGGTCCACGAGTACCTCGCGGCCACGGAGAACTGCGAGAAGCACTACACGACCGGCTCCACCTACCAGAGGGAGGAGGCGGTCTACGAGATCAAGATGGCCGAGGCGGTCGTCGGAGGCGAGAAGGAGCTCAGGCGCAGGCCGATAATATCGAGCCTCACCTGCACGACCTCGCCCATGGTGCTCGGCATGACCACCGACGCCGCGATAGAGTTCTCGCGCGCCGGGTGCCCGCCGCTGCTGATGGCCATGCCGCTCATAGGCGCCACGGCGCCGATGACCGTGGCGGGCGCGGTCGTCCTCGGGAACGCCCAGGTGATCGCGCTGGCGACGGTGCTGCAGCTCGCGGCGCCCGGCTCGCCCCTGTGCTACTCGAGCGAGCCCATGGCGATGGACGTCCAGAGCGGCCTCTTCGAGGGGCTGTTCCCCGCGGCGGACATGGTCAGGGCCGCGCACGTCCAGATGTCCAGGTACTACGGCATACCGATCTTCATCGGCGGCTGGGGCACCTGCTCCAAGGCGCCGGACGTCCAGGCAGGGTACGAGAAGGCATTCTCGGCGTTCATCGCGTACCTGAGCGGGGCGGACATGACCTCGGGCCCTGGGCTCCTCGAGAACTGGACCGTGCTGTCGCACGAGCAGCTCATACTGGACCACGAGATGTTCACCATGATGGCCGACATGCTCAAGGGGTTCCGCGTGGACGACTCCACCGTCCCGATGGACGTCATCATGGAGGTCGGGCACGAGGGGCACTACATGGGCAAGAAGCACACCCTGGACCACTTCAGGGAGATGTGGCAGCCGATGGTGACCGACGGGCGCACCTACAAGGAGTGGAAGGCCGGAGGCGGGAAGAACGCGGTCGACCACGCGCGCGACAAGGCGAAGGAGATACTCAGGACGCACGTGCCGGGGCCGATCGCCGAGGACCTGAGGAAGGAGCTGGAGGCCCTCGTCGCGGAGGCCGAAGGGGCCATACCGCACAGGTGAGGGCTAGCGCCTCCGGGCCTTCGAGGGCGCCATCGACAGGCGGTACCGGCCGGGGGGGACCGTGATCTCGAACCTCGCCCCCTTCCCGGGCGTACCCGTCTCCCTGATGGTCATGCCGGTGATGTCGAGGATGGCCTTCGAGAGGTAGAGGCCGTAGCCCACGCGCCCCTTGGCGTCCCTGGGGCGCTCGAAGAGCCTGGGCTTCAGCTCCGCGGGGACCCCGCCGCCGTCGTCGGCCACGACGATGGTCAATCCCTCCGGCCGCTCCTCGTACGAGAAGGAGACGGCCGTGGTGCCCTTGCCGTGCTTGACGGAGTTGTCCGCCAGGTTCCTCAGCACCTTCGGGAACATCGGGTCCGCGTGGACGACGAGGCCCGCGAGGTCGTTGACCACCCTGGCCCCCTTCAGGTCCAGTCCGGGCAGGTTGGAGTCCAGCGCGAGCTTCGCGTCGACCCATTCGGGCTTGGTCACGCCGATCTTCTCGTAGGTGCCGGTGAACTTCAGCTGCTCCTCCAGCGTCTCGCTCGCGGCCTTCACCTTGGCGACGTACTCCTTGACCGCGGGGTCGGCGGCCCCCTCCTCGACCATCGACAGCCAGCCGCGGAGCACCGCGAGCTGGTTGAGGGCGTCGTGGCGGGTTATGGACCCGAGGAGCTGGAGCTTCCTGTTGGCGGCGTCGACGTCCCTCGAGCGCTCCTGGACCTTCGCCTCGAGGTCGTCGTACAACTCCTGGAGCTCCGATGCCATGTCGTTGAACGCCAGGCCCAGGTCCCCGAGTTCGTCCCTCGACCGCACCTCCACGCGGGCCCCGAGGTCCCCCCTGGCCATGCGGGAGGCGGCGTCCCTGACGGCCGCCGCGGGCCTGGTGACGCTGGCGGAGAGCGCGAAGGCCACCGCCACGAACAGCATCAGGAAGACGTAGGACACGGCCATGATGCGGTCCCCGAGGGAGGTGACCCCGGCGAGCACCTCCTCCTCGTCGTGGCTCATGATGACGATCCAGCTCTGGCCCTCGTACTCGAGGTACCCCGGGGAGACCGTGTAGGCGTAGAGCCGTTCACGCCCCCCCTCGACCGACTTGAAGTACCCCGACTCGCCCTGTATGTGCCCTATGTACTCCTTCGACGAGACGTCCTCGAAGATCCTGTATGCTATCGACGAGTAGATCATGGTCCAGGAGGAGGAGACGACCTTCACCTCGGTCGACTCGAAGTTCTCGGCCTCGAACTGGGTCTCCGCGATGACCTCCATCACGCCCACGAAGGCCCTGATGATGCCGATGAACTCGCCGTCCCCGTCCACGACGCTGTAGCACACCGGGAGGCCGTACATGTCCGAGCTGGCGTCGTACTCGACGTCGCTGACGTGGTGGACCGACGCCCTTGTGGCCTGCCACCACTCCTCGTCGTTCTGCCTGTAGTCGGACGACCGATCGGTCATGGCTATGGTCGCGCCGTACCTGTTCGTGACGAGGACCTCGCCGTACATGTCTATGCCGTGCTCGGTGAGGTAGTGGGTCTCGAGCCTCGCGGTGAGGTCGAGCGAGAGCTCGTTGGACATGATCGCCTCCATGAACGGCGTGACCTCGTCGACCGGGACGGACGTCCACTCGGCGTCGGTGGCGTCGATGTACGCCTCCGGGTCGTCCATGGCGTCGAACTCGGCGTTGGAGGCGACCAGGTTCTCCTCGATGGCCCTGCCGAGGGCGATGATCGCCAGCTCGTGGAGCTTCGTGTAGACGCCCCTGTCGACCGACAGGGCGAACTGGTTCGCGAGGTCTATGGACTCCTGGCCGATGGCCACCTCCATGGAATGTCTGCTCGCATCGACGCTGTACACGCTGAGCGAGAGGAAGAGGGCGGAGATGACTATCGAGGCGGCTATGAACTTGGTGACGAGGCGCGCAGGCACGCGCTGGACGAGGCGGGTCAGAGGTACCACAGCCGCCCCTCCGAGACCCTGGCCGATAGTAGGTCGAAGCCGATGTCGTGGGAGCCCGGGTCGACGCGCAGCGTGGCCGTCGTCCCCGAGTAGACGAAACCTCTCTCGACCATCTCGTGGACGTTGGAGCGGGTGAGGTCCAGGTCCCTCATCAGCCCGCTGAAGAGGTATATGACGTCGTAGCCGCAGGTCGCGTAGTGGGTGAGCGGCCTGCCGTAGCGCGACTGGAACTCCTCGGCGATCCACTTGGCCGGCAGGTAGTTCTCGTTGTACATCGAGGGCGCGGCGACGTATATGCCCTCGGCCTCCGGCATCGACCTCACGGCGGTGGATGTGCCGCCGCTCGCGGTCAGAATGTGCCCCGTGTAGTTGCCCTCCCTGAGCTGGAGGAGCGTCTCCCTGATGTACGTGGCGGGCATCCCGAGGAAGACCGCATCCCTGTCCATGACCTGCGACGTCTCCGCTGCATAGTCTCCGTCGAGGGCCTCCAACGGGACGCTCTCGTACGACATCCCCGCGTCCTCGAGGGCGTTGACGAGGATATAGTTGACCGAGTTGCTGAAGTCGTCGTTGCCGTGCAGGATGCCGACGTCGGTGACACCCAATGTCTCGATGGAGTGCATCGTGGCGTCGACCTCGTCCTGGGCGTCCGAGTAGTACCTGACGCACCAGTGCGACCCCTCCGTGAGGTTCTGCGCCGCCGCGACGACCGCGACCAGGATGACCTCCGCCTCATCGGCCTGCGGGATGACGGCGGTCGTCAGGTGGCTTACGCTCGAGACGTAGAAGAGCGGCCTATGCTCGCGTTCGAGCTCGGCGAACGCCTCCGCCGCCCTCTCCGGGTCGGACTCCGTGTCCCTGACGAGCAGCTCGATCCTGGCCCCGTTCATCCCGCCCCACCTGTTGAGCTTCTCGACCGCCAGGAGCATGCCGTCCCTCACGTCGGTGAGGAACGAGTAGCTCCCTGTCAGGGGGACCAGGACGCCGATCTTGACCGTCGGCTCCTCGAAGAGCATGGGCGCGGCGACGAGCATGGCGAACATGGCCGTGATGCTCAGCGCCGACACGGCCCGGCCCCATCTGAGTCGCCCCGGCGGGCGGCGCCCGGAGGGGGCTGCGCCTCCGTCGGCGCGTTCCGCGCCACGGCTGCCCTCCATACCTCCGACGCCCAACGGGATCACCACTCGCCCGGACAAGCCGGGCCCGCCTCACGTATGGCCGGGAGACATAGTTAACGGCGTCGATTCCGCCGTCAGAACACTTTGAAGGAAGCCTTCTTGGCGTTGCATATGGGACAGATGTCCGGGGCCTCGCCCTCCATTGTGTAGCCGCAGACGGGGCACACGTGCAGCGCGCCGAGCTCCACGTCCTTCCCCGCCTTGGCCGCCTCGATGGCCCTCTCGTACTTCTTGAGATGCACCTTTTCCGTTTCAAGCGCCCAGTGTATCGTCCTTATAGCCGCCTTTTCCTGCTGAAGCTCTGCCACGGCCTTGAAGGCCGGGTACATCTCGTCGATCTCGTGCCTCTCGCCCTCCGCGGCGTGCTCCAGGTTCGCGGCCGTCTCGAGGACGTTCCCGAGCACCTTCCAGTGGTTGACCGCGTGGACCTTCTCGGCCGCCGCTACGGCCCGGAAGAGCCTCGCCACGTTGGCCTTCCCCTCCGCCTCGGCCTTGTCGGCCCAGATCGTGTACTTCATGAATGCCTGGCTCTCGCCCGCGTACGCCTCGTTGAGGTTGTGCTCCGTCATCTTGTGCATGCGCGTCCCCTCCTCCTCGGGACTGGTTGGCGAACCAATGCGCAGGGAGGATAAAGAGGTTGCCCCAGACGCCTCCAGCGGGGGAACGCTTACATAGTCCGCTTGGCCTCCCCGTTGCAGGCACCCCCATGGACCCGCTGATGCACCTCCTGTTCCCGCTGCTCTTCCTCCTGGCCCTCAGGGTCGACGCGAGGAGGGCGGTCCTGTTCGCCCCCCTGGCGGTCCTCCCCGACCTCGACGCGCTCTTCGGCCTCCACAGGGCCCTGGGGCACAGCTTCGTGCCTATACTGGTCCTGCCGATGGCGCTCCTGGCCTACTCGAGGTTCGTGAGGCCGGGGTGGATGCCCGCGGCGGTCCTCGTCCAGTTCTACCTCGCGTCTCACATCGTCCTGGACCTGGGCGGCGTGGCGTTCCTGTGGCCCCTGGTGGAGGACCAGTTCTACCTCGAGCTCGGGGTGACCCTGACTGCTGACGGCGGGTTCGATATCGGCTTCGCGGCGGACTGGGGCACCAGGGAGCTCGCGGACATGGGCACGACCTACGTCCTCTCCGACCTCGGCTTCGCCCTCCTGTTCCTCGCCGCCCTGTGCGCCGCGGTCTTCCGGCGGGAGTTCTCCTCCGCGCTGTCGCGCCTGAGGTCCATACTGGCGTCCCTCCCCGGCATGCTGAGGCGGTGACCGGGGCGCAGGCCGTATTTCAACCTGCCGCAGGGGCCCGGGAGCTGGCACTGGCGGGGCCCCGCGCCTCAGCATGGCCCTCAGGGCCAGGACCGTTATCACTCCCGATAACTTGCTGTCGCCCGTATATATAGCCCAGGCACGAGTTGATGAACCACGGCCCGCCGAAGGCGAGGTCCGAAGAGCCATGTCACCGCCTCACCACGGTCACTTCACCGACGAGCTCGCCCTCCCAGGGGCGAGGGCGCCCGCCGCCCTCTGCGCCTGCGCGCTCATGCTCCTGTCGTCCCTGCTCCTGATCGGCCAGGGCGCATCCTCCGACCCGACGGTCATCGACAACCCCGACGACACCACGTCGATCGTCTGGGACTTCGACCAGGGCTCGGACTACACGCTCTCCGGGACAGTGCTGCAGGGGGGCGACGCGACGCTGAGCTGGCTCAACGAGTCGGACGGGGACTATGACTCCGCCGACTACTCGGCGGGGACGGAGACCAACGTGGACACCTCATCCTTCGCCGGGAAGGTGGTCGTCGACGACCGGGTGTCCAGCCACTTCTTCTCGACGCAGCCCGGGACGGAGGGGGTCGACTCGTACCTGTCGGAGAACAGGGTCAACGACAACTTCGGCGCCTCGAGCAACCTCCTGATGGACTCCGAGGACGACAAGCGCATGCACATCGTGCTCTGGTTCGACCTCGCCGCCATCCCAACCGAGGCGGTGGTCGACGACGCGACCCTCTGGCTCTACCAGACGCAGGGCTCGCGGGGAGTGGACGTCGAGTTCGACGTGCACAGGCTCACCGTGAGCTTCGTCGAGTCGGAGGTCTGCTGGGCCAAGAGCACCGTGTCCACCACGTGGACGAACCCGGGGGGCGACTACGACCCCTACTCCTACGGGAGGCAGACCGCTGCCAACGTCGTCGGCTGGATGGGCATCGACGTCTCGAAGCTGGCCGAGGGGTGGGCGAGGTCGCCCACGGACAATATCGGGCTCGTGCTGGTGCCGGTCCCAGCCGCGGGGGACAACCAGAAGGCCTTCCAGAGCTCGGACGACACCGACGCGCCAGAGCAGAACCCCAGGCTCGTCGTCAACTACACGGTCCAGGGCGGGACAGGCGTGCTCGAGTCGAGGCACCTCGGCCCTGGGACGAACGCGACATTCACCACGGCATCGTACTCCGCCACCGGGGTCTCGCTCCTGGACGACGCCTTCGGCGGGACGACGCTCCTGCCGAAGTGGACCTGGCTCAACGACCCCGCCCTCTCGGGCGGCTCGTGCGACGTCGGCGTCACCAGGCCGGGGTGGGTCCACATCCTGGGCTCCCCCAACTCGCCCATCGACGACACCGCCGTCTCGTGCAACTTCCTGCACCAGGAGGTCACCGGCGACTTCAGCGCTTCCACGCTCGTGGACGAGGCGTTCACGACGGGCTCCATGGGGGCGGGCCTCCTCATCTACGAGGGCCCGAGGGAATGGCTCTACCTCTCCAAGGTCGGCACCGGCGCGTCCGGGACCGTCCAGGCCGCGGTCTGCCACAACGGCACCAGCTCGACGGTCGCGACGTCGGCGTGGGCGGACCTCGAGACGGCCCACCTGAGGGCGGTCCGCAACTCCACGGGCGTGTGGCTCCATGCCAGCCAGGACGGGACCGACTTCGGCCTCGTCCACCACGACCCGGCCTCGGATGCCCTCATGCAGAGGGTCGACGTCGGCCTGTTCCTGTTCTCCCTGACCATCTCGAGGCCGGCCGCCGACTTCGACCACTTCACCGTCTCGGCGCTGGTCCCGCCTTCGGTCGAGGTGAGGGGAAGGGTAGGCAACTCGACCTCCCCGACGGACCCGACATGGGAGGAGTGGGAGCTCGCGGACGTGCTCCCCAGCCCCTGCCCGGTCGGCGAGCAGGGGAGGTATGTGCAGTACAGGGTCTACATGTCGACCGACCTGGAGTGGTACACCCCCGCGTTCTCGGCCTTCACCTGCTGGTACGAGCGGTACTCCCCGAGCGGGACCGTGGAGACGGAGGACTACCTTGCCTCGGACTTCAGCATGTGGTACACGCTCACGACGGACGAGACGGACGACCGCGGGCTGGTGCGGTACAGCTACTCCCTCGACAACGGCGACACCTGGACCCTCGCCGGCTCCGGCGGCTCCTACTCGATCGCGTCCGCGGAGCCGCAGCTCAGGGTGCGGGCATCATTGCAGACCTTCGACACCCTCTCCACGCCGAGGGTCCACTCTGTCTCCGCGATGCACGGCACGGCGGTCTCATACCTGGTCGTCGTCGTGCCCGAGACCGCGGTGGCGGGTGAGACCTTCCCGGTCACGGTCTATGTCAAGGACGGGTCCAACACGACCATGGTCCACTGGACCGGGCCCGTGGAGCTCACCGCCGTGGACTCCGGCTCGCCCGACGACATCGACACCGAGCTCGCGGTCACCTCGGCCTACATCACCACCGGCGGTTCTGTCACCGTGCCCAACGAGGCCTGCACCGAGGCGGAGACGATCATCATCGTGGCCGAGGCGCAGGGGGCGTACGGCCTCAGCACGCCCATCACCGTCACCCCCGCACCAGCATCCGAGCTGACGATCACCCCGGCCCCGTCCTTCGTCCCCGAGGACTCCGAGCAGACCTTCACCGCCCTCGCGACCGACGACTTCGACAACCCGGTCACCGACCTGGAGTTCCTCTGGGAGGTCGACCCCGAGCTGGGCTCCCTGAACAGGCACAACGGCTCCTCGGTCAGGCTGTACGTGGGCGAGGCCGGTTCGGACGGGTACCTGCGCGTGAGCGCAGGGGGCCTGCAGGCGTCGCTCCACCTCACCGTGACCCACACGGCGAACGCGCCGACGTTCGTACAGAGCGTCCCGGACCAGCTCAAGTACGAGGACTCAGGCTCGTGGACGATCGACCTGTCGCCCTACGTCCAGGACTCGGTGCACCTGGACAGCGAGCTCAGGTGGTACGTCACCAACGACGCCGTCGTCCAGGTCAGCGGCGAGAACAGGACGGGGTACCTCACCCTCACCCTCAGCACCAAGCAGGACCTCTCGGGCACCGACGTCCTGGGCCTGCACGTCGTCGACCCCGACGGGCTGTCGGCGAGCACCAACCTCACCGTCCACGTGATAGCGGTGAACGACTGGCCGACCGTGGACGCCGTGGAGCCGCTGGAGGTCCGCTACGGGGTCCTCTACGTCTACAACATGCGGTACTACGTCCACGACGTCGACGACGACGAGGGGGACCTCTCCCTGTCGGTGGACGACGCGAGCTCCGCCCACGTCTCCGCTGAAGGGCTGGCGCTGCACATGCTGTACCCCCAGGAGCTCAACGGGACGGACCAGGCGGTCGTCGTCACGGTGAGCGACGGGAGCGCCACGGCGTCGACCGTCGTCCAGGTCACCGTCTCGGACAACAACGTCCCCGTCGCCATAGACGCCGTCCCCGACGTCGACATGTACCAGGGCGAGACCCGCGTGGACGTCTTCGACCTGGACGACTACTTCGTCGACCCGGACGGGGACGAGCTGTTCTTCACCTACGGCTACACCCACGTGCTCATCAACATCAGCGCCGGCAACATAGTCAGCATCTTCGCCCCGATGGACTGGTACGGGAGCGACTACATCATATTCAGCGCGACGGACGCCTCCGGGGCGAGGGTCGAGAGCGTGGGCACCATCGTCGTCCACAGGGTCAACCAGGCCCCTGTGATCGAGGGGGTGCCGGACCTCCGGGTCATGCACGACCTCGGGTTCGAGTTCGACCTCACCTGGTACGTCTCGGACCCGGACAACGACCTCGACGACCTGCACGTCGCGACCGACGACGCCCACGCCGTGCCCGCCGGCATGGTCCTGACGCTGCTCTACCCCGCGGAGATGGTCGGCCAGGTGGTGTACCTCGGGATCACGGTCAGCGACGGGGAGCTCTCGGACAGCTGGGCCATCGAGGTCTCCGTCGGGGACAACACCCCGCCCTCGTCGGCCGCCCTGCCCATGCACTCATTCCAGGAGGACGTCCCGATGCCCTACCCGTCGAGCGGGGACCTCAGGTCCTACTTCGACGACGCGGACGGGGAGGACCTCACGTTCACCGTGTTCGCCGTGGAAGACGCCGTCTCTGCCGCCGCCTCGGAGGACGCGCAGGGGGCCTGGACCGTCGTGTTCTCCACCGAGGCCAACTGGAACGGCAACCTGTGGTTCGTGGTGAGGGCCACGGACCCCGGCGGGGCGCTCGTCGAGTCGATGGCGGAGCTCACCGTGCAGTCCGTGCCCGACGCCCCCTCGCTGGACTTCGAGGAGGGGGTCGAGGCCACGGTCGGCGTGCAGGTCGCGGTGGACCTCAGGGAGAGCGCGGTCGACCCCGACAGGCACGAGCAGGGCCTGACATTCACCCTCTCCGGCGACCACGGCGCCTACGCCACGGTGCTCGAGGGTGTGCTGCTCCTCCACTTCCCGGGGGACTTCCTGGCGGACGGGGAGCAGAGCAGGACCGTGAGCATCGCCGTGACGGCCTCGGACCCCGACGGGCTGCGCGACACCGACACCCTCACGGTGACGGTCGTCAGGGCGGAGGGCGGAGGCGAGGACGCGTGGTTCATGGTCGGGATGCTGGCCATGGCCGGCGTCGCGGCGGGCTCGTTCGCGGTCGCGATCAGGTTCAGGAAGGAGCCCTTCGTGGTCAGGGACATCATGCTCATACACAACGACGGCTTCCTCATCGGGAGGGCCGCCGAGAAGGTCAAGGGCGAGGTGGACGAGGACGTCCTGAGCGGGATGCTGACGGCCGTGCTGAACTTCGTCGAGGACTCGATGGCGAAGACCCAGGACGGGCTGAGGAGCTTCGGCTTCGAGCACTACAAGGTCCTGGTGAGGAGGGGCAGGACGACATACATGGCCGTCGTCTACGAGGGCGACGCGCCCGAGGCGATCGAGGATAGGATGGCCGGGTTCCTGGCCAAGGTGGAGAAGATCTACCGCAAGAGGATAGAGAACTGGACGGGCGACATAGACACGGACTTCGCCGGCGTCGGGATGCTCCTGCAGTCCTTCGTCAGGGAGAACAGCAGGCGCGGCAGGGGCCTGAACGGCCCCGCCCGCAAGGACGGCGGCGACGCCGCGCTGCCGGAGTGAGCGGAGCGGCCCTACTTGGGCTTCGGAGGCCCGATGTCGGCCGGGGGCTTGTCCGCCGGCGGCTTCTGGGGGACGTCTTCCATCATCTGCGACATCGCGGTGCCTATGTCCTTGACGGCCGAGCGGGCGTCCGACTCCTTCGCCTTCCTGCGCATGCCGAAGATCTTCCCGAGAGCGATCATCAGGAGCAGCAGCCCCACGAGGACGACCATCCACCACTCCAGGTTGAACGCCGACTCGGTCCTTATCACCTCGACCTGGCGCTCCTCGACCGGCTCCTGGTTGCCCGCGGCGTCCACGGACCAGTACTCCAGGGAGTGGTTCCCCTCGCCGGCGATTTCGAACGGGCCGTCGTACAGGGTCCAGTCCCCGCCGTCGACGCGGTACCACGTCGCGTAGACGCCGCTCGTCCCGTCCGCCGCCGTGAGGTTCACGACCGGGCCCTCGGCCGCGGACGAGGTCACAGGGGCGGTACCGTCGATCCGCACAGGCGAATCGTCCTCGCCCACGTTCCCCTCGTTGTCGTAGGCCCTCGCCTCGACGACCCATTCGCCATCCGAGGCGATTTCGAACGGCCAGACGTACGCCGTCCAGTCGGTCACGCCCTCGATCCTGTACTCGACCGTCGCGACGCCCGAACCGCTGTCCGACGCGCTCACGGTGACCTCCACAGGGGAGGTGTACCACCCGTCCTCCCCCTCGATGCCGTCGACGGTGACAACCACGGCCGGCGCCTCGACGTCCTGGCCCGCGGCAGGGCCTATCAAGACAAAGCACGCCATCGACGCGAGAAGGAGCGACGCGGACAGGGACCTGGCCACCCGGAACAAGAGAGCACCATCCTCCCCGGCATGTACAGTGTGTCCGTATTTCAAGGTTCCCCGGGCCGGCCCCGGGAGAGCCCTCTGAGCGCGAGGGAAATGAGAACCTCGGGGCGAGGGCGGCCAAGCGCCGCCCGCCCCGGTTGGGGTTTGCGTTCCGCCTACTGCGCCGGTGGCGGCGGGGGCTCCTCGAAGGCCGGCTGCTGCACGACCGCCTCGCCGGGGACCATCTGCATCGGCTGCGCGGGCCTCCTCCTCATGAGGAGGAAGAGCAGCATGGCCACCACGGCCACCACCACGAGTATGAGCACGGCCCATATCCAGGTGTCCACGCCCAGGAGCCCTGCGGCCTTGCCCTCGACCTGCACCGAGGCGGCGGTCTCGTTGTTGCCCGCCGCGTCGACGGAGTAGTACTCCACGGTGTGCATGCCCTCGCCTGAGACCTCGAACGGGTTCGCGTAGGCCATCCACTCGCCGCCGTCTATGCGGTACCAGGTGGCGGCGACGCCGCTCGCGTTGTCCAGGGGGGACAGGGTGACGGTCGATCCGTCCACCGTGCAGGCCGTCTCAGGTCCGCTGGCGTCGACCTTGAAGTCGATGCTGGACGCGGCCTCCTCGTGGCCCGCGACGTCGACGGAGTAGAACTCCACCGTGTGCTCGCCGTCCTCGGAGACCTCGATGCTCGAGCCCGTCAGCTCGGTCCAGTCGCCGCCGTCGAGCCTGTACATCGTGACCGCGACGCCGGATGACGCCTCGGACACGTCGAACTCGACCGTGGCGGCGCTGGTGATCCAATCGGCCAGGCCGACGGTGCCCTCCGCGGAGGCGCTCGTCACGGGCGCGACCGTGTCCACCATGACCTGGACGGACCTCACCGGCTCCTCGTTGCCGCCCATGTCTATGGAGTAGAACTGCACCGTGTGCAGGCCGTCGTCGTCGATCACGAAGGGGTCCTCGTAGGTCAGCCAGCCGGCCCCGTCGATGTTGTAGGAGGTGTTGGCCACGCCGCCGGTGCCGCCGGTGGCGGTGAGCGTCACCTCGACGGCCGACACGTACCAGCCCGCCTCGCCCGCGGTGCCGTCCAGCTCGACGGTCGTCAGGGGCGGCTCCTCCGACAGGACGAGGTCACCGTACATGCTCTGCGCGGGCACGTCCTCGAAGTGGACGGGCCAGGTGCTGTAGGAGTAGTCCTCCAGGTCCCAGACCATCGGGGAGTACTCGCAGAACCCGCCGAGGCCCAGGGTGTCGCCCGGGGCCACGCCGAGGAGCGCGAGCGGGATGCTCAGCTCGTACACCCTGTGCGGGGCGGCGAGGGCCGGCGTCGCGGCGAAGCCCGCCGCGCCCTCGAGCCCGTCGTGGTCTGCGAGCAGCTCGTCGAACGGCGCGCAGTCCGAGACCCAGCCGCCGTACATGTCATCGTACACCAGGTGTTCCGTGTATGTCACGGAGGCGCCGGCCTCGAGGCTGAACTGGTCGTCCCCGCCGTCCGTCTCCGTCTCGTCGTTGGCGGTGTCGAACGCGACGGCCGCCATGTCGCCCTCGGTCTCCGTGAGGTCGCCCGTGGCGTCGATCAGGATGTACAGCATCTCGCCGTCGTTGAGCACGTACACCGTCGCCTGGACCTCGTTCATCCCGTCCGCGGCCAGCAGGTCGACCGGGACCGCGCCGAACCACTCGTCAGCGCCGACCTCGCCGTCCACGTCGGGGGCGTCGTACGCCCACACGGACTCGATGGTCGGCATGGCCGGGTCGAAGTCTGCCTGGTCGTAGGCGCCGAGGTAGAAGCTGTCCGAGTCCATCGCGTTCCCGTTCTCGTCGTACAGCTCGAGGTAGACGTAGTACGGGTCGCTGGACGCCATCGTGACGACCCACGCGTCGAAGAACAGCTGCAGCTCGTGCACGCCCGTGCCGAGGTACGCGGACGCCGTCGCGGTGTGCACGGGGTTCCACCAGTCGTCGTACAGGAGGGCCGTGACGACGTAGTCGCCCGCGACGTCGACCTCCACGGACACGTTCACCTGGAGGTAGTCGTAGAGCGAGTCGGAGTCCTCGTCCACCGCCTGGTCGCTGTGCGGCGGGGAGAACCACGCCGGGACGCCCTCGAAGTCCCAGGAGTAGTAGTAGTTGACCGTGTAGTCGATGTAGTCGTAGTCGAGCACGTTGCCCTCGGAGTCCTCGACCCACAGGTCGGCGCTGTAGTACCCGCTCACGCCGAAGTAGTAGAGGAGCCAGCCCTCGACGGCGAAGTCCACGTCCTCGTTCCCGACGGACATGCTCTCGGTCGACCAGAGGCTGGTGATGTAGGTGCCGTAGTAGTACAGGTCCATGAAGACGGTGTACGTCCCCGCCTCATAGCAGTCGAGCTCGATCTCGAACATCAGGTAGTCGTAGTACCCGTCGGAGTCCGTGTCGAGGCCGTAGTCGTTGTGGGGCGGGTCGAACTGGACGGCCGGGGAGTCGAAGGACGAGGTGGAGTAGTAGTCCGTCGTGTACGAGTCGTCGTCGAACTGCGTCGAGGTGTAGTGGTCGTAGGTGTACATGTACAGGTACCAGTAGCCGTCGGAGCCCCCGGACCAGACCGATGCGGCGGGTATCTCCACCAGCACCTCCACCGGGTCGCCCTCGTAGAGGTACAGCTCGAACCAGAGCGTGTCGTAGTACCAGTACCCTGGGCCGTAGATCTCGACCTCGATATCGTAGTAGCCCTCGGTCGAGGCGTTGACCCAGAGCTCCACCACGAGGTAGTCGAAGTAGCCGTCGGAGTCGTCGTCCCTGCCGTAGTCGTCGTAGGGCGGCAGGAAGAACGCGCCTATCGGGTCGAAGTAGTCGAGGTAGTAGTACGAGGTCCAGTAGTCCGTGTAGTCGTACTGGTAGGTCTCGTCCACGTCCCAGGCCTCGAGGTACAGGTAGTAGTAGCCGTCCTGGTCGTTGGTCAGGACCTCGTACGCGGAGAGGGTGATCTCCCACTCGTATGTCACGCCCTCCACGACCGATATGACCTCGTCCACGGTCTTGACGTAGTCGTACCAGTAGTCCTCGATGTACGCCGTCACGTAGAAGTCGCCGGTGGAGTACGGGTAGATGTACGCCACCACCACGAGCTCGTCGTAGTACCCGTCCGAGTCGAGGTCGCGGCCGAAGTCGTCGCAGTAGTCGAAGTACAGGCCGACGGGGTCGAAGTCGCTGTAGTAGTAGTATCCGGTGTAGTAGTACTCGTGGTCCTGCTCCACGCCCGTCGCGTTCGAGTACAGGTACATCTCGGTGTAGTACTCTCCCGAGATGCCGTTCTCCCTGATGTCGTCGCCGTCGAGCTGGAAGGTGTAGGAGACTGTCAGGCCGGCGGTCAGGCTGACGGTCTCGTGGACGGCCATGAAGTCGTCCCACGACGGATCCAGGACGGAGATCTCGAGGTCGTAGAGGCCCGTCACGAAGCACTCGAGGTACAGGGTCACGTCGACGTGGTTGTAGTACCAGTCGCCGTCGGTGTCGGCCGCGGCGTCGCTGAACGGCGTGACGAACGACGCGCCCGGACCCTCGAAGTCCGAGTACAGGTAGTAGGCCGTGTAGTAGTAGTCGGAGTCCACGTTGGTCGAGTTGTCGCGCACCAGGTCGAGGCCCACGTAGCAGTAGTAGTCCAGGATCGACTGGTTGATCGGCATCGCCTGGAACAGGAGCTGCACGTCGTAGACGCCCGCGGTGAAGTACGACCCATTCTCGACGTACCCGATGAAGTCCCAGTTGTACTCGTCGTACAGGTCAGCCATGACGCTGTAGTACCCCGGCTCGTGTACCTCGATGGTCGTGTTGACGACCAGGAAGTCGTACAGCCCGTTCCCGTCGTCGTCCCTCGCGTAGTCGGAGTAGGGCGGGACGAAGAGGGCCGCGGGCGGGTCGAACTCCGTGTAGAGGTACGGGTCGGTGAAGTAGCTGCCGGAGTCCAGGAAGCGCCATTCCTCGTCCAAGAGCACGATGTAGACCTGGTACGGCCCGTCGTCGAGGGACGAGTACACGTCCTCGCCGGAGAACTGCACCTCGGCCGTCTGGGAGCCCGCCGGGATCGCCGGGTACGAGTACATCGAGTAGATGAAGTCCCCGACGCCGTCGTACAGCTCTGTGTAGATGACCATCGGGGAGCCCGTGAGCATCTCCACCGATATGCTGACGTTGAGGGCGTCGTAGTCGCCGTCGGAGTCGGAGTCGTACCCCCAGCTGGAGTGGGCGGCGCCCAGCACGCCCACGCCGGTCTCGGTGATCAGGGTGGCCGGGTCGCTGATGCCCGAGCCGAACGACGTGGCCATGAGCACGGTCGTCTCGTTCCGTCCAATGGGGTCCGGGGGTGTGTAGACGACCGCGTAGATGGTCGTGGACGCACCGGGGGCCATATCCCCCGTGTCCGGGAACGTGTTGGCGTTGTTGTCCACGAGCGGGTTCCACGCCGAGTCATACAGCGCCACGGACCAGCCCAGGAGCGAGTAGTCGACGGTGATGTCGAAGGAGTCCGTCACCGCCTGCCCGTTGGTGACGGTGAGGGTGTAGTAGACGTAGGAGCCCCTGGACGCGAATCCCGACTGGTCGCTGCCGAATCCCAAGGGGCCGCGCTGGAACATGACGGCGAGGCCGTCGGAGATCGAGGCGGTGTCGTAGGAGTAGAGGCATCCCATGTAGCCGGCCGAGTCCTCCATGCCCACGGTGGCGTAGGAGCCGTCCACGCCGTTCATGTCCTGGTACTGGAACCACACCTCGCCGGTCTCGTTGAGTATGACCTCGAAGGTCAGCAGGTCGTACTCATAGTCGAGGGAGACCTGGTGGTACTCCACCACGAACTGCTGGTTGGGGGAGACCCCGATGGTGTCGTAGTAGACCTGGCCGTAGTTGTAGGTGGGGTAGTACACGACGAGGTCGCTCCAGAACGGGGCTATGATGTTCTCGGGGCCGCTCGTCGAGGGGACCGTGTAGTGGGAGCCGCTGTACGAGCCCGCCCCGAACTGGATATACCCGTCGGTGGAGATGTACACGGAGTTGTACGTGTTCCCGTAGAAGGTGAAGTCGAAGCCCAGGGAGACCGGGCCGACGTAGTCGGAGTCGTCGTACCAGAATCCGGCGCTCGAGCCCGTCGCCGTCACGTCTATCCAGCTGTACGCCACCGACGGTGTCGGGGCGTTGCTGTCGGTCCAATAGTATCCGTACCCGTCCGCGCTGCTCTGTTCCGCGCTCGTCCCGAAGGAGACGAAGGCGAAGGCGGCGGTCGAGAGCAGTGCGACTAGCATGCAGGCTGTCAGTTTCCGTGCGACCATGTTCCTGACTCCATCCCACTGCCCGGGGGAGGGCAGCGTGTCTGGAAGTCATCCAGATGGTTGGTATAAATACCCTCCCCTTAACAGGGGAGGGTGAGCCCGGGACCGGGCCATAACGGCCTTATACGGGTCCGAGATGCAGCGGAATCGCCGAGCGAGGAAACGGGGCGTACAGAAGGTCCACCGACAATCGGGCACGCTGGCTAGGCGGCTCGCCTGTATCTCACGGACGACGCGTCGCCTCCTTCATCTCGGCCGCGTGTGCCGCGACCTCCCTCAGGGCTCTGGGCCGGTCATCCAGATAGGGTGCATATGCCGACACCAGGGCGGATCCTTCGACGACGCCGCTCGCGCCCGCAGCTATGGCCTCCCTCACTTGGTCCGGTGCTGAAATCCCGAACCCGAGGACGACGGGGATGCCCGATGCAGCGCTCGCCCTCCTCAAGAGGGTGGTCGCCGACTCCGGGAGCCTCGACCGCGCACCCGTCACCCCGGCCTCCGAGACCGCGTACAGGAAGCCGGAGGCGCGTGAGAGCAGCTCCGCCAACCTCGCGTCGTCGGTCGACGGGGTGGCCAACCGTATGACGTCCAGGCCGTTCTCCTTCGCGTGAGAGTCGAACAGGCCGGACTCCTCGATGGGCATGTCCACCATGAGGACCGCGTCGGCGCCGGAGCGCGCGGCCCTCGAGCAGAACTCCTTGGTCCCCATCCTCATCACCGGGTTCGCATAGGTCATGAGGACGATCGGCTGCCTGTGCCCCTCGCGCCTGATTGACTCCACGGTGCGGAAGACCTCGGAGACCCTGAACCCGTTCTCCAGGGACCGGTTCATCGCGCCCTGGATCACTGGACCGTCGGCCACCGGGTCGGAGAAGGGCACCCCCAGCTCGATGATGTCCGCCCCCGAATCGAAGAGCGCGCCGGCCAGGGAGAGCGTGAAGTCCCTGTCAGGGTCGCCCATGCATACGTACGGGATGTACGCCCCCTCGCCCCTTCTGGCCAGCTCCGCGAACGCGGCGCCCATCCTGCTCATGGCCGGCCCTCCAGCTCGGCCACCTGCGCGACGTCCTTGTCGCCACGTCCAGACAGGTTGACTATGATTGATGAGCTGCCGGGCATCGCCGCCGCGACCTCGACCGCAAGGGCGACCGCGTGGGCGCTCTCCAGCGCGGGGATTATCCCCTCCAGCGACGAGAGGAGGTGGAACGCGGAGAGGGCGTCGGCGTCGTTGACCGCGCGGTACTCGGCGCGGCCCGACCTCGCGAGGTGGGCGTGCTCCGGTCCCACGGCCGAATAGTCCAGGCCGGCAGCGACGGAGTGGGTCCCCGAGATCTGCCCGTCGCTGTCCTGGAGCACGAGGGTGCGCGCCCCGTGGAGGACCCCGTCGTCTCCTCCGACGACGCTCGCCGAGTGGTCCCCTGCCCCTGGGCCCCTCCCGCCGGCCTCTGCGCCGAACATCCGGACGCCCTGGTCTCGGAGGAACGGGTGGAACAGGCCCATGGCGTTGCTGCCGCCCCCGACGCAGGCCACGAGGGCGTCCGGCAGCGCGCCGGTCTCCTCGGACATCTGCGCCTTGGCCTCCAGCCCTATGACCGACTGGAAGTCCCGGACGAGCGTCGGATACGGGTGCGGGCCGACGACGCTGCCTATCAGGTAGTGGGTGTTGTCGCTGGTCGCGGCGTAGTCCCTCAGGGCCTCGTTGATCGCGTCCTTGAGGGTCCTCGTCCCCGACCTCACGACGTTGACCTTCGCCCCCAGCAACTCCATCCTGAAGCAGTTCAGCCTCTGCCGCTGGACGTCCGTCTCGCCCATGTACACCTCGCACCGCAGGCCCATGAGGGCGCAAGCGGTCGCGGTCGCCACCCCGTGCTGGCCCGCTCCCGTCTCCGCGATGACCCTGGTCCTGCCCATCCTCTTCGCGAGGAGGGCCTGCCCAAGCGCGTTGTTGATCTTGTGCGAGCCCGTGTGCGCGAGGTCCTCCCTCTTCAGGTAGATCCTCGCCCCGCCCGCGTGGTCGGTGAGCCTCCTCGCGAGGTACAGCGGGGTCGGCCTGCCCGCGTAATCCCGGAGCAGCCCCCCGAGCTCCTCCTGGAAGCCCGGGTCCGCCGACATGGCGCTGTACCCGCGCTCGAGCTCCCTGAGAGCCTTGACCAGTATCTCGGGGACGTAGAAGCCCCCGTACTCGCCGAAGTACCCGTCCCCGCTCACGCCTTGCACCTCCTGATGAACTCCGACACGAGCTCCGGGTCCTTGCGCCCGAACGAGCTCTCCACCCCCGATGAGACGTCTAGCGCGTAGGGCCTCATCCTGAGCGCCTCGCCCACGTTCCTGCTGTTCAGCCCGCCCGCGATGATGCACCTCTCGCACGATTTCACCGGAACGGTGGAGTAGTCGTAGCTCGAACCGGTGCCTGGAGAGGACTTCTCGAAGAGCAGGATGTTGGCGTGAGGCGCGTATTTCGATGCGGCGGCGGGGCTCGGAAGGACTGCGCGTATGACGGGTATGCCGTCGAGCCTGAGCGCGTCGAGGGACATCGGCTCGAGCGAGTGGAGCTGCAGGACGTCGGCGCCGCTCGCCGCGAACATGCGCTCGGCCTCGTGGTGGTCCCGTGGCCTGCAGACCAGGATCTTCGTCGTCATAGGCCCGAGGGAGCCGCACATGTCCGATATCTCGTCCAGGGCCCTGCTCCTCTTCCTGCCGCTGACATGGACGAACCCGATGGCGTCCGCCCCCAGCTCCTCGCACATGGCGGCGTCCTCCAGGCTGGTGATGCCGCAGACCTTGACCTTCACGATGACACGCCCCTTCCCGCCGACACGAGCTCCTCGGCCTTCCTCAGGATGT
Source organism: Thermoplasmatota archaeon (assembly GCA_040751795.1). Taxonomy (GTDB): domain Archaea; phylum Thermoplasmatota; class Thermoplasmata; order UBA10834; family UBA10834; genus UBA9653. Next base: position 187,990 of record JBFMHR010000005.1, on the reverse strand, counting down.
CCTCCGACTCCATGAGGGCGGAGCCGACGAGCACCGCGTCGAACCCCTTCATGGACCGCACGTCCCCGCCGTCCCGTATGCCGCTCTCGGCGACGACGAGGGCGTCCGAGGGCAGGCTCTCCCGGAGCCAGTCCAGACCGGAGGCGTCGGTCCTCAGGGTCCTCAGGTCCCTCGAGTTGACGCCCACGACCCTGACCCGCTCGAAGTTTCTGCACGACTCCAGCTTCCTCACGTCCTCTATGTCGTGCACCTCGACCATGGGCTCGACCCGCCTCCGCAGGGACGACTCGATGAGGCCGTCCAGGGCCTCCTGGCGCAGCGACCCGGCGATCAGGAGGACGGCGTCCGCCCCCAGCGACCCGGCCATGTCGAGCTGCTCCTCCGTCACCACGAAGTCCTTGAAGAGCATCGGGAGCTGGGTCCTCTCGCGGATGAGGGAGAACAGCCCCGGCGACCCGCCGAAGAACCGGTCCTCGACGAGGACGGACACCGCGGACACGCCTGCCTGGCCATATGCCTCGGCCACGGCCGCCGGGTCCGGCGGGACGTACAGGCCGTCGGATGACGGGGACCGCGGCTTGTACTCCCCGATGACCGAGACACCGGGGCATGAGAGCGACCGGGCGAACGAGACGGCGCCCCTTCGCGAGGTCCGCGCGGGCGTCCCGTCGCCGGACAGCACCCCGCACAGCCTCGATAGGGTGATGACCGAGAGGACGCTCGGCGCCGAGACCAACCTGGGCTCCAGCGCCCCGAGGCCCTCCGTCCCGCCCTCCAAGGTCCCGACGTCCTCGACCAGGGCGGAGGTCAGCTCCGACGCCCTGGCCTTGAGCGCGGCGGGGAGCACCCTCCTCGAGCGGAGCGCCGACGCCTGCATCGCCATCTGCCTCTTGACCTCCTCCGCCCTCGCGAACCCGGAGACCTGCCTCAGCTTCTCCAGGGCCCTTCCAGACCGGACGGCTCCGATCGCCATCGAGAGACCTTCGTCGAGGTCGCGCGCCGCCCCGGAGACGTAGACGCCGGCGGCGGCGTTCATGACCGCCGCGTCGAGGCACGGGGACCCGCGCCCCCTGAGGACGGACATGGTCACCCTGGCGCTGTCCATGGCCGAGCCGACGGCGAGCTCGTGCGGCTCCGCCGTCCCCAGGCCGAAGTCCGACGGCGACAGCTCGTACCTGCTGACCCCCCCGTCCATCAGCTCGGACACCTGGGTCGGCCCACAGTTGGATATCTCGTCCGTGCCGGAGCCGCTGACCACGAGCGCCCTCTCGACCCCGAGCCTGGACAGGACCGCGACGGCCTTCGCCGCGATGTCAGGGTCGTACACCCCCATCAGCTGGTTCCTCACCCCCGCGGGGTTCGCGAGCGGCCCGAGCACGTTGAAGAGCGAGCGTATGCCGACCTCCCTCCTCGGCCCGGCGACGTTCCTCATCGACGGGTGGAAGACCGGCGCGAACATGAAGCCGAAGCCGGTCGCGTCCATGCACGCCTGGACAGAGGCGGGGTCCAGGTCGTGTGGCACCCCCAACGCGTCGAGGAGGTCTGCCGAGCCGGACATGCTGGACACGGACCTGTTGCCGTGCTTCGCCACGGGCACCCCGCACGAGGCGACTATGAACGACGCGACCGTGCTGATATTGAACGTGCCGCAGCCGTCGCCGCCGGTGCCGCAGAGGTCGACCGCGTTGGGCGGGGCTGTGACCTTGGCGCAGCCCTCCCTCATGGCGAGGGCGAAGCCCGTGAGCTCGTCCACGGTCTCGCCCTTCATCCTGCAGGCGGTGATGAACGCGGCGATCTGGCTCGGTGTGGCGGAGCCGGACATGATCTCCGTCATGACTGCTCTGGCCTGCGCGGTGTCGAGGTCCTTCCGTTCCACCGCCGCGGCGATCGCCTCGCGTATCATCGGGCGCACATCCCCAGGAAGTTGGAGAGCATCGTCCTCCCGTGGGACGTCATGACCGACTCCGGATGGAACTGCAGCCCGTACACCGGCCTGCCCCTGACCCGGAGGGCCATGACCTCGCCGGCGTCGGTCTCCGCGAGCACCTCGATGTCGTCGGGCAGGTCCTCCCTGGACACCAGGAGGGAGTGGTACCTCGTGGCGGAGAACATCTCCGGGACGCCCGCGAAGATGGGGTCCTCGACGTGCCGTATCGCGCTGAGCTTCCCGTGCACCACGCGGGACGCCCTCACGACGGAGCCGCCGTGAACGTGGGCGATCGCCTGGTGGCCGAGGCACACGCCGAGCACAGGCCTCCCGTGGCCGCCGTCCGCGATGACCTCGAGGCTCCTGTTCGCCTCCCTGGGGTGGCCCGGCCCGGGGGATATGACGTAGCCGTCGACTGAGCCGATGTGGGCGTCCAGGCCCTGCGAGTCGTTCCTCTCGACGACCACCTCCGCGCCCAGCTCCCCGAGGTACTGCGCTATGTTGTAGACGAACGAGTCGTAGTTGTCTATGATGAGTATCCTGGTCATGCCCTCCCGCCCCCGGATATCGACCGTATCGCCTCGACCATCGCGCGCATCTTGTGCTCCGTCTCGGCGAACTCCCTCTCAGGGACGGAGTCCGCTACGATCCCCGCGCCGGACTGGATGCTCGCGCGGCCGTCGGAGACCGATATCGAGCGTATGGTGATGGCGAAGTCCATGTCCCCCGTGAAGTCGAAGTAGCCGACCGCTCCGGCGTACGGTCCCCTGGGCGACCGCTCGAGCTCCGATATCACCTGCATCGCGCGGACCTTGGGGGCCCCCGAGACGGTCCCCGCGGGGAAGCAGGACCTGAGCGCGTCGAAGCCGTCCATGTCCGGCCGGATCTCGCTCTCGACGTTGCTCACAATGTGCTGGACGTGCGAGTACTTCTCCACGGCCATCAGCTCGTTGACCTTCACCGAGCCGAACCTGGAGACCCTCCCCATGTCGTTCCTGTGCAGGTCCACCAGCATCAGGTGCTCGGCGCGCTCCTTCTCGTCCAGCAGCATCTCGAGCTTGAGCTTCTCGTCCTCCTCCGGGTCCGGGGAGCGTGGCCGGGTGCCGGCGAGGGGGCGGGTCGTGAGCCTCGTGCCCTCTAGCCTGACGAGCATCTCCGGGGACGAGCCCAGGAGCTGTACGCCGTCGAAGTCGAGGTGGAAGAGGTACGGGGACGGGTTCATCCCGCGGAGGGCGCGGTACATCTCCAGCGTGTCGCCCTCGAAACCGAAGTCCGTCCTCCTGGACAGGACAGCCTGGAAGACGTCGCCGTCCAGGATGTGCTCCTTGGCGCGAGAGACCATGCCCTCGAACTCGTCCCTGGACGTGTCCTGCACGGCCTCGCCCACCGAGACCTCCGAGGGCTCCCGGGGCCTCGCCCCCGAGAGGGCGGCCCTGAGCTCCGAGACCTTGCCGTGGGATATCAGCACGACGCGGGAGTTGAGGTGGTCGAAGCACACGAGGTGCCTGGGTATGACGAAGTAGATGTCCGGGAACCTGCTCCGGCCGACCGAGGGGCCGTCGACCGGCTCGAAGTACCTGACGGTCCCGTAGCCGACGTAGCCGACCATGCCCCCGGAGAAGGGGGCAAGGTCGGAGGTCCCGCAGTCGAATGACCTGAAGCGGGCGCGGAGCGACTCGAAGGGGTTCTCCGACCTGTGGCGTTCGCCGTCGGATATGACCTCCCCGCCGCTGCACCTGAACGTGTGCACCGGGTCGACGCCTATGAAGGAGTAGCGGGCGGTCTTCTTCGTGCCCTCGACGGACTCCAGGAGGAAGCTCTCCCCGGGGAACTGGTCCCTGAGGGACGCGTAGGTGGAGAGGGGGTCCAGGCGGAAGTCCCTCTCCATCGCGACGGCGGTGGTGAGGGAGCGCCCTGGGGGCTCAGGCGACATGCCTTCTCCGGCGGGGCCAAAATGGATCCCTTCTCGTCATCGCGGGACTGCCATAACAATAATGTACTATAAAGTAGTTTCTCGTTCATTAGTGTACAATTATTACAGATGACTGCTCACGGGACGCTGAAGCACAACAGCTGGTCCTCCGCCGGCCCTCCGACGTAGGCCACGCTGGACGATTCGAGGACGGAGAGGATCCTGTCGGGCTCCACGACGACGACCCCGAACGGGAACTCCTGGGCGCCGTCGGAGATCCAGCTCTCCTCGAGCACGTAGAACGTGCCGGGCTCGAGGGCGATGCCCTCCCGTAGGTCGTAGGGGAGGCCCCTCGCGAAGTCGATGTCGAAGAGCCTCCAGCCGGTCTCCCCGAGCCTCTGGTCGGAGGTGTAGTTGTCTATGCCGCTCACGGAGAACCACTGGACGGCGTCGTACTCGTACTCGAAGGTGTGGTTCTGGACGCCGAAGAGCTCCTGGGTGTTGTAGGCTACGGGGAGAGTCGATGCGCATATGACGACCAGGGAGATGCCGGCGAGGACGCCGAGGCGCTCCCTGCCCTTGACGAGGAAGGCGAAGCCTGCGCCAACGAGGAGCGCGAAGGGGATCATGAGGAAGTCGAACGTCCGGAAGACGATCAGGTACGATGTGGAGTCGTTCGACCTCAGGAAGGCGAACATGATCAGTGAGATGGGGCCCAGGAGCATCGCGAGGAGCAGATTCTTGGAGGGTCCCCTTGGTCCGAGGAGGAGTTCGGAGCCGTACCATGCTGGTATGACCAGGAGGATGTAAGCTATGAAGGGCACCATGACCGATATCGAAGGGGCGGGTATACCTGGGAAGATTGGATCATGGAGATTGTAGAGAAGGAAGGACGCTCCCAGAGCAGGGACAATCACCCCGAAGGGATACCTGGACACGAGGTACATCCGCCCCGACATACGGAAGCCAATCAGGAGAACAAGGAAGGCAACCGCCAAGTACAAGAATAGATCAGCATCGGGAGTAAGGTGGCTAAGGTAGGGCAGAGAGATGGCGGAGTAGTAGGCTACTGCAGACATCCACACGAGACAAAGCATTGACACATCCACGAAGAGGACGGATCTGTACTCGTTGTCCCTCCTATGATTGTATGCGCATATGGCAACTGCGAAAGTCGTGATTACGAAGGTAACCACGGCCGAATGATGGTGTGTGAATACCAGCATTGCCAGGGATGAACCGAGAAGGATTCGATATCTCCATTCGCTTCTCGAAGGGAACGAGAGGAGGACAATCCCTAGAAGGAATATCCCAAGAGTCTCCTTCCAAGTGCAGCCAGCACTAAAGGCAAATGAACCAAGAAGAACGAGAACTAGGGAAGACACGGAATAAGCCCGGGGCCCGGCTCCATGTCTGAGAATCGAGACTCCAACAATCATGACGGCAAGTGTTCCGAGAAAGGATGTCAGCGGGAATACAGTCATCAGAACTTCGACGCCAAGAGCCGATGACAAGAAGGCAGTCAAGAGTCCCAGAAGCGGCAAATCTGAGACGTAAGTCTGTGAGTGGGATGCGAGATCCTGAAACTGCATCTTGCCTGTCGTCAAGATATCCTCCGTCACCCGCAGTTCGCTGAGTCCATCAATGTTGTATGGCAGGGGAGAGAAAATCAAAGGTATGAGTCTCACGGATAGAGCTGATAGTAGAATCGCGATGAGAATGGATAATCCTGCGAAGCGCTCACTAGGTCTCCACAAAGTCAATCCTCACGCTAGCGTTTGTGCGGTACACCATCATGACATCGAATCCTCATAATCAGAATATGCTCTCTTGAGGGTAGGTATTCAATCTATGCTGACCGGCATATGGATAAATATATTTATGTGAAACTCTCGTTTGGGGGACGTCTCAGGAGTCATTGGAGGAACTGGTAGCTTCCGAATCTGGTCTTGAGTAACAAGCTGCGACAATGAGGGTAAGAAACTCAGTAGGTGAGTTCACGAAAATAGCTGTGGTACTCAACACTCCTGCTCAAGTGCACCTATTCAGGAACATCATTGACGGATTGCAGAAGGATGGCCATGAAGTCCTCATCCTCGCAAGGCGTTATGGAGACACCCTAGAATTGCTATCTGAGTTTGCGCTCGACGCAAGGGTGTTCGCTGATGGTGACGGCCGGAAGTTCTCAAAGATTGCTTCGGTGCCAAATCACCTTTACGGAATGTGCAAGATTCTGAGGCCCTACAAGCCAGATGTTGTGATAGGCTCAGGAGCGGACAGCGCAGTCGTTTCGTGGCTGATGAAAGCGTCCGGGATACTCTTCAATGATTCCGAACCCATCCCCGCTCAATTATTGGTGATGAAATTGACTTCTGATGCGATTCTTACCCCATCTTGCTTCAGAGCAGACCTCGGGAAGAATCATGTCAGAGTGGATACCTACAAAGAGCTAGCATACCTCCATCCAAACCATTTCAGTCCTGATACATCTATCCTTCACTCAATCGGAATCAGTCCCGGAGAAAGATACGGAATCCTGCGATTCAATGGATTCAAGGCGATTCATGATCTTGGGATTACGGGGTTCTCCATTGCTGAGAAACGAAGACTCGCAGAAACGCTCGGTCAGCGAATGAGGGTGTTCGTTTCTTCCGAAACACCACTGCCAGCAGATCTCGAGAAACTCGCAATCCGTTTGCCGAAGTCCAAGATACACGATTTGATTGCACACGCATCGCTTGTGGTAGCGGATACGCAGACAATCGTAACTGAAGCTGCTGTCTTGGGGACACCCGCTGTAAGGTTCAACGGGTTCGTTGGGGATGGCGACATGGGAAATTTCATTGAACTGCAAAGGAAATATGACATGATATACAGCTTCAGCAACTCTTCGGATGCAATTTCAAAAGCGATTCAACTGGCTGAGATTGATGACGTGAAGAGAGAATGGGAAAGAAAGAGACAGGTTCTCCTGAGAGACAAAGTGGACTTGACTCAGTTCATGATAGAATTCATTGAGAGGTATCCCGAATCGAAGTTCAACGCACTCCATCATGGATGCCCTGAGAACTCCTGACTTCGATGCTCCCAACTGGCACCATTTCCTCAGGGGGGTCAATCAAGGAACCAGCTCATGTGTCTGCGAGTCCATCGAGACACCCCTCCTCGAACAATCAAAGGACCTACCCTTGCCGCGAATCGAAAGTAGCGTATCTTGGACACTTCAGAACCATACCGGGCGGGAATTGCGACATCAACAACGCGCATGCCATTGGCACCTAGCTTAATCAGAACATCATTGCAGTACCCATAGTAGGGATAAATCCTCTCCAGATCTATGGATGCCAGTGCAGATCTCGATATGGCCGTGTATCCATTCTGAGAGTCGGAGATGTGCCAGAGACCCGATGCGGCTTTCGTCATCAATGTCAGGATGAAATTGCCAAAGCATCTCCATCCTGGCATTTCGTGTCTGGATTCCTTATCGGATAAGCGGTTGCCCTTTGAGTAGTCAGCTCTGTCGTCTATGAGGGGGTCCAGCAAATCTGCCAGATGATCTGGGTCCATCTGATTATCGCCAGCCATCACTGCAACAATGTCGATGTTCCTGGCAAGAGCCGCTGAGTAACCCGCGGCAATTGACGCGCCAACTCCTTTGTTTGATTCGTGACGAAGCAGACAAATGCGACTGTCCTGAACACGTTGAACAACGAGTGATGTGCTATCGGTTGAACCATCGTCTATAACAAAGATACAGTCTACACACTCAGGAATTGTGGTGATTGTTGTGCCAATGAGGAGTTCCTCATTTAGGGCCGGCACTACCACACCAACGGTCTTACCTCGATACAAACAGGACTCCCTCGCACTTTCACGCTGATGTGAGTCGTATGGAGCAGGGGTGATTTAGGATTTTCGTGATATATCGTCACTACCTTTCTGGCTGCACATTCACAATCACCATCTGAACGCGGTAGAGAATAACGGGAAGATGTTCATGATATCAGCACGATCAGGCCTTGGGGAACCTGAGAACCATTCATCAGAGAATGTCGCTCTGGCACAGATTAGCAGGGGGTAGATTTTATCTGTAGTATCTGAATACCGACCGGTGGAATATCAGAATGATGCAACTGCAGTGGCCAAGGGAGTCCGGAAGGGTCAATGACCGCATTTGCAGTGATTCGTGGAAGGGATACATCGATGCGGTCAGCGCATGGGCAAGCAGACAAGGATTCGCTGGATGGGATCCTTACGACGCCTTGAATTCCCATGTCCTCCGGATGGTCACACGCGAACTTCCCCTTCTTGAGAACTTGGCAATTCAGGTAATGAAACGTTCACCGGTGAATCTGCGGAGACCATTGAGGGTTGAGAAAGGAAGAGATGTCAAAGGAAGTGCCCTGTTTGCCCAAGCCTATGCGAGACTATGCGAATTCCGCGCTATCAATGAAGATAGGAATCACTTGCTGGACTGCCTGAATCACCTGGAATCCACAAGCCTTCGTGGCAGTGTGGGGTTCCATTGCTGGGCATCCCATTACTTCAAGTTCAGAGGAGCAGACGGAGGTGTTCTCGGGCCTGACGTCCCTGATGCCATCGGAACATGTGAGGCAATCAGAGCTCTGTCTGCAGGCTATTCAGCAACAAGAGAACGCCATTGGCTAGATATGGCGGAGGATGCAGCGCAGTTTCTAGTCTCAGAATTGCTGGAAGAATCTCAGCATGGGACATACTGCAAGTACCACCCCGCCGAAACCAACAGGGTTGTTCTGAATGCATCAGCGAAAGCTCTACAGGCGCTCATAGAGCTAGAACAGAAATCCTGGAAGAATCCATATGATGATTGCATTCGCGAACTAGCGAGGTTCATCGTACAGAAGCAGAGCCTGGATGGTAGCTGGCACTATAGTGAATACTCTAACGGGAAGAAGAGGATTCAACTCGATTTCCATCAAGGATACATGGTTGAGGCGTTATCCGCTCACGTTAGGAACCGGAGCCATCATTGCGATGATAGGATAAGAACGGCCCTCATGAACGGCGCATCATTCTACTCCTCAGTGATGTTCACTGCGGATGGACGGTCTCTGTATAGACCGCCGGCTAATTACCCCGTTGACATTCATAATCAAGCTCAAGGGATAATCACGTTCTCAACACTAGGATTCATAATACCTACCTATCTTGATCTTGCACTGACGATAGCCGATTGGACTATTCGGAATATGTGGGTAGACCGAGGCTACTTTATATTCAGGAAGTATCCCATACTGTCAAACAGCATTCCCTACATGAGGTGGAACCAAGCGTGGATGATGTTAGCTCTGGCGACACTGGAAGACACGGCGGTAAAACACCCAGAGTGATGATATGTGGTCCCTGCTCAGAATCTGGCGGAGTGTCTATCCATACTAGGAATCTGTATCGAGAACTTGTGGCGAAAGGCGTTCATGCGGACCTCTGCTGTTTCTCTCAAGGAGAGGCGGCTGTTGGCCGACCTCGGCCATCCAGAGTATATTTCAGGAGCATTGGCCTCGCCCTCCATCTCTTTCGGCATCACAAGACCTATGATGTAGTGCATGTCCAAGCATCTGGGGGGGTGTTGAGTTTCATAGGAGCTGTAACGGCAGCTTATTGCACTGCCATTCTGAACAAGAGACTCGTGGTTGGATTCCATCACGGCAGAAGTGCGTCATTCATCAGAACACACCGCCTGCTATTCGGCACAGTCTTGGCAAGAGCAGATTCCTTTGTTGCGATTTCGCAGAAGATGGCATGCGATATCACCCACGCTTTCCCTTGGGCGGAAGAAAGAGTCGTGTACATTCCAAATGCGTACGATCAGCGATTGTTCCATCAGAGGAATCAGGCAGATTGCCGAAGGCATCTCAATCTTCCACACAGTGCGAAAATGATTTGCAACGTCTCGAATCTTCTTGAAGTCAAGGGACAATCAGTATTGATAGACGCTTTGGGTCGATTGAAACAGAAGCATCAAGATACTTTGTGCGTGATCATCGGCGAAGGTCCAATGGAGAGTAACCTCAGGAACCAGGTAACAGAACTCGACCTCGCAGAGAGTGTGTTGTTCACAGGCAAAGTACCCCACGAGGACATACCTCGCTGGATTGGAGCAGCTGATGTAGTGGTCATTTCGAGCATTAGCGAAGGAAATCCCACGGTACTCTTTGAGGCGTTTGGGTCCGGCAGACCTGTGATAAGCACAAGAGTCGGCGGTATTCCCGAGATAATAGTGCATGAGTTCCTTGGTTCCCTCTATGACGCCAGCAGCCCTACAGAGTTGAGCGCACAGATTGAAGTGGGACTATCCAGAGCATGGGATTGCCGTAGAATCGCGGAATACGGATCTAAATACAGCTGGAGCCTCATCGCAAACCGGTACATAGACATCTACATGACCGTTGCGAAATCGAAACCAACTAAGGTCATGGACACGACTGATTCCTGAACCTTGATTCACTCCGCAACTAGTGCATGCTGACGATAATGACGCATGCACGAAAACCAAATCCAGAAACAACCCACCTCGAGTATGCCGAGGCTAGCTCGGGCAACAAGTGATATCTACGGGAGACTCGTTCTCAGCCCGTCGAGCGGAATTCATGACGACTCGAACAGCAATGACATCGTATCGAATACGATCCTTGGGCAGAGGAGTCTGGGCAGACCAGGGACTGAGCAAGAGAAATATCATCTTCCTGTCAGCACAATCCAGAAGGGGGCGCCAATGTCAGAGTCCGGACTTCACAGACTGAGATATTGCATGAGAGAGCCTAGAATCCGAACCCGACTGACCGCCGTTGCATCTGCGGCGGCCCTCTCGCTTCTCATCGTGGGACTCGCCGCGGCCATACATGCACCTGCTACGGGATATGAATCATCAATCTATGTATTCACCCCGTGGCTATTCTGGATCGCCGTCATTATTGTGGATGTAATGGGAATTGCACTAATAGTGACAGGCAATTCTGGCGGGGGAAAACCATTCTGGCTCATTGGCGTGTGCTTCATTATCCTCGCTAATTGCCTGACCATCTCATTGCATTCGTTCAGAGGATACTTCGCATACATGGGGAGGGGGGATTCTGCTACATATATTGGCATGGCAAAAGACGTCACAACACTTGGATACTACTCAGAAACTAACCCATATCCATTGCCAGCCATTCTAATCTCCGGGATCTCGCAAATCGCCGCAGTGCCGGATGTGGTGGCATCCGCGTTTGTGCCATGTCTATTCATGGTCGTCTACGTGCTGTCAATCTACTGCATCGCCAAATCGATGGGAATAGGAAGGGCGTATTTGTTCTCATCCTTGGCGGCCGCGTCACCAATCTTCTTCGCCGGGTATGCCACGAGTCTATATTTCATGTTCCTGGCAACCATGACTCTGCCTCTGTTCATCTACTTCCTCATAAGAAGTGAGAGTGCACTATTTAGATTTCTGGCGATTCTGTGGGTAGTGATTCTTCCATTGTACCATCCATACGTCGCGATGCTGGCAGCTTCTTTCCTGATCATAATTGTCGCCAGTCACAGGAGACTCGCCCACGGATGGAAGTGTGGGAGAGGCAACCTCACCTTCGTCCTCCTCTTTGGAGGGATCGTTTTCGCATATTGGGTGATTCAATCGCCCAGACTCATAGAATTGTCCGCATCTATCATTTCTCAGGCCCTTGGCATGAATGATTCACCGAGCTCATTCTCCAAGACACAGGACCTGCTCGCGAACCTCTCATTGGCAGATTTTGCGGTATCCAGCTTGCTGATGCTCGGAGATGAGATTGTCTATATGCTGATGGCGCTAGTGGCAATATTCCAAATCATGAGATCGTCATCAAGATGCCGCAAATCCGACCAATTCATGAAGCTCTTGCCAATAGGAGCCTGTATCATTGGAGGAAGCCTCCTCCTTGGAGCGGCCATGCTACTCACGAGAGCTCACGTTCTACACAGGCTCTTGAATCTCAATGGGGTAATCTTGCTGACCGTGCCCCTTGTCGCAGTTCTGCTCTCATCTCCGGCCAACTCTGTACCTCCCGAGTGCGTCCGAAAACATGTCAGGCTCAGACGGAAGCCGAGAGCGGTCCTTGTCGTTATCACCATTCTTACTGTAGCGACAATCTTTTCTGCTTATCCGTCTCCGTTCACATCTAGCGCCAACAACCAAGTCAGTATCTCCGATATCTGGGGTATGCAATGGTTGATTGAGGAGAAGAATCGGACTATTACTACAGCGGATATCGCTAGTCCGGTTGAACGGTTCTCAGATTTGATCTTCGGCCATGAATCAACAGAGGCCAGACCAGATTTGCAGCGCAATTTCATCGTGCCGGACCATTTTGGATTCTCCAATCTTGGAGAGAGTGTTCTGCAATTCGACAGGGACAGATACCTGCTGGTCACCCAATACGACATCACTGCCTATACCGAAGTATGGACGACGAGAGATAGATTCGTGGCTGACGACTTCTATGCGCTCGAGAATTGCACTAACGCGGCATCCATTTACAGCAACGGAGAATTCGACCTGTACTATGTCTACGCGATTCCGAATCAATAGATAACGAATAATGAGAAATGATGGCTGGAGACAATGATCGGATGAAAGCATCCGACATGGATTCAATCTCGCAACCTTGGGCCACTCCTGCCCGACCACATGACACCACAGCTATGCGAACAGAGTGGCGTCAATCGATGGCATCCATTCCGGACAGTTGATTGATTCTCCTGGTATCAAGGTAAGTGAGCGCGGTGCTAGATTCTGTGTCTAAAGACACTCATGACAAGGACTGCCAATCCGACATGAGTAATCAACCAAGCATACCCGACGCCAATCACGCCCATTTGCCCGACCAGGATATAGCTCAACGTGATTATTGAAATGAATCTCGCCAAGTTGGTCTTGACTAGGCTCATCACTCGATACCTGACATTCTGGATCGATATGTAGATCAAGTACAACGCGACAAGTGGACTGGTGACTGCAAGTATCCTTAGGAGCTCAGTGGCATCCACATACTGATTCCCGAACAAAGCAAGGAGATTCCGACCGAAAAACCAGAAGCACGCACTTGCAGGAATAAGAACTAGCATTGCCGTAGTTGCTGCCTGTTTAGCACATATAGACAGATTAACGCCATGGCTGCCTTCGACTAGCACAGACATACTCAATGAATCCGGGACGACAAGCAACAGGCCGGCCACTGAGAAGGATACGAAATACCATGCTGCGCCAGTTTCATCAGTCATGCCAAGGACTAGGATTGGAAGTGTGAGGGTAGTCGCGTTGAATAGTACATTAGCAACATAGTTCATTGACGAGAATCTGAAGGAATCTCTGAGAAAAGCCCTGTCGATGGCAAATTTCAGATGGAGGTATCTGCTTAAGACTATCAACGACAGGATTCCTGTAATTGCGTAGGCAATGCCGATAGATCCGACTATTCCGAGAGCGCCAATTCCCACAAGCAGAAATAGGCACAGAATCCTAGACATCAGGAAGGCGTTCGTGAGGAAATACGCTCTGGACTTCCTGAGTCCGTTGAGGGCATTGCCAGACACGAGCGCCATCGATTCCGCGGTGGCAATCATAGCAAATATGATGATTGCTCCGAATGATGCCAGAATGGTGGTGTCTGAGGACATCAATGACAATAGGCTTCCTCCGATGACTGCGAACATGAAAGCTGATAGCGTGGTAATCCAAAGGCATGTGTTGAAGACCTTCGTCTTGTTCCCGCATGGCAGGAATCGGACTACTGAATAGTCCAACCCGAAACGAGAGAACATCATCACCAGACCCAACGTGGAAATCATGACTGAGGCGATTCCTACTTCGCCAATCTGATAGAATCTAGCCGCGAGAACCCAGAATACGAACCCAGCACCTGTATTCAACAACTTGCTGGTTGCGATGTAGAAGGTATTGCGGTGCAGGGGGCCAGCAAATACCCTGAGAATGCGACTGCACGCTTGAAGGAATGACGCGCCCATAGACTTCATCACCGTACGCCCTTTCACGATATGATGATTTCTTATTCAGCTCCATGGAAAGGAACCTATCAAGAAGACGCTTGATTGAAGGCGTACGAGCGACCCGGGAAGCTGTACCTAATCGCACTCGTCTGTGTGCGCTAGGTGCAGTCACCGGTCATTCACCCTCATTCTCCGTGCATAGAGGGCTCCTGAGCATCTGGTCAATGCAGAGAGAAGTCAGTCCGACCATACTGGGCCGAGCTAATCCACGAATTCCCCCTGCAACCAATACAGGGGAACGCACTCAGTCCAATCACGGCCTGTGGATTTCGAATCTGGCAATCAAGAGAAGGGGTTGTATGAATGAGAGAAGACCCTTCCCCACTTCATGCAGCACACTCACAGAATGATTGCACTAGGCATCTGCAATTCTGTCACTCACAAGGGTCCGATGCGGTTTCTGACAGGCGCAAGTCCGTGACATCAACACATGCATCTGAGCGTGACCTGCTATTGTTCTGGGTGGGACGGGAGAATCGGCATTATTTCCGAATACGTCTGCTCAAGAGCACGAAGAACAGCATCACGAAGATGACTGGCAGAACGAGATTTCCGAACTCCGGCATGTCCTCGGTCATCGGCCCCGGGAAGTAGTAGTCCGTGCCAGGCAGGTCGAGCGACCTGCCCGCCGTCGCCTCCGACGCGATGAACACCGCGAGGTCCTGCGACTTCCTCCAGTCGGTCGTGATGACAAGGAAGTCCACCTCGCCCGGCGCGCCCAGGTCGTCGGCGCCTATGCCTATCTCCATCCTGGCCGCGTCCGTGCCCACGTCGATGTCGGCGGGGACCTCGGCCCACTCGCCGTCCGCGTACTCGCTCAGCGAAGAGGCCTTGACCTCGCCCATCAGGCCCGTGACCTCGACCATCATCTCGGCGCCCACCGACGCCGGGCCCGTCCCCACCCTGAGGCCCGTGGAGGCGTCCCTGTCGGTGTCGACGTAGATCGTCATCAGGTCCTCCCCGGTCCTCCTCACGGGCACGACCGTCCCGTTCCCGCCGCCCTCGCCCGGCTTGGAGCACGACTCGGGGAAGTATGCGCCCATGAAGAGCCCGCCCTCCACGCCCACGTAGAAGTAAGAGGCCGCGGTGTCGTTGAAGCCGCCCACCTCGCCTATGTCGATGTCCGGGTTCTCGACGGGCTCCTCGTCGACGTCCGCGACCGTCAGGCCCGTCCAGTCGGCGAAGGCTCCGTCCACCGATATCCCGGCGGGCGGGGCGTACGCGTAGGCCCTGGTGCCCTTCCCGGTCACCTGCACATAGGAGAAGGAAGACTGGACGCCCTCGGCCGTCAGCTCGGCGGAGACGAGGTCGCCCGCGGTGAGGGACGTGGCGTCGACCCACAGCTCGACCTCCACCTCCAGACCGGGCTCCAGCGCGAAGGGCTCGATCCCCTCCAGCAGGGGGACGCCCGCGAGCTCCGGCGACACCGATTCGACGGTGCCCGCCTCGCGGAGGCATGTGAATGTGAGGGTCGACACGAGGACCTCGGCCCCGTAGTCGAGGACGCCGTCCTCGGCCAGGTCCTCCGACGGGGACTGCTCCACCAGCAGGACGCTGCCCTCTATCGGCACGGCGCAGCTCTGGCAGCCGGCCCCGTCCTCGTCCATCGAGACCAGGACGACCTCCGATGTGCCGTTCACGGCCAGGGGGACCTTCGCGGACGCCTCGAGCCTCTGGCCGTCCACGGACGACACCACCCCGCCGCAGGGCCTCCACGAGTTCCAGTCCAGCCGGTCCTCGGAGTCGTCGTATATCGAGCACACGGAGACCTCCGCGGAGCCGTTCCAGCCCTGGAGCTCGACCATGACGTCCGCGCCTATGTCCGCGAGGTCGTACCCCGTGTCGGCGGAGCCGTCCGTGTCAATGAACAGGACGAAGCCCTCGACCCGTTCCCCCGCCATCGTGGGGGCCTCGGTCTCGAGGTAGAGGTACACCGTGCTGGCGTGCACGGCTATGGACCACTCGACCACGTTGATCGAGGGCGACTCCGCCTCTGCGAGCGATGTGAGCCTCGCCACGTCCTCCCAGTCGTCGAAGCCGCCGTCCACCGTGAACGGGGCCTCGTCCCTGTCGAACGTGAAGAACAGCACCGCCGGGAGCGCGAGCGCGAAGACGATGAATATCACCAGGAGCTGCCACCTCTTCAGGAAGGCGGCCTGCCGCCTCCTCGAGCCGTTGGGCCTCCTGCCGTTTATGGCGCCGACGCCGTTGGACACGCCCCTCCCGTTGATGAGGTCCATGCCGTTCGTGGCGCCCGTCCCGTTGATCCTGCTGGGGCCGGCCGCCTGGCCGACGCCGTTCACGAGGCTGACGCCGTTGATGGCGCTGGTGCCGTTGGATATGCCCCGCCTGGTGTCCCCCGCGCGGGCCGAAGCTGGCCTGAGTATCCCCGGCGATGCGGGCGCGGCGACCTCCTCGACCTCGCCCTCCTCGAACTGCGCGTTGCAGTACGGGCAGGCCGGGACCTCGCCCCCGACCCTGTTGCCGCACACGGGGCACAGGACCTCGTCGTCCGCCAGCTCGGGCCCGTAGTTGGGTACGAAGCCGGCCGGGGCCGTCGGGGCCTCCTCCTCGAACTCCGCGCCGCAGAAGGGGCATGATGTGACCTCGGAGCCGACTATGCGGGCGCAGACCGGGCACGACACGTCGTCGGCGGCGGGCGCCTGGGCGGGCTGGCCCTCCGGGGCTGGCCACGCCATCACCGAGGCGGCCTCCCCCTCGGCCTCGAACTCCGCTCCGCAGAACGGGCACGATCTGTCGGCCGTGCTCACCGTCGACTCGCATATCGGGCACGCCGCCTCGCCACCGGCGCCCTTGGGCACCGGCCTGATGGACTTGACATGGACCTCGACCGGGGCCTCGGGCTCGAACTCCGCGCCGCACTTGGGGCACTTCGGGTCGGCGATGGACACCAGCGCGCCGCACATGGGGCAGTCGGCCAGCTCCTCCTGGGACGGGCCGCCGTCGGCCTGGGGCGCGGCCTCCTTCTCCGGCCCCTTCTCGCCCCTGCCGTTCTCATCGGCCTCGAACTCGGCGCCGCAGGTGCCGCAGGCCCTGTCGGTCTTCCTGATCTTCGTCCTGCAGACCGGGCAGAGCGAGAGATCCTCCCCGGGCGCCCCGTCCGCGGGCGGATCGTCAGCGGCCGCTGGCTTCTTCTGCTTCCCCTTCCCGGCCTTCTTGGGCTGCCCCTTCGGCCTCTCCCCCTTCGCCCCGGGGGCGGCGCCGCCCGACAGCCTCGGGAGGGACATCCCGCAGACCGAGCACGTCGAGTCGGTGGACTGCACGCCGTTCTTGCAGTAAGGGCACCTCAGCTGTGCGTCCTCAGTCAACTTGCGCCCGCACTCGGGGCAGTTGCCCTCCCGCCCTGGTACTCGGCATCCGCAATGAGGACAGCTGAGCTCCTCGGTTGGGTCGGTGCTCATGGATGGGGGTATCCGGCCGACACCGGGTCCGCCCTCGCACCCGCGCGGGCGCGCGAACCTCCGCGCCAACAGGGGTGCGCTCCGTAGGACTGCTCCGGCTCGGCTTAGGTAATGAAGGATTTCGAGATATATATAGCCTCGACCTTAAGGCCGTTATAACCGTAAAGAACCGCCCCCTAGGGACGGGGGCGCAGGCGCCCAGAAAGCGCTATAGCCGGGCTAGGCCTTCCCTCAGGCGGTCGCATGAAGCGCAGGGTGAGCGTCGGCCATTTCGAGGTGGATGACGGGATGAGGAAGGCCGTCCTCAGGGTGCTGGACTCCGGGCGCGTCTCGGAGGGGAGGGAGACCCGGGCCTTCGAGAACGCCTTCAGCGCGTTCGTGGGGACCTCCCACTGCGTCGCCCTGAACTCCGGCACCTCCGCCCTGATCGCGGGCATGGTGGCCCTCAGGAGGATCAGGGAGGAGGGCGGCGACGGGGTAGACTGGGCCGTCACCACGCCGCTGACCTACGCCGCGACGGCGAACGCCATAGTCCTGTCCGGGATGGAGCCGCTGTTCGCGGATGTCGAGCCCGAGACCTTCTCGCTCCACCCGGACCGCGTGGAGGAGGCACTCGAGTCGAAGGGGGACCAGTCCGGAATGGTGGTGCCGGTCCACCTGATGGGGTACATGTGCGACATGCCCCGGTTCCGCTCCATCGCCAATAGGCGGGATCTGGAGCTGTTCGAAGACGCCTCCCAGGCCCACGGATCGTACCGCGGGGAGAGCCCGGCAGGGTCCTGGGGGCACGCATCGTCCTTCTCGTTCTACATAGCGCACAACATCCAGGCGGGGGAGCTGGGGGCTGTCTGCACCGACGACCGCGAGGTGGCGAGGCGCGTCAGGAAGATCAAGGCGAACGGCCGCGTCTGCGACTGCGCCGTGTGCACCAGGCCCGATGGGAAGTGCCCTAAGTTCCGCGATGGGAAGCGGGACTGGGACCCCAGGTTCCTCCACGACGAGGTGGGGTACAACTTCAAGACGACGGAGTTCTCGGCCGCGATCGCGAACGCCCAGCTGGAGGCGCACACCCTGAGGGACAACGAGATCGCCAGGAAGAGGAGGGCGAACGTGAAGGTGCTGAACGACCTCCTCTCCAGGCACTCGTCCGTCCTGAGGCTGCCGCTCTACTCCGACGACGTGAGCTACCTGGGGTACCCGCTCGTGATCAGGGACCCGGGGACGCTCAACAGGGAGAGGCTGCAGCTCGCCCTCGAGGCCGAGGGCGTGGAGACGAGGCCCCTCTTCGGCTGCATCCCCATCCACCAGCCCGCCTACGCCCACCTGAGGAAGAGGTACCAGGGGAAGCTGCCCAACGCCGAGTACGCCGGCGCCAACGGGTTCTACATCGGCTGCCACCAGTACCTCACGCGGGAGGACATGGAGCACGTCGCCGACGCGTTCGCGAAGGCGGTCAACAAGGTCTCGAGGTAGTGGCGCTGTTCACGCCTTGGGTCCGCTCTTCCTGTACCACTCGATGGTCGCCTTCAGGCCGTCCTCGAACCCGGTCCTGGCCCTGAAGCCGAAGGCGTCCCTCGCCCTCGAGACGTCCAGCATCCTCCTGGGCTGTCCGTCGGGCTTGCCGGTGTCCCAGGTCACCTTCCCTTCGTAGCCCATGAGCCTGCCAATCAGCCCCACGAGGTCCTTGATGGTGATCTCGAAGCCGGCGCCGATGTTGACCGGCTCGGCGCTGTGGTACCCCTCGGCCGCGAGGAGTATGGCCTCCGCCGCGTCGTCGACGTACAGGAACTCCCTGGAGGCCTTCCCCGTGCCCCACACGACGACCTCGCGCGAGCCGGAGCGGACGGCCTCGTCGAACTTGCGTATCAGCGCGGGGATGACGTGGGAGGTCCTCGGGTCGAAGTCGTCCCCGGGGCCGTACAGGTTGACCATGAGGAGGTGTATGGAGTCGAAGCCGTGCTGCTGCCTGTAGGCCTGCCCCTGGACGAGGAGCATCTTCTTGGCGAGGCCGTAGGCGGCGTTGGTCTCCTCGGGGTAGCCGTTCCAGAGCTCCGACTCCTTGAACGGGACGGGCGTGTGCTTCGGGTAGGAGCATATCGTCCCCACCGTGACGAACCTCCCGACGCCCTCGAGCCTCGCGGCCTCCATCAGCTGGATGCCCATGGCGGCGTTGTCGTAGAACATGTCCGCGGGGGTCGCGCGGTTCGCGCCGATGCCGCCGCCCCTCCCGGCGAGGTGCAGCACGACGTCGACGTCCTTCACGGCGGAGACGCAGCCCTCCCAGCGCCTGAGGTCGCTGTCCGCGCTCCTGGGCACCCTGACCATGTCGTCGGGGACGCCGGCCCTCGCCAGCCTCTCCACGACGAACGACCCGAGGAAGCCCGCGCCCCCCGTGACCAGGACCCGCTTCCCGCCCCAGAAAGACATCTCAGTCCGCGCCCCACCATCTCTTCGGGAACAGCCGCCTCAGCAGCTTGTCCCCCTCGCCCACGGGCTCGAGCCCCGCCGCCCTCATGTCGGCGTCCACCATGACCTTGACCAGGCCGTCGAACCTCACCCTCAGGCCGAGCCCCAGCCTGTCCTTCGCCTTGGTCGCGTCGGCTATTAGCTCGTCCACCTCCGTCGGCCTGAAGTACCTCCGGTCTATCCTGACGTGGTCCTTCGGCCTCAGGCCCGCGTAGTCGAACGCCCCGTCCACGAACTCCTGGACGGAGTGGGCCTCCCCGGTCCCGAGCACGAAGTCGTCGGGCCTCTTCTGCTGGAGGATGCGCCACATGGCGTCGACGTACTCCGGGGCGTACCCCCAGTCGCGCCTGGCCTTCAGGTTCCCCAGGTAGACGTGCTTCTGCGTGCCCGCCCTGATGGCGGCTATGGCCCTCGTGACCTTCCTCGTGACGAAGGTCTCGCCCCTCCTCGGGCTCTCGTGGTTGAAGAGGATGCCGTTGGAGGCGAACACGCCGTACCCGTCCCTGTAGTTTCGGGCCATGTAGTAGGAGTACACCTTGGCGCAGGCGTAGGGGCTCCTGGGCCTCAACGGCGTCTCCTCGCCCTGCGGGGGCGGGGACGAGCCGAACATCTCGCTCGACGATGCCTGGTAGAAGCGTATCGGGAGGCAGCTCTTCCTGATGACCTCCAGCAGCCGCGCCGTGCCGAGGGCGGTGACGTCCCCCGTGTAGGTCGGCGTGTCGAAGCTGACGCGGACGTGGCTCTGGGCGCCGAGGTGGTACACCTGGTCAGGCTCGATGTTGTAGATGATGTTGGAGATCTGCTCCGAGTCGGAGAGGTCGCCGTAGTGGAGGAACAGCCTCGTCCCCGCCTCGTGGAAGTCCCTGTAGATGTGGTCTATCCTGGCGGTGTTGAACGTGCTGGCGCGCCTGATGATCCCGTGGACCTCGTAGCCCTTCGAGAGCAGGTGCTCCGCGAGGTAGGAGCCGTCCTGGCCCGTTATGCCGGTTATGAGCGCCTTCTTCATCCCAGAGTCCTCCGACGACCGTCCGCGACAGAGGCGTACGGCATCATAGACCTTTTCCACGCCCGGGGGAAAGGATAATCACGCCAGACGCCCTAGCCCGGGGCCGCGGAGCGGAGGGACGGCATGGCTCTCGAGAGCGTTTCCATCGTGTCCACGGACGACCCCTGGAAGAGGGGCGGCGCCGGGGGCAAGACCACCCACATAAGGCTCCTGATGAAGGGGCTCTCCGCGGCAGGCGTCTCCCCGGAGCTCGTCTGCGCCAGGGAGACGGCGCTCTTCAGGCTGAGGAGGGACCTCTCCGGACTCATCATAAGGCGCCGCATGGGGGAGCGCGAGCGGAGGTACGAGCACTACATGTCCCAGTACTCGGCCCAGCTCCTCAGGCAGCTGGCCAGGGCGGGGCTCGGCTCGGACGTGGTGAACCCGCACGACGTCCCGGCGGCGAGGGACGCATGGTCGGAGCTGGGCAGGCGCGCCGAGGACGCCCCCGCCGTGCTCACGCTCCACGGGTACTTCACGCGGGAGGCCTCCAGCAGCCGCGAGCTGAGGGAGGGGTCCCCCGCATACGAGAGGTCCATGGCTCTCGAGAAGGGCGTCTACGAGCGGGCCGACAGGATCGTCTGCGTCGACTCGAGGATCAGGGACTACGTCCTCGGCATGGCCGAGGTGCCCGGCGAGCGGGCCGCCGTGCTCCCCAACGCCGTCGACACGGAGGCGTTCAGGCCTGCGACGGCGGAGGAGAAGGCGGAGGCGCGGCGCGCTCTGGGCCTCGAGGGCCCGGCGACGGTCGTCCTGTGCCCGAGGAGGCTCGTGGTGAAGAACGGCGTGGACCACGCCGTGAGGGCCGCGGGCCTGATCGGCAAGGAAGGCAAGGACATCCGCCTGGTGCTCGCGGGGGACGGGCCCGAGAGGGCGGGCATAGAGGGGCTCGTCCGCGACCTGGGGCTGCAGGGCAGGGTCGTCATGGAGGGGACGGTCCCGCACGAGAGGATCGCACGGTTCTACGCGGCGAGCGACGCGGTGCTGATCCCCTCTGTGTCGTCCGCCGGGGTCCAGGAGGCAACTTCGCTCTCGATGCTCGAGGGCATGGCGGCAGGGCTCCCCGTCGTGGTCACGGGCATCGGCGGCCTCAAGGAGACCGTCAGGCACGGCGGGACGGGCCTCGTCGTGCCCGAGGCGGACCCCGGGGCGATAGCGTCGGCCATCGGGTCGCTGGCGGACGACAGGGCCATGGCGGATGCGCTGGGCAGGGCCGCCAGGGAGTACGTCGCCGCGCACCACTCACACCTCGCGCACGCGAGGGCCATGGCCGGGGAATACGCGAAGGCGCTCCGCTGAGCGGCGCTAGAGCGACTCCTCGTAGACCTTCCTGAGCCGCGCGTTGCGCTTCGATATGGAGAACGGGCCGTCCTCGACCGCCTCGCGGGCCCTCTGGCCCATCGAGCGCCTCAGGGAGGGCTCCGTCGCGAGCCTCTCCAGCCGGTCCGTGAGGTCCATTATGACCCTGTCGTCCCTCCGCCTCATGTGCGGGAGGAACGGGCCGGAGTCCATGCTCCAGTTGGGGACGAAGCCGGGGAGGTAGTACGGTATGCCCTCGGACGGCTCCACGAGGAACCCGGTGACGCCGTCCTCGACGATCTCCCCGTTCGCCCATATCCGCTTCCCCACGATGGGGAGGCCGAACCTCATCGCCTCCAGGAACGCCATGCCCGGGGTGTTGTGGGACGGGAAGAGGAAGACGTCGGAGGACCAGAACAGCCTGTCGAGCTCCTCCCTGGGGACCACGTCGGTCGTCTGCACCAGCCCCGGGAGGGACCCGTACTCCGCCCTGAGCTCTTCTGGCATCCAGCACCTGAAGGCCAGCTCCACCGAGTCGCCCAGCCTCTCCCTGAGCCGCCTGTACGACTCGAGGACCTCCAGCCCCCCCTTGGACCAGAACTCGCCCCTGAAGTTGGAGCTGCCCATGAAGAGTATCCGCACCCGGTCGCCCCTCCGGACGTCCTCCGGCCGCGGGGGCGCCGGCCGGACGGCGAGCGGGAGGACCTCCGTCTTCGCGGAGACGACCTCGTCGCCCAGGACCTCGTCGACGGTCCTCTTGGCCGCGCGGGTCCAGGGCAGCACCCTCCTGCAGTAGCGGGAGCGGAGCTGCCTCGTCAGGACCCGCTTGGGGGAGGCCCTGTACATCCTCCTGCGCCAGTCGCCGTAGTACCCGAAGAGGGAGGCCACGTGCTCCATGTCGACCACCCAGCGGACGTCGTTCTCCACGATCCACGGGATGTTCTCGACCATGCCGGCCCCGACCGAGTGGAACAAGTCGAAGTCCCTGGCGGGCATGTTCTTCCCGCCCGCGAGGGAGACCATGGCCCTCGCCGCGGCCATCCCGAGCCTGCTCGCCCCGCGGTCTGTAGGGAGCGCCGACGCGAACACCGGGTCGGCGATGGAGCGCACGATGGGGCTCCTCCTCAGCCTGTGGGACAGCGGCCGCCCCGCCGTGGCGCCTGGGGCGGATGGGCCGGCCCCCGGCCCCTCGGTCAGGTACTCCACGCCCTCGGGCGGGGCCTCGAGGAGCTCCGTGTAGAGCGAGTGTGTGCGCCCAGGGGTCAGCCCGAGCCTCACGCGTATGTCCGCCATGTGTGCCCGCATCGGTATCCGACACCAAGTTATTTCAAACCCCCTGGTGCCTTACATGGACGCTATGGGCGCTGAGGCGGCGGGCGGGCGGACGACGGTCGCGCTGGTCGTCCCGACGATGGACAAGCTCGACCACCTCTCCAGGACGCTCCCCGCGAACGCGTCCCTGGGGTTCGACGAGGTCATCGTCGTGGACTCCTCCAGGAGGGAGCGGGAGCAGGTCCGCGCGCTCTGCGAGAGGCACGGTGCGAGGCATGTGTTCGAGGAGCTGGACCGCCTCGCCGCCAGGAACCGAGGCGCGGAGCTCGCCGCGTCGGACTGGGTCTGCATCTGCGACGACGACGTCGTCATCCGGTCGTTCGACATGGCGATGTTCCGGAGGCTGGCCGCGGAGGGCCTGGACTACATGCAGGGCGGATGGGGCGCGGCCGCGGAGACCCACTACGCCTGGATCTTCAGGCGGGATTTCTTCCTCGGGACGCTCGGGGGCTACGACCCCGAGATCACAGGCGGCGACGACCTCGACATAACCCTCAGGGCGCGGAAGGCCGGGAGGGGCAGGATGGTGCACGGCTCAGGGCTCTACGAGACGGAGGCCATCGGCCTGGACATCGCGCGCGACTACCCGGAGAGGTGGATCAGGAACAAGGTCCTGTACGCCCTGACCTACTACCCCCTCATACGGAAGCACCCCTCGCTGGCGGCGAACTTCATCAAGAGCGACGGCTGGCGCCTGCAGAGGGTGCTCAGGGGAGGGCCCCCTGGCAGGATAGCGTTCGAGAGCTTCATGGAGCGCGCCGGGCTGGTCTACAGCCCTCTGTACTGCGCCTTGAGGAAGAGGAGGAAGTAGGTTCACTTCCTGATCTCGACCACCTTGGTCTCCTTGACGTCGATGAACTTGAGTATCTCGCCCACGTCCCTCGATATGGCGGGGTCCTCCTTGGCGGCCTTGTTGACCCACTCGCGGAGGGCCACGGCGGCGTCCCTGACCTTCGGGTCCGACCTGCCGATGCTCTCGAGCATCGGGAGCCACATCAGGGAGTACATGACGATCTCCTTGGGCGCCATGCGCTCCTTGTTGAAGGGGTTCTTCTCCACGAGGACGGTCATCTGCTCGCGCCACATCTTGAGGCGCGTGTCCCAGACGATCGATATCACCCATATGGCGAGGGCGATGAGGAGGAGTATGACCGTGGCGCCGGTGTAGGGGGTCGAGAATATGCCCTCGCGCCAGCTGACCTTGTCGTATATCAGGAGGGCGTCGGTGATGGCCAGCATCACCAGGGAAAGTATGGCCGCGATCTGCTGCACCCTCCACATCTGGAGCATGAACCACTTCTTGACATCGAACGCCATTCAGCGCGTCCCTCCTCGGGCGTGGGGGCCATCACGCTGCGCACTATATGAGGGTTCTCGGCTGCCTCAGAGGGCCTCCCTGAGGGCGGAGGCGATCCTCTCCGCCGCGTCGCCCTTCCCGTACGGGCAGGGGGCGAACCGCGTCCTCGGGCTCCTCATGTGCGCCTCGAGCGCGCGCAGGACCGCGCGGGGCTCGGTCCCGACGACGGTGCAGTAGCCGGCCCTCACGGCCTCGGGGCGCTCGGTCGAGAGTCTCATCACGAACACCCTTTTCTTCAACACAGGAGAGGTCGCCTCTTCTTGGATGCCACCGGAATCCGTCAATATGAAGGATGCGCGCCTCATCAGCGCCAAGGTGTCTAGGTAGCCGGTCGGCGGGAGGAGCCGGATGTTCTCCGACGACTCGACGCGCGCCTTGAGGCCGCCCTCCCTGAGCCGCAGGTCGGTCCTCGGGTGCAGCGGGAGGACCACGGGCAGGGGAGCCTTCTCCAGGACCTCGACCATCCCCCTGAGCGTCGCGGGGTCGTCGACGTTCTCCGCCCTGTGCAGCGTCGCGAGGGCGAACTCGTCCCACGGGACCGAGTCCATGATCCCCGACCGCCTCAGCGCCTTGGGCATGTACTGGACCGTCGCGTCGATGACCGTGTTGCCGGTCCTGTGCACCCTGCCCCAGACGTGCTCCCTCCTCAGTATGTCGGCCGAGTCCTTCGTGGGCGCGTACAGGTACGCGGATATGTGGTCCGTGAGCCTCCTGTTCGTCTCCTCCGGCATCCTGAGGTCGTAGCTCCTGAGGCCGGCCTCGACGTGCCCCACGGGGATGCCCAGCTTGACGGATGAGACGGCGCCGGCGAGCACGGTGTTGGTGTCCCCCTCGACCAGGACGCAGTCCGGGCGGTGGGAGGTGAACTCCCCCTCGAACTTGATGATGGCGTCGCCGGTCTGCTGCCCGGGCGTGCCAGAGCCCACGCCGAGGAACGAGTCGGGCTCGGGGAGGCCCAGCTCCTCGAAGAAGATCTGCGACATCCGGTAGTCGTAGTGCTGACCGGAGTGGACGAGCCGCGGCCTCAGCCTGGCCCTCCTCAGGGCGAAGTAGAGGGGGGCCATCTTGATGATCTCGGGCCTCGTGCCGACGACGACGGTGACGGTCATCGGCCGATGATGATGGTAGGGCATGATAACGGTTTGCGAGGCGGGATCGCCCGACCTCCATTGACCCGGGGGGCGCCGGGGCCCACGAGGCCCACAGTCAGCATGCATGCAGTGAGAAGAATCGTCAACCGGCGTGGGCAAGTCATCTGGCATGGAGATCGACAGGATATGGCCCGACTACAGGAGGTTCTGCGAGACCAGGGCGATTGCGCGGTCCTCCGGCTTGTGCGAGATGAGAGATCTCACGGGGGCCAACCCCACCACCCTCCTTCCGCTGGCCGACTTCCTCAGGAAAGCGCACATGGACGAGGCTGCGCGCGTCGTGGAAGGCGGGCTGTGCGGCGGGCCGAGCAGCTCGATTCTCAGGCTCCAGGGCGACACTCAGGCCATCAATGAAGTGGGTACAGCCATAGCCGATCAAGTCCAATGGGGAAGGGGGTATGGGGGGAGGAATGCATTCATCTATTTGATGGGTGAGCTGATGCAGAACGTGCACGACCATTCGGACTCAGACAATGCGTTCATCATGGCCCAGGAGTCCCGCGGGGCGGGGTTCGTGGAGATGTCGGTCCTCGATGATGGCATCACGGTGGCGGGCAGCCTCAGAAGATCCGGAATCATCTTCGACGACGACATCGAAGCCATCGCGATGGCCATGAATGGCCTGTCGTCCAAGAGGGAAGGGAGAAGGGGATTCGGGCTGCGGACCAGTGTGAGGATATGCGTTCGAGGGCTCCGGGGCAGGATCCTCACTGTGAGCGGCCGCGGTGCAGTGGAGATCGGGGGAGGCGGCGCTGAAGGTAAGGACACTCTCGAGGGGTACAGTATTGAGGACAAGTTTTATCACCTTGAAGGAACACTGGTATCCGTGCGGATTCCTCTCCAGGAGAGGGAGGTGGACATCTACGGCTTCACCTGAACAGATTCGTTTGTCATCGGTAATCTCCGAGGACCTCATGATGAGGGCCTCCGCAGCGGAGCTCTTCGACATGATCGAGAGGCTCCCCGGCGACGCCGTCGAGGTGGACTTCGACGGTGTGAAGTCGTGCACGTGGTCTTTCGCCGACGAGTACGACCGGCACAAGCTGAAATCATCGAAGAGGGTCGTCGAGGTCAACATGTCCTCCTTCGTGCGCACGCTGTTCATGGCCGTGACCAACCCCAACAAGAAGAAGGACCCGGTCTTCGACATGGACAAGCTGAAGGTCACCGTGCTCTAGTGGCGCTGCGGCCCGCATGGACGGCAATGGGGCCGGCGCCGCTGTCTGATAAACCTTAATACGGCCCCGGTGCAATCCGCAACCACAGCGACAGGGTGTGCAGGCGATGGACTACTTCGTCACCGGAGGGGCGGGATTCATAGGGAGCTGGGTCGTGGACAGGCTCGCGCCGAACAACAGCGTCACGGTCTACGACAACCTCAGCACCGGCAGGAAGGAGTTCGTCCAGCACCACATCGGCGACAAGGGGTTCAGGTTCGTCAAGGCCGACCTCCTCGACGTCGAGTCACTTGTCAAGGAGATGAGGGGTCACACCTCCGTCTGGCACATGGCCGCCAACCCCGACATACGCAAGGGCACCGAGTCGACCATGACCGACCTGGAGCAGAACACATTCGCGACGTTCAACGCCCTCGAGTGCGCCCGGAGGACCGACGTGCAGAGCTTCGTCTTCTCGTCCACGTCCACGGTCTACGGGAGGGCCAGGACCGTGCCCACGCCCGAGGACTACGGACCCCTGCTGCCCATATCCCTCTACGGCGCCTCGAAGCTGGCGTGCGAGGCGATGGTCTCCGCCTACGCCGAGCTCTACGGCATCAAGGGCTACATCTACAGGTTCGCCAACATCATAGGCCACAGGGCGACCCACGGCATCCTCTACGACCTCGTCCAGAAGCTCAACCGAGACCCGACGACGCTCGAGGTCCTGGGCGACGGGAAGCAGATGAAGTCCTACCTCCTGGTCGAGGAGTGCGCGGACGCCATGGTCCACGGCTTCCAGCACGCCAAGGACACGCTCAACTACTTCAACCTCGGGGCCGACGACCAGATAGCGGTCAAGAGGATCGTCGAGATACTCGTCGAGGAGACCAAGCTGAAGGGCGTGAAGGTCAGGTACACAGGCGGCGAGGGCGGCTGGAAGGGCGACGTCCCCAGGTTCCTCCTTGCGACCTCCAAGATGGCGGAGCTGGGGTGGAGGGCGGGCCACACGAGCGAGGAGGCCATCCGCGAGGCCGCCCGGATCGTCGTCATGGAGCACCTGAAGAAGGGGAAGGCCGCCAAGGCGCGCGCCTGACGGGGGGAGCGCGCTGGCTGAAGTGAGGATAGTCGTCGGGACGAGGCCGCAGGTCATCAAGCTCGCTTCCCTCGTCAAGGCGTTCCGCTCGAAACGCATCGATTTCTCGATCATCCACACCGGCCAACACTACGACTTCGAGATGGACCAGGTGTTCTTCGACGAGCTGCGGCTGCCCAGGCCGGAGAAGCACCTGGGCGTCGGGAGCGGCACCCACGCGGGGATGACCGGCACGATGCTCATCAGGCTGGAGGAGGCCCTCAGGGGCTCGAGGCTGGTCATCGTGCCCGGGGACACCAACAGTGCGCTCGCAGGGGCCCTGGCCGCGGTCAAGATGGGCGTGGAGGTCGGCCACGTCGAGGCGGGCCTCAGGAGCCGCCTGCCCTACATGCCCGAGGAGATCAACCGGGTGCTCGTGGACCACATGTCCAGGATGCTCTTCGCGCCGACCGAGGCCGGCAGGGACAACCTCCTGAGGGAGGACGTGGACGAGGACATCGTGCACCTCACGGGCGACGTCATGGCCGACAACATCGTCATGCTCAGGGACCGGATCCGGAGGACCGACACGGGCATGGACCTCGAGAGGAAGGGGTACGCCTATGTCACGGTCCACAGGGCGGAGAACGTCGACGACCCGAGGAGCCTCAGGACCGTCGTCCAGATGCTCTCCCGCTTCCCCGACGAGCACGGGCTCGATGTCGTCTTCCCGATGCACCCGCACACGAGGAGGAACCTGGAGGCCGCCAAGCTCCTGAAGAAGATGGAGTCGGTGCGGGGGCTGCACATCGTGAAGCCGGTGAGCTACCTCACGAGCCTGAGGCTCGCCAGCGACGCGAAGCTGGTCATGACCGACAGCGGGGGGCTCCAGAAGGAGGCCTTCCTGCTCGGCACGCCCGCCGTCACGCTGAGGGGCGTGACCGAGTGGGTCGAGACCACGAAGGCGGGCTGGAACATCGTCGCCGGGATGGACCCCGTCAAGGTCAGGGGCGCCGTGAAGAGGCTCCTGAAGAAGGAGCCCAGGAAGGTCGACCCGCTGAGGTTCTACGGGAACGGGAAGGCCTCGGAGAGGATAGCCAGGCTGGTCGAGAAGAGGCTGGGCTAGCCGCCCTCGAGCAGCTCGGTGTACAGGGCGACCAGCTCCTTGGAGACCCACTCGGACGAGAACTGCTTCGAGTGGGCGACGATCTTCGCGGAGTCCCACTGCTTCTCCAGCCCTGCGAGGACTGTCCGCGCGAGGGCCGCGGGGTCGCCCGGCCTGCAAACCAGGCCGTAGTCGTCGGATGTTATGACCTCGGGGACGGAGCCGACCTCCGTGCCTATGAACGGCCTGCCGCAGCCCAGCGCCTCGAGCATGACCATCGGGCCGCTCTCGGAGAGGCTGGAGTGGACGACCAGGTCGGCGGCGTTGACCCAGTAGGGGAGCTCGCCGTGGGGCTTCCTCCCCGCGAGGACGACCTTCCCGGCCAGGCCCAGCGACCCCGCCTGCCGCTTCAGGGCGCTGTGCAGCTCCCCCTCGCCGATGATGTAGCACGTGACGTCCCCGCGGGCCTTCGAGACCTCGGCCATGGCGTCGACCAGGTGCCTGTGGCCCTTGACGTCCTCGAGCCCGCCTATGCTGACCAGGACCTTCCCGTCCTGTGGGATGCCGAGCCTCTCCCTGCTCGCCGCCCTGTCGACCGGCCTGAACCTATCCGCGTCGAACCCGTTGGGGATGTAGCGGACCTTCTCCTCGGGGACGCCCGCGGAGACCAGGTCCTGGATGTCCCCCCTGCGGTTGCGCACGACCGCGTCGCTGGCCGCCCATGTCTCCAGGTACTGAGGGTCCTTCGCGGCGATGGCGGCCCTCAGCGACAGCGATGTGTGCTCGGTGACCACCAGCGGGACGCCATGCTTGCGCTTGAGCCGCGCCCCCGCCGCCCCGGACGGCCACGTGAAGTGCGCGTGGATCAGGTCGAACTCCAGCCTCTCGCGCTTCACCAGCCGGTCTATCGCCCCGGCCATCATGTATGAGAACCCGCCCCTGAACACCTTCAGGAACAGGGGGACGTTGAGGTAGGCCAGGAAGAACACCCGCACGTTGCCGAAGGTGTAGTCCCTGAACTCCTCCCTGGGCTCGTGCCCCAGCCCGAGGGTGGAGGGGAAGACCACGTACACCTCGTCGAAGAAGGAGCCCATCTCCCTCAGCTGGTCCTTGACGAACACGCCGCCGATGTGCCTGTCCTCCTTGTCGGGGAAGCTGTTGGTGACGACCAGGAGGTTCCTCTTCGCCAGCTTCAGACCTCCCTGATCACGAACCTGTACTTGCCGCCCCTGGTCCTGTCGATCGCGTCGACCTTCTGGAAGTCCACCTTCCATCCGGGGCTCCTCGCGCGGATGTAGTCCCGGACCTTGTCCATCTCTTTCGGGTCGTACGACTTCTCCGGCACCACGCGCACCGTGAGGTGGTCCTTGGCGTCCTGGACCACCTGGAACTCCTTGACGCCCGAAACCTCCCAGAATATGTGCGTGAAGAACTCCCCGTGGACCGCGGCGCCCTCCGGGGTCATGAGCATCTCCTGCTCCCGCCCCTTGATCTCCTCGAGGAGCGGGTGCTGCCTGCCGCAAGGGCAGAGCTCGTCCGTGACGCGGCCTATGTCGCCCGTGTCGTACCTGATGAAGGGCATCGCCTGGTTGTGGAGGCTCGTCGCGAGTATCCTCCCCTCGCCCTTCGCGAGCTGCCGCCCGTCGGCGTCGACGACCTCCATGATGGCCCGCTCGGTGTCGACGTGCATGCCCCTGTGCTCCAGGCACTCGAAGGCGGAGACGCCGCCGTCGTTGAGCCCGTAGGTGTCGAGCACCTCGCAGCGGAACGCCTCCGCGATCCCCTTCCTCGCCTCGGGGAAGAGCTTCTCGGCGGTGGCGAACACCGCGACGGGCGGGTTCACCTGTACGCCGTTCGCCTTGAGCCACCTGGAGAAGAAGGATATCGACGACGCGTAGCCGAACACGAACCTGGGCCGGAACCTGTTGATGGTGTCGGCGTAGGAGCGCATGTGGGCCTCGTCCATGTCGAACGAGGAGAGCATCCTGATGTTCTTCACGACCTCGTGCACCCGCCTGGTCGCGGCGGAGCCCGCGCCCATGGTGAGCGACGAGCCCCCCATGAAGACCATACGGTCGCCCAGCTGGTAGCCGGCGTAGGACCAGCCCCTGTAGAGGTGGCACATGCTGAGCATCTTGTCGTGCCTGCTCATCCTGTACGGGAACGGGGTGCCCGTTGAGCCGCCCGTCGCCTTCCTCTCGTACCTCACGGAGGCGATGTCCAGCGGGACGAGCGCCTCCCAGTTGGCCTTGATGACATCCTTGGTCAGCACCGGGAGCCTCTCGAGGTCCTCGATGGCCTTGAAGTCGTCGGGCCTGAGGTTCCTCCCCTTCAGAAGGCCGTGGTAGTAGGGGACCTTGTCGTAGGCGTGCATGAGCATCGCCCTGAGCGACGACACCTGGTCCCCGACGAGCTCCTCCCGGGGCCGGGTCTGGCCCTTCATGAGCCGGGCGTAGTGGTCCATGAAGCCAGGATAGACGACCCGGTGAGCGAGCCTGAACATCGCGCCTGCCAACTGAGCTGCCCCTGGGGGCCCTGCCCCACGGCCGTTCGTATCCGCGAGGGGCGTTAATAAAGTATTCATCTGGCCTGTGCGGAAAAGGCAGTCAGACCGCCACCCCGGAGCGTGCTCGTCGCGCCGGTCCGTCGGAATCAAGTATTTTTAGGGGTTCTGCATACAGGCGCCAAGGAAGAGCACCGGTGACCTGAGCCGGCCCGCACGGCCGGACGCTTCTGGGGCCGGTGCCATGCGGATCAATCGTGAGGGGAACAGCATGCAGGGCATCAAGTGCGGTTACAAGCTCAAGGTTCTGACGGACGGGCAGGTCGACGCCATACACGAGGCGTCGCTCAAGATACTCGAGAGGACCGGTGTCAGGTTCGACAGCGACAAGGCCAGGGAGAGACTACTCAAGGCCGGCGCGGTCAAGCACCCGACAAGGGCGAACGTGCTCACGTTCCCGAGGAGCATGGTCGAGGACGCCATCAGGAAGATCCCGCGCTTCGCCACGTCCTACGCCAGGGACCCGAAGAACGACGTCACGTTCGACGGGGAGACCGTCTACGCCCACTCGCTCGGCGGCAACCCGCTCATGAGGGACCTCGAGACCGGTGAGCACAGGATGTCCACGCTGAAGGACGTCCAGGACGCCACCAGGGTCATGGACGCGCTGCCCTTCTGCCACACAATCTCAAACCTCGTCGTCGCGACGGACGTGCCCGCCGACGTCCTCCCTGTCAAGACCATGGAGGCCATGATGAGGAACACGACCAAGTGCGTGTCCGGGTACGCCCTCGACGAGGAGACCGTCGACATGATGGCCAAGATGTGGGCCTGCGTCACCGGAAGCGTCGAGGCGCTCAGGAAGAGGCCCCTGTTCAACGTCTACGGCTCGCCCAGCAGCCCGCTCACCTGGGACAAGCACGCGTCGGAGGTCATGATCAGGGGCGCGGAGTACGGCGCGCCCGTCGACATAGTCCCGTGCCCGATCTGCGGCGGGACGGCCCCCGTGACGCTGTCCGGGGGGCTCGCCCAGCAGAACGCGGAGATGCTCTCCGGCGTGATGCTGGTGCAGACCGTCGACCCGAAGATACCGAACATGTACTCCGGCAGGCTCAGCATGATGGACCTCAGGACCGGCAAGAACATCTGGGGCGTCCCCGAGATGGCGCTGGTGTCGGCCGCGACGGTCCAGATAGCGCACAAGTACCACATGGTCGCGGACGTCTACGGCGTGACGACGGACGGCAACCAGTTCGACATGCAGATGGGCATCGAGAGGGTCCTCGGGGCGCTGCTCCCGGCCGCCGCGGGCGCGGACAACCTGTCCGGAATAGGCGGCGCGTGGGACAACGCCGCGAGCTACGAGATGCTCATCATCGACAACGAGATCTACGGCAACGTGTTCAAGGCCATCGAGGGGATGAAGGTCGACGACGAGCACCTCGCCCTGGACATCATAGACAAGGTCGGCCCGATGGGCAACTACCTCGCCCAGATGCACACGATGAGGAACATCAAGGAGATCAGGATCTCGCCGTTCTTCGACAAGAGGAACCCGGACAAGGCGAAGGCCGAGGGCATCAGGCCCATCCAGGACGTCGCGGGCGACGTCGCGAAGAGGCTCATCAAGGAGCACCAGGTCACCCCGCTGGACAAGGACCAGGACAGGCAGCTCACGGCGGTCGTGAAAGAGGCGGAGAAGAAGCTGATCGGGCGCCGCCGCTAGGAGAAGGGGTCAAGGGACGGCGGGCTTCCCCGCCGCATTCAAAGGTTTCCCGATCACTCGGTGGGCGGGCTCTTCCTCCTGTACAGCATGAAACCGGCGACCCCCATGATTGCCAGCAGCGCCGCTGCCATGCCTATGACGACCCACGGTCCAGCGGGGCCGTCGAGGGCGAAGATGCTCGTCTCCACCTCGAAGGTCGCCGTCGCGCTGGCCGAATGGCCCGCGTCGTCGTAGACCGTCACGACCACGGTGTGCTCACCGTCCGCCACCTCCGTCAGGGTGATGGTCGAGTTCAGGACCGGCTCCTGGGGTGCGCCTCCGTCGAGCGAGTACGTCGTCCTCATGACCCCGCTGGACGCGTCCTCCCACTGGGCTTCCAGGGTGACCGTGCTCGATGTCTGCGTCAGGTCCATCTCTATCACGACGGTGGGCGCGACCGTGTCTATCCTGACCACGACGGACTTAGCCGCCTCGGTGTTCCCGTTGGTGTCGTTCGACCTGTACAGGATCTGATGCTCCCCCTCGGCCGAGACGAAGAAAGGCCCGACGTACTCGGCCCATTCCTCGTTGTCCAGCGCCCATTCGGTGACCTCCACCTCTCCGCCGACGTCGGTGGCGTTCAGGTGCACCTGGATGGCCGACACGAACCATGACCCTATGTCCCCGTCGCCCACGAGCTCGATCTCCGTCACGGGGGCGATGTCGTCCTCGAGGACCGTGAACTCGACCGGGCCGTACTCGACGACGTGGCCGGCGAGCCCGGTCTGGTCGTCCGCCGTCAAGGTGAGGTCGTAGACGCCAGCCTCATCGAACGAGTGCATGAACGTGTCCTCGTAGTGGGTCGAGACACCGGACAGGAAGGTCTGGCCCACGGCCGTGCCGTCCCCGAAGTCCAGTTCGAGGAAGAGCGCGTCCTCCTCCGCGTCGTCGGCCGACACCGTGAAGGCCACCAGCTGGCCTTCGTACACGTCCCCGGACGGGACATCGATCGCGAGGTTCTCCGGGGCGGAGTTCTCGGAGGCGAGGTTCAGGTCAAAGAGCAGCGGGTTCGCGGTCCAGTAGGCGGACAGGCTCCTCCCGGGGTCCTCGGACCAGTCGCCCCACCCGATGAGGTTGTCGGTCCTCCACGCGTATGTCTGGTGCGTGTACGCCATCACGATGTACGGGACGTCCTGGTAGTGAATGAGCTGGCAGGCGTGGACGTACCCGGCCCTCGTCTCTGGGTCCATCTCCGTCACGGACAGGTTGTAGTTCATCTCGTAGTCCGGGGCGGAGTACATGTTGTCGCTCCATGCGGCCCAGGAGCGCTGGGACTGACAGAAGAGTATGTAGTTCGGGTCGGGCTCGGAGTACCAGTCCCATATGCAAGTGTCGTAGGTGTACGAGTACACGATCGTGGCGAGCGTCGGCTCGTCCACACCGGACACCCCCAGCCCCACACCGACCGAGGCCCATGACTCGGCCAGGAAGATCGATATCGCTACCTCCTCGGGGTGTTCCATCCTAACGAGCATCTCGAGCACGAGCGGGTCGCCCTCGAGCGCCCAACCCTCCGCCACGGCGAGGCTCGCGGCCGTGGCGACCCTGTACGGGGCGCCAACATACGGATACGAATACCCTGCGGCCTCGAGGGTCGCATTCGCAGCATCGGGGTCGAAAAGGAAGGCCTCCGCCTCGCTGGGCTCGTAGTGCCACGGCTCGTTCACCGGCGCCACCAGCGTCGAGCCCTCGTCGGCGTAGCCGCCGTACATCTCCTCGACGATGTGCGCCTTGTCGGTGGCCATCGCCAGGGCCTCACGGACGGCGGGGTCCAGCCTGACCAGGTTCGGGCCGGACTCGTACATGTTGAACCCCACGTGCGTCCAGTAGCCGTCGCACCTCGGCCCGTCGAAGAGGGTGACGTTCGCGACGCTGCCGCCCTCGACAAGGGCGCCGAGCGCCTCGTACTGCTCGTAGGGCAGCTGGGCGACGTCTATCGCGCCGCCCTGCAGGTCCAGGCTCATGGCGTCGGCGTCGTCATAGAAGTGGAGCTCGATGCGATCTATCGATGTCTCGAGCCCCTGGTCTGCGGCGAGGTGATGGTCCGGGTTCTTGGAGAGGTTCATGGTGGCGCCGGACAGCCACTCGTCATACAGGTTCGGACCGGCGATGAACGGGCCCGTGCCGACGACCGGCGGATCCTCGCCTTCGAAAGCGCCATCCCACGAGAAGCCGATCTCGTAGGGGCTCATGGAGGAGAGCTTGTGCATCGGGAGCATGTATATCGGGAGGAAGTGGCCGAAGGACACGGCCATCGGGTCGCCGGTCTCACGGTCGCTGTAGTGGACCCTCACCGAGTCCGACCCGTACAGCTCCGCGTGGTCCATGAAGTACGCGTATGGCTGGAAAGCCCACATGGAGTCGTAGTACTCGGCCTGCAGGTTGATGTTCCAGGCCACGTCGGCGGCTGTGAAAGCGGTGCCGTCGCTCCAGAGGGCGTTGCCGGTGATGTTGTACTGCCACACGGAACCGTACGGTTCACCCGACGAGATCATATCCGGATCCGTCTCAGGGACCACCCACCAATCGGTCGCGAGGTTCGGGACCGCCTCGAGCTCGTTCCCGGCGCTCTGCAGGGCGTCGTAGACGAGGCCGTAGAAGACGAACGAGGCCTCGTTCAGGCCTATCATCGGGTTGAGGCTGTCGATGGGTTCCAGGAACCCGATCTTCAGCACGGCCTCCTCGGTCTGGGCTATCCTTGCAGGGAGGACTTCCGGACCCTGCGGGACGATCGACATGACCAGGCATAGACAGACTGCGGCGGCCACGGCCGCCGGAATCAAGCGCTTCATCCGAACCCACTCCTTCATGGCGGTTCCGCCCGCCATTCCCATGCCATCTAGCGCCTGGCGTGTATATGAACCGTTCGAATTGGTTGACGCCTTGGTCAACCCAGGACGGCGCATCTCCCGGCGCGCAGGGTCACGTCGGCGGAGGCGGCTCCGGCCCCTTCCCGCACCGGGTGCAGAACGCGCCCCCCGGCGGGAGGGCGGACCCGCATGCGGAGCAGACCTGCGCCGGAGGCGGGGCCTGTGCCGGCTGCGGAGGCGGGGCGACGGCCTTCCTGGACTTCATGAGGTACAGGGCGGCGACCACCGCCACGACCGCAGCGGCGGCGATGGCGCCTATCGCCGCGTACATGGCCACTGACAGGACTTCGTGCTCCACGACGTCCAGGCTCATGGCGATCTCCTGGAACATGGTCTCGTAGACCGCGTAGTAGTCGGAGTGCACCGAGCAGACCAGCACCCACATCTTCCCGCTCTCCCTGTCGGCGTACAGGGTCATGTCCTGGACGATGTCCATCTGGTCCCACTTGTATGCGAACCTCAGCGCTGAGTAGTTGGCGCCCTCCCAGTACTGGGTTGACCCTATGGGGGTCGTCGGCACGCCCTCGGCCTCCAGCTCCTCCAGGCCCGCCTCCATCTCATTCTCGAGGTACTCCCTAGACTCCTGGACGCCGCTCATCCTGTCGGAGTCGAGGAGGATGTTGGTCTGGAAGTCCCCGTGGGCCTCCCCCCTCAGGGTGAGGTCGAACTCCGTGTCGCCAATCGTCTCGTCCTCCTGCAGCGTCCACCCGTCCGGGACGAGCATGGAGAACGCGTCCTCCCTCTCGTACTCGACGAGCGCATAGCTGAACTGCGAGTATAGGTCGAAGAGCAGCGGGTGCACGCCCCAGTACGCGTCGAGGCTCCTCCCCGGGTCCGCGGCCCAGTCGCCCCAGCCCGAGAGGGTGTCGGTCCTCCAGGCGTACCTCTGGTACTGGTACGCGAGGACGATGTGCCCGACGTCGAGGTAGTGCGTCCTCTGGCAGTCGTGGACGTGGGCCAGCCTCTCCTCGAAGTCCATCGACGTGACTGAGGCGCTGTAGCTCGCGTCGTACGAGGCGTTGTCGTACCTTATCTCGGCCCACCCGTTCCACGCGTAGCTCGACTGGATGAACAGCATCCTGTTCGGGTCCGGGTCCGAGCTCCAGGGGAGGATCGCCAGGTCGTAGTTGTAGGAGTAGATGTACGTCCACATCGCTGCCTCCGTCATGACCCTGTACATCAGCTGGATGCCGGCGCCACTCCATGCATCCACCAGGTACGCAGCGATATCCCTGTCCTCTGGCCTCTCGATCACCACCATCAGGTCGAACTCCAGGGGGGTCCCCTCTGCGACCAGCCCCTGCTGGACCGCGTAGCTGTCGGCGGTGGCCACCCTCACCTCCGGGCTCTCCACCGTGTAGAGGTAGCCGGCATCCTCCAGGAGCTGGGCGGCGGCGTCCACATCGAACTCGTACACTTCGTCAACCGTCGGCTCGTAGTGCCACTCGCCGCCTGCGGTCGATATGAGGGTGCTCCCGACGTCGGCGAGGCCGTAGTAGAACTGGTCGACTATGTACTCCTTGTTGGTGCACATCGCCATGGCCTGCCTGACCGCGGGGTCGAGGCGCGCGGGGTTGGGGCCTGCGTAGTTCTGGTTGATCGCCACCGAGCTCCACAGCTGGGTGCACTTGGGCCCGTCGAAGACCTCGACGTTCTCGATGTCCCCGGAGAGCACGTCCTCGCGGAGGGAGATGAAGTTCTGGGGCGGGAGCTGGGCCACGTCGAGCTCACCCATCCTGAGGGCGAGCTCCATCGCGGTCGCGTCGTCGTAGAAGTACATCGAGACGGCGTCGAGCTGGACCTCCTCCCCCCTGTCGTCCGCCCAGTGGTGGTCCGGGTTCGCGAGGAGGGTGATGACGTCCGCATTGAGCCAGTCGTCGTACAGGTCCGGGCCCGCCATGAACGGGCCGGTGCCGACCAGGGGCGGGTCGATGCCGTCGAAGGTCCCGTCCCAGGAGAACGCTATGTCGCCGGGGGTGTAGGACGTGAGCAGGTGCCTCGGGATCATCGGGATGTTGATCGTGTCGCCGTAGGCCACGGGCTGCGGCTCCCCCGTGGACCTGTCGAAGTAGTGCACCCTGACGGTGTAGTCGTCCACCGCCTCGGCGTAATCCATGAAGTAGGCATACGGCTGGCTGGACCAGAAGTACTCGAAGTACGCGGAGTTGAGGTCCAGCACCCACTCGACGTCCGCCGCGGTGAGAGGCTCCCCGTCGTGCCATTCGGCGTTGTGGGTGATCTCGTACTCCCACACCGAGCCGTAGGGCTCCCCGCTCGCGACGAGCTCAGGGTCCGTGACAGGGACGACGCTCCACCCGGTCGCCAGGTTCCCTACGGTCTCGAGGTCGTTGCCGTACGAGAAGAGGGAGTCGTACACCAGGCTGTAGAAGAAACGTGACGCGTCCGTCATGCCTATCATCGGGTTGAGGCTGTCGACCTTCTCCATGAACCCCATCCTGAGCACGGAGCCGGTCCATGCCGAGGAGGCCGGGAGGTCATCAGACGCTGCACTGCATTGCGGGGGGACCGTCGAGACGAGACACGCGGCCACTGCTATCGACACGAATGCAACTACCAGAGAACGCACCTGCACCACCCACCACGCGGGGCCACACCCCGCCCACGATGACGTGAACGGGCCAGCCACTATATGAACGCGGCGTTCGTCCGAGCCGGGCATCCCCCGGCAACGGTTAACTACCCCGGAGACGCTTGTCAGGGCGGGGTCGCGATGAGGTGCCCTGGTTGTGGGATGGAGAGC
This sequence comes from Thermoplasmatota archaeon, assembly GCA_040751795.1. Taxonomy (GTDB): domain Archaea; phylum Thermoplasmatota; class Thermoplasmata; order UBA10834; family UBA10834; genus UBA9653. The sequence goes on along the minus strand of JBFMHR010000005.1, from coordinate 148,778 downwards.
TCCGAGCAGTCCGTGTTCTGCACGTACTGCGGCGTCAGGATGCAGCCTGAAGTGAGGGTCGAGAACGCCGCCATCGGCGCGGAGCTGGGGGAGCTCCGGGAGGCGCTGTCGAGGAGGAGGCGGACCGACCGGCGCCTCCCGGAATGGGCCGCCGTGGTGCCGTACATCCTCACCATGCTCTTCGGGATAGTGCTGGTCGGCGCGATCTTCGGGAAGATACTCGACTTCGACCTTACCGGCGGGGACATGCCCACGGAGGAGGAGATCCTCGGCGACATGGACGCGTACATCCTCGCCGCGGTCGTGTTCAACGTGATGCTCTATGCCGTCTACGCGGCCCTCGCGTACCTGATGGTCGACCGGGCCAACTGGCACCTGGAGAGGGAGGCGGCGGCGATGGACGCCGTCGGCAAGGTCCTGGGCAAGCTCGGCGGCGCCCGCAGCCTCGCCAGCGACCCCTGGGGGCGCGAGCAGGTCCTCGATGGGAGGGCGGCATACGGGACGAAGCGGAGTCCGCTCCTCTGGGCGGCCGTGATCGCCCTCCCGCTCGTAGGCTCCCTCGCGGAGGACTTCGCCGTCCTGAACAACGACTTCGACCTCTCCGACTCGCTCCAGATCGTGTCGATCCCGATCATGGCGGTCCACATCGTGCTCATGTTCTACTTCCTCCACATCATCTCGGACGACACCTGGAAGCACGACCAGGCCTGGACGGAGTTCGCCAGGGGCACGAAGGTCGCCCTCGCGAGGGCAGGGGCGACGGCGGGAGCCCTCGACGAGGGCACCACCCTCCCCAGCAGGCCGACCGGGCTGTTCGTGTTGGTATCGTTCGTAACCCTCGGCCTCTTCGCGGTCTACTGGTGGTACGTGGCGATCAAGGACACCAACGAGCACTACGCGAAGCAGGCGATGTTCGAGGACCAGCTGGTGGCGATGCTGTCCGGGAAGGACTGAGTCAGGGCTTCCTCGCCGTGACCCTGGAGCTCGCCACTATGCCGGAGAGGTCCTCACCCTTCCTCTTCGAGAAGCTGGTCGTGGGGGCGCCGGCCCCCTCCGACGGGGAGAGGTACCCCCTCAGCTGCGCGTCCGTGTAGACGGCCCTGCTCTCCACCCTCACGTCCGAGAACCCCGCCTTCCTGATCGCCCCGAGGTACTCGTCCTCGAGGACCGCGCCGGAGACGCAGCTGGACCACGCCGCAAGGTCGCCCCTGAGGCGCTCCGGCAGCTCCTTGAGCAGGACGATGTCCGAGACGGCCAGCCTCCCGCCCGGCCTCAGGACCCTGAAGGCCTCGTCGAATACCTGCTGCTTCTGGGGGGAGAGGTTGATCACGCAGTTGGAGATGACCACGTCGGCGCACCCGTCCGGGAGCGGCATGTGCTCTATCTCGCCGAGCCTGAACTCGACGTTCGAGAAGCCGTGCTCCTTGGCGGTCCTCCTCGCGCGGTGGACCATCTCAGGGGTCGCGTCGATGCCGTAGACCCTGCCCCTGGGGCCTACCTTTTTCGCAGAAAGGAACGCGTCTATGCCTCCGCCGCTGCCCAGATCCACCACAACCATCCCCGCCCTGAGCTCCGCGATGGCGGTCGGGTTGCCGCACCCCGCGCTCACGGCGGCCGCCTCAGGCGGCAGCGAGAGGACGTCCTCGTCCGGGTAGAGGCCGGAGCAGCCGCACATGGTCGACCTGTCGGGGCCGCAGCACGGGGCCTGCTTGAGCGCGAGCTCCGTGTACCTCTCCTTGACCGCGCGCCTGACCTCCTCCTCGCTCTGCGCCCCGGCGGGCTTCCTGACCTTCCGCGCCATGTCCATCGACCTGCGGGTTCACCAGGCACGACCGGGCCCTTATCTCTTTCGCCTGGCGACCACCACGGCGGCCGCCACGACGGCCGCCACCACCGCTGCGATCACGCCGAGGTAGACCAGGGTGTAGTCAGCGCCCCCGCCCGGGTCCGTCGGGTCGCCGCCGTCGTCGCCGCCCAGGTCAACGGTGAATGTGTAGGAGTCGGAGGCGGCGTTGCCCGCGGTGTCGTACACTCGGAGGAAGACCGTGTGTATCCCCTCGACCAGGCCTAGGAAGGCGTGGGACGTGGCGGAGCCGAACGGGATGTACCTCGCCCCGTCGAGGGAGAGCTCCGACCTGTTCACGCCGCTCAGGGCGTCGGAGCATGACCAGACCACCGTCACGTCGCCCGTCGAGTACAGCTCGGAGGAGGTGACGAAGGAGACCTCCGGTGCGCCGCGGTCCATCCCGAACCCGCATGAGCAGACCCCCTCGACGTTGCATGCCCAGTCGACGGAGTAGAACTCGACCGTGTGCAGGCCGTCCGAGGAGACCTGCACGGACCCGGAGTACATGGTCCAGTCGCCGCCGTCCAGGCTGCACCAGGTCGACTCGACCGGGCCGGCGTCTACCGAGGACAGGTTCACCGTGACATCGGACACGAACCAGCCCTCGCAGCCCTCGAGCCCGGACAGCCAGACGGTGGTCTCCGGGGGGTCGACGTCGGTGATGACCACCTCGACGGAGCACGTGTCCGAGGCCCCCTCGGAGTCCATCACCTCCACGAAGGGCGCGTGTGTCCCCACCACCTCGAAGTCGTGCCACGCCTGGAAATCGTCGCCCCACGCGGTGTCCCAGGAGCCGTCGCCGTCGAGGTCCCAGCGGCACAGGAGCTCTGAGATTGGGTCGTCCGCATCGCACGACGAGCCTGCGTCGAGCAGGAAAGCGGAGGAGACGTTGGCGTCGGGGTCGTGCTCGGCGGAGAGGCAGGCGAAGGGCGGGGAGTTCTCCCCCGCCATGGTGAGCTCGATGTAGGGCAGCCCGCACGGCAGGGCCCCTAGCCTGTCCCACTCCGCGGAGAGGTTCTCGTGCAGGCACTGGCCCTCGGCCCAGGCCTCGAGGTCCAAGGGGCCCTCGAGGAGCACCGTCCTCTGGGCCGGGTCGACGGACACCGCCCCGGGCATGTCGACGGGCATCGGCTCCATGTACGCGACCCTCGCGGCCGCGGTCGTGTTGCTGACGACGCCCGTGGAGACGTGCTCCATGAACAGGATCGGCGCATCGGGCCATGTCAGGGACAGGGTCTCGCCGGGGGAGAGGTCGAAGCAAGCGGGGACGTCCTTGTACGGGACCGTCGCCCCATACCCAGGGCTCCCCGGCGAGAGCCACTCGCGCGTGAGGTCGCAGTAGCGGTCGAAGGCGGAGACCGGGTGGACGACGCTCGACTCGATCCGGTCCTGCAGCATCCCCTGCCATACCCAGCAGGGGGAGCCTGCGTCCTTGGCCTCCCACGCCCTGACGGCGTAGGGGACGGCCGTGTCGATGTCCAGGTCAGCGTACGCCGGGCCGATCTGCGCATGGAAGGACATGTCCTCGAACCACCACTCGGTGGGCATGAACGCGTCGCGCATCCACCTCGTCATCATGGCCTCCATGCCCCAGGTGAGCGTGTCGTAGGTCAGGACGACCTCGTCGCCCTCCCTCGCCGCGGCGAGGTTCATGATCAGAGGGACGAGGGGGTACTCATACATGGGGAATATGTCGAGGGGGTCGTCGTTCCCCTCCGCGAGCAGCCACTCGGTGTAGCCGTTCTCCACCGCCACGGCGTTGGACGACCACCACCCGGAGAAGTCGCTCCAGGCGCTGGAGGGCATGCCCAGGACGGACATCGCGGCGTCCTGGTCCAGCGTGACGGTCCCGTTGAGAGCCACCAGCCACCCGTCGTCCCAGTCCGTGACCTGGGGCGGGTACTGGTAGTAGTCCGCCGGAGAGATGTACTGCATGTACCAGTCGATCCGCGCGTTCCCTCCCCTGGCGCCGCCGTCGCCGGACAGGAGGGGGAGGAACCGGGGGTCGTAGGTCGTGTTGACCTCCGGGATCTCGCGGCCCGTCACGTTGAGCCTCGCGCCGGAGAAGGTGTCGTGGCTGCCCATTTCGTAGTGGTGCCTCACCAGGTAGGGGAAGGAATCGGTGAGCGGCTCGTCGACGGCGTAGACCTCCCACCTCTTGTCCCACCAGTCCCCGAGCGGGACGTCGAACAGGTCGTACCAGCGGTGGTCGACGGTCCGTGGGGATTGGGCGAGGGTCTCGTCCTCCGCCTCGATGTGGGCCGCTGGGACGACGGCCGGGCTGACTGGCCCGCAGCCGTCGCCGACGCCCATCAGGCAAGAGGATGCGACCACGAGAGCGCACAGGCTGACAGCTCGGAGGCACACTGACCAGGACCAGAGGACCAGGGGAATCCCTCCTTCGGGGCAGCATCTGCCCCATCCACCCACGTCGACGGGAATCGACTCGGCCGATATTAATAGCCTGCCACGGGAGGGGACGCGGGAGGCCTGGATAATTAGAATAGGGGTAAGGGTGTTACCGTCCCAGCAGGATGCGTCATGTCCCCTGGCGATTCGTCTGGACGGATTTCATTGAACCGCGGGATCCTCCTCGGGATCGCGCTCCTGGCAGTCGGGGCGGCCCTCGCCGCGTTCGCGTACGACGCCCACTCGGAGATCGGGGGCATCGGCGACACGGACGACCCGGATCTCCAGGAGAGGCTCGACACCCTCGAGGAGAGGAGGACCGCGTTCACGGTGTCAGCAGCGGGCGCCCTGTTCCTCGGCGCGTTCGCCGTCGCGGTGCTCTCGCTCCCCAGCGTCCCTGCAAGCGTCTCGGCCGCACAGATGATGTCGGCGGCCAGGTCGAACAGGGACCTCGTGGGGGGCAGGTCGCTCGAGGGCGGCTCGGTGTACCTCCCGGCGAGGGAAGGCGTCCCGGAGAAGGTGTTCGTGCCCGCGGAGGCCGACGGACCGGTTTCCAGGGCCCACCTGACGGACGGCTCGGGGATCCTGGTCGACCCGCCGGGAGGGGAGCTCCTCGCGGCCATAGAGAGGGAGCGCGGGCCCATGGAGAAGGGGATGGACATGGAGGCGGTCGAGGGCGGCCTCCGGATGCTCGGGCAGGGGATGGGCATGATGCGCGACTTCCACCTCAAGGAGAGGGAGGGGAGGCTGGTCCTCAGGGTGGAGTACGGCGGCCTGCGCGATGCGTGCAGGGCCGTGAGGGCGGAGATGCCCGACACCTGCAGGCAGCTCCAGTGCGTCGGGTGCTCGTGCATCCTCACCGCGGTCGCGAGGGCGACCGACAGGGCGGTCAGGGTGGAGAAGGTGGACAATTCCCAGGACAGGGTGGTCTTCACGCTGTCCCTCTCCGAATGGTGACGGCCTTAGGACAGCACTTCCAGGACCCGGTTCGCCACCACCGCGGCGAAGACGGCCAGGAGGGCGTAGATGAACATCGCCATCCTGCGCCTGAGGCTCCTGCTCAGCACCCCGTCCGATAGCTCGCGCGTCACCAGGAGGCCTATCAGGACCAGCGTGACGAGGAGGTCCGTCCCTGACCGCATGGCGACGTACACGGACGCCGCCGTCCAGGCGGCCATAGCGACGAAGATCTTCTCGGATAGGAGCATGGGCCGTCCCTGCGCTGCCGGCGCCCCGGCGTGAGGGAATCGGGTCAGGGGTATTACAATGTGCCCACGGCGGGGGCGGCCCGCCCCTGAGAGTATTGATATACGGAACGCCAATCCCGATGGCGATCACGTGTCCGGACCGGCGAAGGGGGACCCCCGCCACATCCACATCGAGGTGCGGGAGAGGCCTTACGACCTTCTTGCGTGCGCAGCTCTCGCCCTCCTGCTGGTCCTGCTCGTCCTCGCGGTCCCTGAGAGCGCTGCGAGGCAGGCCCTGGGGCTCGCCTTCGTCCTGTTCCTGCCCGGGTACGCGGCCACCGCTGCCCTGTTCCCCGAGAACGACAGGATCGACGGCATTGAGAGGGTCGCCCTCAGCCTGGGCCTGAGCATCGCGATAGTGCCGCTGATCGGCCTCGCCCTCAACTTCACGCCCTACGGGATAAGGCTGGACCCGATACTCGCCTCGGTCTCGGGGTTCATCCTGGCCGCGTCGGCCGTCGGGTGGTACAGGCGGATGAGGCTGCCGGAGGACGAGAGGTTCGCTATCGTCGTCGACGTCAGGTTCGACTGGGAGGGCATGCCCGTAGTCGACAGGGCGCTCACCATCGGGATCGCGGTTATGCTCGTGGCGTCGGTCGTCGTGCTGGCGTGGGCCGTCACGACCCCGAGGGTCGGGGAGACCTTCACTCAGCTGGCGATCCTGGGCCCGGAGGGGATGGCCGACGATTATCCGACCAACCTGACGGTCGGGGAGAACGGGACGGTCCTCATCACGGTCAGGTCGTTCGAGCACGAGCCTGTCGACTACACGCTGGTCCTGGTGCTGACGAACGCGACGGACGGCAACTTCACGGTGGGCCAGGACACGATAGACTGGGACGCCACGCACGAGCTGACGCCGCGCGTCGGGATAGCGCAGGACTTCTCCCTCGAGCACCTGGCCTACTACAACCAGACGTTCGACTTCAACATCACGCAGGAGGGGGAGTGGAAGCTGCAGGTCATGCTCTTCCTCGAGGGGCAGCCCATCGGACAGGACCCCTACAGGGAGGTCCACCTGTGGGTAGACGTGTGGCCCGATGGGTGACGCGGCCGGGAAGGCCGCGGAAACCTTCATCAGCCCCCTGATGGAATCACCGCCCGAGAGTGACAGGGTTGGAGGGGCAACGGGCAGCAGGGGAAGTGCCTCGGGAAGAGAGGGTGACCATAGTCAGCGAGACCCCGTACGGGACCACAACACTGAACCTGGCCCAGCAGAGGAACCTGGCATCATTCATGGTCGTTGTCACGGCAGTCGCCGTCCTCGTGCTGCTGGCCCTGGCGGCGATCGTCACGGACGCGGCCCCTAGGACGGTGCTGGTCCTGACGGCGGCCTTCCTCGCGGTGCTCTGCACCGTCACCTGGTGGCACCTGCGCTCGCGCCACAAGAGATTGTACGGATGAATGACTCGATATCCCCGAGAAGGCCACAGCCGGCCTTTGAATGTCCAATTCTGTACCGTCTAGATTAAATATCCGGCCCATCGTGGCCAATCCCAGACGAGTGGGAGCCATGAACGACAAGAGGATAGCCATCATCGGGGGCGGGAACATGGGGATGGCCCTTGCGAAGGGCATCCTGCAGACCGACTGGGCCAAGGCGGAGCACATCATGGTGGCCGAGCCGCTCAAGACGAGGCTCGAGCACATCAGGAAGGCCGTGCCCCAGGTCAGGGCGTCCCACTCCAACACCGAGGCGGCCGAGTTCGCGGACATCGTGGTCCTCGCGGTCAAGCCCCAGATCATGCTGAAGGTCGTCGAGGAGGTCAAGCCGTCCCTGAAGGACTCGAAGCTCCTGGTGTCGGTGGCGGCGGGCGTCACGACGGCGAGCATCGAGAAGAAGGTCGGGGGGAAGGTCCCTGTCGTGAGGGCGATGCCGAACATCGCGGCGGTTGTCAGGGAGGCCGCGACGGCCATATGCCCGGGGAAGTACGCGACCGAGGAGCACATGGCCTCCGCCACCCACATATTCGAGTCGGTGGGGATCGTGGCCGAGGTCGAGGAGTCGCTGATGGACGCGGTCACGGGCCTCAGCGGGACCGGGCCGATGTACGTGTTCCAGATACTAGAGGGTCTGACGGACGCGGGGGTGAAGGTCGGCCTGTCGAGGGACGTGGCCTCAGTTCTGGCGGTCCAGACGCTCATAGGGTCGTCGAAGCTCATCCAGGAGACGAAGGAGCACCCGGCGAAGCTCAAGGACCTCGTGACCTCCCCGGGGGGCACAGCGATAAGCGCCCTGCACTCGCTCGAGAGGGGCGGGCTGAAGGCGATGCTGATCGACGCGGTCGAGGTCGCGTCGCAGAGATCTAGCGAGCTCGGAGCGAAGAGGAAGGAGTCCGAATAGACCTCTTGCCGTTCACACGGTCGAAGTCACAGTAGCGGTTCCCACCAAGGCTTGTTGGCCAGATACCAGTCCACCGTGCTCTTGAGGCCGTCCTCGAACCTGACCTTCGGCGTCCAACCTAGCTTCTTCAGGCGCTCCCAGTCGAGCGAGTACCGGAAGTCGTGTCCAGGACGGTCCTTGACATAGGTTATGAGGCTCTCGGGCTTCCCCATGTGTCTAAGGATGAGTTTGGCGACGTCGATGTTGGGGACCTCGTTGCCCGAGCCGACGTTGACTATGTCGCCGGCCTTGGCCTTCTGAGAGATCAGGTCTATCGCCCTGCAGTTGTCCTCGACATGGAGCCAGTCACGTACGTTCAGGCCCTTTCCGTAGATAGGGAGAGGTTCGTTTCTAAGGGCCTTCAGAACGAGGATGGGTATCAGCTTCTCGGGGTACTGGAAGGGGCCGTAGTTGTTGGAAGAACGGGTCACAATAACATCCAGCCCATACGTCTTAACGTACGACCTGGCAAGTAGCTCCCCGCCCGCCTTGCTGGCGGAGTACGGAGAGGAAGGATCGAGGATATCATCCTCCGAGAAGGAACCTGACATGGTGGAACCGTAGACCTCGTCGGTGGAGATCTGGACGTATCTCTTAACGTCTCGCCGCCTGGCCTCCTCCAGGAGTGTGAAGACGCCCAGCACATCGGTCCGCACGAAGTCCTCGGGGGAGGTGATGCTCCTGTCGACATGGCTCTCCGCCGCGAAATTGACGACGATGCCGCAGCCGTCCATGGCGCCCCTGACGACGTCCTTGTCGCAGATGTCGCCCTTGATGAAGGTGATCCTGTCCTTGACATCCTCGAGGTTCTCCAGCCTCCCGGCATACGTCAGTTTGTCCAGGACGACAACCTGGTCCTGAGGGTGCTCCTTCAGCATGTGCCGGACGAAGTTGCACCCGATGAAACCCGCGCCGCCTGTGATGAGCATCCTCAAGGGGAATCACCTCTTCTTTCGCCACAGATAGCCTATCTCTGGGTCGTCCCATTCCTTCCGGTGCTCGTCGGGCTGCTTGTAGTCGTAGAGCTCGGTGGGGGTGTTCACGACCCATATCTCGCTGTCGTCCAGGGGGGTGAAGCCGTGGTAGACAAGGGGCGGTATCCTGACGAACTTCGGCTCCTTCTCCCAGACCTCGACCTCCTGGAGGACGCCCTTCGTCGGGGAGCCCTCCCTCGCGTCGTAGAGCCCGACCAGGGCGTTCCCCCTGATGGGGACGAAGTGGTCCCACTGGAGCTTGTGGTAGTGCCAGCCCTTCACGACGCCCGGCTTGCAGGTGGTCATGTACGTCTGCCCGAACTTCTGGAACTCGGGCCAGTCCGAACGGAATATCTCCATGAGCCATCCGCGATCGTCTTGGATCCTGCGGAGGCTACGCACGCTGACGTCAGCGATCGTGCCGATTCTAGCCGCCATGATGGGACGGTCATGGTCGAGACAAATTATTAAGGTGTCCATGCGTTCGGTCTGGTATCTCAGAGGTACCCTGTTTGAAGAAGCTCCTCGTCATAGGCGCGTCGGGACTCCTTGGCAGCAAGCTGATGGAGCAGGCCAGGGGGAGGTTTGGCGCGGTCGGCACGTACAACCCCGAGGTCGACGGGAAGGACCTATGGAGGCTCGAGGCTCTGGACATAGGCTCCAAGGACGAGGTCGATGCCCTGTTCAAGAAGACGGCCCCGGACATCGTCATTCTGGCCGCGGCGATGACGAACGTTGATGCCTGCGAGAGACAGCAGCTGGCTGCGAACAGGGTGAACGCCTCAGGGCCGGCCCTGGTCGCGAGGACCTGCAAGGAGGGAGGAGCGAGGCTCGTCCATGTGTCCACCGACTATGTCTTCGACGGCACGAAGAGGAGGAGGTACACGGAGACCGACGTCCCGAGGCCCATATCCGTCTACGGCGCTAGCAAGCTCGCTGGGGAGAAGGCCGTGCTGTCGACCCTCCCAGGGGCGGTCGTGGCGCGACCAGCGGTCCTGTACGGGTGGAACCCTCTCGAGGACAAGGATAACTTCGTGACGTGGGTGCTGAAGAGGATCCGCAAGGGGGAGAAGGCGCCTCTATTCCAGGACCAGTTCATATCGCCGACTTTCGCAGACGACCTCGCGAAGACTCTGCTGGACCTGGCGGAGAAGGACGTGACAGGGATATGGCACACCTCTGGTCCGGACTGCCTCGACAGGCCGACCTGTGGACGGATGATTGCGAAGGCCTTCGACCTGGACGAGGCGCTGGCTGTGGCGGTGCCATCGTCATCTGTCACGCTGCCCGCCAGGAGACCGGCCTACTCGTGCCTGGATGTGTCCAAGGTCGAAAGGCTGTTAGGCAGGAAGATGGTTACGTTCGAGGAAGGTCTGAGGAAGATGAGGGAGCAGGAGGGGAAGAGGAGATGAAGGGACTGGTCCTCGCGGGTGGATACGGAACCGGGCTGAGGCCTTTGACCCACACCGGTCCGAAGCAGTTGATACCGATAGCGAACAAGCCGAACATACAGTACTGCATCGAGGACCTCACGGATGCGGGCATAACCGATATCGGCATCATACTCGGGAACATGATGCCGGAGAAGGTCCAGGAGTTCCTCGGCGATGGGGCAAGGTTCGGCGCGAGGTTCACCTACATCGTGCAGGGGAAGCCCATGGGTATCGCCCATGCGGTGAACTGCTCAAAGGAGTTCATGGGTGACGACCCGTTCATAGTCTACCTCGGAGACAACCTGCTGAAATCGGGCATCCGGGAGATCCCGAAGAAGATGGCCGAAGAGAAGGCTGACTGTGTGATATCCCTCATGCCCGTGAAGGAGCCCCAGAGGTATGGCATCGCGGAGCTGTCTGAGGACGGGAAGACCGTGCTCAGGACCGTGGAGAAGCCGAAGGAACCGAAGTCGGACCTGGCAGTGATAGGTATCTACGCCTTCAACTCCACCTTCTTCGAGGTGTATCCCAGGTTGAGGCCCTCCTGGAGGAATGAGATGGAGATAACCGACGCGATCTCCATGCTGATAGATGCGGGTTACAAGGTCACGCCTCACCGCGTCGAGGGATGGTGGAAGGACACAGGAAGGCCTGATGACATTCTCGATGCGAACCACCTCATCCTCGATGGAATCGAATCATTGAACGATGGAAAGATCGAATCTGGCTCCTCTGTGGTTGGGAGGGTCAGGATTGGCAAGGGGACGGTAGTCACTGGAAGGTCCGTCGTCAGGGGACCGGCGATAATCGGCGAAGGGTGCAAGATAGGCCCAGGGGCGTACATCGGCCCCTACACCGCAGTGGGGGACAGGTGCCAGATATCGTCAGCCGAGGTCGACGACTCCATGGTCATGGAGGACGCCGTCATCAACGTGGAACGCAAGATCGTCAGAAGCGTCATCGGCAGAGGGTCGAAGATACTCAGTTCGGCGGGCATGCTCCCCAAAGGAGAGAGACTGGTCGTGGGCGAGAACACTACGGTTCATCTCTGATATTGCCCAGAATCCAATCCACTGCTTCGACGAACGTATTCAACTGGATGTCTGGTCTCTCCCTCGACAGTCTCATCTCAGACGCGACGTCGTACTGGTCGCCGGGCTCCGGAACCAACGCGGCCCTGGCACCCACCTTGTGTGCCATCTCGATGTCCATCATCCTATCCCCAATCATGAACGACCCTTTCAGGTGGATTCCATGTCTATCGGCTGCATCCAGGAGCATCCCCACAGCGGGTTTCCTGCATCTGCACCCTGCATCCGGCATATGAGGACAGAAGAAGAGGTCGTCTATGTGAGCGCCGCCTGCAGACAAAAGCCCGCGCAACCTCGCATGGATCTCATCCAATCGCTTCTCGTCGAACTTGCCCCTGGCTATTCCGGACTGGTTCGTCACCACTATGACGGGCAGACCCACGTCATTGAGCTTCTTGATGCCTTCAATCACCGTAGGTATCAGCTCAAGGCCATCTGGATCCGCAAGATAGTGTCTGTCGAAACATATCGTTCCGTCCCTGTCGACGAAGACTGCAATCCTTCCCTTCGGGGACGTGAAGTGGGTGGGCATTGTATCTCATTCCGATCTCGGAGGTCCTCATCGCCCGCAGGCGCATTCCGGGGAGTCCCTCAGTATCATGGAGAGCATGTGTTCCATAATCAAGTGTGCGTCCTCCACCTGTTGCATGCAGTGCGAAGGGACGACGTAGGCGACTCTCGCCATCTTGGCCAGCTTCCCGCCGTCAAAGCCGGTGATGCCTATCGTGACTGCCCCGTTCGTGTTGGCATATTCGACCGCCTTCAACACGTTCGGGGAGTTGCCAGAACCGCTGATCCCTATGACCACGTCGCCCTCCTCGAGGTGATTTCTCAGCTGCTCCACGAACACATCATCATAGGAGGAATCATTCGCCCAGGCCATCATCAATGGGATGTTGTCGGTCAACGCTATCGCTCTGAACCTGGGGGCATCGTCCCTGTTGGCACCCTTGTTGAGGTCGGACGCCATGTGCGAGGCGGTCGATGCGCTGCCGCCGTTCCCCATCACGTACACCTTCTTTCCGGAGGTTCTGGCTCGAGTCAGTATTGAGACGATCTCGGTCGCCTTCGAGGGGAAGTCTCTCTTCATGCCCTCAAGGGAACGGATGACCTCATCAAGATACTTGACAGTCCGATGATCCACGTCACCCATCACATCTCATCTCCGACATAGATTATCCGTGAACCCTGAGGTTCAATCTTGAATTCTACCTCCTTGAGGTCCACGAGTGCGTTCCTCACGCCCCATTGCCGCTCAGGAGGAACGAAGAGCACCATGAATCCTCCTCCCCCAGCCCCTGTGATCTTGCCACCGACTGCTCCCGCAGTCATCGCCTTCTCCATGAGTGCATCTATCTCCTTGTCCGAGATGCCTTCGGCCAGGGACTTCTTCAGGTTCCACCCCTCCCTGAGGACCTCCCCTATCCGGCCGACCTGGAGTGAGACAAGGTCCTGGAAGAGGCTGACAGCCTGGTCGCGCATGATGTCGAGCGTCTCCTTCTTCTTGCCTGCGTTGCTCTTCTGGGCTGTCAGAATATCCCTAGCGTTCCTGCTTCGGCCAGTGAAGAACAACATCAGGTGCTGCTCAATATCCCGCTTAGTCTTCGCAGGACACACGACAGGGTCTATAAGTACGGTCTCATCCGCATTGAACCTGAAGTGCTGAAGCCCTCCATAGGCAGCCATATATTGATCCTGCTTGCCGATTGGCTCATGCAGCTGCTCAATCTCGATCTCGCACGCCTCCTCGGCGAGCTTCTTCGGAGAGGCTCGATACCCTTTGAAGGCATATAGAGCATTCAGGAGTCCCACTGCAAGCGCGGAGGACGAGCCCAGGCCTGTGCCCTTCGAGGGGATGTCTGCTATTGTTGTAACCTCGATTCCGCTCCTTATACCCACTTTCCTGAGGCACTCTCTGACAATCCCGTGCTCGAGCGCATCAAGGGTAGCAACGATCTCAGTCTTGGAGTAACTGACACGGATGTTGTCCTCGAACCTCTTGTTCACTGTCACATACATGTACTTCTTGATTGCGGACGCAGTGACCGCCCCGAAACCTGAGCGGTAGTAATCGGCCATATCCGTGCCTCCGCCAGCGAGGCTGACCCTCAAAGGAGTCCTAGAGATAATCATGTCGAAGCCAAGCTTGGAGAGGCATCGAAGATAATAATCCTCTCCATTAATAGACCGGGTTGGGTGAATCGCGTGGGAAAAATGGCCTCTGTGTTCAAGTCCCAACAGAGTCTGTGGGAACCTCCTCCCGGCCGAGCGTTGGCCACATAAGTCCGTCCACTTCTGTACAACACCGGAGAATGGGCAACGGGGTGGTTCGAATCGAAGTCGAGTTCAAATGATATATGCTCGGGATGGACACTGGGGTTCAATATCTATGACCAGGCCCTTCTGGTGGATGATTATGAATCCAGAATCGTCAATCGGCTGCCCCGCTCTATGAAACTATCATCGAATTCTCGGCAGACTCCTAGAGTATACGGCAGACAACGCCTTGTTCCTGCAACCCAAAGAGTATCTGCCATTAATCACCATCTCAAGTGACTCCCTGGCGAACATCATCCTTGTATCTTCGTGGTCAATCAGGAACTTCATCTTATCAATCAGGTTCTCGACAACTCCGTCGAAATTACGTTCCTCGAGTACTGCAGAGCGATAGGCGACGAGATGGCGCACAGTTCTCAACTCTGATTTAGGAAATGCAACCCAAGGACTCTCAACAACGAAGCCATTAGAGCCATCGATTGACATCTCTGGCATCGCGTAGGAGTTGGAGCCTATCAGAGGCAACCCTGCCGCCATAGCTTCAAGGAATACGAACGGGACTTGATCCATATATGATGGGAACGCAAACACATGCGATGAGTCATAGAGCTTCATTAGCTCAGACCTTGGAATACCAGTATGATAGAATCTTACATCCTTCTCGGCCTTGATCTTAGGTATGTACTCCTGGAACTCCTTGGAGTGGTGCGGTGGCGCGGAAGTGACGATTGTGAGTTCAGAGTCGTGATAATCACGAATGTTGCGGAAAGCTCTCAAGACTTCCCGTCCGCCTTTGTCGAAGAAGTGATTGCCAACGAAGAGGAATCGCATCTTCTCAGATACATCCCTAGCCTTCAAGTCCTCAGGTTTCTTCCTTATGAGGCGTTTATCAATCGCTAGGGGAATGACTTCGGTCTTGAGTTCGAGGGTCTCTTTCCAGTCAGCTAGCCCCATCATCAGGTACCTCTTTGATGCCTCTGAATATGGCATTATTGCCCTGCATCTCTCCGATATCAAGAATGATGCAAGCCGTTTCCTCATACGCGGAATCTCATGCCACCTCTCATCGAATCCATAGAATGCTGAAGGGTTCTCTATGCTGGCAACCCATGGGCCGGGACACAAAGGTATCACTGAGCCATTCGTGTGCACGAGGTCGTATCTGCCGAATACAGGAAGAAGGCGCGGCATGCCAATGGATCTGTAGAGAGCATCATTTGTCTTCTTCATTACCGGCCACATGCCACTATACTGTTTGAGCCTACCGAATTCCTCGAATTCCTTCGCAGTCACCCTTGAACACAGTCTCACATTCGAAGGGGGAGATCGTATGAATGGCTCGTTTGACGGATGGTGGCCGCCCAGGAAGTAGACTGTGGGCAAGTCGCTCGTGCGAGTCTCCTTACTGGCTTCGACATAGGCATCTTTGATGACATTCGCAGTTCCATTTCCCGCATCCGACATCTTCCAACAGCCTCGATTAATGAATAGCCAGCGATCCCTCAGCGGTGCCTATTGATTGGCAGCAA
Source organism: Thermoplasmatota archaeon (assembly GCA_040751795.1). Lineage (GTDB taxonomy): Archaea > Thermoplasmatota > Thermoplasmata > UBA10834 > UBA10834 > UBA9653. The sequence goes on along the minus strand of JBFMHR010000005.1, from coordinate 133,589 downwards.
GATGCAATAGCCAAACGGCACAGATATGTCTTTCCCTCGCCCTGCCCTGCAGAATCCTCCAGAAGGGCGTAAGCTTGGACTTCATGTCTCCATCACACTAATCGGTGGTTCGCGGAAAGAGGCAGCCAATGGGACTGCTGAGTCGAGACGCGCCGCCCCACTAACGCGCGATGGTGAGTTGAGATTCAGAACTCGCCTGCGATTGGAGGTCTCGATATCTCATTTGAGAGAATCATGAGTCGCGCCCTAGAATTCAATTGACCGTTCGCTGAGTGTCATCTTGATACTCGTGAACGCTCTGCCACTTCATGGATAAGTCTCTTGAGCCTGGCCATAATGATGCTCATCGAAAAGTCTTCTGACTTCGAAAAAGCAAGTTTCTTCATACGGTCGAGGGCAATCGGGTCAGAGAGGGACACGATAATCGCATGGGCGAGTTCCTGAGCATCTCCAGGATTGATGATGTATCCATTCTCCCCATCGGTCACCAAATCGCTGCATCCTGAGGTTCGCGTGACTATTGATGGCACTCCATACCCGAGCGCTTCAGCACAGACGACGCCAAAGGCCTCATGCCATGAAGGCATGATGTGTATATCCGATGCCAAGTACAAGTCCCGAAGAGTAGCGTCATCGACAGTTCCGAGGAACATGAGGTTAGGCGCCAGCTGTCTGCTCATTTCCTCGACATAACTCCCCAAAGGTCCGCTCCCCACAATCACCATCACGACGTCAGGTCTTGATCGCCTTACTATTCCGAGCGCCTCGATTGCCTCGCGCACCCCTTTGTAGTCGTGCAATCGCCCAACGAACAGAACGATGGACATCCCCTTCAGATTCAAACGATCCTTGATAATCGATGCATCTAATCCTAGCGATTCCCTCGCACGTCTGAGAGGTTCAACGTCGGGAACACATGGAATAATCGACATAGACTCACGATTTCCGCCAAGACTCTCGAAGAACCGAGCACACGTCGTGCTAGCCGGAGCTAGACCAGCTGCGTTCCTGACTACTCGCTTGACAAGAGGCATGCTTATCCTTCCAGTCAGAGACTGGCCCCAGACATCTGACACTTCGGCAGACAGTATGTAAGGAATCCCTCTCAGTCGACAAAGCATTGCGACCGCGAGGTTGGTCGGCTCAGCGTATCCGAACAGCATGACTACATCTGGGCGCCCATCGAGGACTCTCAAGAGTCCGGGATTGATATTGTACCTGTCATTGTCTAGGCCTTTGAGCGGGAAGCCCAGTCCGCGAAGGGCTGTAACCCGCCCATCTCGGAATTCCGGAGCATCGACCCAATACGGACGATTCGACCTGGGTCGTCCAGTAAGGAATATCCTAACGTCGAGGTCGGGGTCTCGGAGAATGTGCTGGAACCACTGGAGTCTGTATGATGTTGGCAGATTGTGGAAGATTACCACTCTTATTAGCCGCACTGACATTGGTCATCACTCATGAGTATCGGCCATTGCGCCAATTGAGATGACATGATGGCCGATCTGATTGGCATGAGTGGGTATCCCAATATATCTTGGTATCTCTAGGTGGCAGGTGAGGGGCATTGTCTTGTCTAGCATACCACAGCAGACCGCGTGGCAGGTTCTGGCACTTGCAGTCGTTGAAACCTCACATAGTACTCGAGCCGCAGCTGGACAGCCATCCGGATCCATGGCGAGTGGCTCAGTAGTCTTCATGCCTCTCCCCACCGCAATGTGCAGCCAACGAATATATAGAACGGCTTCGTTCATCTGGCGATTCAACATCGGTGATGCATGAGTAATCCAAACCGCATGCGGTGCAAACCGAGACATAGCATTGTATGGGATATCATGAACCAAAGAGCTGCAGCAGCCAGACGATGCGATAAGACCAGGTAGAGATTTCCAGATGCGACATCGGATGAGGCCGGATGAGATGCATTGTGTGGAGTTCGATATTGGAAATCTGACTATTGAGTCCCGCGTAGATAGACATTTCGAGGTCGAAATGACATGCATATCATGAAATCCCCCGGATTGGACTCAGACCCAAAGGTGGCCAACCGCACTTCCTTAAATCCTATCAGGCAGGAAGGACAGCCCTTTAATGAAGCGGAACATGAATCTCCAACTGTGCATCAGAACAACTCGAGACAACCACTCATTGCGAGAATCCTTAGCATCGGGAAGTCCATAAGAGGATTTGGAGGAATGCGGCGTGCCATTATACTGTCGCTGGTGTTCATGGCCCTATCTACTCGATTGGTGCCACTCGCAATTTCTCCATTCCCCTTCAATAATGATGGCATGACTGAGAGTCGGATTGCCGAGGACATCATTTCGAGCGGCGGCCTCTCATATCCCTCTGATGCATTCTACGCAGATTCTCACAGCGTGATAACACCTGCATTCAACCTTATTCTGGCATTTGCAGCACTAATGTTAGGGACTTCGCCATTCTGGGTGGCCCAGTTTCTGGTTGCGGCATTTTCAGTGCTTACCGTTGTGGGAATCTATGCAGTTGCACTCAAAGTCTCTTCGAACGCCATTGCTGCAATGTTATCATCCTTTGTACTCGGCTTGTTTGGCTCGTTCGTGTTTCTATCCGGGTCAGCCTGGAAGGAGTCGCTCGGCGTAGCCCTCATCGCATTCATAATCTATCTATACATCAGCCGTAGCGATATCAGGATGTTCCTGCTCAGCATGACTATTCTACTCGTCCTCCCAATTGTCCACCACCTCATTGCGGCAATCGTATACTTGGCGCTATGGTATCTGACTCTGGTCTCCCTTGCCTTTGCTGCCAAGGCGCAGGTACTGAGAACCCGTCATGTGCGTGATCTGGTGGCAATGATTGCCACGACACTTGTCACCTATGCCTACTACTCCATGAACTCATTGAACCGTCTAGCCTACGCCGATAGCGTTCAGGAGATCGCAATGATTGGCGGCTCTCTTGCGGTCATAGTCGCAATAACTTACCTTTACCTGAATAAGGAATCGAGATACCGCGTGTCCTTCGCCCCCATCCCGGCGACGCTTGTGTTCTCCCTCTTCATCATTGATTACATTAACCCCATGTTCGAATACGAACAAGCTGCCCCGCACTACGTGATGATCCTAGCATTCTGTATGGCGATAGTCGTTGGTGTTGGCTGGTACGGAATGGAGTACCTAATTGAGTCACACTCAAGATACAGGTCTGTCCCGCTTGGATTCCTGCTGCCCATCTTCATGTTCCTTCTTCTGGCAATTCTAGAGGATTCGGCGCAGATGGGGCATGCGCTCATCTACCGCACATATGACTTCTCTGAGATACCGTTGGCATTAGGTGTTGGCGCTGCGTGTGCAGCTGTATATCGAAGACCACGAATGAGAAAGGCACTTGTCATCATCCTCTCTGCGGTGCTGATAGTGTCATTTCCATTCAGTTACGCAACTGATACGCTCACGGGAGTCAGGCATGATACAGAATTGTACGAATTCGATGCCATCACATGGGCACATGATACTTGCGGCCTTGATATGAATATTCGGTCTGACGAGCGTATCTCCTATATTGCGCGCGCTCTGTATGATTACGCGCAGGATCCCAGTCTGCCGCGTCGGCTCGCTGAATCTGAACAGCTGAGCCCCGAAAGCATCAACTTGCTGCTTGATGAATGGAGCGCTCTAGGTGTGAACAACTACCCTCAAGGACGGATATTTCTCGACAGCAATGAGGTGGATACCGTTCTAGATGATTCGAATGTTGTGTATATCGGAGGACCCTCCGACAATAGGATTATTGCCTTTCAATCTTGAGAATTCCTGCAATCTGCTCAGATGACCGAATCCCCGACAACCACCAAGGCGCAGAAGACCGCCTCGATAGCCCAGATGGCGATTGTCAAAGATCTTTCGGTAACCCTAGCATGCTTCATGAATAAGTGTGTGATGGATTCAATCCTGCCGTGATATTCCAGATAACCACCCTTCAGTCCAGATGCATAGTTCTCAGCCTTGAAACGCCCACGCCATTTCAGAAAGAACTCGATTATCATGGGCATGAAGATGAAACCGGTCTGGAAATGTAAGCCAGAGAGCATTCCAGAGACGGCTAGAGTCGTGCCGATGAACAGCATGAGGGTGTCGCCTGGGAATATTCGCGACGGATACTTATTGAACCATAGAAAGGCGAGCAGGGTTCCCAGCAAGGGGATGAGTAGATAGAGCCCGTCAAGTCTATCATGTTCAAAGGCTAGCAGAATCAGCGTGGAAGACATGATGATTCCAAGTCCTGTGCCTAGACCGTTGAACCCTTCGAGCATGTTGCCTGCGTTCGCTGCACATGTGATGGCAAATGGTGCAGCGATAATCATAGCGATTCCGAAGTGCACCTCTCCAATGAAAGGGAGGCTTACCACGGGATTGAGAGATGCACCAAATGGCAAAGCCAGCAGAAAAGGGAAAAGGGCTTTCTGCCTCTGTCTCAACTCAAATAGATCGTCTATCATGCCGATGAATGCAGACCCCATGAGGACTGAGAGGGAGACATTGAAGACCTCCTTGTTGGTCACATCATCCATGGCAAGGAGTATGCTCACTCCTGCAAAGAAGCCAATCACGACCGCAATTCCGCCCATCTCAGCAATCTCTGGTTGGCTAGGCTTGTTCAGATCCTTCCCGACAATTCCCCTAGCTTTCAACTGGGGTATCAACCAAGGAATGATGATGAATGTCACCAAGAAGGCAACCGCAAATGACCCGATGAATGCTAGGACGTTGACCATCGATACCTTCTCCGTCATGAAGCTGAAGTATAATTATGTTTTCAGACCCCTATCATGAAGCGATGCGATCACGCCATGGTGCTAGGCGCCTCCGAATCGGATTTGCCTGGGGTTCTCGGTAACATCGGGGATGAAGCACCGCTGAGTGTCAGGATTGACAGGTAAGGATGAAACCTGGCGTTGAATCCATGTGCTCACCGCGGGGCAGAGACAAGAAGGTGCAGATTGGGCAGGGTTCTCATCAATCCACTTCTGAGCGGCGAGTTTAGTATCTGTGACTTGAGCAGGAGCATCAAACATGCATAGCGGGGACCATCCCAATCGAGCACGCCCATGATTAACAAGGTTATGGCCAGTCAAATCGGCATGAGATCCAGAGATGGTGCATTGCGTCCAGTTAAGCTTATGTGCAGTCAATTCACTCCAGTCTGATAATAGCAATGACTGGCCTGAGATTCTTGCTAGTCGGGGCAGAACTCTCGAGGAATCGAGGGACGGCATCCATAGTTCTGTCCGCGATCATGGAGATTAGGAGAGTATTCGAGAACCCTGCGATCACGTTCATCTCCTATAGTCCCGAAAGAGACAGACGCTTCGAGACCGCACTAGCCATCAGGATTCCTCATGATGTATCCAACATCAGGATATTCGCAGAAACCATTCTGATAGTCCTCGAGAGATGTCTGAGGATTGAGCTAGTTGGCGGAGAGACGAGGAAGAGCGAATACAAGAGATCAGACGTTGTCGTGAATCTGTCGGGTGACGGGCTAACCGATGATTTTGGAGTCGTACGTTCCGTCAGGTCATGGCTCCCGTTCTTCTGGTGCATTATCCTAAGAGTCCCGGTAGTCATTCACTCCCAGTCAATCGGTCCCTTCCGCAATGGAATCGCCAGGAGAATCGCACGATTCTTTCTTGATAGAGTGGACTTGCTGATTGTCCGAGAGGAGATTAGCAGAAACTATCTGATTCAGATTGGAGTGAAACAGGAAGTGCTTATGACTGCAGATGGCGCATTCCTCCTGGGGGCGATTTCGGAGAACGAAGCCAGGGAAACCCTGAAGATGGAGCGAATTCCGGTGGACAACGGACGCCCGCTTGTCGGAATAGCACCGAGCGAGCTCCTTTTCAGGTTCTCTCGCTCAAGAGAAGGGGTGGCAGCTGGGGAGTACCTGCTTAATCTCGCAGAGCTTGCAGATCACATGATTGAGGAACACGATGTTGATGTTGTCTTCATACCTCATGTCACTGACCCAAATCTGAACCCGAATGATCGGGACATCGCTGTTGCCGCTGCAAAGAAATCCAAATATCGCGAAAGAGTGTTCGTGATAGAAGGTGCATATCAGCCAGAAGTGATACGAGGAATCATCGGACTATGCACCCTCTTCATCGGTGCTCGTATGCACGCCAACATTGCTGCACTCACGATGCATGTCCCCACGGTGGCAATCTCATACAGCAACAAGACGCCGGGAATAATGTCAATGGCAGGCCAGGACCAGTATGTTCGTAATTGGGATGACCCCCCTGAGCGATTGCTGGAAACAGTCGAAGACGCATGGGAAAGACGAACGCAGATCAGACGAACACTCCTGGATAGGATCCCGGAGATCCAGGCGTTGGCAAGGAGAACGGCAGAATTGATCTCAGAGCGCGTCGTGCAGAAGAACATGTGAGGACAGGAAGGATTGAGGTATCTGCTCCATCAACTGCGAACGGACTTCTGTTGATGGTTTGATGCAGGTCTTGCCATAGGCACTCAGCCAAGATTGCGCCAATGGTCAATCGGCAGCCACCATGCGGGATGGGGTTCACCGTAATGCCCTACGACAACTGCCTCAGGGAAGACAACGAATCTGCGGGGTTGACGTTGCGGGGTGGGCACACCCAATGACAATTGCAGACTCCCTGAGTTCTCCCGCTCGTGATCTGTGTCTTCAAACATATCCAAGCTCGATGAGCAGACCTATCGCTGCGGCTCAAGTGGCGGAGAGTTTGAATAGCCAGTGCGATATTGTATGCCGGTGACACTCAAGTGGAAACGGTGTCGCAATGGCGGAATATCTCGTCCGTGGTCGAACATGGACTCTGCACAGGCTGTGGAACATGCGTATCAATCTGTGAGACTCGTGCCATCGCAATTTGCACTGATGACCGCTTAGGCATACAAACCCCATCAGTAAGAGATGGCATATGCGTCAGTTGCAGGAAGTGCCTGAGAACATGTCCTGGGCACTCTGTCGATCTCGATGGACTGAATATTGCCCGCTTCGGGAAACGACCTGATGATTCCAATGCAGGCTGTATCAAGGAGGTGTTCGCCGGCAATGCTGCAGACATCGGTATCCGAGTATCATCATCATCTGGTGGGCTTGCTACTTCACTTCTAGTGTTTGCATTAGATGCGGGAATCATCGACGCAGCTCTAGTCACAGGGATGAATCAGTCATCTCCGCTTGAACCTGCGACATTTCTAGCTCGGACTCGCGAGGATATACTCTCTTCCGCGGGGTCGAAATACTGCCCGGTGTCAGCCAACACCGCACTGCGAGAGCTGCTCGCCAATCCAGGCAGATACGCAGTAATTGGTCTCCCTTGCCACATTCACGGAATATGCAAGGCTATGGAGGTCTATCCAGAATTGAAGGAACGGATTGTCCTAATCTTCGGCCTCGTATGCAACCACACGCCCTCGCATCATGCCACAGAATATCTTCTGAGACGAAATGGGATTTCGAAGGAGATGGTTGCCGAGATTTCCTACCGTGGAGGAGGGTGGCCGGGGGTCCTCTCCCTGCAACTGCGCGATGGGAGCCGGAGGACCATACCTTTTGGCTCGAAATCATACTGGGGACTTATCTTTCACAAGTTCTTCTTTCCACCACGGTGCACATTATGCATTGACAAGACCGCAGAACTCTCAGATGCTTCATTCATGGATGCATGGCTCCCCCGTTTTTCTGGTGATAGGTCTGGGACGTCTCTGGTCATAGCTAGGACAGGCTCGGCAATATCGCTCATCGAGAGGGCGGCGCAATCTGGCATGGTCGATATCAGAATAGCGAGCAAAGAGGATGTCCAAGAATCACAATCTATCGACTACTTGCAGAGGCGCAGAGCAGCCATGATTCGCTACCTGGCAAGAAAGGGAAGGACCGTTCCAGAGTACCATCGCCCTCTTCCGGACGTCGGTGCTGCCGATCGTCTATCCGCTAGGATGCTCCGCTTTAGAATGTGGGTGTCATCTAGAAGGAGACTCTGGTTCGCAATAACGCTCTACGAACGATTACGCATTCAATGAGGACTAACGAAGATGAGGTGCGCAATCTCTGTAGCAGTGTTCCTGCTGCTCGCGAATATCCTCTCACAGAAGGACATCAGAGATGCTTCTCCCGTCATAGCATAGGCCTGTGAGTCGTTGGACAGAATTGCGCCGCTCAGGAGGGTGCGGTCACCAGGAGGCAGGAGGCAACTGCACAATATAGACTGATGACCGATGGGTTGCGTAGGTCATATACGACGCAAAGCCCATGGATCCGAATCCAACGGAGTATTCTGACTCGCTCTGCGACTTCTGGAGTTCCGACAGGAAGACAGCGGGCCTATCCGCATAGATCGTTGAGTAGCTACTAGGCCAGTTGTTGTCAACATACACGACCAGACGAGAGTGATTCACGAGATACTCGCGGGACTCGAAATCCAGAAGATAACTCGCGCTATAGAAGGCTTCAATCCCTTGCGTCATCAACCCCACCTCGAAGTAGCCAACGAAGAGACTCTCCTCATACCTGAACCATATATACATAGAGTCGGGGGTAAATCCGCTCGTGGGTTCAATTCTAGAGCGTACCTCTTCCGGTGTGATGTCGCCATTCAGCAGCGACGATAGCCCTGGACCTGAAAATGGGACTCCGGCAATCGTCCCTATCAATCCCTTCATGATTGCTGCGTTCGATATTGATGGATCAGATCCATAATTCACCTCGCAGTAGGTCGCAATATTGAACACATCGGGGTCCACAACGACCTTGTCCCCTTCTACGTATTCCTTCTCGTTCCATCGGTCAATCATCAATGGGGGGAGCACAAGAGAGGAGGCGACTAGTATCACAATCAGGGGAACGGCCAGGTTTCTCCATCTGTTCTGACGACTGAACGAATAGAGCCAGATGATGCCGAGTGCAATGAGGTAGGGAGCGATTATTATCGCTACATACAGCTGGTACCCGATGAAGGGAATGAAGAAGATGAGAACTGCGAGTAGGAACATCATCCTCAGATCCCCCTGGCGCTTACGCAGCAAATACGGGATCCCGAGGAAGGCAAGAGGGACTATAAACCCTATCTGGCTAGAGTAGACAGCCAGCGCGTTGACCATGACCGAAAGAAACCGAGGCGTGAAGTCGAACCACGTCGTGCTTCCGAGACTGCTAATAGCTCTCGACCCGAGATAGGTCCAGATTCCGAAGCCGGTGAGAATGACTGCGCCAGCAATCATCCCATAGTACATGGGCAAAGACAGTCGGCCTTTGTATCCATAATGGCTGAAGTGCTCATATCCTAGGGAAACCACTATCTGTGCCAGTGCGAATAAGACGAGGAATATGGCCATGTGGTGCAAGGACACGCAGGATATCACTAACAATGAACCCACAGACATCAATCTGAAATCTGCCCTCCTACCTGCTTCAATTAAGAAGGCAATTGTGACCAGCATGAGGACAGCGAATGGACCTCGTGCAGTAGCCGTCCAATAGGTCACATCTACTAACCTAGAAGAGACCACGCACAGGAAAGTGCCGAGCAATACAAACTCAGGGCGCACGATGAATAGTCGCAGAAAGCAGAACGATGCTAGGCATTGCACAATGCCTAGAATCATGCCCATCATCAATACCGCTGCCTCCAAAGGGATTCCAGCCATCATCGCGGATTCGGATAGCAGAAACGGGGCTCCTGAAGGGTATGACAACGGATAATAGCCGAAGTAGGAGAGGGGGTGTATCGTCCATTCTGCCCTGCCGTTGACGGCAATCAGGTTCGCTAGACCATGTATGAAATAGGAGTCTGATTGCTGTCGCTCATGGTCCAAAAGGGGATAACGAAGTGCTAATGAGAGAACAACAAGTGCGAGAAGGGCAAGAAACACGGTCTTCTTAGATAGAGTCACCATAGTAACCCAAACTGATGGCACTGCGGCAAAGGCAGGCACTCAGTATCACATGCATGTATTTAGACGAATCTGTTCATTTGAAGATGGGTAGGAAATTGATTACTAGAGACCCGTCTTCACTCATCGAATTTGGGCAACTCCAGAGCAGCCGACGCCCATCTAGCCATTCGTCGCCGTATATGAACCGTAATCTACCAGGAAGCATGAGATCTATGGTCTGGTCAAATCATGGTAGACCTGCAATGCTCCTTGGGCCACAAATGACCAATCACGTCCTCTCTCCACGACTTCAGCTCCCCGCTTGCCTATCGCCTGTCTAAGTTCAGGAGAATCTACAAGGCGCTCGATTCCTGATACCATAGTAGACGGATGATCCGGATGACACATGATGCATGACACATTGTCCTCCAGGAAATCTGAGACTGATGCGAGCGACGTCACCACCGTGGGCTTTCCACTGGCGAGATAGTTGAGAAGTTTTCCAGATTCGATATTCTCCATTAGCATATTCCTCGCATGGGGCACAAGGAGTATATCAGCACTTGCTAGATATGTGGGCAACATCTCATAGGAAACGCGACGAATGCGGACGAATCGATCTCCAAACCCTCTTTGGAGGTCTGCAAACAAATGCGAGAGAACACCTCCGCCAATCAAAACAACCCTCACGGAAGTGCTTACCCTAGAATTCCCCAACAACTCGCGGATAACCTTCTCGAGATATGATGCCCCATGGAGCGAATCCAGCGCTCCGACATACATGACGACGACATCGGATGGTTTCCCCCATGATTGCCGCAATCTGAGGATATCGCTGTTCTGCCAATCCCGAGATATTCGACGGAAATTCACTCCATCCGGTATGACATATGTCTTTCCTGGATCGATGTCATACAACGGTGTTATCTTATCACGGAGAGCAGCGGTTACAAAAGAGACTCCATCCACTTCTTCGAATACCTGAGATTGCCATTTGAGAGCTCTCAACCGAGATTCATCATCAAGGGAGTCCACAGGGGTACCTCGCGTATCAGCTATGGGGGTACCTGATGTGTCAGTAAGCATCAGCATTCCATGGAAGTCGAGCAATACCTTCTGCCCCTGTCTCCTCTTTCTCAGCATTAGCGAGGCAACTCCGAGAAGATGACAGTGCAAGACGGAACATGTGTCAGTAACCCTCATGTTGGCATAGGGTAAGGGCGACAGAAGTCTATACGCCGCCAATCTCGCATACGGACTCCTGCTCGCCACAGTCTCAACAGGAGACCTCGGACCATATAGCCAAACCAATGACTTCAGAAGAGGAGCATCGGCCTTCTCAAAACCACCGACCAGTCTCTTCGAATTCAACTTGCAGACAACTAGAACTGAGTGTCCGAGGTCATGAAGGCCCTGGGAGAGTCCCGAAACTCGCATCACGTTTCCTTCGGTTATCGCGCCATTGATCATTGATATCTGGGCAATCTTCATTGTCGCAGCAGCATATTACCATCGGCGATATTTCAATGATACTAACGCGCTGCTGCAGAGAGAAGCACAGCGATATCGATGGAAATGAGCTCATTCGTGCTTAATCTCGAATCAATGGCAGAGGAACATGATCCTTGGCAGATAGTGACTGCACATACCCAGGTCGATGTATCTCGCCCAATTCCTCTGTGACTCTCATGCACAGCCTCTGGCATTCCTCAAATCGCAGACCATTCCTTCGCGCGGATATGCGAACGGGGAATCACCTTCTCACTTTTGCCTAATTGGCCATTAGCGAGTTCGCTTTCGCGCTGATAACTGTGTCCCCGCTTTGCCTTGAGAGAGGGATGTGTCTAGTCATCACTATGTACAGTCTCTTTCTTTGCCATGATGAAGAAGTACTCAGGATGAAGAATGTGTAAGCCACATAGCAGTCTATCAAACGCCATAAGTGCGCCGATAGTCCGCGTTCGGGTCTTGGGGTTCCGCCAGACCCTAGCGTATAGAGTCCCGGGCAATGAGAGATACCTCTCGAATTCCAGGATTCTGAAATTCTCGGTAATACTCTCTACTATACCCTCCCCTGAGACATCCTCAAATGGGGAATCAAGAAGCCTATGATTGTCAACAGAGGTGGGGGCTGTCATTGGAGAGGCGCGTTTGAAGACCATCTTTAGCTTAGCTAGGAAGCTAGAATCCGTAGGAACAATCAGACCCAATATTGCCGCCAGTCCCTGCAGCACAATGTCTCCTATCCTAGAATCACCCTTCGCATGGTCGTGGACGACGAATACCCCTCCATCTCTGAGAGTCTTCCTGACCTCACTAACGAGGTGCTCGATCTCTGCTATATGATGAAGACCATCCCAGGCGAAAACGACATCAAACCTCTCTTCAGGCAAGGACACTCGGTTAAGGTCACAGACGTGGTACTCCAATCTCTCAGGGGGGATGCCTGAGTCTCGAGCATACGTCTCAGCGATTTCGATAACTCGTGGTGACACGTCAATGCCGATTACCCTTGCCCCTCGCCTTGAAACGCCAAGTGCAAGCATGCCTGTCCCACAACAGAGTTCCAGACAATCAAGTTGTGGTCTGCCTGAGCAATAATCCAAAATCCTATCAATGTATTTCCCCCTAATCATGAAATCGAGCTCAGAATCGTCCCAAATAGCCTGGACAGTAGTGGCCGCAAATGGTTTCTCGAGATCAGGAGAGAACCCTTTCATGGCAGCATCTTCGGCTTGGCCGGCCCAAAACGCCGCTTCTTGTTCAATCATCTCTTCATAACTCGAATGATTCCTATCTTCTCGCAAACCAGTTACCTAATCGGCGTATATGAGCACCGCTACATCAGCGTTTCTCCAATGTCAATAGCTAGCTACCTGTAACCAGAGGCAAGAATCCTGCAGCTACCGTACCCAGACTCCTCTATTCCTCTATGGGTACGGTCTGGCAACATTGTCCACAGCACATCTGACGTCACCCACTTCCGCAACAACCCTTGCTGGAACTCCCATTACTAGCATGCTGCCATGGACGTCCTTGGTCACTATCGAATCCGCTGCCACAACGGCGTCCTCACCGGCGTGAACCTTCGGCAGTATGATTGCCCCTGAGCCGATCACCGCCCCATCCTCAACAACGGATCCCTCCATACACCTATTGCATGGCGGGTGCATATCATTATAGAGATGAGCCAGTGGAAACGTCCAGATATCATTGCCTAGATTCAGTAGTTGGCAAAGTCGGTTCTGGACGCAAATGGCTTCTGCTGACAATATTGTCCTCTCAGGAGCAACGAGGAGCCATCTCTCCCGTGCCAGTGTTTGGTGAACAAGAGTCAAGGATGGGATGGCAGACCCCTGGATGGCTCCGAAGGCGCATGAGCTTGTGTAGCAAATGACTATTGCCTCCGGAACCGCCGGCAGGGAGTCTCCGCTGAGGAGATCATCAAGATAGCCGTGTTCTGAATCCCAGAGTCTCTTGGCAGGCGGCTCCAATGAATGCACTCCCCGATGGACATGGCGAGCGAGCTCGCGCTCGCCGCGTCCAGTAAGATATCTACGAGCAGGAAATGCCAGGAGCATGAACCCTCTCCTCGCGATGGTGTGATTCGATACCGCCTTCGCAGCCCCACGCTCAGACTATTGCGCAAGCACGCGAACCGTCTCTCGGTGGAACAGGCGGCCGGCTTCCTCCCGAAACGCCTCCTAAAAATCGCCATCGACAATATGCTCATCCCGTACCACGGGAGACCCAAGGGGAAGAAAGACAAGGTCGTGAGAGGTAGACCGAAGCCGGGCACCACCTGGTTCCACGCCTATGCGACCGCCTATACGGTCCTCTCGGGGAAGAGGGGGGACGGCCGCGCTAGCGTTCGTCAAGAGTTCGAACGGGAAGCTGGCCGTCATCAAGGATGTCATCCGTCTCGTCGACGGCTAGGGCATCGAGTTCAAGTGCCTCTAGCTTAACCGTGCGTTCTTCACAGCAGACATCATCCGATACCCCAGGCGAAGGATATCCGGCTCTTAATGCTAGCGATAGTGCACGGGAAGAGGAAAGATACCCCTCGTGAATGCATGGGCGGAATGGAAGTGGACGACCCTCCCCACCGCGAGGAGGGGACCAGGAGGGAGGACGGCCCACGATGATTTCCTCTCCCACCCGAAGTTCTTGGCCATGCGCCAGTACATCCTCGAGAGTGAGTACTAGTTCATAAGGGATGTCGAAGTCCCTCTGAAAGAAGTGCCGCTGGCTCAAAGTGGTGGTGATCACGAACTACTGAATCCTGAATAGAGATATCAATTCTCAGTTGTCTGTGACACTTGTGCGAGGTTTCTATACTCAAATAGCGTTCACTAAAAGAAGATCGGGTCACGAAAGATGATGCATGATGGAGATGAGAACCCTGCCTAGAGTCAGTGTCATAATGTCATCATACAATCACTTGCCCTACATTCGAACTGCAATAGAGAGTGTTCTCTCGCAAAGTGTTCGTGGTCTAGAGCTATTGATTGTTGACGATGGATCTCAGGACGGATCCCGAGAGTTGATTGAACAGGCAGTTGCCTGGGACGACAGGATTCGAGCTGTGTTTCACACCAACAACCTGGGCATAGCAAGAACACTCAACGATGGCATGAAGAACGCTGACGGAGAATTTCTAGCGTTCATTGCATCTGATGATGTCTGGAAGAGTGACAAACTCGAAAAGCAGCTCGCTGTGCTCGAATCTGATGATACGTTGATTGTGTGGTCAGAAGGCGAGATAATCGATGCAGCTGGCAAGTTGACTGGACAAACCTTCACTCGCATTCACAATTCGCAAGGCAAACCGAAGAGTGGGCGCATCTTCGAAGATCTTCTGAAAGGCAATTTCATCTTCGGCTCGAGTCGAATACTGAAGCGAGAAAGCGCATTGAGCGTAATGTATGATGAGGAACTTAAGTTCTTGAATGACTACAAGTTCGAACTTAGTCTGGCAAGAAGGCACTCGTACTACTTCTTAGAGGAACCACTTGCATACTATCGACTGCATGGGCAAAATACAGTAAGTCGAGACGGTCTCAGCTGGCTAAGTGACGGCGTTAAGCTCAAAGAATGGCTGTTGAAGGAGTGCAAGAATGAGATATCCAGAGAAGAGATAGCGAGAATACATGCTGAAATTGGTGGTGGGTGTCTACGCCTTGGCAACAGAAGGAAGGCATTCTACGAAATATGCGAAGCGCTCAAGCTTGACCCCATGGCAATGCCAATTCACATCCCTAAGATCATTGTGGGTCTTGCTGGAAAAATACGCTGACCAGAACCCAGGCATCATGGCCATCTGAACCATGTCTAGCAAGCAGTACTTCGTCCTCACGTCGTTTCTTCGCCCTCTCCTTGTCCGACAACTCAATGGATAACCAAGCGGGCTGTCGACCATGCTAAACACGATTCCGACATGGCTCCGGTTCGGCTAGCGGTGCGCGAAGTTCACCAGCTTCTCGTAAGACATCTCCGGATCCTCGCAGCTCTTCGAGTGCCTCTTGATTTTGTGGAGCGAAGTCTTCCCGCGCAGCCTGGCAACAGCCAGTCAGTCATTCCCCACGTAGCTGGAGTCGGCGAGGCTCTGCATCGGGACGACGTTGCTTGGGAGAGCGCTCCAAACTGTCTCGAACACCTGGCTCTCGTGTATGTTCGAGTTGGTGAACCCGAACGACAGCATGGCGAACCTGTCCATTTCAATGAGCACACAGCTTTGCACCAACTCTCCATGACGCGCCAGGCACGTCACCTGTCGCTGCAGTCCGCAGCATCAGAGACCACGACCGCATCGCGTTCCGGCAGGGGTGTGATGAGATGCTCGAAGAACCTGTCCGGGATCGTGGACCACCTCATGGGCGAGAGCGTCCTGGACATCGTCGAATGGACGAGCACGTGTCCGATCCATTAGTACTCTCAGGCCAAAGACAGGGTGCCATCAGCCTCCCGGAAGGAGAGGCCGATGAGCTGCTGGAGCATGAGAACTATCCGCAGAGTGCGCTCGTCCGTCCCTGGTCTGCCCACCCTCTTCCGCCTCTGCCAGAATGGGAACTCATCAGCATACCTCCTGATGGTGATCATGGCCAGGTGGAGACCTTGGATCGCAACATCGTCATAGCGTTCGAAGTCGATGGACAGTTCGTCGGAATCTAGGGAAACGTGTCCGTGCTCGTCTATCCGGAAGAGTTGACTATCCCACGAGGCAATACGATTTCCGTGGCAACCGACCTGCTGACCTGTCTGCCAATTGGCAAATGGCTTGGACCGCACATTAATATTCTTGCACAAGAATTGATAGCAAATGGTTCAGCTACCCATCATAGTGTCGGATAGAGTGCTGTACCAGGGCCGACGTCATAATTGCGTTTGAAAACGCAAATACCTTCGCAATTGACTGAAAAGAGGAATCCCATGCTCAACGCGCGAAGCATGCCATGTGACCACTCGAAAGGTGTGGCCATCCCTCTACCGCTGAACGAGAGATGATGCATAGCCAATTGAATCCTATGAAACCGATTCCCCTCAATGCGGTTGATGTGCCAAATGAGTGCGAAACCAAGATGAACCTAGAGGGCTTTCTCTACCAGGTGGCGCATGAGCGCTGAGACGTGACTGACCAGTGCCATTCGAAGGTCCGTTCGGAGCTGACCTGGAATATGCGTGACATCCTCAAGGCAATGTCCAAAACGAGCGGGGGATTCGCAGTCTCCTCGCTTCTTGGCGTGGCCTCATCAAAGATCATGGCGGTGATTCTTGGCCCAGCAGGCGTGGGCCTATACTCAATGCTAATTCAAATGAGCCAAACATCAGGACTGCTGGCAACTCTGGCGGGCGGACCAGCGCTAGTGCAGGGAATCGCCCGCAGGGAAAAGGCAGCGAGAGAGAGATATGTCCGTGCCATCTTTCTGATATTCCTCATTGGCGGGTTCGTGACTGCTCTCGCGCTTGTCATTACGGCGCCAGTGATTGCACCTGCAGTGCTGGGATCTGGCGATTCAGTGAATGTGTGGTTGGTTCGTTTCCTTTCACTGCCGGTGGCCCTGAACGCATTTGCCACGTACTTTGCAGGTATCCTCAATGGATACCGTGCTATAGGTCGTATGGCCGTAATCCAAATTGTAGTCGCAGGCACTAACGCAGCGATTGCCTACCCGGTGTGCTTAGCTGCAGATAGTGGCTACCTTCTTGCGCTTGTCTGGCTGATGACTGCCACTTCCTCGATGAGTCTGGTCTTGAATCTTTACGTGGCCTTGCGAAATGGATGGATCAAGCCGCTAGTGCTCAGGCTCCGCGAGTCTTTCGACAAAGAGTCGGTCCGGCACTTCGTCTCGCTCGCTGGAACAACGCTGGCAACGGCACTCCTCTCATCCTTCGTCCTGCTCATAGTCCGGCTGTCAATCATCCAAAATGGAGGGATGGACAAGGCAGGTGTTTTCAATGCTGCTTGGTCTCTAAGTATGACATATGTTGGTGCTATTCTTGTATCGTGCGGCACTTACTACCTTCCGACTCTCAGCAAGACTAATGCTCAAGGCGAGAAACTCTCGCTAATCAGAGATTACCTCAGAATCTCTATCATGATTATTGTGCCCATCGCCGTATTCATCGTTACCGCAAAGCAATTCGTGATCTCACTCCTGTTTTCAGGGGAGTTCCTGGAGGCGACGAGCATGACTAGGTGGATGCTCGTGGGAGACTACATGAGGGTGACGGGATGGGTTCTTGCAATGCCTATGTTTGCGTATGCAGACGTGCGAACTTTCCTCGCCCTCGAGTGCTGTTCGTCGATGGGGTTCTTGACCATTTCCTTGGGAGCAATGGACGTCTTGAGTTCCCTTGAGGGCGTGGGCATTTCGTACGTTGTAGTCAATTCCGTGTACGTCGCGTTCGCATTCATTTATCTGATTAGAAGACATGGCTTCCGTTCTGATTCTCGCCTGAAGAGTTCTTGGCTCGGAGGACTGAGTATCATCGCAATTGCCTCGGTATTCTGCTGGAATGATGAGATTGTATTCTGGCCGAAGTGTGTGATATCGGTCGCTGCATCCTTTATATTCGTGATAGCCATTCTAGATGAGACGGAAAGAGCAAGGCTGTGGTGCTTCATACGATCCATATCGCCCAGAATACCTCGACAATAGTTAGCGGAACAGCAAACGTAGTGTATGGTGATATGCAAATGTCGTTTGAGCCGCATTTGGCGCGCAGAAGGTGAGATTATGTCGCTAGCCGATTGCAGGATTGTGAGCCTCCCAAAAATCGCAAACGAAAAGGGCAATCTCACATTTGTAGAATCAACGCGTCATATCCCATTCGACATCAAACGAATATACTATCTCTATGATGTTCCAGGAGGAGAGGAAAGAGGAGAACATGCGCATAGGAGACTCGAGCAGCTGATGATTGCCATGAGTGGCAGCTTCGATGTCGTACTTGAAGATGGGAAGAACCGCAAGCGGTTTCACCTCAACAGAGCTCACTACGGTTTGTACATTCCACCAATGACATGGAGGAAACTTGACAACTTCTCATCAGGAGCCGTCTGCTTGGTTCTTGCATCAGATTTCTACAAGGTCGAGGACTACATTAGGGACAAACAAGTATTCCTCAAGATGGTAGGTCGAAGGAAAGCGAGCGGGGGCAAGAGCGGAACCCCGAGGGAGGATAAGCGGATATGAGGGACAAGAAAGGCCAGATCATCATCGTCGGAGCGGGTGAGTTCGCTCAAATTGCATACGAGTACTTCACGCATGACTCCCAATACGAAGTTGTGGCGTTCTCAGTCGAGAGAGATTTCCTGAAAGAGAAGGATCTGCTCGGCCTGCCGGTGGTACCATTCGAGGAACTGGATAAGATCTTTAGCCCATCCAAATACAGCGTCTATGTCGCGGTGACCTATACCCAGCTCAACCGAGTGAGGACGAGGCTGTATAACGAAGTGAAGAAAAAGGGGTTTCGACTCGTATCCTACGTCAGTTCAAAGGCTTTCGTTTGGCACAATGTAGAGATTGGCGAGAATTCATTCATATTCGAAAACAACGTCCTTCAACACAAGGTCAAGATTGGCAACAATGTGGTACTCTGGAGTGGCAACCACGTGGGCCATCGAACTTACATCCGCGATAACTGTTACGTGTCCTCACACTGCGTCATATCAGGTTACTGTGACATCGGCGAAAACTGCTTCCTCGGTGTGAATAGCACGTATAATGATCGCATCAAAATCGCGAAAGACTGTATTGTTGGCTCGGGTGCTGTAGTAATCAGAGATACCGAGCCTGGAAAGGTGTGCGTTGGAAATCCTGCGCGCCCTCTCGACAAGAGCAGTTACGAGAGCTTTGGAGTAAGTGAGGAATAACTCTTGAAGTGGAAAAAGATGGGGTTAGTCTATTGCCCAAATGGGCGATCCAACTGGTCACAACACTCCGCTTTAACGCCGACTCCGATTCAACTGGAAGATGACAAGATTCGCGTCTATGCAGGAATGCGCGACAATACGGGAGCAAGTAGAATCGGCTATGTGGATGTTGACGCCGACAAACCATCAAGGATTGTAGCGGTGTCAGATAGCCCAGTCCTCGACGTCGGCCTGCCTGGTTGTTTCGATGACAATGGAGTGATTCTTGGCGATATTGCGCAACTCGGCAGGAAGTTGCTGATGTATTATGTTGGCTTCCAATTGGTGGAGAAAGTGAAGTTCTTGGCATTCAGTGGCCTAGCAGTCAGTGTGGATGGCGGGGAGAGATTCCAGCGATGCAGCAACACTCCCATCCTTGACCGATCGGACGACGGATTGTACATAAGGGCGATACACTCCGTTCTCAGAGAGAACGGCATCTGGAGAGCCTGGTGCGGCGTCGGAAGTGGCTGGGAGACTATCGGGGGTAAACCGTATCCGAGGTACAACATCAGGCTCTACGAGTCGAGGGACGGAATCCATTTCCCAGACCGAGGGACGGTTTGCATCGATAATACTGAAAACGAGTACCGAATCGGAAGACCAAGAGTAGTCAAAGATGGAGATACCTATTGCATGTTCTATACGAAGGGGACTCTCACCGGGGACTACATCCCAGGATATGCTGAATCCAAAGATGGAATCTCATGGATAAGGAAGGATTCTGAAGCAGGAATCTCACTGTCAAAGGAGGGGTGGGATTCGAAACATTTGTGCTACCCTGCCACAATACGAGTCCGGGAAAGGACGATTATGTTCTACAACGGGAACGATATGGGCAGAACCGGATTCGGTTACGCAGAGTTGGAAATCTGAGGCACTAAGGGTTGGATATGTTCAGAATCACCGCATATAGTCCCGAACTTGAAGATAGCTGGAATCAATTCGTTAAGGCTTCGAGAAATGGACTATTCCTCTTCGATAGGAAGTACATGGACTACCATTCGGATAGATTCAGGGACAGTTCTCTGCTATTCTTCTTCGATGTCATGGACTTAACGGCAGTCATGCCAGCCACTATTGAAGGAGACGTGATGACAAGTCATGCAGGATTAACGTTCGGGGGAATTATAACGGATAGCAGACTGAGGGCCACGGACATGGTAGATCTCTTTCATGATTTAGGGAAACACCTGAAGGAGATGGGCATCAAGAAGCTCGTGTACAAAGCTATACCACACATCTATCATTCCATTCCAGCAGAAGAGGATTTGTACGCCCTCTTTCTCACGGATGCGAAGCTAGTTAGGCGAGATGTCTCCTCCACTATTTTCATGCCAGAAAGGACACCTTTCGCCAAGGAACGTCGGTGGTGTGTTAGGAAGGCTCAGTCTCGTGGCACAGAGGTCGAGGAAAGCTCCGATTTCGGAAACTATATGGAAATCGAGAAGAAGTGTTTGGAATCTAGACACGGCGTCAGACCTACGCACACAAAGGAAGAGATGATTCTTCTAGCTCAGAGATTCCCGGAGAACATAAGACTGTTCGCCGGTGTGATTGACGGGCGCATGGAAGGAGGTGTGATCATGTATGAAAGCAGGAACGTCGCGCACACTCAGTACATCGCCTCAACCGAAGCGGGAAGGAAATCGCACGTTGTGGACTGCGTGCTAGACTATTTGATAAACGAATACTATATCGACAAGAGGTACTTTGATTTCGGGATTTCTACAGAAAATGCAGGCCAATATCTAAATTCCAGTCTATCAGACTACAAGAGCACCTTTGGCGCGAGAGCGACGGTGTATGATACTTATGAGGTCAATTGGGAGTAAACGTGTGTGTTTGCAGACCCATGCATGTCCTTTCTTCATGAATATGACTACTTGAATGATGCGGCGAAACCACCATGTCTGTGAAATCGATCGACCTTTCGAGAGAACTTGAAGAGATTGGAGAGGCTGTTCTCGACTCAATTGAGAGGGTGCTCACCGTTGGCCAGTTTGTCAATGGCGCGGAATGTAGAGCCTTTGAATCGGAGTTTTCCGCATATGTGGGAACGAGGTTTGGCATTGGAGTCAATTCAGGCTCAGATGCCCTTCTGACGACAATTAGGGCGCTTGGAATTGGCCCGGGTGATGAAGTGATCACAACTGCTCACACGTTCATTTCAACTGTCGATGCCATAACGAGGAATGGAGCAAGACCAATTCTAGTTGATATTGACCCCCATACATACTGCATCGATGCCTCAAAAATACGAGAAAAAATCGGGGACAGGACGAAGGCGATTCTCCCGGTCCACATCTACGGACATCCATCAAGAATGGATGAAATCATGGAGATTGCTGAAGACAAGGACATCTTTGTCATCGAAGACGCGTGCCAGGCACATGGCGCCACGTACCAAGGCAGGAGGGTCGGGTCACTAGCAGACGCTGCATGTTTCAGCTTTTACCCGACGAAAAACATGGGCGCTTACGGAGATGCAGGAATCGTGGTGACAAGCAACGAGGAAATTGCAGAGAAAGTGAGCAAGATGAGCAACTATGGACAATCCCAGAAATATTACTACGAAACAGTAGGCATTAATAGCAGACTCGACGAGATTCAAGCGGCAGTGTTGAGAGTGAAGTTGGGACATCTTGATGACTGGAATGCGAAACGCAGAGACATAGCCCGAATGTACCGGAACGGATTAGGGAATGCGAGCATAGTCCTGCCCATCGAAGCACCACATGCCACACATGTCTATCATCAATTCGTCATCAGAACGGAGAACAGACAGCGCCTTCAGAAGGAACTGAATTCGAGAGGAATAGGGACAAGCATACATTATCCCGTACCCGTCCATCTGCAGGAGTCGTACAAGAAAAGTAGCCATGATTTCAAACTGCCAATAACGGAGGCTGTATCTGAGTCTGTGCTATCTCTGCCAATGTTTCCTCAAATGACCCGTGATGAGGTGTCGACAGTGGTAGAGGCATTGCTCGATGCTCTCAGTCCACCTTTGACAGGTGCGAGCGGAGGCTGAAGAGGGAGTTCGTCGAATGCGCTTGCCATCAGCGGGCGAAGGTGGATACGATGTTCTCGACGACCGAGCCCATCTTATGCAATTCTTTGAGCTAGCATCCCTGCCAATAGGCTGAAGACATCCTGACTCGATGCCTTCCCGGGATGCATTGTGGGGACCTCTCCAAAGAAGGAGGACGCAGGTGGGAGTAACGATTGAGTACGACACGGCGAAGGAGCTCCACGCCATCGCGGAGCGGTTTGGGTCGATAGACACCGTCAGCCAGGCAGCCCCGAAGAGGAACGGGCAGCTGGTAGGCGAGCGGGCGTTCATCATGGCCGCCAATCGCTTACCGAATCCAAGTCCCAAGTACACCATCGCCGAGCGGTATGAGGGGACGTACATGCCTGAGATCATCGGCATCGGCCTCTCTCCAGACAGCGCCTATCAGACATTGATGCATTGTTTGGACTGTCTCAAGAACGAAGTCCAGATGGAAATCTAAATAGCACTCGTAGCAAGAGTGATGGAGTCGTCACACCTCAAGCCTTAGGACTTCATCTAAAACGTGACCGCGACCTTCGTCGAGGGCGGGGACCGCGCCGAAATCCTCCATGCGTCACGTGATTCAAAGACTCAGATGCTATGTATCAATCTGAGATACGCATTAATATGCGCATCAGGGGTGAACATGGACTCGTATGAGACTCTGGCCTTCCGCTGGCGAGTGCTGGAGAAGTCACCGTCACTCCAGACTGTTTGCATTGCCTCTGAGAGTTGCGTAACATCTCCAGGTTCAAACAGAAGAGAACCAGACGCCTCATTGATGATCTCTGGCAGCCCACCCACACGCGAACCTATCACGGGGATTCCCTTGGACAAGGCCTCCAGTACCACGAGGGGAGAGTTCTCAGGCCATTCGGATGGCACCAGGAGAGCTGCTGTCCCTCTGAGAATCTCATCGAGTTGGCTGTAGGGGATGAACCCGTGGATGCGAATTCGGTCTGACAAGCCGCTCTTCGAAGCCCTGCTCTCCAAAGACCCTTTCATTGAACCCTGCCCGATGATGTTCAGGTTGAAATCATGGCTCGATGCACTCTTCATGAATGCGTCCATCAAGGTCCCCAAACCCTTATGGGGTTCAAGAACCCCCAAATAGGTCATAGAATCCCTATGTGTTGGTCCAGAAACGATGCCCCGGTCCAGAACGAAGTTCCTGATTACTCTGGGGCTCTTGATGCCTTCCGCCTCCAGTCTCGTTGCCATGTATTGAGATGGAGCTATGACTCTTGTATCGGAGGGTAATCTAAGGACCCTTCGACCTCCGCATCTCCATGGCTGCGGCAACTTGTGCCACCTTAACAGACATAGCTGACAGTAAGCTGGACTTAGGCACGAGATGCTGTTAGGCGTGATTAGATTCGTCCTAGGGCAGAATGCATAGTAATCGTGAGCGGTATACAACGATATCGGACCATCTACACGAACCGGTGTGCTCATGAATCCCTTGGTATTGTGCCAGTGCACGACATCCGGCCGATAGTCCCTGACCAGGGTACGCAGGTGCTTGGATGCTCTGTCAGACAATCCCAGGAAATAGTCGGCGAATAGTTCGAGCCGGCCCGACAAAGGTGAGTATTCGCAAGCATGAATCGACGGCGCGTCCGTTCTATCATCCTTCTTCGGTTCCGCGGACTTCAGCAGACGATAGATGGAGGGGTTTGAGAAGACAGCGACTTCGTGTCCTCTACGCATGAGTTCGTCAGAGAGGTATTTCACCATCATTGCATCCCCGCCCGCATGATAGGGCGGGAAATACGTGCTCACCATCAGGAACCTGATACCATCGACCTCCGTTCACTCACTGGTCCTTTCCACTCCATCAAGGATGTCTTGATAGTGAGCCATTGTCTGTGATGCTGTCGACTCCCACTTGAACTCCCTAGTGATTGATTGCATCGCATTCCTTGTCATCTCTCTTCTGAGATTGTCGTCCTCAATCATACGAATGATGGCAGTCTCAATGGATGTGATGTCATTCGGCCTAATGACCAATCCGGTCCTCTCATGATCGACCACCTCCCTCACACCGCCTACGTCCGAGCATACAAC
This sequence comes from Thermoplasmatota archaeon, assembly GCA_040751795.1. Lineage (GTDB taxonomy): Archaea > Thermoplasmatota > Thermoplasmata > UBA10834 > UBA10834 > UBA9653. The sequence continues at coordinate 109,138 of JBFMHR010000005.1, read as the reverse complement.
AGCGCAACCTGACGCCATCGATTCCAATAGACAGACCGGCAAATTCTCATAGAGCGATGGCAACACGAAGACATCGGATTTGGCATAGAGAAGTGGGGGATGTGACATTGGAACTTGTCCTAGAAACGTTGTGTTGCTCCGCGGGACCAACTCTGCCTGGAGTGTCCCAGATCCAGCGATGAGGAAGTGAGCGTCCAGTCTCTTGAGGATCCTAGGAATAGCCTTGAGAAGGAGGTATATGCCCTTCCTGGTTGCCATCCTAGAGAGATACAGGACTCTTGGAGACTCTATGTCGTCAATCGCCTCTAATGGCACTTCTCTCTTTGAAGGGCTGAATATGGATGTGTCAACCCCTGGTCGAATCACTCGGACTCTGTCGCGGGGTATCTTCTTCTCTTCAACGATTCTCTCCCTGCCCCATTCTGAGACTGTTGAATAGTGTCGATTCTTACTGTAATATGCGTCCTCGAAGCGTTTCAGAGCGGGTGCGAGGAGAAGAGCGAACCTCTCGTGCATCGAAAGCTCCGTGAATCTGCTTCCAGACGCCTTCAGGGCGTTCTTGTGTCCCTCAAGGGTAGTGTGAATGGTGGTCAAGAACGGAACCCCGGTGGAGTCCGGGGAAACGAAGTAGTCGGGCATCGCGCTGTGAGAATGGACGATATCTATCCTCAAATCGCGAATCATTCTTCTCAATTCAAATCCGCAGTTGACCTGAAATGGGAAATTGCCGAAGAAGTAGTCCTGTGCTTCTCCAAGATACACCACGTGAACATTGTCTGAAGACACGAAATCCTCATTGCCGTTGATCTGTGCATGTTCCGACTCATTTGTGCCCTGCCTGGGAGTCACAACGTACATTTCCACATCGTGCGGGACCCGCTTTGATATCTCTGCAATGTAGTTGCCGACACCTCCTCTGACGGGAAGGAACTCCGGTGCAAGCATCAGAACTCTCATGTTCCGCATTCGCCACAGACCTCTCGGTTCACGAGCCGCGCAGACCAGCAAGATCCATCAGAAATCCGGATCTCGCAGACCTGGCTATAGGCCAACAATAGATATATAGACCTTGTTCGCTCATAAACTGATGTGAGGATCCGAGAGGCTTTTATCGCTGTCACTTACAGGTGCAATTCCAAGTGCAGCATGTGTAACATCTGGAAGCTGGATCCTGGCGCAGAGATGACACCTGCGGATTATCACAAGATACCGCCATCCCTCAAAACAATCAACATAACCGGCGGAGAGCCATTTCTTCGCCATGACTTAGTAGAAGTCATAAGAGAGATTCACAGCATTGTCCCATCTTCTCGGATAGTGTTCTCGACGAACGGGTTTCTGACTGCGCGAATCACGTCGACGATCAAGGAGATAATGCACTTCCACCCTCGCGTGGGCGTTGGTGTGTCCATCGATGGCATAGGAAAGACACACGATACCATCAGAGGAATTGAAGGAGCCTATGATAAGGCCCTGACCACAGTGACTGCCCTCAAGAATCTCGGGATACGCGACCTAAGAATCGCAATGACCATCATGCGTGAGAATTCAAAGGAAGTACGAGACGTCTTTGCCCTGGCTCGCGGCCTTGACGTCGAATTCACGTGCGTCCATGTCCACAACTCTGATGTTTACTTCTGCAAAGATGACAACCCTACTGAAACGAGCAGTGGGATCAGTGACTCGAATAGCATAGCCTCAGTCGTTGAAGCCCAGCTCCATTCGAAACACGCGAAGGACTGGCTGAGAGCATATCACACAAACGGGATAATCGACGTCGGCGAGAGACACCGATATACATCTTCATGTGAGGCCGGAAAAGAGTACGTCTTCATAGCGCCAAATGGGGATGTCTATCCGTGCAATGTGATGAACAAGAAGCTCGGCAACATCACCCAACACCGCAGTTGGGACGAATTTGCGGCGAACATCGACGAATACGATCTCAGAAAGGCCGTGACGAACTGCAACATGGATTGCTGGATGGTCTGCAACACGAGAAGCCTGATCAAGGCCCATCCATTCCGCGTAGGCTCGTGGATTCTCAAGCGCAGATTCTTCCCGCCCTCCGAGTCCAAGCCGCTATAGGAAAGTGCGGCTTCGAAGACGATTGATGGGGCCACGCTTCGTACTCATAGACTAACGTGAAGCATGAAGCGGTGTGCATCAGCCACATCGACTAAGATATCAACGCCAGCATTCGTCAAGACGACGAGTCTGTTGGAGGGGGCGCGTCAGTCAGTCTCCTCATGCTCTCGGGTCGCCTCTGGACTCAGCTGACCTTCTCTCGCGGGCACATCGCTGCTGAAGCGGCTGAGGATAATCCACCAGAACAACGCCGACCATGATATGAAGATGATCCATCCAGCATTCTGGTGAGCCCAATGCAGCGCTTCTATTCCCCAGTAGTATCCCACGACGCCCACGACTACCATCCTGAAGAGGTTCCCCAGATAGGCAACCAAGACGCCCAGTCCAAGAACTGCCGCCAAGACACTGGCCCTGAGCTTCTCAAGAACTAATACGTACGAGAAGAACGCGGACAAGAAAATCGAGAATGAATAGAGGCCAGCACAATATGCAGATATCTCCAGTGTGTGAATGGATCCGTCCTGGAATTGCAGAGTCACCAGATTCCCGATTGAACTCGATGGAATCCCTAGTAGATCCAAGATTGATGCGAATGGGGCCGCGAGCATGTAGTGGACATACCAATTGCCTATGGAGCTAGCGTCTCCCTCGCCACCCAGAGATGTGATTGCTTGAGGAACAGCCAACAGCAGAGTGACGAATCCGATGAACACTACTGCGAACGTCGCCTCAATCCGCCATTGATCTGGCACGAATGGGAAGACTATCAACAGTCCGCTGAACACCATTATTATGACGTCGACGTCTCCGTAGTCCGGGGTCTCCGAGACAAATGCGTTGTATAGGACCACAAGAATGATCAGAACCGCGCCGAGAACCATCAACGCATACTCGCCGCCAATACTCCTAGTGAGTGTCGATACGATTCGCATGCCAAGCGGCTCATATGATTGCGCTCGCTGCTCCTCCTCAGCTCTGAAGAACAGAGCCATGAGACCCGCGCCGAGTAGAATGGAGATGAGCCCGAGCAGAGGGCCGACGTAGGAAAAGAGGAGAAGAACCGAAATGCCCTCGACTAACAGGACTACGGATACTAGCTGGACTACCTTCCTTCGTGGGCTATCAAGTGGGAAGAATCGATCGACGACCTCGGTCAGGCGTCCCCAGACATTGGCCACACCATGCAGAGGACAGTGCTCAGTCATAAGATTAACCACATACAGACGGTGCCATCGTCACATTAATACGAACGAGCGCATTCTCTCGACCAAGGTCGCAATATAATGGGGATGCGAGGGACCGTCAAGGGGCTTGCGCAGGCGGGGCAGGCAAGCGCCGGGGAGACCTTCCGGTATTACTCATCCAGCAGCAAGGACGAGCACCGGATCATCAACGCCTCCTTCTTCATGGGAATCCTGGGCGGCGTCACCTGGTACGTCATCTCCCTCTACTGGGACGCCCTCGGCTTCACCTCGGAGGAGATCGGCCTCATCGGCGGCATCGGCTCCGCTGTCGGCGTCGTCAGCCTCCTCTTCAGCGGCTTCCTCGCCGACATCCTGGGCCGCAAGAAGCTCCTCCTGATGGGGCTCGTCTTCAACACGGCCGGCGCGGCGCTCTTCCTGTACGAGCCGAACCTCGCCGTGTTCATCGTCGCCGAGGGGCTCATCAGCCTCGGCTCGTCCCTGGTCCAGCCATCGATCGTCGCCCTCATGGCGAGCAAGGCCGCCCCGACCAGGCTCAAGTTCTTCTACGGACTCCAGGGCTTCTCCAACCAGATAGCCATCACCATCGCCAGCGCCACGGGCATCTTCTTCCCCGGGTTCCTCCTGACCAACTACGGCTTCGAGCTCACCGACGGCTACTGGCTCGTGGTCCTCGCCGCCGCCCTGGCGAGCGTCGTGCCCGTGTTCTACATCCTCAGGGTGTCGGAGGTCAAGGCCAAGGGCGAGAAGTTGAGGGTGAGCTTCGACCGGGTCTTCCTCAAGAGGCTCTTCGTCTACTCCTTCCAGAACGCCCTCATAGGCGTCGGCGCAGGCCTCGTCATCCCCTGGCTCCCCCTGGTCTTCCAGGAGGGCATGGGCGCCGACTCCCTCCAGCTGACGGCGATGGTCACCGCCTCCAACATAGCCGTCGCCGTGGGCTGGTTCGTCGTCCCCAAGTACGCGGAGGCACGGGGGTCCGTCCTGCTCATAACCGTGTGCCAGCTCGCCTCCGTCGGGTTCCTCTTCGCCATACCCTACTCCGCGTTCTCGCTCCTGCTCGTGGCGGTGCTCTTCACCCTCAGGAGCCTGCTCATGCTCGTGCCCATCCCGGTCCTGAACGCGTACCTCATGAACATCGTGAGCGAGGAGGTGAGGGCCTCGTTCTGGGCCATCAGCCAGCTCGCATGGACCCTGGCGTTCTCCGCCGCGTACGCCGTCAGCGGCTACATCTGGGCGAACGACTACTCGAGCGCGGAGCCTTTCTACTACACATCGATCATGTACATCGCCGGCACGCTGATCTTCTACCTATTCTTCAGGAAGATAGCGGAGCCCAGGGACGAGAAACCGACGAAGGCCTGACCGTTCACGAGAGGTCCTGGCCCTTCACGGAGGACGCGGACTTGTCCTCCTCCGGGGCGTGCTTCTTCAGCCGGAGCGCCTCCGAGATCAGCTGGGACAGCCACTCCTCCTCCCAGTACTTCAGGCGCGCCTCAGAACAAATAGCATCCCCTGGCATACTTGACGACCTCCGGCACGTACTGTATGTATTCGGCCATATATCAACATTGTTCGGGAAAAACAGGTCGAATGACCATAATATTAGCGCAATCCCGCTATTTCGACCACACAATGGGCGTACAGGTGCAAGATATTTATCAGCAGAAGTGCTTGGGCGTCCCGATGGCGGCTGAAAAGAGGGTCGCGGACGTCGTGGACCTGGACGAGCTCGACATGGACATCATCAGGAGCCTGAACGAGAACGCCCGCAAGAGCTTCAGGGACATCGCCAAGGAGCTCCAGGTCTCCCTCACGACCGTCTCCAACAGGGTCAAGATCCTCGAGCGCACCGGCATCATCCAGGGCTACATCCCCGTCGTCGACGCGACCAAGCTCGGGTACGACATCATGGCCGTCATAGGCATCAAGGTCATGCACGGGAAGATCATCGACACGGAGAAGGACCTCGCCAAGGAGGCCGGGGTGTTCGCCGTCTATGATTCCACGGGAGAATGGGACGCCATAGTCGAGGCGAGGTTCAAGTCCAGGGCGGAGCTGAACACCTTCGTCAAGAAGGTCCTGGACCACCCGAACGTCGACCGCACCTACACGCAGGTCGTCCTCAACATCACCAAGGAGGAGAAGCGCGTACTGGTCTGACCGTTGGCCAACTGTTTATGTAGCGATTCGGTGATTGGGGTGACGACGCGCACTGACCGCGTCGGGGAAGGGAGATGGCCGCGGCACCGAGGCCCGTTCTCGCAGTGATGCTCATACCGCTAGCGCTCCTAGCCGCGTCCTCCGGCTCGTCCGCCCTCGAGGACGCCATATCCGTCGACTTCGGCTTCGTCCCCGCCCAGAGCTCCTACTGCGCCGGGGACGACTTCTCGATCGAGGTCACCGTGGTCAACCAGATGGCCTCAGGGGACTACGTCTACGACTCGTTGGCGTACATGGTCAAGGTGACCAACGTCAGCGTCCACTTCTACTGGATGGCCCCGAACGAGTGGGCCTGGAACAACGTCTCGGGCAACTCCTCCTGGCTCGCGCCCGACGGGGTCGGCATCGAGACCTACGCCGTCAACCTCACCGTGCCGGACGACGCCTGCGCCCAGACATACAGCTACTACTTCAGGCTCGACTACCTGGTGCACACGGCCTGGGGGAACATCTCCTATGTCTGGGGCACGGGCATAACCTACAGGGACTTCGTGGTCGAGGCGGAGGAGCAGGAGCTGCCCACCAATGGCGCTACCGTCTCCACCGACTACATCCCGTACATCGCCGCCGCGGCCCTGGTCATCTCGCTCGGCGCCATAGGCGCGGTGCTCTACTACAGGCGCGGCTCCGGCGCTGGCGGGGCCTCCGCAAGGGCAGCCGCGGTGACGGCCGTGAACGGCGAGGGGTTCCCCGTCCTGAGGCCCCTCCCGGGCGAGCAGTTCCCCATCGAGAGGGGGTTCATCTACCTGGTCAAGGAGAAGAGGCCGAACGTCGCGTTCTCCATGTACAACGAGGCCGTGGCCCACGGCGCCGAGGGGATGCTCATATCCAGGGAGCACCCCAACAGGCTCAAGGAGGTGCACGAGTTCGAGGCGAAGAGCATCCTCTGGCTCACCCGCAGGGCCGGCGCGAGCCACGTGGATCCCACCGAGCTCAGCCTCGTGAGCCTCAAGATCTCCAGGTTCGTCGAGGACCGCGCCAAGACCGTCGTGCTGATCGAGGGGGCGGAGTACCTCATCACCCAGAACGACTTCGAGACGGTCCTGAGGTTCGTGAACCACCTTCACGACTTCGTCCTCGCCCACGACTGCGCCATTGTCGTCGTAATAGACCCGCGGGTCCTGAGCACCAAGGAGTTGGCCCTCCTCGAGCGCTCCGCGAAGGTCGTGGAGCCCATCGTCGAGGTGCCCCCCGAGCCGCAGCCCGAGGCGAACGAGACCGCCGAGGCGTGAGCCGAGTCAGTGCATCGAAAAGTGCATAATCGGGCTGCGCGTTCGGGTACGTAGCGAAGGCCTGTCTTAGCAGCGTCGGGGAGACCGCGCGGGCACAGCCGTTCCGGGGGAGGGACAGGAGTGGATGCACTCTATTCCAAGGGAGACTTCAGGGGCTCAGCGGCGGCCGTCCTCTCCCTCATCCTCGTGATGGGCCTCGGAGGCGCAGCCCCGTACGCTTACTCCACCTTCCCGATCGACAGGGTCCCCGACCTCGACACGGGGAGCACTTCGCTCCTCTGGTTCGACGCCGCCCCCATGATCTTCCCGCGCTCATCGCCCCAGGTTGTAGAACTGCCAGATGGTGACATTCTGGTCATAGGCGGGATGTCGACCGCCGGGCCCACCAAGACGACCGAGGTGTACGACCCCGAGGGCGACTCCTGGAGGCCGGGACCGAGCATGAACGTCGCCCGCGTGGGCCACACGGCTACCCTGCTCTCGGACGGCACCGTCCTCATCGCTGGAGGGGACACCGGCTCCGGCGCCACCTCGTCCGCGGAGGTCCTGGACCTCGGGCTCGGCGCATGCCTCTATGTCGGCGACATGGCCTTCGCGAGGTCCGGGCACGCCGCCCTGCGCCTGGGGGACGGGGATGTCCTCGTAGCGGGAGGCACCGACTGGGTGACCGGCGTGTGGAAGTACGCCGAGGCCTACGACCCCGGCACGCACTCGTTCGTCCCCGCCGGCACGATGGCCTATGCAAGGGCCTTCTTCACGATCCAGCCGCTGCCCGACGGGGGCGCCCTCGCCATAGGAGGGGACTCCGAGGGCACGAGCGAGGAGTACGACCCGGACGGCAACTCCTGGGGCTCCGTCGCCGACATGGCGTACAAGCGCTACAGCGCGTCGTCGGCAGTCCTCGGGGACGGGGACGTCCTCGTCTCCGGGGGTGTCTCCGACGGGACGGTCCTGTCGTCGGCGGAGGTGTACGGCCCGAGCCTGGGGATGTGGGTCCCGGTGGACGGGATGGCCTCGCCCAGGGCCAATTTCGGACTCGAGGTGCTGCCGGCCGGATGGATCGTGTCCACGGGCTCGTGGAGCACCCTGGGCACGTCCAACTCGACAGAGAGCCTCTGCCCGTGCGATTTCTCGTGGAGAGTGGAGGACGCGATGGCCAAGGCGCGGGGCATGCACGGCAGCGCCGTCACCGCCAACGGGACCGTCCTGGCGATCGGCGGGTGGGACGGGAAGGCGCCCATGTCGTCCGTGGAGATGCTCGTAGAGGTGCGGGACGAGGAGCCGCCCGTGGACCTGTGCGAGCCCATGGACCTGCTGCCGATAGTGCAGGCCTACTCAGACGAGTTCCCCGGCTATTCCGAGAACGGGCTCATAGCGGAGATCATCGTCGCTCAGGCCGCGTTCGACCTCGGCCAGACCGACCTATGCCTCAACCTCCTGGACGCCTTCTACCACCAGGTGCGCGCGGCCAGCCAGGGGAGCCACCTCTCCGACGAGGGGGCGGCCGCACTCTACGACGGGTACGCGGAGATCGTCGAATGCCTCGGCGGGGAGCCCCTCCCGCCGCTGCCGTGAGCGGCTCGCGCACGCACGTCGGCGCGCCGGTCCGGATAAGAGAGGATGCGCCGTCCCGGAGGTCTGTCTGACAGCATTTTCGACAGCCAGGAAACGCTGTCTGACGCAGAGGATATAAATAGCATTTCGGCCATAACACTTGTCAAGCCCCTTGGGATGCGGGGCAGAGGAGGTGACTAGATTAGATTAAGCAAGAGGTTGCGCACCACAGTGGTGGCCAGCGCCGCGCTCATCATTACCGCGGTGCTAGTCGTATCGTTGATAGGTGGCGATGACAAGCCCGACATCAACATCGACCCGCCCCCTGCGGATGACCAACTGCCCGACGACAGCCAGGACGACACCGCCGACGACGATTCCTCTTCTGACGATACTGACGGCTCCTCCGACGACACGTCCGATTCTGACGACACGACGGACGGAGACCAGGACGACACATCCGACGACGAGGTTCCTGACGGAGACGATGACGAGGGATCGGACGACGACGAGCTGCCGGATGACGATGAGCAGGACGACGAGGTCCCCGACGACGATGACGACGACCAGTCCGACGATGACGACGACGCCGATGACGATGAGGGCGACGACGACCAGGACGAGGACGACGACGAGCAGGAGGGCAACGGGGAACAGAACGGGAACTGCTGGAGGCACCGCGAGCGCAACGCAGGCTCTGAGCAGCAGAACTGCGAGATGCACTCCGAGGACCACCAGTCATCCACCGAGGACGCCGAGGACGAGCCGGCTGACTGCGACTACGAGGACGAGCCCGAGGATGACGACACTGCCGAGGAGGGCGAGTCCGGAGGCGAGCAGAACGGCGAGTGCAACGGCGGCCAGGACGGCAAGGTCCAGTCCGGGAAGTGACCGAAACAAAATGAGGTGAGCCCGCATCCCAGCGAAGGAGGCTGAAAGGCGCCGAGGCGGCCCTGACAGAGGCCCGTCACAGGCGACCGCGAGCGTTCGTCTGCGCGGCCGTCGAGGCGCTCGGAGGCGTCCAGACCCGGGGCGCGGGCTCACTTCCCAAATCTTCTTACATGGTTTTCAGAAGCCACCCATCTTATGCATTTGATGGCGTCTGCCACTGGAATCGAACTGTGCCCGTGTATCAGGCAATCACAAAATCCATAGACCTGGACGGCATTGGCAAGGGAGAACGGATCTGATAGCCTTGCCGGTGACGGTAATCGAGACGCAACAACCATTCCATTACTTCAAGAGATATCACATCCCCCTCATATCCGAACTGGCAGTCACAGTTCACGGCGAGATTAAGAGGAATTCATGCAACTGGAATCCCTATGATCCACCTCTGTTCAACCATGTGGAGATTGAGACCTTCAATCGATGCAACAATGATTGCGCATTTTGCCCGGCAAATATGCATGTTGATAAGCGGAAACCCATCCATCTAAAGGAGGAGATATTCTCAGAGATAGTGAGGCAACTTAAGCAACTCAGATACACGGGATGGATATACCCGTTCCATAACAATGAACCCCTGCTAGATTCAAGGATGGCGTCGTTCATATCCGAGATCAGGATGAACTTACCACATGCAGGCATTGGGGTATGGACCAATGGCATACTACTCGACTTTGACAAGCTCACTGAGCTTTACTCCAATGGACTGAATGGCAAGGCATTGCTGCGAATAAATGACTATACCGATGACATGAAGATGAGCGCGAGAATGCAGCAATTGCTCTCAGATATCCGCGGAACTCAGATTGAAAAGGATTTGACGATTGTCTTTCAGCTCAGGGACAAGAATGCAAGACTGACGAGGCGCGGAGGAAATGCACCCAACAGGTTGGGAGAGAGTACATGGAGAGTTGATGATTGGATAACGCAGAAGAGATGGTGCAGTTGGCCATTCAGACAATTCAATGTCAATTCCTCTGGACTCGTCCATATTTGCTGCAATGATGTCTATTATGAGAACATCGTTGGCGATATGAACAAAGAGACAATGATCGATATCTGGAGAGGGAAACAGCTAGCGAGGATCAGAAACGAATTGAATACGAATGGCAGAAGAAACCTCTCTCCTTGTTCAAGGTGCGATACCATCACTTCCAGATTCACTTGGGAGCCGGGTCAGTAAGTGGATTGAGGTGATAGAAGAAGCCGCATAGTTGCTCCAGATGTGTGACTCTCGAATCTGGACAGTACTCAAGATAGAACTCGATATCAGGCGTCAGGACTACTCGATTGCGGGGAGTCTCTATATCGTTCCACAATCACAGTTCCCGACCTCCACACGTTCGTGAGGTAGTAGGGGTACTCGCCCGCCCTGTGGAAGGTGCAGCTCCAGTAGTCCCCCGGCGCTATGAGGAGGCCGCTCGAGAACAGGCCGTCGTGGTGCTCCCCCGAGGCGTCGACCGTCCCGCTCTTCACGCTCGAGCCGGGCGGCGGGGCCCAGGTCCTGTTCACCCACACGACCTTGGTCCCCTCGACCACCTTCACGACCTGCGGCACGACGTTCGAGCCGACGATGTCCACGTACGCCTCGAACCTCGGCGGCGGGGGCGGTGGCGGCGGGAGGCGCGGGCCCCCCTGGACCTGCTGGTACCCCTCGAGGGTCGAGCGGGCCTGGGCCAGCCTGACGGCCTCGGCCCTCGCCCTCGCGGCGGCGAGCCTGCGGCTCCTCGACCTGGCCACGACCGCTATGACCGGGACGGCGACGAGGACGCACATGATGAGGAGGAAGTTCAACACCCCCAGCTCGTCGAATATGAAGTCCTGGACGTCCCGGATGAACTGCATGAAGAGGTTGTCGTCCGGGGCCTCCATGACGGGTATCTCCAGCTCCTCCGAGGAGTAGGTGGTCCCGTCGACGACCGCGAAGGCGGTGAGGTAGATCGTCCCGTTGCCCGGGAGGGAGGGCAGCCCCTCGACGGTGAACTCGGCCCAGGTCGTGCCGGAGAAGGAGCCCGACGTCCCGTCGACGTCGCCGGAGGCGAAGCCCCACTGGAGGTACGTGTCGGTGATCGTGCCGGGGTCGCCCCCGCTCACGAGCCATGTGATCGAATAGGTGCCGTTCGGCTCGACGTACTCCGGGAAGTCCGTGATGGTCACGGTCGGGTCCGCGACCGCCTCTATCGCCCCGAAGGCGCTCACGACGCCCCACCCCGTGCCCGTGTCCCAGCCGGGGATGCTCAGGTCGTTCGCGGTCTCGTTGATGATCTGCCCGACGTCCTCGGGGGTGAGGGCCGGGTTCACGGTGAGCATGAGGGCGGCCACGGCCGCCACGTGCGGCGCGGCCGCGGATGTGCCCGACAGGTACTGGTAGCTCCCGCCGCCCTGGGTGGAGTAGATGTTCACGCCGGGGGCCACGACGTCCAGCTCGGTGCCGAAGTTGCTGAAGCTCGCCCTGCGCTCGGTGTCGTCTATCGCGCCCACGGCGATGACGTTCAGGAACGCGGCCGGGTAGCTGAGGACGCTGGTCCCGTCGTTGCCCGCGGCGGCGACCAGGACGACCCCCCTGCTGGCGGCGTAGTTGACGGCGTTCTGCAGGGGCAGGGAGATTCCCTCGACGCCGAGGCTCATGACTATGACGTGGGCGCCGTTGTCCGTCGCCCACCTTATCCCGCTCGCGACGGTGGAGTCGGTCCCCTCGCCGGAGTCGTTCATCACCTTCACGGCCATCAGGCGGACCTGGGCCAGGCCCGCCATGCCTATGCCGTTGTCGGTGGCGGCCCCGACCACGCCCGCGACGTGCGTCCCGTGGTAGGTGTACATGTTGGCGACCCAGTCCCCGTTCTCGTCGTAGCCGTTGACGTTGTCGTCCATGGGGAACCAGTTGTCGTCGATGAAGTTGTACCCGTGGTAGCCGTCGCCGTTGGACCAGATGTTGGGGGAGATGTCCGCGTGGTTCCAGTCTATGCCCGTGTCGAGCACCGCGACGATGACGTCGTGGCTGCCCAGGTCGATGTCCCACGCGTCATATGCCTCGACCTCGTCCAGCGCCCACTGGTAGGAGGTCCACGGGTCGTCCGGGTCGAAGAGCAGCCGCGCCTTCCTCTCGGGGGAGACGCTGACGACGCCCTGGACCGCGGAGATCTCGTCGACCAGGCCCTCACGGGCGCCGTCCATGGAGACGGACATGATCCCGGTCGCCCTGGACGAGTAGCTGATCGAAGCGCCGCCCGACAGCACGAGCGACTCGACCGCGTCGTAGGCGTCGGGTCCTGCGACCTCGACCACCACCTCTGAGACGGATTGGTCTATGTCGGCGGCGACTTCGGCGACGACGTTCTGGACGTGCGACTCCGGCGGCGTGGGCTGCACTGGTCCCGCCAGCACTATGGCCAACGAGAATATGACGCTCATGAACAACGCTAGCCGCATCGGTGCACCTTTGGTCGCGCAGGTCGTCACGTGGGCCAGCGTGTTAGCCACGCCTCCGCTGGCTCCGCGCTAGGCCGACTTACCTATTCGTGGAGATAAATACGTTATCCCTGCAATCTCAGTTTGGATAACGAGGCAGGCGCTCGCAAGGTTGAATAGGGGACACGCGCCTCAGCCACTGGCATGGACGCGCTCCAAGCGCTCATCCTGGGGATAGTCCAGGGCATCACCGAGTGGCTCCCGATATCCAGCTCCGGGCACCTCGTCATAGCCCAGGAGCTCCTCGGGCTGGAGGCGTCGGAGAACCTCGTCTTCGACCTCGCCGTCCACATGGGCACGCTCCTTGCGGTCTGCGTCTACTTCAGGAGGCAGCTCTGGAGGATACTCCTCGCCCTCGCCAGGCCCGGGGACAGGGGGGACGAGGCGAAGGGGCTCAGGAGGCTCGGCCTCCTCCTGGTCCTGGGCACCATACCTGTCGCCGTCGTGGGCCTCCTACTGTCGGACCGCGCTGAGGAGATATTCACCCTGCCGCTGGTCGGGGCCGCCCTCATCGTCAACGCTGCCGTGCTCCTCGTCTCGGAGAGGCTCGGGAGGGGCGCCAAGAGGGGGACCGCGCAGGGGAGGGACGCCCTCGCCGCGGGGCTGCTCCAGGCGGCGTCCATAGTGCCTGGCATATCCAGGAGCGGCTCCACATTGTCGGGGGGGATGCTCTCGGGCCTCGAGAAGGAGGCCGCGGCGACGTTCGCCTTCCTCCTGTCCGTCCCGGCCCTGGTCGGGGCGTCCGCCTACGGACTCACGACCCTCGAAAGGTACGACGTCGACGCGCTCTCCCTCGTCCTCGGCGCCGCCGCGGCGTTCGTCACCGGCTTCGCTGCGATAGGATACCTGCTCAAGGCGGTGCGGGCCAGGAAGCTATGGGTGTTCGGCGTGTACTGCGCTGCGGTCGGGGCGGCCGTGCTTCTCCTGACCCTCTGAGCTCACTCCTCGTCGAGGCTCTTCTCCAGCTCGATGGCGATCTCGATCTTCTTCTCCTCGCGCTCCTTCTGCCTCCTCTTGGAGCGCACGTAGAGGGCCGCCGCGGCTGCGACGGCCGCGGCCACGATGGCCGCTATGTAAACCCAGTTGTCCTGGATGAGCTCGAATCCCGTCTCCGGCGGGTCCACTACCGTCGGGTCGGTCCCGTCGGCGTACTCGCGGAGGTTGGAGTAGCCGTCCCCCTCGTAGTCGTCCGCGGGCTCCTCCCCGAGCGTGTCGAAGTAGGCCATCTCCCACCAGTCCGGCATCCCGTCGAAGTCGGAGTCGTCCACGGAGATGACGGCCGTGAAGGCGTCGTCCGTGTTGCCCCAGAGGTCCTCGACCGTCAGGGTGATCCTGTACAGGCCCTCGTCTCGGAACCAGAAGTAGTCGATGCTGCCGTACAGGTACCAGGTGTCGTCCCCGTGCACTATCTCCCAGACGTACCCCACGAGCGTCCCGTTGTAGTCGTATGAGTCCGTCGCGTTCAGCTCGTAGCGGGTCCCGTTGGAGATCGTCTCAGGGAGCGGCGATATGACCGCGACCGGGTCCGTGGTCGCGTCCATCGACTTGGCAGGCGCAGGGCCCCCCCCATCGCCGCATCCTGATGCGAGCAGGACCGAGGAGAGCGAGGCGATGACGAGCGCTGCACTGATCACCTTCGACACTGGACCCAATCGTTCACCTCGATGACGCCCGGCCGGGACGTGCGCCGCCGCTGTGGGCGGTCCGCGCATGCCCGTGCCAGGGTGTGTGATGCCTTAGCGCCGATATATCCCTTTCGAACTCTGGCCCCGCCAGGGCCGCTGGGTGAGGGGGTAGCATCATATACCGAAAGTGTTTAAGTCGGGAAGCGTATCGGAAGGATTGGCAGTCTGCGATGACCACCCAGAGGAAGCAACTGTTCGGCTGCCCGGTCTGCGGGTTCAGGGTCTCCGGCTCGGAGGAGGCGTGCCCGAGGTGCGGCTCCAAGTTCGGGCCCGACACCAGGTTCGAGTGCCCGTTCTGCGGGGAGCTCGTGCCCGCCACTTCGCCGAGGTGCCCGGCGTGCAGGGTCTCATACGCCGAGTTCAGCCGGAGGACGGAGCGCGCCCACTCCGAGGAGAGCATAGACATGCTCCTGACGGAGATCATCAGCTTCGAGGCGGCCCAGGTCAAGCAGGAGGACAAGCGCCTGAGCTGCCCGCGGTGCTCGTGGATGCTCGACGGGACCGAGGAGACGTGCCCCAAGTGCGGGGCCGGGTTCCTCGACGACGTCAGCTACCAGTGCCCCGTGTGCGCCGCCCTGGTCAGGCCCGACGCCGCCAGGTGCGAGGAGTGCGGCACCCTGTTCATCGTGACCGAGGAGCAGCCCGCCGCCCCGGCGAAGGAGGAGCCCCGGGCCGAGGCCCCGCGGCAGGAGCCCTGGGTCCCCGAGGCGGAGCCGGAGCCCGTGGCGCAGCCGCAGCCCGAGCCGGTGCAGCCCGCCGAGGAGCCGAGGCCGGAGCCGGTGCCCGAGCCCGTCGTCGAGGCGCCCGTCCAGGAGCCTGCGCCCCAGCCCGAGCCCGTCCCCGAGCCGCAGCCCACCCCCGCCCCCGAGGAGGCCGTCCCGCAGGAGGCGGCGGAGGAGCCGGCCGAGGCGAGGGAGCCGGCCCCGCCGCCCGCGGCCTCACCTGTGCCGTCGCCGGCACCGGCGCTGAGGCAGAAGAAGCTCAAGACCAGGAAGGTCAAGGCCAAGCAGTGAGGGGCGGGCGCCTCCCGCAACGGTTATCTCCCGCGCCCATGTTCTCGGAGCCGTGCTGCACATCGACGCCCGCGAGGGGCTCTCCGCCGACATGCTCCTAGCCGCATCGATAGGGCTGCTTGAGCCCGAGCGGTCGGAGGACGTCGTCCGCAGGATGTCACGCGCCGCCGACGCCCACGGGGTCGGGTTCCACTGCTCGGAGATCGAGGAGGAAGGAGAGAGAGGCCTCGCGGTCTCCTACGTCGCGGGGGGGGACCACGCGCCGACGCTGTCCCACGCCGACGCCTACTCGGCCGTCTCTTCGATGTCGCGGCTCCTGGGCTCGGACGGCAAGGTGGCCGTGAGGATACTCGACCGGATCTTCGAGGCCGAGTCGGACGCGCACGGCCTCCCGCCGGAGCAGGTCCACCTGCACGAGATAGGGAGGCCTCAGGCGCTTCTGAACATCGCGGGGATAGGGCTCGTCGCGCCGATGGTCGCCCCTCCGGGGGAGCAGGTCCTGTGCACGACCGTCACCACCGGGCGCGGCGTCACGGCCACGTCCCACGGCACCTTCAGGGTGCCCGCGCCCGCCGCCGCCTTCCTGCTGAGGGGGCTCGCGCACACGCCCGGGGACCACCCCGGGGAGAGGGCGACGCCGACCGGGCTCGCCGCGCTGAGGGTGATCGCCACGGGGCACTCGGACGACCTCCCCGCCCCGTTCAGGAAGAGGAGCGTCGGCTTCGGCACGAAGAGGTTCGCGGGCAGGTTGGGAAGGGTCGCGATGACCATTTCTTGACGCTATACGCTGTGATATGCCCCCGCGACGGCAAGGCGTAACTGATATCAACGGAAAGGATTATTAGTAACGCTGTTATTAGTAGTAAGGTCGTCTGTCAGATCGGCCAGGAGAAGTCATGCCTGATAGAGGCGAAGGATTCCCCCGACCCACCAAGACCCTCGACTGCATCGGTCTCTACTGTCCGGAACCGGTGTTCAGGACCAGAGAGGAAATCTCGATGGTCCAGGTTGGACAGGTCCTGGAAGTCCTGGCAGACGACCCAGCCTCCGACTCCGACATAAGGAGCTGGGCCAAGCACGCGGGCCACGAGCTCCTCTCCGTCGAGAGGAGGGACGGCGGGTTCCGGTTTCTGATCAGACGGACGACCTGAGCCCGCACCATTCAGGGAGGAGATGGAATTGGCGAAGAAGATACTCTATGTGCAGACATCAGGACCGGACACGCCCGAGAGGCTCTACTCCCCGTTCATACTGGCGTCCACGGCGAAGGCCATGGGCGTCGACGCCGCGGTCTACTTCCTCGCGAAGGGGATCCTCGGCGTGAGGAGGGGCGAGCCCGCGAAGGTCAGGATGGGCGACTTCCCCAGCCTCAAGGAGGTCATGGACCAGGCCGCGGCCGCGGGCGTCGAGATGTTCGCCTGCGCCCAGAGCGCGCAGCTCTGGGGGACCAAGGCCTCGCCCGAGGAGTTCGAGCCGCCCGTGAAGGTCGTGGGCGCCGCGACCCTGAACGACCTCGTGCTCGAGTACGATGCCGTTTTGACCTTCTGAGACATTACATCCGTGAAGCGGAATAGGGAGGGAGGAGACATGACCGAGGCTGCCGGAGCCAAGAGGATCTACATGGACCACGCGGCCGCCGCGCCCGTGGACCCGAGGGTGCTCGAGAGGATGATGCCCTACTTCACCGAGAGGTACGGGAACCCCGCCTCCCTGCACGGCGCGGGCAGGGAGCCGAAGAGGGCCCTCGAGGACGCGAGGACGAGCGTCGCGAGGCTCGTCAACGCGAAGCGCAGGGAGGAGGTCGTGTTCACCGCCGGGGCGACCGAGTCGAGCAACCTCGGCATCAAGGGGGTCGCGATGCGCATGAAGGGGGAGGGGAACCACGTAGTCACCTCCGCCATCGAGCACATCTCCGTCCTCAACATCATGAAGTACCTGCAGAAGCAGGGCTTCGAGGTCACCTTCGTCCCCCCGACGGGGGACGGGTCCGTGGACGTCGCCGAGCTGGAGAGGGCGGTCCGGAAGGACACGGTGCTCGTGTCGCTCATGTTCGCGAACAACGAGATCGGCACCCTGCAGCCGATAGCAGAGGTGGGGAAGCTCCTCCAGGAGAAGGACGTCTACTTCCACGTCGACGCCGCACCCGCGGCGGGCAAGGTCCCCGTCGACGTGCAGGCGCTCGGCATAGACCTCATGTCCCTCTCCTCCAACGACATGTACGGGCCGAAGGGCGTCGGCGCCCTCTACGTCCGGGACGGCACGAGGATCGAGGCCGTCGAGCAGGGCGGGGGGCAGGAGCGCGGGCTCAGGTCCGGCTCCGAGAACGTACCGGGCATCGTCGGGTTCGGCGCGGCCGCGGAGATAGCGAGGAGCGAGATGGCCTCCGAGGCCGACAGGATCGCGGCCCTCAGGGACCGCTTGGTCAAGGGGATGCTCGAGCGCGTCGAGGACTCCGCCCTCAACGGGCACCCGACGAGGCGCCTGCCCAACAACGCCAACTTCCGGTTCAAGTTCGTCGAGGGGGAGGCGATGCTCCTCAACCTCGACATGATGGGCGTGTCGGTGTCGTCCAGCTCGCCGTGCACCTCCAAGAGCCTCCTCCCGTCGCACGTTCTCCTAGCGTGCGGCATACCGACCGAGGAGGCGCAGAGCGCGGTGCAGTTCACCCTCGGCAGGTGGAACACGGAGGCGGAGGTGGACCGCGTCCTCGAGGTCATGCCCGGGGTGATCTCCAAGCTCAGGGCGATGTCCCCGTTCAGCAGGGGGAACATCGAGGAGATGCGCTCGACAGCGGGGCACAGGGACGACCACGACCACTGCGAGCGCTGAGCCCCGGGCGCGCGCGCGGGGGTGGCGCGGCCCGCGTCCGCGACTACAGCAATCGCCTTACCCCCTATACGGCGATGAGGGCCGCTATATATAGTCAGTACAAAATACGGCAAACTTATATATATAGACCAACAAATAATGACCGAGGATGGGATAGCCCATGAAAGGCAAGATTTTGAGCTTAGCGCTGGCTCTGTGCATGATTGCCGTCGTGTTCACCGCCCTTCCGACGAAGGGTGCTGTGTACTACACGGGCACTGTGCAGACGACAGACGATGCGGGCCTGCCCATGGACGTGTTCTTCAGAGGAGACCACGTCTATGTGAACGTCACGCTGTACTACGAGAACGTGCTCGTGGACGCGGACATACTGGTGGAGCTCGTGGATGAGAACGGGAACGTCAGGGACAGCATCTACACTACCACTGACGACCCGGTTGATGGGTACTACAACAGCTCGGCCGCGATCCCCATAGACTCCCTGAACACCAACGGGGTCCCCATAAGCGGGGACATGACCGTCTGCGACATAGTCCTCTATGTCGAGGACTACTGGTGGTGGACCGAGGTCGACAGGGAGCAGATCGTGCTGAAGGAGACCGGGCTCAGCCTCGACCCGCCGAACGACTGGTACTACTACCCCGGCCAGGACGTGACCATAACGGTCACGACCGGGGACACCGACGCCTTCTACGTCCAGATCCTGAACGAGACGGACGACGACATGGTCCCGCCGTGGACCTACCAGACCGTCGATGAGGACGGCGTCTGGAGCGAGACCTTCACCATACCCGAGGACGCCAAGGACGGCGAGTACCTCATCGAGGTGAGGGCCGAGACCTCCGACGCCCTCTGGTTCGACGAGCTGTTCTGGGTCGCCAAGTACGCCCTGATGCTCGACACGGACAGGTACTACGTCCTGCCCGGCGAGAACGTCGAGGTCGAGTACATGGTGGTCGACATGGCCACCCTCTCGCTCTACTCCGATGTGACAGTCGAGTGGAACGCGGAGTGGTACAACGAGACCAACGTCCTGCAGGTCGACACAGGCGAGCTGGTCCCAGGCTACTTCGGCACCGAGATCTTCACGATCCCGGCCGAGATCAACCTGACCTCGGACTACGACGTCTACTTCTGGGCGAACGACACCGCCGACAGGAGCATGGAGACCTGGATAACGTTCTACACCGGTGACATGATGGGCGACGTCTGGACCGAGGACGACACATACCTCGCGGGCGAGGTCGTCGTGGTCAGCGCCCAGGCGACGGTCAACTGGTACTCGCTGCCCGAGGCGGACGTGGACATAGTCGTCGAGAAGGACGGCGCCGCGATAGCCGCGTACGGCGCGTCCGACCTGACGACCGGCGTCAACGGCGTCGTGGAGCACGAGTTCCAGCTCGCCTCCGACGCGGACCCGGGGACCTACGTCGTCACTGCGACGATGTCGAAGGTCGGCTACACCGTGGTGAGGATGACCACGTTCGACATCGACCTGGAGTACGACCTCGACGCTGAGCTGGACAAGGACCAGTACTACAGCGGCGAGACGGCCACGGTGACCTTCACGACCGTATGGGGCGTGGAGGAGGTCGAGAACAACTCGGTCTTCTACATCGTGTACAGCTCCCTGGGCAACGTCGCGGTCGGCAACACGAGCTCCGGCGAGGCCAGCTTCGCGGTCCCCGACGACTACGTCGGCTGGATCGACATCGAGGCCGTGACCATAGTGAACGGCTACTACCTCGACGCCTGGGACGACGCGTGGGTCCAGAAGGCCTACATCGCCATAGCGCCGGTAGCGGAGATCTACTCCGGCGGCGACACGGTCCAGTGGGAGTTCGAGATCCTGACGGAGATGACGTCGGGCATGCTCTCCTACGAGGTCGTGGACGCCGGCGGCGAGCCGGTCGCGTCCTCTTCGATGGACTTCGCGACCTCCGGCATGATCAGCTTCACGGTGCCGGGCAGCGACCCGTCGACCGAGTACACTGTGACCCTGACCCTCAAGGACGGCCTGGGCAACAACGTCGAGGCCGAGTCGAGCGTCTGGCTCGAGGAGGAGTACACCATCTCCGTCTGGCTCGTCAGCGACTCCGGGTACGTGTCCAGGGCGTTCGAGCCCGGCGCGGAGATAGAGTTCGGCTACGAGATCACGACCAACGGCGCGCCGCACATGTCGGTCTACAAGATCAGGTACTACTCGTACGCCGACTACATCGACATGTACGTCCTGACCAACGACACGTCCGGCACCCTCACGGTGACGGTGCCCGAGGACACCCCTGACGGCTACTACGGCATATGGGTGACCCTGTACGACGGCGTCGAGAACACGTGGCTCTCGAGCGACGGCGTCGACTTCGTGGTCATGGCGGACCAGAGCGGCTGGGACAAGGAGGTCATAGGGATGAGCGCGATAGACTTCGTGATGCTCGTGCTCATCATAGTGATGATCCTCCTGCTCATCGTCGTGCCCTTCCTGAAGACGAGGGGACCGGGCCTGACGAAGTCCGAGCCGGCCCCGCCGGCCGAGCCGCCGGCGCCGCCGACCCAGTGAGGGGGACGCACAGCGTCAAACCCTTTCCAAACCCGATTTTCCATTTCTCCGCTCCCAGGGCGTGCGCTGGCCGCCCGCCCCGAGGAAAGGATTATACACCGGCCGCCGTATGCGCACGCTATGCCCTCGTCCAAGGTGGCGGTCGTCGGCCTAGGCTACGTCGGGATACCGCTGTCGGTGCTCCTGGCGGACAGCGGGTGCGACGTCGTCGGCGTGGACGTGGTGGCGGAGAGGGCCCTCAAGATCAACGAGGGCGTCCTGCCGCTCAAGGGCGACGAGCCCGGCCTCGCGGACCTGCTCAGGGACGTGGTCGGGAAGGGGAGGCTGAGGGCCTCGACCGACTTCTCCGCGTGCTCGGACAGGGACGCGGTGTTCGTGTGCGTCGACACCCCCATAGACGAGGAGCACCGGCCCAACAACTCCCGGCTGCTCGCAGCGGCGGCCGGCATAGGCGAGCACATGCGCAAGGGCGCCCTGGTGGTCGTGGAGTCGACCGTGGCCCCGGGGACGATGCTGAGCGCCTTCGTGCCCGCCCTGGAGCGCGCCTCCAGGATGTCCGCGGGCAAGGACTTCAAGGTCGCCTTCTGCCCCGAGAGGGTTATGCCGGGGAGGCTCCTGCAGAACCTCAGGACATACGACCGGGTCCTGGGCGGCTACGACCGGCAGAGCGCCTCCCGCGCCAAGGCCATCTACTCCAGGTTCATGAAGGGGCGGCTGCACCCGACAGACCTCACCACGGCGGAGATAGTCAAGACCGCCGAGAACGCCTACAGGGACGTGCAGATCGCCTTCGCCAACGAGGTGGCGCTCATCAGCGAGGAGCTGGGGGCGGACGCCTTCGAGGTCAGGAGGCTCGTGAACACCTGCCCCTTCAGGGACATGCACATACCCGGGGCGGGCGTGGGCGGGCACTGCCTCCCGAAGGACCCGTGGCTGCTCGTCCACGGCGGGAAGGGGGCCAAGCCCAGGCTCATCCCGACCGCCAGGGCCGTCAACGACTCGATGCCCCTGCACATGGTGGAGCTCGCCTGCGCGATGCTGGAGAGGGCGGGCATAGAGCGCAGGAAGGCCAACGTCGCGGTGATGGGCGCGTCCTTCCTCGAGGAGAGCGGCGACATACGCAACTCCCCCTCGCTGCCGGTGATACACGCCTTCGCGAGGAGCGCGAGGCTCACGGTCCACGACCCCTACGTGACGCAGCTGGACGGGGTCGACGTCACCAGGGACGCCGCGGCCGCGCTCGAGGACGCGGACATGGCCATATTCATGGTCGCCCACAGGCAGTACTCGCGCCTGTCGGCGAACAAGCTCAAGGCGCTGATGCGCACGCCCATGGTCGTAGACGGGCGGGACCTCTTCTCCGCCGACAAGATGCGCAAGGCGGGAGTCCAGTACGCCGGCGTGGGCAAGCGGCTCATCTGACGAGTTCCGCAAGGCCGTCAGCGAGCGACACCTTCGCGGAGAAGCCGAGCTCCTCCCTCGCCCTCGCCATGTCGGCGAGGCTGTGCCTTATGTCGCCCTTCCTCGGCGCGGTGAACTCCGGCTCCAACCTCCGCCCGGAGGCGGACACCGTCGCCCTCGCCAGGTCCAGTATGCTCGTCGGGACGCCGGAGCCGCAGTTGTAGACCTTCCCCCGGACCCCGTCCGCTCCGAGCAGGAGGACGACCATCGCGGCCACGTCCCTCGCGTGTATGAAGTCCCTGGTCTGGAGGCCGTCCCCCTCTATGACGGGCGGCCTCCCGTCCCTGACCCTCGCGACGAACTTGGTGATCACGCCCGAGTAGGGGCTCTTCGGGTCCGCCCTGGGCGAGTAGAAGTTGAAGGGCCTCACGACGGCGACCTCCATCCCCGCGGTGCGCCCGAAGGAGAGGGCGAACCTCTCCCCCGAGAGCTTGCTGGCCCCGTAGTTGCTCAGGGGCTCCGTCGGGTGGTCCTCCGCGATCGGGACCCTGACCGGGTCGCCGTACACCGCCGCGCTGCTGACGTACACGAACCTGCGGACGCCAGAGCGTGACGCGGCCCTGAGCATGTTGACCGTGCCGAGCACGTTGGTCTCCGCGTCCGACAGGGGGTCCTCCGTGGACCGCTCGACGCTGACCTGGGCGGCGCAGTGCACCACGGCCTCGGCCCCCTTCACGGCCCTGTCGGCGTCCGCGGGCGACCTTATGTCCCCACGGACCGTCAGCTCGCGCGTGGACGGGTGCCCGGAGGGGACGATGTCCATGCCCGAGACCTCGTGCGCGCCGGCCATCGCCTCGCATACGTACGAACCCAGCTGCCCGGAAGAGCCCGTGACAAGCACCTTCAAGGCGACACCTCCTCGAGGCTCACTTGACCGGCTCCTTGCCGCCGGACTTCACGGACCTCAGCGCCGCCTCGGCGATCTTGAGCGTCTTCACGGCGCTCTCCCCCGGGACCAGGGGCTTCGAGCCCTTCTCGACCGCGGCGACGAAGTCGAGGAGCTCCCTCCTGAGGGGCTCCTCCTTCCTCAGCGCGATGCGCCTGAGGTCGAACTCGAGCGGGACGTTGAAGAGGTTCCCCGCCTCGAAGGGCTTGAACGTGGACGAGCAGACCTGGGCCCTCTGCTCCATGTAGTCCAGCTCCACGAAGTTCTTGCTGCAGGTGAGGGCGATCTTCCGGACCTTCATGGGCGTGAGCCAGTTCACCTCGATGAAGCCCGTGGCGCCCTTCTCGAAGTCGATGAGGATGTTGGCGTGGTCCTCGAAGGCCATGCCCTTGCCGCGTCCGCCGAGCGCGTACACGGACTTGGCGTCGTGGCCGACGACGTGCTGTATCACGTCGATGTCGTGGATGCCGAGGTCCATGACGACGCCGACGTCCTTGATCCTGGAAGGGAGGGAGGAGACGCGCCTGCTGGCCGCGGTTATGAGGTCGCCGTACTCCCCGCTCATCAGGCCGTTCTTGGCGAACGCGACGACCGGGTTGTGCCTCTCGACGAAGCCGCCGGCGAGGACGAGGCGTTTCTTGGATGCGAGCGAGACCAGCTCCGATAGGTCGGCCGAGCTGCCCGTCATGGGCTTCTCGAGGAGCACGTGCCTCCCGGAGTTCAGGGCGTCGGCGGCGACCTTCTTGTGAGTGGTCGTCGGCGTGACTATGACGACGGCGTCGAGGTCCTGCTTGAGGAGGTCCCGGTGGTCGGTCCACGAGCCCACATGGTACCTGCCCGCGACCTTCTTCGCCGCCTCCGCGGAGATGTCGGAGACGCCGGCGAGGATGCCCATGTCGGACAATATCCTCGCGTGGTTCTGGCCCATCGACCCCACGCCTATCACGCCCACGCGCATGGGTGCGGAATCCCCCTTGCTGCTAAATAACCCTTCGGGGGGTGATGGGCCCCCCTACCCGCTACACCTCCTACTGCTACACCTGTGACGCGGGATCAAGTAGTCCCGGGCCGAATGGAGGGGCCAGGATGGCAGGAATGACCGCCGGCGAGGCAGCTTCGGCCGCGATCTCAAAGGACGACATGCGCAGGATGGTGCGGTCGGCGAAGAACAAGCTCTATGCCCTGGAGAACATGGACACGCTGCGCCTCAGGCACGCGGACAAGTACGTGGCGATCGACAGGGGGAAGGTCCTGGCCGAGGGGGACACGTCCGACGAGGTCTTCGCGAACCTGAGAAAGGCGGGGATCACCGACATCTCGTTCATCGCCGTCGAGTTCGTGTTCAGGGACCCTGTGATACGGCTGTCCTGAGGCCTGCCCATCCACCCGTTGACGGACCCACCTCCGCTGCAACGTGGCCATCAGGCGCCGGCGAACCGGGGGACATCCGTCAAAGCCTTATCACCCCCTGGCGATACCTGCCTAGGTCGTTTGGCATGAAGAAGAAGCTCATGGACATACTGGCGTGCCCGGTGTGCAAGCACCACCCCCTCGAGCTCAAAGTCGCGAAGGAGGACGACAGGGAGGTCCTGTCCGGGACGATAAGGTGCCCGAAGTGCGCCGTCGACTACCCCATAGAGGACGGCATACCGAACATGCTCCCGCCCGAGAAGTGATCACTCCGCCCGCTTCGGCATCGACTCGAGTATCCACTTGAGCATGTCGAGGCTCTTGCCCCAGGCCTCCTCCATCGTCTGCGCGAGCGCCAGCTTCTCGGCCTCGCGGAGGTTCATGGTCGGGGGCATCTCGAAGTCGAAGTCCAGGGTCACCAGGGTCTTGTCGCCCGACTCCTTGAAGGTCCAGGCGATCCTCGTCCTGAGCCCCCTGCTGGACTTGAACACCACCCTCTGGTTCTTCAGGAAGTCGACTATGTCCAGGGCGACCCTCATCTCCACCTTGTCCCCGAAGAGCATGGTCAGGTCGACGGATGTCCCCGGCCCGTACTGGACCAGGCTCGACACGCTCATGTCGGTGAACATGGGCACGTAGTTCGGGAAGTTCCTCCAGTCCGCCACGTACTCGAAGGCGTCCTCCTGGGGGGAGGCGATCGTGGCCGTCCGCTTGATCGCGACCATCGTCTCCCAATGGAGGCGCGGGGAAGGTATATAGGGGTATTGCCTCCCCGGCGCGGGCCCCGGCGAGGTACACAAAGCAACGTTCCCTGCCTGGCCCCGTGCAACAGATTGATATCGGGGTGCCCCTGTTCCAGATGGGCCGCGCGGCCTGCGCGGGCTGGTGAGACGGATGAAGGTCCTCGTCGCGGACGAGATATCGAAGGGCGGCGTCGAGATGCTGAAGGCCCAGGGCTACAAGGTCGACGTGAAGCTCGGGCTCAAGGAGGACGAGCTGGTCAAGGCCATCGGCGACTACGACGTCCTGATAGTGAGGAGCGCCACCAAGGCCACGAGGAAGGTCATACAGGCCTCGAGGCTGAAGGTCATAGGCAGGGCCGGGATAGGGGTGGACAACATCGACCTGGCCGCGGCCACCGAGAGGGGCATACTCGTCATGAACGCCCCGTCCGGCAACGTCGTCTCCACGGCGGAGCTAACCATAGGGCTGCTGTTCGCCCTCGCCCGGAGGATCCCGCAGGCGGACGCCTCCACCAAGAGGGGCGAGTGGAAGAGGAAGGAGCTCAAGGGGCTCCAGATAGCCGGGAAGACCCTGGGCATAGTCGGCCTGGGCAGGGTCGGCGCGGAGGTCTCGAAGCGCGCGGCCGCCCTCGGCATGAAGGTCATAGCCTTCGACCCGCTCGTGTCGCCGGAGGTGGGCGTGAGGCTCCACGTCAGGCTCGTCACGCTCGACAGGCTCCTGGAGGAGGCGGACTTCGTCACGGTGCACACGCCCCTGACGCCGCAGACGAAGGACATGCTCGGCAGGCCCGAACTGGCGAGGATGAAGAAGAGCGCCATGATAGTCAACTGCGCCAGGGGAGGGGTCGTCAACGAGGACGCCCTCTACGACGCGCTGGCCGAGGGGAGGCTCGCCGGCGCCGCCCTGGACGTGTTCACGGAGGAGCCGCCGAAGGGTTCGAGGCTGCTGACCCTCGACAGCGTCGTCCTCACGCCCCACCTGGGCGCCACGACGAAGGAGGCGCAGGAGGACGTCGGCTCGGAGATCGCGGAGCAGGTCATCGCCTACATCAAGGACAACATCATCAGGAACGCCCTGAACCTCCCGGCCAAGCTCGACCCGGAGATCATCCCGTACATGCCCCTCGCGGAGAAGCTCGGAACCTTCATATGCCAGGTGGGCAAGCCCGGGACCGGAAGGGTCGAGGTGTCGTGCAGGGGCGAGCTGGCCCAGAAGGACGTGCGGATCATATCGGCGTCGGTCGTCACGGGCCTCCTGAAGCCCATATCCGACGAGACGACCGTGAACTACATCAACGCCCTCGCCTTCGCGAAGGCCAGGGGGATAGAGATAGTGTCGTCCACCTCCGAGGACGCCGGACCGTACAAGAACCTCATCAGGGTGACGATGCACACGGACGGCATAGCCGCTTCCGTCGCCGGCTCGCTCATGCCCGACAAGGGCGCGAGGCTGGTGGAGATAGACGGCAACATGGTCGACATCGTCCCTGAGGGCGACCTCCTGCTCATATCGCACATGGACAAGCCCGGCATGATAGGGAAGGTCGGCACCGTTCTCGGCGACAACGACGTCAACATCGCCAGCATGGAGGTCGCGAGGAGGCAGACCCGCGGCCCCGCGGTGATGATACTCGAGATCGACGACCGGATACCCCCCGAGGTCATGGAGAAGGTCCGGGCCATACCCGACCTGAGGTCCGCGACCTACGTCAGGCTTTAAGGCCTGTCCGGGCAATCATTCCCCCGTCCATGTGGGCAGGGTGATTGGATCGACACCGTGAGGATAGAGGTGCGCGAGGCGCGCCCGGAGGACCTCCCCGGCGTCGTCGGGCTCTGGGAGCAGATGATCGAGCACCACACCAGGCTCTCCCACCACTTCACCCTCTCCAGGGACGGCGTGCGCAGGTTCTCGAAGTACCTGGCCAGCAAGTACTCGGAGAGGAGCACCAAGCTGTTGGTCGCCACCCAGGACGGCCGGCTCGTCGGCTTCATGCTCTGCCTCCTGAGCCCCAACGCCCCCGTGTTCAAGGAGAGGACCCTGGGCGTCGTCTCGGACGTCTACGTCGCCCCCGAGCTCCGCAAGAGGGGCGTCGCCAGGGAGATGCTGAAGGTCGCCCTCAGGTGGTTCAAGAAGAACAGGGTGGCGACCGTCCAGCTCAACGTGGCGGCGGCCAACCTCGAGGCGAGGGCGGCGTGGGGGCAGCTCGGCTTCAAGCCGCACATGATGATGAAGCGCCTCGAGCTGGACAAGTTCCCCGCGACGAAGATGCTCTCCGAGGAGCCGAAGGTCGTCAGGAAGAAGGTAGTGAAGAAGAAGAGGTTGAGCGGTTTGAGGAGGAAGGCGGCCTAGGCCATCGCCTTCTTCAGCCTGGCCATGCCCTCCTCGATGTTCTTCTTGCCCGTCGCGTAGGAAATGCGCAGGTGCTTCTCGCCCGCGCCGCCGAACGACGAGCCTCCCGTGAGCGCGACCTCCGCCTTGTCCATCAGGTGGAGGGCCATCTCCTCGGAGCCCATCCTGCCCTCGTACCTGGGGAAGACGTAGAACGCGCCCTTCGGGGTGTCGCAGTGGAACTGGGGTATCTCCTTCATCAGCCTCATGATGAGGTCCCTGCGCTCGTTGAACTCCTTGACCATCTCCTCGACGCAGTCCTGCGGCTCCGTCAGCGCCGCGAGGCCGCCGTACTGGGCGAAGGTCGTGGCGTGGGTTATCGAGTGCTGCTGGATCTTGCTGATGGCCTTGAACAGGGGCTTCGGCGCGACCAGCCACCCCATCCTCCAGCCGGTCATGGCGTAGGTCTTCGAGAACCCGCTTATCGTCACGGTCCTGTCGAACATCCCCGGCTCGGCGGCGATGGAGTAGTGCTTCAGGCCGTCGAATATGATCTTCTCGTAGACCTCGTCCGAGAGCACGACCAGGCCGTGGTCCTTGGCGAGGTCGGCGATGCCCTTGACGTCCCCCTTCGTCGCCACGGACCCGCACGGGTTCGAGGGCGAGTTGAGGAGTATCATCTTCGTCTTGGGGGTGATGAGCTCCGCGACCGTCTCCGGGAGGACCCTGAACTGGGACTCCTCCTTCGTGATGGCCGGGACCGCCCTCCCCCCGGCGAGGGCGACGCAGGGCTCGTAGGTGACCCACGCGGGGTCGGGCATGATGACCTCCTCGCCCGGGTTCACGGTCGCCATGATGGTCATGAATATGGCCTGCTTGGTGGGCGTGACCATGACGTTGGACGCCTCGCACGGGACGCCGTTGTCCGCCTTGGACCTCTTGGCTATGGCCTCCCTGAGCGCCGGCAGCCCGGGCCCGTCCAGGTACCTGGTCTTGCCCTCGTCCAGCGCCTTCTTCGCGGCCTCCACTATGTGCTTCGGCGTGTCGAAGTCCGGCTCCCCGACGGTGAAGGAGATGATCTTCTTGCCCTCGGCCTTCTTCTGGCCGGCCAGCTCCTTCATCTTCATCGTGCCCGACTCTTTCACGTTCTTGATGCGGTCTGCGATCATGTGCATCGCCCGGAAGGGGTCAGGAGGAGCCGCAATATAAAGCATTGTTGTCCGGCTTTGGTCATCGCGGCGGGAGCGTGCCACCCGGGACGCATAGGCTATTATCCGTCGAAGGCCTTCGAACCGCCGATGGCGCTGAGGACGGGGAAGCTGCCCCCGGAGCTCCTGAGGAGGATGCTCAGGCACGGCGGCGCCCCCGATAGGAGGGTGCTGCTGGGGCCGAAACTGGGCGAGGACGCGGCCCTGGTCAAGCTCGGGCCCTACACCATCGTCCTCAAGACCGACCCGGTCACGTACGCGGCCGACATGATCGGCTGGTACGCGGTCCACGTCAACGCCAACGACGTGGCGACGAGGGGCGCTGAGCCCGCCTGGTTCCAGGCGACGGTGCTCCTCCCCGAGGGCTCGGGCGAGGCGCTCGTCGAGGACATATTCAGGCAGATCTCCAAGGCGGCCAAGTCGCTCGGCATCGCCGTCACGGGCGGCCACACCGAGGTCACCCCCGGGATAGACAGGCCCATCGTGGTCGGCGACATGCACGGCGTCCTCGTCGGCGGCAGCCCGGTCATGACCTGCGCGGCGGAGGCGAGGGACGCGGTCGTCCTGACGAAGGGAGCGGGCATAGAGGGGACCGCGCTCATCGCCAGGGAGAAACGGGGCGAGCTGGTCAGGGCGCTCGGGAAGCGCACGGTCGACCGCGCCGCGAGGTACCTGCTGAGGCCTGGCCTCTCGGTGCTGCCCGAGGCGAGGGCGGCGCTGGAGTTCGGCGTCCACTCGATGCACGACCCCACGGAGGGCGGCGTCGCCATGGGCGTCCGCGAGCTGGCCGAGGCGTCAGGGAAGTCCATCGAGCTCTGGGCCGACGAGGTCATCGTCGGGCCTGAGACGCGCGCGATATGCGGCCACTACGGCATCGACCCGCTGGGCCTCCTCGGCTCCGGGGCCCTGCTGGCCACGTTCAAGCAGCACGACGCGGAGAAGTACGTCTCCGCCCTCCAGGCCAGGGGCGTCCCCGCCAGGATAATCGGCAAGGTCGGCGGCAGGAAGGGCGCGTCCACGCTGGTGAGCGGGGGAAGGTCTACTCCGCTTTCTTCTTCCGAGCGGGACGAGGTTTTGAAGGTGCTCTGACCTTCTTCGGCTTGGGCGCGTCGGCCGGCCCGGGGGCCTCGGCCGGCACGGCCATCCTCTCCGACATGTCTATCGAGCAGAGGACCTTCGCCGTCACCGTCCAGACCTTCATCATGCGCTCGCCGAGCGAGTAGCACCTTGGCGCCGGCTTCAGCTTCTTGAGGTCGGTGCGGAAGCACCCCTTCGAGAACCCGCCTATGATCACGACGACCCTCTCGCCCTCGAGCTCGGCCATCCTCCGGGGGAGGACGTCGGTCTTCTCGCCCGTCGAGTCCAGGACGACTATCTCGTCGGGCTTTAGGGCCGCGACCAGCGTCTCCAGCGGGACGCCGTGCCTCAGCTCGAGGAGGGCGTTCTCGGCGGACGGGACGACCTGCTTCTCGTAGAGCGTCTCGATGAGGCCGACGAAGCGCGGGTAGTTCGGCGGGAGCCGCGTCTCCGGGTTCACGGCGATGACGTCGTCGTTGCGGGTGTGCACGAAGGCCCTGAGCCTCTTCTCGAAGGAGAGGTCGGAGTCGAGGCAGAGCATGAGGAAGAAGTGGGTTATGTCCGGCCTGCCGCGCCTGTCGGAGTCCCTGAGCTTCCCGAACGCCGGGTGGTGGTGCGACGCGTCGAGGAGGATCTTCTCCGGGGCCTTGCCCCTGGCGCGGGCGTTGTTCTGGATGCACCTCTCCCCCAGTATCTCCGGGGGGATGAGCTCCAGCTCCGCGTCGGCGAGTATGAAGAAGAACTGCCTCACGAGACCACCTCCGGGAGGAGGCCCTTCTCGGCCGCGTACCTTACCTCCTGCGCTATCCTGCGGCCCGTGGACACGTTGGGCTCCAGGAGGTCAGAGTAGGGCGAGCCGGATATGAACGGGTTGGTGCCCGCGACGATCCTCGAGGAGATCTCGAAGACCTTGATCCTGAGGTCGTCCGTGACTATGCTCTCGAGGCAGAAGGGGCCAATCATGCCGCCGAAGAGCTCTATGGAGCGCTCGACGACCTTCTCCCCCAGGTCCAGCATCTTGGGGAGGAGCGACTCCCTCGCGACCACGGGGATGTTGCCCGTGACCACGAACGACGGGAAGAAGCCGAGCTTCTTCAGCTCCTCCTGCGCGCCGAGCTTGTACATCTCGTCGACGTTGGACTCGTCCCTCCTGTCCATGCTCAGGAGCTCGAGCACGCCCTTCTTCAGCCTGTACCCCTCGGTCCTGATGGGCGAGTAGAAGAAGTGGACGTAGTACCTCGTGCCGAGGACGTACTCCTGGATCGTGAATCTCTGGGAGCTGTCTATCCCGAGCTTGAAGTCGGGGTAGTCCTTGGCGATGAAGAACCCGCGGCCGCCCTTGGCGCCGTCGTACTTGACCAGCACCGGCCGGTCGATCATCTTCGGGTCCTCGATGATGTTGGGCATCTCCGCGCCCGCCGAGACGAGCCACTCCCTCTCCATCGTCCTGTTGCTCTCCCACTCGAGGACGCGCCTGTTGCCGAATGTCGGGGCCTCGATCTCCTCGAACATCTTCGGGGTCATGTACTCGACGAAGGAGCCGTGCGGGACGAGTATGACGTTCCGAGCGGCGAGCTCGTCCGACATGTCGAGCAGGTCCATGTAGGAGCCGACCTTGAGGAACTCGTCGGGCTTGCCCCTCGGGAAGGCGTCGTAGAACTTGATGTGCTGCCCGACCGTGATGCCGAGGGTCCTCAGCCCCTCCTTGCGGGCGCCGTCGAAGATCTGCAGCGAGGTGTGGGAGCACACGGTCGCTATGGTGAGCTTGTCGCGGTCGTAGCCCTCGACCATCTTGGCTATGCGTTCCCTTGGAACCATTGCCGGCAATATCCGGTTACCCCATTTAAAACTTCTTGTGTCACGAGCCGGCCAATCCAAGGGCGCCAGTACCGCCGTCGGGGGCGGCTGCGGCGACTACCGGGACCTGCCGAGGGAGAAGGTGTTCCGCCTCCTCTCGGCTGGGGTGTAGGGGCAGGCCATCTGACACACCGTGCACATCACCCTCGTCCGCGGGGTGAGCTTCGGCTCGTGCTTCGCGAGGAGGGGCCTGAGCGCCTTCGGGGGGTCCTCGAGCTCCCCCGCGCCCACGAGGCACCTGTCCGCGTCCACCGTGAAGGCCTTCTCCAGCGCGCCGGCCGGGCACGCCCTCATGCACCTCGTGCACTTGCCGCAGAGGTCCTTGCCGAGGGGCTCGTCCGCCTCCAGGGGGGCGTCGGTGATGACCACGCCGAACCTGAGCCACGGCCCGTGCTTCGGGGAGATGATGAGCGAGTTCTTCCCGTACGAGCCGACGCCGGCCAGCATCGCGAGGCTCTTGTGGTGTATGAGCTCGTGCCCGAAGGACGCCCTCCAGCCCTCGTTCTTCAGTATCGCGATCAGGTCGCGGGCTATCACGCTGATGGGCATGTACCCCGGGTAGGCGAGCCGCCCGTCCGGCCTCCTCACCTCGAGCTCGTCGGAGTCGTCGGCCGACTGTATGCCGTACACCACGGCGCTCCTCGCCTGGGGCATGCCCTTCCTGATCGGCTCGGTCCACCTGTTGATCGTGTAGCCGACCTTGACCCTGGGGAGGGAGTCGGCGGCCTCGACCGACGCCACGCCGAACACGACCGCCCCCCTCCTGGTCGCGGCGTCCTTCAGCCTGGAGCGCAGGTCCACGGGCACTTCCTTCGCTTTCATGCGGCCACGTAATCCACTAGGTACTCGATAAGCTTCACCGGCGGCGCGGCGGGTCGGAGGTGCAAAGGTTAAATCCCGACAAAGGCTGGGGACGGCCGATGTCGGAGACCCGCAGGAGGCTGCTCCGGGGGGTGAGCGCGAACGTCCTCGTCCTCGGAGTGGTCAGCTTCCTCACGGACCTGAGCAGCGACATGATCTACGCGGTGCTCCCGCTCTTCCTGGTGAGCATCGGCGCCGGCGGCCTGCTCATAGGGATGATCGAGGGGGCGGCCGAGACGACCGCGTCGCTCCTCAAGGTCGCCTCGGGATGGCTCTCGGACAGGTACAACAGGCGCAAGCCGTTCCTGCTGGGCGGCTACGGCTCCAGCGCGGCCGTCAAGCCCCTCCTGATCCTCGCCACGTCCCCGTGGCACGTCCTGGGCATACGCGTGACCGAGAGGGTCGGCAAGGGGGTCAGGAGCGCCCCGAGGGACGCCCTGGTGGCCGACTCGACCGCCCCGGAGTCGATGGGCAAGGCGTTCGGGTTCCACAAGGCCATGGACTCCGCGGGAGCGGTCGCGGGCGTCGTCGCGGCGCTGGCCGTGCTCGCCCTCGCGGCGTCGATGGAGGAGCTCGAGAGGTACAGGCTCGTGTTCATGGTCGCGGTCGTCCCGGCTTTCGCGGCAGTGGCCGTGATATCCCTGTTCGTGAGGGAGAGGAGGGGGGCGCCCCGGACCGCGAGGGGGGCCTTCCTGCGGGACATGTCGAAGCTGGGGAGGGAGTTCTGGGCGCTCATGGCGGTCGTGGTCACCTTCTACGTGGGCGAGATCAGCTACGCCTTCTTCCTGCTGAAGGGGCAGGACGCCGGCCTCTCCGATACGACCATCATAGCCCTGTACCTACTGTACAACGTCGTCTTCGTCCTGGTGGCGATCCCCTCCGGGAGCCTCTCGGACAGGCTCGGGCGGGTGCCCGTGGTGCTGTTCTCGTTCTCCATGTTCGTCGTCACGTGCGCGACCATGGCCGTGGCCGACGGGCTTGTGCTCCTCATGGCCGGCTTCGCCCTGTTCGGCCTGTACAAGGGCACCTCCGAGGGGGTGCTCAAGGCGTACGTGGTCGACGTGATACCCAAGGACCTGAGGGGGACGGCCCTGGGGGCCTTCCACACGTCGGTCGGGCTCGTCATGCTCCCCGGCGGGATAGTGGCAGGGCTCCTCTGGGACTCGGTGGGGCCGTGGGCCACCTTCGCCTTCGGGGCGTGCACGGCCGTGGCGGCGTCGGTGCTGCTGGTCGCCACGGGAAGGCGCCGCCCGGCATAGGTTCATCAGGGACATCCGCATACACCGGGCCGGGAGGGCGCACCCATGCACATCTCGAAGAACCTGGCGTACGGCATGATGGCCTTCGCGGCCGTCATGTGGGGCACGTCCGGGACATTCACCGTCCTCGCGATAGAGGCGGGGGCAACCGCGAACCAGGTCGCCCTCTTCGGGACGCTGATGTCGGCCGTGATACTCGTCGGGCTCCTCGCGGTGTTCGACAGGAAGGCGTTCAGGATAAAGGTGAAGGACCTCCCCGCTCTGACGGTATTCGCAGTCATCACCGGCACACTCTTCTCGCTGGCGTGGTACAACGCCGTGGACATGACCTCCGTCTCCACCGCCCTCATACTCCTCTACTCGTACCCCAGCATGGTCACCATCGCCTCCATCTTCCTCCTCGGCGAGAGGATGACCGCCTCGAAGGCGGTCGCGCTCCCGCTGACCTTCGTGGGGTGCGTCCTCGTCGCGGAGGCCTACGACCTGGAGGCGGTGAGGCTCAACATCGTCGGCGTCGGCCTCGGGATGTTCACCGCCGTCGCGGCGACGGTCTACTACGTCTGGGCCAAGAAGCTCCTTGTGGTGTACTCGTCGAGCACCCTGGCGCTCTACATGACGCTCCTCATGATCCCGGGGCTCCTGATTGCGGTCAACCCGTTCGACGTCCTGGACTCGCCCCTCTCGGCCGACGCGTGGCTCTACATGTTC
Organism: Thermoplasmatota archaeon; assembly: GCA_040751795.1. Taxonomy (GTDB): domain Archaea; phylum Thermoplasmatota; class Thermoplasmata; order UBA10834; family UBA10834; genus UBA9653. The sequence goes on along the minus strand of JBFMHR010000005.1, from coordinate 74,537 downwards.
CTCGTGGGGCTCCTGCCCGGCACGCTCGGGTTCGTGGTCGCGATGTTCGCCCTGAGGCACATCGAGGCGAGCAGGGCGAGCATGATCGCGGGGATAGAGCCGGTGTCGGGCGTGATACTGGCGGTCCTGCTGATCTCGGAGACGGTCGACCTCCTGCAGAGCGTGGGTATAGTGCTGGTCATCGCGGCGGTGTTCGTCCTCAGGTTCACGCAGAAGGAGGACGAGGAGCCCATAGTCGAGGCGCCCCCGACCAGGTGAGGGCGGCAGCAAAGCGGAAATAGGCTCCAGGCCAATCCCTCCACGGTCCCCCATGATAGTCGCTAGGGTGCCCTCGGGCATACCCGGCCTGGACGGCGTCCTCCAGGGAGGCATCCCGACCAACTCCACTATCGCCCTCAGGGCGGAGCCGTCCAACTTCACGGAGTGCATAGTCCAGCAGTTCGTGGCCGAGGGGCTGAAGCACGGGGCGCCCGCGATCTACTGCTGCCTCTCGCGGCCCGTTGCCCACCTGATCAGCAGCATGAAGCAGCAGGGGTACGACGTGCTGGAACCGGTCGCCAACGACCAGCTGGTCATAATCGACTGCTACTCGATGCAGAAGCGCACGTCCGGCATGGGCGTCGAGCAGCAGATCCAGAAGAAGATCATCTCGGTCCCGGAGGTGGACGACGAGAGGGTCCTCCAGGACGGGCTCGCGGCCGCGGTCGAGCGGATGGCGAACCTGAAGGGTGTCAGGGCGGTCTGCGAGAGCGTCCCCGGCACCCTGACGGGGAAGGGGGCGATAGAGGTCATGCGCTGGGGGAGGAGGGCCTTCGCCGACCTCAGGGCGTTCGAGGCGGTGGCGTTCCACACCTTCCCGACGGGCGTCAGGGAGGAGCTCTTCAGCCTGATGGCCCACGACTTCGACGGCATACTGGAGATAGGCGCGGACAGGTCCGGGGACCGGGTGAGGCACTACATGAGCATCCCGAAGATGCGCATGACCACGGTCCCTGAGAAGGTCATCGACCTGGACATGGAGGACAGCCACGTCGTCCTCAAGACCACGCAGAGGATCGTGTAGAGTCGGGGAGCCCTACAGGGTGAACCATTCGTCGAAACCCAGCTCGTAGAACAGCATGTAGACCAAGATGGCCCTGTTGATCCCGGCCAGGAAGTTCGCGAACACGAAGTCCCTGAGGGTCATGAAGTGCCCCTCCTTGTTGAGTATGGAGAAGAGGTACAGGGGGACGCTGTCGAGCATGAACGGTATGGACATGATGACGTACAGCGCGATGGTGCCGAATCTCCTGACGAAGACCTCGCTCTTGGCGAGGATCCACCTGAACCAGCCCCAGTGCGAGAACCTGAGGACGTCCCCCACCTTGGCGCCTATGTAGAAGACCGCGAGCGCGCCGGCGCCCTTGCCCAGGCCCATGACCAGCGCCTTGAGGGGGAACGATACCGTCGGGTTCACGACGAGCATCACCTCGATCGGTATCGGCAGGGCTATGGCCGCGACGACGCAGAACGCGAAGAATATGAGCAGGTAGACGAGGGGGTCCGCCTGGTGCTGCGATAGCAACTCCGTCAGCTGGTCCCAGAACCCCATCTGATCCTCGCCCTCGGTAGCCATTTCCCGTACATCTAGGTTGCCTTGGAGGGCCCTCCGGAGGGGCCCCCTCCCTGCGGGCCGAAAAGGGGGGAGCCAGAAAAATAATCGTCGGTTCGAATAAATACCAAAGCCTTATATTCATGTAATCTAATGCCCATTGAAAGGGGATGCGCATGGCCAAGGCCGATGAGAAGGACGCCGACTGGTTCACACAGCTGGACGAGGAACTCGAGAAGAAGACGCTCCAGATTACCGACAACCTCGTCGAGCAGAGCACTCAGAAGACCGAGATCAACAGGAACCTGCTGAGCGACCTCTTCAGGATATGGACCAGGTTCAACAAGATCAACGTCCACTTCACCATGCTGCCCGACCCGCAGACCTTCGCCCACTTCGTGGTCTACCCGGAGCAGTGGGACATGAAGACCGACTTCAGGTTCGACGGGGTCGACAACGCCTCCCTCACCGACAGGACCCAGGGTCGCGTGGGCGACTCCCTCAAGGCGTGGTTCTACAGCGTCGACAGCCAGACCCACTTCAGGCTCGCCTTCGAGTTCTGCGAGGGGGAGCACTACTACAAGTACGCGGGCTGGAAGAGGATATTCAGCAACTACATCCTGATCGACACGCCGGTCACCAAGTTCGACGAGAAGAAGTACCACGAGGTCCTCGCCGACGTCGTGAAGGTCTGGTACGAGAGCCACCTCAGGCGCGACAGGGAGATCGTCCTGAAGCACCTCAGGGAGAAGTACGAGAAGGGCGAGACCTTCACGCAGTAGAGGCCTCGTCCCCCGCCCTGTGGACTCTTCCCGGGCCTCACCCTATGACGTGGTTCACGCACTGCTGGAGGCCGGGTGCGGAGAAGTAGTACTCCATGAGGCACTGCACCCACCGCGACGAGTCCACGAGGTCCAGCCCTATGTCGTGGTAGACGAAGTTCATCAGCCACTTCCACGACTCACCGTCGTACAGGGCGAGGCTCGGCGGGAAGTGTATGTTGAGCCCGTGCGGCAGCTCGCCGAACCTGTCGCTGTTGCCCTCGTTCAGCAGGGCCGCGTCGAAGGCCTCCTGGAAGGCGATGATCGCCCCGTCCAGGGCAGGGTCCATGCCCATCATGCAGCCGAAGAGCGAGTAGGCGTCGGGGAGGTACTCCCAGCCGCCTATGTTGGCCCAGTTGCCCATGAGGGCGTAGTCCCAGGCGTCCTTGACCGCGGCCCGGTTGTCGGCCACCAGGGGCTCGAGCACCTCGGTCATCCCGATGAAGGCCTCGCCGAACGCGTCCATCATGGACATGTCGAAGGCCGAGAGGGCGATGAAGTCCTGGTCGTACGGGTAGATGTGCTCGTATAGCGTCTTCGAGCTGTAGTACTCGAGGTACATGTCGACCATGTCGCTCGAGAAGTCGCAGGGCGACACGTCCGGCTCCGCGACGAGGGCCTCGACCATCATCTGGTACGGGAGGCCGTCGTACGGTACCACGAGCTGCGAGGCCACGAACCAGTCGACCGTGTCCCTGAGCTCGTAGGCGATCTCCACCGTCGCGACGCTGCAGGCGTCGAGGGCCAGGACGTCGACCCCCACGCCTCCGTTGGCGTCGCGGGCGTCCCTGATCGCCTGGGCCATCCCGTCGATGAGCATTATGCCGCCGCCGTCCGTCTCGTCGAGGCAGACGCCGCGCCACGAGTAGCCGTGGTCCTGGATCACGAGCAGCGTCTTCTCGGCGGGGTAGTTCTCGAGGCCGTAGTCGAGGAAGCGCCCGAGGGTCGCCGGGTCGGAGGAGTTCAGCTCCTCCCACTCCTGGACGGCCTCGTAGGTGCCGTCGTGGATGTCGTACACCCAGGTCCCGTTCTCCGAGAGGATGTCGACGTAGGCCACCAGGTTGACCTCCGAGTCGTCGGTGAGCGCGCTCGTCCACGCGTCCATGGCGAACTCGGTGCAGAACTCGAGGTTGTTGTCCGCGTCCCAGTACATCAGGAGCGTCCACTCCTTGCCGTCGTCCGTCAGGACGGGCCCGTCGTCGGCCTCGGGCACGGCGACGGACGCGCTCGGGAGCGCGAATGCGATCACTACCGCTGCGCAGAACATGAGTCTCCAGTGTTTCAGGCTCATTCCCCGACCCCCCTTGCTAAGACCTGACGTTGATTGCCCAGCCCCGCTATAACACTTGCCTCCATGAGGGAGGGAGTCAGTACGCCCTCCTCCGCCTCGGGGACGGCCCCGCTCAGCCCCTCGACAGGGCCGCCAAGCGGGAGCAGAGGACCCCCGCGACGACCGTCACGTCCTCCGTCGAGAGCATCCTCCCCGCGCACGAGTCGAAGAGGATGTTCGCAGACGACGGGACCTCGTCGTCCCCGGCCCACATGAGGACGTCCACGTCGAGCTTGGGTAGGAACCTGGTGCGGAAGGCGACGGTCGCCTTGTCCATGGGCGATGCGCCCATGCGCTCGCCGGCGCGCCTCAGCGCCCCCGGGTCGGCCCCGAACCTCGAGACGAGGAGGTCCAGGGTGCGCTTCTTGTACGCCGGGAAGTAGAGGGCGCCCCCGGGGAACTCCCTGAACGTGACCATCTCGCCGGTCGGCTCCCCCCTCCCCGCTCCGAGCATGTAGTGGAGGACCAGGACCTGCACGTGGGGCTTCAGGGGAGAGCCGTCGTCGGTGAAGGCGATGTCTCTCGACCGCACGTCGACCGCGCACTCGCGGTCCATCAGCCTGAGCAGGAGCATGCCCTCGCCCGAGGGCCGCGAGAGCGACTCCCCGGCGAGGGCGACGAGGTCCCTGGCGGACGCGGCGTCCCAGGCGAGCCTGAGCGCCTCCCTGTCCCCGGCGAGCTGCTCAGGCATGCCGCACCCTCGCTCAGGCGCGCAGGAAGGAGTGCGCGTAGAGCTTCTTGTTGAGCAGGATGTCCGAGGCCTTGACGGACCTCATGAGCTGCTCGTCGAGCGGGTCGACTATGGCGGCGTCCAGCCCGCGACCGAGGAGCATCGTGAGGTAGGTGCTGTTGAGGAGGCTCCTCTCCTCGGCGCCGCTGGACACATTGCTCAGGCCGACGAGCGTCTTCGGTGGCGGCGTGTTGAGGCACCTGAAGGCCGACACGGCCTCGCACACGACCGGGCACTGGTCCTGGGCCGCGCCTATCGGCAGCACCACCGGGTCCAGGTAGATCTTCCCCGGGTCGAGCCCCTTGTCCATTGCCGTAGCGAGGAGCACCATCGCCACCTCGGTCCTGCCCTCGACAGAGTTGGGGATGCCCTTCTCGTTGATCGTGAGGCAGACCATCTCCGCGTCGTGCTGGACGGCCATTGGGAAGAACTTCTCCATCCTCTTCTCCTCCGCCGTCGTGGAGTTGATGAGGGGCGTCCTCTTGCAGGCGCTCAGGCCGGCCTCCTGCGTCTTGAGGCCGGGGGAGTCTATCGCTAGGCGCACGTCGTGGGCGTCCTGGATCGTGCGCACCAGCCACGCCATCGCCTCGGGGCCGTCGTCCCTCCCGGGCCCCGTGTTCACGTCGAGGATGTCCGCCCCCGCGTCGATCTGCTGCGTAGCCATGTCCTGTATGAACTTCGCGTCCCTGGCGTCGATGGCCTTAGACACCTGAGGGAACTGTCCGTTGATCCTCTCTCCGACGATTATCAAGGCTCAACCCCCACTGCGGGAGAGTAGAGCGTATGCGCATATCAAATGTTCGCACGGCACCGGTTGTCACGCCGCGGCGGAGCCAAGGTTAATACCCGCGCACGCGGTTCATCCCCCCGCCAGGCCAGATGCCCATGGAGGAACGGGGAAAGGCTAGGGTAGCTTTCAGGCCGGACGGCAGGTCCGCAGTGGTGGAGCCCGGCACGACCGTGCTGGAGGCCGCTAGGGCCGCCGGGCTGCACGTGGACGCCGTCTGCGACGGCGAGGGGAAGTGCGGGAGGTGCAAGGTCCGCGTCTCGGGGCCGCACCGCTCTGAGGAGTCGACCGCCCTGTCCGAGGAGGAGAGGCGCGCGGGCATCCTGCTGGCGTGCAGGACCTTCGTCGACGGCGACGTCGAGGTCGAGCTGCTCCCCAGGTCGCTCCTGGGGAGGCACCAGATCGTGACCGAGTCGGTCGAGAGGCCTCCAAGGAGGACGAGCCCGTGGACGAGGAAGAGGTACGCGGTGCTCAGCCCGCCCACCCTCTCGGACAACACCGCGGACCTGGAGCGGGTGCTGAAGGGCATTGGCTGGAAGGGCTACGAGGTCCCGCTGGAGACGCTGAGGGGGCTGCCGGGGACCGTCAGGGCAGGCGGCTGGAAGGTCACCGCCACCATATCGACGATGGGCGGGGCTTCCACGCTCGTCAGGGTCGAACCCGGGGACACCCAGGGGAGACTGCTCGGCATCGCTGTGGACATCGGCACGACCACCATAGTGGTGAGCCTGCTGGACCTGCGCACTGGGGAGGTCCTGGGGACCGCCTCGGACTACAACAGGCAGGTCGAGCTGGGCGAGGACGTCATCGCCCGCATGATGCACGCCGAGGAGCACGGGATGGGCGAGCTCACACGGCTCGCGAGGGACACGATCAACGCGTGCGTCGACACGCTCCTCAGGAAGGCGAGCACCGAGGGGAGGAGGCTGACGGAGATGGACGTGTCAGCCGCCTCCCTCGCGGGCAACACCGTCATGACCCAGCTGTTCCTGGGAGTCAGCACGGACCACGTGAGGCTGGAACCGTACGTGCCCGTGGCGCACGACTTCCCCACCGTCACCGGCAGGGAGGCCGGGCTCCTGATGAACCCGGCCGGGGCAGCGCTCATGTTCCCGTGCCGCGCGGGGTACGTCGGCGGGGACGTGGTCGCGGACGTGCTCGCGAGCGGCATGCACAGGGCCAAGGGGCCCCAGCTGCTGATAGACGTCGGGACGAACGGCGAGATGGTCCTGGGAGGGAAGGACTGGATGGTCACCTGCTCGTGCTCGGCCGGCCCCGCCTTCGAGGGGGGCGAGGTCTCGGCGGGGATGTGCGCCATGGACGGCGCGATGGACAGGCTGAGGCTGAACGACGACCTCTCCACATCCTACCACGTGATCGGGGGCGGGAGGCCCTCCGGGATATGCGGTTCGGGGCTGATTGACCTCCTCGCGGAGATGTACTCGCACGGGGTCATCGACCGCAAGGCGAGGATACAGGACCTCGGGGGCCCGAGGGTGAGGAGCGCGGAGGAGGGCATGGAGTACGTCGTGGAGACGCGCGACAACCTCGTGCCTGGCTCGGCCTCGGACCTCGTGATCACCGACGCCGACCTGGAGAACATCCTGCACACAAAGGCGGCCATCTACGGCGCGTGCTCGGTCCTCCTGCGCAAGACGGACCACCGCCCCGAGGACCTCGAGGGGATAATCATAGCCGGGGGGTTCGGGTACCACCTGGACATCGAGAGGGCCGTCTCCCTCGGCATGTTCCCCGACGTGGACAGGAGGAAGTACAGGTTCATAGGCAACGGCTCCCTCGCCGGGGCCAGGCTCGCGCTGCTCTCGGAGCGCTCGAGGAGGGAGATGCGCTCGGTCGTCCGCAAGATGACCTACCTCGAGCTGAGCGTGGACAACGAGTTCTACGAGGAGTACTCCTCGTCCCTCTTCATCCCGCACACCGACACCGGCAGGTTCCCGACGGCCGAGGCGCACGGGCCCCACGGGGGTGCCAGATGACCTTCACCATCGCCGTCGCGGGGAAGGGCGGCGTCGGCAAGAGCACCTTCGCCGCGCTCGCCGTGAGGCACCTGGCGGGGAGGACGGGGGAGGTGGTCCTCGCGGTCGACGCCGACCCGAACTCGAACCTCGGGGCGAAGCTGGGCACCGAGCCCGGCCGTACCCTGGGCAGCATCCGCGAGGAGATGTTCTCCCTCGGCGAGGAGAAGGCCGCGGGGATGTCAAAGCCGGAGCACCTGGACTACCAGGTCAGGCTGGCGCTCAGGGAGGGCAGGGGCTTCGACCTCATCACCATGGGCAGACAGGAGGGGCCAGGGTGCTACTGCTTCGTCAACAACCTCCTCAGGAACGTGGTCGACTCCCTCTCGGCGAAGTACGCCTACGTCGTCATAGACAACGAGGCGGGAATGGAGCACCTGAGCCGGAGGACCACGAGGGCGACGGACGCGCTGTTCATAGTGACGGACGGCTCGAAGGCGTCCATGGACGCCGCGGCGAGGATCTCGGCCCTCGCGGACGAGATGGGCTTCGTCGTCGGGAACAAGGCGCTCGTGATGAACATGGCGGACCCGTCCGGAGGGACGGACCCCGGGCCCGCCGAGGGGTTCGACTCGGTCCACGCGGTCAGGAGGTCGGCCAGGGTGAGGTCCGACTCGGAGCGCTCGGAGTCGCTTATGGAGCTTCCTGTCACCGACCCGGCGTTCGCAGACGTGGGGAGGGCGGTGGACTCCGTCCGGCGCGTCGCCTGATCACTGCGACAGCGACCTCATCATCTTCGGGATGCCGGACGACTCCCTCGAGCCCACGACGACCTTCATCTCGGTGAGCTCGTTGAGCTTCCCGCTCATCCTGCTCACCATCCCAGGGATGACGATCTCGCCCCTCTTGCTCTTCTCCTTGACCTTCTCCGCCTCGATGGCCTTGGCCACCGACTCGGGCGTCAGCTTCCCCGCCGCGAAGGCGGTCATGACCGACTGCCCCTCCGTGTCGACCACCAGGAGCCACGCGGGTATCTTGCTCTTCTCTATGTCCGCGCGGACGGTGAAGTAGGTGAGGGAGAAGTTCGTGGTGAACATCACCGGCGACCTCTCGTTCGGCTCGCCCACGGTGTACAGGCCCGCCTTCACCTGTATGGGCACCTGCGGGTCCGTGAATATGTTCTGCCTGAGCGCCATGAGCGGGTAGACGAACTCCCTGGGCAGCTCCTCCATGAGCACTATCGACGAGTACTTCATCACGCCCACAGCGGCCTTCAGCTGGTCTGGCTGCGCCCTCCCGAGGACCGCGATCGTCGGGTAGCCGAGGGGCCTGTGCTTCTTCCTGACGGCGGCGCGCCTGACGGTGGTCATCGAGGCGAGCATCTCCTGGGCCGTCCCGGAGGCGGGCTCGAGGACCAGGTCCTGCACCCCCGCCTTCTTGGCCCTGTCGGCGAGCTGGCCCAGCTCGTCGAGGCTGGCTGCGCCACCGACGACCAGCGGGCAGCCGGAGGCCTTCGCCACCGCGGCCATCGCGTCCAGGTTGGCCGGGGTCGCCCTGTGGAGGAGCGGCCTTGTCTTGCACCTCCCGGCGGCGGCCTCCATCGCCTTCGGGTCATCGGACATGAGGACCACGGGCAGCGGCTGCGCGCACGCGGCCTCCGCCGCCTCCGCGAACGCCTCGGGCGAGGCGCCGGACTGCCTCAGCGCCACAGCGTCGACCCTGACCATCTGGCCGACCCGCTCGAACTCCAGCGCCTTCACCCCGTCCAGCGCCGCCCTCACCTTGTCGAGCCCCTGCGAGCAGTCGACCACCAGGCCGAGGACGGTCGCGTGGTAGAAGGTCTTGTCGTGCCTGAAGAGCTGGGTCTCGTCGCCCGTCCTGACGGCCCTCTCGCCGGAGCCGAAGGAGACGAGCCTGATCGGGGGCGCGCCGCTCTCCTCGAGCGCGGCCTTCGCCTCGGGGCTCACGTACGGGCACGCCTCGAGGGCGGCCTTCTGGTTGGCCAGCTGCATCGCGAACGCGAGGCAGGTCGGGAACTTGCACTCCCCGCAGTTCTTCTTCGGGAGGAGCTTGTATATCTCCATCGCGGTCGGCACCTCAGGCACCCCCCCTCAGCTCCGCGACGGCTGCCTTGACCCTGGCGACCGTGTCGGGGTGCCTCAGTATGACCACGTCCGCGCCGGCCACGAGGGCCGCCTCCGCCGTGATGGACTCCCAGTGGACCCCCCTCGGGAGCTGCGGGCCCTTCTGCGGGGCCTCCTCCAGGACCTCGGGCACGGTCCACGCGCACGAGCAGTCGCATATGATGGGCACCTGCAGCACCGGGTCCCCGACCAGGGCCCCGGTCCTCAGCCTCTCTATGACGGAGTAGGAGTACTCCAGGCCCATGCCCAGCGGGGCCATGAGCGGGTCCATCAGGATGTTCTCGGGCTTCATCCCGAAGTCCATCAGGAGGATGTTGATCTGCTTCGCGAGGTTGATGTCCAGGTTGGAGAACGCGACCACTCCGTGGCCGTTGGCCATCGCCGCGGCGGCGAGGGACTTGTAGGCCTTCTCCTCCGCGAGGCCGAGGAAGAGCCTCTCCCCCCTGCCCGAGTTGGAGACGGCCTCCATGAGCTTCGCGTCCTTCTCCTCCGAGCCGCAGCCGTAGACGAGCAGCGGGAGCCTCACCGACTTCAGGACCTCCTTGACGAGGGCCTCGCACTGCTCCACGGGCCTGTTCTCCTCCTCGGGGTTGGCGGACGCCAGCTTAAGCACCAGCATGTCGGCGCCCCACTTCTCGCAGGCCTTGGCCCACTCGACCGGCTCCTTGGACAGGGCGCCGAGGGTCCCGCGCAGGACGTCCGGGACCATGCGCTCCGTGTCGACGACGTCCATCGCGACGGCGGGCCCGTTGGGGGCCTCGCCCTCCCACCTGTGGAACGGCAGGCCGTTAGAGCCCCCTACCACGACCCTCTTCCCCCTCGTGCCGCCCTGCTCCGCGGCCGCGCCCACAGCGACCTCCTTGATCCTTCCCGGGAAGGACTCCTTCGCTCCGTCGAAACCCATATCCCCACTCTCTCGTCACTTGATCATAGGCTCCATGCTCATAGCCGGGTGGTTGACCTCCACCATCCAGCTCGAGAGCTCCTCCGGCGTCCTGGCCACGGTCTCGTCGGCGATCTTGTCGACGAAGTCCGGGGCCCCGACCTCGGTCGCCCTCTTCGTGAGCTCCTCCCTCATGGCCTCCTTGAGGTCCTTCGGCATCCACACGATCCTCAGGAACCCGCCGTCGGCCGAGATGAACTTCCTGCTCGACAGGTACCTCCTCCCGACGCCTATGAACCCGGGCGTCTGGATGCCGCCGCCGACCGAGCCGGCGAGCGTCGAGAAGGTCATCCCCAGGGGCGTCATGCCCGCGTACTCCCTGTTGACCACGACCACGCCCTGCAGGTCAGGCGACACGGCAACGATGCACTCGAAGCAGCCGCACGAGGTCATCGGGTCCTCGACCATCGTGTAGGCGCTGAACTTCTGCAACCTCCCCTGGGTCTTGGCCGCCACGGCCTCGTTCACCCCCGCCCACTGCCCCTTGACCTCGTCGATCGTCTCCCTCTTCTGCACGGGGTTGTTCGGGCCCGTCGGGGCGATCTGGAAGGACGCCTTCGCGTCGAGCCAGTTGATGGCGCCGCAGAGGCCCAGGCGCTCGGGCGTCACTATGCACACGTGGCCGGGGGCGAAGGTCTGGCACAGGGTGCAGGTGTAGAAGGTGTCGACCTTCTCGTCCGTGAGGTCCGCTATCCTCGCGTCCCTCTCGGCGTAGGCCTCCCTCGCCTCGTCCAGGTGCTTCCTCAGCTCCGCCTCGTCCGTGACCACCGTGACCTCGATCTTGGTCACTATCGCCCCGAACTCCTGCTTCATCTTGGTGATCAGGATGTCGCCTATGTGCCTCAGCCTCAGCCCCGCCTTCACGGAGCTCTTGCTCAGGCGGACCCAGAGGAGGTTCCTCTGGCCTGTGTGCCAGAAGCCCTCGGCGAAGTTGGCGAACTGGTGTATCCTGCGCTCCAGGACCGACTCGAAGTCCTTCTGCATGTTCTTGCCGTACACCTTCACCAGGATGCCGAGGTGCGTCGACGAGCCCTCGGGGAGCTCGTCCACGTCCTTGCCTATGAAGTTGACCTTGCCGTCCTGGACCTCCTCGGCCGGCCTCATCCTCAGGAGCTCGAAGGCGATGGTCTTCGACGGGCCGCCCGCCTCGACGTGCATGTCCGGCCGGCGGATGGTCTCGCCCTCGAACGCCGGCCCGTACGCGACGGGCAGGTCGACCGCCCCGAGCTTGATCCTGCATCCCCTGACCTCTATCGCGGTGGAGATCATCTCCTCCATGTTCTTCTGCACGACGTACTTGTCGGGGATGGCCTCGACGTCCTGGTCGGTTATGGTCGGGGAGCCGTTGAACATCACCGCGAACTCCGCTGCGACCTTGATGTGGTCGAGCGGGCCGAGCTGGAGGACGAACACCTTGGGCCTCTTCGAGAGGTAGTTGATGAGCCCCTGCCTGTCGCCCTTCTGGACGCCGCCGAACGAGAGGGCCGCCCTGATGGCGAAGTTCAGGCCGTGGATGGCCTGGGTGAACTCCCCCACGGGGTAGAGCATCCTGTCCAGGCCCATGGCGACGTTCTCGTCCTTGAGCTGCTTGATGATGTCGTATGTGGCGATGATGAGCATGCCCTTGTTCTGGCAGTCGCGGATCATCGCGGCGAGCTTCTTGGTGTCGCTCGCCCTGCCGACGAACACGGCCGCACCCGGGATGGTGTCGTCGACGAAGGCTATGCCCAGCTGGCGGAGCACCCTGTCGGGCACGAAGCCGCAGTACATGGTGCCCTCGTACGGCGCCGGGTTGTCGATGTACTTCAGCGCCTCGACTATCTCCGCGGCGATCATGGTCGCCTCGCCCGAGGCGACGGCCGCCTCGAAGGTCGGCTCCTCGACTATCTTGGAGCGGGCCTCGCCCAGGAGCGCGGGGAGGTCCCCGAGGCGGGTGCAGTCCCTGCCCAGCCAGGCGAAGAGGCTCGGGAGCTGGTACCCGGTCTCTGGGAACTCGACCTTCTTGTCCGGGCCGTGCCTCCTGAGCGCGTGGCTGAGGAGGACGTCGGCGTAGCCAGTGGCGATGATCGAGCCCTCGACGGCCATCTTGAAGAGCCTCTCCTTGGTCACCTTCTGCGGGGGGCCGTCGTAGTGCGACGCGCGCTCCATCTCCGGGTCGGTGAGGTCGAGCCGCCACCGCCTGTACTCTATGGCGGAGTAGAGCCTCTTCGCGGCCTCAAGGGGGTCGGTCTCGAATATGAAGTAGCCCCCGTAGACGTCCCTGGCGGTGTTCTCGAGGACCTCGGTGACCAGGGAGCTGCCGTAGAGGTAGTTGATCGTGCCGACATGCACCGGGAAGCCCATGGCGACGGCCCACGTGCCTATCGACACTGCCTTCTCGTGCATCGCCTCGGGCGCGGCCGCGACGAAGGGGATCTTGTCTATGTCGGCCCCGAGCCTGTTGGACACCTCGGTCGCGAGGTTCGCGTACCTCGGGTTGTCGACGCAGGAGCCTATGTGCCACACGCAGGGCAGGCCGTCCTTGACGCTCGCTGCCTTGGCCAGGTCGCTCAGGAACGACTGCAGCCCCTCGCCCGCGAGCTCCTTGACCATCGCGGGGTCCATGAAGCCCGCCCGGGCCAGCTCGATGGCGTTGCACCCGGTCGTGAGGACGAGGACGTCCTTCTTCAGGAGCTCCCTGGCGATGGTGATCACGTCCTCGTTGTCCTTGGCGCGCATGCTCTTGCACCCCGCGAAGAGGACGAGGCCGCGCACGTTCCCGCTCTGTATGTTGTCCACCAGGTGCTGGAACGGGTCGTCCGGCTTCTTGGCCGCGAAGAGGTGCCTCATCTGCTCGAGGCTGAAGCCCGCGACGGTCCTCCTGGGCCTGATGTCCGGGAGCCTCTGGACCTTCCCGCGGCGCTTGAACGCCTCGGCGGCCATGCTGAGGATCTCCCTCGCCGCCTCCTTGGCCCTCTCGGGCACGACCTCTATGTGCGTGTCGCCGACGAGCCTCGCGACCTCCTCGGTGGTGATCATCCTGGTGTGGACGCACTTCGCCAGCGACGCGAGGGACGGCAGGAAGCACTGGTAGTCCAGGACCATCGCGTCCAGGAGCCCGCTCAGGAGCACGAGCTCCTGGGCCAGTACGTTCGACGCGATGGGGACGCCCTTGCGCATGAGTATCTCGTTGCCCGTGCAGCAGACGCCCACGATGTTGAACCGCTCGGCCCCGGCCTTCTTCGCGACGTCGGCCATCTCACGCGCTACGTCGACCATGAGGTCGCTGAGGAGGGGGTTGTGCCCGTGGACCGCGACGTTGATGCTCCCCTTGTCCAGCACGGCGAGGTTGACCTCGCTCAGCACCAGCTTGGGGGTGCCGAAGAGGGCGTCGCTCAGGTCTGACGAGATCTGCGCGCCCGTGTAGTCGGCGAGGGCGCACTCGATGCCGCCGAAGAGTATCGGGACAGGGTCCGCGTCGACCCCCATGGCGGTCCTGTGCAGGACGTTGGTGATGGCCGTCTCGATGTTCGACGGGAGGACGGCGTTGAAGTCCCATGTGCGCATCCTCCCCTTGGTGACGCTGGAGGCGAGGAACCTGAGGGGGTGCTCCTCGTACCTGGAGTAGTCCTCCATGGCGACGCGCGCGACCTCGAGGGCGAGGGCCGAGGCGGACTTGCCCTGCGCCTGGAGCCCGAGCTTCTTCGCGACCGCCTCGAGCTTCGCCTGGTCCGTGACCCTGTAGTCCCTGACCCTGCCCTCGGCCACGCCCATCAGCACGTGGGCGATCTCCTTGCCGTGGGCGGAGTGGGACGCCGTCCCGCCGGCTATCATTCGGTCTATGTACCTCGCGACAATGGTGTAGTCCCGGGCGCCGCAGATGCCCGTCGTGGGCGCCTTGCCCATGGGGTTGATCCTGCATGGCCCCTGGAGGCATATCCTGCAGCAGAGGCCGAGGGAGCCGAACCTGCACTGGGCCCCCTGGTCGGGCGCCCGGTCCATGACGGTGGCGATGCCGCCCTCGTGCACCTCCGTGAACATGCTCTGGCAGCTCTGGTCCCAGCACTCGCAGACCCACTTCCCGCCCGCCTTGGCCCCTTCCCCGGGCCTGGCGGCCTTGTCCTCCGTTTCAGCTCCCACCGGGACCTCCCTCCTGCAGTCGCGGGGTCCTAAGGATGCGAGGACGCGTCAGGCTGTCAGTAACTCAGTGTCATTCGCACGGTTTGCGATGGCGTCCGCGAGCGCGGAACGCCGTCCCCGAGTCGCCCGTGGCGCCCCTTCCGCCCGATTCGGGCCGGCCGGGGCACCCAATGCCCGTCCTGTCTCCTTCCACCCCACGCACATCCATGTCTGGCTCGCTGTCTGTCGCCGCTTTCCTGTCGGCATCCGACGAATGCAGATGTTGCTACTAATACGTTTTCTTTGCCGGGCGTGTACGGCTCCTGCCGACCGAGGGGACGTCCCTTCAACCGCCGCCCTCACCCGCCAACCTTGAAACCACGTTCGATAGGCGTCCGACGTCCGCGGCCCAGGCGTCCCCCTCGGGGGGGTCGAACGGGGAGCGGCACTCGAGGTCCGCCCTCGCCACGGCCTCCGAGCGTGGGAAGGAGAAGGCCAGCTCCAGGGAGCGCGCGTCCAGGAGCCCCCTGAGCGCGGCCTCCTCCCCCGGTCCCACCCTGTTCCCCACGACGGCGGTCCTCGGGACGCCCATCTCACTTGCGAGCGCGGCCATCCGGGCCGCCGTGTCCACGGACCTGCTCCCTGGCTCGACAACTATGAGCAGGAGGTCCACGCCCCTGCAGGTCGAGCGGCCGAACTGCTCCAGCCCGGCCTCCATGTCGACCACGACCGCGTCGTCCCTCTCCAGCACGATGTGCTCCAGGAGGCCCCTGAGCAGGGCGTTCTCGGGGCAGAAGCATCCCGACCCGGCGGCCCTTATCGTCCCGAGGACGATGAGGCGGACCCCGTCCGGGCCCGTCGCCGAGTACCTGTCCGGGATGTCGTCCACCCGCGGGTTGAGCTTGAAGAACGGGCCGAGCGCCGCCCCGGGGCGCGCCCCGGTCCTCTCCTCGATGAGGTCCAGCTCCTCGGAGATCGGCTTCGGCATCGCGGACCTGGGTATGCCCAGCACCGAGTGCAGGTGCGCGGCCGGGTCCGCGTCAACGGCGAGGACCCTCCGCCCCTCCGCCGCCCAGACCCTCGCCAGCGAGCCGGCCACGGTGGTCTTTCCCACGCCCCCCTTCCCGGCGACGGCCACCTTCAGGGACAGGCCCTCACTCACCCCTCGGCCTGAGGACTATCTCGTGCCTGATCAGGTTCGCGTCTGCGATCTCCGCGCCCGGGACCTCGACCCTCTCGCCCATGGCGCTCACGCAGACGATGCCATCGCCGGAGACCTGCAGCCTCCCGGCCTCCTTCATTACCAGGACCTTCTCCCCGCCCCTGAGGAGGTAGACCGACGACTCGCACACGCGCGGCTCCCCCTGGCCTCAGTCCAGGGAGCAGTCGGTGATCTGGCCGACGATCTTCTTGGCCTTCTCGTAGTCGCTGACGCCGAAGACGAACCTGAGCCGGTCGTTCTTCTGGCCGAGCAGGTAGCTCCCCTCGAGCTCCACGCCGCCGTCCGTGAGGCACCTCGCGGCCCTGAGCCACTGCCCGGGCCTGTTGAAGACGTCCAGCACGAGGACCTTCCTCTCCTTGAAGGGCAGGTCCGCCTTCATGAAGGCGCCCCTGCACTCGTCGTCGTTGCCGGTGAGGAACCGGACGACGTACCTGTCCTCGACCTTGGCCGTGGCCACGGTCTCCAGGTTGACCAGCTGGCTCGACAGGACGCCTATCGCGTCCAGCAGATTCTTCGTCGGACCCGAGACAGAAATCTCGAACTCAGTAGCCATGAAAACCCCCCAGTCGCTGTTGCTGGCCCATATTGCGCTGATATGTATTTATCGTGTGTGGTTGACTTTCGGCTATTCGTCACGGACGGACGTCGCAATCTCCAGAACTCGTCCTGGGCCCCGTGAAGATGAATAGCATGCCAGCCATGCGCAGTCGAACGCGCTTCAATCCGGCGGACGTGCTAGGCGCCGCCCCCCGCGGCCTTGAGCGATTCATTGAACTACCCGGGAGGGGGATGACGTACCCGGGAAGGCAGGCAGGATGGCGAAGTCCTTCGACCGGATCGCGGACAAGTTCGACGAGACGCGCTCCTATCCGGACGCAATCATGTCCAAGATCGTGGACGCGGTCGAGAAGGCGATGGCGCCCTGCGCCAGCGTCCTCGACGACGGCGTCGGCACCGGCAGGTTCGCCATGCCCCTCCAGAGGAGGGGGTTCGAGGTCGTGGGGATAGACGTCGCCAGGCTGATGCTCCAGAAGGCGGCGTCCAAGGGCGTCGCCGGCCTGGTGAGGGGCGACGCGTGCGCCCTCCCGTTCAGGGACGCCTCCTTCGACTACGCCCTCAGCGTGCACCTCATCCACCTCATACCGGCCTGGCGCTCCGCGCTGAGGGAGGTCGGGAGGGTGACGAGGACCTCCCTCCTGTCCGTCGTATCGGACAAGGGGAGGTCGGAGGCCGAGGAGATCAGGAGGATGTACGCCGGGACGTGCAAGGACCTCGGCTTCGAGGTGAAGCACGCGGGCCCCATGGAGAGGGAGCTCGTGGACCTCATCCAGCCCGACTCCGTCTCGGTCATAACCGTCCAGGAGAAGGCGGTCGACGTGGGCGCGCTCCTGCACAACTACGAGGCGAGGACGTTCTCCGAGCAGTGGGAGGTCCCGGACGAGGTCCACTCCGGCGCGGTCCAGATACTGAAGGAGAGGTACGAGGGGATCGACTCCATACTCAGCAGGGAGGAGATCTCCCTGATGGTCTGGAGCGCGGACAGGATCAGGAACATCGGCCGCCCTCCGGCGTGAAGGTACTTTCGCCTGCCCGCAGTGCATCCATTTATATCGCCGGGCCTCAGTCATGAGGCGAGCAGCACAGGGACGAACGGCTGCTCCTGAACATTGGGGGACGTATCATGGAGATACAGAATCTAGCGCCCTACGTACAAGAAGTCGCCAGGGCGCTCGGGGACAAGCTGACTGAAGAGGAGATCGAAGAGGAGCTGAGGAAGTACGTCGACGTGTACAGGCTCAGCATCCCGATGGCCAAGAAGACCATCGTGAAGAAGCACGGCGGGGACCCGGAGTCCTTCTCGGTCGGGTTCCAGAGGAAGCTCGCCGAGCTGAGGCCGAACGAGCCCAACGTGGACTTCGTCGCCAAGGTGCTGTCCGCGAACGGCAAGGAGATCACCTCCAAGGGCGAGAAGAAGAGGATCATCTACGGCTTCGTCGGGGACGACTCCACGACGCTGCCCTACACCGCCTGGGAGACGGAGGGGCTGGAGCTCTCCAAGGGCGAGGTCATCTCGGTCAAGGGGGCCTACACCCGCGAGTACCAGGGGAGGGTCCAGGTCAACTTCGGCACCAGGGTCACCATCAGGAAGGAGGACCCTGAGACCATCAAGGACGTCCAGGTGGCGGACGGGCCTCCCAAGGTCGCCACTGTGGCGGAGCTCAGGGAGGGCATGGGCTACGTCCAGGTCAAGGGCCGCGTCCTCTCCGTGGAGGGGAGGGACGTGACCGTCAAGGGCGAGCAGAAGAGGATCTTCTCCGGCGTCATCGCGGACGAGAGCGGCAAGGTCCAGTTCACCGCCTGGTCCGACTTCAAGGTCAAGGAGGGGGACATCCTCAGGATCTCCAAGGCCACCGTCAAGGGCTGGAGGGGCATACCCCAGCTCAACTTCGACGAGCGGGCGGAGGTCCTCAAGGTCAAGGAGAAGTTCCCGTCGGCGGAGGAGCTCCAGAAGAGCGCGGTGTCGATGATATCCGAGGTCGCCTCGAGGGGCGGCGCGGCCGACGCGACGGTGAAGGGCGCGGTGATAGAGGTCAGGGACGGCTCCGGCCTCATCATGAGGTGCCCGGACTGCAGGCGCGCACTCCAGAAGGGCTCGTGCAAGGTCCACGGCCGGGTCGACGGCACCCCGGACCTGAGGGTCAAGACCATCGTCGACGACGGCAGCGGCGCGGTGAGCGCGGTCGTGGGGCGGGAGCTCACGGAGAGGCTCATAGGGCGCACCCTGGACGAGTGCATGGAGGCCGCCAAGAAGTCCATGAACCTCGACGTCGTCAGGGACATGGTCGAGGACGCGCTCCTGCTCAGGGTCCTCACCCTCACCGGGAACGTCACGTCCGACGAGTACGGCCTGTCCATGATCGTGAACGAGGCCGCGGCCGGCACGGAGGACGTGCGGGCCGAGGTCGAGCGCCTCCTCGTGGAGATGGAGGAGAGCCGATGAACGCCCGCGAGGTCGCGTGGCGCCTCTTCTCCGAGGAGTACAACTCCTCGACGCTCGAGTACACGGGCGAGGGGGAGAAGCCCACCTCGTACGTCATCACCCCGCTTGGGGCCAAGGTCAACCGCATGCTGGTCGTGGGCGTCGCCACGGACATAGAGAGCATAGGCGAGGAGGGGAAGCCCAGGTACCGGGCCCGGATCGCGGACCCCACCGGAACGTTCTACGTATCTGCGGGCGAGTACCAGCCCGCCGCCGCGGCATCGCTCTCCAAGATGTCCCCGCCCGCGTTCGCGGCCATCGTCGGGAAGAGCAGGGCCTACACCCCCGAGGAGGGCGTCAAGTACCTGAGCATCAGGCCCGAGCGCGTGGTCGAGGTGGACGCGGCCGCGAGGGACTACTGGATACTCGAGACCGCGAAGAGCACCCTGGTGAGGATATCGGCCATGAAGGACGCGATGCAGATGGCGCAGCCGAGCGTGGGGGAGCTCATGAAGCTGGGATACCCGGAGAACCTGGCGGACGGCGTGGTCCGCGCCCTCGAGTACTACAAGGACATCGACCTCGACAGGTTCAGGGACTCGGTCCGCGACGCGCTCTCGTCCGTCCTTCCGGGCAAGTGGTCCGGCGAGGAGAGGCCGGCCACGCGCGTGCAGGCGAAGGCCCCGGCCCCCGCCGCGCCGAAGGCGCAGGAGGCCGAGGGGGAGATGACCGAGGTCGGCGTCGGCGCGGACGAGGAGGGCACCGTCCTGGCGATCATCGAGAAGCTGGACGCCGGGGGCAAGGGCGCCCCCTGGGACAGGGTCGTCGAGGCGGCCAAGGCCAAGAAGATCGACAAGGTCAGGCTCGAGGAGGTCGTGGCGAGCCTCCTTGACAAGGGGGACGTCTACGAGCCGGAGCTCGGGATGATGAAGAGGATCTGACCCGGGCGCCGCGGGGCGCCCAGGTGCGGTCGGGTTTCGGGCCTACGCCCGCCTCAACGGAACTCTTCCCTCGAGACGATGATGAGGATCAGGCCTATGATCCCCAGGACGCTGGGCAGGGCGAATATGCCCGCGACCAGGGCCAGGCCGAAGTGCCTCCTCTGTATGGCGAATATCCCGCCCAGCAGCACCAGGACCCCGAGCAGCAGCACGATCGCGCCGCACGCGACGGCGAACTCGGAGCCCTCCATGTCCATCCAGAGGACGGAGCCGCCGGCGGCCGCGATCAGCCCGCCGATGCCCAGGTAGGCGATGCCGACGATCAGTATCAGTATCCCGCCAATCACGGGCATGGCGCTCTCCTTCTTCTGCGGGGGGGCGCCCGCCATGACCACGCGGTAGTCGTGCCCGCAGTACGGGCAAACGTTCGCATCCCAAGATATGGACCTCCCGCAGGAGACGCAGTTCCTCGTCGGGGCCTGTGCAGGCGTCGATGTCATTCATGCCACCTTTTCCGCCGCGGCCGTGCCGCCGCGGCTGGTTTGAGAGCGCCTTCCGTGCCTTAAAACACTTGCCCTGGTGTGCCACCCCGCGCCGCCTCTGGCGCCCTCCTCATACGTCGGGCAGGAAGGTGTTGTGGAACAGCGCAGACGCCGTCAGGGCCGACGCCGCGACGGCAATGGACATGAGCGCGAGCCACTTCGGGGCGATGCGCCTGCGCTCCAGGGCGAGCGACAGTATGGTCATGATGCCGCAGGAGAAGGTGAGGAACAGGCCGACGACGCCGGCGGCCGACACGGCCGCGAAGAGGGCGAGGGCCGACGGCGCCCCGAGGATGGCCGACGCCCCTATCGCGTAGGCTGCCGCGGGCCTGAGCCAGTCGATGGGCCGCGATATCGGGCCGCGCGGGTCGCGCCCCGGGGAGAGGACCGTGTTCATGATCGGGAAGAGGATGAACGGCAGAGCCACGCCAAGGCATAGGCCGCTGAGCGTCCTGCGCAGGTTGTCAGAGGGGGAGATGCCCGAATAGGAGAGAAGGGCGTCGGCGACGGCCACGGACATGACGGCGCAGAGCAGGACCAGGTCGCGCATCCGTGGCAGGCCCGAGGCGTGCCGGAGTGCACCCGCCCAGAGGAGCGCCGCCGAGACCAGGAAGCCGACGTGGATGCCCATGCACCTGGCGCAGAGGGGCATCTGGTGGTCCCCGAAGGTGTAGGAGCGCTCGGCGATCTGGTGGCAGACGGAGGAGCCCAGGAACGTCAGGAGGTCGAAGAACGCTTCCATCCGGGACCTGGATGGCCCGGCCCGGAGTTAACAGTTCGCAGAGGGGGGTTAAACGCAAGAGGGGTTTGCGGAAGAGGTTTGGCGCCGCCGCACCTCAGAGCACCGCGGCGAAGCCTATGCAGTAGCACAGGCCCCCGATGAGTGCACCCACCACGGCGAGTATTATGCACATCTTGCCGAACTCCTTCAGCTCGGGCTCCGGCTTCGTGTAGTAGATTATGCCGACTATGATCCCGATTATGAAGAACAGGAACGACAGTATGTACAGCAGTATCTTCATGCCGTCGCTGATCGACTCCTTCGGTGCATAGCTCGGCGCGGCCCTGAAGTCGTGCCCGCAGTACGGACATACGTTCGCGTCCCACGAGATCGCCCTGCCGCAGGATACGCAGTTCCTCGTCGGTGCGGCCCCCGGTTCCGATGTCATCTCTCCACCTCACCATTCTCCGGGACGGTGGGTATATCCCACCGTCCCAGTCCTGGAGGGTTTTAAAATTATTAAATGGTATCCATGATTACTGGCACGGCGGGTCCTTCCCCTCGGTCCGGTCCCGCGGCCTGTCCTCCTGGAGGGCGAACACGAAGTGGGCCATGAGCAGGGCCAGGGCCGCGCCGGCCAGCAGGCCCGTGGCGACCCTCAGCAGGTTGTTGGACTCGTACTCCGTCACGAGCTGGATCCCCCCGTCCAGGCCTATGGGGACGAGGCCCGCGAGCACCAGCAGCGGGTTCACCTTGTACCTTATGAACGTCACGACCCCCGAGGCGAGGGCGAGGCCCACGAAGAGGCCGACGTCGCGCGCGCAGAAGGGCATCTGGTTGTCGTTGAGGAAGAAGCTCCTGTTGGCGAGCTGGTGGCACTCCGCGTCGCCGATCCAGTAGATCGCGTGGGGCAGCGGAGACAGCTCGTCGAGGAGGAGGTCGTTGTCGTGGAACCCCACCCGTCCAGAGAGGTCGGTCAGCGTCCCCGCCGGGACCATGAGCGGGGCGAGGACGACCAGCGCCGCCCAGACCGCGGTCAGGGCGAACATCAGGAGCACGGCCCCGGATGTCACCCGGGGCAGCTTGAACGGCAGTCTGATGGTCAGGACCCCCCTCACTTCTCAATGACCACGGACGCGTAGCCGACGACGTCCGCCATCGGGCGCACGTCCCCGGACGTCGCGTACTTCAGCACCCTGGCCTTCCCGCCGCCGCACGCGACCATCGTCGCCATCACGGGCCCGTAGCCGCACATGGAGATGTTCTCGTCGCCCACGACCTCGCTGAGCCCCTTCGGGTCCATGGCCTCGACCTTCTTGAGCGCCTTGCCGTCCTTGGCCTTAGCGGTCCCGGGGGACACGTAGTGCGACATGTCCGTGGAGGCGATGACGACCGCGTCCCTCCCCTTGACGGCGTCGCGTATGACCTCGCCGACCGCCCTGGATGCTTCGAAGTCCTGGAAGCCCATGCAGAGGGGGACGATCTTGAAGTCCTTGGATATGTGTTGCAGAAAAGGTATCTGCACTTCTATGGAGTGCTCGAAGTGGTGCGCTTCGGGGTCCACATCGACCAGGTCCCTCCTCATCGCGCGCGCGAGCACCTGGTCGACCTTGGCGACGCCGAACGGGGTCTCGAAGTCGTCGAGGGACATCGCCATCCCCGAGCCGCGGCCCGTGTGGTTCGGCCCTATGATCACGAATGTCTTGGCGAAGCCGTCCTCGGCAATCCGGGAGTAAAGGTGCGCGGCGACCATGCCCGAGAACATGTAGCCTGCGTGGGGCGCGACGCCCCCGAGGACCTTCCTCGGGCCCGCCCTCAGCTCGGGCAGCCTCCCGGGGCCCAGCGGTCCCAGGTAGCAGGCGTCTATCTGCTTCCTCAGCGAGCGCTCGTCGCCCTCGTAGAACTGGCCGGCCACTGCTGGACGCCTCATGACGACATCATCCCCACGGCGATAAGAGCCGCGGCCGGATAATAGCTTTCTGGAGGAGCGGGAACGGGCCGTCGCGTATCTCGATGAACGGGAAATGGTCGATTCCGCCATGACCGGAGGTCGCCTCCGAGGGGGCTTCTACTCTGACGCTCTGACCCGGTGAGGCCTGGCACCCCTATCGATCTCTATCTCGCCGGTCTCCTCGAGGTAGCGGAGGCATCTGCTGACGAACTCCGGCGTCTCGCCCATCTCAGCCGCGAGGTCCCTGATCGTACTCGCACCTCCTCCGACGAGCCTGAGCAGGTGCTGAGCGCCCAGCTTCATCTCGGCCCTCGCCCTCAGGCCCCTCTTCCAGGGCACGCTCACTCCGTGCCTCTTCTCCATCTCCTCTACCTTGGTCAGGAGGAACGCCTCCCAGATGCTGCTATTGCCAAGACCGGCGGGGTCCGCCTGATCCTCGCACTCCTCGAGGATTATGCCCCGGTCCAGCCCCTTCCTGAACAGCGTGATCATGTCGTCGAGGTCTCTCGACCTCTCAGTCACGCTCTTGAGGAGGAAGATGTCCTCTCTCGAGCAGATGTACAGGGTGATCCCTCCCCATCTGTCCACCAGCTCCGCTCTCCGAATCATGCCATCGGAGAGCCTGAGCCTGTTGCATACCTTCCCGACGAAGATGTCCGCGCGCAGCCCTGTCGGGGCGGATAATATCGTTGCGTCGACGAGCGCGTGACACTCCTCGGGCTTTCTGGCGTTGACAGCGAACCCCATGGACTCGAAGGCCCTCTTGAGATCCTCCGCCTCGGCCGGAGACCGCACTATGAGGTCCACATCCTTCGTGGCGTCCTTCTCGCCCCTGAGGGCCATCGCCCCTCCTCCGACCATATAGGCCCGGACCTCGTTCCTGCAGATGGCCCCGGCCTTCTCCATGATTGAGAGGACCTCGGCGCTCCCGAGCTGGGCAGGCATCGTTCACCTCACCCCGTATTGCTCGCGCAACTCCCGCATGTCGGCCCTCGTCGGGAAGAACGGGTTCCCGACATTCCCTCCGCCGAGGTACCGGTCCATCTGCTCGGTGAGCTCGCCCGCGCCCACCGCGTCCCCTTGCCTGCGCAGGTAGCCTTCCCTGTAGCCCATCTTCTGCAGGAAGAGCAGACTGTACGCGATGCCCCTTGAGCTGTTGGTGTCTATCAGGACATTGTGCAGAGCAATGTCCTCCGGCCCGAGGCTGGGCCTCCAGTATGCGTAGTACCCGTACCTGGTGTCCGACAGGAACTGGAGTCCGTGCCGCGACATCGCTGTTATCGCCGTCTCGCGCACCCCCGGCGCATCGAACGGCTCGCGGGTGGCGAATATGAACTGCAGTCCCTCGCTCCACATTATCGTTCCAGACGAGGCTATGTCCTCCAGGAACGCGGCGCAGGCCCCCTCAGAGAAGTCCCTCAGGAACCGCGTAAGGGCGATGTCCGATGGAGGTACCGAGACCCTGTCGCCCTCCTGGTTCACCGCCCCGAACCCCTTCAACGTCCAGACGATCCTGCGCACGGATTCCTCGGCGAGCCGTGTCTCCTTCGCGATCCTCTCCATCGCCTTCGCATTCCTTGAGGCGGAGAGCATCACGAGGAGCCGCGTGCCAATCAGCGGTTCGATCGGCCGGAGGTTCCCCTCGAGGTACGTGGCCAGAGCCCTCGAGTGGCCGTGCAGGCTTCTGGACACCACTTTGGTCTTGCCGCGCCTCTGGCTCGTCGCCAGCTTCTTCGATGACAGCGATTGGACTATCCTGTAGATGGAGATGACCGATAAGCCGGTGGCCTCACTGAGCTCCGTCACCGAGCCATGGCCGTCGCATACGAGCCGGAACACGCGCAGCTCGTTCTTGTTCAGGGCGTACATTCTGTGCAATAATTGTTAGTCCATTCATATATATTTTATCACTATTGCCACAAAACTGCGGTCCGATCGCAGCTGCGTGGGCTGTCGCAGACCTTGGGCAATGTCGCAGCATGCGCGAGAATCACGCTCACCCGTGATGCGTGTGCGTATCCCTTGCTGGCGGAGAACACATCCGTGAGCCTTCAGCGTGGTTCATGATTGATTCCCCGGATAACGGGAGAATGCCAGGCCCGACACGCCTCAGAGCGAGGCCTCGAAGTCGTCGACGGTCATCTTGAAGTCGTCGTCCGTCTTGACCGTGCCCCTGGCCTTCAGGATCTCCCTGGTCAGGAGCCAGTAGACCGTCGCGAGGGCGCGCCTGCCCTTGTTGTTCGACGGCACGACGAGGTCCACGTGCCTCGTCTCGTTGTTGGCGTCGCAGATGCCCACGATCGGTATGCCGACGCTCAGGGCCTCCCTCAGGGCCTGCTCGTCCGCCGCCGGGTCGGTGACGAATATGACCTCCGGTTCGATGAAGTGCGGGAGGATCGGGTTGGTGAGCGAGCCGGGGACGAACCTGCCCGCGACCACGGCCGCGCCCAGGGTCTTCGCGAAGACCTTGGCGGGCTTCTGCCCGTACTGCCTCGCCGAGACGACCAGTATCTTCGCCGGGTCGTACCTCGCGAGGAAGCTGGCCGCGACCCTTATCCTGTCGTCGGTCTTCTTGACGTCGAGGACGTACAGGCCGTCGGTCCTTACCTTGAAGATGAACTCCTTCATGTCGGCGCTCTTCTGCTGGGTGCCGATGTGGACTCCGGATGTGAGGTAGACCTCCTCCGGTATGAGCAGCTGGCTCGTCTGCTCCTCCTGTGGCTGCGTCTCTACGGCCTCATCATCCATCGTGATACCTCGTCATGTCTCGCGCTTGACCGTCATCGGGATGACGCCCATGTCGTACTCGCGTATCGCGATCTCTATGGGGTCTACGATGCCCTCGTCCTTGAGCTCGATGAGGACCGGCGAGCCCATGCTTATCTGGAGCGCTCGGGCGCCTACAATCCTGGCCCTCTCAAACCTAGTGTACCTCAAGGAGTCATCCTCGGCGGAGTTAACCCCTAAAATGTGACCCCTTTATATACGTTTGGGGGAGCGACGGCCTTGGTGGTGGGGACGGCCTGAACGGCGCGGCCCAGTCCTCCTCCCCGCCCTCCCGTGCGCGCACGAGGGCCTCGGGCTCCGAGAACCTTCCGGTTATCGTATCCAGATGTTCGAAATCGGATTATTTTCGGGCCGGGGATTCGTGTATTACCATAATCGATTTATCAGTCATTCGCTTACGGCATCACAAGGGAGTGTTCTACGATGGTCAAAGTGCCAGACATCAAAGTGGAGCCGCCGGGACCGGAGGCCAAGAAGGCCGTAGCCAAGGACGACGAGTGGATAGTGAAGGCCACCAAGTCCTGGCCGCTCGTCTTCAAGAAGGCCGAGGGCTCGGTCATAGAGGACATCGACGGCAACAAGTACATCGACTTCTACGCCGGCGTGGGCGTCCTGAACGTCGGGGCGAGGCACCCGAAGGTCGTCGCCGCCATAAAGGACCAGGTCGACAAGTATACGCACGTCGCGGGCACGGACTTCTACTGCAAGCTGCAGAACGAGATGGCCGAGAGGCTGGCCAAGTCCGCCCCCGGGAAGAACAAGAAGATGGTCTTCTTCTCCAACACCGGCGCAGAGTCGGTCGAGTCGGCGATCAAGATCGCCAAGAGGGCCACGGGGAAGCAGGTCCTGATGGACTTCATGGGCGCTTTCCACGGCAGGACGGCCGGCGCGATGTCGCTGACGGCCAGCAAGTGGGTCCAGAGGGAGGGCTACACCGCCACCCTGATGCCCGGCGTCTTCCACGTCCCGTACGCGTACTGCTACAGGTGCCTGTACAACCTCGAGTACCCGTCCTGCGGGATGCGCTGCGTCAGCGCGATCGAGGACGTCTACTTCGAGAACCAGATCCCGCCGAACGACCTCGCCGCGATAAGCATGGAGGTCATCCAGGGCGAGGGCGGGTACGTCGTGCCCCCGAAGGAGTTCGTGCAGGGCGTCTTCAACCTGACGAGGAAGTACAAGTGCCTCTTCATCGACGACGAGGTCCAGTCCGGCATGGGCAGGACCGGGAAGATGTGGGCCTGCGAGCACTTCGACGTCGCGCCCGACATCATCTGCAGCGCCAAGTCGCTCGGCGGCGGGCTGCCGCTCGGCGCGACCATCGTCGACGCGAAGCTCAACTTCGACAGGTACGGCAGGCACTCCAACACCTTCGGCGGGGCGTCGCTGTCCCACGCGGCAGGGATTGCCACACTGAACGTCCTCGAGGAGGAGAAGCTCCTGGACCGCGCGACCAAGCTCGGCAAGGAGGCCAAGAAGAGGCTCGTCGAGATGCAGGACAAGTACGACATCATCGGCGACACGAGGGGCGTCGGCATGATGCTGGCCCACGAGTTCGTCCAGGACAGGAAGACCAAGAAGCACGCGGCCAAGAGCCGGGACCGGATCACGGAGCTCGCCTTCAAGAAGGGCCTGATGCTCCTGCCCTGCGGCAAGTCCGTCACGAGGTACATCCCGCCCCTCAACATACCCGAGGAGCAGCTCTGGACGGGCATGGACATACTCGAGGAGTGCATCAAGAAGGTCGACAAGGACCGCGCGGACTGAGCGCACCCTACAAACCCGAAGGGCCCCGCCGCTGCGGGGCCCGAGAACCCATTTTTTTATCGTCCCTGCACGCGATCCCACGTCCGGGAGGACCATGGCGGCCCAGCGGACGGAGAAGGAGAGGGACGCGCTCCTGGCGACCATGTACAGGATGGACCCGGACAGGCTCAGGCAACTGAGGAGGATAGCTTCCGGGGTCACCAGGTGCCCCGAGTGCGACGCTGCGAACCCGGCCAGCGAGAGGCTGTGCAGGAAGTGCGGGGCGAGGCTCTACCCTGTCGAGGAGGCGGAGGAGGAGAAGCTCTCGCCGAAAAGGGGAAGGGGAGGCAGCGGCGACTAGGCGTCCTCGCGGGAGGCCGCCTCGGTCGGGCCGAAGGCCCACATGCGGACGGCCATCCCGGAGATCAGGAGGAGCGCGCCGGCCCATAGCGCCCACATCGCAGGGACCACCTTCGCGTGCAGCAGGATGACATCGTAGGACATGACCGCGTAGCTCAGGTAGAGGTCCCCGGAGATGGAGGAGTCGACGAAGGCCACCCTCTCTAGCTCGTAGTAACCCGCGGCCTCGTTCCCGCCGTACAGCACCTCCAGGGGGACATCGACCTGGACGAGCCTCTCGCCCTCGTAGATGTCCACGTAGGCCGTCCTGACCATCGTCACGCCGGCGGGGCGTCCATCGACATCGTAGCTGAAGTCCATGCGGACGAACTCGACCACGTAGTCACCGACCGACACCTGGCCCCCGACCCCCAGCGCCACCTCTGGGCCCTGGGCAGGGTACGACTGCATGTTGGACGAGACCACGAACGCCGCGATGAGAAGGGCGACCCCGATGTGCGCGACCTGCGCCCCGGCCCTGTAGGCCCTGCTCCTGCCGGGCCCCTTCGACAGAGTCTGTGCCAGCCTCACAGAAGAGGCGACTATCACCAGGCAGCACGACGGCAGCGCGAAGGCCACCGCGCCGTCGACGGCGCCGGTCCACGCCGCCACGGCCGCGAGCACGGCCGAGGCCACGACCAGGGCCAGGACCATCGGGAGGGCGCGCTCCCTCCCCACGAGCCTCCAGGCCATGCAGAGGGCGAGGGCGACCATGAGCGCGACGAAGAGCGCGGTCATCTTCTGGTCGAGCTCCGCGTAGGTCGCGGCCGCGTCCGACCCGACGGTCTTGAGCATCAGCGCGACGGCCACCGACGCGGACAGGGCGATGAGGACCACTGCCGCGAACATGTTGTTGCGGTCCGTGACGTACCCGCTCAGCCTCGGCGGCGCGCCCACTGGCTGGGACGGGCCGAGCCTCCTGCTCGCGCGGAACGACAGGATGAGCGATGCGGCCAGCAGGGCGAGCATGAAGACGAGGACGCCCGCGACTGACGGATCCTTCGACAGCAGCAAGGCGAGCCTGGCCACGGCCGATGACTCCGACGAGGCGCCGTAGTCATGCACCGAGGAGCTCCACAGCCCTCCCGCGCGCACGACGAAGGAGACGAACACGACCCCCACGAGCGAGAGCATTCCGAACATCGGAGACGCGACCGGGTACTCCTCCTTCTGGAGTTGCCTCTGCTGTGTGTGCAGGAAGGCCGTCACCATGAGCCACGGGACGAGCGAGGCGGTTTCCACCGGATCCCAGGACCAGTAGCCTCCCCAGCCGATGACATAGTACGCCCACACGGCCCCTAGGCCGATTCCGGCGGTCAGCGTCACCCAGGCGAACCTTCCCCACGGGAGAGAGACCCTGTGCCAGTGACGATCACCCGTGACGAGATGTGCGGCCGACGACGCGAACACCGAGCAGAGCGCGGCATATGCGCCGAGTATCAGGGGCGCGTGGAGGACCATCTCCGGAGACTGAAGGAGTGTATCCAGGCCCAGGCCATCAGGGTTTGCAGCGAGGGACGCGGCGGGGGTCTTGTCGAAGACGCCGGACATGAGGACAGTGAATGCGAAAAAGGCGACCAAGACGGACATGATTGCCGAGGACACTGATGCGAACCTTGCCCCAGGCCTCTGTTTCCCTGCGCTGACGTTCCCCTGATAGATCATGGCTGAGGAGATGAGCCATGACAAGGAGATGAACCACGTGCACAGCAGGAGGGAGCCACCGCCTCCGGCCCAGACTGCCGAGAGCCTGTACAGCGGGTCCAGGTCCGAGGACGAGTGCTCCCAGACGTATAGGACCGAGAAGTCCAACGATGTGAAGGCGTGCACGATGAGGGCGAGGGCCCCTGTGATGGAGAGGAACGAGAGGACCATAAGCCACTCGGCCACCAACCTTCTTGCGGGAACCATCATTGCGATCCGAGGTACGGACAGCAGAGCCGAGGCGACTGAGAATATCACGCTCATCGCAAGAAGGATGTTCCCCGGAGCCACGGAACTCGCCCCCAGTGTCTCAGGAACAGGTTCGCCATATTTAATCAGTGGCGGTCGGAGGCGAGGGCGCGACGAACTCAAAACGATTATTAACGATAACCCCGTTATCGGGCGGAGGGCCCGGGAGCTCAAGGGCCGAGGGGGAGAGAGTCTGAGGAAGGGCAACCTGCTCGTTCTCGTCATGGGAGTGGTCCTGGCCGCGATAGTCATGTCTCCTGGCATATACGCCAACCCAGGAGGAGTCGACAGCGACGACCTCGAGTACGACTGCGGCGGCTCCTGCCACGACGCCACCAGCACGTCGGTCATGACCATGAGCGCCACCAACGTGACCCCCGCGCCGGGCGGGGCGCTGACCCTGACCGTCGGTGTCTCCGGCGGGGAGGCGGACGACTCGCCGCTCGGAGTAATGATCGTGTCTTCCACCACCTACACGAACAGCCAGCCCTCCGCCGACGGATGGGCCATCGTCGCCGACCCCAGCGGGTCGACGACCTACAACTACTACGAGGTCTCCGACTACCAGGGCTCCGTGTCCATGTCGTGGGACCTCACTGCGCCGTCCAGCCTCGGCGTGCACGTCCTCTTCGCGAGGGAGATGCACGGAGGCCCCGGGACCTACGCGAACGACTACTCGGCCGGCCTCGTCTTCACCGTCACCGACTACTCCGGCGGCGACGACGGGGGCGACGGCGACCCCGTCGCCAACATCCCCACGGTCGTCATAACCTCGCCCTCGAACTCCGCAACGGTGTCGGGCAACCTCACGATAAACGCCAACATCGTCAGCGTGGACGAGATCGAGTCCGCCACACTGAAGATCGATGGGACCGTCGTGAGCGAGCTCGCCTCCGCCCCGTTCAGCTGGACCGTTGACACGACCAACATGACCGAGGGCGGCCATGTGATAATAGTCACGGTGGTCGACTCGACCGGCGACTCGGTGAGCAAGGAGATCGCGGTGTTCGTCGACAACGAGTCGGAGCTGGTATCGATGCTGGAGTGGGTGGTCACCATCGGCGCCGGCGCGGTGATCATCGTCTGCGTCGTGGGGATCATGGTCGTCATGGCCCTGTTCATCAGGAAGCGCGTCGTCGAGAGGAGGTCGAGATAGATGGTCAGCATGTCGTCGCTGCACTCCCTCACGGCCGAGATACACGGGGGCATGCTCACGCTGGCCTTCGTGTGCATCGTCGCTGTCGCCGCGTCGCAGGTCGTCGTCCGCTACAGGAACAGGTTCCCCAAGTCCCTGGTCGACCTCGCCATGAAGGTCAGGGGGTATGCCGAGGCGACCGGGTACGTCGCGGCCGTCGGCGGCCTCATAGGCATGTTCCTCTCGACATACACGGGAATGTACGCGTGGCCCCTCGAGGACCTGATAGTCCCGGAGGACGTGCGCAACAAGATCACGCTGACGGTCTTCTCCATGGCGCTCTGGTCCATGGTGGTTTTCATCAGGTTCAGGTTCGGCAGAGGGCTCTGGACATGCCCCGCGATGGCGGCGGTCTACGTGCTGGTGGCCGCGGCGGCGATGGGCGTGACGGGCGCCACCGGCTCCATAGGGGCGCACCTGACGAAGGGGGAGAGCCTCATGGACCCGGTCTGGGACCTCCTGAGGGTCGAGATCACAGAGAGCTTCGTCCTCCAGCCCGGGATCGCCACCGCCCTGGCCCTGGTGGCCGTCGTCGGCCTGATGCTGGCCCTCGTGTACGGCAAGAGGGCCGGCCTCTTCGACGTCAAGCTGGGGCCCGACACCTGCCAGCGGGCGTTCAAGTGGGACGAGCCGACCATACACACCGACCAGAGGAAGGATGCCTGATTCCACCCACTGGCACGGATTTCAGTGAAGATTTAAGTATGACTGGCCCGTTTGGATACCCATCCGGAGAGATACCGTTGGCGATGCGGCGCACTGGTTACAGGGGCAAGAGAAGGAACGAGCCGAGGAGGTACGCCCCGCGCGAGAACGAGAAGACCACGATGCTCAACGTGGGGAGGTTGAACTCGGTGAAGTACGGCCTCAGGGAGATCATGGCCCACTACGAGGTGGACGAGGCCGTCGCCCGCACGATCATCGCCAGCGTCATAGCCAAGGCGTCCCGCATCTCCATAGCCTCGGCCAGGGACTACGTCAGGGACCAGGAGAAGACCGGCGTCGTCAGCCACGACGTCAGCAGCGAGATATGCATGGTCCTGGACCAGCACTCGAAGCTCAGGTGAGCGGAGCATCGTTCTGCGCAGCGTCGCTTGATAAAGGATAATTAGGGACCCCGCCTACCCCTGACCGCATGGCGAACCTCACAGTGGTGGTCGTCGGCGCCCCGGACTACGCCAGGGACCTGGGGAAGAGGTCGACCGCCTCGGACATGACCTTCTTCGACATCAAGAGGGGGGAGGCCACCGTCACGTTCGTCGAGCCGACGAAGTACCCCGAGAGGCTCTCCACGCTCTTCCACTGCGCATCCATGGCCGACGCGGCGCTCGTCGTCGTCGACCAGATCAGCCCCGTCCTCGGCGAGACCATCGTCATGCTGGACTGCGTCGGCGTGCGCAGGGGCTGGATGGTCCTGAGGAACTACATCACCGTGGACCAGCTCGCCCCGTTCGTGAGGGGCACTGCCCTGGAGGCGTACGAGGTGGTCCAGGACGACCACACCGCCCTCCGGGAGATGCTCCTCGCGGAGGCGGAGAAGGCCGGGGGCCAGGAGCCGGAGGGGCCGTCGCGCGGCTCCGTTCCGGTGGACCACCACTTCGACGTGAAGGGGGTCGGCACGGTCGTCCTCGGGCGCGTCGCGGACGGGCACATCAGGAAGCACGATTCGCTCAGGGTCCTGCCGGACGACAAGAGGGCTGACATAAGGTCCATACAGAAGCACGACGACGACTTCGACTGGGCCGTCAAGGGGGACAGGGTGGGCCTGGCGCTCAAGGGCATCACCGCCCAGGAGCTGGACAGGGGCGCCGTCCTCACCACGGACCCCGCGCTGGTCGCGAGGAACGAGCTGACCTGCGTCGCGGAGGTCGTCAAGTACTGGCTCAACCCGATCGCCGAGGGGATGGTCCTCCATGTCGGGCACTGGATGCAGTTCGTGCCCGCCAGGGTCGCGGGCGTCTCAGACACGGGGGACCGGAGGAGGCCGCGCCTGTCCCTCTCCCTTCAGAAGCCGCTCGCCTTCCCGCCAGGCTCGAAGGCGGTCCTCGCGTACCTCGAGGGCGGGAAGCTCAGGGTGGTCGGGACGGCCCTCCTGGAATGAGCCGGCGGGATTCCGCCCTCAACTGATATATCGGCGATGCCGATGCCCCACGGATGACCACGGCGGGCGATGGCGCCGCAGCGGACGGGACGGCAGGGGCCCACCGGCTCTCCGCGAAGGACGTCACCGTCCGGTTCGGGCAGGTCGTCGCGCTGAACGGCTTCACGGCCGACATCCCCGAGGGGGTCATCGGCCTGCTCGGCCCGAACGGCGCTGGCAAGAGCACGTTCATCAAGGCCTCGCTCGGCCTCGTGCCCCTCGAGAGGGGGAGCATCTCCGTCGGCGGCCTCGACTCGCAGACCGAGAGCCTCCGCATCAGGGACGACATCGGCTACATGCCCGAGCACGACTGCCTCATACCGTCCATGAGCTCCGTGGAGCTCGTCTCGTACATGGGGCAGATATCCGGGATGGGGCAGCGCGACGCGATGCAGAGGTGCCACGAGGTCCTCGACTTCGTCGGCATCGGCGAGGAGAGGTACCGGCTGGTCAAATCGTACTCGACCGGAATGAAGCAGAAGGTCAAGCTCGCGCAGGCCATAGTGCACGACCCCGCGCTCCTGTTCCTGGACGAGCCGACGAGCGGGATGGACCCCAACGGGCGCGAGGAGATGCTCGACCTCGTGAGGAGGATCGGCGCGACCGGGAAGACCATCATAGTCTCATCGCACATCCTCCAGGAGGTCGAGAGGGTCTGCGGCCACGCGATCATCATCAGCGATGGCCGCCTCGTCAGGGACGGACGGATGGGGGCGCTCATGGCCGGCGAGGAGGGGCTCCAGAACCTCACCGTCAGGGGCGATGCAAAGGCGCTTGAGCTTTTCGCGCGCGCCCTGGGCGCCGCCTGCACGGTCGTCAAGAAGGCGGATGAGGGCGTCGGCCAGGCTTCCTTCTCGGTGCGCGGCTGCGGGGACGGCAGGGGCATCTTCGGCCTCGCGAGGGAGCACGGGGTGCAGGTCAGGAGCTACACCCCTGACCGCATGAGCCTGGAGGACGTCTTCCTGCAGGCGTTCCAAGGGGGTGGGCCGAGTGGGGATTAACCCCATCGAGTACAGCGCCTGGAAGGGCGAGAGGAGCGCCCAGGACAGGAGGATGTACGTCATCGCGAGGAGCGTCTTCCGGCACAAGATGAAGGCCATCGGCGTCCTGGTGATACTGGCCCTCGGGTTCCTCTTCCTGCACGCGTTCCAGCTCATATTCACCGTCATCGCCCCGCACGAGGGGCTCGATGCCCAGACCATGTTCGACTACATGGGCTCGGGCAACACGCTCTCGATATTCGCGATACTGCTCGCGGCCGTGGTCACCTCCGACCTGATATCCGAGGACCTCGCCGGCCGCTCGTTCGTGCTCTACTTCTCCAGGGCGGTCAAGGTCAGGGACTACCTCGTCGGGAAGGGGGCCGCGTCGCTGCTGGTGATGAGCATCATGTGCCTCCTCCCTCCAGTGGCCGTCGCCGTCGCAGCGGTCGCCACCCAGTCCGGGGACGACTACGCTGGCAGCGCGGGCGTGCTCGCCAGGACGGTCGCCGCGGGCGCGGTCATGACGGTCTTCTTCGTGCCCTACGGGCTGATGATGTCCTCATTCACCAAGAGGAAGAGCTACGCCGCCGTGGGGACCTTCATGTCGTTCTTCGTGCTGCTGATAGTCGCGGAGATATTCGCAGAGTTCGACCCCGCATGGAGGGTCATCAGCCCCGCCGACGCCCTCTCGTTCGCCTCGGGCTGGATCTTCGGCGTCGAGACCCCTGACTACGTGGACTGGCCGGCCCTCGCGGTCTTCATGACGGCGTTCGTGTGCGTCCCTGCGGTCGTGGTCTACCTCAAGCTCAAGAGACAGGTGGTGGGAGGATAGAGGCGGCACCCGGCGGATCCGGCCTCGTGATGGAGGCGTACGGCCTCAGCAAGTGGTACGGGGAGGTCATCGGCCTCAACAACTTCACCCTGGAGGTGCGGAAGGGCATCACCGGGATAGTCGGCCCCAACGGGGCCGGGAAGAGCACCCTGTTCAAGCTCGCCCTCGGCCTCATCACGCCGAGCACCGGGAAGATAAGGGTGCTGGGACAGACGCCCTGGAAGAACCCCGGGCTGCACCGGTCGATCGGCTTCTGCCCGGACTACGAGAGCCTCCCGGACGAGGCCACCGGGCGCGAGTACCTCTCGCTCCTCGGCGGGCTCCATGCAATCAACGGCGACAGGCTCTCCGCCCGCATCTCCGAGGTCGCCCGCCTCGTCGAGATGGAGAAGGCCATGGACCGGAGGATCGGCGGCTACAGCAAGGGCATGAAGCAGAGGATGAAGATCGCCGGGGCGCTCCTCCACGACCCGGACCTGCTGATCCTGGACGAGCCCCTGAGCGGGACCGACCCGCTCGTCCGCAGGGAGCTCATAGACCTGGTCGGGAGGCTCCACAGGGAGAGCGGGCACGACGTCATCGTCTCGTCGCACGTCCTCTTCGAGATCGAGAGGATGACCCACAACGTGGTGCTCATCTACAAGGGCAGGGCGGTGGCGACCGGCGACATATCGGAGATAAGGGACCTGATAGACAAGCACCCGCACAACATTGTCATCGAGGGCGACGGGGTGGACGCGCTCGCCAAGGCGCTCCTGGACGAGGGGTTCACCGTCTCCGTGGCGTACAACCAGGACCGCAGGGGCATAACGGTGCAGGTCTCCAGGCCGGACGACTTCTTCACGAGGCTGCCCGCGCTGGTCGAGGGGACGGGGTGCTCGGTGACCAAGATGTACAGCCTGGACGACAACCTGGAGGCCATATTCAGGTACCTGGTGGGGCGGTGAACATGGACCTCAGGGACGCTCTCACTGGCATCGTGGCCATCACCCGGCACTTCATGAAGAAGCTGGTGCTCAGCAGGAAGGTCCTGATCAGCATCCTCGTGGCGGCCTTCGTGGCCGCGGTCATGGGGTACGCCGGCTCGCAGGAAGGCGCGGCCATTGCGGACGGCACGGACCTCCTGGACGTGCTCATACTCTTCTTCTTCATGCCCGTGATGGCGATGATCTACGGGACCTCGCTCATCCGGGACGAGA
Organism: Thermoplasmatota archaeon; assembly: GCA_040751795.1. GTDB lineage: Archaea > Thermoplasmatota > Thermoplasmata > UBA10834 > UBA10834 > UBA9653. Next base: position 38,526 of record JBFMHR010000005.1, on the reverse strand, counting down.
TCGACGACAGGAGCATCACACACGTCGCGACCGCGCCCCTGGACAGGGCGTTCTCGTACGTCGGGTACTACATCCCCCTCGCGCTCACAGTCTCTATCTCGATGGTCGCCGTCAACGCGGCGGGCTTCCTCGCCTACTTCGCCCAGGTCGACCTCGGCGGGGAGGCGCTCGAGGCCTGGGGGGAGTTCACCGCCCTGGTCGTCGTGGGCTCGTTCGTCTACTCCGCCCTGTTCCTGGCGGTGAGCGTGCTGATCAAGAGGCCCGTGTACTTCGGCCTCTTCTACGCGTTCATATGGGAGGGGTTCATCGGCTCCCTCCCCGGGGCGATCCAGAAGGTCTCCGTGAAGCACTACCTGAGGAGCGTCGGCTCGGGCTGGGCGGACTACGGCTCCATGGGCGCCTTCGCCGAGGCGACGGACCCCGGGGCGTCGGCGCTCGTGCTTCTGGCCCTCGCGGCGTGCTTCGTCCTTCTCGGGGCGTACCTCTTCCGGGAGACGGAGCTGGCCTGACCGCCCGCACGGATGGATTCATTTAAGACGTCGGACGGGCATGCGGCGCCTGGCACGGCCGCTTCGGCCGTGCAGAGTGGGGGAACTACATGAATAGGGGACTACGCGGGGCATCAGCCTGCGCCGTCGTCTCCCTCTGTCTCGTCCTCCCCGCCGTCTTCATGGCGGGAGGGCTGACAGGGAGGGCCTCGGCGGAGGGTGTCGCCCCCTGGACAATCAGCCTGTACATAGACGCGGACAACAACTTCGACACATACTGGGAGGGGCTCAGCCTCCTCTACCTGCAGAACATCCCGGCGAGCGCCGGGGTGAACATAGTCGCCTTCGTCGACCGGCTGGAGTACCCGGGGACGGAGCTGTGGGTTGTCGAAGGGGGCGACGCGCAGATCGTCGAGACCTTCCCTGAGATGAACTTCGGGGACGGGGCGACGCTGCAGTGGGTGATCGAGCAGACGACCTTGCGGTACCCGTCAGAGAACCTGCTCGTGGACCTCTGGGACCACGGGAGCGCCTGGAACGGCTTCTGCGGGGACGACACCTCGGACGACTGGATGTACCTGGACGAGCTGAAGGCGGCCATAGTCGGCGCCGGCGCGTACATCGACATCCTCTCGTGCGACGCGTGCTCGATGGCGAGCGTCGAGACGGCGTACGCGGTGTCCGAGACCGGGCTCGTGGACATCCTGGTCGCCTCGGTGGAGACCGTCGCGGGCGACGGCTTCCCGTACGACTTCATGTTCACGCCCGTCGCCTTGGACCCGGCGAGGACTCCGGACCAGGTCGCGAACGACATGATAGCCGGGTGGGCCCAGTACTACGACCCGAGGACCGAATACTACTACGCGACGCTAAGCGCCATCAAGCTCGGGACCCTGTCCCAGTCCATGGCGACGATAGACGCGTGGTGCGACGAGATACACGCCAACCTCGGCGCGTACTACAGGGCCTACAAGGCCGCGGTGAGGGACACCTACTCGGTGTTCTACACGAAGTCCCAGGTGGACATGTCCGACCTCTGCAGCAAGCTGCTGGCGAGCTCCAAGATAACCGACCCCGAGCTCAGGGCGCTGTGCCAGGCGGTGATCGCGGCGGTCGACGGCATGGTGATCTGCCTCGACAACGCCGGGAGCACCACCATGTGCGGGGGCATCTCCATCTGGTGGGGCTCGGACTGGGACTGGTCGTCGTGGTCCTACGTCTACGCGGGCCTCGACTTCGCCGTCGACACCGGCTGGTACGACTTCCTCGCGGACTACAACTAAGGCGCGAAACCCGACAGGGGGAGGGGCCGCCCTCCCCTGCACTCTTTCTATCATCTCGCCGCGGGCGGATGGCCCGCGCTCTCCCACCGGGGGCCTGGGCCTCAGCCGGCCGCCTCTCCCCGGGCACCGGTCCCCTGGAGGAACAGCACCGGTATGCCCACCAGCACCAGGCCTGCCAGGAACAGCAGCTCCGTCGCGGACATGAATAGGACAAGGGAGCTGTAGAGTGAGACCGCAGACATGAGCATGAGGACGGAGAAGATGACCACGGTGGCGGTCACCGCGCTCCTTGGCAGCGACGGCTCGGCGGCCCGGCGGTACGCGATGACCGCCGAGGGCGCCAGGATGGCGAGCAGCGCCCCGCCCCAGACGAGCACCGACGTCCTCTCCTCTCCGGACAGGCCGGACGAGCCGAACGAGGAGGCTGCGACGCCGATGACGACGACCGCGGCCGCGAAGGAAGCCCCCAGGAAGGCCACCCACGCCATGGGCGACCCTCCCGTGGTACGTGGCGGCGCGGATGCGACGCGGGGTAGGCTCCCTGCAAGGACCCCAGCGAGAGGGTTCACCCTGAGGAGGTACAGCACGAAGGCAAGGCAGACGACCAGAAGGAGGGGGGCGTCGAGGCCGCGTCCGAAGACGAGTGAGAGGCCGGCAGCGGCGATGATCACCACCGACAGCACATAGGCCAGGGCGCGGTTCCCGGGCATCCACTGCCCGGACGGCCTCCTGACAGTCATGGTGAGGAGCCGGTCGCTCAGGTCCTGCCTTGCGCGCTCCCTGGACATCCCGGATGGCCAGACCATCCCCGCGACCATGAACGCCGTTGAGATCCACGCCAGCACGTATCCTGGCCACATCCCGATGGCCGCGTCCTGCTCCTGCACCCATGCGAGCACCCACAGCAGGACGCCCGCCTGCCCCACCCCGGCCAACGGGGTGATGATCGCGACAGGATAGGTGAGGAGCAGGAAGAACACCATCTGGGTCGTCGCCGACCAGTCATAGCCGGACTCGATCGCGGACCATCCGGTGGCGAACGAGACCAGCGCGAGGAAGGCGCCGGTGATGGCGAACCGGTTCACGCGCATCTCGATGTCCCCCTTCCTCGAACGGACGGAGACGAGCGCATACAGCACGAGCCATGCTACCATGGGCACGGACGACAGGACTATCCAGTAGGCATAATCCAATGAATCCACCAGCCAATTCCGGGTTATGAACCATCCCGTCGCTTCATAAAGGCCACGGTGACATCTCAGGCGTTCAGGTGCCGACGTGCCCCAGGGGGAGCACCTTGGGCGCCTTCCACTCCTCGCGCAGGATGCTGTACAAGGCCGTGTCCCTGTAGACGCCGCGGCTGAAGAACGACTTCCGGATGCGCCCCTCGAACTGGAACCCCGCCTTCTCGAGGACGCGCCGCGACGCGACGTTGTCAGGGTGGATCTCCGCCTGCACCCGGACCGTGTCCTTGTGGAGGAAGAGGTAGTCCACCATGACCTGGACGGCCTCCGTGCCGTACCCCTTGCCCCTCTCGCCCTTGACGAACAGGTATCCTATCGCGATGCAGCCCTTGGACCTGAAGTGGGCTATGTACCCGATCCTGGTGCCGTCCTTCTTCTGGACGAAGAACCACTGCGAGTCGCCCTTCTGTTCGTACTGCTTCTCCATGTCCCCGAGGGAGGACTGGTCGAAGGACTCGAAGTCGCCCATGAACTCGACGTCGTTCATCCACTCCTTGAGCGTCGCGAGGTCGCCCTTCTCGGCGATCTCCAGGTTGACATTGCGGCCCTTCAGCATGTGCAGCTCCGAAGGCCGGATGCCGAGGGTGGTTCATCTAGCTTGTGTATGGTGAGGAGCGGACGGATGGCGGGCCCGGTGGGATTTGAACCCACGTTTCCGGCTTCGAAGGCCAGAAGGATATCCTAGCTACCCCACGGGCCCGTTGTACAGGGATTGGGCTGGCGTATAATATCCTTTGGCGGGGCGGAGGAGATGACCTCCTGGAGGTGAGCGGGCTCATCCGTGCCTGTGCGTCAGGATCCTCAGCAGGAGGTACACTATCAGGAAGAGGACTATCGCGAGCCCGAGGTATCCGAGCGGGTCGCCGATGTAGAAGCCAGCCATTTTATCCCCAGTTTCGTTATCATGGGCGAGAACAACGGCAAAGGAATAATACCCTTTGCGCCGTTTAGCATACGGATGGGACAAAGGAGACACTACTGACCAGTATCCCCCCAAGTGAGCACACGCGCTCACCCCAGAGATAACCACGGACGCAGGAGACGATGAACCGCATAAGGCCCAGGATATTCTCTTGCCCAGGCTGCAGCCTCAGGGTTTCAGGGTTGGAGAGCGAATGCCCTAGATGCAAGCTCAAGTTCGGGCCGGACATCAAGCTCGAGTGCCCCTTCTGCAGCACCCCCGTCTCCCCCTTCCTTGAGGCCTGTCCCTCCTGCCAGATCGGCTTCGACAACTTCGTGGAGAACGCCGAGGAGCAGCTGTGGCAGAAGGCCCTCGACAAGATCGTCGAGGAGATCGAGGACCTGAAGACGGACGGGCAGGTCAAGAAACGTCCATCGGAGCCTGATTCTGCACCAATCACCGCCCAGACGGCGGCCCCCAGAGACGTACCCGCCGAGCCCGTCGAGGGTGAGCGGCAGCCTCCCCCGGAGGCCCCCCCGGAGCCTCAGGCAGAAGGCGATGAGGAGGCGCTCTGCCCCGTGTGCCAGCACGTGGTCTCGATCTACGACACCGCGTGCCCGGGCTGCGGCGCGGAGTTCGAGGCCGAGGAGCCGGAGGAGGAGGCACCTGCGCCCGAGCCCGAGGCGCCGGCCCCCGAGCCCGAGCTCGCCCCCGCGGAGGGGGAGGCCGAGGAGGAGTACGACGCCGAGAAGGCGGCGTGCCCCATCTGCGGCGCGGTCGTGACGTTCGACGCGTCCAACTGCCCCTTCTGCGGCGTCGCCTTCGAGGACGAGGAGCCCGAGGAAGAGGAGGCCCTCCCCTCCCGCGAGCCGCTCAGGGCGCCTAAGCCGCCCGAGCCCGTCGTCGCCGAGGGCGAGCGCGGCCTGGTCACCCAGATGCCCGCAGGGGCGGCGACCGTCCGCGCCGGGAGGTCCAACGGCGTCAGCATGACCAACGGAGCCGGCGCCATCAACGGCAGGGGGCAGGTCAACGGACGCGGGCAGACCAACGGCGTGCACATGGTCAACGGCCTCGGCCCGTCGGGCACCAGGGGCGCCGTCAACGGCAGAGGCGCCATCAACGGAAGGGGTGCCATAAACGGCAGGGGCGCCATAAACGGGAGAGGGGCCATCAACGGGCGCGGCGCGATAAACGGGAGGGGGGCGATCAACGGCCGCGGCGCCATCAACGGCATGGGCCAGACCAACGGCGTCCACTTCGTCAACGGGATCGGGGCCGTCAACGGCAAGGACCTCGTGAACGGCACGGGCGCGTCCAACGGCCTCGGCGCCAGGCGCCGCGGCAGGGGCGCGAGGCGCAGGCTCCCGATATACATGCGCTGGCAGTTCATCGCGGTCCTCATAGCGGTGGCGATCATCGTCCCCAGCTACCTCCACATCTCGGACATGGGCGACGACGGGCCCTACTCGGTCGACGGGGACTTCGCCGACTGGGAGGAGGCGTCCATGTTCAGCGTCACGAGCACCACCACCGGCGTAGCTGCGGACGTGGTGGAGTGGTCCTTCGCTACCTACTCGCACGACGTCTACTTCTACGTCCACGGGACGGGCGACCTGATGTCCGGGACGGACGCCCAGAGGTTCGTGTGGTTCATCGACCAGGACTCCTCGCCCGAGACGGGCTATCTGCTCGGCGGCGTGGGGGCGGACTACATGGTCGAGGTGTTCGGCTGGAACGACTCCGTCCAGTCGTCGATGCTCTCGGCGTACGACCCCGACGGCGACGACCAGGCCGACTGGAACTCGTGGGCCACCGCCGGCTACGTGCCCTGCGGCCTGGACGGGGACCGCCTCGAGGCGAAGGCGTCCCTCCCCAGCGCCCTGAACGTCTCCGCCAAGGCGATGCTCACCTCCCAGGACGAGGAGGCCGTCAAGAGCGCGAGCTACCCGGTCTCCCTCGCGGGCGGGCTGCTCGTGGTCCAGCAGGAGCTGGCCCCGGGCGTCTCGGACGACGGCATAGTCCCGGCGTCGGCGGACGCGGACCTCCTCAGGCTCAGGTTCACATGCGACGGCGAGGACGGGACGGTCAGCGCCGTCGTGCCGGAGACGGTCGGCGCTGACGTCTCCGGCCAGATACAGCCCTTCTCCCTCGAGGTGGGCGAGGCGCATGTGGTTGACGTCCGGGTGGACACCTCCGGGCTGGCGCCCGGGGACTTCGTGTCGGCCAGCGTCGTCCTGGAGGGCATCACGTCGACCTTCACGGACGTCATCATAAGGGGCGCACCGGCGAGCGCCTACGTGGCCGGCCCGCCGGCGGGCATAACGATAGACGGCGCCTTCGCCGACTGGACCAACAAGACGGTGAAGGACCAGGACGGCTCCCTGGTGGAGAACCCCAACGTCGACATCGACGAGGTCGGGGCCAACAGCACCGGGGGCGACGCGTTCTTCTACGTCAGCGTCTACGACGAGATCTGCGCCGGCGTGTACATCCCCAAGGCCTGCGCGGTCCCCTCGGGGAGCGGGGGCGGCGGCACGGTCGTGCCCGTCAGGAAGACCGCGGAGGACTACATCAGGATATTCATCGACTCCGACCGCTCCGACGCATCTGGGAAGTACATGGCGGCGGGCTCCTACACGATCGGCGCCGACTACATGATACAGGTCAGCGGCCTGTGCTACGAGGTCTCCTCGGTGACGGTCAGGGCCTACGACGACGGCGAGTGGGTCCTGCTCACCTCGGAGGCGGATGCGGCCAAGGACGAGAGCAGGATGGAGGTCGGGGTCGCCTCGTCCGTCATCGGCGGGGCGGGGCAGGTCGACTTCATAATCGAGACGACCGACTGGACGGGCCAGAATGACCAGGCCTCGGACCAGACCTACGCGATGGCGATGAGGACCTGGACCGTGCAGATCGGGTCCGGGGTCTCGACTGAGAGCTCGAACCAGAGGAAGGTCTTCCACGACGGAACCAACTACTGGAGCTTCTACTACGACGGCAGCAACACCAAGTACGAATACAGCACCGATGGGACCACCTGGAGCAACTCCGACAACCGGGTGTTCTCGACGAACGGCGTGCTCAAGGCCTCCGTCTGGTACGACTCCGCCAACAACGTGGTGTACGCGGTCGGCGACACGGGTTCGAACTCCGCCAATATCTACCTCCAGAGAGGGAGCGTCTCGCCGAGCACGCACGCGATCACCTGGGCGGGCAGCGATTCGACCAGGTCCGTGAGCGCCATCAACATGAACAGCAAGAACTCCTTCATAACCAAGGACACGAACGGATACCTCTGGATACTCGTAACGAACCAGACCCTCAGCACGGGCGGCGGGAAGTGGGACCTCTCAGCGTTCAGGAGCGTCTCCACCGACAGCGTCTCGTCCTGGTACTGGACGGGGAACATGCTCGCGACGGATTCCAGCACCTCCACCCTCAAGGGCTCCATCCTCCCTGCGGGCTCGGGCAGCAACGTCTGGGCGGTGTACAACTACGACTCCCATGTCGCCGCCAGGAAATACACCAGCCCCACTTGGGGCTCGGAGGAGGCGATATACGACGCCACCGGCACATTCACGTTCGTCGATACTGCGCCCGCATGCGCGGTGGTGGATTCCAGCGGCTATGTCCATGTCGTCTACGGCGACGCGACCAAGTCCAGCTCCATCGAGAAGCCCCACATCTGGTACAGATACCGGGACGCGAGCTCGTGGTCCTCCGCTTTGCAGCTCGACACATCGGCCGACTCCATCGGCCAGAGATATCCGACGATATCCCTAGATACCTCTACGGGGGACCTGTATGCCGCCTGGTACCAGATGGACAGCCTCGACGTCATGGGGAAGATAAGGTCCAGCGGGAGCTGGTCCTCGGTCTTCACGATCAACAGCGAGTCGGGTTATGAGATCCAGTACATCAGCGCCATCTACTCGGCCAGCGGGGAGTCAATGATATGCTGGCAGTGGACGCAGAACCCCGGCACTTCGGCCGTGATAATAATCGACAGGATACCCGAGTTCCAGGACCTCGCGGTGCCGGTCATCATGGTCATCGCGATGTTCGTCCTCTTCACGAAGAAGGGCGCAGCCCGCAGGAACAGGGTCCCTGAGGACACGCCTCATGTCCCTGAGGGGCAGTGACATCTGACTACCCCCCGCCGATGCGCGCCCTAAGGTGGGGCACGAGGCCCCCCGAGCGCAGTATCGCGGCGACGTGCCCAGGGACCTCCTCGATGTCCGCCTTCCTGGACCCGTCATCGGACATGATTGCGAGCTCCCCGATGTCCACCCGGGCCCTCTCGCCGTCGGCGAACGCCTCGCACGCGGCTTCCGACACGAGCACCATCAGGCCCAGGTTCACGGCGTTCCTGTAGAATATCCGCGCGAAGGACCGCGCCACGACGGCCGACACGCCAGCGGCCTTCAGCGCGACGACCGCCTGCTCCCTGCTCGAGCCGCAGCCGAAGTTACTCCCAGCCACTATGATGTCCCCCGGGCGGACCTCCTCCGCGAATCTCTCGCTGAGCCCCTCCATCGCGTGCCGCGCGAGGTGGGCCGGGTCGTAGCTGCCCAGGTGCCTCCCCGGGATGATCAGGTCCGTGTTGACGTCGTCCCCGAACCTCCAAACCCTCCCGCTAGAGGTCGACAGTGAGCCACCCCCTCGGGTCGGTGATGGTCCCGGTCATGGCGCTCGCGGCGACCGTCGCCGGGCTGGCGATGTACACCTCGGCCTCGCCCGAGCCCATCCTCCCCTTGAAGTTCCTGTTGCCCGACGAGATGCACACCTCGCCCGGCCCCATGACGCCCCCGTGCGCGCCGAGGCAGGGTCCGCAGCCGGGCGGCAGGATCGTCCCCCCCGCCGCCACGATCGTCTGCGCGACGCCCATGTCCATAGCAGTCGTGAGCACGTTCCTCGAGGCCGGGGCGACCAGCAGCCTCACCCCCGGGGCGACCTTGTTCCCCTTCAGTACCCACGACGCGGCGATGAGGTCCTCCAGGCGCCCGTTGGTGCAGGTGCCGATGAAGGCCTGGTCGACCCTCACCCCCTGGAACTTGTCCACCGGGGCGGCGGCCTCCACCCTGTCAGGGCCGGAGACCATGGGCTGGACCCTCTCCGCCTCCAGCTCGATCTTCTCCACGAAGCGGGCGTCCGGGTCCGACCTGCAGGCGTGCCCCTGGGGGCCGCAGTGCTCTGGCGACCATGTGGAGAACGTCGAGTCCGCCGGGGCTATCGCGGCCTTGGCGCCCAGCTCCGTCGCCATGTTGCAGAGGACCATCCTCCCGGAAATGGAAACGTCGAAGAGGAATATGCCGTCGAACTCCACGCACCTGTACTCCGCCCCCGACGGCCCCATGACCGACGCGAGGTGGAGGGAGATGTCCTTGGGGAACACCGCCTTCTCGAGGTGACCCCTCATGTGCACCCGGACCGTCTCCGGGACCTTCAGCCACAGGTACCCCGTGGCCCACGCCCCCGCCATCTCCGTGGCGCCTATGCCCGTGGCGAATGCGCCGACGGCACCCGCGGTGCTCGTGTGGGAGTCCGTCCCGACTATCAGCTGCCCCGGCTTGGCCAGGTGCTCCTCGACTAGGACCTGGTGGCATATCCCCGCCCCGACGTCGTAGAAGTGCCTGATGCCGAGGTCCTTCACCATCTTCCTTATGTGCGAGTGCGCCGCGGCCGTCTCGACGGTGTTGGCGGGCGCCCGGTGGTCCAGGACCACCGCCACGCGGTCCGGGTCGTAGAGCTTCTTGACACCGATCTCCTTGAACGCCTTGCCCACGAGGTACGTGTTCTCGTGCGACATGAGCAGGTCTGGGTACGCCTCAACGACCTCCCCCGCCCGGGCGTCCGCCGTCCCCGCGGCCCTGCCTATGACCTTCTCCGCTACCGTCCGTCCAGCCAACGGTACGCGAACAGCGCCGGGATATTTAACGGTGATTTCTCATGCGCGTGCGACGGGGCCGTTGGTAGGTCCCGACCCCTCAGGTCATTTCCCTCTAGCTCGGAAAGGTATTTGCCGTGCGGACCGGTTCCATGTCCGGATGAGCAGGATACTGGAGGCGGCACCCGGGAGCACCGTGCTCCTCATGGGCAACGAGGCGATCGCGAGGGGCGCCCTCGAGGCGCGCCTGTCCGTCGCCACCACCTACCCGGGCACCCCGGCCTCGGAGATCGGGGACACCCTGGCCAGGGCCGCCGGGAAGGCCGGCATCTACTTCGAATACTCCACGAACGAGAAGGTCGCCGCGGAGGTCGCCATCGGCGCAGCGGCGTCCGGCCTGCGCGCCATGGTCAGCATGAAGCACGTGGGCGTGAACGTGGCCTCCGACGCCATCATGACCTTCGCGTACACGGGCACCAGGGGCGGGTTCGTCCTCGTCACCGCGGACGACCCGTCGTGCCACTCGAGCCAGAACGAGCAGGACAACAGATACTATGCGCTCTTCGGCGGCTTCCCGCTCTTCGAACCGTCGTCGCCCCAGGAGTGCTATGACATGGTCAAGAAGGCCTTCGAGGTCTCGGAGGAGCTGGGCCAGCCGGTAATCCTGCGCACGACGACCAGGGTCTCCCACGTGCGGGGCCCGGTGAAGGTCGGGACCATCTCCGTCGGCCCGAGGAAGAAGGAGTTCGTCAAGGAGCCGACCAGGTTCGTCACCGTCCCGGCCGTCGCAAGGGCGAGGCACCTCGTGCTCCTGGAGAACCTCTCGAAGGCCGAGGCGATGGCCGCGGGGTCAGAGTTCAACAGGGTCGTCGCGGTCGGCAGGGGCGGGAGGCTCGGGATCATCACGTCCTCCGCAGCCGCCAACTACTCTCTCGATGCAGCGAAGGACATGGCGTTGGACGTCGACGTGCTCAAGCTGGGCTTCACCAACCCATTGCCGTCCAAGCTCGTCCTCGACTTCCTGGGCAAGCACGACAGGGTCGTCGTCGTGGAGGAGCTCGAGCCCTTCCTTGAGGTCCAGGTCAGGAGCCTGGCCCAGCACGCGGGGCTGGGGACGAAGCTGCTGGGCAAGATGGACGGCCTCCTCCCGAGGGCGTACGAGTTCGACCAGGCGATCGTCTCCAAGGCGCTCTCGGCCGCCTTCTCGGCCCGGGCAGACGAGCCACCGGAGTGCGAGCTGCCTCAGGACCTGCCCACGCGCCCGCCGGTCCTCTGCGCGGGCTGCCCCCACAGCGCGACATACTACGCGGTCAACAAGGCCACGAACAGGAAGGCGCTGTTCGCCACCGACATCGGGTGCTACACCCTCGGAGTAGCGCCGCCCTACAGCGCGGCGGACCTGCTGGTCTGCATGGGCTCGAGCGTCGGGACGGCCGGCGGCCTGGCGAAGGTCAACGACCTCCCCGTCATAGCGTTCATAGGCGACTCGACCTTCTTCCACGCCGGGATACCCGGGCTCGTCAACGCGGTCCACCAGGGCCACAGGTTCCTGCTGATGATACTCGACAACCGCACCACCGCCATGACGGGGCACCAGCCCCACCCGGGCACTGCGAGGGACCCGTGCAACCCGTCCGCGGTGATGCTGTCCATCGAGGACCTGGTCAGGGGGTGCGGCGTCAAGTGGCTGAAGGCCGTCGACCCCTACGACACCGCCGCCATGGTCGAGGCGGTCAAGGAGGCCCTCGCCCAGCCTGGCGTGAGCGTGATCGTCGCCCGCAGGGAGTGCGCCCTCATCGCCGAGAGGGACGAGGGCGGCGCCATACTGAGGAAGCACTTCATCGACCAGGAGGCCTGCAAGAAGTGCAGGACCTGCGTCACCAAGTTCCAGTGCCCCGCCATATCGAGCATCGACAAGGTACAGACTATAGATGACGCGCTCTGCGCCGGCTGCGGGGTCTGCGCCCAGGTGTGCCCGTACAAGGCGATCAAGGAGGTTCCGTGATGACGGACGTCTACATCGTCGGCGTCGGGGGCCAGGGCATCATCACCGCATCGAAGATCATAGGCGACGCCGCGCTCCTCGCCGGGGAGGAGGTCGTCCTGAGCGAGACGCACGGGATGGCCCAGAGGGGCGGGTCCGTCGTCTGCACGGCGAGGATAGGCAGGCGCGCGGGCGCCCTGATCGACGACCGCCGCGCGGACGTGATACTCTCCCTAGAGCTGCTCGAGACCCTCAGGGCGCTGTGCAAGGCGTCGAAGGCCACCGCGGTCGTCAGCTCGAAGGAGAGGATAGTCCCGCTGAGCGTCTCATCGCAGAAGTCCAGGTACCCCACCGAGCAAGAGGTCGCCGAGCGGGTCCTCCGGGAGGCAAAGTCCCTCCTGCTGGTCGACGCGGCCGGGACGGCCGCGGGCTCCGGGGTCCCGATGTCGTCCAACATCGTCATGGTCGGCGCCCTCGCCGGGACCGGGCTCACCGGGCTGGGGCGGACGCACTTCGAGGCCGCGATCGGACAGAACATCCAGAGGAACCTGGCCGAGAACATGAGGGCCTTCTCCGAAGGGTACAGGCTCGCCGGCGAGCGAGCATTGTAAGGCCGCTTCCTCTCAGAGCGTAGAAAGGGAGAATGGAAGTGGTTTCACCGGACCCGCGGGCGCTCACCTGGCTTCCGACAGGACTCCCGCTGCCGCGTAGAGGGCGAGGCCGAGCTCGTCCGCGATGACGTCGATGGCGCCGTAGAGCTCCGCCACGAGCTGCTCCAGCGAGGTGATCTCCGCGGAGAAGTCCATGGACCCCGACCCCACCTTGTCGGCTATGGAGAAGTACTCCTGGTGCACGTCGGAGTGGGGCGGGAGGAACCCGCCGCCCCAGAGCAGGTGGTCCTCGGGGACGTAGTAGATGTAGTCCATGACGCCGAGGTACGCCTCGTAGTCGACGAACCTGCCCCACTTCATCGTGGTCACGTCCGTAAGCAGGTCCAGGGCCGTCTCGCCGTCGCTCGCGCGGAGCGCGGATATCGCACCCTTCATGTTGTACAGGTCCGTCGCCGGGTTGTTGAGCACGAATATCCCGGTCCACCCAGGTATCCAGGCGGTCAGGTCCCAGTCGAACATGGCCGCGTTCAGCTCCAGGGCCGACTCCATCATCTTCCTGTTGAGCAGGTCGGGGTCCACAGTCCCTCTGTCCGCCAGGCGGCTGAGCCTGTCGATCTCAGATACGTACGCGTCCAAGCCGCCTTGTAACAGGGACAGGTCGGACATCGTCCTCGCCTCCGGGTCGACTGCAAAGAGCGACTCCAACCCCGTCTGGACGACCTCCGCGTTCTCCGGGAGGTCGTAGGGGAGGACGGACGCCTGTGCCATCCTCATGGCCATCAGCCCGTTGAAGACCGTGTTCACCCTCACATAGGCCTCGTTCAGGCTCACCATCGTGTCCCCGGTGGTGTGGTAGAGTTTGTCGTACTCCTCCCCCCACCAGGCAGTCTCGGTGCAGGGCACGCCCGCCATATAGAAGGGCCAGTCGTCATAGGACGACGGCGGCCAGTACACGTAGGTCATCGGGGCGGTGGCTATGAGCCCGGAGTCGAAGGCGGCCTTCTTCACGAACTTGGTCAGGTCGGGGGTCGATTCGACGTAGACTATGGCGCCCTCGGTCCCGATGACGTCCATGTTGAACATCGCGACGATCTTGCCGGGCCGGTCCCCGTTCAGCACCTGCCCGTCGAGGGTCTCCACGATGTGGGAGTAGGAGCCCATGCACCAGTCGTACCAGGTGTCCTGCCATCCGCCGAGCTCCTCGGAGTCGAAGGCCGCGAACACCATCGTCCGCCTCGGCTGCAGCCCCGAGTCCTTGAAAGCCTTGATCATCGAGAGCATCGAGCCGATCCCGGCGTTGTCGTCGGCGGCGCTCGTGAACCAGTGGTCGAAGTGGGCCCCCACGTAGACGTACTCCTCTGGGAGCTCCGACCCCCTGATCATCCCGATCACGTTGTGGCCTGTGGAGAGAGGCAGCTCCTGGTACTGGTTGTCCACGACGTAGTGGCACGTCACCGGGCCGACCTCCAGCATGCCGCGGATCGCCGCCGCGTCGTCGTCCGTGATGTACACCAGCGGCAGAGCCTCGTCGCTTATGTCGATCTTGAGTTCCGAGTCCGGGGTCTTCGGGAAGTGGCATATCGCCCCGACCGCGCCCCTCTCGGCGGCCATGAAGAGGACGGGCGTGCAGTAGAACATCAGGTCGGTCCTAGTGAACAGTACGACCTTGCCCTCCAGCTCTCCCGGCGCGAGCTTTTCGAAGTCGTTCAGCTTGCCATCGCCGACGTCGACCACCGCGGTCGTCACCCCGTCGGGGCCGGTGCCGTCCCCCTTCGAGCATTGCGCGGCGGGAATCTCGACCCACACGCCACCAATGTCGATTTCGAGCAGCGTCCTGCCGACGCTGTACCCGGCCGTGAGCTCGTCAATGTCCCAGCCCACCAGCGGGAAGCTCTCCAGGTAGACCATGGCCGGGTCGAGGCCGCACTCCGTCACCATCTGGCCCTTTATCCATTCGGCGGTCCGCAGCGCCTTCTCGGTGCCGGCGACCACGCGCCCGCCCCCGACCAGATACTCGGTCACGGCCATCGCGTACTCGTTGTCCAGGCTATCCATGAACGCGGTCTCCTCCGCCGTGAACCTCGCCGGCTTGCCTTTGCCGGAGGCTCCTAGCGCGACCGCGGAGGTCACCATCAGCAGGACCGCAAACACCGCGGCCAGCTTGCAGACTCCCCTCTCACCAACTGCGTTAATGATCAGTGTGTTATCCCCCCTCGGCTACGGCCTGGAATGGCGGTATCGATAGAAAAAACATGGCACCGCCGGAATCGGACGGGGGGATGTCTCAGAGGCCATCGGAAACGTTTAATGGCGGACATGGCATAGACGGGCTGGGCCCATGGTCTAGTGGCTATGACAACTCCCTTACACGGAGTAGATCACCGGTTCGAATCCGGTTGGGCCCACTCCGGTTCCCCCGAGGGACGGCCCTGACCGACGTCACGCCGACGGGGCGTCCTTGGGCGGCCCCTTGACCTCCTCGGCCGTCGGCACTACCTTCTTCACCGCCGGGTACAGCATGAGGGTGTAGGGCCCGAAGAAGGCGCAGGCGGCGGCGCCGATGCCCAGAACCCACTTGACGAGCGACGCGGGGATCCAGTCCAGGAGGAACTCCATGCTGTGCGGGAGGGGCTGGGCGAACCTCGACATGTCGAACGGGAACTCGACGAGCAGGTAGACCGAGACGACGAGGAATATGAGCATCCCGATGGCCTCCAGAGGCCTCGCGATGTTCCTCCTGCCGAGGAGCATCCTCACCGCGGACGGGACCATGCCGTAGACGATGACCAGGTAGGCCAGCGGTGCCGCCGAGTCGTTGGTAAAGAAGCCCGTCGGCCGGGTCTGGTGGATGGCGAAGAAGGCGACCATCAGCAACGATGCGGCGATGGCCACCGCCTCGCCGATCCTCTCCCCGTTCGAGAGGTACTCCCTGTCTGCCTCCTTCTCGACCTGGCCCACGAACCACTTGGACTCGAAGATGTTCTCGACCACTGCCGGCCTCCCCTTGTGAGGGAATCGCTGAGAGGGTTCATAAACAATCGGGATGCGCCGCCTCGGGCGCGTCCGCTGACTGCGCGATGCGGGCACGGGGTCCGGCCGTCACCTCATGACGCCGAACCTGTCGAGCGAGTCCACCAGCCTGCGGACGAACTCGTCTGACTCCACCTCGACGCCGTACCTGCCGAAGTACTTCCCGAGCGCGGACATGCCGCCGCCCAGGGCCTCGGTCGCGCGTGTCAGCATCGCCCACGGGGAGCCGTCGCTGCGGTCCACGCGCAGGGCCTCGGACAGGTCGATGAACCATGGGTCGCCGGAGTGGACCAGGATGTTGTACGGACTGAGGTCCGTGTGGACGACCCCCGCCTTCGCCAGGGCCTCCACGCCCGACATGACCGCACCGAGGAACCCCTCGGGGTCCTCGAGCCGCACGTCGCTCAGCCTGGGGGCGGGGCGCTCCTCGTCCCCGAGGTAGCGCATGCTGAACATGTTCTCCACCCTGCGGGCGGGGGCGGGCACCCTGGCCCCTCCTCTCCACGCCTGGGCGGTCATCTCGTACTCCTTCGCTGCCTTCCAGCCCATCGAGTCCTGCTTTATCGGCCCCCCTCCCCTGTGGGAGGTCCTGTAGAGCCGGTAGGACTTGACCGCTATCGGGGAGCCCCTGTAGCCCGCGAGGTAGACGTCCGCCTCCTTGCCCGCGCTGATCAGGCCGACCACCTCGGTGGCCAGGCCCGACTCGAGTATGGCGTCGGCCGTCGACCGGTAGCCCGCCTCGTGGAGGTCGAGCGCACCGGACCTTATGCGCCAGTGCACGCTGGCGTCCAGATATGGATTGTTTGGCATCTTCGGATTCCGTTTCTATGGATATGCTGGGCGTTCTCAGAACAGGCTCACGACAGCCCGGGAACCCGATGCGGCTCTATAGGGTCCCCGGCACGGCTGGTAGAACTCTCTCGGACATCACAACCGGGGACCTCCTGGTCTACACGACCGTCCGGCCTATCGGGGACGGGATACATTAAGCCATCGGTCCGCCCGGGCCTGCCAGTGCCTGCGGATCCCGCATCTCTTGCGCCGCGCGAGAATCACCCCTGAGAGACAGCGCGTGCGAACCGGCTCGCCGCGCTCTAGTACCCTGCATGGAATCCGAGGGGTCATGATATCCAAGGTTGTGGCGATAGGCATGGCGTGCCTCGTCGCGGCAATGGCGCTGTCCGCGACAGACAGCGTCTCCGCGGGAGGGGACCAGAACCAGAACACCCACGGGGAGGACCCCGGGTACTATGACGAGCACAACAACAACCCGTTCGATGACGACGATTTCCCTGGAGACCCCGCGCAGAACAGGACGGGCGTCTAGCGGGCCCGCCCTCGCGCTCAAACCACTTACCCCGGTCTTTCGCCGATCCACCGCCTGGCGCATGCGCAACCTTCAAGTAGGTTATGAATTATAATCCATTTCGATGCCCAGGCCGAAGAGGTGCCGGAGGGTCTGCTGCGACCCCGACTTCAACGTGTTCAAGCCCCAGGGCGTGCCCATGGACCGCCTCACCAGCATCGAGATGGGCCTGGACGAGTTCGAGGCGCTGAGGCTCTCGGACGTGGAGATGCTCTCGCAGGCCGAGGCGGCCAAGAGGATGGACGTCTCGCAGCCCACCTTCAACCGCATCCTGTCAGGCGCTAGGTACAAGACGGCCAGGGCCCTCACGGAGGGGGTGGCGCTCAGGATCGCTAGGGACCAGCCCCACAAGGACGGGGGCGGCCCGCACGGACGGGCGCGCAGGAAGGGGAGGACGCGATGAGGTTCGCATCGCTCCTGGTGAAGATACCCGGCAACTGGATCGGCTGCCTGAC
Organism: Thermoplasmatota archaeon; assembly: GCA_040751795.1. Taxonomy (GTDB): domain Archaea; phylum Thermoplasmatota; class Thermoplasmata; order UBA10834; family UBA10834; genus UBA9653. Next base: position 21,277 of record JBFMHR010000005.1, on the reverse strand, counting down.
CAGCAGCTGCGACCTCTCGGTCAGGATCCTCAAGTGCGTGCCCAAGAACGGCACCGGGGGGCAGAGCCTCCTCCAGATCGACACCGACCCCGGGGTCTCCCAGGAGGAGCTGGTCGAGAGGATACGCGGCATCGAGCCCAACTGCAACGTCCAGCTCACCGCCGCGGGCCCGGGGAGGCACATAGGCACGGTCGAGCTCGAGCGGTGCGCCGCGTGCAGGCTAATGGCCGACTCCGGCTGCTTCATGGACTCCGCGTCCAACAGGGAGGGGGGGATGATGCAGTGGAACGTCATCGCCCCGAACGCCGCCGCCCTCAGGGACCTGGTCTCGAAGGTCAGGGACCTGGGCTGCCAGATCGAGGTGGAGAAGATATCGGTCCTCAGGACCGCGTCCGAGCTCACCGTGGCCCAGGAGAGGGTCCTCCAGATGGCCTTCGAGCTCGGGTACTTCGAGATCCCGAAGAAGATCACCCTGGACAAGCTCGCCAAGAGGCTGGAGATATCGAAGGCCACCCTCGACGTCATGCTGAGGAGGGCGCAGAGGAAGCTCGTTGCCAGCCACATCGGCGAGCTGTGCTGAGCCCGCCCGCCCCCCGCACGGCTAACCTGTTCGCCGCACAGGGCTTCAACCACGGACGCCAAGGGACGTCCGAGGCATAAGGATGGCCAAGAAGACGGACTACTCGAAGAAGGCGTTCCTCGTGGTGGGCACGCACGGGGACGAGGACCTTGAGAAGGCGACCATGGTGTTCGCATGCGCGGGCGCCTCGGCGGCGCTCGGGATCAGGACCAAGGTGTTCCTGACCATGAACGGCGTCAAGCTCGCCCAGAAGGGGTACGCCGAGAAGCTCAGGCCGGTCGAGGGCATGGCCCCCGTGAAGCAGATGATGGACGCCTTCGCCCAGGGAGGCGGGAGGATCCAGGTCTGCATACCCTGCATGGAGGCGCGCGGGATAAGGAAGGACCAGTTCATCGAGGGCGTCGAGTTCGTGAACCTCATGGACTTCGCCGCCGAGGCCGTGGACGCCGACAGGGTATTCACCTGCTGAAAGGGGGGCGGTGACCGACCATGAGCGCCTTCACAGGCAAGCAGGCCGCGCCCTCCCAGGCGCCGCCCAAGTCGTCAGCGGCGGAGAACCTCAAGGGCGTCAAGCACAAGATCATCGTGATGAGCGGCAAGGGCGGCGTCGGCAAGTCCACGGTCGCCGTGAACCTCGCGGCCGCCCTCGCGAAGAGGGGGAAGAGGGTGGGGCTCCTGGACGCGGACATGCACGGCCCCAGCGTCCCGAAGCTTCTGGGGCTGCCGAACCTGCCCCTGAGCGTCGACGCGAAGGGCAAGATTGTCCCCTACCACGTGCCGCCGTCCATCAAGGTCGTCTCGATTGCGTTCCTGCTCAGCGACAGGGACTCCCCCGTGATATGGAGGGGGCCCGTCAAGATGGGAGCGATCAAGCAGTTCCTGGAGGAGGTCGAGTGGGGGGAGCTGGACTACCTCCTGGTCGACCTGCCGCCCGGGACGGGGGACGAGCCCCTGAGCACGGCCCAGCTGGTGCCGTCGCCCGACGGCGCGGTCATAGTCACGACTCCGCAGGACGTGGCCCTCCTGAGCGTCAGGAAGTCTATCAACTTCGCCAAGGCCGTCGGGCTGCGGCCCATCGGCCTCGTCGAGAACATGTACGGGCTGAAGTGCCCGCACTGCGGGAAGGACATCCCGCTCTTCGAGGACGGGGGCGTGGCCAAGGCCACCAAGGACCTCTCCATCCCGCTGCTGGGCAAGCTGCCCCTGAGCCCGGAGATAGCCAGGAGCGGCGACGACGGGAAGCCGTTCGCGGCCGGCTCCGACGACGACGCACGCGCGTTCGACGAGATCACGTCGAAGATCATGAAGGCCGTCGAGGGGAGCGGGGGATAGGAGGATGGTGGCTGGCATGAGGAGGTTCGAGTGCTTCGGATGCGGGAGGAAGTGGGACGAGCCGTACGGCACGGGCAGGCCGATGTCGTGCCCGTCGTGCGGCTGCCGGAACATCCACAGGGCCGCCGAGGACAGGGGCAGGAGGGGCGCCGGCCGGGGCCCCTGCTGGCACCGGTGAACGAGGGCGGTACCATGGACGAGAAGGGTTACGGCGAGGCGGAGAGCGACCTGGAGTTCGGCTCCAGGAAGTGCGTGTGCCCGGAGTGCGGGGCGGAGGTGCCGCACGCGCTCAGAGGGGTGCCCTGCAACAGGACGAAGTGCCCGAAGTGCGGCTCGCAGATGAGGGGCACCCAGTGCGGGGATTGATCCCATGGTCACAGGCGCTGATATGGATGGCAGGCGCGTGGCGGTCAGCTCGGCCGGCGAGTCGCTGGACTCGCCCATCGACCCGAGGTTCGGGAGGTGCTCCTACTTCGTCGTGTTCGACGGCGACGGGCACAGGGCCGTGAGGAACACCGGCCAGGTGCTCGGCAACGGGGCCGGCATACAGGCCGCGCAGCAGATGCTCGACATGGGCGTCGACACGGTCGTCACCGGCGACATAGGGCCGAACGCGTTCAGGGTCCTCGCGGCTGGGGGGGTCAGGATGTTCGTCAAGTGCACCGGCACGGTGGGCTCCGCGATCGAGGCCTACAGGGCCGGCCAGCTGAGCGAGGCTTCTTCTTCCACATCCCCGGGCCACCACGGCCATGGCCACGGGCGCGGGCCGAGGGGGGGCCAGGGACAGGCATGAGCCGGAAGGACGGCCCCTCGGAGCTCGACACGCTCGTCGAGAACATCGTGACCGCCATGGAGGCCGAGGACTCCAGGGTCTACACCAAGGAGGTCGTCGCCGAGTTCAGGGACCCCGCGAACGTCGGCCCCCTCGACGGGGCGGACGGCCACGGGCTCGCGGACGGGCTCTGCGGGGACACAATGCAGGTCTGGGTCAAGGTCGACGGCGGCAGGGTGACGGGGTGCACGTTCTACACGGACGGGTGCGGCGCCACCATCGCCTGCGGGAGCAGGCTCACCAAGATGGTGACGGGGCTCACGGCAGAGGATGCCAAAGCGCTCAGGCCCGAGGAGCTCGTCGCGTCCCTCGGAGGGCTGCCGGAGGACCACGTCCACTGCGCGAGCCTGGCGGTGATAGCGTTCAGGAATGCAATGAGGGACGCGTCGGCCAGGGGGAGGGACGAATGAGGCTCCTCAGGTTCAGGTGCGCGGACTGCGGCCTGGACATGGCCCTCCCCGAGAGGCCGGAGAAGTGCTTCTGCTGCGGCTCGTCCAACATAGCCAGGGAAGGCTGGCGGCTGCGGTTCAAGGACAGGAGATGAGGGGCATCGCTATCGAGGGACCAAGGAGAGTGAACGGATGAAAGTCTGCGTACCATCTATGGAGAAGGGCGGATACGACGATCTGGTGTGCGAGCACTTCGGCCGCGCGCCGACCTTCACGGTCATCGACCTGGACAACGGCCAGGTCGCTGTCGTGAAGAACAGGAGCGAGCACATGGGCGGGCTCGGGAAGCCGCCGGAGCACATCGCCAAGACCGGCGCGAAGGTCCTGGTGTGCTCCGGCCTCGGACCCAAGGCGATAGACATGCTCCAGTCGTTCGGCGTGCAGGTGTTCGTCGGCGCGACGGGGACCGTGAAGGACGCGGTCCAGATGTGGCGCGACGGGAAGCTGCAGGCCGCGACTTACGACGTCGCCTGCAAGGAACACCATCACTGACGGCGACGGCGAGGGGCGGTAACACGAAGGTAGCGGTAGCCAGCGGCAAGGGCGGGACCGGGAAGACCCTGGTCGCGACCAACCTGGCGGCGGTCACGGAGGGGGCGGCCCTTGTCGACTTGGACGTCGAGGAGCCGAACTGCTACATATTCGCGAGGGCGGGCGGCGAGCAGGCGGAGCAGGTCTTCAGGCGCGTCCCGAGGGTCGACGCCAGGAAGTGCACCCTCTGCGGCAACTGCAGGAAGGTCTGCGAGTTCCACGCGATAGCGGTGCTGCCCAAGGAGGTCATGGTCTTCGACGAGCTCTGCCACGGCTGCGGGGCGTGCTCGCTGCTCTGCCCCGAGGGGGCCATCACCGAGGTCGACCACCTCCTGGGGGAGGTCCTGAGGACCCAGGGCGGCGCGCTGGACCTGACCTACGGCAGGCTGAGGGTGGGCGAGGCTGCGGCCACGCCGCTCATCAGGCGCGTCAAGGAGGCCGCCCCTGAGCGTGAGGCGGTGGTGATGGACTGCCCCCCTGGGACCGCGTGCACCGCCGTGGCCAGCATCAAGGGCGCCGACGCCTGCGTGCTCGTCACAGAGCCGACGCCCTTCGGGATGCACGACCTCAGGCTGGCCCTCGAGGTGACCAGGAAGCTCAAGGTGCCCGCGGCCGTCTTCATCAACAAGGACGGGCTGCCCGGGCCGGATGTCGACGGGTTCTGCAGGGCCCACAGGGTCCCCGTCGTGGGGAGGCTCCCGCTCGACCGGGGGATAGCTGAAGCGTACTCGAGGGGCGGGCTGATCGCAGGCGACCCGAGGTTCCGCGACGTCTTCGCGGGGCTCAGGGACTGGGCCTTCAAGGGGGCGCGGCGATGAAGGAGCTGGTCATCGTCAGCGGCAAGGGCGGCACCGGGAAGACGACGCTCCTGGGCTTCCTCGCCTCCGCGATGCAGAGGACGGTGACCGCCGACTGCGACGTCGACGCGCCCAACCTTCACCTGCTCCTCCAGCCCAAGGTCCTGCAGCGGGAGGGGTTCTCGGGCATGAGGGTCGCCACGATCCTCAGCTCCAAGTGCACCAACTGCGGCAGGTGCGCCGAGGTCTGCAGGTTCGGCGCGGTCAAGGTCCTGGGCAACCCGAGCATCAGGAAGGTCGCGATAGACGAGGAGTGCTGCGAGGGGTGCGCGCTCTGCGCCAGGGTGTGCCCGAGCGGGGCGGTCATGATGGCCGACAAGAGGGTCGGGGAGTGGTTCGTCTCCGACACGGCCTTCGGCAAGATGGTCCACGCCCTCCTCGAGCCGGGGGCGGACAACTCCGGGAGGCTCGTCGCCATGGTGAAGCAGAAGGCGCGGACGGTGGCCAACGAGGAGGGCGCGGACACGATCCTAGTGGACGGCCCCCCCGGGATCGGCTGCCCCGTCATATCGGCGCTCTCGGGGGCCGACCTCGCGGTCATAGTCGCGGAGCCGACGCAGTCGGGGTTCAGCGACGCCAAGAGGATCCTCGACCTCGCCAAGGGGTTCGGGCTCAGGACCGGGCTGGTCGTCAACAAGGCGGACATCAACGATGGGCTCACGGCCATGATGGAGGAGCACGCGGCGGCCGAGGGGGCGCACATCCTCGGGAGGATCCCCTACGACGAGGTCCTCGCGAAGACCATGGCGCAGGGGAGGACGGCCGGGGACAACGTCGCGAGCCCCGCGACGCACGCCATGTCCCTCGTCCACAGGCGCGTCGCGGCCCTGCTCGGGGCCGTCTGAGGACGTGAGGGGGCAGGCTTATGCCCGCTGCGGACGATTCGTGCCCGGTGGTACGCTGAAGTTCGACTTCGACACATGGCTTGCGCAGAACTACGGCCTCAAGGCTGACCGCCTGACGAAGAGGGAGCTCGCGATCGCCACGAAGGAGTACGAGGAGGAGTACCCTCCCCCGGGCGAGGGCGAGATCAAGCTCAAGACCTACCCGTTCAAGAGGTACCTAGACTCGAAGGGGTGAACACCGGCCGGAAGGGCGAAAAAGTATATAATTTAGGTCAACCTAACTCTTCCCCGATGGTAAGCGAGATCGCCGAGCAGTACCTCAAGGTCATCTACAGCATCACCGAGGAGGGCGGGGTCGCCAAGACCTCGGACGTCGCGAAGGCGATGGAGGTCGCGCCGGCCTCCGCCACCGAGATGATGCAGAAGCTCTCCAGGCAGGGCTACGTCAGGCACGAGAGGTACAAGGGGGCGACCCTCACGCCGAAGGGCCTCAAGATCGCGAGGCAGGTGACCAGGAAGCACCGCCTCCTCGAGCGCTTCCTCAACGACCTCTGCGGCATCAGGGGGAGGTCGAGGCACCTCCAGGCGTGCAAGATGGAGCACGTCCTGACCGACGAGGCGGAGAGGCAGCTCTGCAGGATGCTCAACCGCCCCTCGGAGTGCCCGCACGGGAAACACATACCCAAGTGCGAGCGAGGCATCGCCTGCGAGAAGTGCACCCACGAGACCGTGCCCCTCGTCGAGTTCAGGGAGGGGGACGTCGGGACCGTCTCCCACCTGGCGTCCAAGGACAAGGACGAGCTCTGCCGCATACTCGCCATGGGGTTCGTCCCGGGGAGCGAGGTCAAGGTCGAGAAGAAGGTGCCCATGGGCGGGCCGATAATCGTCTCCCTGAAGGGGACCAAGATCGCCCTGGCGAGGGAGATCGGCGGCGCCCTCCACATGGTCAGGGCGTGAGGTGGGGAGCGCATGGAAATCGCCCTGGCCGGTAACCCGAACGTGGGGAAGAGCGCCCTGTTCAGCAGGCTCACCGGCGTCGGCGTGATCAGCTCCAACTACCCCGGCACCACGGTCGAGTTCTCCGAGGGGAAGGCCAAGTTCATGGGCTCCACCATCACGGTCATCGACCTCCCCGGGACCTACTCCCTGGCGGGCAACACGGATGACGAGAGGGTCGCCACGGACCTCCTCTTCGAGAGGAGGCCCGGCACCGTAATCGCCGTCCTCGATACCACGCGGCTCGAGAGGAACCTCGTCCTGCTCTTCGAACTCATAGAGTCGGGGTACCACGTCGTCGCGTCGCTCAACATGTACGACGAGATGCGCAGGAGCGGGCGGGACGTGGACGTGGCCGGGCTCGAGCGCATCCTCATGATTCCCGCGGTACCCACGGTGGCCACCAAGGGGGAGGGCATCGATTCGCTCCTGTTCACGTCGGTCCAGCTCAGGGGCAGGAGCAAGTTCAAGGTGAGGTACGACTCGCACATCGAGGCGATGATACGCAAGCTCTCCGCCCTGCTCAAGGAGGAGGACTGGCCGATGCCGCTGAGGGCGGTGTCGCTGAGGTTGCTCACGGAGGACCGGCGGGTCGTCGGGAAGGCGGGCCCGGAGGCCGTCAAGGCCTCCGAGTCGATGAGGGAGGAGTTCCTGAAGGAGCACGGCGAGGACATCATCGTCCACATCGAGAGGGACAGGTTCGGCGAGGCAGGGCGAATCGCGTCCGAGGTGGTCGGTAAGGCGACCGGAAGGAAGAGGGAGGAGGGGCTGCTCTCCGACCTCACACTGAGGCCCTCCACGGGGATACCGATCCTCATCGCCGTGCTGGCAACCGTCTTCCTGGTCCTGGTCTTCGTCGGCGGGGCGCTGGAGGGGCTGCTGGTCGGGGCTTACACGGACGCTTTCCGGGCACCGTTCGAGGAGTTCAGGGATGGGCTGTCGAGCGGCCTGGCAAGGGGGGCGGCGGAGGGCGTCTACCTCAGCGTCGAGGCGATGCTCGCGCTCGTGATCCCGTACATAATGGTCTTCTACATCATGCTCGCAGTCCTCGAGGACACGGGCTACCTGGTCAGGGTCGTCTCGCTCCTCGACGGGGTGATGCACAGGCTCGGCCTGCACGGCAGGGCCGTCATCCCGATGGTCGTCGGCTTCGGGTGCAACGTCCCGGCGATACTCGCAACGAGGGCCATGGGCTCCAAGAGGGAGAGGCTCATACTCGCGACGCTCATCACCATTGCCGTCCCCTGCTCCGCGCAGACGGCCATCATAATCGGCACCGTCGGCAACTACGCGGGCGTCCAGTGGGCCCTCGCGATATACGTGGTCCTGGGGGCGATACTGGTCGTGCTGGGCTTCGCCATGCACAGGACCATCAGGTTCGAGCCCACGGGGCTGTTCGTGGAGATACCGGACCTGCGGATGCCCTCGGCGACGGAGACGCTGAGGAAGACCTACCTGAGGGTCAAGGAGTTCCTCACGATCGCGTTCCCTCTGCTGCTGGCGGGGAGCATCGTGCTCGAGATGCTCATGGCCGAGGGGGTCCTGCAGAGGCTCATCGAGCCCTCCGAAGCGGTCATGATGGCGGTGCTCGGCCTCCCAGGTGTGGTCGTAGTGGCGCTCATATTCGGGATCCTCAGGAAGGAGATGGCCCTTCAGATGCTCATGGTCCTCTTCGGGACGAGCAACCTGGCGCTCCACCTCAGCCCTGAGCAGATGTTCACGTTCGCCCTCGTGATGGCGGTGTTCATGCCGTGCCTCGCGGCCTTCGCTGTCATGCTCAAGGAGTTCGGGCTCAGGAGCACGGCCCTCGTGACCGCCGGGTCCATAGGGCTGGCGTTCGCGCTCGGCGCCGCCTCGAAACTCCTCCTGGGCCTCTGAGCTCACCTGACGAAGAACGACGTGTCCTCGTCCTCGTGTATGCGCGACGGCACGTTGACCGCCCCCCGATAGTCCTCGCTGGTCCTTCGGATGACGGGCTCCGTGCCGTCGCGTAGGAGGACGTATTGTGACCTCGCCCCGGTTACGATGAGAAGCACCTTGACCCTCCCCTCCATGCCCTGCTCGAGGGAGCAGCCCCAGATGAGCCGGCCGTCCGGCCTCAGCTTGGACGAGATGATCTCCGCGGCCTTGGCCGCCTCCTCTATGGTCATGTCCGGGCCGCCCACGACCCTGACGAGGGCGCCCTTGGCGTCCTTCAGGTCGATCCTGCCGAGCAGTGGCGATGTGAGGGCCTCGTCGACCGCCGTGGCCATCCTGTCCAGCGGCGCGCCCTCGCCCTCCCCGACTCCGATGAGCGAGACCCCGCCCTCGTCGAGTATCGTGCGGAGGTCGGCGTAGTCGACGTTGACCAGGCCCGCTTTGGTGAGCATCTCGGTGAGGCCGCATATGGTCTGGAGGAGGAGCTCGTCCGCGACCTTGAAAGCCGCCTGGACCGGCAGGTTCGGGACGAGCTCGAGCAGCGTGTCGTTGGGGATGACGATGGTGGTGTCGCACACCTTCGCGAGGCGCGACAGCCCCTCGGTCGCGTTCTCCATGCGCATCTCGCCCTCGGACTTGAACGGCAGCGTGACCACGCCGACCGTGAGGGCCTTCGCCTCCCTGGCCAGGCGCGAGACGACGAACGAGCTGCTGGTGCCCGTCCCGCCGCCCATGCCCGCGGTGACGAAGACGATCTGGGAGCCCTTGACGAAGTCCTGGAGCTCGCGCTCGTTCTCCATGGCGGCGCGCTCGCCGACCTCGGGCTTAGCGCCAGCGCCCAGGCCGCGGGTGAGGTTCTTCCCGATAAGGATCTTCCTGCTGGCCTTCACGGAGAGGAGGTGCTTCGCATCCGTGTTGATGGCGAGGGTCTGTACGCCGGAGACGCCCTGCTCGAAGAACCTGTTGACAGTGTTGGAGCCAGCACCGCCGCAGCCGACCAGCTTGATGCAGACGTTGAGGCCCTCCGCTATCCTCTCGATCTCGAGCTCCTCTGCGGACCTCTCCTGGCTGCCCTTGTCAGCGCCCACTCCGTCGGCGGGCGCATTCGAACCGAGCGCGTCCTCGATGATGCTCTTCGGCATTGCGCATCCCCGTTAGGATACGTCGGTGCGGCCGCTATATAACATCATGATACGGCAGGGGCGAGGCACGCCCGCGCGCCCAGCCGCGCGCGCCTGCCCCGACGCGCGCCAAGTCCCCGGATCACACGAGGAGGCTCGTGAAGAGCGGGCCCAGGGCGATGAGCGCCAGGAGTCTCAGCGTGTCCGAAACGATGCCCACCTTGAACATGGTCCAGATCTTGACGTAGCCGGAGCTGTAGACGATCGCCATCGGGGGGGTCGTAGACGGTATCGCGCTGGAGATGGAGCAGGCCAGCCCCGCGCCCACAATCGGCGCCAGCACCTCGGCCCCGGTCATGCCGGCGCCCAGGGCGAGGGTCGCGGCTATGGGGCACGATATCAGGGCCGCCGCCGTGTTCGAGGCCGCGTATGTGAGTAAGAAGCCCAGCACGCATGAGATGGCGTATATGCCCCAGGCGCTCGGGCTGTCGCCCATCGCGGAGGCCACCCCGTCCGCCAGCCAGGTCGCGAACCCGCTGTCCGCGAGCCCGATGCCCAGGGCGATGCCGCCGCCGAAGAGGAACACCACGTTCCAGTCGATGCCCCTCGCGATCTCGTCCCACTTCAGGACCGGCTCGCCCTTGACCCTGATCAACCCGGCGAGGATTATGATTAGGACCGCGGGCATCGCCTCCGGCATGATGGCAGTGAGGTCGGCGGACAGGCCCTGCAGGCCTGTCGCGTACTGCGCCGCGACCTTCACCGCGGAGGGGAGTATCCACAGGCTCACGGCGGTCACGAGCATGCCCGCCACGACCTTCTCGCCCCGGCTCATCCTCCCGAGCTGCTTCGCCACGGCGATCATCTTCGACTTATCGGCTGCGACGGTCTTCTCCTCAGGCTTGATGATCTTGAAAACGACGAACCAGGTGATGAGCAGGCCGATTATCGCATGGGGCGTCCCCACGACGAGCCAGTCGAGGAAGGTGAGGTCCACAGCGGCGAACTCGAGGGCGGTGCTCTTGGCTATGAGGTTAGGCGGGGTGCTGATGAGGAGGAGCATCGCGCCCGCCGTGGCGGCCTGCGCCAGGACGAGCATGCACGCCTCGCTGTACTTGCTACCGGATTTGATTCCAACCATCGACAGGTAGGCGATGAGGAAGGGGAACACCACCGCCGTCGAGGCGGTGATGGAGCCCGTGAGGGTGAGTATGAACACCGGGAGGGCGGCGACGAAGAAGGCGGCGACCATCGGATTGCTCCCCCTGTAGATCAGACCCAGCCTGATCGCGATCCGCCTGTCCAGGTCCCACTTCCTGAAGGCTGCCGCGAGCACGAAACCCGCCATGAAGATCCAGATGATCGGGTCCGTGAACGCCGTGAGGGAAGTCTTCCACGACACGATCCTGGACATCGAGAAGACGACTGGAGGGATCAGCGCGGCAATGCCCAGGGGAACGCACTCCGTCACCCACCAAACTAGTACCCAAAGCAGCGTGCCGAGCGCTACCTGGGGGGCGCGGGAATCCGCCGGGACAGGAAGGCTCGCGGCCGCGTCTGCCATGGACACCGGGACGGGCATCAGGGCCAGGGAGAGGAACAGGAGGGGGCCGAGCACGAGGCCGACCCTCTGCTTGCTGAACCACTTCCCGATCTCGTGGGCCCTAGAGTGCCTGCTCTTAGGGTCCCCCTTGTGGACCATCCAATGGTCGTCCCTAGTCCCGCTCATCGGCCGCATCCCGTCTTTCCGATGCTCTGTAACACCCTGCGGTACTTGAAATTTGACGAGCTGCGCGCAACCTTTGCTCCGAGTTACGGCGCCCGGGGGCCGCCCGGAGGCGAGAAGCAGCCCTCCAGGCCGGGCGCGGAGGTGCCACTTGTCCCCGCTGCGAGTCAAACCTCGACATGACAAATATTAACAATGACACAGGGGCGCGCCAGTACTCCGAAACTCGATACGGTTATATACAGTGTAAAGTGGTTACATTCCGCTTCAGGAGGGCGCGCCCCCGAATCGCCCTCCGGGGAGGATCGAGGAGGATGAAGATTGTGATTGGAGAGTATAGACGTTCGAGTTTGAGCTTTCTGCTGATGGCATTGATGGTGACGGCGTCCTTCGTCGTGTTGGCGTCCGCGCCGGCCAGGGCCGACGCGGCGCTCGCGGACGAGCCCGCACCCGACTACGGCGTCTTCGACGGGGTGGCGGTCAGGGACCCCACCGAGAAGATGGACGCCGAGCTGAGCGAGAGGATCGCGAGGTCCGACGGGCCGTTCAGGGTGACCGTCTTCGTATCGGACCGGGAGGCCGTGAACCCCCTGCTCTTCGACGAGGGGCTACCCCTGATCGGGGGCGTGGAGATACCCGGGCTTCCGGCGGTCAGGGAGATGACCCTCGACTCCGGACAGATCAAGGCGCTGGCGGAGAACCCGGGCGTGTACAGGGTCCTGACCTACTACCCGGTGCAGTACGACCGGCCGGAGGTCGATCCCGACCTGCAGATACCCGACTTCAAGGCCGCCCCGCCCGAGCCGGAGGATTACGACGTGGACATCGTGCACGGCGCGGAGGACGCGTGGATGATGGGCTACGATGGCACCGACGTGACCATCGCCGTCATCGACACGGGCTTCGACATGGCGCACCCGGACCTGCTCGGGCAGCAGGCGAGGTACAACGGCGGCCCGTACGACGGCTGGCCGATATCCTACGACGACGCGGCGGCCGAGGCTTGGGGCAACGGTGAGATCGGCGGATGGGTCTCCGACACCAGCGAATGGACATGGGACGACGGGTTCGGATACGCCTACTTCGACGGGTACGACTTCTACATCGACGGGCTGACGGACGTGCTGGGCGTCCCCGTCACGAGCCAGAGCGGCGAATACCACATCGGCTGGCACACGGACGCCAACCTGGCGTACATCATGGACTCGCCCGTCGGCGTGCTCGTCGTCGACTCTGTCGTGCCCTACTACTACGACACCGTCTACGTCGACGTCGACTGCGACTTCGACTTCACCGACGAGAAGGCCTGCGTGATGGGCGACGAGACCTCGTACTACGACTGCTACGACTCGGGGACAGGCCTGTTCGACTGGTCCGCCTGGAACGCCGGTGACGGATACCCCGACCTCTCCGGTGGGATGGTCTACTGGATCAGCGACGGGGTATATGCCCTGCCCGGTAGCATCTACTACGGCGACTGGTGGGTGCCTGGGAGCGGGGAGGCCGTCGCGTTCGTCGGGGAGTTCTTCCTCGGCGAGAGCCACGGCACGATGACCGCCTCCGCTGCGCTGGGGACCGGCGCGTCGATGTGGGGCATGCTGACCGGCATGGCCCCCGGCGCGAAGCTCATCACGATACCGATGACGGGCGGGGTCGTCTACCCATGGCTCTTCGCAGAGCTGGGCGCGGATGGTGTGGCCGGCACGGGTGACGAAGCAAACATATGCTCCAACAGCTACGGCTGGTCCGACACCGCGATATGGGCGGGCTACGACCTGTACGACATGTATACCGGCTACATCTCGCGCTTCTACGGAGGGAACACCCTCTGGGCCTGGTCGACCGGCAACGGTGGGCCTGGGTACGGGACCGCCCACACCGTCACGGACTTCTCGTCGATACACGTGGGGGCGGGCACCACCATGCAGTACCGCTACTGGCTCGGGTACGAGCAGGACTACGACAACACGAAGTGGGGCGACGTGGTCCCGTTCTCCAACTCCGGCCCAGGCAGGAACGGCAAGCTGAATGCGGAGATCGTCGCGTCGGGCGCCTACTCGCTCGAACCGATGCCCCTCAACAACTGGGACGCGTTCGGGTCCATCGGCGACGGGTACGTGCACTTCCAGATCGGGAGCGGAACGAGCCACGCGACCCCGACGGTCGCGGGCGGCGCGGCGCTGGGGTACAGCGCGTTCTACAACTGGTACGGCTACTACCCGGACTACGACTACGCCAAGGCCGCGCTCATGGCGACGGCGGACGACATGCACTTCGACCCGTTCAAGCAGGGCGCGGGCTGGCTCAACGCAAGCGGCTTCACGAGGCTCATGGGCGCCATGTACGACGGCTACGGCGTCGCCGGGTCGCTGCTGTTCTCCGGCTGGAACGAGCCGGCGATCACCAAGGCCGCGCTCTACCCGGGATACGTCTACGGCAACAGGTACGAGACCTCGCCGAACTTCCTGCTGCCCGGGGAGGTCGACGACACGCACGTGGTCGAGACCATCAATTATGACATTGCGAACCCGGTGGACTTCAACGTGACCAGCAAGATCCTGCTGAAGACCGGTTCCGACCTGATCGAGCTGCAGACCGCGGACTCGGGCGACGTGTTCCTTGACGTGACGGGGTACGTGCCCGCCTCGACCGACCTCCTGAAGGTGACCATGTTCATGCCCTTCGAGGAGTTCGACCCGGAGACGGACTACATGTCCAACGCCCAGTACTGGCTGGAGCTGCATGACTGGCTGGACCTCGACACGGACGGCGTCATGAACACCTCCTCGCTGAACTGGGAGCTGTCCAGGTACACCGTCGACGGGGAGAACTGCAACTACAACCAGGTCATGATAAAGGACCCGATGGACAGGACCAGCGACGGGCTCATAGTCCGCGTCCGGGCCTACGACGGCGCGGCCGGGCTGAACATCTCGGTGCAGATGGACTACTACGAGCTGCAGACCTTCCCGTGGATAACCTTCATGCCATGGGGCGGGACCGAGTGGACCACGGGCCTCGACGTGTCGCTGGGAATATCGAGCGCGTTCGACTGGGTGGTCAGGGTGGAGGTGCCGCTCGACGCACCGGTCGGGACCTACGGCGCGGCGATATACGTCGACTACGGCTCCAGGGTCCAGAGCATCCCGGTGGTCATCAACGTGCCCGCGGCGGACTACGAGTTCGAGTTCGGAGGGCCCTCGTACTTCGACACGCCCTACAACAACGACTTCAGCGGCCTCGCTGACAAGGGCTGGAGGTTCGAGGTGGGCGACTGGAGGATGTACTGGAGCATGCCCTCCGACTGGATATCGTACAACGCGCAGCTGGTGACGACGGTCGAGTGGACGGAGCTGCCGACCGACGTCAACGTGCACGTGCTCGCCTCGGTCTGGTCCGGCTGGGACCAGTTCTGGGAACCGCTAGCGCCGGACATGGCCATGGAGCCCATCGCCTCTAGCGACGAGGACTACATGGGCGCCGGCACGTTCGGGATAGGGACCAACACCGGGGAGGCAAGGGAGGTCTTGACCGCCGACCTCGGCCCGTACATCGACAACACGGGCCCGGCGCCGTTCGCGATCCTCACCAGGTGCCCGGTGATGGCGGGCCACTCCGCGCAGGACACCCTGTACGGGTTCACGACGCTGATCGAGCTCAACGGGTACGATCCCACCGACGTGTGGCTCGACGCCCCGCAGCCGGGCGCCATCCCGCTCACGGGCGTCTACGAGGGCGGGTGGTACGACATAACCGTCACCGACGCCGTCGATGTGAAGGGCGGCGGAGAGGGCCCGTACGAGCTATTCGACTACGGGTCGCAGGCCATCTACCAGGACACCCTGACCGGGGACTTCGTGGCGGACCTCGCCGACGCGTGGTACACCCTGGGCATATGGGTCGAGGACAGCCACAGCCTGATGGTGAGCGTCGAGGAGGACTGGGGCTGCCCGGACATAGACCTCGCGCTGTGGTACGACGCGGACATGGACTACGTGGCGGACCTCACCGAGCCGTACTGGTACGTCGGGGCCTACGGGTCGTCGGAGACCCTCGAGCTGCCGGACCCAGAGGACGGGCTGTACCTGATCAAGGTGCTGGGGTACGATGTCACGGGCGACCCAGGGTACTTCTACCTGACCGTCCTGATGGGCGTCCCCGGTTACATCGAGGTGACCGACTACGAGACGCTGGCAGGCTCAGGCACGCACGAGTTCAACATCTCGTACAGCGTGCCCGAGAGGGTCGGGGTCTTCGTCGGCTGGGCCACGATCGGGTTCCTGGGGGCGGACGACTCCATCAGCATCCCGTTCGTGGTGGTCGTCACGGACGTGGGCGAGCCCTCGATAGACAACCTGTCCCCGGCGGACGGCTCCGCGATACCCACGACGGACCTGGTGGTGTCGTTCTACGTGAACGACCACGCCAACTTCTACTCCGGCTGGGCCTCGTGGGACTTCTATGTCTACCTGGACGGGATCTGGGAGATGCAGTGGTACGCCTCGGTCGACGACGCCAACGTCACCATAGCGTGGCACTACCCGCTCACGCAGGGCGAACACTACCTCGAGATCTACGCCCGCGACATCTACTGGAACTGGGTGTACGAGTACGCCGAGTTCTCCGTGAACTCCGTGTTCGAGGAGTTCTGGGCGGAGTTCGCCGACCCGGGCACCGGGACCGCCATACCCGACAGCTCGACCGTCAACCTCACCGAGGTGCTGGTCAGGGGCTACACGGACCCGTACTCCGACGTGTCGATAACGACGGAGTGGGACTCGTACTACGTGGAGTCCGACTCGGACGGCTACTACGAGGAGAGCGCGCTGGCGCTGCAGGAGGGCCTGAACATAGTGACCATCGAAACGGTCAACGACGCCGGCGTGCACGCCTCGGTGGTCAAGATGATCGAGTCGGACACGCACTGCAGGCTCTGGGTCGAGGACGTAGGGTCGCCGACGGCCGCGGCATCCGTGGACATCACGGGATGGACGGACGAGGACGCCACGCTGCTCATAGACGGCGTCCCAGTCTCCGTGAACCCGGACGGGACCTTCTCCGACACCTTCGCCCTCTCCGAGGGGGACAACACCTTCCTCGTCGAGGCGACCGACGGGGTGGGCAACACCGCGTCGGCCGAGGTGTCGGTCGTGCTCGACACGACCGCGCCGGCCGCCGTGATATCCTCGCCTGACGACCAGGACGTCGTCACGGAGGCTTCCGTGACCGTCACCGGCACAGTCGACGACCCGGCCGCGGAGGTCTGGGTCAACGGCGTGTCGGCGGCGGACGGCGCGGGGGGCTTCAGCGCGGTCATCGCCCTCTCGGAGGGCGACAACACAGTGACGGTCGTCGCGGAGGACGCGCTAGGCAACTCGGCGAGCCAGAGCATCGTGGTGACCTACGAGCCGCCTGTGTACGTGACGCCGGACGAGCTCCAGGACCTGGTCGACGGGCTGCAGGACCAGATAGACGACCTCGTCACGGACGACGAGGTGCTGCAGAGCCTGATAGATGCGTTGCAGGATGACCTCG
Source organism: Thermoplasmatota archaeon (assembly GCA_040751795.1). Classification (GTDB taxonomy): domain Archaea; phylum Thermoplasmatota; class Thermoplasmata; order UBA10834; family UBA10834; genus UBA9653. The sequence goes on along the minus strand of JBFMHR010000005.1, from coordinate 4,556 downwards.
ACGCCCTCCAGGCGGACCTGGACGGACAGGTCGGGGACCTCAACGAGTCGCTCCTCCAGGAGATAGCCGACCTCCAGGAGCAGATCGACGCCCTCGAGGACCAGGTCCAGCAGGACGTGGACGACGTGAACACCAGGGTGGACGACGCGGACGCCTTCGCGGACCTGCTCATGTACATGTCCGTGGGGCTGTTCCTCGTGGCGATCGTGCTCCTGGTCGTGGTCTGGTTCATGCTGAGCAGGAAGAAGGGCGGGAGCGAGCCCGCCCCGCCCCCGGAGGACTAGGCTAGACGCGCAAACCCGGCAAACCCTTTACCCGTTTTCATTTCGTCCCTTGCACCACTCCGGGCCCTACTGACCGGTAGGACTTAATAGCGGCAAGTCCGCTCTCCGGTGCGCAGCATAATTGTACAATAATATGCTGAGACAACGGGGGGAGAGACTGTGAACACTAGGTTGAAGAGAGCTAGCCTGAGCGTCGTCTTCGCTTCGATCATGTTCGTCGCCGCCCTCGCGGTCGTCGGCTCGGCGCCGACAGCCGCGGTGGACGCGGCGGGCGGGGCGGACGGCGCGGGCCTGAATGGCAGCGGGGCGCGCCTGGACCCGGCGCTGGCCGAGCTGATGTCGGCGTCCGACGGCCCCTTTGAAGTGTATGTGATCGCCGAGGAGAGGGCGGCGGCCAACGCCGTGCTCGCCTCGATGGGGCTCCCGGAGATAGCGAGCAAGGAGTTCGCCGGGATCCCGACCGTGAGCCTGATGTCCCTGGACGCGGGGGCCATATCGGCCCTGGCGGCGGCGGACGGCGTCACGGGCATAATGGCCTTCGAGAGGCCGAGCGTCGACGACTCCGACGCAGACCTCGTCAAGGACGTCCCTTCGATTGACACGGTCGCCCCGATGCCGGAGGACTACGACATAGACGTGGTCCACGGCGCGGTGGACGCGTGGGAGGACGGCTACGACGGAGAGGGCGTCCTGCTCGCGGTCATCGACGACGGCTTCGACATGGCCCACCCCGACATGCAGGGGCAGCAGGCCAGGTACGAGTCCGGCGCCTACGCCGGCTGGCCCATCGCCTACGACGACTACGCCGCCAACCAGTGGAGCAGGGGCGAGATAGGCGGATGGATGGCCGACACGACGACCGAGGTATCGGCCAAGAAGGGCACGAGCATCCTGTTCGACGGCGTCAAGTACAAGGTCAAGGGCCTGCTCGACATCGACGGGAACAAGGTCAAGAGCGCGAGCGGCGTCTACCACATCGGGTACCACCCTGACCCGACCCTGGCCGCCCTATGGGGCGGGCCGGCCGCGGTCCTGGTCGTGGACTCGACGACCGCGGGCGTGTACGACATGGTCTATGTCGACGTGCTGCGCGACTTCTCGTTCGTCAACGACAAGCCCTGCACCATGGGCGACGAGATATCCTACTTCGACCTCTACGACGCATCAACTGGCCTCACCGACACCAGCGCCTGGAACGCCGGGGACGGCTTCGCCGACTACTCCGGCGGAATGGCGTACTGGATCGCCGACGGCGTGAACGTCTACCCGGCCTCCGGCTGGACCTACGGGGCCACCTGGACCGCCGGCGCTGGCGACGCGGTCGCATTCATGGGCGCATACGCGGGCACACACGGGACGATGACATCGTCCTCGGCCGTCGCCCAGGGCTTCACCATGGGCGGGCAGCTGGCGGGCATGGCCCCCGGCGCGAGGCTCATCTGCATACCCTTCACCGGCAGCACGGTGAACGCGTGGATGTTCGCACAGTTCGGCGTCGACGGCGTGGCCGGGACCGGGGACGAGGCGACCCTCGTCACCAACAGCTACGGCTGGTCCGACACGGCGGTCGACGCGGGCTACACCGAGCTCGACATGATTGCGACGACCATATCCATGCAGGGCCCGACCCTCTGGTTCTGGTCGACCGGCAACGGCGGGCCGGGGTACGGCACGGCGCACAGCATCGTCGACGCGACCTCGGTCCACGTCGGAGCGGGCACGACCATGCAGTACAGGTACTGGCTCGGCTACGAGACCATACCCGACGAACAGAAGTGGGGCGACGTGGCCCCGTTCTCCAACTCGGGGCCAGGGAGGAACGGCAAGCTGAACGCCGAGATAATCGCCTCGGGCATGTACTCGCTGGAGCCGATGCCACTCAACATCGCCGACGAGCTCGGCACCATAGGCAACGGCGCGGCCCACCTGCAGGTGGGGAGCGGCACGAGCCACGCGACGCCCACGACCGCCGGAGGCGCGGCGCTCGGATACCAGGCGTACATGCTGGCGACCGGCGTGGTCCCGGACAAGGACTACGCCAAGGCGGTGCTCATGGCCTCCGCGGACGACATGAAGTACGACCCGTTCAAGCAGGGCGCGGGCTGGCTCAACGCCGGCACCTACGCCTCCGCGATGGCCGGGTCCGAGGGCGTCGTGTCCCTTGTCGACGGCGAGATGTTCGCCAAGGCGGCGCTCTACCCGGGCGGCCTCGACGGCGTCAGCTACGAGTTCTCGCCGAACTTCATACTGCCAGGGGAGTCGGACGTGGAGCTCGTGACGACCACCAACTTCGGCGGCGAGGCCGCGACGGTCGGCATATCGAGCCAGCTGCTCCTCAGGACCGGCTCCGACGTGATCCCGTCGGTGACGAAGATGACCGGCGACATCCTGCTGGACATCACGGACTACATCCCGGACGGGACGGACCTCCTGAAGGTCACGATGTACATGCCGATCAGGTCGCTCGACCCGAACATGGACTACGTCGCTGACTTCGAGTACTGGCTCGAGGTGCACGACTGGGTCGACCTGAACGGCAACGGCGTCGTGAACGTCAAGGGCTCCAACTGGGAGCTCCTGAGGTACAGCGTCGACGGGTCCCAGTGCAACGTGAACCAGATAATGATAAAGGACCCGCTCGCGCGCACGACCGACGGAATGATCGTCAGGGTCCGGGCCATAACCCCGACCATGGGCATACCGGTCGACGTGCAGCTGGACTACTACACGCTGCAGGCGTTCCCGTGGGCGCAGGTCAGCCTCGCCGGCGAGGACGACTGGCAGGACTCCCTGTCTGTCGAGGTGCCCGCCGGAGGGCAGGTCTCGTGGGAGCTCAAGGTGAGCGTGCCCGAGGACGCGCCCGTCGGCTCGTACGGCGCGGCCGTCTACATCGGCGACGGGGCCCGGGTGCAGAGCATGCCGTTACTCATCAACGTCCCGGCGACCGGGTACGAGTTCGAGTTCGGCGGAGAGTCGTGCTTCGACACGCCCTACAACAACGACGTCGTGGGCGAGTCCGACAAGTGGTGGAGGTTCGAGGTCGGCGACTGGCGCATCTACTGGTCGCTGCCCTCGGAGATGCCCGACGAGGACGCGTACCTGATGGCATCCGTGGAGTGGGACGAGGGCGAGACGGACACGGACATCAACGTGCACGTGCTCGCGCCTGTTGCCGTGGACCCTGACGAGGCGGACCAGCAGGTCTTCGCCGCGCCCTACGGCCCCGGCTTCTACCAGAAGGCGGTGGCGTCCAGCGATGAGAGGTACATGGGCGCGGGAGTGTTCGGCCTGTACACCAACACGGGCGAGGCCAAGGAGGTAATAGCGGCCCCGCTGGGCGCCTACGAGAACGCGCTCGGCACGCCCGCCCCGTTCGCGGTGGTGCTCAGGTGCCCGCTCATGGCAGGCGACGAGCCCAGGGAGTCGTTCCAGGGCATGACCAAGTGGGTCGTCCTTAACGAGGTCAGCCCCGACGGGGTGTCGATCGACGTCGACATCTCCGACGGCGACGCGGTGTCCGGCACGGTCGACGCCTACTACGACATCACCGTCGACGGCGAGGTCGAGGCAGCGGGCGGAGGCGTGGACCCGACCATAGCCGTGGAGTGGGACCACGAGGCTATCCACCAGGACCCGCTCTCGGCGGACTTCGAGGCCGACCTCGCCAACGCGGCGTACACCAGGGCCATAACCGTCCAGACGGCGAGCATCCTGATAGTCTCCGTCTGGGAGGTCTCAGGGTGCCCGGACATCGACCTCGGGCTGTGGCAGGACGTCAACATGGACGGGATAGCCACGCTCGACGAGCCGTACTGGTACGTTGGCATGGGCGGCTCCTCGGAGACGCTGACGCTCAGGGACCTGCCCGACGGGCAGTACCTGGTCAAGGTGCTCGGCTACACCGTCTCGGACGACCCTGGCTACTTCGGGCTGAGCGTGAAGCAGGGCATCCAGGGCGCGAGCATCGAGGCCACCGGCATCGAGACCCCAGTCGGCACGGGCGTGCACTGGTTCCAGATCGACTGGAGCGTGCCGGCCGTGGCCGGGACGTACGTCGGCGCGGCGACCTTCGGCTTCCTCGGGTCCTCGGACATGTTCAGGATCGAGGTCGTCGTGACGGTCGTCGACTGAGGTGGCGCGCGGACCGCAAACCTCTATGTGAAGAGGCCCTCGCGCCTCTTCCAAATCACTTTCCTTCTTCTTTTCTCTTCTGCCTCCTATCAGCGATTCTCATCTCGTTCGCGGGTTGGGGAGTTTAGCGGACAAACCTCT
>JBFMHR010000049.1:0-1200 GCA_040751795.1 Thermoplasmatota archaeon | reverse complement strand
GGTCCAGGTACAGGTTCACCTTGTCGATGTGGGTTCGCTTCTCCCGCGAGACGCGCAGATGAACGATGAAGGTCCGGGTGGTCCTGACGGGCGGGCTCTCGACGGAGTACGTGCGGTCGCCGAGTGCCAGCTCGAGGCTCAAGGACGTCGTGTCGGCCGTCGTTGCCGGGGCGCTCGAGGTCGCGTCGACCGGTGACCCCGCCAGCGTCACCATCTGGTTCGGCCTGACTCCGGAGACTGGCATCAAGACAGCCTTGTCGAGCAGCGCCTGGAACTGATCCCTCGTTCCGCCACCTTTGAGGAAATCGTTCGGGTCCTTACAAGGAAGCTCGACCCGGTACACCTCGATCGCGTGGTTCGCCAGGTCGTGGGCGAGCTGGTCGGCCGAGTGGTCGCCGGCGGGGTCGGCGTCGTAGGCGCAATAGACCCGCTTCGTCTTCGCCCGGAGCAGCGCCGCCCGGTGATCCCCAGTGAACCCGTTTGCCCCGTAGCTCGCCGTCGTGTTGGAGAACTCCAAGATGACCAGCGAGAGAGCGTCGATGATCGACTCCGTCAGGATCACCGTTTCGGCTTCCCGGATTCCGACCGGGTTGAACACCCCACGAAGAGGACCCCGCAGGTAGAGATGAGGCGTCTTGCCGTCGGGATCGAGCGAACGGCCGTAGACGTTCACCAGCACCCCGGCCTCGTCGTGGATCGGGAACACCAAGCAGTTCGTGAAGAACTCCGTGCCGCACCTGTTCAGGATCCCCACCTGGGCGAGCTGGCGTCGAAGCTTGCTGTCCGCCGGGAGGACCGCCGTGAGGTTCCCCGACGAGTACCCCACACGGAACGCCTTCAAAAGCTCCGGAACCCAGAGCCCACGGCCCTTCACGCACTCTTGAGCCTTGGGAGTCCCGGCCAGCATCTTCTCCCAGTGACCGGTGATCGAGTCCAGGACCTCCTGTGACGGTCGATCGACCGGGGAGGGTTCGGACTCTTGCGGCGCGGGATCCGGTGCGGGCTCGATCTTCGCCGGCGCCTTTCGTTTCGGAGCGACCTTCTTCGGCGGCCGGGCAGCCTGGGCGTCCGCGAACTCCTCGGGGCAGAGCTTCCGGGCGGCCTCTGGGAAGCTGATGCCGTCCTGCTTCATCACGAACGCGAACACGTCCCCGCTGGCACCGCACCCGAAGCACTTCCAGGTTTGCTTCGAAGGCCGCA
>JBFMHR010000048.1:0-1312 GCA_040751795.1 Thermoplasmatota archaeon | reverse complement strand
CGCCCTCCCGCCGCCCTTCGCCTCCCCCTCGGCCTCGCGCTCCCCCGGTCAGCGCGGCAGTCCTACCGCACCGACCACCCCCTCGTGGTCACCCCGTGGTCACGAACCCGCTAAACAGATACGATCAGAGGCTTCCTCCAGACGGTGCCGTCCCAAGAACACGAACTCCGTACGGAATACACCCGACGGCGGAGGCATCACCGGGGGAATATCGGCCAGCCCCCTCTGCAGGGGCAGTTCCGCCGGAACCGCCAAGAAGCTGGGGCCGTCGAATCGGTAGGCGAAGGAGAACGGCTGAAAGCCAACATTGGTCAGCACCGGGTCTCCGCCTTGCCCCGTCAGATCCAGGCAGGCTGCGTACACGCTCCACACTTCCAGATGGAGATCGCTCCGGCCAGGGGATACGCCCTGAAGAGCACTGGTCCCCAAGACTCCCTTTCCGACGGCGTACATCTCATAGAGACCACCCGTGGGCAGGCCGTCCATCGCGAATGCCCCTCGCTCATCCGTATCGGTATACCAGTACGGTGACCGATTCGCTGCGTGCATCTGCCGATCGAACTCCACGCCCGATAGGTCTCCGAGTCTTCCCGCTATCACGGTAACTCCGGGGCCTGCCGGAGTCGCGTCGGGATAGTGAACTAGGCCTCGCAGCGACCCTCCCGAAGACAGTACAATCGTACAGACGGTTTCTGGAGGTTCTTCCAGACAGAGTGTCTGTCGTTGCCCTCCCGGAGCCCACGCCGTCAGGAAAAGGGGAAGGCTGGCGGGGACGCGAAGTCTCCCCTCGCCTCCGGAAAGCACGGTTGTCGGCCCTGCCCAATTCGCATCATCGCTGGCCACGATACGGGCGTCCGCCAGAGGACGGAGATCGGGATCTACGACGCGCACGCCAATCTCTCTCTCGCGTGGACCGTCCGCGCTGCGAAGGACATCTCGAATCGAATCCCGTCCATCGGCGGCGGCGGTGGCAGTGTCGTCGCTGAAGGGTGCAACGCCGTCACTTCGCCCGTCCGTGCGGGGAGAGACCATCTCCCGTCCTTCGCGTGCGCCATGCCACGACAGGAGGGCGAGGACTGCGGCGGCGACAATCATAAGGAGCCCGAGGCCGCACCAGACATGAAGGTCGCGTGTCCCTCTCATACCCGCCCCCTGGGAACCAGGGTCCTGCGCCAGAGGAGGATGCTAGCCTGGATTTCCACGGCCCGGAGTTCGCCTAAGGTCTGAGCCTGGCCGCCCCGTGAGTTTCGGGGGCTTTCCCGGGTTTCTCGTCATCCTGGCGCCAGCCCAGCCGCGCGACGATTAGGGCAGG
>JBFMHR010000047.1:0-1332 GCA_040751795.1 Thermoplasmatota archaeon | reverse complement strand
AGAGCCGCTTCTCCGACTGCATCGAGCGAAGACCGAGATCCGCGTCCTTGGCACCGATCGCCTCCTCGATGAACAGGATCTTGTGCTTGTACCGGCCCGGCTCGTCGTAGAACAGAGCTCGAGGGCTGACTCGTGTGTACCTGAGGATGTCTTCGGGAGGCATCAGGTCGCCGACCCGGTTGAGCACCCAGCTCTTCCCGGCGCTCGCTCTCGAGATGATCGAGAGAGACAGGGGCCTTGAGAGCTTCCGGCTGGTCGCGACGAGGTACACCAGGAGCTTGGTATCCTCCTCGCCGACGACACCGAGGTTGGTGATGTCGACGATGATCACGCTGATGAGGTCCGGACGCTTCAGGAAGGCTATCGCCTCGTCGTGCTCAGGCTCGGGCATCGCCGGTGTAGAGGCTGGGGTGGGCTTCTCTTCCTCGGCAGGCTTGACCCGCGTCTCCATCTCGTCGAGAACGGCGAAGAAGTCCTCCTCGAGCACCTTCTTGGGGATCTGGCCGCGGAACGCGACGTACGCGCGGGCGATGAACCGGGCGCGATCCCGGTCCAGGTACAGGTTCACCTTGTCGATGTGGGTTCGCTTCTCCCGCGAGACGCGCAGATGAACGATGAAGGTCCGGGTGGTCCTGACGGGAGGGCTCTCGACGGAGTACGTGCGGTCACCGAGCGCGAGTTCGAGGCTCAAGGACGTGGTGGAGGAGGTCGGTGCTGGGGCGCTCGAGGTCACGTCGGCCGGTGAATCCGCCCGCGTCACCATTTGGTTCGGCCTGACTCCCGAGACAGGCATCAAGACGGCCTTGTCGAGTAGCGCTTGGAACTGATCTCTCGTTCCGCCACCTTTGAGGAAGTCGTTCGGATCCTTGCAGGGAAGCTCGACCCGGAACACCTCGATTGCGTGGTTCGCCAGGTCGTGGGCGAGCTGGTCGGCCGCGTGGTCGCCGGCGGGGTCGGCGTCGTAGGCGCAGTAGACCCGCTTCGTCTTCGCCCGGATAAGCGCCGCCCGGTGATCCGCCGTGAACCCGTTGGCCCCGTAGCTCGCCGTCGTGTTGGAGAACCCCAAGATGACGAGGGAGAGGGCGTCGATGATCGACTCAGTCAGGATCACCGTCTCGGCGTCTCGAATCCCGACCGGGTTGAACACCCCACGAAGAGGACCCCGCAGGTAGAGATGAGGCGTCTTGCCGTCAGGATCGAGCGAGCGGCCGTAGACGTTCACCAGGACCCCGGCCTCGTCGTGGATCGGGAACACCAGGCAGTTCGTGAAGAACTCCGTGCCGCACCTGTTCAGGATCCCCACCTGGGCGAGCTGGCGTCGGATCTTGCCGT
>JBFMHR010000046.1:0-1636 GCA_040751795.1 Thermoplasmatota archaeon | reverse complement strand
TGCCCTAATCGTCGCGCGGCTGGGCTGGCGCCAGGATGACGAGAAACCCGGGAAAGCCCCCGAAACTCACGGGGCGGCCAGGCTCAGACCTTAGGCGAACTCCGGGCCGTGGAAATCCAGGCTAGTGTACGCGGGCGAGCGGCCGGTGGCATGCTTCACATGGAGCTCGGCGCCGCGGCACCTTGCTCCTCGGGACCGCTTCATCGGCTGGTCGTCCGAGGCGCGTCGGAAGAACATCCGCTTCGTCGCGTACAACAGCCGTTTTCTGATCCTGCCGTGGGTCGAGGTGCCGCACCTGGCCTCGCACCTCTTGGGTCGGATGGTGCGGATGCTCTCCTCGGAGTGGGAGCTGGTCTACGGCCACCCGGTGTGGTTCGCGGAGACCTTCGTGTACCCGGAGAGATTTCGGGGCACGTGCTACCGGGCGGCGAACTGGGTCTTTCTGGGGCGCACGACGGGGCGGGGCAAGGACGACGACAGCCGTCGTCCGAATCGGCCGCTCAAGAACGTGCTGGGCTATCCGTTGACGCGGCGTTTCCGCCAGCTGCTCCAAGAGGTAGGGTGATGGGGAGGAGCAAGACGACCTTCGGCACGCCCGAGCCGGAGGTGGTGGCGTTGGACATGAAGGAGCTGGAGGAGATCGTCGAGCGAGCGCGGTCGGGCAAGTTGTCCGAGGAGGATTACAAGAAGCTTCGGGACACGATCGAGACCCTGGCCTGGATGCAGCAGGAGCTGGCCAACAAGAATGTGACCCTGGCCCGGCTTCGCAGCCTGTTCGGGCTCAACACGAGCGAGAAGACGAAGGACGTCTTGGGTGAGGGGCCGGTCGCCACACCGACCGGTGACTGCAGTGGCAGCAAGAAGAAGCGCAAGGGCAAGGGGCACGGGCGCAAGGGGGCCAAGGACTACGAAGGCGCGGAACGAGTCCAGGTCGAGCACGGCTCGCTCCGAGCGGGGAATCGTTGTCCGGTGTGTGCGGCGAACAAACGGGGCAAGCTCTCCGCGCAGAAGCCGCGGACGCTCGTGCGCGTGATCGGCCAAGCGCCACTCAAGGCGACGGTCTGGGAGCTCGAGCGTTTGCGCTGTAATCTGTGCGGAAAGGTGTTCGTGGCCGAGCCGCCGCCGGGAGTCGGCGACAAGAAGTACGACGCGCAGGCCGCGAGCATGATCGGGCTCTTGAAGTACGGCAGCGGGCTACCCTTCAACCGCCTCGAGCGGCTGGAGTGGAATCTGGGGATCCCCCTGCCAGCCGCGACGCAGTGGGAGATCGTCAGCGAGGCGGCCGCAGAGCTCGCGCCGGTGCATGAGGAGCTGATCCGGCAAGCCGCGCAGGGACGGCTCTTGCACAACGACGACACCTCGATGCAGGTGCTCGATCTGCGCAAGGAGATCGACGAGCTCGAGCGAGCAGGCGCAACGGATCGTACGTATCCGTCCGAGCTGATGCTGACGCCGCTGCTTGGTTGCTCGGGGGCGATCGGGGACGCTGGAAGGCATGAGGAGCAGGAGCACGGTGGATCGATGGCGGCGGTTGGTGGCGGAGCAGGAGGAGAGCGGGCAGGGGGTGCGGGAGTTCGCGGCGGGTCGGGGGGTGTCGCCCTGGTCGCTGTACAAGTGGCGTAGCCGGCTGGCTGAG
>JBFMHR010000045.1:0-1679 GCA_040751795.1 Thermoplasmatota archaeon | reverse complement strand
AGAAGGGGCCGTTCATCCTGTACCCTTCTGGCAGGCGGGTGCCTCGTCTTGAGGAGGTACCGATGGTGCACATCCGGTGGGGAGTTGCGCTTTGAGCGCCATTACAGGATCGATGTAGCACCGGCCATTGCCGAGAGGGGACGTTCACCTGCTTCTGTTCGAGCGGGTAGAGAGACCCAGGTTTACCGTTTTCTTCCCTTCACTTCAGCTTCTTGACCTGGCTCGACGTCGCCACTTGTAGTTCCGGGTCCTGAGCTACCTGACGTGCGGGTGCGCGTGGATCATCGTCCAGGGTGGCTCCGAGAGGAACGCCCGGGGTAGGCATCCCCCGGGCGCAGTACTACTCAGCACCGTGTCATCGAACACGGCATGAATCGGCGCCGTTGCGTCGGTCACGAAGCCCCCCGGTGGCCATGCTGGTATTGAAGATCCAGTCGGCCGTCTCGGTTCTTGCGCGATCTGCGGAGAGCAGTTCTGCGTGTGCTCCCGCTGCGATCACGGGCAGACCTGCTGCCCGGAGCACCAGTTCAAGCACCGTCGCCCAAGACACGTCAGGGCGGCGGGACGACGACACGCCCGTTCGGCCCAGGGGCGGGAGAATGCGCGAGACGCCAAGCGCCGCCAGCGTATGCGAGAGCGCTGCGAGGCTCTCGGTGTACCGGTTCCGGACTGGGCGAAGATCAGGCCAGGGCCCCGGCCGCCGTCTCCCAAGAATCGAACAAGTGTCAGGGATACAGCTTCTCGGAACGTCGGTGCATCGGAAATAATTCGAGTAGAAGGTGCAAAACCTGTCCCGCCCACCGAGACGGGACAACGACCGCGGGAGGAGCAACCCGAGCCACCACGTTCGCCAGGATCCGAAGTGATTCCCTGTAGCTTCTGTCACCGTCTGTGCGGCCCCTTCTTTCGGTTCGGTCCCAAGGGCCGCAGCCCGTCTGTCCGGGTGTTCCGGCAGGATCGGAGTGCGGCGTTCGGTGAAACTCGTGGCTCGAGCCCCCCTCCGTGATGGAGGTGCGCCGGCCACCCCCTGCTGCCGCTACTCTGCGCGAAAGGAGAGTCCTCGATGGGCACTCAACTGCTTGAACCTCGGCGCGTCCGGCATCCTCGGGGGGCTTATGGATGGGTTGAACTGCGATTCGTCACCCAGGGCTATCTCGAGCGCGTTGGGCGCGACGCAGCGCTGGTGTACCTGTTCCTGTGCGCGGTCGGAGATCGAGCAGGGATCAGCTTCTGGAGTCGGGCCAAGATGGCCCGGATGCTTCACCTGGATACGGAGACCATCGAGGTTGCCCTCAACCGACTGGCCGCATCGGACCTTGTGGCCGTGAAGGACCGAGTTGTCCAGGTCCTCCCGATTCCCGAATCACCGGACACATCCCTCGCCGCCGACGTCGTGACTCAACGCCCGGTCGGAACAGGTGTCACCCACGAAGCAGGAGCCACCGACAGGGCAGCATCAGCAACTCCGGCGCAGGAGCCACAGGTGTCGGAGGATGAGGTCCGCGCCTGCCAAGGTGAGGCACGAGCGCAGATCGCGCGGTTCGCGGGACGCCATGAGCCCAGCCCGTCTGTCGTGCAAGCGCTGGCTCGTTGCCTTGCTCTGAAAGCCCGGAAGGCCACCCGCACAAATGGTGAGCGCCTTCAGACTGCAACAACTGACAGGGAAGGAGGCTTACGGA
>JBFMHR010000044.1:0-1722 GCA_040751795.1 Thermoplasmatota archaeon | reverse complement strand
TCCTCCAGAAGGCCGGCGTCGAGCCGACCGAGGAGCGCGTGCAGCGGGTGTTCGAGCGCGCGAAGAAGACGCCACGCCTGCTCACCACCGAAGAGGTGGTGGAGGCGGCGGGGGCGTAGTACGGCTCACTGCCAGACGGTCCAGATCGTGCCGGGCTCCAGCGCGCCGAAGGGGATCGCCTCGATCTCGTCTTCCGAGAGGATCCTCGCCTTCTCGATGCGGTAGTGCCACCGAACGCGCCGGCCGTCGCGCCGGCCGTTGACATAGACGGTATGCTCGATGTCGAAGGGTCGCATCGTGCCCGGGGTGACCTCGCGGAAGTCAGCGAATGCGTCCGACGTGCGAACCTGACACTCGCCATCTGGACCGATCACCGGGCCGCGGATCTCGGTCGAGAGGACGCGCGGATAGGAAAAGGAGTCCCCATCGATCAGGAAGGTGCGGTCCACATAGGAAACGCCGGCTCCCTCCCACATCTTCCGGAGCGTGACGAGCTCTCCGGTCTCCTCGGAGGTGTAGGCATGGGACGCGAAGCGGGAGATCTGGAACGGGTTCCGAAGCCACCGATAGAGGGGGAGCAGGTTGGGCCAGATGTCGGCCTTCATGGGCGCTCCGTCCGCCAAGTACTCCGGCAGGAACGCCCCGCCCTCCGGAGTGCCTTCCGTGTGATAGACCAGCATGACTCCATCGAAGAGGTCACGCTCTCTCCGGATCCACGTCTCGTTGTCCAGGGGGGCGACGCTGGTCTCGACGAGGTCGAACGTCTCGTCGGACGAGATGTTGCCCTCGTATCGGCAGGTGTACCGGTGCTCGGGGACGTCGCTGCCAGCCGCGTAGTGCTCGACGTCCAGTGCCACCACCAGGGAGACGCCAGGAAGGGGCCCGCAGCTCGTCTCGACCTTCTGCAGGAGAGGATCGGAGGTCCCGCCGCCGGATTCCATGGCCCGATCATAGTCGGTCTCGAAGAGGTGCACGCGCGGCGATCCCCAGCCATAGGCCCGCGGATCCTCGGTCGTCTGGAAGTACTCGCGGCCGTCGCCGCCGACCCCGCTCCGGAGAGGGGTCTCCGGCGGATCGCGCTGCGATTTGCAGGGCCTCACTTTCGCGGACCAGTCGAACGTCACCGTCTTCGTGGGAGCAATGCAGGAGGACATCGCCTTGATGATGTCCACGAGGTTCGCGGGAACATCGTTCCAGCTATCCCAGGACATTCCGTTCGTCAAACCGGTGATGTCGGGGCATGCGCCGTCTGCGTAGGCATAGATCGTGGCCTGGTATCCCTGGGGATCGCAGTGGAGGTTCGTCGCGGCGGGGCCACACGTGTAAACCGACTCCATGTACTCCGCGTAAGCGACCGTACACTTCTCGGGAGTCGAGAAGGAGAATCCCGCAACGCTCACCGTGATCTGGGCACAGTTGACCTCGACGACTACTCCTGAGACCCCGGCTGGCTGGGCCAATGTCCGGGTCAGATTGTTGCAGTCGGATGATTGCGGATAGGCGCGGCCTGTCGGGCCGGCCAGGAGAAGAGCGGCGAACAAAAGAACAATGCGGGGCATGGGCAGGTCTCCGGACGGCGTTGGCAGCTCCCCCGAGGGGTTCGAGCGTGCACTTTGGGTGATGTCCGACGGCGAGCGAGGATATCCCCCCCCCCGCCGGCCGGTCAACCCCGTTCCGCTTCGTTCTTACATCCTTTGTCAGTCCTAACTCTTGCGCCCGTAA
>JBFMHR010000043.1:0-1724 GCA_040751795.1 Thermoplasmatota archaeon | reverse complement strand
CGATCGTCCGCCTGCGGCTGGACTGCCAGGCGGAGTTCGTCTCGCTTCTGAACGCCATCGTGGTGCAGCTCGAGGCCGGGACCCCAGGGCACAGAGTACTCGAACTGCTCTTCGAAGCCCTCCGCACTGGCCGACTTCCACCGCCTTGATCGCAAGAAGCTCGAGCTCGACGAGCGTTGCGACAGGATCCTCCGAAGGATCGCCTCTCACCGCTCCCGAAAGGCCCACTGACCCGCTAAACAGATACAGAGGGACTGCTGCACGAGGACCTCGACCGTCTCGTCGTTCAGGATGCGGCCGTCGGGCACGACGAGGCCGTCGTGCCCATCCGAGGGGACGCAACTAGAACCTACATCCAGACTTGCCAGACTTGATCGTCGGCATAAGGAGCCGGAACGCTTTGATTCTCCTCCTGGGTGAGGTTCCTTGCCCGCACGAAGCGACTCGTTACGACCACCCGCCGCCCGGTGACCGTGCCATCGAGGTAAACGGACCGGACAACTTCCCACGGTCGCCACACCCCTTCTTCGAGAACGCGATAGTCGGAGTAGATCCACTCCTCCCGCATCTGGCCGAGAGAATCGAGAACTCGCAACCGCACGGGGTGCGAGACTTCGCCGGCGTCATCCACGAGGTACTCCGTCCCCACGAAGGTCCCGGAAACGTCCTGGAACGTGCGCCGAACGAGGATCCAACCGGTCTCCGGATCCGGCAATTCCTCGAGGACGAGATCCGCGAACAGTGGAGCCTCGAACGGGTCGAACGTCCACCAGAAGGTCGGAGCCACAGTCGCCGCGAGCATCGTGAAGACGTCGGTGAACCTCTCGTACGAGGCCGCGTACTCGTTTCCCACCTCGGAGCCCTCCGCGACCCACCGCAGGCAGGACCCGTCGAAGGAAAGCCGTTCGATGCTTGTCTCATTCTGGCCGGAGGGGCTGAGAATCGATACGGAGAGCATGGTGTCGAAGCGGCCATCGGAGACCATCTGCCCTCCCACCTGGGCCATGAAGACGTTATCAGGGGCGATGCTTCCGGCGTCGAAGTGCTCTACGGTCACGCTGCCGTCGAAATCGATTCCCGGGCTTCCCGGATGCGCGGCGAGCACGACGCCCAGGGTTCCAGGGGTTTCCGAAGAGGATGCTGTCTGAGCAAGGTCGTATTCCGACAGGAACGGATTGAACGTCGGGCCAGCCGCATAGGCTCCATTCGAATCGCCGCACCAGACGAAATACTGCTCTCCCTCGGATCCTTCGTTCCAAGCCCCAATCTCCACCGTCTGCACCATCCCGGTGCTGCACTCAGTGGCTTGAGCCGACCAATCGAAGGTCTCCTTCTTCTTCGGCTCAATGCATTTCAGGGCACTGGCGACGGCGGCGGGAACGTCCTTCCACGACTCCCACGAGCCCGGATTCAGCCCGACGAGGCTGGGACAGCCGCCATCTTGAGCCAGTACCAGTTTCACCTTGTACCCACGGGGATTGCAGTGAAGGTTGGGGACGGTGTCGCCGCAATTGTAGATGGTACCAGCGTAGTAGCCGTACCCTTTGAGACACTTGTCAGGGGACTTGAACTCCTGTCCAGCTACGGAGATCGTGATGAGGATGTCCGTCCCGTTGTGAGATTTGATCGGGGGCCCAACCTGTTGGTAGGACTGGACTTAGCACGAGTTCGGTCCCCCGAAGGAGAGCCCCATGAAGAAGTCTACGAAGTACCGCAGCGTTCGT
>JBFMHR010000042.1:0-1726 GCA_040751795.1 Thermoplasmatota archaeon | reverse complement strand
CGGCGAGATCCCCCGCGTGAGCTCGCGCCAGGCGGCCTTGACCGCGGCGGAGCGGCACCTGCTGGACGTGCACCGGGAGGAGGTAGCGTGGCTGCTCTACAAGGCGTGCCAGCGGGCGGTGGCGGAGAACAGGTCCGCCGCCATCCCGATTCACCGGTGTATCACTGATTTGTGCCGACTGGAGGTCATGCCCCGGGCCGATCAGGAGCGAAGGACGGCGATCTTCCGGCAGTTCGACGAGGCGCCGGCCCATCGTGGCCGGACGCCCTCTTTGCCTTCCGTCCTGCGGGAGGACCTGGAGGCTCGACAGCATTCTCCGCGGGGGTTGGCAACACTCAGTCTGCGACTCGTTCCGCACGATTCGACCCGGATCTGGCTTGCCTTGGCCATGATGCAGGACCGGCTCTTCAGCGCCGGAATGACGATCCTTGCGCAGGTTCTGCACAACTGTTCTACGCCCATGAATGCCTACGCGGCGTGGACGAATCAGGGGCTCGCGCTGTGGCGGACAGGCAACCTGGAGGAGGCATCTCGCGCCTACGAGGAGGCAGCCGCCCAGGGGGAACCCAGCGTCATCCCCGTCGTTTATCGACTGAGTCTGGCTCTCCTGATGGGGGACCCCCAAAACGCTCTTCTCCTCTCCGAGCGGATTCATGTCCTGGCGGGGGGCGGCGAAGAGGGCTTGGAGGAGAGCGTGCGGTATCTGCAGGCAATGCAATCGACTCCAGAGGGTGCGGCAGGCAGGGAGTGCAGAACGATTGCGCGCCGGGTGCAAGAGCTTCATCCATCCACGGCAGGGAGGATCGCAGGTGTCTACCTACCATGATCGAGTGAATCGCCTCCAAGTGCTCCTTGCGCTCCTGGCGGGGGTTGTCCTCTGGTTCCTGATGCCACGAGTCGGCATGACGCAGGGGGGCGTGGGACCTCCCACCAAGAGCGTGCCGGTCGTCAAGAGCGGCGGTCTTGGAATTTCTCCGCCCCGGCCATGAGCCTGGGATGGGGGGGATCGGTTCAGTACTTCCGTAAGCGCGGCAGGCGCAAATCGGGCCCCCAGGGCCGAAAGGTGCCTTGGATGCTGAGGGCGCTCCGGGTTCGCTCCGCCGAACGAGAGACGCGGCACGGTCATTCGATGCTACGCATATGAGACGGTCATTGAGCGTGGTGGCTCTCCTGCTGGTATGTAGCCTCGCCGTTGTAGCGGTGCTCCTTCTCCAGGGTCTCCGGGAGGAAGAGCGCACATCGGTCGGCAACTCCGCGCCGGTGGCGACCGAGTCGGCGGCCGGAGAACAAGTCGGACCGCTGGCGGGAGGTCATTCCACGGAGGCGGAAGAACGGGGCGAGGCTTCCCGGACCGATCAGGAGGGAGAGGCGGGCCGGCAGGTGCTAGGGGTGCCTGCGCTCAGTGGGCTCGTTCAATCGGAGTCCGGAGAACCCCTGGCACGAGTCACCCTGTCCTGGACGCGCATCGATTCCGCCACGATGCGACTCGCGCCCCGATGGGAATGTGTGGCGGCTCCCCTGGAGGAGGATCATACCGTCTACTGCGAGTCCGGCCCCGGTGGGCGATTCTCCTTCGAGAACAACCCGCGGGGCGATCCTTCCCTGGGGTCCGTGCTGTGGGCCACCCTTCCCGGATATCGGGCGGCGGTCATTCACTTTCCGGACGCGACGACGGGCGAGGATCCCTCCCATCGGATCGTCCTGGAAGAGGCGGCCTCCATGCTGG
>JBFMHR010000041.1:0-1742 GCA_040751795.1 Thermoplasmatota archaeon | reverse complement strand
CCAGCATGGAGGCCGCCTCTTCCAGGACGATCCGATGGGAGGGATCCTCGCCCGTCGTCGCGTCCGGAAAGTGAATGACCGCCGCCCGATATCCGGGAAGGGTGGCCCACAGCACGGACCCCAGGGAGAGGTCTCCAGGAGGCCGGCCCCCGAAGGAGTATCGACCGTCCGCCCCCGACTCGCACCACACGGTGCCCGCACCGTCGAGAGGCTCGGAAAAGCACTCCCATCGCGGGTCGGCGCGCCGATCCCCCGACTGGATGCCGGTCCAGGAGAGGAGCACCCCCCCCAGTGGCTCGCCCGCCACCGATTGCACGATTCCGCTCAGGGCGGGGACGGCCAGCGATTCTCGTTCGCCTCCAGCGGGGGCGGAGGACGATGGCGCCCCCGCCATATCGCCCCCAGCGCGCTCGTCGCCGCTGGCTGCCCCCGAAGGGGCGGAATCACTCGCCGCGGTAGCCTCCGGAAGGTCCGGGCCTCGAAGACCGCGTGCCCTACCCCACCCCCGAACGAGAAGCGCGAAAAGCAAGAGCCCACACAGCCCGCATCCAACGAGTACCGCAAGGAAAACTCTCCGGGGTTTCATATCCTGGCTGCCGCAGTCATCCGACGGCTTCCCGAGATACACAGCCATGCGAGGTGGCTCTGCATCTGTTCACCCTCGCACGACTCTCCCCTTGCCGGCGATCGCGCCGCGTCGCCGGTGTCGGGATTGGGTTGCCTTCCACCTGGCCCCCGCGCTCCCGAGCCGGAACCTCATGGGTGGGGAGGCCTGATCTGCTGGGTCTGGTTCGGGCTGGCCGACGCTCCTTTCATGGGGGGGCCTACAGTTTGCGCCCAGAGGATGGAGGCGCCAATGACAAGACCCACGGTAAGCCCGAGCACCATTCGTGCCAGTCGGGATGGAGACGACGACCTACAGAACATACGCATTGATGATCCTCCCTGCCGTCCGAGGATGAAGTTGCGCAAGGGTACGCGCAAAGTCCTCATGCTGCCTATCGGGAACCCATTCCGAGAGCATTCGCAAGGAGCGCGCATTCGAAACGCACTCCTCCAGTTGGTGCGTGCAATCGGCGGCGAGCAGGTCGATCTCTCGAACGAGCCGATCTAGATCCTCCCTCCTGTCCATCTGGATAGCCAGACAGAGTTGGTAGGCGCTGGGGATGAGGCTCGATGAGATGTGCCGCTTGGCCTCGTTGTACGCATCAAAGGCCTGGGCTGGACGACCGCCCAGCCAGTAGACAAACCCTCGGTCCGAATGAGCGGCGTATCCGTCCACATCGGTCAGGTTCCCGGCAACCACGCGACCGAGGATCTCGACGGCCTTCGCCGGTTCCGCATCGTGGATTGCCGCCACGGCCAGCCAGATTCTCGTCGAATCCCGGGGAACGAGGCGGAGACTCAGGATCGCGAGCGCCTGGGGAGAGGCCTTCGGGAGAAGCGGATCGGCAGACAGTCCAAGCCACAGCCTCTCGGTGTTCCTCGTTGAGCCAAGGTCGCGTTCCAGAGCGATGGCAGCCCGGAGCCTTGTCCCGATGTCCGTGGCATCAAGGAGCCTGAGGCTCATCGAGCGGGCAATCGAACGATGCACGTGGATCCGACTCGACCGCTCCTCCGCCACCGCCCGCTGGCACGCCTTGTAGAGCAGCCACGCTACCTCCTCCCGGTGCACGTCCAGCAGGTGCCGCTCCGCCGCGGTCAAGGCCGCCTGGCGCGAGCTCACGCGGGGGATCTCGCCG
>JBFMHR010000040.1:0-1747 GCA_040751795.1 Thermoplasmatota archaeon | reverse complement strand
TCCTCCAGAAGGCCGGCGTCGAGCCGACCGAGGAGCGCGTGCAGCGGGTGTTCGAGCGCGCGAAGAAGACGCCACGCCTGCTCACCACCGAAGAGGTGGTGGAGGCGGCGGGGGCGTAGTACGGCTCCGTACTACGGCTCACTGCCAGACGGTCCAGATCGTGCCGGGCTCCAGCGCGCCGAAGGGGATCGCCTCGATCTCGTCTTCCGAGAGGATCCTCGCCTTCTCGATGCGGTAGTGCCGCCGGACGCGCCGGCCGTCGCGCCGGCCGTCGTAAAAAACCGTGTGGTCGATGTCGAAGGGCCGCATCGCGCCCGGGGCGACCTCGCGGAAGTCGGCGAAGGCGGTCGACTCCCGCACCTGGACCTCGCCACTGGGGCCGATCACTGGACCACGGATCTCAGCCGAAAGGACGCGCGGATAAGAGACAGTATCGGGGTCGATCACGAACTCCCGGCTTACGTAGGAACCGCCCCCGCTCTGGTCTAGCTTGCGGAGCGTGACGAGCGCTCCCGCCTTCTCCGATGTGTAGGTATGCGACGCGAAGCGGGAGATCTGGAACGGGTTCCGGAGCCACCAGTGGAGGAGGAAGAGGTTGGGCCGGATCTCGGTCCCGAGGACCGGTCCATCCTGCAGGGCCTCGGGCAAGAACGCCCCGCCCTCCGGAGTGCCCTCCGTGTGATAGAGGAACATGACACCATCGAAGAGCTGGCGCTCTCTCCGGATCCAGGTCTCGATCCCGGTCGCGATGTTCCGCTGGACGACGCTGGTCTGGGCGAGATCGAAGGTCTCGTCGGACGTGATGCTCCCGTCGTAGCGGCAGGTCCAAACGTGCTCGGGGATGTCGCTCTCGCGCGGGTAGTGCTCGACGTCCAGGCTCACCGCTAGGAACACGCCGGAGAGAGGAGGGAAGCTCGCCTCTACCTTCTGGAGAAGGGGATCGGACGACCCCCCACCCGAGGCCATGGCTCGCTCGTAGTCCGTTTCGAAGGGGTGGACGCGCGGCAATCCCCAACCCTGGGCCCGCGGATCCTCAGTCGTCTGAGAGTATGCGTGGCCATCGCCGCCGGTTCCACTCCGGAGTGGGGTCTCGGGCGGATTCCGCTGCGAGGGGCAGGCCGTCACGCTCGCGGACCAGTCGAACGTCGTCTCAACCTGGGGATCGATGCAAGTGGACATCGCTGCGATGATGGCCAGGAGGTTCGGGGGGACGTCGTCCCAACTATCCCAGGACATCCCGTCCGTCAGACCGGTGACATCCGGGCACCTGCCGTTCAGGTAGTTCTTGATCGTCGCTTGGTACCCCTGGGGGTTGCAGTTGAAGTTCGGCAAGGCGGGCCCACACGTATAGACGGATTCCATGTACCGCGCGTAGGCCACCGTGCACTTGGGGGGAGTCGAATAGGAGAACCCGGCAACGGACACGGTGATCTGGGCGCAGTCGACCTCTAGTACTTGCCCGGAGATCCCGGCTTCATGGGCCATGGTCCGGGTCGAGTTGTTGCAGTCGGACGACTGCGGATGGGCAGGGCTGGTCGCGCCGAGGACAGCAAGGAAGACAAGCAGAAGAGGAGTGCGCAGCATAGGCAAGTCTCCGAGCAGTATTGGCAGCTCCCCCGGGGGGTTCGAGCGTGCACTTTGGGTGATGTCCGACGGCGAGCGAGGATATCCCCCCCCCCGCCGGCCGGTCAACCCCGTTCCGCTTCGTTCTTACATCCTTTGTCAGTCCTAACTCTTGCGCCCGTAA
>JBFMHR010000004.1:0-287958 GCA_040751795.1 Thermoplasmatota archaeon | reverse complement strand
AGTCGGGTGGTAACCCTTCTGACCACTTCGACAGCTGACTCGTCCCGTTCGGCTCCGGCCGTGCGCCCCTCACGGGGTCGCAGAGGGCCATCATCACGTCATGCCGGGACGCGCCGGGGCTGAACCGTAAGCCCCCTGCCGCCCTGTCGCGGGCGGCTGGTAGCGGCGGGCCAGCATGTCCCAGCAGTGTCTCTAAGACACTGTCCGGGGTGGCTGGAGCAGATTGCGCGCCCATTCGGGAATGAGGATTCCTCCCACATGTCGGGCGCGGCACGCCGCCTGCGGGGCCGGCCGTACCGGCCCGCGCGAATGCCTCTTCGGGCATGAGGAGGCCGATCGGGACGCGGGGGTCTTTGCGCTTCGCCCTGCATGTATCACCCGACTTTATGCAGGACCTTTCTCTCGCAAGGCACATCTATCCGGGACGCGCATCCGTGCCCGATGCTGTCCGAGCTCGAGGCGATCCTCCACCAGGTGAGGGACGACAGGCTGTCGGGCGCGAGCGCCTTGGCGGCGCACGTCTGCGTCCCCCTGAGGACGCTCTGCGAAAGGGTGCCCGGCAGGCAGCTCCAGCACGACCTGGAGGAGTTCGCCCTGGCGCTCGCTAAGGCGCAGCCCAACATAGCGAGCATCTGGACCCTGGCGAACGGCATCCTCCACAGGTCGGCCGACTCCTCGTCCGTCGCGTCCTTCTGCGAGGCCGTGTCCGACCACTACCCCGCGGCCGCGGCCAGGATAGCGGAGCTGGCGGCGGGCGAGATGGCCGGGAAACGCGTGCTGACGACGAGCTCGAGCAGCGCGGTGTTCCACACGCTGGTCAGGGCTTCCAAGGACCCAGCGACCACAGTCATAGCCTGCGAGTCGAGGCCGATGAGGGAGGGCGTGCTCATGGCCAGGGAGCTCGGCCGGATGAACGTGAACGTGACGCTGATCGCGGACGCGGCCCTCTCGCTCTTCTCGTCGGAGGCGGGCGTCGGGGTGGTCGGGGCCGACGCCGTGAACAGGGAAGGCGTCATAGGCAAGATCGGCCTGGCGCACATGGCTCTGGCGTGCGAGGCGAGGGGCATCCCCCTGATAGTCCTCGCGGACTCGACCAAGTTCGCGCCCATCGCCCTCTCGAGGGACCTGCGCGACCCCTCCGAGCTGCTCGAGGGCGTCACCCCCGGCGTCTCAGTGGAGAACCTCTACTTCGAGCAGGTCTCGTTCAAGCACGTGACGGCCCTCTTCTCCGAGAGGGGCCGGCTATCGACGGAGGACGCCCAGAGGGCGGTCTGGGGCGCGAAGGTGCACCCGAAGCTGGCGCAGAGGTTCTAGCGTCCCCTCCTCATGCACTGGTCCATCCTGGCCGCCTCGTCCTTCGTGACGAGGGGCGCCCTGGGCTCGGCCAGGATCCTCTTCGCCTCGGCCTGGGCCCTGCGCAGCAGGTCCCCCTGCGCGCCTGGCTTCATCCTCACGTCGAGGGAGGCCTTGGGGATTGCGGACCCGATGACCTCCTTCCTGAAGCGCGAGATAGTGTGCCTCTTGCCGAGGAAGTTGCCGTCGATCCCTGCGTCCCTGATGGTCTCGAAGGAGATCGCCTGGTCGCCGGCGTCGAAGTCCCTCGAGAACTCCTTCGCGACGCCCCAGACCCACGCGTCCGCAACCAGCTGTTCGAGCGACGCCCCCGTGGCCATGTCGACCCCGCCGAACCCGGCGCCAAGATCGGACGGCACCATGGACTGGATCGACACGTGGGGCACACCCTCCCACTCGTTCACCATGTTGAACGTGAGGTTCTCGAGCCCGATGCCCGCGACCATCGTCGGCAGCCCGTAGTGCCTGCCCATCTCCCCGGCCCCGGTCCTCAGGATGGGCACCTCCAGCGCCCCGTAGTCTATAGAGCCCGTCTTGAGGTCCCCCGGGGACGAGTCGATGCTGTAGATGAACGGCGCGCCCTTCCTCGCCGCCTGCGATATGAACAGGCTCGCGAGGTTCTCCGCGTTCATCTGTGCGATGGTCCCTGAGAGGGTCACAGGCGAGGTGAGCCCGGCGACTGACGCGGACATGGCGACGACGGGTATGCCCGCCTTCGCGAGCTCGACCTGCGCCTCGATTAGCCCCTTCTCGAAGGTGAGCGGGGATATGGGGCACTCGACCGCGGAGACGATGGGCCTCTTCGCGAGACCGTCCTCGCCTCCCGTGAGGATCGCCGCCATCTCGGTCATCCACTTCGCCTCGGCCGCGTCGGCGGCCATGGCCTGGATGTGCTTCGTGGTGTGCACGAGGGAGGTCTTGAGCTCGACCATCCCCTTGAGGTGAACCGGCTGCTCCAGCGAGCCGACCATGGGCCAGAAGAAGTCGACCTCCGGTAGCTCGTTGACGAGGACCGCGAAGTCCCTCAGGTCGTCGGAGCTGGCTGAGTGCGACTCCCCCTTGACGAGGTCCCTGACGAACACGCCCTCCCCCCCGTTCGCCGCATGGAGCCTGCCGGAGGGTATCCTGATGTCGTGCCTCCCGTCCCTGGAGGCGAGGAGCACCGACTTGCTGGCGGAGGCCAGGGCCCACTTCACGGCCTGCTCAGGGATCAGGGTGCGCTTGCCGTCCTTGGAGGGGACGGCCCCGGCATCCTCGGCGAGGGTGCGGGCTGACGGGCTGTGTATCAGCACCCCGACCTCGCTCAGGATCCTCATGGTCGTGCCGTGGATGCGCTGTACCTCCGAACCGTCCAAGAAAGACATGCGTGCCCGTGCCATTCGCCCAACTCTCCCTAAGCGGACCGGGCAACTCGTTCGATTTTGATGTACTTTTGCCCTGTCATGCGGGATGTCCATGAACGCCGTTCGAAACAGGCCAGCGAACCCTGAAATACCCGTCCCAAGGGCCCATCGGGGCTCCACGGGGCCAGGCGCAACGTTAAAGGCACCCTCGGCACCTCCCACCCATCCAGGTGCGATACGGTGGAGTCCAAGGCGCGGGAGGCGCTGTACCATCTCGTCCTCAGCAGCATGGACCAGCTGATCGAGAGGGGCGACTTCGACGCGTGGCTGGAGGGGGATATCGAGCTGGCCCCCCTCTTCAGACCCGTGTTCGAGTCGGTCGCCCGCCAGCGCGACACGTTCATAAGGGAGCTCCACCAGATGTTCCCGGCAGAGGTCGTCGACCGGCTCAGGGCGAGGCACCCGGACCTCGACATGGGGGACGGGACCCGGGCGATAGTGCGGGTCGGAAGGGAGATCGAGGCGATGAAGGCCATCGTCCAGTCCCTATGACCACTTATATGCTGTGAAGGCCCGTGTACGTGGCAAATCGTTATTATTCCGTATGCGGTCATCACGACGGGACCAGATGGCAGAGAAGGACAGCGACACCAAGGGCAAGAAGCCGGCCGGCGAGGCCCCGCCGTCCAGGCCATACGCCATGCCGGACTGGCAGGAGCGCTACAAGGACAAGGTCAGGACCGCCGCCCAGGCGGTGTCGACCATAAGGCGTGGCGACAAGGTCTTCATCGGCTCCGGCGCGGCCGAGCCGCAGACCCTCGTGAAGGCCCTCATCGAGGGCGCCGGCAGGCTCGCGGACACGAGGATCATGCACATCATGACCCTGGGGGTCGCGCCGTACACAGAGGAGAAGTTCACCGACCAGTTCAGGCACAACGCGTTCTTCATCGGGGCCAACACCCGGAAGGCGGTCGCGGAGGGGAGGGCGGACTACACCCCGGTCTTCCTGTCCGAGATCCCGGCGCTGTTCCGCTCCGGCCAGGCGCACATCGACGTCGCCCTCATACAGGTCTCTCTCCCCGACAGGCACGGCTTCTGCAGCTACGGCGTCTCCACGGACGTCGTCAAGTCCGGAGCGGAGTCCGCGGTCAGGGTCATCGCCGAGATCAACCCGCAGATGCCGAGGGCGCTCGGGGACTGCTTCATCAGCATGGACGACATAGACATCGCCGTCCCCGTGAACGAGCCCCTCCTGTGCGCGAAGAGGGACCGCGCGGACGACGTGGCCAAGCGGATCGGGAAGAACATCGCCGAGCTGATAGAGGACGGCTCCACGATGCAGATGGGCATCGGGACCATCCCCGACTCGGTCCTGTACTACCTCACCGACAAGAAGGACCTTGGCATCCACACCGAGATGTTCTCCGACGGCCTCATGGAGCTCGCCCAGAAGGGGGTCATCAACAACTCCAAGAAGACCATCCACCAGGGCAAGACCGTGGCGTCCTTCTGCATGGGGAGCAAGGCCCTCTACGAGTTCGTGGACGACAACCCCATGATTGAGTTCCACCCAACGGAGTACACCAACGACCCGTTCATCATCGCGCAGAACGACAGGATGATTGCCATCAACTCGGCGATCGAGGTGGACCTCACCGGGCAGGTCTGCGCCGACTCGCTGGGCGCGATGTTCTACTCCGGCATAGGCGGCCAGGTCGACTTCGTCCGCGGCTCCGCCCGCTCGAAGGGGGGCAAGCCGATCATAGCCCTGCCCTCCACGGCCAAGGACGACACCGTCTCCAGGATCTCGGCGAAGCTCAACGAGGGCGCCGGCGTGGTGACGACCAGGGGCGACGTGCACTACGTCGTCACCGAGTACGGGGCCGCGTACCTCCACGGCAAGAACATCCGCGAGAGGGCGATGGCGCTCATCAACATCGCCCACCCGAAGTTCCGCAAGCAGCTCCTCGAGGAGGCCAAGGCCATGAACTACGTCTACAGCGACCAGAAGCTGGCCCCTGCGACGACGGTCTACCCCGAGGAGTACGAGAGCGTGATGGTCGAGAAGGACGGGGCGAAGCTCCTGGTGCGGCCGATAGAGCCGACGGACGAGGAGCTCCTAAGCGACATGTTCTACGACCTGAGCGACCAGACGATCATCAACAGGTTCTTCAGCATGCTGAAGTCCATGCCGCACAGGAAGCTCCAGGAGTTCTGCGTCATAGACTACCAGTCGGAGATGTCCCTGGTCGTGCTGCACGGCAAGGGCCCGAAGCAGAAGATGGTGGGCGTGGGCAGCTACCACCTGAACCCGTCGACGAGGAGGGCGGAGATAGCCTTCCTGGTCGCGGACGACTGGCAGGGGCGCGGAATAGGCACCTACCTGATGAAGGAGCTCGTCAAGATCGCGAGGGCGAAGCGGATCCGCGGCCTCACGGCGGAGGTGCTCAGGGACAACGTCGCCATGATCGCCCTCATGCACAAGGCCGGGGTGCCGCCGAAGTCGTCCATCGTCAACGGCAGCTACCTCTTCACCATGGACCTCGAGGATTGATTATCTAGCCGGAGCGGGATTACCCCGTGGTGCTCGGGATGAAGGTGCTGGGCGGCCACGTGTCCGTGACGGGCGGGGTGCAGAACGCCCCGCAGCGAGCGCGCGACGCCACGTGCGACTGCATGCAGATATTCTCGAAGAACCAGATGCAGTGGTCCTCGAAGCCGCTCGCCCCGGAGGACGTCTCCCTCTACAGGGAGAACATGGAGGCCCACGGGGTCATGGAGACCGTCATACACGACTCCTACCTGATCAACCTCGGGACGCCCGACGCGGCCCTGATGAAGAGGTCCAGGGAGGCGTTCCTGGAGGAGGTCGTCAGGGCGGAGGCGCTGGGGGTGAGGAACCTGATATTCCACCCCGGGGCGCACATGGGGGCGGGCGAGCAGGCGGGGCTCAGGCGCATCGCCGACTCGCTGAACTGGGCCAGGAAGGAGGCCGGCTCCGGGGCCGTGTGCTTCGTCCTCGAGAACACCGCGGGCCAGGGCACGGTCCTCGGCCACTCCTTCGAGCAGCTCGCGAAGGTCATCGACATGCTGGACGACCAGAAGGGCGCTGGCGTGTGCTTCGACACCTGCCACGCGTACGCCGCGGGGTACGACGTGAGGTCGAGGAAGGGGTACGAGGCGACCTTCGCCCTCTTCGAGGACGTCCTCGGGGCGGACACGATGAGGGCCATGCACATCAACGACTCGAAGGGGAAGCAGGGCTCCCACCTGGACAGGCACGCGCAGATAGGGGAGGGCTTCCTCGGACTCGAGTGCTTCTCCCACTTCATGAACGACGACAGGTGGGACGGCATTCCGATGGTGCTCGAGACCCCCGAGGGGGAGAAGCGCTACAGGAAGGAGCTCAAGGCACTGCGGTCGCTCGTCAAGCGGTGAGGCCCTTCAGCTCCAGCCCGGCCCTCTCGACGACGTCCACGTCGCCCGGAGGCATGACGCTCTGGACCTCCTCGATCGGCACGTGCAGCTCCTCGGCCAGCAGCTTCGCGACGGCGTCCTTGTCCCAGTCGCCGGGCCTCATGACGATGTACCTCTCCGACCTGGCCTTCACCGCCGACTCGGGCCCGCACATGACCTTCCTCTCGCCCTCGTGCTCGACCTCGCCGAGGGCCAGCCTTATGCCGAGCTTGTCGGAGTAGTTCCTCTTGCCCCTGATGACGAAGGCCCCCTTCGCGAGGTACTCGCCGCTCTGCGGCGTCTTGCTGACCTGCTCGGGCAGTACCCAGTATCCGCTGGCCGACCCTATCTTCGCGTTCCACGCCTTGGAGGTCGCGACGGCGAACTCGCACGCCTCCCTGAGGGTCGCCTCCGTCACCCCGTCGCGCATCTTCACCACGACGCTCGGGGCCCCGTGCATGTCCGCGTGGGCGTACCTGTCCCCGGGCTCTAGGTGCTTCTTGACGAGGAGGTCGTTGCTCTTGGCGTCCTTGCCGCCCAGCACGACCGCGCCCTCGCTGGATATGAACCACCTGAACTTCTCGAACCAGAACCTCTTGGTGGGCCTGACGGCCTTCCTCTCCCGCCTCTCGGCCTCCTTGCGGGCGATGCTGTCGACCCCCGCCCGGGTCTCCTCGACCACCCTGAGGACCCCCTCGAGCTTCCTCCTGGCCTTCTTCCCGTCCTCGTACCTGGCCTCGGCGTTGGACTCGACCGTGCCCTTGGTGTCCAGGGCGTGGACCGTCCCGCCGATCTCCACCTTCAGGACGGCCCTCTTCGGGTCGTAGCCGACGAACCCGGGGATCCCCTCCATCCCCTCGCCGCCCTCCGCGCGCCTCCGCGCCTCGGAGATGGCCTTCGCGACCTCGGAGTAATGGGCGAACAGGGCGTCTCCCGCGGCCTGCGCCTCCCTCGCCTCGTCCTGGAGGCTGACTACCGCCGCCTCCTGCTGGGCGACCCGCCTCTTGAGCCGGTCGAGATCCTTCGTCTCCTCCTTCGGCTTCTCCTTCTTGGCCGCCGGCTTCCTGGACACGTAGTCCTCGACCGCCTCGGAGAACGTGGCGAACTCCCGCGCCTCGAGGCCAGCGCAGGTCCTCATGGGGAAGGGGGAGACGTCCTCGGGCACGCCCGCCCTGCTGTAGACGAACCCCTTCCCGGACGACGCCGCCTCCGCCATCATCCCCCTGAGCTCGCGCAGGACCGCGTCCGCCTGCGTATCGTCGAGGCCGGCCGCCGGCGTCGACGGGGCGATGTTGGTCCTGGCGCACAGCTCCTCGCTGTACCTCCCCCCGACGTTGAGCTTCGTGGCGAGGGTGCGGACCAGGTCCGAGTCCGAGGACCTCAGCACGGCCAGCAGGGCGGCGGCGTCCATGGCCCCCGGGTCGGGCACGGGCGGCGGGAACGCGAACTCCCGCTTGGCCTTGACGTCCCTGTGCTTCCACGTGTGGCTGGTTAGGGGCTGCACGATGGTGCCGCCCTTGACGAGTATGACGTTGCCGTCCCCGAAGAGCTCGAGGACGAGGTCGAAGGTCTCCTCCTTCTCGAGGGTGAGGACGACGATCCTGTCGAAGCCCTGCTGCCTCACGCCCGCTATGCGGGCGTTGGCCACCCTCTTCCTGAGCATCATGGCGAAGTCCGAGGGCTGCTGGGGCATCTCCCTCGTGCCCCTGGAGAGGAAGAGCCACCTCCCGACGTGGAAGTGGAGGTACTCCTTGCCCTCCCCCGCCCCCCTCACGGACAGCACGAGGTGGTCCCACCGGGGGTGGTAGACCTTGTCGAGGTGCCCGCCTGTGCGCCGCTGGAGCTCTGCGACCACCGCAATCACGTCGAAGCTGCTCAGGGCCTCCTTCATGGCGTGGAACTGATGCCCAGGTACGGTAATAAATGATGCGACTAGCCTGGCGGGGCGGCCCCGGCGCCCACGGGAGGTCAACAACCTTTTAATAGGCATGTCAAGATGACTTGCGGCCGGGACCGTGCCACTGTGGCTTAGAGGTATAGCGACGCCTTGGTAAGGCGTAGGTCGAGGGTTCGATTCCCTCCAGTGGCTCTCCCATTTCTCATGGATCGAAAAGGCGGTTGGGGTTTGGATAAGGGGATGGTATGTAGAAGAGGTCCCTCGTCTATATCGAATGTGGTGAA
Organism: Thermoplasmatota archaeon; assembly: GCA_040751795.1. Lineage (GTDB taxonomy): Archaea > Thermoplasmatota > Thermoplasmata > UBA10834 > UBA10834 > UBA9653. The sequence goes on along the minus strand of JBFMHR010000004.1, from coordinate 279,625 downwards.
CAACGATGAGACGAGAGACCATGGTATATGTGGGCCTGGACGTACATAAAGAATTCTGCCAAGCTTGTGTCATCGACCGCAACGGACGGGTAATCTCCAACGAGAGGTTCTCGTCCACCCAGGAGGAACTGGACGAGTTCCTCGACGGATTCAAGAACGCCAAGTTCGTCCTTGAATCCACGGGCATTTGGGAGTTCATATACGAGGGCATCGAGAACCGAGGGTTCGAGGCCGTGCTGGCCCATCCGCTCAAGGTCAGGGCCATCGCCGAGGCCAGGGTCAAGACCGACAAGGTCGACGCCGAGACCCTCGCCCAGCTCCTCAGGGCTGACCTCATACCCCGCTCCTGGGTGCCCTCCAAGGATATGCGCGACCTCAGGCAGCTCGTGAGACAGCGCGCATATCTCGTACGCCAGTCAACAAGCCTCAAGAACAGGATGCACGCCGAACTCCTCAGACGAGGAGTCCGGCGCCCAGATGGCATGCTCAAACCATTCACCCAGAAACACACCGCCTGGATGCGCTCGCTCAAGATCCCCACCGTGGACTCGTGCCTCTGCTGCCTCGAGGGAGTCCAGGCACAGATAGACGCCCTCAACTCCCAACTCCTGGACGAGTTCCACAGAAGACCCGATGCCCAGCTGATAGCCACGATCCCGGGCATCGGGTTCTACTCCGCCCTCCTAATCCACGCCGAGATCGATGACATCTCGAGGTTCCCGAGCCCCGAGAAGCTGTCTGCATACTCGGGGCTCGTGCCGACTGTGAGCCAGTCAGCATCCTCCGTCCACTACGGAGGGGTGAGCAAGGAGGGGTCCGCCTATCTAAGGTGGGTCCTCACGGAGGTGGTCCACTCCCACGTCAGATGTCATCCGGATTCGCGCATCTCGCAATTCCACGCGCGAATCGCGAGGCGTAGGGGCAAGCAGAAAGCCGCCTCGGCGACCGCGAGGAAGCTCGTCCATATCATCTACTGGATGCTCGTCAGGAAGCAACCGTATCAGAGTCATGGACCGAACCCCGGCCGTCAAACCTGCACCGTCTGAGTGCGTGAAGGGGATTGGGGCAAGTCCTTGACAAGGGACGAAGCGGCCATAGTGCGGCACTGACCGCGGATAGAGGTTTGTCCGCTAAACTCCCCAACCCGCGAACGAGATGAGAATCGCTGATAGGAGGCAGAAGAGAAAAGAAGAAGGAAAGTGATTTGGAAGAGGCGCGAGGGCCTCTTCACATAGAGGTTTGGGGTCGGCTCGCCTAGACCAGGCCGGCCTTCTTCGACTCCTCCGCGAGGGCCGACTCGAGTATGTCGAGGCCCTTGTTGAGGAGCTTCTGGTCGATGGTCAGCGGCGGGTGCAGCCTTATCACGTTCCCGTACGCGCCGGCCGTGAGGATGTACAGCCCCTTCTTGAAGCAGTTGAGCTGTATGGCCCTCGCCAGGTCGGACGCCGGCTCCTTCCCCGCCTTGGTCTTGACGAGCTCCATGCCCATCATCGCGCCGAGGCCCCTGACGTCGCCCACGACCTCGTACTTCTCCTTCCACTCGGTGAGGCGCTTCTTCTCGACCTTGTTGATCATCTTCGTGTTGGGCAGCAGCTTCTTGGTCATCTTGATGGACTCTATCGCCCCGGCGCAGCAGACTGGGTTCCCGCCGTATGTGCCACCGAGGCTCGCCGGCGGCGGGGAGGCCATGATCTTCTCCTTGCCCGTGACGCCGCCCAGGGGCATCCCCAGGGAGAGGCCCTTGCCCGTGACGACGATGTCCGGCTCGACGTCCCAGTGCTGTATCGCGAACATCTTGCCGGTCCTGCCGAAGCCCGTCTGGACCTCGTCGTCTATGAAGACGACCTCGTTGTCGTCGCAGATCTTGCGCACCTTCTCCCAGTAGCCCGGCGGCGGGTCGATGAACCCTCCCTCGCCCTCGACCGGCTCCATCACCAGCGCGCAGACGTCCCCCGCGAGCGGGGCCGTCTCCACGATGGTCCTTATGGTGTCGGCGCAGGCCAGGTCGCAGCCCGGGTGCTCGAGGCCCAGGGGGCACCTGTAGCAGTAGGCGTAGTCCACGTGCTGGACATAGGGCATGAGCGGGTGGAACCCGTCCCTGTAGGGCTTCTCCTTGGCCGTGAGGGATATGTCCATGAAGGTCCTGCCATGGAACGAGGTCTTGTACGAGACAATCCACTTCTTCTTGTTGTACGACCTCGCGATCTTGAGGGCGTTCTCGATCGCCTCGGACCCGCTGTTGAGGAATATGCTCTTCTCCAGCTTGCCCGGCATGATCTTGGCCATCTCCTCGGCGAGCTTGATGTAGGGCTCGTACGGCGAGACCATCACGCAGATGTGTATGAACTTGTCCAGCTGGTCCTTGCACGCCTTGACCATGGCCTCCGGCCTGTGGCCGCAGTTGTGGACGCCTATGCCCACGGTGAAGTCCAGGAAGACGTTGCCGTCCAGGTCCCTCAGGAACGGCCCCTCGGCGATGTCGAGGGCGGTCGGCAGCCCGATCCGGATGCCGTCGGTGACGAACTTCTCCTTGCGAGCCAGTACCTTCTTCGACTTGGGGCCTGGCGGCTCCACCACGATCTTGGGCCCCTTGAGCTTCCACTTCTTGCTGTTGTTCATGATATCAGACTCCTAACTCCGAACGAAAGGGACGGAATAAAGGGTTTCGGGGCTACGAGCGGACGGCGTCGCCGACCGCTCAGCGCTCCTTCTCGACCTCCCTGATGCACTCCGTCAGGACGTCGACGCCGAAGTCGGCCTGGTCCTTGGTGATGACCAGCGGCGGGGCGATCCGGAAGCTGTTCTCGCCGGCGCCTATGGCCACGACGCCCTTCTTCCACGCCTTGTGGATTATGTCGTGGGCGCCGTCGCCCCACTTGGCCTTCGACCTCTTGTCCTTGACGATCTCGACCCCGATCATGAGGCCTTTGCCCCTGACGTCCCCGACGATGTCGGAGGTCTGCATTACCTCCCTCATGCGCTTCATGATGTGGTCGCCCATCCTGGTGGCGTTCTGCATCAGCTTCTCCTTCTCGATCACCCTGATGGTGGCGAGGGAGGCCTCGCAGGCCACGGGCGTCCCGCCGAGGGTCGTGCAGTGCGAGCCGGCGTCCCAGTCGAATATCTCCGCGCGGCCGATGGTCGCGCCCAGGGATATCCCGCCGCCGAGGGCCTTGGAGCTGCATATGATGTCCGGCACGACGCCGAAGTGCTCTATCGCCCACCACTTCCCGGTCCTCGCCATGCCGCACTGGACCTCGTCCACGCCGTAGAGGATGCCGTACTTGTCGTAGAGCTTCTTGAGCCTCTTGTGGTACTCGGGCGGCGGGACGACGTAGCCCCCCTCGCCCTGTATCGGCTCAATGAGCGACGCCGCGACCTCGTTCGGCGGGACGTACTTCTTCAGGACGAAGTCCTCGATGAAGTCGACGCACCAGTAGTTGCAGTCCGGGAGGGACATCTTGTACGGGCACCTGTAGCAGTACGCGAAGGGCACGTGGTACACGCCCGGCATCGTCGGGAAGTACCTCGCCTTCTGCACGATGGAGCTGGCCGTGAAGCTCAGGGCCCCCATGCTCCTGCCGTGGAACGCGCCCGTGTAGGCCAGGAAGAGCGGCCTCTTCGAGTGCCATCTCGCGACCTTCGCGAAGGCCTCGATGCTCTCCGCCCCCGAACCGCTGAAGAACACCTTCTTGGTGTAGTCGCCGGGCGTGATCTCGTTCAGCTTCTCCGCCAGCTCGACGGCGTAGCGGTAGTAGAAGTCCGTGTAGCTGTAGTGGAGCAGGCGCTTCGCCTGGTCCGCTATCGCCTTCACGACCTCTGGGTGGCAGTGCCCGACGTTCATCGCCCCCAGCCCGGAGTTGAAGTCCACGTACTCGTTGCCGTCGATGTCCTCTATGATGCAGCCCTTGCCCTTCTCCACCACGAACGGGTAGTAGTAGGGCCTGTTGTAGGGCGAGAGGACCTTCTTGTCCCTCTCGACGGTAGACTTCGCCTTGGGCCCGGGGGGTTCCACAACTCTTTTCAAAGAAACCTTTGCCTTTTGCTCAGTGTTCAATCTACCCCTCTTATGGCTCCGTTAAGCGTGAACGCACAGCCCCTAATTAGATTTTCCTTCTGACACGGGCCCGCGGATGAAATGTTTATTCGGTCCCAAGGGGTTGGCCCGGTCGCATGCCTACGCTCCTGATCAGGTACGGAGAGCTCGGGCTCAAGAGCGAGGGGGTCCGGAGGAGGTTCGAGCAGGCGCTCGTCCAGGACATCCGCAGGAAGCACCTCCTCGCCGGGGTACCGTGCGTCATCTCCTCCGTCAGGGGGAGGCTCTTCGCCGACTCGGACGACTGGAGGAGGAGCTGCGAGATCCTCTCGCGCACGTTCGGGGTCGTCTCGTTCAGCCCGGTGACGAAGGCTACGAGCGAGCTCGAGGGACTGAGGGAGGCGGTGAGGGCGTTCTCCGCGCCGCTGTTCTTCAAGGGCGCCTCCTTCGCGGTCCGGACCAGGAGGACGGGGAACCACCCCTACACGAGCCAGCAGCTCGCGGCGGACCTGGGCTCCTCCATACTGGAGTCGTTCAGGGACCTCGGCCTCAGGGTCGACCTCGAGGAGCCGGACGCCGAGGTGTCTGTCGAGGTCCGCGGGAAGGAGGCCTACCTGTACAGCTCTGTCATCGCCGGCCCCGGGGGGATGCCGAAGGGCACCCAGGGGAAGGTCCTCTCGCTCGTCGAGTCGGAGAGGGGTCTGGCGTCATCGTGGCTCCTCATGAAGAGGGGGTGCAACGTGGTCGTCGCGTGCGCCGACGACGCGACGCCTTCGCCGCTCGCCGCCTGGAACCCCGACCTCAAGGTCGTGCGCCCGGAGCAGGACGTATTCTCCCAGGCCGCCCACATGCACTGCGAAGGCGTGGTGGTGGAGTGGGGCCTCGGCGACGTCGAGAGCGGCGCCTCTCTGAAGGGGGACCTCCCGGTGTTCCATCCGCTCATAGGTATGACCCAGGACGAGGTCCGGAAGCTGCTTGCGAGGATCGGCCCCTAGGTGCCCATCCTCTTGTGCGCCCGGAGGGAAGGCCTGACCTTCTCCGCGCCCATGCCCCTGGTCCTCACGAGCCCCCTGCCCTTCTTGCCGGCGGGGGTGAGGCCCCTGATGGCCCTGTGCGTGTGCTTCGAGCTGCATATCCAGTTGAGCTTCGGGTCGGCCTTGATCACGGGGTGGTTCACGTCGATGAGTATGACCTCGAACCACTTGTGCCTCCCGTCCTCGCCGACCCAGTAGGATGCCAGGACCTCGAGGTTCGGGTACTTCTTGGAGGTCCTCTCCTCCGCGATCCTCTGGATGTTCTTCCTCATGGTGATCTTGAGTATACCCTTCCTCTTCGGCTTGCGGCCCTTCCTGATCCTGTGCTTCCTCAGGCCGCCCTTCCTGACCTTGGTCCTGACTATGACGAAGCCCTGCTTCGCCTTGTAGCCGAGCTGGCGGGCCTTGTCGAGCCTCAGCGGCTTCTGGACGCGGACGAAGGTGCCCTCCTTCCTCCAGTCGACCATGCGCTGCCACATCAGCTGCTTCATCTCGTCGCTGCCGACGTCCTTCCAGGCCTCGCCGATGTAGTGGTACATGCCCTTGGCGGGCCCGCCCGTCTTAGAATCCTGCGCGCCCGCGGGCGCGGGTGCCTTGGCCTCTGCAGGCGCCTCAACGGGCGCCTTGGCCTTGCGCTCCTTCTTGGGAGCCGATCCAGCCTCTTCTGCCATCGTGTCACATCCAGCCGTTGAGGGTTCACGCCCCGGGGGGCGCACATTCCCCGCGAGACCGAGGTGGTCTCGCCGCTGCGGGCACGACGAAGATGGTCATCTTATATATAGCTGTCGGACCGGCTACATGAAGTCGTCCAGCTTGAGCTTCTTGTCCGTCTTCTTGGGCTGGGCGGCCACCTTGGCGGCCCTCTTGTTCTCGAAGTCGTTGTCCTTGAATGTGACCTGCTGCGCCCCGCTGACGAGGGACTTCTGGTCCCACCCGAAGGAGTCGGTCACGCGCGATATCGTGGCGGAGAGCCTCGTGGCGTAGTACCTGTAGTCGGGCCGGCCCTTGAACTCGCGGCCCTCTATCCACGGCTCCACCTCGTTGGGGGACCTCCTCCCGTCGGTGACGACCCACGAGACCTTCATCCCCGGCTGGAACTCGTACCCCATCTCCTGGAGCTTCTTCGCCGCCCGCACGTTGACCATGCGGTCGCTCGCCTTGTAGGCGTCGAAGTCCCTCACGGTGCGGGATATGACCAGCTTCGACGCGTCGACGTTCCCCGCCATGAGGTCCTCGATGGCCTTCCTGGTGAGCGCGACGGCGCCCTCGTTGTCACCGTCCAGGACCTTCTCGAACACGGCCTGCAGCGTCTCGCTCTGGAGGTCGAAGGAGTCGGTCCTGCGCATCTCGTAGCCCCTGACCACGAGCTCCTTCCTGGGCCACACCATGCGCCCGACGTACCTCTTCTTCATCCCGTGGGAGAAGAACGGCTCCATGATCTTCTCGAACTCGAGGACCATCCCCCCCTTCGAGAAGCGCTCGGCGATCTGCTGGCCGAACTTGATGGAGGCCTCGAGCTCCTTGTGCGGCGAGAGGAAGAACACCGAGTCCGTGTCTGAGTATATGACCTCCAGCCCCTCGGACTCCAGCTTCCTGATGAGGTCCTTGGTGGCCTCGCGCGCGAAGGCGGTGATGCTCGCGCCGATCCTCGGGTCGGTGAACCTGTAGAAGGAGGAGGCGAGGACGCCGTAGAACGAGTTCATGAGGATCTTGATGGCCTCCTGGAGGCCGTTGTAGTAGTCCGCCTCCTCTGGCGTCGCGGCCTCCTTCATGGCCTTCTTGGTGAGGGCCCTCTCGCGCATCAGGTCCTCGAGTATGCCGGGGAGGAGGCCGACCCTGACGCCCTTGTCCAGGAACCTCGCGCCCGTCGGCGAGACGACGGTCCCGTCCGGGTGGAGCGTCGTGAAGCAGATGTTCTTGGATATGATCGTGCTCGGGTACATGCTCCTGAAGTCCAGGGTGAGGACCCAGTGGTGCAGCCCCGACTTGATGTCGTGGACGTACCCGCCCTCGATGGCCTCCGCGTCCTCGTAGTTCCGGGAGGTCATGGGCACCGCGACCCCCCTCCTGTCGGCGAGGCGGATCAGGATGGAGTCGATGAACTGGGAGGTCGTGCCGTTCACGACGTCGTCCAGGGGGAGCTTGGACACCGCCGCGAGGTCCATGCTCCTGTTGAGCATGGCGATCTTCTCGAGGACCCTGAGGGCGAGGTGCGCGTCATGGGTGCAGTACCTCATGACCCGGTCCTTGTCCGCGGCCCACTCCTCGTCCATCTTCTTGGGGTCGACGTCGTGCTTCTCCTCCCCGAGGAGGAGCTTCGAGACCGCGTTCAGCGTCTCCTGCTTCGGCTTCATGACCTTCTTGACCGCCCACCAAGCGTCGATTATGACCCTGCCCTCGCACCACCAGAACCTGTTGTTGTACTGCGATATCGTGCCGGGGAACCTGCCCCACGACAGCTCCGGCTGCCTCAGGGCCGTGAGCCGCTGGATGATCTGGGGGATGTCGAACCCGTCGATGTTGTACCCGGTGATGACGTCCGGGTCCGACTCGACTATGAAGTCGGAGAAGGCCTTGATCATCTGCCCCTCGTCCCCGTCGAAGCTCCTGCTCTCGACCCTGTCGCCGTCCTTGACGACGCAGCAGATGGTGAATATCCTGGGCTCCTTCAGGCTCGTCTCTATGTCGAAGCTGAGGACCCTCAGGCGCGGCCTGAAGGGCTTGATCGTCTCGAACCGCTCCGCCCTGACGGCCAGGTCCGTCCTGTACCGCGCGTCCTCGATCTCCTCGCCGAACACGCGGACGCACGAGCCGAGGTCGAGGTCGTACATGAACCTGAAGTGGAAGGGTATGTCGGCCGCGAGGACCGTGCACTTCTGTATCACCTGGCCCCTTATGTCCGGGACGAGCCACGGATAGGTGACGACGACCCTCTTCGCCTTCTTCGTCTCGCCCTTGTACAGGAGCTCCTTGTCCTCCATCCTCACGACCCGTGGGTCGCTGCCCAGGATGTCGAGGACCTCCTCGGACGGCTCCAGGACGAAGAAGTAGGGCTCGAAGCCCGTGTACCTTATCGCGACGGAGCGCCCGTCCTCGGTCTTCCCGTAGAGGTGGAGCGCCAGGTCTCCGCCTCCCTTCGAGTAGGATACCCCTATCAGCCTTACGTCCCACTGCCCCATCCGGATCATGCCTTCGCGACTATCTTGATGACGTCCCCGTCCTTCAGGACGTGGTCGTGCCCGATGGCCATGTGGGTCCTGCCGTCAATGGCCCTGATGAAGTTGTCGCCGAGGTCCGTGTGGACCTTGAACGCGAGGTCCTTGGCGTTGGTGCCCCGCCTCATGAGGTAGGCGTCGGGCAGGACCTTCCCCTGCTTGTCGGACCATTTGTGTTCGTCCTCGACAGGGTACACCACCATGAGGTCCAGGACCTTGAACACCACGTCCTCGAGGATCGCCTGCACCCCGGTGCTGGTGTGCTCCTTCAGCCACGAGGACATCTTGTCCAGCGCCGCGAGCTGGCCCGCGTTGAGCTTGGACCTGTCGGCGACCTCGAACGCCCCGCTGCCCGGGACGTACGATATCAGGCCGGCCTTCGATGCCCTCCTGAGGGCGAGCTCGTACTCAGCGCTCGTCGCCACCACGGGGTAGCCGGTCCCCCTCAGCCTCTCCAGGTTCTCCGGGGGCGCTATGTCGGCCTTGTTCGCCGCGATGATCATCGGCTTGCTAATCTTCTGCAGCGAGGCGCAGTACTTCAGTATCTCGGCCTCGCCCCAGAGCGTCGGCTCCGCCTCGATGGCCGCGTGCCTGAAGGCCGCGAGGATCTGGTGCTCGGTTATCGAGAGCCCGGTGAGCTTCTCGTGCAGCATCTTCTCGAGCTTGGTCCCCGTCAGCTTGGACTGCTTCGCCATCTTGGCGAAGTGCTTCTCGAGGATGCCGTAGAGCCAGTAGGTGATCTCCCTCTCGAGGAAGCTGACGTCCAGGGTCGGGTCGTGGGTGCCGACGCCCACGGGGTTTCCCTCGAAATCGGTGCCGCCGCTCGCGTCGACCACGTGTATGAACGCGTCGGCCTGCCTCAGGTCGTCGAGGAACTTGTTGCCGAGGCCCCTGCCTGCGTGCGCATCGGGGACGAGCCCCGCCACGTCGAGCACCTCGATCGGAACGAACCTGATGCCGTCCTCGCACAGGGAGTTGTTGGGGTTGCACGGCTTGCCGAAGCCGGTGTGCGGGCAGGGGCTCCGTACGTAGCCCACGCCCTTGTTGGGCTGGATCGTGGTGAACGGGTACGACGCTATCTGGGCGGTCGCCATCGTCAGGGCCGTGAAGAAGGTCGACTTGCCGACGTTGGGCTTGCCTACTATGCCTACTAGCACTCTGCTCCCCCCGGGCTCAATGTCGGTATGCCTAGAAAAAGGTGCCCCCAGTTCAAGTGATGGGTGCGGAGTCTGGAGCAACTCAGGGCGGGCTTCGCTTGACAGGGAAGACGAAGACCCGGAGGGCGATGATTGCTCCGAAGGCGAGCCACAACGTCCCGCCAAAGACTATGCCATACTCGGATCGAGAGTAGCCGACGACGAGCATGACGAGGCCGAAGAAGAGGGCGACCACAATGCCTAAGGTCGCCCTGGCGACCGCACCTTCGCGGGTGTAGCTCGCGGTGTGGCCCAGCGGATACTCCACTCTGATCAACTCGCTCTCGGAAATCGAAGGCTCTCCGCTGTATGATTCCCCTGGGCGTAAGACCGCTATCCTGCCGCCGCAGGTGTTGCAGAAGACCGACCCGTCGGGATTCTCAGAGCGGCAATTCTGGCAGTTCACTGACTCACCCGCGTTCAATCCGCACCTGGGTACTTAACGATTGACATGGAGTTCTGAGTCCCAGGCGAGCTGTCATCCGGATATCTCACATATGCTCTGAGATTACGCCCTCGGCAGGACCGCAGGTGATGGGGCCGGAGCCAGAGTCCCAGTCTCAGGGACGCGTGGGTGGGCCGCCGCCTCCGAAGTCCGTGGGGCTGCCCCTAGAACGGTAGCGCCTGATGAGCACGAACCAGGCCAGGAAGTACGCCGAGCCGAGCAGGGCCGCGGCCAGCAGGAGGGGGAGGCCATCCTCGCCCGCGTCCGCCGCCATCACGACGACCGCCAGGACCACGAACAGCTGGACCACGAACCACCTCAGGGCCCACCCGAAGGACGAGAGCAGGTGCGTCTCGCCCATCCACTGGTAGGCGTAGAACGGGCGGCCGTCTTCGAAACCGTCCGGGACCCCGACCATGATCCGCTCCCCGCAGTGCTCGCAGAATACCGTTCCGTCGACGAACTCCCCGCCGCACTTCCCGCACTTGGCGACCATCTTGACCGTGCTCAAGACGGGGTCAGGGGGTAATGAAGCTGACGTGGGATGGCCAGCCCCGCCACGTCAACCAACGGGATAGGTTCTCAAGGGATTTATACAGGTCTCGCCGTCGCCCGTCGCATGGAGACCGCTATCATCCTCTGCGAGGATGGCTTCGGCAAGGTCAGGGGCAAGACCGCGGCAGGCCTGATCCGCCACTCACTGAGGTTCAAGATACTGGGCGTGGTGGACAGCAAGCAGGCCGGGAAGGACGCGGGCGAGGTCCTGGACGGCAAGAGGGACGGCATCCCGATATTCGCCTCCGTCGAGGAGTCGCTCGGGAGACTGAAGGCGAAGCCCCAGTGGATGATCATAGGCGTCGCGACCATCGGCGGGATGCTGCCGCCGGAGTTCAGGAAGCCCGTCAAGGTGGCCATCGAGAACGGCGTCAGCGTCATCTCCGGCCTCCACGAGTGGCTCGCGGACGACAGGGAGTTCGCCCCGCTCGCCAAGAAGCACAAGGTCCAGATCGTCGACATCAGGAAGGAGCCGCCGCTCGACAAGATGCACTACTACAGGGGCCTGGCGGCCAAGATGGACTGCATCAGGATACCGGTCCTGGGGACGGACGCGGCCTCGGGCAAGAGGACCACCGCGGTCACACTCACCAAGGAGCTCAACGAGAGGGGGATCAAGACCGCCTTTGTCGCCACGGGGCAGACCGGCCTGCTCCAGGGGTCCAGGTACGGCATACCCCTCGACGCCATCAGGGGCGACTACGTCGTGGGCGAGCTCGAGAACGCCATCGAGCAGGCGTACGTGAACGAGAAGCCCAAGGTCATCATAGTCGAAGGGCAGGGCGCTCTGAGCCACCCCGCATACGTGGTCGGCTCGAGGACCATAGTGAACGCGTCGGCACCGAACACGGTCGTGCTGCAGCACGCCCCGGGCAGGAAGTACAGGAGCTACCACGCCGACGAGCTGCACCTCCCGAACGGCACCATAGACAGGGAGATGGAGCTCATCAGGGTGTTCGCCCAGACCGACGTCATAGGCATCACGCTCAACCACGAGAACCTGACCAGGGCCGAGGTCGAGGCGCACATCAAGGAGTACGAGAGGAAGTACGGCGTGCCGGCGTGCGACGTCCTCGTCGACGGGCCCGGGAAGATCGCGGACGCGATCGTCAACAGGTACTTCCCGAAGAAGCGCTGAGCGCCAGGAGGGCGTCGGTCAGCTCGCCGATCTGCTCCGGCGTCAGGTCCCCGGGCCTCTCGGAGGCGTGCGGGAGCGACCTCAGGGCATCCTTCATGCCGACGGTGACGAACCTCCTCACGGCGGGGTCCGTCTCGAGGCAGTTCGAGACCTTCTTCCTCCGGTGCGAGAAGAGCGCCTTGGTGACGTCTGCGAACGCCTGCATGTCGCGGACCTCGAAGGGCGGCGGCCTCGGGGTCAGCCTCACGACGCACGAGTCGACCTTCGGCTGGGGCCAGAAGGACGCCGGGGAGACCTTCATGGCGATCTCGCACTCGGCCCTGCAGTACACCCCGACCGACAGGCGTCCGTACTCCGGAGTGCCGGGCCTGGCGACCATCCGCTCCGCGAACTCCCTCTGGAGCATCAGGACGGCGGAGTCGAAGCCGGTGTCCAGCAGCTTGAAGGTGATGGGCGACGAGATCTGATATGGAAGGTTCGAGACGACCTTGTCGAACTCAGGGAGGAAGGCGCGCACGGCGTCGGCCTGTATGATCTCCACCCTCTCCCCGAACCTGCGCCTCAGGAACCCGCAGAACCCCGGGTCCTGCTCGACGGCGACGAGCCTGACGCCGTACCTGAGGATCTCCTCGGTCAGGTTGCCTATGCCCGGCCCTATCTCAAGGACGCGCTCGCCCTCCTCCAGGGACGCGAGCTTCACCTGCCTCCTGATGATTCCCTCGTCGAGGAGGAAGTGCTGTCCCAGGCTCTTCGAGGGGCGCTTGCCCATCGACTCGAGGACCGACCTGACCTCATCGGCTCTCATGTCCGGACCGGCCTCACCTCATGACGAAGAGGTGGTACTTCTCGGTCGGGTTGGAGAGCTCCTCCTCTATCCGCTTCGCGAGGAGCTTGTCCACCTGGTGCGCCATCGGGACCCGCTCCTCGACCTCCTTGAGGGACTTGAACGGGCCCTTCTTCCTCTCCTCGATGATGCTCCACATGGTCTTCTTCCCCAGCCCGGGGAGCAGCTCGAGCATGTGGAACCTGGTGGTTATGGCCTGCGACTCGTTGAAGAATCTGACGAACCGCTCCTCGTGGGCCTTGATGACGTCCATTATGACGAACTGGAGCTCGCTCTGGGCGGCGTTGGTGAGCTCACTGTAGCCTATGCGCCTCTTGACGTGGAGGATCTCCTGCCTGAGGTTCAGGTCCTTGCCTATGTAGACCTTGTCCCCCACGGCCAGGTTGATGTCGGGCTTGGGCACGAGCTCGAAGAGCTTGAACTGGTCGTCGCCCAGCGCGTAGGCGATGGGCTCCCGCTTGAACTTCCGGTCGTCCGGGAGCCCCTGGGGCAGGTAATCTAGTATCCTTGCGTAGTCCTCCAACGACAATCCCCCCTCCGCTCGTCAGAGGTACTTCTCTACGACGCTAAGTATCTTTTCGATGTCCTTCTTGTCGAGGTTCGCCCTCTCCTTGGCGAACATCGCCCTCACGTCGTCCGCGTGGTCGGGCATGACGTCCGCGATCTTGACGGCGTTCAGCTCGGACACGAAGCCGAGCTCGAGGAGCTCCTTCACGAGCTTCCTGGACTTCTTGGCGTCGGTCCTGGCGAACTTCTGGCTGTGCTCGAGCGCCAGCTTCTGCTCCGGCGTCAGCTCGCCCTGCTCCTGCCTCTCGAGCAGTATGTCCCTGACCTCCGCGAGGGTGGCTATCTTCTTGTCCTCCATGGAAAACACCAGCCAGTGCCTGTCCGGCCTCTAGCACTTCCTCAGGTGCTGGGGCTTGACGATGATCTCCTTCATCATGTCCCCGTCCTTGATGTCGAGGAGGTAGGCCCTCCCCTGCATCCCCTTGACGGTGCCCGTCTTGCCCTGGAACCTTATGTGGGGCTGGCCCTTGTGGATGCTCGGGTCGACCGTGACCGCGGCCTTCTCGCCCACTTCGAACGTCTGGAACTCCTTCGTGATCGGAGAGAGACCCCTGTCTCTCGCGCGCTTCTGCATGACGGACCGAGTCCTGCGCCTGTAGCCCTTGGAAGCCTTAACCATGTCCTTCCGCCCCTTGGTCTCCGATCCATATAACGTCGAGCGAGAGCACCTCGCAGGGCACGCCCACGACCTCGGCGACGCTGGGCCTCGTCCGGCCCCCGTCCCCGTGCATGAGCTCCTTGATGTACGTGCCGCTGTCCGCCTCGACGACGAACACCGCCTCGAGGCCCTCGACGGACTCGGTCCTGAAGGACCTGACCGTCCTTATGCGCTCTAGGTCGGCACGCCTGTGCGACACCCTGTTCGGAGTCTGCTGACTTATAGGGTTTTTGGCCAATACATGAACTATCTCATTAAGCTTTGCATGGTCGAAATCATGCTGGAAGCGCACCCTGACCCTGTACGTCTTGGAGTGCGCCGCCTCCTTTATCGCCCTCATCTCGGACCTGTCCGAGGGCCTCAGCCCCTCGACCTCGACGAGGCCCCCCGCGGAGGCGTTGACCTCTTCCTGCACCCGGGGGAGGTCCAAGGACCTCACCCGCGGGCGCCTGACCTCCACGACGAAGGGCCGGCCGTTCCCGAGCATGCGGGCGTCGATGTCCTCCCTGCCCATGCCGTGGAAGAAGTCGGCCTCCCCCTGCGCGTGCCTCATCACTATGGGTCCGGTGAGGTCCTGCACGCTCCTCTCGTACATGACGCCCCTGCCGCCGCACCGGGGGCACCCTTTGCCCCTGCAGTCCCTGCAGGGCCACCTCGTCTGAGGGATCTCCCTCGAGAGCTTCCTGTACCGCCCGTAGACGAAGAGGGGGGAGACCGAGGTCTCCACCCTGTCGAACCGCGTGTCGACGAGGTAGACCATGTCGGGGTTGGTGAAGTCGACGGGCTTCAGGAGGAGGGCCTCGACGCGCTTGCCGACCTCCCTGTTGAGCTCCGACTTGAGCGTCTCGGTCTCCTTCGCGCCGACCTCCGCCCAGAGCTGCTCCTCCCTCTCGAGGAGCTCGGCGTCGACCTTGGTCCCTACCAGGAACGTCGAGAACTCGTACCCCTCCGAGGACCTTGCGGCCATGGCTGCGAACTTGTCGAGCTCGTCGAAGAGGCCCCGGCACACATCGCACCCCGCGCTGCCGGGGTCAGGCGAAGCGCCGGGCAGGAGCGCCCTGATGATCGCCCCCCGCTGGTCGTTGGCCATGCCTGTGGTGAGCTTCGCGAACAGCCTGCCGAGGCAGTGGTTGCACAGAGGGCGCTGAAGCGCTCGCCCTGCGATCTCGAGCCTTGCGGACATCTACGGCCGAGGGCAGGACGAGCGCGTATAAATCGTTTGCCCGGCGGCGGAATCCATGGAAAGGGTGAATAGGCCTGTCGCGCTAACGCACCCTCAGAGGAATGGCGTGAGCAGCGTGACTGACGATTTCCACCCTGATTTCATGTCGGACGCAAGGCGTCGCCCCGACCGGGAACACCAGCCGAAGTCCGCCGCGGGCATAATTGGCGTGGGCATCCTGGTGATGTTCATGTCCATTGTCTTCGCGAGCGCGGGCGCCCCGGGGTTCTTCGTCGCCTTCCCTGTGCTCATGGGCCTCGTGTTCATCGTGGCCGGACTGGCTGCGAATGACCGCGAGAAGAGGCTGGCCGAGGAGGAGAGGGCGCGGGCCGAGGCGGAGCGCGACCGGTTCAAGGAGGAGATCGCGCAGTCGGTCAAGGAGAAGATGAAGGGCACGATAAAGGTCCGGTGCAGGTACTGCGGCGCCCTGAGCGACGAGGACGAGGAGAAGTGCGGGTCCTGCGGGGCCCCCCTCTGAGCGCCGGGTCAGACCCCGACGCACTCGAGGCTCTCCTTGCAGAAGGTGAAGAGGGGGCCGTCGGATTTGGTCGCGACCGTCTCCATCCACTTCGGCATGGCGGCCCTCAGGGCGGCCGCGGCCTCCTCGAACCGGAACCCGGCCGAGGGGGCGTCGTACAGGAGGTAGTTCACCGCCAGGGGCTTGCCCTTGACCTCCTCCTCGTCGAGGGCGAACACCAGCCTCACGCGGTCCTCGTCCTTCCTCTTGTAGGTCTCGGCGAGCAGGCCGTGCGCGTGGCCGTAGTTGGCGCCCAGGAGGATCCTGGGGAGCTCCTCGAAGTTCATGACCTCGTTCACCACCCAGTTCATCTGGCCGTGGTATGTGCCCAGAGAGTACTGGTACGGGGTCATCGAGAGCTTCTGGCCGGTCTCGACGGCGAACCTCGTCCACACCCTGAGGATCATGTGCGCCATGAGCTTCATCACGCGCCCGTTGTCGTTGTCCCCAGCTACATGGTCGACTGGGATGGACGCCATGTCCTGGTCGAAGGTGGCGGGGATGTTGTCGGGCATGTCCTCCACGTGAATGCAGTCCGGGATATTTCAAGCGTCCCCTGGCTCAGGAGAAGCCCATCCCGTCTATCCTTATCTCGGGCCGCCTGCCCTCGAGGAACTTGTACACCGCGGCGTGCTCGCTCCCAGAGAGGAGCATGTCCAGGCCGCGCTTGGCCACGTCGATCTGCAGGAGGTCCCCTATTATGGCGACCGTGTTCCCTTGGACGGACAGGTACACGCCGGCGAGCTCCTCGAAGATCCTGCGGGTCTTGCCCTTGGTGCCTATGACCCTCGCCCTCATCCTGACCACGTGGGCCGGCTTCTTCCCCACATAGTCCCTGATGTCCATGACCTCGAGGAAGATGTCCTCGTCCAGGAGCTTCATCGCCTTGTCGGCGGAGAAGCCCCTGCCTATGGCCACGACGACGTCCTGGACCGCCAGGGCCATCGCCGGGTCGGAGGCGTGGGTGTGGTCCATCTCGACGTCGCCCTCCTCCGAGTCTATCGTTATCCTGACGCCGGTGAGCCTCTCCAGGGCGTCCTTCGTCTCGCCGCCCCTGCCGATGAGCACGCCGACGCGGTCCTTCGGGATCTTGACCGACTGCGTCATGGCCTCGTGATCTCCTTCAGCTCTGCCTCGACGTCTATCTTCACGTCGTCCCTTCTGAAGTACCTTGCGATGTTGGTGACATCCCGCCTGAGCCACTCATGCGCGTTGGGGTGGTCCTTCAGGACCGCCTGGCCGACGTCGATGATGACCGGCTCGCCGTCCTTCACCAGTATGTTGAACTCGCTGAGGTCGCTGTGGACGAGGGAGGCCTTCCTGTAGGCGACGGCCACGTAGTCGAGGACCTGCCTGGCGACCTTCCCGGGGTCCTCCAGCTGCACGTTCCTCAGCTGCCTCGCGGGCTCCTTCTCGTCGCCTATGTACTCCATGACTATGATGTTCTGGTTGCGCGCGATGGGTTTCGGAACCCGCACGCCCACCCTGTGGAGCGCCTCTAGGTTCATGAACTCCTTCTCTGCCCAGACCATGATGAGCCTCTTGCGGTTGCCCCCGCCGACGCCGAAGAAGCGCGGGTCGCCGGCGACGTACTTGTACATGTCACCGAAGGTCGCCGTGGACGTCCTGAAGATCTTCACCGCGACGAACTCGCCCCTGACCGTGCTCGCCCTGAAGAGGTTGCCCTCCTTGCCTGTCGATATCGTGAAGTCGAACTTGTCCATGACCCCGTCCGACATGAGTTTGTATATGCGCATCAGGTTCTGCTTGTTGAAGACCTCGTCGTACGACTTCCTGTCATCGTCATCCTTCCTGCGCATCTTCCAGGAGTCGACTATCCGCTCAATCGCCTTCTCCGAGTCCTGGCTCTTCTTGTCGTAGGGCAAAGGCGACACCCTGGGCCTCAGAATATGTCGATCGACTTGGGGAGCATCTTCTTCCTGCTCAGGTACATGGCCTGGGTCTTGGTGTACCTGTACATGATGTTGGCCTTCTCGTCCTGGAACTCCCACGGCTGCACGATGACCAGGTCGCCCTCCCTGATCCACATGCGCTTCTTGATCTTCCCGGGGATGCGGCCCATGCGGGACTTCCCGTCCGCGCACATGACCTTGATCCTCGAGGCGCCGAGCAGCTGGTCCGCTATCCCGAATATCTCGTTGTCCTTCTTGCGGGGAAGCCGCACCCTCACGAACTCGGGCTGGCCGTCGGGCCCTATCTGCGCCTCGTCGTCCGGGTTGTATCGCTTGTACGCCAAGTGACTCAGTCCGCTACCAGCAAGTAATATTCTGCGCATACTTAAGGGTGCTGGACATGCGCCAGGGGGCCGTCCAGACGTGTCCAGCGGCGGACCGCGGAGGGGCCTGCGGCGACCGTGTGTCCGAAACGCGACACGGCCCTCCCGGCGTTGTTCTCGACGTGTCACCACCCCCATATACGCCCCGCCGAATGGGACGGGCGGAGGCGA
Source organism: Thermoplasmatota archaeon (assembly GCA_040751795.1). Classification (GTDB taxonomy): domain Archaea; phylum Thermoplasmatota; class Thermoplasmata; order UBA10834; family UBA10834; genus UBA9653. The sequence goes on along the minus strand of JBFMHR010000004.1, from coordinate 261,731 downwards.
CGACTCCATGGACAACCCTGGACAGAAGAAGGAGAAGCCGAAGATACTCCTCGCATACTCGGGCGGCCTGGACACGTCAGTGGCGATCCACTGGCTGAGACAGATGCACGGCTGCGATGTCGTCACCGTGACCGTAGACGTCGGTCAGACTGACGACCTCAAGGATGCGATGAGGAGGGCCAGGGCAATAGGTGCGTCGCGCGCGTGGGTGATAGACGCGAAGAAGGAGTTCGCCGACTCCTACGTCCTGCCCGCGCTCAAGGCCAACGCCCTCTACGAGGGCAACTACCCTCTCGGCACCGCGATCGCGCGCCCCCTGATGGTGGCGAAGCTCGTCGAGATGGCCAAGAGGCTCGGGGCGGACACCATCGCCCACGGCTGCACGGGCAAGGGCAACGACCAGGTCAGGTTCGAGGTCTCCATCATGGCCCTCGCCCCGGAGATGAAGATCATGGCCCCCACCAGGGACTGGAAGATGTCCCGGGAGGAGGAGATCGCGTACGCCAGGGAGCACGGGATCCCGATCCCCGTCTCGGTCGAGGCGCCCTACAGCATTGACGAGAGCGTCTGGAGCAGGGCGATCGAGTGCGGCGTGCTCGAGGACCCGTGGGCCGAGCCCCCGGAGTCCATCTACGGCTGGACCAAGGCCGTCGGGGAGGCGCCCGAGGCGCCGGAGTACGTGGAGATAGGCTTCCTGGAGGGGAAGCCCGTGACCCTCGACGGGGCGCCGATGGAGCTCATGGACATCATTGCCTCGCTCAACGAGAGGGCGGGGAAGCACGGGGTCGGCAGGATAGACCACATAGAGAACAGGCTCGTCGGGATCAAGTCCCGCGAGGTCTACGAGGCGCCCGCCGCCACGGTGCTCATCAGGGCCCACCAGGACCTGGAGGCGCTCGTCCTCCCCAAGGACCTGCTCCACTACAAGAAGACGGTCGAGCAGCACTACTCGGACCTGGTCTACAACGGCCTCTGGTTCTCGCCGCTGAAGGAGGCGCTCGACGCTTTCGTCGAGAGCACACAGCAGGGCGTCACGGGGACGGTCAGGGTCAAGCTCCACAAGGGCAGCGCGGTGGTCGTGGGCAGGGAGTCCCCCTGCTCGCTCTACAGCACGGCCTTGTCGACGTACGACAAGGCCGACGCCTTCGACCACTCCGCCGCGAAGGGCTTCATCTACGTCTGGGGACTGCCCCTGAAGGTGGGGGCGCTCGTCAGGGCGGCCCAGGCCAACGGGAACGGTGCGTCGAATGAGTCCGCGGTCAACGAGGAACCGTGCGTCGCGTGTAAGTGACGCGTTCCTCGGGTTCACAGGCTCCGTCCACTACGACAGGAGGCTCTGGAAGCACGACATAGCGGGCAGCATCGCGCACGTGCACGCGCTCGCGGAGGCGGGCGTCGTCACCGCGCGGGAGAAGGAGCTGATGGTCTCAGGCCTCAGGGACATCGCCGCGGAGTGCTCCAGGGGGACGGCGGCGTTCGACCCGCGCCTGGAGGACGTCCACATGAACATCGAGCGGATGCTCACCGACCGGGTCGGCGAGGCGGGCGCGAAACTCCACACGGGCAGGAGCCGCAACGACCAGGTCGCCCTCGACATGAGGCTGATGGTCAGGGAGTCGCTGGTCGGCGCGGTCTCGGCGACCCTCGCTCTCCAGGAGGTCCTCCTCAGGAGGGCGAGGGAGGCCGACGCTGCCCCGATGCCCGGCTACACCCACCTGCAGCGCGCGCAGCCGGTCCTGCTCTCGCACCACCTGCTCGCCCACTTCTGGAGGCTCGAGAGGGACGTCCAGAGGATGGCCGGGTGCTACGCCCGCGCGAACGTCTCCCCCCTCGGTGCGGGGGCCCTCGCCGGCACCGCCTTCGGGATCGACAGGAGCATCGCCGCCCGGATGCTCGCGATGGACGGCGTCACCGAGAACTCCCTCGACTCCGTCTCCGACAGGGACTTCGTCGCGGAGGCCGCCTTCGCCCTCTCCCTCCTGATGGTCCACCTCTCCTCGCTCAGCGAGGAGCTCGTCCTGTGGTCGTCCCAGGAGTTCGGCTTCGTCCGGCTCCCGGAGGGCCTCTCCAGCGGCTCGAGCATGATGCCGCAGAAGAGGAACCCGGACATCCCCGAGCTGGTCCGGGGGAAGTCGGGCAGGACCATCGGCCACCTCGTCGCGATCCTCACCATGCTGAAATCTCTTCCCCTCGCGTACAACCGCGACCTGCAGGAAGACAAGGAGAACCTCTTCGATGTCTTCGACACCGTTGGGGCCTCGCTCCATGCCCTCACAGACTTCCTTGCAGACTTGGAGTTCGACGTGGTGAGGATGAGGGAGTCGGCGGAGGATGGGTTGATGACCGCGACCGACCTCGCCGACTTCCTCGCAACCCGCGGCATCCCCTTCCGGGCCGCTCACGGGATCGTGCAACAGATCTCCGAGCGGTCCGGGGGGGACCCGCACAAGTTCAGGGAGCTGGCCGCCGGGATCGAGGGGGTCAGGAGGTCGGACCTTGGCGTCCTGGAGCTGGAGCACTCCCTGTCGAGGCGGAGGTCGCAGGGCGGGACGGCCCCGTCGGCGGTCGCGCAGCAGGCCAAGCGGGCCTCGTCCTCGCTCTCCAGGGGCAGGAGGGCCCTCAGGGGGATGAAGAAGCAGGCGGCCGCGGTGGACAGGCTGGTCTCGGGGTGAGGCTCAGCGCCCGTTCTCGGGCTCGATCTTGTCCTCTATGCATGCGGACAGTATGTCAAAGGCGCGCATCATGTCCTCCCTGTCCACTATGAAGATCGTGTCGGTGTAGCAGCTCACGGCCTCGAGCAGGTTGATGCCCTGCTCCGAGAGCATCGAGACGAGGTAGGTGAACGCCCCGGTGGTGGTCTCGATCCTCTGGGGGCTCTTGACCGTGATCTCCGCGAGGTTCTGCTTGACGGAGACCACATGGTCCTCGCCTATTGCCCTGGTGATCATCGGGAGGAACTTGTCCTCGGAGATGACTGTGATGGCGTTGGTGCTCTCCATGACCTGCATCGTGCTCTTGTCGGAGAGGATCTTCTTGACGACCTCCTCGAGGTTCCTGAGGACGATCCACTCGTTCTTCGCGACCACGATGCATATGCGCGTCTTGAGCTCGAGGCGGCTCTCCTCGAAGACGCTCATGATGTCGCCCTCGAAGTCGGTCCTGGACAGCTTCGAGGCGTAGCGCCGGCTGGCCGCGAGGACCGCCTCCTCGTGGGTGACGCCCATCTCCTTCATGATGAGCCTCGACAGGGAGGAGAAGTTGACGAGGTCCTTGCTGATGCAGTCCCGGATGCTCGGGTGCCTGTCGATGTACTTCCGGGTCGTCTCGGCGACGCTCGGCTTCCCCTTGTCCTTCCTGTCCATACTCCAGGCGAATCCGCAAGACCGCCTTTAAGCTTTGTCTTGTTTCGGACACGGCCGTCGTCGCAGCCAGTCCCGCGAAGGGTTAAATACGGACACCTCATAGACGGAATTTGCGGGCTTTCGTCGCGCATGCTCCCGTAGTGTAGTCCGGTCCATCATCCCAGCCTTTCGAGCTGGTCACCCGGGTTCAAATCCCGGCGGGAGCACCTGAGCCCTGCGGCCCACGCCCCCATCGCCGTCGCAGCCCGTCGCGTCCGTGCTGAACGCCGGACCGGGGCGCCCCGGGACGGCCTGGCCGGAGCCAACCGTTATATGGACGCCGGGCGATTCGTAGACTCGCCTGGTCCCCGAGGAGGTGGTCATGGATGCAGATCATGCCCCTTTTCCCGCAGCTTCTCTCCGTAGGCGTGCTCGCGACGTGCCTCTGGTTCACCATGAGGCTCAGGCAGGACCACACGACCAGGGCCTTCCAGGCGATGTTGGCGCTCTGCCTCGCCTGGGCCCTCTTCTACGGCCTCGAGATGAACGCGCAGACGCTCGAGGCGAAGACCCTCCTGGTCAAGTTACGTATGCTGCCGACCACGTTCCTCGGCCTGGCGTGCTTCGGGCTCGCTGCCGGAGTGGCGGGGAACAGGCGGCTCCTGAACAGGCGCAACGCCATCCTCCTCTCCATATTCCCTGCGATCCTGGCTCTCCTCTGCTTCACCGCGGGGGACTACCCGTACATGATCGACGACTTCGCCGTGGAGGAGATCGGGGAGCTGAGGGTCCTCACCTACCGCTCGGGCCCGTTCTTCCTCCTCCAGATCGCCTACAACTACGTCCTGATAGCGAGCGCCGTGGCGATCATCTACCGGTCGACGAGGCACTCGAAGGGGATATACAGGACCCACGGCGGGATACTCGCCGGCTCCCTGCTCTTCCCGCTCGCGGTGAACCTCGCGTACCAGCTCGGCCTGACCCCCGTCGAGGGGTTCAACTTCACCTCCGCGTCCTTCACCCTGGGCTGCGTCTTCATGCTCTGGGGGTTCGTCAGGCTGGGGCTGCTGGACATCAGGCCGACCGCCAGGGACATCGTGATGGAGGAGATGCCCGACCCCGTGCTGGTGTTCGACGACCGGTGCAGGCTCATAGACTACAACAGGGCGGCGGGCGCGCAGTTCGGGTTCGAGGGCGCGTCGGCCTTCGGGAGGCACTTCTCGGAGGTGCTCGCGGGGACGCCCGACCTGATGGACAGGTGCCGCGCCGAGACAGCGTTCCGCGAGGAGCTGTCCATCGAGACCAGGACGGGGAGGAGGGCGTTCGACCTGTCCGTCAGGCAGGTGCCGTCGCCATACGCGGGGCCGGGCAGGGTCGTCATCCTGAGGGACGTCACCGACCGCAAGGAGGCGGAGGGGCGCCTCCGGGAGAGCGAGGAACGCTACAGGGAGATGATCGAGATGGCCCCGTTCCCCGTGGCTATCACGAGGAGGTCGGACGGGAGGATACTGCTCGTGAACCGGATGGCCGAGGAGCAGTTCCGCATCCCCAGGGAGGAGGCGCTCCGGATGGGGACCGCCGACTTCTATGCCGACCCGGCGGACCGGGCCAGGCTCATCGAGGCCATGGGGCGGACCGGGAAGGTCCAGGGCTACGAGATACAGTTCAAGACATCGGACGGCGAGAGGTTCTGGGCATACCTCTCCACGACCACGATAGTGTTCGAGGGGCAGGAGGCGTACTTCATCGCCTTCAACGACATAAACGAGAGGCGGAAGGCGACGGACGCGCTGAGGGTCGCGAACGTGAAGCTGAACATGCTCTCGAGCATAACCAGGCACGACCTGCTGAACAAGCTCACGTCCATCAGGGCGTATGCGCAGATGTCGGTCGAGGACAGGAGGCCGGAGAAGGCCGCGGGGTACCTGGAGAAGCTCGGCAGGGAGGCGACGGCGGCGGAGGCGATCATATCGTTCACCAAGGACTACCAGGACCTCGGGTCGCTGGACCCCGTCTGGCAGGACGCGGGGCACCTGCTCTCCTCGGCTGCCGCCAACCTCCGCATGGGGGGCGTGAGGCTCGCGAACGGGCTCGACGGCGTCGAGGTGCTCGCGGACGCCCTCCTGGGGAAGGTCTTCTACAACCTGGCCGAGAACGCCCTCCGGCACGGGCAGAGGGTGACGGAGGTGGCGGCGGCGTGCGAGGTCCGCGGCCCGGACCTCGTCATCGTCGTCCGGGACGACGGCGTGGGCATCCCGGACGCCGAGAAGGAGCGCATCTTCGAGCGCGGGTTCGGCAAGAACACCGGCCTCGGCCTCTACCTGGTCAGGGAGATACTCTCCATCACCGGGATGACCGTCAGGGAGTGCGGCCGCGAGGGGGAGGGCGCGAGGTTCGAGATAACCGTGCCCGGGGGCTCGTACAGGAGGGCCGGACAGAAGGGCGGCCCGCCCTGCGGGGAGGCCCGGCGCGGTTAGGCGACCGGGATATAAAGGTCCTCCGCTCTCCGAGCCGCGGGCCCAGGCGCGGGGGCGGCACCCAGGCGCCGAGGCACTGCGAGTTCGGACCAAGGTGAATGGATGACGGAAGCGAAGGGGACGAAGATGTTCTGCAACCAGTGCTCCCAGACGGTCGGCGGCACGGGTTGCACAACCACTGGAGCGTGCGGGAAGGACGCCACCACGGCGAGGATGCAGGACAACCTGATCTACTCCCTGAAGGGGATCTCGGCGTACCTGTACCACGCGAGGGGGCTCGGGTACACGGACGGAAAGCTGGACGCGTTCGTGGAGAGGAGCCTCTACACGACCCTCACCAACGTGAACTTCGACGCGAAGTCGCTCATCGACCTCGGGCTGGAGTCCGGGATGGCCAACATCGGGGCGATGCGGCTCCTGAAGAAGGCACACATCGAGACCTACGGCGAGCCGGAGCCCACCAGGGTGAGGACCGGGACCGTGGCCGGCCCCGGCATCATCGTCACGGGCCACGACCTCAAGGCCCTCGATGAGCTCCTGAAGCAGACCGAGGGGACCGGGGTCAACGTGTACACGCACTCGGAGATGCTGCCGGCGCACGGCTACCCGAAGCTCAAGAGGTACCCGCACCTCGTGGGGAACCTCGGCGGGGCCTGGCACGACCAGAAGGACCTCTTCCAGGAGCACTCGGCGGCGGTCCTCGCGACCTCCAACTGCGCCCTGCTCCCGAGGGACGGCTACAGGGACAGGATGTTCACGACGGGCGTGGTCCGGCTCCCTGGCGTGAAGCACATCGACGGCCACGACTATTCCGCTGTAATAAGGAAGGCGAAGGAGCTACCTCCCCTCCCGGATGCGCCCGGCGACCATGAGCTGACCACCGGGTTCTCCAAGGGCGTCCTGCTGGCGGCCGCCCCGAAGATAAAGGAGCTAGTCGAGGCGGGGAAGATCCGGAGGTTCGTCCTGGTGGGCGGCTGCGACTCGCCGACCAAGAGGAACCAGTACTACGCGGACCTGGTGAGGTCGCTCCCGGGCGACGCCGTGGTCCTGACCCTCGCGTGCGGCAAGTTCAGGTTCAACCACATGGACCTGGGGACGATCGACGGCGTCCCGAGGCTGATCGACCTGGGCCAGTGCAACGACGCGATCGTCGCGGTCGAGGTGGCGTCGGCCCTCGCCGACATGTTCGGGGTCGAGGTGACCGAGCTGCCCCTGACGCTGGTGCTGAGCTGGATGGAGCAGAAGGCGGTCTCGATCCTATGGAGCCTTCTCGCGCTCGGCCTGAAGGGGATGTACCTGGGCCCCGTCCTGCCCGCATGGGCGAACGAGGACGTGGTCAAGGTGCTCACCGAGGGCTACGGCATCAGGCTGATCGGGGACCCGAAAGCCGACGTCAAGGCGATAATGGGAGGCTGAGGCTTCCAGGGGGGAGAACCCCCCTCAATATCTCTCCTTCCTCAGAGCACCTGGCTCATCTCCCTCTCTACGAGGGAGAAGTCCTTCGGGTCCATCGTCCCCTCGTCGACGGGGATGATGAGATAGCCCTTGTCCAGGACCACCTGCTCGTTGATGAGCTGCACGAACCTCAGGACGCTCTTGAAATCGTTCTGGGTGGTGAGGTACTCGAGGCCCTCGATGACCACCGCGCCGTTCTCCCCCTTCGAGAGGAACTCGCGGACGGCGGACGCGAGGTGCGCAAGGTTGTTGGGCGACACGAACTCCGCGCCCTTCCTGCCCGACGAGACCTGGGCGCTCTCCGTCTTCGTGAGCCAGATCGTCTCCGCCTCGAACCCGTACTTCTGCTTCAGCATGTCGGGGTGCGTCCTGGATATGCAGAGGCCGCGGGCGCCGCCCCCGACCAGGGCCGAGAACATGGAGAAGCTCCTCTCGGGCCTCTCCTCCTTGATGACGTAGCTCCACCCGGGCCTCATCTCCGCCTGGGCGGGGGCGGGCTTCGCGGCGGCCTCGGGGGCCTGGATCTTCCTGCCGAGGGCCCTCTCGAGCTCGTCGGTCCTCTGCTGGACCCTCTGGAAGAGCATGGACTTCTTGGTCTTCGCCATGATCTGGAGCTCCCTCGAGGTGTAGCCCTTCATGGACAGCTTGATGATCTCCTCCCAAGCGTCCTTGAGGCCCTCCTCGAAGCCCTTGATGAAGCCCTTGGCGAAGTCCTCCTCCTGCGACATCTAGACCATCCGCATCCCGCTACCTTCCTTATGGTCCAGTGCTGCTAATAAGCTTTTGCGGAGACTGGCCTGTGACCTGGACCGCCTCCGCAAAAGACTAGTACCATGGGCCGTTATGTCGGAGGGACTCGGACATGCCGCGCAGGAAGAACATGAGGATCAGGGTCAACGCGAGGATCGCCTCCAAGGTCAGGGAGAAGGACCTGATGGAGAAGGCGAGGGCGCTCATGGATGACCCCGGGCTCATACTCCCCGAGTGCGCGGCCGAGTGCGGGTCCTGCCCCTTCAAGAAGACGCGCGCGCGCCTGGAGAAGATCGCCAGGTACAAGGACGACCCCGCCAAGCTGGCCAAGTTCGCCAAGAGGGGGGACAGGCTCGCCCGCGCCTACGCGGCCACCATCGGCCTGGTCCACGAGGAGAAGGCCCCGTACCTGGCCTCGGCGAAGTACCCCGGCGGGACCGTGATGTTCGCGCTCAGGGGCAGGACCAGCAAGGAGAAGCTCATAGGCGTCCAGAACTACGACTCCCCGAAGTGGCGCGTCCTGGGCGTGCTGGACCTCGTGAAGAAGAAGGGCCTGCACTTCTACTCCTACGGCGACGAGTTCGTCTGCACCGGGAGGGAGCCGAAGCCCCCGGAGGGGTACATCGCGAAGGCGGCGGACGCCGTGGGCGCGACGCGGAAGGACGACGGCGGCTACAGCTGCCCTCACGCGTCCCCCTCGGCGGAGAGGATCGAGTTCGCCTTCGTCAACACCGACTCGAGGGTCTCCGTCTGCCCGCAGTGCGGGGCCAAGAACGGGAACAGCCTCACCAAGCTCGCTGAGGGGATGGCGGTCCCGAGCATCCTGGACGAGGTCGACGTGACGGTCGAGAGGCCGCTGACCGCCGTCGCAGGGAGAAAGGACCTCAGGGGCCTCCTGAGCATGCCGGTGGAGCATGCCCTCCTCGAGAAGTACGCCTCCGGCCAGTTCGGGGACAGGGAGTTGATCGACAGGCACTTCGAGCAGGTCCACGCCAAGGTCGAGGCTGAGGACGGCCCCGCGTACGTCCGCGGTGACAGGTCGTTCGGGGACGACCGGGCGGCCTTCATCAGGGAGATGACGGAGGACCCGGTCGAGTCCGCCGCGCTCTCGGCCATGCTCGCCGACATAGGCCATCCGGTGGTCGCCGACCCCAAGGACACCGTCAACAGCATCATGTCGAGGTTCTGGTCCGAACACGGCCTGGCCGCGCTGAAGGGCGTCGTGTCCGGCGAGGCCGCGGAGGCGCACTTCAAGGACGACGACGAGTCCGCCCAGTCCCCCCTGAAGGTGGTCAGGCTGGCGGTCAAGAAGGCCGCACACGCCGAGGTGACGTCTCGGATGCCCTCCTACTCGGGGCTCTCGCAGCACGCCAGGTTCGTCGACGATGTGACGAGGGCCTACAAGACCCGCGGCTCGTCCGGCGCCAACGCGCTGCTCGACGCCGACACCTCCAACGACCACAGGACGAGATCGATAGCCCACGCGTTCTACCTCTCGATGGGCATCTCGACCAAGTCCTGGAAGTACACCAGCGAGGAGCAGGAGTTCGGGGGGCACCTGGCCGGAGCGGCCAAACGCCTCCTGGAGAGCCAGGACGCTGAGTCGCACCATGCGGCCTTCGTCGCCTTCATGAAGGAGGCCGGGAGCACCGAGGAGATCAAGAGGTCCTCGTGAACCTCGCGTCTACGACAACGTGGCTCACCCCTGGCGAGTAGGACTTGACCTCCTTGAACCTCAGCACCTCCACCCTCCCGCCCCTCGCGGCGTCCCTCAGCCTCTGGGTGGGTCGCCCCGGCAGAAGGTCGTTGGGGCATGTCTCGTGGTAGTGGATGACCCCGCCGCTCTTCAAGAGGCGGAAGGCGGTGTGGAGGAACTCGTGGGTCGTCTTCACGTATCCCATTATGACCCTGTCCGCGAAGCCCTCCCCCGGGAGGTCCCTGTTGTCGCCGAGGATCGGCTCCACCCTCCCCCCGACCTTGTTCAACGCGATGTTCTCCACCAGGTACCCGTGTGCGACCCCGTTCAGCTCGCACGCGATGATCCGCCGCGGCCTCTGGTGGACGGCCAGCGGGAGGGTGAAGTACCCGATGCCCGCGAACATGTCCACGACGGTCTCGCCGTCGCAGGCGACCGTCGCCATCCTGGCCCTCTCGTCGACGTTGCCGGAGGAGAACATCACCTTCGACGCGTCCAGCCTGTAGAGCACCCCGTTCTCCCTGTGCACCGAGACCGGGTCGGTCCCGAAGATGAACCTCACGACCGGCGTCCTGTAGCTGCCCGCTATCCCGCCCACATCCCTCAGGACCGTCTTCGCCTTCAGGACCCCCGCGTAGGCCTCGCCGATCGCGCCCTCGAACGACCCGAGCTCCTTGGGGAGCCTGAGAGTGACGACGTCCCCTAGCTGCTCCCACTTCTCCGGGAGGAGGAGCTTGAGCTCCTCCGGGACCTCGGCCCTGGCCCTCACCTGGTCGATAGGGTCCACCCTGGTCCTCCTGGATGGGAAGTCCCTCTCGACGAGGCTCGCGTGGTACCTCCCCATGATGTCCGCCGCCGGGGCGCTGTGGACGGGGATGAGGACGGAGTCGCCTTCGTCGAGTATGGCGAGGGTCTTGTCCACGATGCCCTTCCTGGCGATGGACAGCCTGAGCTCCTCCGCCAGCGCCCTGGGGACCTTCACTCCTAGCACGGACGACCCAACGCACGGGGCGGTAATAACTCTTTCAGGCGGGCGGAGACCGAAAGTGATATAGTCGGATTGGGGCTTCGGAGCAGAGGATGAGGCACACCCCCTGGGCATACGCCGTCGCCGTCACATTCGTCCTCCTCGCGTCGGGCGCCGCCAGCGCGGACATAGACGAGCCGGGGGGTCCGCACTACGCAAACAACATCTTCTCCGGGTTCGTGACGCCGACGATAAGGCCCGGCGACACGCTCGTGTTCGGATTCAACATGACCAACCCGTACGACGACCCTGTGTGCACCATGGTGGACCTGAACCTCACCGTCGGCATCTACAGGTACGCGACGCAGGAGGAGGTAAGGGACGTCGACGCCGAGTTCGACGACCCGCCGGCGTTCGAGAACGGCCTGCCGGAGACCGACCTCCTCTTCGACGCCCTCCAGCTCAACGAGACAGTCAGGGTGGACCTGACCATATCCACGGACGACGACACGCCCCACGGGTCCTACTTCTCCCAGAGCACCTACTTCGTGCGCCTCAGGCTGGCGTTCAACTTCGAGGGCAACGACACGCGCGTGCTGCTCCAGTCGCGCGGGTTCTTCACCGAGGAGGAGTGGGACACGATGGTCTCCTTCGACCCGACGGAGAGCATCGTGAACCTGACCTACATGCACTCCCTCGGGGTCGACGGGCTGATCCCCGACTCCTCGTTCGGGATCAAGATACCCATACCCAGGTGGCCCCTCGGCGTGCTGATCGGGGGCTGCTGCCTCTCGGCGTTCATGGCCCTCTACTACTTCGTCCTGGACAACCCGGGGAGGTACCCGTCACTTGAGAAGAGACTCTACAAGCTGAGGGGAGAACTGAGCGAGCTTAGGGGCAAGCTTAAGGACCTGCGGCGAAAGTGACGCCGGGTAGTCGATGTCCCCCCTCTCCTGGACGAGGTGGATGAGGGACGGTTCGCCGAATATCCTGAGGGCCTTGTCCATCTTCCTGTCGCTGAGGGACACGAAGACCCTCCTCAGCCTGAAGGCCTTGGCCAGCTCCTTCCCGAAGGCCTCCTTCCAGAGCGGGTCGTACCTCGCGAGCGCGGCCCCCTCCCCGGTGGCGAGGAAGCCGTGGGCGCACTCCGCGCAGAGCTCGGCCCCCTTGATGCCCGTGTACACGCCGCCGCCCGAGAGGGGCTTCGCGTGGCACGCGGCGTCCCCCGCCAGGAGTATCCTCCCCGAGCGGGCCGTCCCGCCCGCGCCCACCGGGATCTTCCCGGACGAGGACGAGACCTTCCTGGCCCTGGAGAACTCGGGCCGCTCCAGCAGCTTCCTCAGGTAGACGGCGGGCGCATGGGCCCCCCTCCACGTGCAGAGGCCGACCCTCGCGGTGTCTCCCGCGGGTATCGCCCACGCGAAGAAGCCCGGGGCGACCTTCTCCCCGAGGTACAGCTCGACGTAGTCCGGGTCGAGCTCCGCCCCGGCGACGTCCGCCTGGATGCCGGTGAGCATGTGCTTCGCGGGCGCGAGCCCGGCCGCCCTCCTGGTCTCGGACCGGTACCCGTCGCACCCGACCGCGACCTGGCACGAGACGCGCGTGCGCCCCGTCCCCGAGTCGACCTGGGCCTCGACCCCCCTGTCGCCGTGGTGGACGGAGACGACCTTCGCCCCCGAGACGGCCGTCGCTCCCCTGTCAACCGCCCTCTGGAAGAGGGCCATGTCGAAGAGCGCGCGGTCTATGACGTAGGCGCGCGGGGCCCTCGCCCTGAGCTCGAGGGTGTAGCCCAGAGGGGAGTGTATCCTCGCTCCCTCGACCCTCCCGAGGATCGTCCCGTGGGCGAACTGGGGGACGCCCCTCGGCGTGACCAGGCCCGCGCACTGGACCGGCGAACCGGGCCGGGGGTGCTCCTCGAGCAGGACCACCTCGTGGTCCCTCGCCAGCCCCGCCGCGGCGGTCGAGCCCGCCGGGCCAGCGCCTATGACGAGGACTTCGGCCTTCACGGGCGGAGACAGACCGTCCTACGTATTTCAGGCTTGTCAGGCGGAGGCGATAAATCCCTGGAACGACAACATGTGTGCCGTGAACAACCCACCTGCGTACGACGCGGAGCTGGAGGGGGCGAAGGACCTCCCAGACATATTCGAGCTTGTCAAGACGGCGGTCAGGAGGACCACGGGGATGGAGAGGGGAGGCCTGATGCTGGGTATGGCGAACCTCGGCGGCGGCGCCGACGGCCTGGTCGGTGCCTTCCACCCGCTCACGACCAACATCATAGTGATGAACTCCCTGCCCCTGAAGAGGGTCAAGGAGACCGAGCCGGGGCTCTACAAACCTTACGTCTTCCACATCCTGTTGCACGAGTACCTCCACACCCTCGGCATAATCGACGAGGAGGCCACGCGCAGGAAGGCGCTCGAGGTGAGCGAGACGACCTTCGGCAGGGACCACCCGGTCTCCCAGCTGGCGGCGGACCTCTCCAGGTTCATACCGAAGCTGGTCTACCCGGTGTACGGGTGGAGGCCCCCGGGGGAGTTCAGGATGGAGCTCGTGAAGGGGTTCGACAGGTCGGCGTCCGACCCCTACATCGCCTGACTCACTTCTTCGGGACCTTCTCCCAGTCCTTCAGGAACTTCTGGATCCCCTCGTCCGTCAGGTTGTGCCTGAGCATCTTCTTCAGGACGTCGTAGGGGACGGTGGCGACGTGGGCGCCGGCGAGCGCGGCCTCGGTCACGTGGACCGGGTGCCTTATGCTCGCCGCTATGACCTGCGTGTCGTACCCGTAGATGTCGAAGATCTCCACGATGTCCCTGACGAGGTCCATGCCCGTGTGGCTTATGTCGTCCAGGCGGCCCACGAAGGGGGACACGTAGGTGGCCCCGGCCTTGGCCGCCAGGAGCGCCTGGTTGGCCGAGAACACGAGGGTGACGTTGGTCCTGACACCCTCCTCGGAGAGTATCTTCACCGCCTTCAGGCCCTCCGCGGTCATGGGGATCTTGACTATGACGTTCTCGTGGATTTTGGAGAGCTGGCGCGCCTCCCTGACCATCCCCTCCGCGTCCATGGAGACCGCCTCCGCGCTTATCGGGCCGTCGACGATGGCGCATATCGCCTTGACGCGGTCCTCGAAGGAGCACCCCTCCTTGGCTATCAGCGACGGGTTCGTCGTGACGCCGTCCAGGATGCCCCAGCTGTTGACCTCCCTGATGTGGTCCAGGTTCGCGGTGTCTATGAATATCCTCATCTCTCCACCTCACTTCTTCCTGCGCAGCACGTCGTGCGCCGCCTCGACTATGTTCTCGACCGTGAGGCCGTACTTGGCCATCAGCTCGTCGCAGCCGCCCGACTCCCCGAAGGTGTCGGGGATGCCGACCCTCTTCATCGGGACGTGGAAGTTCTCCACCAGGCACATGGCGACCGCGCTGCCCATGCCCATCATCACGGAGTGCTCCTCCGCGGTGACGACCCCGCCGGTCTCCCTCGCCGCCTTGACGATGGTCTTCTCGTCCAGCGGCTTGATCGTGTGAAGGTTGATGACGCGGGCGTCCACACCGTGCTTGGCCAGCTCGTCGGCCGCCTCCAGGCACCTGGCGACCATGATCCCGCAGCCGATGAGGGTGACGTCCCTGCCGTCGCGCATCACCGCCGCGTTGTTCATCTCGAAGGGCGTCGACCCGTCCGTCAGCGTGGGCACGTCCGACCGCCCTATCCTGACGTAGACGGGGCCCTTCATCTTGGCCACCGCCTTGACCACCTTGTAGGTCTCGGGCGAGTCCACCGGGACTATCACGGTCATGTTGGGGAGGACCCGCATCAGGGCGATGTCCTCGATGATCTGGTGGGACGCGCCGTCCCCGCCGACGGTGATGCCGGCGTGCGACGCGACGATCTTGATGTTGAGCTTCGGGTAGGCTATCGACTGCCTGATCTGGTCGTAGCACCTGCCCGTGCCGAACACGGCGAAGGTCGAGACGAACACCGTCTTGCCGGAGGCGGCGAGGCCCGCGGCGGTGTCCATCATGTTCTGCTCGGCGATGCCCACGTTGAAGAACCTCTCGGGGAAGTGCGTCATGAAGTCCGAGGTCCTGGTGGAGCTGGACAGGTCGGCGTCGAGGACCACGATGTCCCCGCGCTCCTTGCCGAGCTCGACGAGCGCCTTCCCGTACTGCTTCCTCTGGCTCTCCTCCTTCCACGCGGCCGCGCTCATTCGCCCAGCTCCTTCATCGCCTGCTCGAACTCCTGGTCGCTCGGCGCCTTCCCGTGGAAGTGGACGGCGCCCTCCATGAAGCTCACGCCCTTGCCCTTCACCGTGTGGCATATCACGACCGTGGGCCTGCCCTTTACGCTCTTGGCCTCGTTGGTCGCGTGGATGATCTCCTTCATGTTGTGGCCGTTGATCTCGATGACGTGCCAGCCGAAGGCCTTCCACTTGTCGGCCAGCGGTTCCAGCGACATGATCTTCTCCGTGGGCCCGTCGAGCTGCAGCTTGTTCCTGTCGACGTATGCCGTGACGTTGTCGAGCTTGTAGTGCGAGGCGAGCATGGCCGCCTCCCACGTCTCCCCGACGTCCATCTCGCCGTCGCCCAGGAGCACGTAGACGCGGTGGAGCTTCCTGTCCAGCTTGGCCGCGAGTGCCATCCCGTTTCCCGCCGCGAGGCCGTGCCCCAGCGAGCCGGTGGACATCTCCACGCCCGGGGTCTTGCTCATGCACGGATGCCCCTGGAGCCGGCTGCCCATCTTCCTCAGGGTGTCGAGCTCCTCTACCGGGAGGTAGCCGGCCTCCGCGAGGACCGCGTACAGCGCGGGGGCGGCGTGGCCCTTGCTGAGGACGAACCTGTCCCTGTCAGGCCAGTCGGGCTTCTTCGGGTCGTGCCTCATGATGTGGAAGTAGAGGGCGACCATGATGTCGGTGCCGGAGAGCGAGCCGCCCGGGTGGCCCGAGCCGGCGTGGTAGATCATGCGTATGGAGTGCCTCCTGACCCTCTTCGCGATGGACTCGAGCTCCTTGATGAATTCGCCGTCGTAGATCTCCATGCGCGCCTCCCCCTGGGTGCCGTCGCCTGCCTTCACGCGGGATATCGGTCATTCCGGTTTAAAGGATTCGGGTGCCAGGTCACTGCTCCAATATGCGCACCCTGCGCCCCTCGAGCCTGAGCTTCCCGGCCGCGGACAGCTGCACCGCCCGCGGGAGGAGCTTGTGCTCCTCCTTCAGGACCCTCTCCTGGAGGGTCTCCGGGGTGTCGTCCTCGAGGACGGGCACGGCCTTCTGGAGGATTATTGGGCCGCCGTCGACGTCGAGGGTGACGAAGTGGATGGTGCAGCCCGAGACCTTGCAGCCGTAGGCGAGGACCGCCCTGTGCACGTTCAGGCCGTGCATGCCGCTGCCCCCGAACGAGGGCAGGAGGGCCGGGTGCGTGTTCATGAGCCTGCCAGCGTACCTGTCGATGAAGAGCGGGGTCAGGATCCTGAGGTAGCCGGCGAGGACGACCAGGTCGACGCCGTGCTGGTCGAGGCAGGCGATGATGTCCGCCTCGTGCTGCTCCCTCGTCACCCCCTTGTGCGGGAAGGCGTAGGCGTCTATCCGGTGCTTCCTCGCCCTCTCCAGGGCGAACGCCTCGGGCACGTTGGAGATGACCACGGCGACGTCGCCGTCGATCTCGCCGCGCTCGCACGCGTCGATGATGCACTGGAGGTTCGTTCCGCCGCCCGATGCCAGGACCCCTATCCTCGCGCGCTTCATGGGACATCAACCGAGCATGACCGCTATCGCTTCGAAGCCACTGGGACGACCTTGAGGGACCTCTGGGCGAGCCTCATCAGTCACCGCTCTCGATCCTCGGGGCGAGGAGGTAGCGCACCTCGCCCTTGCCTCCGGCGATCTTGAACTCCATCTTGACCGGGTAGTCGTTGCCCAGCTGGAGCGTCACGGTGTTGCCCGAGGAGACCGCCTTCAGCATGTTGGAGAAGTACTCGAGGGGGAAGAGGCTCCTGACGCTCGACGGGGACTCCAGGGCCACCAGGTCCTTCTTCGACTTCCTGAACTGCACCTGGTCCATGTCGCCCTCGCAGCTCATCTCGAAGCCCTCCGGGTTCGCGACGAGGGCTATGTGGTCCGACACCGTCTCGCTGGCCCTGATCCCCTGGGTGAGGTCGTCTCCCTTGACGGTGACCGTTGCCGGGAGGCTCAGGTTGGGGACCTTCGGGTCGCTCATGCCCGTGGTGTCGATGAGGCTCATGCGCCTCGTGATGTCCCCCACGACGATGTTCAGCCTGCGCTTGTCCTCGTCGTGCTTGAGGTCCACGATGTCGTCGGACCTCGCGAGCTTCAGGAACTGGTTGAGCTTGTCGATGTCGATGCCTATCTCGGCCTCGTCCGCCTTGAACTCCTCGAAGGCGTCCTTGCCGAGGGAGAGGTCGACCATGGCTATGTGGGCGGGGTCCACCGCCCTGAGAGAGAGGCCGTCGGCGTTGACGCTGAACTTGGCCTCGTCCACGAGCGTGGACACTACGTTCACTACTTCCTTCAAGACTTCAGCTCTGGCTTTCGCCTGGAACATTAGCCCCCCTTCCGTACCTACCTGTAACCCTATGGTGTTTTAAAAAGCTTTTCGCATGCATCCAGCTCAGTATTCGCGCCAGGAGTGCGAGCACTTCGTGCACCTGAATATGCGCGTCTCCGGCTCGTCCGCGGCCCTCGTCTGCCTCAGGACCCAGTATGCGGTCCGGTTCCCGCACTTGGGGCACTCGACGTCCGTCGTGGGCAGGGTCCCCGAGAGCTCGCCCATCACGGCCATCTCCTTCTCCGTCCCCTTGTGCTTGATCACCTGAGACTTCTTCCCCGGGGTGTGCTCGGCGCCGCACTTGTTGCACACGAGCTTCCCGTCCTTGGGGAAGAGGAGGCACTTGCACTTGTCGCAGAACATCGGACCCGCTCCGTCTTCCATCGCGCACGGCGAGCGAAGCCGTGGCTGGATAAATAGATATCCGTCTCACCAGGCCGGCGAAGGGCTCAGATGCTGTCCCAGTGGTTCCCGGGGGTCCTCGGCCCGTGCCTGTGGGCCTGGGGCGCCTCCTCCGGCTCGGCGGCCTCCGCCCCGGCGTGCCTGGACGGGCGCGACGGGCGGTCCTCGAGCGTCGGGTACCTCTTGTGGCCCCACTCGCTCTCGATTGCCCTCCTCGCCCTCCTCACGGACCTCTCGTCGCCCGGGACGATCCTGGGGGCCGCATGGCGGCTGGGCCTGGAACCCCTCTCGAACTCCGGCTCCGGGCGCGGCTCGTCCGAGAACCTCTGGGCCGAGGTGTAGTGGTGCTTGACCCTCCTGTCGGCCCGCCTCCATGGGTCGCCCCTCGCGACCCTGGTCTTGACGGACCTCGCCGGGTGCGACCTCGTGCTGGCCCTGCTGAACGTGACGGCCTCGTCCCCGGACGGGGGCAGCATCGCGGCCGACGCGTGGTGCTGGTCCTCGTACCTCATCGGTACGGCGCCCGACCAGGACGAGCGGCCGTGAGACGCGAAGGCGCCCTGCGGCTGGCCCTGCTCGTGCCTCGACCACGGCAGCGCGGACGATATCATGTGGGCGAGGCCGTGGTGGGACGGGTACGGGTGCTGCGGCTGCGGGAGCTGCTGGCCCTGGCCGTCCGCCACAAGGACCGTGGTGTTGGACATCATGGCGCCGGAGTTGTACTCTATCTCCCTCCTGCTCTGCTCGGCCAGTATCCCTCCGACGTATGCGAACGCGACGGTGAGGATGTAGGTGTTGATGCCGTACGGGCTCGCGCCCGAGAGGGCCTCGACGAAGGAGCCCACGTACTCCGAGGAGAACTGGAGGTACGGGGAGACGAACGGCACGCTGTCGCTGAGGACCGCCGACACGGCCGCGGGCGCTATCGCGACGCCCATGACGTGCGACGGGAAGAAACCGGAGTCGAAGCCGGTTATGACGACGTAGAGGCAGACCACCGGGAGGATCGACGCGGCGACCCCGCGCCACGG
Organism: Thermoplasmatota archaeon; assembly: GCA_040751795.1. Taxonomy (GTDB): domain Archaea; phylum Thermoplasmatota; class Thermoplasmata; order UBA10834; family UBA10834; genus UBA9653. Next base: position 243,049 of record JBFMHR010000004.1, on the reverse strand, counting down.
TCCGCCCGCGCGCCTCCCGCCGACGTAGCCGGCGATCATCTGGCCGAACATCGGGAGCCACCAGAGCACGAGGGACAGGATGAGGACGTACTTGGATGCGCTCCAGAAGCTGTAGACCACGTGGGAGGACCTGAACCTCTTGCCCTCGTGGTCGTGTTCGTAGGACGCGAGCCTGTACGGAACCCTTGCTGGCTCCTGCGCGTCCTCCATGTCGCGAGCATCCCTTCTCCCGATGCCGAATACCATGCCCATCCCTTCTGAGTCCGACGACTGTCGGACGATTATCGGTAGGGCGTACATCGTATTTATTTGTTTGCCGGTGCTGGATTGCGCAAGCCAAATGTCAGACGGGAATGCCTACGGCATTCCGGTGACGGGGCGTGGCGGAGGGCCACGGACATGCGCACGGGCGGGCGCGCACACGACGTCCGCGGCGCCCTCCGCCGGCACCCCCTCCTTCGGTGCGTATCACGCGCGATAGCCAAAGTGGCCAACTTATATATGTCCGGATTCTTCTTCACTGGTGAGGCGGGCTCGCATGGCACGTGCATGTCCGCCCAGAGGCAGGTCTTAAGGATGGCTAAGGTTCTCATCGTGGAGGATGCGCCCTTCATCAGGGAGATGATCAGGGACATTCTCGAGTCCCACGACCACGAGATCGTCGGCGAGGCGGCGAACGGCCTCGAGGCCATCGAGAAGTACAAGGCCCTCAAGCCGGACGTCGTGCTCATGGACATACTGATGCCAGGCATGGACGGCCTCTCCGCCATAATGAAGATCATGGAGCTCGACCCGAAGGCCAAGATCATAGTCGTCAGCGCCCTCGTCAAGGAGGCGCTGAGGAAGGAGGCCATGCGGGCCGGCGCGGTCGACTTCGTCGCCAAGCCGTTCCAGGTCGAGCGCCTCCTGGAGGCCGTGAGGGCCGCCACCACGGCGTGAGGTCGGAGGACCACACGGCCCCCGCGTGGAGGCGCGGGGAGGGAGCACGGGCACACCGCCTAGAGGAGGACATCCACATGCTGGAGACGACGGGGCTCATCGCGGTCGGCGCTGCGGCGGCCCTCCTCGCCGTCGGGAGGCTCGGGTGGGTCAGGGGCAGGCGCGCCAAGGCGGCCCCTGCCGCCGAGGCCATGGTGTCCAGCTCGAAGGCGTCGTTCAGGCTGCTCCACAGGCACGTCTACCTGGTCGAGGAGGAGAAGCCCGACTTCTCGTTCAAGATGTTCGCGGACATCCTGAAGGGGCGCTGCTTCGACTGCGAGAACGACGACAGCTTCTCGTGCGAGAGCCTGGAGTGCGCGTCCTGCAGGCTCCCCTGCCCGTGCCGGGCATGCACCAAGTACAGGAGCAGGGCGCAGGGCCTGATAGTCACGAGGCAGTTCCCCAACACCGTCCGCGCGAAGCACTTCATCCAGACCACGCCGATAATCTGGCTCTCGAGCGTCGCCGGGAAGGACAACATGGACCCGGCGAAGATCAACCTCCTCACCGACTACCTGGTGAGCTTCATGGAGCGTTCCCAGAATGGGGTGGTCCTGGTCGACGGGGTCGAGTACCTGGTCACCAGCAACGACTTCCAGAAGGTCATACGGAGCATGGACAAGTGGACCGAGGCGGCGATGACCAGCTCGTGCAGGCTCGTGGTCTCCGTCGACCCGAGGGCCTTCTCGGAGAAGGAGCTGGCCCTCCTCGAGAGGCACAGGGTCGTGGTCAAGCCGTCCGAGGACGACGGGCTCCGGCACGTCTACTGAGAAAGAGGTGGTCCCGACTCCCGGATTTGAACCGGGGGCCTGCTGATCTCAGCGACTGCAATCGGTCTTGCCGATATCCACACTACAGTCAGCCGCTCTAGCCAGTCTGAGCTAAGTCGGGTCCCGGTCAGCGACGACGGCGCTGTGGCGCACCTTATCATGAACTCAATATAAAGGCATTGTTGATGGCGGGGCCGCGGCGCTGCTGGCAAGGGCCGGTCCCGGACGGCCGGCCGCGGCCAATCAGCGTCCTTAACGCTGATTACCGAGGTTTTATATATTTACAACATTATAACGGGAATGTCCGACGCGCGTATGGCAAAAGAGGTACAGAAGGCGTCGCGAGGGAGAACAGGGAGCGGGGCGATCGTTGATGGAGCCAGACACTGAGAAGATCACCATCCGCATACCTGACAGGCACCTCCGTGCCATAGACTTCCTCGTGGAGATCGACGACTTCCCCTCGAGGTCCGAGGCGATAAGGGTCGCCATCAGGGACCTCATATACGGCCGTATGGAGCTCGTCATGGACCGGATGAAGAAGCTCGAGCACGCCGAACAGGTGCTCGCGGAGATGAAACAGTTCGAGGATCAGTACCTGAAAAAGTAGTCAGAACGGGATGGGATGCACTCTAACTACTCTTTCACCTCACTACTCAGGATGACCTCCCCCCTATTTTTTTCTTTATCGCTGGCGAGAGCCATCGCCAGCCAGACGGGTCACCCTATGTAGCCCAGGTCTTCCTTCCTCGGCTCCGGCGCGGGCTCCGACTCCTTCAGCTTGGACGTGATGGCGTCGATCTGCTGGGCCCGGTCCTCGAGCTCCGTGAGGTCTATCCTGAAGCCGAGCTTCCTCGCGAGCACCTCGAGCAGGGCCTGCGCGGCCTTCGGGTCCACGAAGTACCCCGATGTCTCGCCCATGAGGCACACGGCCCTCATGCCCTGCAGCGCGCCCAGCCCGAGCAGGAGGCCGCTCGCGCCGACGATCCCGCTCCCGGGCTCGCCCTTCGAGAAGGTGACGCCCGCGGCCTTCATCTCCTCGACCAGCTGCTCGTCCGTCGCGGCCCCGAGCACGCGCGGCTTCTCGATCATCTTGCCCAGGCCGTAGCCGCCGAGCGTGTAGATCATGGTCACGCCCAGCTCCTTGGCGACCCCGAGTATCCGGTCCGAGAGCTCGTACTGCCCCTCGGGGGTGAGGCCCTGGTAGTCCCCGACGAGGACGACTATGTCGTTCTCCGCCTCGGGCCTCCTGATGTAGAAGAACTCGTTGCTGACGAGCCTGATGGTCCCCGAGTCGTTGACCAGGACCTGCGGGGGGAAGTGCTTCGAGTACATCTCTATGAACTTGACGGCCTTGAGCTGGTCGACCAGGTGCTCCGCCGCGAGCTTGCCGACGTTCCCCACGCCCGGCAGCCCCTCTATGAGCACGGGCGCCCTGAGCTCCGGCCTCTCCCTGTAGACGGTGAGGATGTCGTCCACCTACGCCCCCTCCATCTCCCTCTTGAGCCTCCGCCTGTACTCCCCGTACCTGTCCTCGGGCGAGTACTTCGCGGGCATGGCCATGACGGTGGGCGCGCCGCACTTGGGGCACGCCGCGCGGAGGGTGTAGCCCTCGCACGAGGCGCACCTCATCAGGAGGGTCTTCAAGCCTCCTCCTTCCTCTTGAACGAGACGGTCCCGCCCGACTTGTGTATGCGCGAGGTCACCCGGTCGACCGCCTGCTTGAGCTCCGTCTCGGCGACCTTGTAGTCCTCTGCGACGACGGTGATCCTGTACCTCGGGGCCCCCAGGTAGCTGATGTCCACCTGTGCGTCCTTGCCCTTGAGCCCCGCGGAGAGCGCCTCCCTGATGTGGTCCACGCCGTCGGGCGCCGGGGTGGTGACCTCCAGCGTCGCGTCGATGGTGACCGACGGGAGCTGGATGTTCTCGGCCGCGACGGAGGCGAGCGCGGACGCCCACTTCTTGTCGATGCCCAGCTCGTCGAGCTGAGACGTGTCGACGGCGGCCCCCTCGAAGGCCGCGTAGAGGGTCCCGAACTCGGCGACCAGCTTCGCGCCGACCTCGTCGTAGGCCTCGTCCAGGCTCTTGCCCATCTTCGTGCCCACGATCTCCAGGAGCTTCTCGGCCTTCTTCTCGTTCTTGTGCTCCTGGATCTTCTCCCTGCGCTGGTGGTCGTTGACCTGCTTCAGCGAGAGGTCGATGTGGCCGCGCTCCTGGTCCACGCCCAGGACCTTGCACACGACCTTCTGCCCCTCGCGGACGTGGTCCCGGATGTACTTGACCCACCCCGTGGCGACGTCGCGCACGTGGATGAAGCCCTCCTTGCCCTCGTACTCGTCCAGCGAGACGAAGGCCCCGAAGTTCTTGACGTTCTGCACGCTGCAGATGACTAGGTCTCCTATCTCCGGGAACTCCGCCTTGCGTGGCATTACTGGACCTCTCCGAGCAGCTGCCCCCTGACCTGCCCCTTGCCGCCCGCCGGCTTGACCAGCGTGGCGCCGCACACGTTGCACTTGACGTGCGTCGCGGGCCTGTCGAAGGCTATCTGCTCGTTGCCGCAGTCCTGACACTTGACGTTGATGAACTTGCTCTTGGGAGTCGGGATCCTCTCCATGCTCAGGCCTCCTTGAGCTCGAAAACCTTGGCCCTGAAGCAGGTCCTCTGGTGGGCCTTCTTGCAGGTCTTGCACCTGTACCTGAGCGCCACCTTGGTGGTCGGCTTCTGGCGGCCCTCGTACTTGGGCCTCGGGAAACCGCCGTACCCGCTCGTCGCCCGCCTGTACCGCCTCTGACCCCACTTGAGCTCGCTCCTGGGCCTGGTCTTGACCCTCTCGACCTCGTGGTCCGTGTGCTTCTTGCACTTCGGACAGAACTCCTTCCGTACCCTCGGCATCTTCATGCGAATCAGCGGCCCCTGGGGGCAGGACACGAGTAAGAGGGAACCTATATAAAAGCATTGTTGACCGCGCGGGCGCGCTGGTCTGGGCGACGCGTCGCGCGCGCGCGGCGGCTCCCCCGCCCGCGATTATTATATCATCTCTGATAAAATATCGGCGCATTCTCATGGGAATCAATAAATATATGGTAATTAATAAATGGCTAGGCACATAATATGACCGACAAGGGCCTCACCAAGAAGGACGAGCAGCTGGTGGAGCTGCTCATGAGGACTGGTCTCTCCAAGAACATAGCGAAGACCCTTGTCTACCTGCGCAAGAAGGAGGAGACGACGTCGGTCGAGATCGAGAGCGCCACTAGCCTGAGGCAGCCCGAGGTGTCCATCGCGATGCAGGAGCTCCGCAGGCGCAAGTGGGTCGTCAAGAGGGACATCAAGAAGGAGGGCAAGGGCAGGCCCGTGCACTCCAACAAGCTCGCCCTCCCCTTCGACAAGATCATAGAGATGATCGAGTCGGAGGAGAAGAAGAAGATGGAGGGCATCGAGGCGAACATCAAGCAGCTCAAGGAAGTCGCCAAGTGAGCCTCAGAAGCCCCTCTCCATTATCCTGATGCCGTCCTTCGTGCCTATCATCGCCTTGCTCGCCCTGTCCACGAAGAGGCCGTTGTCCACGACGCCCGGGACGTTGTTTATCACCGACTCCATGGCCGCTGGGTGCTCTATCCTCTCGAACCTGCAGTCGACGATGTAGTTGCCGTTGTCCGTGACGAAGGGCGAGCCGTCCTTGATCCTCAGCGCGGGCTTGCAGCCCAGCGCGGCGAGCCTCCGGACGGTGGTCTTGAACGAGAACCTCACGACCTCCACCGGCAGGGGGGCCTTCTGTCCGAGGTAGTCCACGAGCTTCGAGTCGTCCGCGACTATGATCTCGACGGTCGACGCGGCCGCGACGATCTTCTCCCTGACGAGGGCGCCCCCGAGGCCCTTCACGAGGTTGAGCCCCGGGTCCACCTCGTCCGCGCCGTCGATCGTGAGGTCCACCGTGGGGTGGTCGTCCAGCTCGACGATCTTGATCCCCACCGCGCGCCCGAGGAGGTCGGAGGTCTTGGACGTCGGGACCCCGACGATCTCGATCCCCTCCTCCTTGACCTTGTCCCCGATGAGCCTGATCGCGATGCTCGCGGTCGAGCCGCTCCCCAGCCCGACGACCATCCCGTCCTCCACGTACCTGACCGCCTCCGCGGCGGCCATCTCCTTCAGGTCCATCCCGTCATCCCCTACCCCTGGCCTTCCCGCGCTTGATCCCGAAACCCTCTCCGACGAGCCCGCACAGCTCCGAGACGACGTAGTCGTCTATGGTCGCGCCCTTCGCCGCGGTCGCCCCCCGCGGGTCCCCCATGACGCCGGTGGGCAGGTGCCTCTCCGGGTCGGGCAGGACCATGAACCTGGGCGGCCTCGTCCTGCCGACGGGCCTCTCCCTCCCCACCAGCCCCGGCCGGATGTTGAGTATCCTGGATGTCTCTATGAGGCCCGCGTGGCCGTCGTCCTCCGGGAACTCCTTGCCCCGGAGCTCGTAGGCGAGGTCGTAGTCGGACAGGACCATCGCCCTCAGCGACGGGGACGCCTCCACAGCCCTGAGCACCCCGAGCCTTATGGCGGCCATGTGCCCAGAGCCGGCGTGCCCCGTCAGGACTAGCAGCCTCGTGACGCCGTTCCTCGCGAGCTCCGACGCGATGTCCTGGGCGAGCATGCGGACGGTCTCGAAGCCGAGGGAGAGGGTCCCGGGGAAGTTGCGCGTGGACCTGCACTCCCCGTAGCCGACGGAAGGGAGCACGACGCCCCCGAACTCCTCGGCCACCCTCCGGGCGACCTCCTCCGCCTGGAACGTGTCCGTCCCCAGCGGGAGGTGCGAGCCGTGCTCCTCCAGGGAGCCGAACGGGAGCACGAAGAGCGAACCAGCCTCCGCGAGCCTCGCGAACTCCGGGCTCGTTACCTCGTCAGCCCTTCTCGATGCGGCGCGCCTCGCCGACGTGTCCCTCACCCCCGGGCCGGACATCCCCGAGGTCGATGAAGTCCGTGTCGCACACAGGGCACCGCATGGTCGCGAGGCAGCTCTTGCCGAACCTCCCGACCAGGTCCGCCTCGATCTGCTCGAGGCGCTCCCTGGACACGGTCCTGTCGCACTTGGGGCAGTAGTACACGGATTTCTGCATTAGCGTATCCGTACATAAACCCCATCGCGCCGGCCCGAGATGTCGCCCAGGCCCATGACATGTCATGGGGGGGTACATGAAGGACGGAGGCGGTAGGCGAAATCAGTGATAGCATGAGGAAGGCCGTCGCCCGGTTGGTCGAGAAGGACAGGAAGGAGAGGCTCGTGGTGGCATTCATCACGGCCCTGATGGCCGTCGGGGCCATCGGGATAGCCCTGGAGGACGTCGACGACGCCTACCTCGCGAACAAGCTCAACCTGGTGGCCTACGTGCCCGACCGGGTCGCCGCGGGCGGCCCGTCGACGATCATGGTCTTCGCCATGGACGGCGACGGCGAGCCCGTCGGAGGTCAGGAGGTCGACGTGAGGCTCGTCACCGACGACTCGGACGCTCTCGTCTGGTCGGGCAGGACGGGCGCCGACGGCTCCGCCGCCCCGACCATAGAGTTCCCCGCGGCCGCGGGCAAGGTCAAGCTGGTCGTCAACTCGGGCGTGGACGTCGTCGAGACCACCACCGTGCTCGACGACAGCGTCAGGATCGTGATCACCACCGACAAGCCCGTCTACAAGCCCGGCGACACCATACACATGAGGTTCCTGACATACGCGGGCATGGACCCGCTTCCCCAGGAGTCCCAGCTCCTCGCCGAGGTGCTCGACCCCAACGGGGACAAGATCTTCAAGAAGCTCCTCTCCCCCGACGGGTACGGCATATGCGCGTACGACCTGTGGCTGTCGGACCAGCTCAACCAGGGGACTTACACGATATCCGCCACGATCGGCGAGAGGACCGTCACCAAGGCCCTGGCGGTCAAGGACTACGTCCTCCCCAAGTTCCGGGTGGACCTCCTGGGCACCAAAGACTGGTACGAGGTCGACGACCCCATCAACGGGGTCGTCTCGGCCGAGTACTTCTTCGGCGAGGCCGTCGCCGGCACGGTGGACGTCGAGGCGAACGTATATCTGGGTGTCTGGGAGACGTACTACACCGGCACGTTCTCCCTCTACGACGGCGAGGCTGTCTTCTCCGTCCCGGCGGTGGAGTATGCCGTGGGCCTGTCGGAGACCGGGGGGAACGGGTACATCCAGCTCAACCTCACCGTGACGGACACCGCAGGCCACTCGGAGGTCAGGTACAGGGTCATCCCCGTGGCGCCGAGCGGACTAGTGCTCTCGGTGCTCACCGACAGCTGCGTCGACGGGATGCAGTCCAGGTACTACGTGATTGCAAGGTCCCCCAACGGCGAGCCGGTGGCCAACGCGACCGTCCAGCTTGGCCTCTTGAAGGGCAACTACTACGTCAACGAGGCCTCCTCCGTGACCGACGGGAGGGGAGTCGCAGCGCTGACATTCACATATGATGGCCAGACCTCCGCGCGAGTCCGCGGGAGCAGCGCCTCCGGCGAAGCCGTGGTCTACGTCGACGTCGAGTCCGCGACGGGCCTGAAGGTCGTGGCCGACCAGGCGTCATACGACGTCGGCGACACGGCCTCCTTCGACATCATGTACTCCGGCGACTCCATGACCAGGAACGTGTACTGGGACCTGGTCTCTCGCGGCTACCTCGTGGACAGGGGCGTCGTCCAGCTGGACGACGGGCAGGCCTCCCTGCAGCTCACCATGGGGCCCGACGCCGAGCCGTTCGCGCAGCTCAGGGTCTACAAGATCGAGGCCGACATGGGCGTCACGAGGGACGCCGTGACCTTCTCCGTGGGCGGCTCGTCCACGCTGTCCGTCTCTGTGAGCGCCGACAACGATTCCTACTACCCGAGGGACGAGGTCGGCCTGTCGTTCTACGCCGAATACTCCGGGTCGCCGGCGGTGGCCGCGCTCGGCGTCTCCGTCGTGGACGAGGCCGTCTACGAGGTCGGGAGCATGTTCCAGGGCTTCGAGGAGATCATCTTCGGGCTCGACGCGGAGTTCGTCATCCCCCAGTACCAGATACTCACGTACGTATACGCGGGCGTCGGCGCCCTCCCCTCCGACACCTCGGAGGTCATCCCCGAGACGGACGAGGCGCGCGTGACGACCACATGGCCGGAGAACCTGGCCGCCGCCGAGCAGATCAGGGAGGACGCGACCATGGGATACTGGTTCGCCGTCTACCTCTGCGCAATGCTGGGGCTCATGATCGCCATAGGCACGAAGGGGAGGAGGACGGCCGTGCCCGTCCTCGCCCTCGCGGTCGTCGTCGTGGCCCTCGCATTGGCGGGCATGGCGGCGGTCTACGTCATGACCCTCGGGTTCGGGACGAGCAGCAGCCAGGACGGCGAGTTCGATCCGAGGAACCCTAACGCCGATGAGTGGAACATGGTGCCTCAGGAGGCCTCCATGGACTTCGGCTGGGACACGGACACCGCCTACGGCGACGAGACCTCGACCGACGCCGGCGGAGGCTCGGCCTCAAGGCCGTCGATAGTGCGCCAGTACTTCCCTGAGACGTGGTACTGGAACCCCTGCCTCCTGACGGACGAGGGAGGCTGGGCCAACATATCCCTCACCGCCCCTGACTCGATCACGTCGTGGCAGGTGGACGTCATCGCCTCCACAGCAGACGGGCAGATCGGCACGGGCTCCGGGTCCGTGACGGTGTTCCAGCCCTTCTTCGTCGAGCCGGACATACCGGCGTCGGTCGTCAGGGGCGACGAGTTCCCGCTCAGCATCATGGTCTACAACTACCTCGACACGGAGCAGGTCGTCGACGTGACGCTGGCCGACGAGACATGGCTCACCCTGCTCTCCCCCGCGGCGCAGGAAGTGACCGTGCCGGCCAACTACGTCACCTCCGTGTCGTTCACGATCGTCGCCGAGAAGGTCGGGTGGCACACGGTCTCGGTGTTCGCCTCCTCGCCGGAGGCCTCGGACGCCGTCATCAGGCCGATGGAGGTCGTGCCCGACGGCAAGAGGGTCGAGACGCTCTACAACGGCGAGGTCGGCGACGGCAGCGCGGAGCACACCCTCTACCTCCAGCCTGACATGGTCGAGGGCAGCGCGAACGCTTGGGTCAAGGTCCAGGGCGGCATAGACGCCGTCCTCCTCGAGGGCGTGGACGAGTTCATCCAGCACGTGTCCGGATGCGGGGAGCAGTCCCTGTCGATGCTCTCGATTGACATACTGGCCTACGCCACCGTCGTGGAGCTCGGCGCCACCCCCGAGATGATGTTCGAATACGAGAGCATCGTGAACCAGGGGCTCCAGCACGAGCTGATGTACCTGCTCGAGGCGAACAACGGCGAGGGCAGGGGCATCGTCTGGTTCCCGGGGGACGAGGACGTGCACCCGTGGCTGACCTCCTGGGGCCTCATCGCCTTCCAGGACGCCATCAACGCGGGCTTCGGGCTCGACGAGGACATCGTCACGGACATGCAGAGCTGGCTCATGTCGATCCAGCAGGACGACGGCTCGTGGGAGTTCCCGGACTGGGGCATCTACGAGTTCAACAACCCCGTCCTCCAGTCCAAGGAGGTCGCGGCGACAGGGTACATCGCGAGGGCGCTCCTGCACTCGGGGGTCCCGGGCGACGACCCGCACATCCAGGCGGCGATCGAGTTCGTCGAGGACGAGGTCTCCACGATACAGGACGACCCGTACAGCCTCTCGCTCTCGCTCCTGCTGCTGCAGGCCGGCGACGGCTCCTCCGCGCTCCGCGCCGACATCGCGGAGAGGCTCGAGGAGCTCAAGATCGCCGACAACGGCACCGTGCACTGGAGCGGCGGCGTGAACCTCATCTCCGACGGCGACTACGTCTGGGAAGGCTCCTCCCCGAGGATCATAGAGACCACGGGCTACGCCGCCATGGCCCTCCACGGGGAGACTGGGCACCACGCCACCGTCCAAGGGGCCGTCAAGTACCTCCTCGACCACAGGGGCGAGCTCGGGGGCTGGTCGTCCACCCAGGACACGGTGGTGGCGTTCCACGCCCTCGACGCGGTCGCCGGGGAGAACTCCGTCGAGGATGTGCAGGTCCAGGTCCTCGTCGAGGGCTCGGTCGTCGAGACCATCGACATGAGCGAGTTCAACAGGGACGTCACCTACCTCGTCGACCTCAGGCCCTACCTCGCGAACGTCACCAACGTGACCGTCTCCTGCACGGGGGACGGGTCCGTCCTCTACTCGGTCTTCCTGGAGCAGTACGTCCCCTGGCCAGACGAGCCGGAGTCGTCCCCGTTCCTGACCCTCGAGGTCACATACGACACGACGACGATATCGGTCGACGACAGGCTCAGGGCCCACCTCTACCTCCTGTACAACGGGACCGCGGAGATGCTCAAGATGGTCCTCGTCGACCTGCGCGCGCCCATGGGCTTCGCGTTCGACCTCTCCGAGTTCGACGCGCTCGACGCCCAGGGCGTCATATCCTCGTACGACTGCAACGACCGCCAGGTCGTGGTGTACATCACCGACGTGGTGTCGGGCGCCGCCGTCGAGTTCGACTACTCGCTAGTGGCGGAGATGCCCATCACGAGCACGCTCCAGGGGGTCGTCGCGTGGGACATGTACAACCCCGAGGAGCTCAGGTCGGAGACCCTGCCGCTGGTGTTCGAGGCGTCGTGAGGGCGCCCCCGCCGGCAAAGGATTAACTCACGGGCGATTCATCAGGTCGGTTCGAGGGGTTCGGGATTTGGGCGCAGGAGAGGACGGCCAGGCGGGACTGAGGCTCAAGGCGAGGGAGAAGGTGCTCGTCCAGCTGTACCTCCACAGGTGCGGGCCGGACGATGTCGTCTTCCCGTTCGAGGTCACGCAGAAGGGCCTGTCTGACCACCTCGGCCTGCGCAGGAGCCACGTAGCGGTCGCGCTGCAGGAGCTCGCGAAGGACGGGCTCGTCGAGTGCGTCAAGGGGCACGTCGAGGGAGCGGACAGGAGGCAGAACGCCTACTGCGTCACGCCGAAGGGCGCGGACGCCGCGTCCTCGGTGCGCCAGCAGCTCTTCGAGGTCGAGGTCACGTTCGAGGACCCTGACGGCACCAGGACCCTCAAGGTCTCCGAGATCGTGACTGCGCGCAAGGCGAGCCTGGCCTCGGTCATCAACCAGATGGACAGGGGGGGGCCCGTCAGGGACGAGATAGCCGTCATGGCCTCCCCGGCGAAGAGGGTCGTTTCCGTGTTCTGCCCGACGTGCAAGAAGCAGATCGAGGTCGACAACCTGTCCGTGGAGGACGAGGTCGGGTTCGACTGCCCCGGCTGCGGGAGGCCGTACAGGATCGTCTCCGCCCTGAGGAAGGAGGGGGCCGCCGAGGAGGCGCCTGCTCCAACCAGGCAGGGGTGGTCGAGCGCTGCCGTCCCCTTGGTGGCCGCATCCGCCGCATTGGTTCTGTTCCTCTGGCTGGAGGACATCCCCTGCCTGATGTTCCTGGCCCTGCTGACGGTGGGCATAGGCATCGCGGTCTGGGCCCTGATGAGAAGGGGTGGGCGCAAGGCGCGCAAGCCGGTGAAGCCGGCGAGCAGGGTGAGGGCGGTGTTCTACACGCTGGCCGTGAGCCCCGGGCTCATCGCGGTCTGGCACTTCACGGTCGCTGAGATCGACTCCGAGGAGACCTTCACGACCCTGGCCCCGATCATAGGTGCACTGATCCTCGCCTACGTGGCGGTCCACGCGTACCGCCCGGAGTTCCGCGGCGACTTCCTCCTCTCGTCCGGCATCCTGATGATGCTCGTCGCGGCCGCCACCATGGTCCTGGTGGACTTCGGGGAGGTGGAGGTGGGCATGGCGCTGATCGTCGGGATTTCCGGCGCAGTGATGGTGGTGCTGGCCACGTTCCACCCCATGGACAGGGACGCCGCCGTCCTCGACGCCTTCGCCGCAGTCGGGGGGTTCCTCCTCCTGCTGACCGCGACTGAGCTGGCGTGGGAGTGCTCCGAGGCGATCGACTGGGTCGCCACCGGCTCCGTGGCGCTGCTCGGCGCCGTCCTGCTCTGGGTCAGGGCCGCCAGGGAGAGGACCGGGTCGAAGGAGCTGTCGACGCACCTGGTCGCCGCCCTGCCTGTGACTCTCGCGGCCGGCCTCGCCGTCTACGGCCTGTTCCTCCTCGACGGCGGTGCGGTGATGACCGGCGTCCTGGAGCTGGCCGCCGCCGTCCCGTTCGGCTACTACGGGGCGCGCCAGGTGCTGAACGAGCACTGGCCGTACAGGGTCCCGCTCGTCGCGTTCTTCCTCGCGGTCCTGGCCTTCGTCTTCACCGCGACCCTCGTGACCTGACCGAACCCGTATATACGCGCGCGGGGGATACACCGTGGCCATGAGGGTCTCCGTCCTGTTCTCCGGGGGCAAGGACTCCGCGTACGCGGCGTACCTGGTGCAGCAGCAGGGGTGGGAGGTCGCGAGCCTCCTGACCGTCATCCCTCGCGCCGAGGACTCCTACATGTTCCATGTCCCCAACATCCGCTGGACGTCGCTCCAGGCCGAGGCGATGGGCATCCCGATAAGGACGAGGGAGAGCCCCGGGGAGGAGGAGAAGGAGCTCGACGACGTCGAGGAGCTGATGAAGGGGGAGGACGTCGACGGGTTCGTGTCGGGCGCGATCGCGTCGGACTACCAGTGGTCCAGGCTGAACGGCATCTGCCACAGGCTCGGGAGGCCCCTGCACTCGCCGCTGTGGAGGAAGGACCAGAGCATGCTCCTCGAGGACATGGTCCGCGCGGGGTTCAGGTTCATGGTCGTGGGCGTGTACGCCCACGGGTTCGACGAGGGGTGGCTGGGCAAGGTCATCACCTCGCACACGATCAAGGAGCTCGAGCGGCTCCGCGACAGGTACCGGATCAGCGTCTCCGGCGAGGGCGGGGAGATCGAGACCTTCGTCCTCGACGGCCCGAGCTTCTCGAGGTCGGTGCACGTGGAGGAGGCCGAGGCCAGGTGGTCCAGGGACTCGGGGACCTACGTCATCCACAGGGCGTCGCTGGAGAAGAAGGGATGAAGGGTTTTCGAGAAGGTGTTTGCGGGGTCAGGCGTCCGTGCACTTCGGGGCCTTCTTCCCCTTGTGGTACGAGACCCTGCGCTTCTCCCTCAGGGTCCCCTCGGGGATGAGGCACAGCTTCTGTCCTGAGAGGACGCCGGCGACGCCCTCCCTGGACTCGAGGTGCCCGTAGGTCTCGCACATCTTGCACCCCTTCGGGCACCTGCTGACCCTGTCGCCCTCGACCTCGGGGAACTGGAATATGCCGCCCTCGTAGTTCCTCAGGATGACTCTCCTGTCGGACATCGATATGAGGTACTGCGGCCCGACCGGGATCTTGCCGCCGCCCGTGGGGGCGTCGATGACGAACTCCGGCACCGCGAACCCGGAGGTGTGGCCCCTGAGGGCCTCGATGAGCTCTATCCCCTTGGCAGTGGCCGTCCTGAAGTGCTCCAGACCCTTGGCTATGTCGCACTGGTAGATGTAGTAGGGCCTGCACCTGATGTAGACCAGGTCCTGCACCAGCTTCTTCATGATGACCGGGCAGTCGTTCACGCCCTTCAGCAGCACGCTCTGGTTGCCCACGGGGATGCCCGCGTCCACCAGCATCTCGACGGCCCTCCTCGACTCGGGCGTGACCTCCTTCGGGTGGTTGAAGTGGGTGTTGAGCCAGATCGGGTGGTATTTCCGCAGCATCCTGACGAGCGCGGGGGTGATCCTCTGCGGCATGACCACGGGGGTCCTGGAGCCGATCCTGATGATCTGGACGTGCTTGATCTTCCTCAGCTCGCGTATGACCTTCTCCAGGAGCTGGTCCGAGACCAGCAGTCCGTCGCCGCCGGAGAGGAGGACGTCCCTGACCTCGGGCGTGTCCCTGATGTAGTCTATGCCCTCCTTGATCTCGTCCCAGCCGCGGGCGTGGTCGGTCGTGCCGACGATCCTCCGCCTGCAGCAGTGCCTGCAGTACATGCTGCACTGGTCCGTCAGGAGGAACAGGACCCTGTCGGGGTACCTGTGGGTCAGGCCCTCGTGCGGCGCGTCGGTGGTCTCGCCCACGGTGTCCTCCATGTCGTCCTTGGTCACGTGCAGCTCGTGCGACGTCGGGACGGCCTGCTTCCTCACGGGGTCCTCCGGGTCGTCCGGGTCCATGAGGCTGGCGTAGTAGGGCGTTATGGCCATGCGGAGGTACTTCGTCGAGTTGCGTATCTCGTCCTTCTCCTCATCGGACAGGTTGATGACCTTCGCCAACGTCTCGACGTCGGTTATCCGGTTCTTGACCTGCCACTTCCAGTCAGACCACTGCTTCGCGGTGACGTCCTTGTAGAGCGGTATCTCCTTCCACTTTCTCATCGCAGGGCCCCCTCGGCCTCCTTTCCTGAAATGGGGTATATGTTCCCCCTATTTAGGGGCATCGTGGGGCCGTCCCGCGCGGCCGCGCAACCTGGCGGGGCGACTGGTGACTGAGCGGTTAATATTCAGGTATGCCTATACCCGCCCCGGTAGCATGGAAGGGGACCCAACGGACACCGCGCCGCGCCCGGCCCCCGCCGCCGAGGAGACGGCCCTGGCGAGCAGGGTGCTCGACATAGCCCTGGCGGTGCTCTACAACAAGGACGAGGACCGCATCCTCGAGACCATAGGCCGCTCGATGATGACGCTGTTCCCCATCAGGAAGCTCGTCATCTACGTCACCGACCGGAGCACGGGCGAGTGGCACATCAAGTTCGTCGTCGGGTACCCGGAGGACCAGGCGAGGGACATCATGTCCGTGACCTACTCGAGGGACTCGTGGGACGAGACCCTCCAGGTCTACAGGAAGCTGGGGGCCCTGACCTACCTCGCGCCGGGCGAGAACGTCAAGATCGACGACTTCGACTCGGCGTTCTACCGGGGCTTCCCCCAGGAGGTCCCCCCCAGGGAATCGCCGGCGCACTGGCACATGATGGACTTCATCGACACCATCCTGTTCGACAAGGACGGGAGGGAGCTGGGCGCCCTCGAGATCCTCGAGACCACGGACGGCATGATACCGTCCAAGGAGGTCGTGTCCAGGGTGGAGGTCCTGGCGGCGATCGCCTCGGTCGCCCTGGAACTCGCCGGCGTGTGGCGCTCGCAGGAGGCCCTCCTGGCAGCGAACAGCAGCAGGGCCAGGATATTCGCGAAGATGCTCAACATAGCGACGAGGATGGTCTCCCTCAGGAGGGGGGAGCTGATACTGCTGACCGCGACGGACTTCCTGACGTCCGAGCTGGGGTTCATGAAGGCCCGGGGGGCGCTTTGGGACGCGCGCGCCAGCAGGTATGTCTTCATTTCGCCCAGCGGCCTCCCCGACAAGGAGGAGGCCCTGACCAGGGACGCGGTGTACAGGGACTGCGACGACATGTTCAGGTTCACCGACGACCTCTACTGGACGCCGGCGAAGCAGCTCGCCGCGGACCGGCCCTCGATGATGCCCTTCAAGGCGCCGGGGGCGGACGTCCATGGGCCTGACCGGGCGGGGCAGGCGCCTGGGCAGGAGGACGACCGGTTCGACCTCTTCGCGGTCCCCCTCAGGGACCGCGCGAACGACGTCGTCGGCGTCATCTACGCGACCGACAGGCAGAGGGACGTCATGTTCGAGAAGGACCTCCTCGAGCTCATGAGCGTCTTCAGCTCCATCATCTCCCTCGCCTTCAGGAACAGCCAGCTGATCAGGGAGACCGTCCAGGCGAACGAGGACCTCGACATGATGAACAGGCTCCTCTTCCACGACATCAGCAACTACAACACCGGCATAGGCTCGTACCTGGACGTCGCGGCGAGGCCCGAGGCCTCGCCGGAGCTGAAGGAGAAGGCGATCGGCGTCGCGATGAAGCAGCTCGAGCTGAGCAACGAGCTCATCAACCGCATCAGGAAGCTCATCTACATACGCGAGAGGGGCTCCGAGAAGATGCTCACCGTGGACCTCGTCTCCACCATCGCCAGCCTCGCGGAGGAGATGAGGGCCGTCAGGACGGACAAGAAGCTGGAGATCACCACGAAGTGCGCGGAGAGCCAGTGCCTCGTGCGGGGGAACGAGCTCATCCACGACCTCTTCCAGAACCTCCTGAGCAACTCCGTGAAGTACGACCCGCACGAGACGGTGAGGATCGACATCGAGATAGCGCCCGTCACGGAGGAGGGCAAGAGGTTCTGGGACATCACCGTCGCGGACAGGGGCGTCGGGGTGCCCGACGAGAAGAAGGAGCAGATCTTCGAGCGCTTCACGCCGAGGCTGGCCGGCGGGAAGGGCATCGGCCTTGGGCTGTCGATAGTGCGCACGATCGTGGACAAGTACGGCGGGCGCATCTGGGTCGAGGACCGCGTGGAGGGCGACCCGTCGCAGGGGGCCCTGTTCCACGTCCTGCTGCCCGCGGTGTGAGGGGTGTGGGGTAGGTCGGATTTGAACCGACGACCTCATGCTCCCAAAGCACGTATCATACCAAGCTAGACCACTACCCCGCGCTGGACGGCCCGCTCGACCCGATTATGCCCCGCCCGAATAAAAGGGTTCGCTCACTCGCCGAGGAGGCGCGGGAGCTCCTCGATGAACCCGGCCATCGCCCGGCCCCTGTGGGACATGGTGTTCTTCTCCGCCACGCCTATCTGCGCGTACGTGCGCGTGTCGCCCTCGGGGACGAATATGGGGTCGTAGCCGAACCCGCCCGCCCCGGCCTTCTCGAGGGATATGGTCCCGCGGGCCACCCCCTTGGCCATGAAGGGCTCGCCCCCCGGCTCCATGTACCCGATGCAGCACTCGAAGCGCGCGGACCGGTCCTCCACGCCCTCCATCAGCCTCAGTATCCCCTCGCAGCCGAGGGTCTTGAACACGTAGGAGGAGTACACCCCGGGGAAGCCCTTGAGGGCGTCCACGAAGAGGCCGGAGTCGTCGATGAACAGGGGGCGCGGGTACCTCTCCATCAGCCACCCGAGGCCCGGCACGATGGTCTCCTCGAGCGTCTCGGCCTGGACCTCCGGGTACTTCGTCCTTATGTGCTCGACCGCGTACCCGTGGGCCCGCAGCTGCTGCGATATCTCCCTGAACTTCCCGTCGTTGCTGGTGACGAAGGCTATTCCTTTCGTGTGTAGCGCCCCCTCTTCTCGATCTCCTTCACCTTCTTGAGGACGGCGTCCCCCTGCGAGTACCCGCCGACGTACGACGACTTGACGACCTCGTAGAGGCCGCTGCGCTGGTGGTGGGCGGAGTGGAACGCCTCCTCGAGGAGGTGCATGTCCACGCCCTTGTCCTCCAGCTCGGAGGTCTTCGAGCCGAGGGAGAAGTCGATGAGGACTATCCTCTCCCCCTCCAGGAGCATGTTGCTGGTGGTCAGGTCCCCGTGGACGATGTCGCCCGCGTGCAGGCGGGCCGCGATCTCCCCGATCTTGGCGCAGACCGTGCGGGCCTCAGGCTCGGGGAGCAGGTTGAGGGCGTCCTTGACCCGGGCGCCCTTGACCTCCTCCATCACGATCCTGTTCTCGGCGT
Organism: Thermoplasmatota archaeon; assembly: GCA_040751795.1. GTDB lineage: Archaea > Thermoplasmatota > Thermoplasmata > UBA10834 > UBA10834 > UBA9653. The sequence goes on along the minus strand of JBFMHR010000004.1, from coordinate 224,806 downwards.
AGTCGACCGAGTACACGACTGGCACGGCTATCCCGGCCCTCCTCGCCTCCATCAGGAGCCGGGCCTCGTTCCTGATCCTGGACGTCTGTATCGCCTTGTCGAGGGAGGGGTGCCTGTAGCCCTTGACCACGCGCTGCTTGACCACGACGTCCCGACCCATCCACACGGACGAGTCGAGCCTCGCCTCCGCGCCTACCCTGTGGACCGCCACGGGTGCGGGAACGCCCTCGGCCGTAATTAAGGATGCCTCGACCGGGGCCCACGGAGCCGTCCCCGTCCGAGGCGCCCCTCCCGAAGCGGGCCGGGGGCCCGCGCTGGCGGGGGCCCTTCTGACCTACTCGCACCAGCAACGCTTATCACCACCGAGCCCGATGGCGGCCCGTGGCGCACGTCGCGATAGGCTCGGCGGGCCTGGACGGGCTCCTGGAGGGGGGCCTCGAGGGAGGGGCCATCACCCTCCTGTTCGGCGAGGCCGGCACGGGCAAGACCAACATCTGCCTCCAGGTCGCCAGGAACGTCGCCTCCCAGGGCAAGAAGGTCCTGTACATCGACACCGAGGGGGTCTCGCTCGAGCGCCTCAGGCAGATGGCGGGGGACGAGTTCGAGGAGGTCATGAAGCACATCCTCTTCTTCGAGCCGCACACCTTCGAGGACCAGGAGAGGCTGGTCGAGAAGGCGGTGAGGCTGGCCGACAGCTCCCTGGAGGTGGGGGTGATCATCCTCGACTCCGCGACCATCCACTACAGGCTGACCAGGAACGACGAGGAGAAGGGCACGAGGAAGTCCCTCAGCACCCAGCTGACGAAGCTCCTGATGGTCGCCAGGAACAAGGGCATGCCCGTGCTCCTCACATCGCAGGTCTACACCGACATAGAGAAGGGGACTTTCGAGCCCCTCGGCGGGCACGTGCTCCTGCACAACGCCAAGGCGATCATAAGGCTCGACAAGGTCGGCGCCAGCAGCCGTCGCGCCGTGATAATCAAGCACCGGCACCTCGAGGAGGGCAAGAGGGCCGACTTCAAGCTCACCCGGAACGGCGTGGTCTAGGTCTTCCTCGCGACCATGTAGTCCGCGAACGCCCTGAGCGCGTCCTTGTGCACCGAGTCCTTGAGCACTCCCAGCCTGTCCTTCGCCTTGGCCACCAGCTCCATGGACACCCTGCTCGCGTGGTCGACCGAGCCGGCCGCCTCGAGGATGTCCCGGGCCCTCCGGAGCTCCTTCTCCTCCGCGTCCTTCTTCCCCAGGACGGCGAGGAACTCCTCGCGCTCGCGCCCCCTGAGGTTCTCGAGCGCGTGGACCGCGATGAGGGTCTTCTTCCCGTTCCTGATGTCGTTCAGGACGGGCTTGCCGAAGGTCTTCTGGTCGGACCTGAGGTCCAGGACGTCGTCCCAGATCTGGAACGCCAGGCCGATGAGCCTCCCGTACTCGAAGAGCGCCTCCTGCTGGGCCTCGGTCCCCCCGCCGGCTATGGCGCCGCCCTGGGCGGCGGCCGAGTAGAGGACCGCGGTCTTGCGCTCTATCATCTTGAGGTACTCGTCGGAGGAGACCTCCTCCCTCCTCTCGAAGTCCATGTCCATCTGCTGGCCCTCGGCGAGCAGGCGCACCGAGCGGGCGAGGATGTCCGTGAGCTCGACGAGGTCGGAGGAGGGCGAATCCGACTCAAGGACCATCTCGAAGGCGCGCGCGAACATGGCGTCGCCCGCGAGTATCGCCTCCGGGACGCCGTAGAGGGAGTGGACCGTCTTCAGGCCCCTCCTCGTGTCGTCCTCGTCCATGACGTCGTCGTGGACGAGGGTGAAGTTGTGGACCATCTCGAGGGCCACCCCGAAGGGCATCGCCGCGTCGGCCTTCCCGCCGACCGCCTCGGAGACCATCGTCGCCAGGAGCGGCCTGAGCCTCTTCCCGCCCGCGGCGGGGTAGTGGGCCATGGCCTCGCGGAGCCTCTTCTCCTCCATCACGTCGAGGCTCCCCATGAGCCTCTCGTTGATGCGCCTGACCCTGTCCTTGTAGTCGTCCGGGAATCCCATCCAGTTCACTCCATGACGTTGTCGAGCCACTCCCTCGACCTTCCGGTCACGAGGGCGTTGGCTGCGCCGAGCTCCTCGATGCTCCTCGTCCCCACCAGGAACATGGCGGCCTTGAGCTCGTGTATGATCGTCCCGACCTCCGCGGCCAGGGCCTCCTCGCCCTCGAGCGCGGCGGGCAGCAGCCTGCCAGCCAGCCCGGCCGAGGCCGCCCCGATGGCCACGGCCCTCGCCACGTCCAGCCCTGACCTGACGCCGCCCGTCGCCACGACCGGGAGCCCGACCGACGCGAGGACGACCGACACCGGCGTCGGGACGCCCCAGTCCCAGAAGGTCTCGCCCAGGTTGGCCCTCGTCATGTCGCCTACGGACCTCGCGCGGTAGTACTCGACCGCGGAGAAGCTCGTGCCCCCGAGGCCGCCCACGTCGATGCCCCTGACGCCCGCGCGCCTCAGCCTCGTGGCCACGCCCCTGGATATGCCCGCGCCCGTCTCCTTGGCCATCACCGGGAGCGATGACGCGAAGCCCTCGATCGCCCTGAGGCAGCCCTTGGCCCTCGTGTCGCCCTCTGGCTGGACCACCTCCTGGAGGAAGTTGAGGTGGACCGCGAGGATGTGGGCGTCGACCATCTCCATGGCCGCGCGGCCGTCCTCCACCGTGAGGGGCGGCCTGAGCCCCTGCTTCACCAGCTGGGGGGCGCCGAGGTTGCCTATCCTGAGGGGGACGTCGAACTCCTTGATGACCGAGTAGGTGCAGGCCAGCTCCGGGTTCTCCAGGGCCGCCCTCTGGCTGCCCACGCCCATGCCGAGGCCGAAGTGCTCGGCGACGGAGGCGAGCGTCCGGTTGATCTCCTCGGCCTTGCCGTAGCCGCCCGTGATGGCCGAGATGACGATGGGTGCGCCGAGCTCCCTGCCGAAGAGGGTCGTGGAGGTGTCGATGTCGTCCAGGTCCACCTCCGGGAGCGCGTTGTGCATGAGCCTTATGTCGTCCCAGTAGGAGTAGCCGACCCCCAGGTCCGCGCTGGCGCAGATCTCGATGTGGTCGCTCTTCCGCCTCTCTATGAGCCGCCCTTCGCCGTCGCCCGCCATTGGACCGCACCTACCTGGACACTACCGCCGTCGAGGGGACCTTCCTGCCCCTGACCGCGCCTTCCAGCCTCCCCCGCACATTGCCGTTCACTATCATACACTTTTCGCAGTGGGACGAGATGGCCAGCATGCGCTCCAGCTTGCCCCTCATGCCCCCGGTGACATCGGCGTTCACCGACCGGCCGGAGAGATCGGAGAGGTCGGACGGGCCCACGGTCGCGAGGAGCCTCGCGTCCCGGTGCAGCTTCGGGTCCCTGTCGAAGACGCCGTCCACGTCGGCGCAGAACACCGCCAACCTGGGCCTGAAGGCCTTGGCCAGCTCGAGCATCATGAGGTCGCCGGAGCAGATCGAGAACCCCATGGACGCGTCCGGCACGACGTCCCCGAACGTGACCGGGACGAGGCCCAGCCCCACGAGGGACGCGAAGGCCTCGTCGGAGAAGCTCGTGACCGCGCCGCCGTCGAAGGTAGAGGCGGCGGCCGGGGGCACCGAAACGGCGCTCACGCCGTTGTCTATCAGCGCCCCGAGCACCCTGAGGTTCAGCTCGCGCACGTCCCTCTGGACGCCCGCGACGTGCTCCAGCTGGGAGCGCCTCCTGAACCCCTTGTGGAGCGCGTGCCGCTTCGCCACTATGTGGCCGAAGGAGCCCGCGCCGTGGACGACGAGCAGGCCCTCGCGCAGCGCCGGCCGCATCTCCTTCGCCAGCCTCTCGCACGCGCTCGCCCTGAACGACCTGAGGCGCGACTTGTCCGTGATGACGCTGCCGCCTAGCTTGACTAGTATCACATCAGCACCCTGGTTGCCGTAGGCCCCGCCGGACGATTAGGTTACCCGCTGATAAAACCGACGGAGGGGCTAGGGTGCGCACTGGGCCCATCCGTGCTCCGCCTGTCGCGACCGGGCAACGCGCCCTACCGTTCCATGTAGATCTCTATCGAGGAGACATTGGCGCTCTCGCCGTGCTCGCCTGGCAGTACCTCGGTCTCTATCTTGACGTCCTTGTACCCGAGGTCCTTGACGAACCTGTTCCGAACGATCTCCGCGACGTCTACCGCCCTGCTGATGGCCCTGCCCCTGGCCTTGATGCAAACGTCGTTGCACCCGCCATTGATCTGGGACACGACCGCGAGGACGTAGTTCATCGTTGCCTTCTTCCCGATGTAGATGACGTTCTCCTCGGCCATGCTATTCCTCCGGAAGCCCAGCCCACGTTCACTACCTCTCGCCTCGCTATATATAATGTTCCACCCCGTTGCCGCGGCGCCCAAGGATTCTGGCGAGCGGCGGACGCCACCGCGCGCGCCGCGAAACTAGAAATAAGCACCCGCCGTTAGAGTCCGGTGCCGTGACCGACAAGAAGCTCGACAGGCTCCGCTCCACCGTACGGTCGGCGGGCTCCGCGGCGGTCGCCTTCTCAGGCGGCGCCGACTCCACCCTCGTGGCGAAGGTCGCCCGGGACGAGCTGGGGGACGGGGCCTTGGCGGTGACGATCGACTCACCCCTCTACCCGAGGGGCGACCTCCGCTGGGCCAAGGCCACCGCGAAGGGGATCGGCATAGCGCACGTCCTGGTCAGGATGGACCTCCTCAGGGACCCCTCGTTCTCCGCGAACCCGCCGGACAGGTGCTACAAGTGCAAGCTGGCGGGGTTCACCGAGATCAGGAAGGTCGCTGACGAGCGCTCGCTCGCACACATCCTGGACGGCTCCAACGCCGACGACGAGCTCTCCTTCAGGCCCGGGCTCGAGGCTAAGAGGGAGCTCGGGGTCAGGAGCCCGCTGGCCGAGGCCGGCCTCGGGAAGAAGGACGTCGTCAGGATATCCAAGCGCCTCGGCCTGGCCGCCCACGCGAGGGCCCCGAGCCCCTGCCTGGCCACCAGGGTGCCCTACGGCGACGAGCTGACCCCCAGGCTGCTCCACAGGATCGAGCGGGCGGAGGAGCTGCTCGCGTCCCTGGGGTTCGCCCAGGCCAGGGTCCGCGCGCACGGGACCGTCGCCAGGATCGAGGTGCCGAGGACGGAGGTCGCGGCGCTCGCGAGTGGCGGGCGGAGGGACGAGCTCGTCAGGAGGCTGAAGGGCCTGGGGTTCACGTACGTCACGGTCGACCTGGAGGGGTACAGGGCGGGGAGCATGGACGAGGTGCTCGACATATGAACAGGGAGAGCATCGAGAGGACCCTCTCGGAGCTGGCGAGGGGCGACATCACGGTCGCCGATGCGCTGGAGCGCCTCAGGGGGATGCCCTACGAGGACCTCGACTTCGCCAAGCTTGACCACCACCGTGAGCTCAGGCGCGGGATCCCCGAGGCCATCTACACGCCCGGGAAGACCGACGCGCAGGTCCTCGAGATAGCCAGGAGGACCCTCGCGAGGAAGGGGGAGGCCGTCTTCACCCGCGTCCCGGAGGACACCTACAGGATGCTCGCGCGGGAGCTGGGCGGCGGGGTCCGTTGGTTCCCGGAGGCGAGGATCGCCGCCGTGGGGACGGAGCCGAGGGGGAGGGTCGGCAGGGTGGCGGTCGTCACGGCCGGCACATCGGACATCCCCGTGGCCGAGGAGGCAGCGGTCACGTGCGACATGCTGGGGTGCGATGTCGAGAGGCTCTACGACGTGGGCGTCGCCGGCGTCCACAGGCTCACCTCCAACCTGAGGCAGCTCGAGTCCTCGGACATCATCATAGTCATAGCCGGCATGGAGGGGGCGCTGCCGAGCGTGGTCGCGGGGCTCACCGACAAGCCCGTCGTGGCGGTCCCGACCAGCGTCGGATACGGCGCGAGCTTCGGCGGGATGGCCGCCCTCCTCGGGATGCTCTCCAGCTGCTCCAGCGGGATAGGCGTGGTCAACATCGACAACGGCTTCGGCGCGGGCGCGCTGGCCGCCCTCATCGTCAGGAACAAGTACTCCGGGCGCTAGACCGGCTCAGGGGACCTTCGCGCCGCACTTCCTGCAGAACTTGTCGCTCTCGGAGGCGGCGCGGCCGCACGACGGGCACGCGCGCTCCCTCCTGCGCTTGGCCCCGCACGACCCGCAGAACGCGTCCTCCGCGTCTATGTCGGACCCGCACGAGGAGCAGACGTCCACCACGTCCTCCGCCTCGCCGTCCACCGCATCGGACGGGCGCTCGTGCGGCTGCCTGGACCTGAGGGGTATGGCCTCCCCCGCGCCCTCCGGGGAAGCCGCCTTCTTCGCCTTGACTGACATGGAGAGGGACTTCGTGTAGTTGCCCGCGTCGAACTCGGCCTGCGCCCTCCTCAGCAGCTCGGACGCCTCGCCCGTGTCCTTCCCAGACCTGCTGGCCTTGGAGATCTCCTCCCTCGCCGTGTTCAGCTCGAACTTGGCGACGAGGTAGCTCGGGCCGCCCTGGACCTCGAGCTTCGACCCGGAGTAGGTGTCCTTCGCCGGCCCCGGCCCGTCGGACGTGACGATCTCCTCCGCCAGGGCCTCGAGGCCGTACCTGTCCTCCTTCGATGCGCGGGGCGCGGCCTCCCCCGCCGGGGACTTCCGCGCCTTGGTGAGCTCGTCCCTCGCCCTCTCGCAGAGGTCGATGGCGGTCTCGTGCTCTCCCCGCTCCATGTGGGACTTCGCCTTGTTCACGAGGGAGCGGGCCTCCGACACGTCCGAGCCCTGCCTCTCGAGCACGTTCATGACCGACCTGCACGTGAGTATCGCGTTGTACGCCTCGTCCTTGCGGACAGCCAGCCTGCGCGCGCCCTTGGCCTTGCCCCGCATGATCCTGAACTCGAAGTAGAGGACGAAGACCATGAGCACCGCGAGGACGGCCAAAAGGATGATCTTCTCGCCCTCGGTCAGCGCCATGCGACCAGCTCCGGCCCGCCTAGCACCCTGTGCTCTTATAAAACCTACCAAACGGGTCGCGCGGACCGCAAGGGAGTGGAGGTGGAGAAGAGAGTGGCTGACGGCGTTCCACGAGCATAACGGGTTCAAGCGGTGCGGTTCACCCTGTACCCGAAGGTACCTGGCTAGCGCACCTAGCCGTTATGCCCGAGAGGCCTCAAGGGCCTTGGGCTTCCCGAGGGCTCGCGCACCTCAGTACCACAGAGAACGTAGGCGGGCTTAACTTCTGGGTTCGGAATGAGACCAGGTGTGGCCCCGCCACTATGGCCGTCAAACCATTCTCTGAGCCCGTCTAATTACGATGTCGTATATAAGCATTGCCCACCCCGTCGGGGAGGGCGATGAACGGCCGCTAGGCCCAGGGTTCATTACGCCCCTGCGCCTACGGGGCCGCGCAGAGGATGAGGAAGATAATCGCGGTGACCTTCGACCTCTGGGACACCCTCGTCAGGGAGGTCCCGGGGGGGGCGGAGAGGGTCGCGTCGCTCAGGGTCCACAGGATCGCGGACATCCTTGAGGGGATAGGCCGCCCCCACGACCTCTGGGAGGTCGAGGAGGCCTACAGGAAGACCGGGACCTTCCTGGAGCTCACCTGGGGCAAGGCCAGGGACATGCCCGTCAGGGACCATGTGCTGTTCATGCTGAGCTGCATCGAGTGCAGGCTCCCGGGGAAGATGGCCGACGAGGAGATCTCCCGGGTGGAGAGGGCCTACTCCGACAGCCTGCTCGACCACCCGCCGGAGCTCCTCCCCGGCGCCAGGGAGGCCCTCAGGGCGGTCGCCGAGAAGGGCTACAGGCTCGGGCTCATATCCAACACCGGCAAGACCCCCGGCTCCGCGCTCAGGGTCCTGATGGGGCGCATGGGCATCCTGGAGCACTTCGACGTCACGACGTTCTCGAACGAGATCATGGTGAGGAAGCCGGCCGAGGCGGCCTTCAGGGTGACGCTGGAGGGCCTCAGGACGCTCCCCAAGGCGGCCGCGCACGTCGGCGACGACCCGGAGAAGGACGTGGCCGGGGCGAAGAGGGTCGGGATGCACGCGGTCCAGGTCATGGCCCACGCGTCGGAGCCCTCCACCGAGGCGGACGCCAGGGTCGGGACCATGGAGGGCGTCCCCGACGCCCTCGACGCGCTCGGGTAAGGCTTTTGTGCGGAGAAGCCCTCACACGTTCCATGGACGCGTTCGGGGACGCCGTCAGGGACAGGATGGCCGGGGCGGGCGAGCCCCTGACGATCGAGAGGGACGACGGGCACATGGACACCGACGACCTGGTCTCCTACTTCGCCGGGTTCGAGGCGTTCCCGGAGTGCGAGAGGAGGGCCCTGAACCTCTGCAAGGGGAGGGTCCTCGACCTCGGCATGGGCCCGGGGAGGGTCTCGCTCCACGTCCAGGACATGGGGCTCGAGGCCGTGGGCGTCGACATCAGCGAGGGCATGGTCGATGTCGCCAGGAGGAGGGGCGTGGAGAACGCCGTCAGGATGTCCGTGTGCGACCTGGACTTCCCCAAGGGGCACTTCGGCACCGCCGTCGCCTTCGGGAACAACTTCGGCCTGTGCGGCTCGCCCGGAGGGGTGATGTCCATGCTGCTGCGGCTGAGGGAGGTCCTCGCCGACGACGGCGTCTTCCTCGCCGAGTCCATCGACCCGCTCTGCACGACCCTGCCCGCGCACAGGGCGTACCACGAGAGGAACAGGTCCGCGGGCCTCATGCCAGGGCAGGTGAGGCTGAGGTTCGTGTACAAGGGGCGGGCGGACGACTGGTTCGATCTCCTCCTCGTGACGCCGACGGAGATGAGGCTCCTCGCGGAGAGGACCGGGTGGAGGGTGTCGGAGACGTTCCAGTACCCTTGGGACGGCCCCCTCTACGTCTGCGCCCTCACCAAGGCCTAGGCGAGGGCCAGCAACAGCGCGAGGCCCGTGCCTATCGCTATCGAGGCGAAGTTGTTGCCCAGCTTGCCTATCCTGCCGCGCGTCTCCCATGTGGCGCCGATGAGGCTGTCGACCTGGCAGCCGAAGAAGCCGCAGAGCATCGGCACGAAGACCGTGGGCGGCCCCGCGATGAGGCCCGGGTCGAAGAGCGAGAAGAGCACGTACGCCACGGCCGACGTGTAGGCCGCGGCGACGAAGGCTATGAGCTGGCCCGTCAGCGACACGCCCCCGTCGACCCCCCTCCTGGCCCTCTTGAAGGTGGTGATCATGTACACCCTGGGGTCGATGATGCCTATCTCGCTCGCGGCGGTGTCGGAGGCCGCGACGGCTATCGACGCGACGAACGCGTAGCTGGCGATGTCCTTCGGGAACGGGTTGGACGACACGTCCCCGCCTGCCATCGCCTCGCCGACGAAGCTCGCGAAGGCTATGACGGTGGGGATGGCGCCGTTGGCCGCGATGTTCCTCCACGAGCGCTCCCCCTTCGCGCCCTCCTGGAAACCCTGCTTCTTCTTCCAGTCGAACCTGTACCTGGTGGCCCCGAAGCTCGTGAGCAGGAACACGAGGAGGAGGAACAGCCAGAGCACGTTCCCGCATACGCCTATGACCATCCCGACGACGAATGCGCCGACCGAGCCCGAGAGGTTGAATATCCTCCGCCTGTAGGCGAGGAGGGCCATCACGGTGCAGAAGGCGGTCACGCCAAGGAGGGTCGGCCACTCGGGGAGGGGGAGCGTCATGGTACCGCCTACTTCCCCCTCTTCCGGGGCGGGCCAAGGAGGAGAGGGGCCTTGGAGTAGAGCCTCTTCACTCGCTCGTTTACCCCCCTGACCTTGTCCAGGTCGCCGTCCCAGTCCCTGAGGTGCTCGGAGAAGGCGCCCTCTATGTCGTCGAGCACGCCCTTCATCCTCCTCGACACCTTCCTGGAGGCCTTCCCGTGCAGGACCACCGCGAGGAAGAGGTGCTCGCCCTTCTCTATGAGCACCGACTTCTCCCCGAAGTCGAGCTTGCGGAGGCGGAAGGAGGTCTCGTCCTTGAAGGAGTCCATGATGAAGTCCTGTATGGCGACGAACATGCCGCTCAGGACCTGGTCGTCCATCCCGGGCTTGAGCCTCCTGGTGTTGTGGGCCAGGAGCCTGCCGTCGCTGTATATCACGAAGGTCTCGTCGACCGCGATGGAGGCCTCGCGCATGAAGTAGGCGGCCGTGCCGAGCGCGGCGGCCACCGCCATGAGGAGGAGGTACGGCCAGGCCGCGTCGATGAAGCGGATCTCGACCGCCGTGGTGTAGACCTCGGAGGTGAACGAGTTGCCCGCGAGGTCCGTGGCCTCGTAGTACGACTCCATCTGGCCCGCCCTCTTGGGCAACTCGACCAGGACGTAGTACACCCCGCCCCCCGCGGGGTGCATCAGGTACGAGGTCGGGGAGTCGTCCCCGGGGAACGTGAGGAACAGCACGACGTCCCCCTCGCCGATGTTGTCGTCCTCGACCATGATGGTGATGTTGACCTTGTCGCCTCCGTACACGGCGGTCGCCTCTGTGAGAACCGTGACCGAGGGGGCCGTGTCGTCGATCGTGACCTCCAGGCCCGTCTCGCGGGCGATGTTCCCGTCCTTGTCCTCCGCGACGACGTCCACGGTGTACGCCCCGTCCTCCCAGCCGACCGTGCTGATGGAGTACATCGTCTCGAAGTCCTGGTACGGGGCGCCGTCGACCGAGTACATGACGTAGACCAGCGGCGGCGAGTCGTCCCCGACCGTGAACCTGAGGGGCGTGCCGGAGTTGACGACGTCCCCGCTCTCCCATCCCGAGAGGTCGATCGCGGGCTCCACCATGCGCAGGGTGCCCGACATGTCGAGGCTGTTGCCGTCGTCGTCCGCGAGGGTCACGTTCACCACGTAGTCGCGCGTGGGCGAGTACTCGTGCGTGACCGGGTCCGCGGGCGGGTTGAGGAGGAACTCCGTCCCGCCGTCACCGAACTCCCAGACCGTGTAGGCTATGTCTGGGTACGCCTCGGCGAGGGAGCTGGCGTCGAACGTGACGGTGCCTGTGCTGTTCGGGTCGTCCCGCAGGACGGCCACGTCGGAATCGAAGGACCCCTCGAGGCCCGCGTCGACGACCTCTATGTCCACCTCCACGACGGCGGAGGAGCCGTCCGTGTCGTTGATGCGGACCTTGGCCGTGTAGTTGCCCACCCAGCTGTACGAGTGGGAGGCCTCCCCGGCGTCGGTCCGGAGGTCGGGTATGAACTGCGCGCCGGGCGACACGAAGTCCCACTCGTACGACTCGACGGGGTCGTAGCTCTCGGCCTGGACGGTGAACGCTATCGTCTGGAACTCCATGTACGGGCCCGCGGCCGGGTCGAGCGTCAGCGTGACGGACGGCGCGACCTCCCCGACCGCGAAGTTGAGGACGAACTGGTCGCTGTCGCCGTCGGCCTCGGACACCTCGAGCCTCATGCTGTAGTCGCCGTCCCCGAGCTCGAACTCCAGCGCGGCCATCTCATCGGACGGGATGGACCATGTGTCAGTCGAGGAGTCGGGGTACCTGAGGGTCCATTCCCACGACGCGATCCCGTCGTATGTGTTTGTGCCGTCGACGAAGGAGAAGGGCGCCCCCTCCTCCGCGGCCGGCACGGACAGGGAAATCTGGGCCGATGGGCCTATGTCAGCAACCTCCACGCTCGCCATGGTGGTGTTGGCGTCGCCGTCCACATCGGTGACCCTGACGGCGACCGTGTAGACCTCGGAGTCGCCGGTGGAGCCGAACACGTGCGTGGTGGAGTTGGACGAGGTCACCTCGTCCACGGAGAACGCGCCGTCGTAGGAGAAGTCCCACTCGTAGCCGACGACCTCGTCCACCTCGCCGCCGAAGCGCTCGTCGACGATGACCTCGAACGGCACCGTGTCGCCCTCGTCGACCAGGAGCGGCGCGACGAGGCTGAGCTCGGGGTCGAGCGGCTGGACGAAGAAGTACTTGATGACAGAATCCGCGGAGCCGTCGGAGTCCACCGCGGTGAGGTTGGCGTAGTGGGAACCGTCGTCGAAGGACATCGTGACCGTGTGCTCGAGGCCTGAGGAGACGACCACCCCGTCGACGATCCACCAGATGGTCTCCAGGGGGTCGAAGGAGTACGTGGCGTCCGTGAACACCACGTCCTCGCCCTCGGTCGGGTTCAGGGGGGACCATGTGAAGTCCGCGAAGGGGTGGCTGTCGACGACCTCGATCCAGGTGGCGTCGCTGTCGGCCGAACCCGCGGGGTCCCTGACGGTGAGCGTGACCGTGAAGTTGCCCAGCTCCAGGTACTGGTGGACTGGGGATGGGTCCCTAGCCCAGTCGGTCACGTTGCCGTCCCCGAAGTCCCACATGTACTCGATGTACGGGAGCTCGGAGAACGATGTCGTGACGGAGCCGTTGAACTGGTGCGGGTCACCCTGGCCCGCGACGTAGGGGCCGCCGGAGTGCGCGACAGGCGGGGAGTTGATGAGCTCCCACGCGGAGACGCTGTGCGAGCCGGAGTCGACCACGAGGAGGTCGCCCCGGTGGTCGCCCGTCCCGTCCCCCAGGATAGCGCACGAGGGGAGGGCGCCGGTGACGAACGTCATCGACGGGGACGGAGGCAGGGACGATCCAGACTGGCGGTAGAGGAACAGGAGGTCGGCGGACGGGAAGGCCGCCACGACGTCCGCGTGCCCGTCGTCCGTTACGTCGGTGACGGAGACGAAGCTGGGCACCTCGGGCAGCGAGACCTCGTCGAACGGGATGGTGGTGGTCGTGAACTGGTCGTGGTCGAACAGGAAGAGACGCTCGTCGTCCCCCACCATCGCCACGATGTCGGCCTCGAAGTCGCCGGTCACGTCCCCGCTCCAGAGCCTCACGAATGGCGATGCCACGCTCGCGCTCAGCTCGATGTCGGCCGGCAGCGAGAACGGGGTGGCGCCCTCGTCCTGGAGCAGTATCTCTATCCTGTTCGGGGACTGCGGGTAGGCGATGTCGTCGAGGCCGTCCGAGTCGAAGTCGCCGACCGCGACCGACGGTATGCCGACGCCCGGGGTGGCGTCCAGGACGACGGAGTCCGGGTAGACCGGTGACGAGCCGCTGTTGAGCATGATCTCGACGGTGCCGTTCGAGGTGGAGGCCACGACGTCGACCATGCCGTCGTCGTTGAGGTCGCCGGTCGCGATGTCCGTGAGGTTGCCGGAGCAGTTGAACATCGACATGACCAGGGAGCCCGGGTCCGACGGGTCTCCCAGGTAGAACAGCCCGTACGGGTGGGTGCCGTTCGAGGTGAGCACGTCCGCGAACGAGTCGCCGTTGACGTCGGTCACGACGATGTCGAGCGGGGCGTAGCCGAGGCCGACGAAGCTCATGTCGCCGGAGAACCCGAGCATGTAGCCGAACGAGTTGGTCTCGGGGTACCCCAGGACCAGGTCTTCGGAGTCGTCGCCGTCGATGTCGCCGACCGCGATGACGGACGCCTCGTAGTACAGGTAGGTCCACGTCGTGCTGTTGGAGTTGGAGAAGCCGTACGGGTTCGATGGATACAGCGCGATGCTCGAACCGTCGAGGTCCTGCCCGGCGCTCGCGACCGCCAGGTCCGCCACCCCGTCCCCCGTGAGGTCGCCGATGACCGCTCCCCCAGGGGATGCACCAGTCGGGAATGCGGCGTCCGCGATGGAGACCCATAGCGGCGCCACGGCCCTCTGGTAGTAGCCGTATGCTGCGTTCATCTCCTCTGAGAGGGCCAGCAGGTCCGCCATGCCGTCGCCGCTCATGTCCCCCGAGACGATCCTGGAGCAAGGGGCCTCCGTGGGCATGCTCTGGGACGCGGTAGCGGGCAGCTGCCCGCTCGACTGATAGAACAGATGGATTGTGTCGGGCGATTCGCAGGACACCGCCAGGTCGACGGTCGTATCGCCATTGAAGTTGCCCACAGCCAGAGACCGTGGCTCTCCAGGCGCGCTGAGGGTCCAATTGGGAGAGGAGACCGGAGGGACGAATGGGGCGAGGAAGACATCGATGTCCGAGTCGTAGCGGTTGGATATCGCCAGATCGAGCAGGCCATTCGTGTCGAAGTCCCCGCAAGCTATCGAGCTAGTGCCCAGTCCAGCATAGAGTTGCATAGAGGTGTCAAATAGCGGTCCTGTGAAGATCTCGACCGTTCCGGTTTCAGATTCTGGATTAGGTCCCGCTGAGACTATTCCGATGTCATATCGAGTATCTCCACGCAGGTTGCCCGTGATTAGGCCACACACACCTGTGGTCAATGTCACTGCCGAGGTCTTTGTGAAGGTGGTGTCAGAGGTGATATTGACTACTACGAAATGGTCATAGTCGGTTGGTGTAGCCTTGCTCTGAAGAACAACGATGTGGTGGTCCTCATCCCCGTACCTGTCTATGGCCTCGATGTCGACGGGCGGGGAGTCAAGCGTCACGTTGAGCGTCGGCCAGCTCAGGAAGCTGCCGTCCGCCTGCCTGAAGAAGATGGAGAGGAGGTTCGCCCCGGACACGGCCACGGCGAGGTCGCTCGCGCCGTCCCCGTTGAGGTCCTCGAGGATCGCGTCGACGGACCCGCCCCCGAGCATCAGCGCGCGCGACACCAACGGGAACTCGGGCACGGTCGACGCGGTGTCGATGGGGCTGGGGAAGGAGACCGCTTCGAGGAGCGGGGTGTAGGAGAGAGGTGCCGGCTCGGAGAGGTCCGTCACCGCCGCGGCGTCCCTGAACGAGCGGGCGGACTGCATGGGCAGGACGAGAGAGACGATGATGACCGCCAGCAATGCGATTGCCACGCCGCGCCGCAAGTGGTACCCATCCCGTGAAAAGACAGTATCTTTACTTTTATATGATGCTTTCGGAAAAAATCCGCCTGCCAGACAGCCGGATTCCTGTCCAATCCTTAAATAGGGACGGCGCATAATCCGTGGCGTATGGCGGCGTCTGTGAGGATAGGCACGGTGCTCGGCATCCCGATACACCTGCACGTCACCTTCCTGATAATCCTGCCGCTCTTCGCGTTCGCATTCGCCGTGGGCACCGGCTCCATGGTCGGGTTCACCCTCGGCTTCGGGGACCTCGACGCATGGTGGGTGGAGAGGTACGCCTTCGGCATAGTCGGGGCGGTCGTCTTCTTCGCCACGATACTCGCTCACGAGCTCGCCCATTCATACGTCGCTATAAGATACGGCGTACGGATCAAGAGCATCACCCTGATGCTCTTCGGCGGGGTCGCCTCGCTCGAGGAGATACCGAGGAAGCCGCGCCAGGAGCTCGTCATGGCCTTCGCCGGGCCCCTCACCAGCCTCGGCATCGGCGGCGCCTCCTACGCCGCGATGCTGCTCATGGACCTCGGGCCGTCCGACTCCGTCCTGCTCGAGGGGACGGCGCTCCTCCTCGGGCTCATGGCGTTCTACAACGTCCTCCTCGCGGGCTTCAACCTCCTGCCCGCCTTCCCCATGGACGGGGGGCGGATGCTGAGGTCGTACCTCGCCACGAGGATGTCACACCTCGAGGCCACCAGGAAGGCCGCCAGGGCAGGGAGGTACATAGCCATCGCGATGGGGATCTTCGGGATATTCACCTTCCAGATCTTCCTGATACTCATCGCGTTCTTCGTCTACACAGGGGCCCAGGAGGAGGAGCGGGCGACCGTCATCACGGACAGCCTCGAGGGGCTCAGCGTCCGCCAGATAATGACCGACGCCGTCCAGGTCGTGCACCCCGACACCTCCCTCCAGCAGCTCCTGGACCTCATGTTCTCGACGCACCACATGGGGTTCCCCGTCGTCGACTACGGCGTGGTCGGCGTCGTCACGCTCACCGACGCGCAGAAGGTGCCCAAGGAGTCGGTGCCCTCCACGAAGGTCGGGGACATCATGATCAGGGACGTCGTGAGCGTGCCCCCGGAGATGGACGCCGCCCAGGCGCTGATGCTGATGACCGGCCGCAACATCGGCAGGCTCCTGGTGGTGGACCGCGGCAGGCTCGTCGGGATAGTGACGAAGAAGGACTTCCTGAGGGCCGTCGACATCATGCTCGCGAGGAGACGTGGCGCGGCCTGGCAGTACCAGCGCCCTCCGGGGCAGGTCCCGCCCCCGCCGCCTCCGCCTAGCCCGCCAGCTGCTTACGGTTGAAGAGCCAGATGCCGAGGGCCGTCGCGGCCAACGCGTACCCGAGCATCACCACGTGGGCGAGGGCCGGGTCCGGGTAGAACATGGTCATCCTGAACGCCCCGTAGTCCTGCACCTCGTCCGCCGGGTACGGGTCGGTGAGCACGTAGATCATCGCCCCCGCGGAGAACGTCACCGAGCCCTCTAGCTTCACGCCCGAGAACATGGACACGCTGTCCACGATCGGCAGGATCATGATGAACAGGAAGAAGGTCAGGACGGTCGCGCCCGTGGTCCCTTTGAGCAGGGAGCTGACCAGGTAGGCCACGGCCATGGCGGCAAGGAGGAACTCGACCGCGTACAGGAAGGAGAGCAGGAGGTCGTCGTCGAGGCCCCTGGCGGACACGAGCGACAGCCCCGCGAGGACAGCGTAGAAGAACACCACCACCATCAGTCCGGCGGTTATGCTCGCCATGAACTTCCCCGCGAAGAGGACCGACCTCCTCATCGGGTTGGGGAACACGAGGTACCCCGTCCTGTTCTGGAACTCGCCCACTATCGCGTCGGCGCCGAAGAACGTGGCGCAGATGATGATGAGGAAGCTCGCGAAGTTGAGGAACAGTGTCTCGAAGCTCTCCGGCGAGATGTACCAGTCGTAGGTGGCGGTGATCTCGCTGCCCGTCACGTCCTCCAGGAACACTATCGTGTAGACGGTCGCGCTGCCGTACTCGACCTCGGTCAGGGACCACACCGTCCCGCCCGCGGAGGCGTACTCCGCCCCGTCCCTGTAGAGGGTCAGGGAGGCGGTGTCTATCTGGCTCCGGTTGATCATGCCGACTGCGTAGACCGGGACGGGGTCGTCCGGCAGGCCGCCGGTAGGGGTGACCCACAGCAGCGTCTCGGTGTCGGTGCCGCTGTACCCCTCCCCCAGCAGGGGCGGCAGGAGGTACAGCAGCGCCATGACCGCCACGACTATCACTATCGACGCGTAGAGCCTCCAGGACCTGAGGTACCTCAGCAGCTCGTACCTCCAGATGACCGGCAGCTGCTCCAGGTCCGAAGGGATATTGTGCTGCGCCTTGAGCTCCTCGGACACCATGATCACCTCGACTCCTTCACGAGGTCCATGTACATCATCTCCAGTGGGAGGCCGACGGGGCTGAACGAGACCACGTTCACGCCCAGGGCCTGTATCGCCCTGAGCAGGTCCCCCCTCGACTCGACGCTGCCCTCGTATGTGACCACCAGCGTCCGGCCGTTGGCCCTGTCGACCCGGACGACGCTCGGCATCCGCGATATGCCCTCGACCAGCGGGTCCCCCAGCGGGGACGAGCCCACGACCTCGAGCTTGGTGACCTTCGTGAGCTTGCCCAGGTTCTCTATGTCGTCGTAGACCAGCAGCTTCCCGTGGTCTATGAGCGCGGCCCTGTCGCACGTCTCCTGGACCTCGCCGAGGAGGTGGGAGCTCATGAATATGGTGTAGTGCTCCTTCTTGAGCTGCTTGATGATCTCCCTGACCTCGACCATGCCCCTCGGGTCGAGGCCGCTGGTCGGCTCGTCGAATATGAGTATGTCGGGCTCGTGGAGCAGGGCCTGTCCTATGGCCAGGCGCTGCTTCATGCCCTTCGAGAACTTGCCTATGCGCGTGGTGCGCCACTGCTCCATCTTGACCTGGTGCAGGACCTCGTCCGAGCGCCTCACTATGTCCTCGTGGTGCATCCCCCTGACCCTGCCGAGGTATGCAAGGGTCTCTAGGGGCGTCAGGTACGGGTAGAACTCGGGGGTCTCCACCACCGCGCCCACGTGGGCGAGGGCGGCCTTCGGGTCGCTGAGCACGTCCACGCCGTTCAGGAGGGCGCGCCCGTCCGTCGCGCCGATCAGGTGGGTGAGGATCTTGATCGTCGTGGTCTTGCCCGCGCCGTTGGGCCCGAGGAAGCCGACGGTCGTGCCCCTGCCGACCTTGAGGTCCAGCCCGTCCACGGCCTTGATCGGCCCGAACGACTTGGTGAGCTTCTGCAACTCTATCATGAGTGAGCCTCCGCGACGGTATCGAATCGCCATGGTGTATTAAAACGGAACCCCGGAAACCCCGCCCGCCTCACATGCCGAGGGACGAGTAGAGCTCCCTCGCGGCGCCCTCGGCTGCGGCCTTGTCCTTGACCGGGTGGATCAGGAGGCGGCCGTGCGGGTAGACGGTGACCTCCACCTGCTTCCTCACGACCAGCATCACGCCGGCGTTCGTCACGACCTCGTACCCCGCCGACCTCAGCCTGCGCTCGCAGTCGTCCAGGTCCAGGTCCAGGCGCTCCCTGGGAACGGCCTCGAAGGCCTCGAACCTGCAGGGCCTGACCGTCACGAAGTCCAGGGGCTCACCCCTTGGGCAGGATCCTGTCGAGGAGGGAGTCGACCTGCGACTTCAGCTCCTCCAGGGTGCCCTCGTTGACGACCATGTGGTCCGCGAGGGCAATCGCGTCGCCGAGGCCCCAGTCCAGCTCGCGCCTGTCGCGCCTCTCGAACTCGGCCAGCGCGGCCGGGGAGTCGGCCCTCCCCCGCGCCTTCAGCCGCTCGAACCTGGTCCTCGGGGACGTGTGTATCGCCACGACCTGGAGGTCCGCGCCGAACGCGTGCCTGAAGGCCCTGATCTCGTCCGGGCCCCTGGTGCCGTCTATGGCCACGAGGTCCCCGCCGACGAGAGGTATGACCCTCTTCGCCCAGATGTCCATCCCGAACCTCTGCCTCTCCTCGTTGGCGAGGTCGCCCAGGTTCGCGTCGGAGTGGTCGATCCCGAACTCCTTCGCCCTCTCCCTGACGAGGTCCCCCATCCGGATGACCTTGGCCCCGCGCGCCATGCAGCACTTCAGGAACTCCTCCTTGCCGCAGCCAGGCATCCCGGTCGTGACTAGTATCTTCAACGCTACACCCTGGGTGTAGATGCGCCAGGCCGTCAAAAACCTTTCCGGCCCTCACCGGAGGCCGCGGCCGAGGGCGGGCTCGGCGCACGCGGAGACCGCGTCCATGTCGAGCCCCGCCTTGGTCCAGTACCTCGGGCAGAGGCCCAGGCCGACGCACTCGTCGAAGGCCGGGAGGGACCTGAACGAGCCCTTCGCGGAGGACCTGTCGAACGGCTCGTCCCCGCCCGATGCCAGCAGCCTCCTGACCGACCCGAGGTCCCGGGCGCTCGGCCCGATGACGGACGCAGGGTCCGCGCCGGCCTTTGCGCACTCCATGAAGGCGTGGGTCGCGTCCCCGAACCCCATGCCCGCGGCGGCGGCCCTCTCGAGCGAGGGGACGTCGAAGTGCATGTACCCGGGCTCCTTCGCCGACAGGGCCATGTGCCCCGGTTCCTCGTTGACCTTCAGGTACGACCTGCACGGGTGCGGGCAGCCGAAGCATGCCACGTTCCTGTGCAATAGGCTGGAGAAGCCCGACGCGCGGGCCCCCTCCCAGTATGAGGCGAGCCCGGAGCTCGGGCCGAGCCTGGACGAGTGCTCCGCCCGCAGCTCGACCGAGGCGGACAGGTGCCCGTCGGGGTCGGAGACCTCGAGCTCGCCCATCCCCCTGAAGGCGACGGCCGCGAGCCGCCTCCTCCCGAACTCGGCCGCCGTGTGGACGTCGTCCTCGCCCAGCCAGTGGCTCACGGCGAGGGACGAGGCCGGCCCCTGCGAGTCGCCCCAGAGCCCCGCCGCGATGACCTGGATCCTCCTGTCGCCCTGGTCCGCCCGTATCCTCTCGGTCCTGGCCCACGAGTCCATGGGGGCCATGCCCTCGTACGGCACGACCTCCGCGAGCCCGTCGCGGACCCAGAGGTAGGACGGGACGGGGCACTCCCCCTTGACGACGACGAAGTCGAAGCCCGTGAGCTTCAGCTCGACGCCCGCGAGGCCGAGCAGCGGCATCACGCCCTTCGAGGACGAGACGAACCCCGCGCAGGCGGCGGGCACGAGGCTGCCCGTAAGCACGCCCGTGCCCAGCACGACGGCGTCCCCGTGCTCCCGGCGGAGCGACTCGGCGACGGCGAGGGATGACGGGCCAGCGAGGGCCTCCTCCGCCAGCTCCTGCTCAGAAGCGTCGCCGGCGGCGAGGTCGACGACGCAGGCCCTGCCGTTGCGCAGGTACACCTCAGACCACCACCGTGATGCAGCCCGTGGGGCACACCTTCGCGCACCTCGGGTCCCCGCCGCAGAGGTCGCACGGCTCCCTGAGGAGTATGGGCTTCGCCCCGGGGCCGGTCGAGGTGCCCTGCTGGTCTGCGGCGCCTCCCTCTGGCCTCGCGACGACGAGTCCCTCGCCCTCGGTCTTGAGTACCAGGCCGAAGTAGTCCGCCCTGTCCTCGACGTGGAGGATGATGCTGGAGCTCATCGGCGTCAGGACGGAGTCCCTGTTGAGGCTGCAGACCGTCTCGCAGAGTCCGCACGCGACGCACTTCAGGGGTTCGAGTCCGAGCCTCAAGGCCGCCACCGGGGTCTAGAGGATGTTCTCCGAGACCTCCGTCGTCGTGCGGTCGCAGTAGACGCACCTGAGCGTCACGGGCTTCTTCGACTCGACGACGAACTCGGCCTCGACCGGCTCGTTCTTGTTCGTGATGCAGCCAGGGTTGGAGCACCTCATTATCCCGACGATCCTCGAGGGGACCTCGACGACGAACTTCTCGGCCACGTTGTAGTCCCTGATGATGTTGATCGTGGCGTCGGGCGATATCAGAGCGATCTTGTCGAGCTCCTTCGGGTCCAGCTCCCTGTCCTCGATCTTGACTATGTCCTTCCACCCGGCCTTCTTGCTCGGGACGTGCATCAGGACGCTCACGGTGGAGCTGACGTCCTCCTTGACCCCGATGATCCTCAGGACCTTCAGGGCCGTCCCGACCTCGATGTGGTCTATGACCGTGCCGTTGCGTATGGGCGTGACCTTGAACTCCTTCATTCGACCGCCCCCAGGACCATGGCCAGGAGGGCCATCCTGACCGGCACCCCGTTGAACGCCTGCTCGAAGTACTTCGCGTGCGGGGTCCTGTCCACCTCCGGCGATATCTCCGTCACCCGCGGCAGCGGGTGCATGACTATGAGGTCCTCCTTCGCCCCCTTGAGCAGCTCGTTGTCTATCGTGTAGGCGCCCGCGACCTTCTGGTACTCCGCCGGGTCGGGGAACCGCTCCTTCTGGATGCGCGTCACGTAGAGCACGTCCGCGTCCTTGACCGCCTCCGCCAGGTCGCTCCCGCTCTTGGGCTTGCTGCCCAGGGACTGTATGTGCTTCAGGTGCTCCTTCGGCATCTGGAGCGTGGGCGGGGCGACGAAGGTGAGCTCCGCCCCGAACATGGCGAGGGCCTCGGAGAGCGAGTGGACGGTCCTGCCGTACTTGAGGTCGCCGACGATGACGACCTTGTTGCCGTCTATCCTCCCCTTGGACTTTTTGATGGTGAAGAGGTCGAGCATGGTCTGAGTCGGGTGCTGCCCCGCCCCGTCGCCCGCGTTGAGGACGGGCTTCTCCGCGAAGTGCCCGGCGAGCCTGGCGGCGCCCTCCTGCGGGTGCCTCAGGACGATGACGTCGCAGTAGGAGTCGACCATCCTTATCGTGTCGGCGAGGGTCTCCCCCTTGGCCACGGACGACCCCTTGGGCTCGTCGAACCCGAGGGTCCTCCCGCCCAGGCGGGTCATCGCCGCCTCGAAGGACAGCCTCGTCCTCGTGGACGGCTCGTAGAACAGCGAGCCGAGCACCTTCCCGTCCAGGAGCTTGCTCTTCTCCTCCCCCTTTGCGACCGGGAGCATCCCCTCGGCGACGTCGAGGACGCGCTCGATCCTCTCCCGCGAAAAGTCCCGGATGGAGACGATGTCCATCCCCCTGAAGCCTTCTGACATCGTCCACCAAATCGGCTGTCGGGATATAAGGTTTGAGGGGGCCTAGACCAGGTCGAAGTCGTCGATGGCGCCGCGCATGTTCTCGAACCAGTCGTCGGCGCACTTCCTGAGGCGCTCCTTGAGCTGGGCCGGCGGCACGGCTGTGTAGACGTGGTAGTACCCGCCCCTCTCGATGGTCTTCGTCTCCCTGAAGGCGAGGCCCGAGGTCACGAGCCGCTGGAGGGCCCGGTAGACCGTGCTGCGGTCCTTCTTGAGCGAGGGCGCGAGGTCGTCCGCCTTCAGCGGGCCTTGCTTCGCAAGCCTCTTGTAGATCAGCAGTTCGAAATCCGACAGGCCGTAGACGCACTTGACTATGTCCCTGCAGGTGGCCTGGCCGGACAGTATCTTCTGTGGCTCGACCATGTTGCACGGTATTGCCATTTTTATACTTAACCGTTATGCCGACCGCGTCGGCCAGGCCCTCCCGGGGGCGAACGTGAAAATGTTTATTAATCAACAGCGTAATCGGGTTTGCACGGTAGTGACAATACCGCAGGAGTGGTTGGCTTTGGAGAAGGACGCGACGCTAGACGCGAAGGGCCTCATGTGCCCGATGCCGATAGTCCAGCTGGCCAAGAAGGTCAAGGAGCTGAAGTCGGGGCAGGTGCTGGAGCTGATAGCCGACGACGTGGGGGCCAAGGACGACGTGCCCGCATGGTGCAACAGGACGGGGCACCAGCTGGTGGGGCAGGAAGAGGAAGGCAAGGTCTTCAGGTTCTACATCAGGATGAAGTGAGAGGTGAGATGGAATGGCAGACAAGTTCTGTATGGTGGTTAGCGAGGGCAGCTTCGACAAGGCCATGATGCCACTGATAATGGGCAACACGGCCGCGAGCATGGGTATGGAGGTGCACGTCTTCTACACCTTCTTCGGCCTGAAGCTGCTCAAGAAGGGCGTGAGACCGAAGTTGCCTGGGCTGTGGAGGATCGGGACCGGGATGATGATCAAGAAGATGATGAAGCTGAAGGTGCCCGGCTACGACGAGATGATGAGGCAGGCCAAGGAGCTGGGCGTAAACTTCTATGCGTGCAGCACCTCGATGAGCCTCATGGGCGTCAAGCAGGAGGACCTCGTCGAAGGGGCCAAGGTCATCGGCGCGTCGAAGTTCCTCGACCTCGCGGCGGACTCGAAGGTCACGCTCTTCATCGGCTGAAGTTGGTACCATGAAGACCGCATTCATAGTGATCAGGTCCCCCCAGGAGCTCGACCCGACGCACATGATGCACCGGGTGGCAGGGAGGGACGAGGCGAGCGCGGTCCTCTTCGAGGATGCCGTGTACAACGCACTGCAGGCCGGGCCGGCCGAGCGGCTCGGGAAGGCGGCGCACGAGGTCCTTGTCGCGGCCGACGACCTCGAGGCGAGGGGCTTCTCCCAGAAGGACCTCAGGGTCGGCAGGGCCGTGGCATACGGCGAGATAGTCGACTGCATCATGGAGAGGACGGAGAGGACCGTCACGGTCTGAGGTGGGCGCATGGCGAAGAAGCTTACCATACTCTGGAGGTCCGGGTCGATGATGGCCATGGACGCCAACGTGGCGTCCAAGCTCGCGGCGGCCGCCAGGGCCAAGGGCTACGATGTCCGCATGTTCGGCTACGGAGAGGGCGTCACCGCGGTCAAGAAGGGGCAGAACCCGAAGCGGTTCCCCAACGTGGGGAACGAGCTGGAGGCCCTGGGCAAGGACGGCGTCGAGCAGGCGATATGCGAGACCTGCTACGCCGCGAGGGGCTTCGAGCGCGGGGAGGAGATCCCCACGGCGAAGGTGGGCAGCCTGACCAACAACCTGTTCAAGTTCGTGTCCGAGTCCGACAGGCTCGTGACCATCGCGAGGTGACCACATGGCAGAATCCACACTGGTCCTGGTGACGAGGTCCCCGTACGGGCTCGAGGAGGCCTTCGCCGGGCTGAGGCTCGCGCTGGCGATGGCCGTGAACGGCATGAAGACGTCCGTGGTCCTCATGGAGGACGGCGTCTACAACGCCGTCGCCGCACAGAGGGCGGAGGCCGTCAGGATGCCCTCCAACATGGACGCGACCAAGGAGCTGTACGACTTCGAGGTCCCCGTGTACGTGGTCAGGGAGGACCTCGACGCGCGGGGCATCCCCGAGTCCGCCCTCTTCGAGGGGCTCAGGGTCATGCCCGCCTCGGGCGTGAAGGCGCTGGTCGAGGAGCACTCCGTCGTCACGACCTTCTGAATCCGCAAACCCGTTCCCTTCGATTCATTTTATTACCCTCCAGGCGATGCCCTGGCGTGAGATTCGAGATCGTCGAGCGCGACGGGCTGGCGAGGACCGGCATACTCGAGGTGGACGGGGTCAGGCACAGGACCCCTGCCGTGGCCCTCGTAGCGGACCGGACGCCCGCGTCGGTCACGGGCCTCCGGCTGTCGAACGCGGATGCCGCGGGCAGGGGCGACCTCAAGGTCCTGCCCTCCGGGTTCTCGTGCGACGCAGGACCTGTCGAAGGCGGCCTGGACCCGGGGTTCCGCGGCTCCCCCCACGGGGCCGGGAGGCCGCAGGGCGGGTTCGCCGTCATCGACGCCGTGGCCAAGAGGCTCCTCGACTCGCCCAGTTTCGTCGACGCGGTCAAGGGGGCGAAGTCCGGGCCGGACCTCCTGAGGCCGGTGTTCTGCTCGCTGGCGGGGATGCCGCACAGGCTCGCGCTCCTCGTCTACTGCGGCATCGACGTCTTCGACTCGGTCCCGCTCGTCATGGCCTCCGAGTCCGGCATGTACCTGACCGCGACCGGGCCGCTGGACTACTCGAGGCTGACGGACCTCCCCTGCCACTGCGAGGCGTGCAGGTCCGGGGCGAGGGGGAAGGAGGAGCTGCTGAGGCACAACATCGCGGCGGCCGAGGCGGAGCTGAGGCTCGTCTCCCATGCGGTCTCGCAGGGGCGGCTCAGGGAGCTCGTCGAGTCGAGGGTGAGGTCCGACCCGTGGCTGGTGCAGGACCTGAGGCTCATGGACATGGACGCGCGCGCGCTGCAGGAGATGCACGCCCCGGTGAAGGGGGCGCCGTTCCACGCTGGCTCCAAGGAGTCGCTGTCGAGGCCCGAGATACTCAGGTGGCAGGACAGGCTGAGGGAGAGGTACAGGCGCCCCGAGGGCGCCTCCGTCCTCCTCCTGATCCCGTGCTCGGCCAAGAAGCCATATTCGCTGTCGCAGTCGCACATGAGGTTCAGGGACGCACTCTTATCCAGCGGGAGGGCGCAGACGGTCCACGAGGTCGTCGTCACGTCGCCCCTCGGGATCGTGCCCAGGGAGCTGGAGATGTTCTACCCCGCGCAGGACTACGACATCCCCGTCACGGGCCACTGGGACATGGACGAGCAGCGGCTCGTCCGGGACATGGTCTCGTGGCTCGTGGGGACGCAGCGCTACGACCTGGTCATATCGCACCTCGGCGACGAGAGGGACGCGGTCGCCCCCGCCCTCGGGGACCATGTCGATTCGTCCATGGGCGAGCCCGGCTCGCGGAAGAGCCTGGACCGACTCGAGGAGACGCTCAGGGAGCGGTGCCCCGAGCCGAGGGACCAGGGCAGGGGAGAGAGGGCCTTCCAGGACATCAGGTCGGTCTGCAGGTTCCAGTTCGGGCGCGCCGGGGACGACCTGTGCGAGGGGGCGCGCGTGCACGGACGGTGGCCATACGTCAAGCTCTCCAGGGACGGCTCCCAGCTCGGGATGCTCACCGCCGACAGGGGGATGGTCTCCCTCACCCTGCACGGCGGGCAGGCGCTCGCGCGCTCGGGCGCGTACTGCGTCGAGATAGAGGACTTCAGGCCCAAGGGGAACCTGTTCGCGGTGGGCGTCGAGGGCTCCAGCCCCGAGGTGAGGATCGGGGACGACGTCGCCGTGGTGCACAAGGGGGACGTCAGGGCCGTGGGCGTCGCGAGGATGTGCGCCGCTGAGATGGCCCTCGCGGAGAGGGGAGAGGCGGTCCACATAAGGCACGCCGCGTGAGCGCATTTTCGCACGGCCAGACTACTTTCGCCGACCTCTGGATATGAGCTTATTAACCCCGGTTTCCCGTAGAGGTTCCTGCGAAGGTGAAGAGAATGGTTGACGCGGACCACTACAGCTGGGAGGAGGTCTACGACCTGCTCGGGTGCGAGACCGAGATCGAGGCCGCCGCTGACTATTAACGCCATCCCGGATAGGTAGGATCGGATGCTCCCGCCTACCTATCAACCCCGGGACCAATCCCTACTTGTCCTGACTGCCGCCGCGATGCGGTGGCAACTATTTTAGAACGGCCGCGCTCATACGCCGCTGACAGGTCGATAAGATGGTAACCGAACCATGCTGCCCGGGCAGGACGGTCACGAAGCGGATATCCGTCGGCGGGAGGGAGGTCGGGATCGCCGGCCTCGACGACATCCTTGAGACAGGCTTCATGCTGGGGTTCGCCCCCGAGGCGGCCATAAGGGAGGCGATGATGGCCGAGCTCAAGGGCCGCAACTACGTCCCCCGCGGGTCGGAGAAGGAGTACGAGGACGGCGTATGGGCCGCCTTCGCCGAGGTCAGGGACCGGAGGATGAAGGGGCTCCTGGACCGCGAGCCGAAGTGCAGGTGCGGGGAGACCGGGCCGGGGGGCGCGTGAGATGGGCGAGAAGTACCACGGGATACCGCGGGAGGAGATCCAGTGGTTCCCGACGATCGACCGCGAGAAGTGCAGCGGCTGCGGCGTCTGCGTGGAGTTCTGTCACAGGAAGGTGTACAGCTGGGTCGACGGCGCGCCGGCCGTGTCTAGCCCGTACAGTTGCGTCGTCGGATGCACTGGCTGCCAGGGCAAGTGCGAGTCGGGAGCCATATCCTTCCCGACCCTCAGGAAGATCTCCGAGGAGCTGCGCGCGCTCAAGGCGAAGCACCAGCACGATGGACAGTGAACCGCCCCCGGCACAAGAGTTTAATTAGGCCGAGGGAGATGACGGCGCATCGGGATAGCTGGGATGCACTAGTGGCATGGCTACGGGATGAGCGTGCCACATATGCGCGCAGTACCTGACCAGGGTACATGCAATGGCATACTACGGGCCTGGTTTGCGAGCACTGGCGAACATGTCAGGAGGCTATACGACCATGAGGGAGCAGAGGCGAGCCGAAGGCATGCCGGCCCGCGTCTTCGTAGTGGACGATGAGGACTTCATACGCGAGCTCTACAAGGACATGTTCGAGTCCAGGGGGCACACGGTTTTCGCGGCCAGGGACGGCGACGAGGCCGTGCGGCTGATACGCGACATGCCCTCGAAGCCCGACGCCATCATCATGGACCACAGGATGCCCGGGAAGGACGGCATCGAGACCACCAAGGCGATCAAGAGCATCGACCCGAGCATACCGATCATATTCTCCAGCGCGGACGAGACCGTCCGCGAGCAGGCCATAAGGGCGGGGGCGGTGTCCTTCTGGACGAAGCCCTTCCCGATATCGATGCTCATCGACGCGACGATGGACATCGTCAACGCGAGGAAGAGGATGCACTGAGCAGGCTACTCCATCCTGTACCTCAGGAGCGCGGCCACGCCGCCCAGTGACTCGAGCCTCCTGCCGGCCTCGTGCATCGAGCTGATTATCGCGAACTCGCCCCTCGCCCCCTCGACGGTCCTCAGCATCCCCTCGACGGCCCTGCTTCGGACCTTCGTGTCCAGGACCAGCAGGACGCGGACCGCGCCCGCAGCGACCGCGTTCGCGACCGACGCCTCCCCGTATGCGAACATGCCGTCCTTGGCGATCTCGGTGAAGAGCTCCTCGACCATCCGCGTCTCATGGGCGACCCTGGTGTCGTCCAGGAGCTTCCCCGCGACGCCCTTCTTCATCAGCTCGTGGATGCCGGCCATGCCGGCCTGGCCCGTCGAGTGGACGGACATGTGCCGGGCGGCCTCGGGGAGCTTCTCCCTCACGCGCTTCGCCAGCGCCTCCTTGACGAAGCCCGGCCCCAGGACGAGGAGGGGCTCGTCCCTGTGGACCGTCCTCAGCTTCTCCACCACCTCGTCCAGGTACTCCGCCTCGTTCGACTTCGCGTCGTACATCTTGCCGCCCGGGTTGCGGGTTATGGTCGCATGCTCCTTGATGCCGTACTCCCTCGCGGCCGCGACCACCGCCTCGGTGTCCTCTATCGACACGAACACGAGCGACGGCTTCTCCGCCGCGGCGACGGCCCTCTTGATCCTGTCGAAGTGGTGCGTCCTCCACTCCGGCTTGATGATCGTGATGTCCTCTCCCGGGGAGACCATCAGGGTGTGGTGCTCGCCTATGTCCTGCGGGCCCGACTCGATCCTCCCGAGGATTCGGAGCCTGTCGTCCGACTCGTGGAACTCGACCTTCTCCACCCTGATCCCCAGCCGCATGCGGACCTTCTCCATCCTCTCGTTGCGGAGCTTGTCGGACTGCTCCTCCTTCCTCCGGTAGGTGGTGGCGAAGACCATGTCCCTCTCGTCTATCAGGTTGGAGAGGTGCCACAGGTCGTCGATGTTCTGCGGCATGAGCTTGATCTCGTTGCTCCTGGCGTCCTGGTGGAGAATCCTCATCGGTTCCGCCTGCTTGATTGGGCTATGCGGATATCAACCCATCGAGGGGGAGGTCAGTGGTGTCGCAGGGCCTGAAGGCTGCCGCCCAAAGTTTATATTCTCTCTGGGTCATGCTCACTCCGCTAGTCAGAGGGGGCTGCCCGAACCATGCCGGAGTACATTGCCATAGACAAGATTCTAGACGAAGTGAGGGCGATCCCGTCCGTGTACGAGGCGACCGTCGTCTCGAGGAGCGGCATGCACATCGCGGGGGACAGCCCGAAGGGCGTGCACCTCGAGACCTACGTGGCGATGTCGGCCATCCTCCTCGGAGCGGCGGAGACCGCGACCGCGGAGATGAAGGACAAGCTGCAGTACGTCTCCGTGGAGCTCAGCCGCGGGAAGATGCTCCTCACGAGCGCGGGGAACAGGGCCCTCCTGGTCGTCACGGCCAGCCACGAGATGCAGACGACCGAGCTCGCCGGCAGGCTGATGGAGATCGGGGAGCACATAGCGGGGAAGCTCTGAGCCTCACAGCCTGTTCATCCCGCCGCGCAGCCATTCCACTGTGGTCTCGACCGTGTAGACGACGCCTTCCCTCAGGGTCCTGCTCCTGCCCCCGGCCCTGGTGGCCCCCTTCCTTATCGCATCGAGGACCTGGTCCTCCGTGAAGACCGACTCGGCCTCGGTGTAGGCCCGCCCCACCTCGTCCAGCCTGTGGGCGTCGCTGCCGCCGGTCTGCGACTTCCCCAGCCCCTGCGCGAGCCTGAGCGCCGCCCTGTTCGCCCCGCTGGAGCTCCCCCCGTTCAGGACCTCCACCGCGTCGAAGGGCACCGCCCCTGCGGCGGCCAGCCCCACGCCGGACGGGAACCTCCTGGGGTGCGCGGCGACCGCCACGCCCCCCGCGGCCCTGACCCTCTCGACCGTCTCGGCCGCGGTGAGGCCGCGGGGTACCAGCTCCTTGACACCGTACGCGAGCACGTGCCCCTCGGAGGTGGAGACCTCCACGCCGGTCACCACCAGCAGCCCCTCGGCCCTGCCCAGCGCCTGCGCGGCGAGCGAGCCGTCTATGGCGTTGTGGTCGGTGATCGCCAGGCCTGCGAGGCCGAGCCGCCGGCACATATGGACGATGTCACCGGGGGACGCGGTCCCGTCACGGGAGTGGGTGGAGTGGACGTGCAGGTCGAGCCTCATCTTATCTTGGCGCCCGCGGCGATCTCCCTGTCGAAGACCATGTTCGCCCCCTCCGCGGAGATGACCAGCGCCCTGTCCCCCGCGATGAAGGCGGGATATGTCCTCCCCGGCTCACCCTTCTCGACTGTGCACTGGACCTTCCTCCCGCCGACATCCAGCACCGGGGCCTGGCCCGCCTCGAGCGCGCCGGCCTTGATGTCCAGCTTCTGGAACTCCTTGAACGTGAGCAGTTTATGCCCGGCCTCGAGGCCGCTCGACACCTGCGTCCCCGCTGGCAGATCCCTCTCGGGCGTGAGGAGCGCCAGCTTGCCGCCGGCCTCGGCTGCGAGGAGCATGCCCTCGGACTTCACGCCCCTCAGGGTCGCGGGCTCCAGGTTGGTCACTATGACCAGGGTCTTCGCCTTCAGCTCGTCGGCGGTGTAGAACTCCTTGAGGCCGCTGACGATGGTGATCGGCCTCCCCACGTCGACCGTCATCAGGTAGAGCTTGTCGGCGTTGGGGTGCTGCCGGACGTCGAGGACCTTCCCGACCTTGAGGTTGAGGGCCGCGTACCTCTGGAACTCGCCCGACGAGGACGCCTCGACCTTGGCGAACTGGGGCGACGGCCTCTCCATGTCCCTGCCCTCGTCCAGCGGGAGCGCGATCGCCCCCCACCCCGTCTCCGCTATGGTCGAGCCCATGCAGAGCTGCCTCCACACCGCCTCGGACGAGAAGGGCATGAACGGCCACGCCATGACCGAGAGCGCCTTGCATATCAGGAGGCTCACGTGCAGGACGGTGCCGCAGCGGGCCCTGTCGGTGCCCACCAGGGACCACGGCGCCACCGCGTCGAAGTACTGGTTGCCGAACTGGGCGAGGTCCATCACGCCCTTGAGGGCGCGCCGGAACTCGCACGTGGCGAAAGCGTCGCCGACCTCCTTGGCCGCCTCGTCGATCCGCTTCAGCGCCGCCCTGTCCCGGTCGTCCAGCCCCCCCTTCTCCGGCACCTTGCCGAAGTTCTTGTAAGTGAACGACAGGGCCCTGTGGAGGAAGTTGCCGTATGTCGCGACGAGCTCGTTGTTGACCCTCTGGGCGAAGTCCTCCCACGAGAACTCCGAGTCCTTGGTCTCCGGCATGTTCGCGGAGAGGTAGTACCGGACCACGTCGGGCCTGAACTTCTGGAGGAGCGAGGGGATGTCGATGCTGACGCCCATGCTCTTGGAGAACTTCTGCCCTCCGAGGTTCATGAACTGGTTCGCCGGGACGTCGTACGGGAGGTTGAGGCCGCCGTGGCCCATCAGTATGGCCGGCCAGATGATCGTGTGGAACACTATGTTGTCCTTCCCGAGGAAGTAGTATGACCTGCATGACGGGTCATCCCAGAACCTGCGCCAGCCGTCCGGCGTCCCCTCGGTGTTGGCCCACTCCTTGGTCGCGGACAGGTACCCCATGACCGCCTCGAACCACACGTAAATCCTCTTCCCCTCGAAGCCGGGGACGGGGACCGGGACGCCCCACGACAGGTCCCTGGTTATCGGCCGGTCCACGAGGCCCTCCTTGAGGACGTTGACCGTGAACGCCCTGACGTGGGGTCGCCAGTGGGAGCTGGCCTCGGCGTACCTGATGAGCCCGTCGGTGAAGTGGGAGAGCTTGAGGAAGTAGTGCTCGGTATCGCGCAGCTCCGGCCTTCCGCCGCAGAGCTGGCACCGCGCGTCGAGGAGCTCCTCCGCGTTGAGGTCCATGCCGCACGAGTCGCACTGGTCGCCCCTCGCGCGCTCGTACCTGCAGTGGGGGCACGTCCCCTCGACGTACCTGTCGGGGAGGAACCTGCCGCAGCTCGCGCAGAAGAACTGCGGCGTGGACTTCTTCTCCAGGTGCCCCTTCTCCAGCAGCCTGAGGAAGATCTCGTGGACCGTCTCCTGGTGGTTGAGCGTGTGGGTGTGGGTGTAGAGGTCGAAGTCGATCCCCAGGTCGGCGATGGCCTTCGCGTTGGCCTCGTGGTACCTGTTCGCTATGGCCTCCGGCGGGACGCCCTCCTTCTCCGCGCTCACGGTGATGGGGGCGCCGTGCATGTCGGAGCCCGAGACCATCACGGTCTCGTTCCCGGCCAGCCTGTTGTACCTCGTGAATATGTCCG
Source organism: Thermoplasmatota archaeon (assembly GCA_040751795.1). Taxonomy (GTDB): domain Archaea; phylum Thermoplasmatota; class Thermoplasmata; order UBA10834; family UBA10834; genus UBA9653. Next base: position 193,096 of record JBFMHR010000004.1, on the reverse strand, counting down.
CCGGGAGGATGGAGCCCGTGACGTGGCCGACGTGTATGGGCCCGTTCGCGTAGGGCCAAGCGACGCACACCAGCACCCTTGACATGTGGACCAGCCGTCCACCATGGAAAGCACCGCTATTAAATGTAGCGCGTCGGCCCGGCGGGAGTCGGCGGGCGGGCTACTCCATGAGCCGCCTGCGGAGGGCCATCCTGTTCCTCCTGTCGATGCCCCTCTCGGTCGCGAAGGAGAGGACCGTCGCGAGGGCCGTGGTGCCAAGTATGACGAGCAGGGTCACGTTGATGAACAGGGGTCCGTACTCCTCCTGCCAGAGCGCTGTCCCGGCGAGCGCCACAGCCGGGAGCGTCGCGAGCACGGCGGCCGACAGGCCCTTCGGCATCATCGAGAAGACCGCGCCCGCGTCCTCCTCGTCCATCTCGGAGACCTTCCACACGAGCAGGGACGTGAACCGGCGGGCCAGGACTATGACGCTTATGACGAGCAGGCCGGCCACCAGGTGCGTCGCGGTGAAGGTGTCGAACCTGAAGGAGAGGCCCAGGTAGACGAAGAAGAAGGTCCTGACGAAGAACGTTATCTCGGTGTGGAAGTGGTGGATGTGCTCCTCCGTGAGCATCGTCAGCGACAGGGACGCGAGCCTGTTCTTCATGTACTTCCTGTTGCCGATGGCCAGCCCGAACGCGAGGGCCGCGACCGCGCCGGAGCTGCTCACGGGCGGGAGCTCGACCACGCCGGCTATGACGAACAGCGCGGCGACGGTGATCATGTAGGCCAGGGGCTGGTTGTGGAGCTTCTGGAGGACGTAGAGCCAAGCTACCCCGGCGACCAGGCCGACCGCGCCGCCGACCAGGAACTTCACCGCGAGCTCCGTGCTCACGGACAGCAGGCTGACCTCGCCCTTCTCGGCCACCGAGATCAGGGTGAGGGCCGTCACGATGACCAGCACGTCGGTTATGACGCTCTCCATGATGAGCATGGACTTGGTGCCGGGCTTGATCCGCATCCTGCAGGCGAGGGGGATGACCACCGCCCCCGTCGTCCCGCCCACGATCGCGCCGAGGATGAGCGAGACCATGAGGTCTATGTCCATGACGAGGTGCAGCAGGGCCGCGACCGCCGACATCTCGATGACGAATGTGAGCACCGACATGAGGGCGGTCAGCCGCATCGACTCGATCACGGCCCTGACGTCCAGGGAGAGGCCGCCGTCGAAGAGTATGATCACGAGGGCGGCGGAGAGGAAGACGTCCCTGAACGTGTTGATGTAGTTCAGCGTGCCCGTGTCGACGAAGCCGAACCTGTCGCCCAGGATGTCCGGCCCGATCGCCATCCCGAGGAAGATCAGGATCAGGACATCGGGTATCCTGTACCTGTTGAACAGGACGTTCCCGAAGAAGCCTATGAAGATGATGGCACCGATCGCGATGAAGGTCGTGATTGTGTCCATCTCTCGAAGCACCAGCCCGGCCCTCTGGCCGACCGCCGCCTGAGTAAGACCTGGGTGGATATTTGATGATATTGACGCGGCCACCGTCGGCCAGCACGTGCCAGGGGGCCCCCAGAGGCAAACGAATATACCGGATGAGCGTGATTATCGGCACATGGCCTCGCCCCTTCTCAGCCGGGTCAGGGGAGATCTGGAGCCGTTCCAGAGCGCGCTCATGGAGGAGTTCTACGGCAACTACGCCGGCCTGAAGGACGACCTGAGCACCGTCCCCATCTACGAGAAGTACGCCCACCTGTTCACCGCCGAGGCCATCGAGGCTGTCGCGGGCGCCGCCGAGGAGGAGGCGACGGACGGGGACATGCGCTGGCAGAGGTACCTCAGGGCCTTCTCGACCATGGGCTACGTCGACAGCGCGGTGAAGTCCCTCACGGACAGGGTCAACACCTGGGAGGCGAAGGCCGTCGTGAGGTTCGACGGCGAGGACATCCCGTACAGGATGGTCCCGGTGAGGCTCAGGAACGAGGCCGTCGCCGGCGCGAGGCACCGGCTCCTTGAGGCGAAGGTCGAGGCGATGGCCGAGCTGAACCCCATCCTCATGGAGAGGATGGGCACGGTCCACGACACCGCCGCGGAGCTCGGCTTCAAGAGCTACCGGGACATGTGCTCGACGCTCAAGGGGATTGACTACAAGGCCTTCGAGGCGGGGATGGAGGAGCTCCTCCACAGGACCGAGGCGCTGTACGTGCGGGAGATGGACTCAGTGCTGCAGGAGAGGGCGAAGCTGCCCCTGGCCGACGCCTGGAGCTGCGACATCCCCTACGCGTTCAAGGGGGACGAGTACGACGCCTACTTCTCGAAGGACCGGCTGGTCGGCGCGTTCCGGGAGACTCTGAAGGGCATGGGGATAGACCCCGGCTCCTATACCAACATCACCATGGACACCGAGGACCGCGAGAAGAAGACCCCGAGGGCCTTCTGCGCGCCCGTCAGGGTGCCGGAGGACGTCAAGCTCGTCATCAAGCCCATGGGCGGATGGAGGGACTACGAGTCCTTCTTCCACGAGGGCGGGCACGCGTGGCACTTCGGCAGCACGAAGAGGCAGCTCCCGGCGGAGTACAGGTACCTCGGGGACAACTCGGTGACCGAGGCGTTCGCGTTCCTCTTCAACTACCTCGTCACGGACCCGAACTGGCTCAAGGGGCGGCTCGGCCTCGGGGACCCCAAGCCCTTCGTCCGCTTCGCCCTGCTCAACAAGCTCATGTTCCTGCGCAGGTACGCGTGCAAGCTCGTCTACGAGATGAAGCTGCACCAGGGGAGGGTGTCGCCCGACCTCGCGGAGGTATACAGGACCACCCTCCAGAGGGGGCTCAGGTTCCGGCACACCGAGAAGCACTTCCTCGAGGACGTCGACGACGGGTTCTACTGCGCGGAGTACCTGCGCGCGTGGGTGTTCGAGGGGCAGCTCAGGGCCGCCATGAAGGAGAAGTTCGGGGAGGAGTGGTTCGCGGACGAGAGGGCCGGGGGCTACCTGAGGGAGCTCTGGTCCTACGGGCAGAAGTTCAGGGCGGACGAGCTGGTGCAGACCGTCGGGTTCATAGAGCTCGACATCGAGCCCCTGGTGCAGGAGATCGAGGCGGGCCTCGAGGACTAGCCTCAGATATGTTTTTGAACGGACCCCGCCTTAACCCAACCCGATGAGGATCGCGGTGCTCCTGAAGGACAGGTGCCAGCCCAAGCGCTGCAGCCAGGAGTGCATACGCTATTGCCCTCCGGTGCGCACGGGCGTCGAGGCCATCGCCATGGGCGACTCCGGCAAGCCCGTCATAGCGGAGAACCTCTGCGTCGGCTGCGGCATCTGCGTCCACAAGTGCCCCTTCGAGGCGATCAAGATCATCGGCCTGCCGCAGGAGCTGGAGGGCGAGCTCGTCCACCAGTACGGCAAGAACGCGTTCAGGCTGTACCGGCTCCCGGCCCCGAGGGCCGGGCAGGTCATCGGGCTCCTGGGACCGAACGGCATCGGGAAGACCACGGCGATATCGATCCTCTCGGGGCAGGTCGTGCCCAACCTCGGCGAGTTCAAGGGGCCGGGCGACTGGGGGAAGGTGCTCGCGAAGTACGCGGGGACGGAGCTGCACGAGTACTTCAAGGGCCTCGCGGACGGCAAGACCAGGACCGCCCTGAAGCCCCAGTACGTGGACAAGCTCCCGGCGGTCCACAAGGGCGAGGTCAGGGGGCTCCTCGCGAAGGTGGATGACTCCCCGAGGCTCGGGGAGACGGCCGAGCTCCTCGGCATATCCAACATACTCAACAGGGACGTCGCGAAGCTCTCGGGAGGGGAGCTCCAGAGGGTGGCCATCGCGGCCACGATGCTGAAGGACGCGGACGTCTACTTCTTCGACGAGCCGTCCTCGTACCTCGACATATTCCAGCGGCTCAAGGTCGCGAACGTGGTGCAGGACCTCAGCACCAGGAAGCAGGTCGTGGTGATAGAGCACGACCTCGCCATCATGGACTTCCTCGCCGACCTCGTCCACATCATGTACGGGTCGGAGGGAGCCTACGGCGTCATGGCGCAACCGAGGCCCGTGAGGACCGCGATCAATGTCTACCTCGAGGGCTACCTCAGGGAGGAGAACATCAGGTTCAGGGACACCGAGATCAAGTTCGAGAGGAGGCCGCCGAGGAGCGACTGGCAGTCGGATGCGCTCGTCACGTTCACCGCCCTCAGCAAACGCTTCAAGAGCTTCAGTCTCCATGTGTCGCCGGGCGCCATCAGGCGGGGCGAGGTGGTCGGCGCCGTCGGTCCGAACGCGACCGGCAAGACCACCTTCGTCAAGGTCCTCGCCGGCGAGATCGCGCCCAGCTCCGGCGAGGTCACCGGCGAGGCCGCGGTGAGCTACAAGCCCCAGTACATCAAGCCCGAGTTCGAGGGGACGGTCAGGGACATGCTGAGGACCTCGCTGGGCAAGGACTTCGAGGCGGGCTTCTTCCAGGCGGAGGTCGCCCACCCGCTCAGCCTCAAGTACCTCATGGACAAGGACGTCGACACCCTCTCCGGCGGGGAGCTGCAGAGGGTCGCCATCGCCGAGTGCCTCGGCCGCCAGGCGGACATATACCTCATCGACGAGCCCTCCGCGTACCTGGACTCGTCCCAGAGGATGACGACCTCTAAGACGATCAGGAGGGTCATCGAGAAGCTCGGGAAGTCGGCGGTGGTCGTGGACCACGACGTCTACATGATAGACCTCATATCCGACTCGCTCATGGTGTTCTCCGGGGTCGCCTCTTCGAAAGGCCAGGCGAACGGCCCGATGGAGATGCGCGACGGGATGAACAGGTTCCTGAAGGACGTGGACATCACCTTCAGGCGCGACCAGGACACCTCGAGGCCCAGGATCAACAAGAAGGACTCGAGGCTCGACCGGGAGCAGAAGAACAGGGGCGAGTACTACTACGGCTGAGCGGGCCCGCTCCGCGCATCGTCCGACCCGTTGTCCTTCCTCAGCTTGTAGGCGTACCAGACTATCAGCGCGGCCACCACCGCCACGACCACGACGTCCAGCCCGTGGAACCACTCTATTATGTCCTCCCAGCTCGGGCCGAGCCAGTAGCCGATGTAGGCCAGGAGGGCGGTCCAGGGGAGGGAGCCCACGAAGCTGTAGAACACGAACCTCTTGAAGTTCATCCTGGCGATGCCGGCGGGGAGCGATATCACCGTGCGCACTATGGGGAGGAGCCTTGCGACGAAGGTGGCGACGTCCCCGTACTTCTCGAACCACGCGTCGGCCATGTCCATGTGCTTCTTGCGGATGAGGATGTACTTCCCGTACCTCAGGATGAACGGCCTGCCCCAGTGCTTCCCCACCGCGTACGCGAGGACCGACCCTATCGTGCAGCCGAGCGCGCCTGCGAGGGACACCCCGACCAGCGACATGACCGTGCCGTCGTACCCTGGCAGCTCGGCCTGGTAGACGAGGTACCCGGCGAAGGGCATGACGATCTCGCTCGGCACCGGCATGCACGCGCTCTCCAGCGCCATCAGGAGGACTATGCCCGGGTAGCCGAGGGTCGATATCCAGTCGAGTATGAGGTCGGTGCCCCACTCCACCAGGCTCATCGCCCACCGATGAGGGAGCCTGCATAAAAACCATTAGGTGCCCTCCCGCGCGACGGGAAGCATATTTGTACCGGCACTGTGCTCGGAATGGCGATGGGCCTGACGAAGGTGCTGGAGAGCTACAGCGCCATGATGGCGCTGGGGCTCGCGCTCGGGGTGGCCTCCGGGGGGCTGCCCGTGCTGACCAAGGAGGTCTCGATGGCCTCCCTCGCGGTCCTCATGACCCTCTCCCTCTCCAACGTGAGGCTGAGCGAGGCGAGGAGCAGGGACCACGCGAAGGACGCCGCCGTGGCTCTCGCCCTGAACTACGGGATGCTCACGGCGGTCATACTGCTCCTGGGCAGCATGTTCTCCGACGACCTCTGGTGGGGCTGGGTGCTGATGGCCGCGGCCCCGTCGGCGGTGTCGGTCGTGCCGTTCACCTCGATCCTGGGCGGGAGGACCTCCAAGGCCCTCTTCTCCACCTCGGTTAACTACATCGCCGCCCTGGGCCTGATGCCCCTGGTCTCGCTCGCGTTCATCGGCTCCGCCGTCTCCGTGGACAGCCTCGTCGTCTCGCTCCTGGTCCTCATCGTCCTCCCGATGGCGCTCTCCCGGGCAGTGATGCGCGTGGACATCCAGAAGCGGACGAAGTCCGTGGCGATGAACCTCTCGTTCGCGATCCTCATCTTCGCCGTGGCCGGTTCGAACAGGGAGGCGTTCTTCGACGAGCCATGGGTCGTGCTCGCCGTGGCGGCCGCCTCGATGGTCAGGACGTTCGGGACGGGCCTCGGGACGGAGTACGCCCTCAGGGCCATGAAGGTCCCCAAGGAGGACAGGATAGCGAATGTGCTCTTCGCCAGCTACAAGAACCTCGGGCTCACGGCGACGCTGGCCATCGCCCTCTTCGAGCCGAGGGTCGCGGTCCCCGCGACGATATGCATCGTGTTCGAGGTCGTCTGGGTGATATTCCTCAGCGGCTTCTACAGACGAGCCCGGAGATGACGGACCCGAGCCCGGAGACCGAGGACCTCGCCGACTCCCTGAGGCTCCCCGCGTACCCGGGGAGCCCGGACCCGCCCGTCCTGACGGACCACCTGGAGTAGCCGATGTACAATGCCCCTGCCGTCGAGCCTGCGAGGATCGCCGACTCCCCGACGGTGTTGTAGCCCGCGAGCTGCAGCTGGAGCCAGTCCATGCCCAGGTGCGCGGACCAGAACGCCAGCGGGAGGGCCAGCCTCCACCCCACGGAGAGGTACCCGACGACGATGGCCGAAACTGGGTAGTGGAACCAGGACTTCCATGGGAGGCCGGAGGCGTCGTCCCATGACTGCCTCAGGACCGCGTCCCAGCCGTTGTCGGAGACGTACCTGGGCAGGGCGAAGAGGTGGTCGGCATCGACCACGACGCCGAACATCAGCGCGATGAACCACTCGTCCCTGTTGAGCCTCATGGCCATCGCCGCGAGTACAACCACCATGAGGTGCGTCGGGGTGAGCATCTGCAGGACCTGGGTAAGGATACTGGCCCCAGGGGTATCTCTCTGTTTCGCCTCATGCGCGTTATTAACGGCCCCGCCTGCCGCCCAGGTGGTTATTAACTGCGACGAAGATTTTATTAAACAAATCCGCGGTGGATTGGCGGAGTCAAGTGGCGCACATACATCTGGAGGACGGGGCGTTCTCCCCGTTCTGGGTCATCGTATGGTCCCTCGCGGCCGCAGGGCTGGTCGCCCTGGCGCTGTTCCTGGTCGGGAGGAGGGAGGCCTCCCCGAGGAAGCTCGCGATAGCGGCCATGTGCACGTCCGTGGGCTTCGCCGTCTTCCAGGTGAGCATCCCGGTCTTCGGCGGGATCCACCTCAACCTCACCCCGATCATAGGCATCCTCGCGGGGCCGGGGCTCGGGAGCCTCGCCGTGCTCCTCATCAACTTCTTCAGCGCCGCCGTGGGCCACGGCGGGTGGGGCATGATAGGCGCGAACACCGTCGTCAACATGACCGAGGTCGTGGTGGCCTACTACGTCTACAGGCTGGTCAGGAACAGGTTCAGGCTCGACCGCTTCACGTCCGGACTGGGCGCTGCCATCGCCGCCCTGTCCGTGAGCGCGCTCGCGATCGTGGCCATAGTCGCCGTGTCGGGGATACAGGACTCCGAGCAGACGAAGGAGGAGATCCTCGCCAACATGGCCGTCATCGCCGTGGTCAACGTGGCCGTGGGCGTCATAGAGGGCGTGGTCACCGGCTACATCGTGAGGTTCATCGGCAGGGTGAGGCCGGACCTCCTGGGCGAGGCCGAGGGGGACCCCGAGCCGGAGGGCACCCCGGCGGCGGGGGCGTGAGCGCATGGGGCTCGGACCGAGGGCGGTCATATACCTCGCCGCAGGGGTCGCCGTCGTCGCGGGGGCCGTCGCCTACCTCGCCATGGGGGAGGAGCACGAGGATGAGGGGCTCATCGCGGGGGACCTGGTCAAGGTGGCGGTCGTGGGCGGCGCGCTGGCGGTGGTCGCGCTGGTCTCGTTCGTCTACCTGGCGAAGAGGCCGGGGGAGGGGGCGTGAGGTGCCATGTCCAGGCGGTCCTACTCCAGGCACATACCGGACTTCAGGCTCGTGACCCACTTCGGGGAGACCGGGAGGAGCGCGGTCCACTCGGCCAGCCCGTGGACGAAGGCAGCCCTGCTCGGGGCCGTCGTCACGCTGGCGACCGTGCTGACCGACATCCTGTCCCTCGCGCTGCTCCTCGTGGCGATGCTGGCCGTGTACGCGCTCGCCAGGCTCCCCCTCCGGGTCCTAATCGGCTGGTACACGCTCCCGGCGATGTTCGTGGTCACCCTGACCTTGCTCTTCGTGTTCACTGAGCCGGGGACGGAGGTCGCAGGGCTGACCCTGGGCGGGACCAGGGTCTCCGTGACCGACAACGGGCTGGTCCTCATGGCCAAGCTGCTGCTCAGGGCCCTCGCGGTGGTCACCTTCTCCCTGACGGTCTTCATGACGACCAGGTACGCGCAGATAGCCGGCATCGCGCAGAGGACCCTGCCACGCCCCCTCGCAACCATGTTCCTGCTCTCCTACCGGTTCCTCTTCGTCACCTCGGACGAGGTGACCGACGTCCTCGACGCGATGCACGCGAGGAACGGCGGCCTGGTCAAGGGCGCGACCCGCCAGTCGAGGCTCTTCGCCGGGATATTCGGGCACGCGTTCATCCACGCGTTCGAGCGCGCGGAGAGGATCTCGAAGGCGATGGAGTCGCGCGCGTTCACCGGGGAGTTCCCGGTCGCCGAGAGGACGCCTCGCCCATCGGCCGGCGGCGTCGCCGTTCTCGCGCTCGCGGGTGCGGCCGTCGCCCTCTCGGTATACTCGAGGTACTTCGACGGGGACCTCATGGTCTGGTGGTAGACATGGCACAGGATGAGAACTGCGTATCTTGCCCGGAGGCCGGGGAGGCCATCGTACACGTCGACTGCGTCACGCACAGGTACCCCGACGGGACCGAGGGCATCCACAGGATGTGCTTCAGGGTCTACCCCAGGGAGATAGTCGCCCTCTGCGGCCCCAACGGGGCGGGCAAGTCCACCCTCGTCGAGCACCTGAACGGGCTGATGATGCCCGACGTCGGGCGCGTGAGGATATTCGGGAAGGACATCGACAAGAGGAACGTCTCGGACATCAGGAAGCTCGTCGGGCTCGTCTTCCAGGACGCGGACTCGCAGCTCTTCTCTCCCACGGTCCTCGAGGACGTGATGTTCGGGCCGATGAACCTCGGGCTCCCCGCCGAGGAGGCGAGGAGGAGGGCCGAGTGGGCCCTAGGGGTCGTCGGCATGGGCGAGACGGGGAAGATCCCGCACTACCTGAGCGGCGGCCAGAAGAGGCTCGTCGCCATCGCGGGCATCCTCGCCATGCAGCCGCGGATACTCGCCGTGGACGAGCCCACGGGCGACCTCGACCCCTCCAACTCCCGCAGGATCGAGGCGGTCCTGAGGTCCCTCAAGGAGGAGCACGGGATCAGCGTGGTCATAGCCCTCCACGACATGGACATGGCCGCGAGGCTGGCGGACAGGGTGTGCGTGGTCAAGGGAGGGGGCATAGTCGCCGAGGGGAGGCCGGAGGAGATCCTCTACGACGAGGCGCTGCTCTCGTCGGCCGGGCTCGACCTCCCGACGGTCGCCAAGCTGTTCAGGCAGCTGGGCCTCGACGACGGTTCCAGGAGGCGCCCGCTGAGCCTCGACGAGCTGGTGCCCATGCTGGCGAAGCGGTAGAAAACGCTGCAAGGGGTTTGCGGGGTTTCCCTGCCTGGACCGGCTCAGACCTCCTCGTCGTCGGGCGGGGGCAGCTCCTCCTCCTCGAGCTCGTCGCCCTCGTCCTCGGGCTTGGTGGAGGCCGCGCTGGCCCTGCCGCCCCTCATCAGGAGCGCCAGGACCGCTATCACCACGATCGCCGCCACGGCCGCCAGGAGCCACCAGTACTCGGTGAAGAACGTCGAGGCCTTCTCTCCGACTATCACCACTACCGTGTCCGTGTCCCACTCGCCCTCGGCGTCCGTCACGTTCAGCGTGACGATGTAGGTGCCGGCGATGTCGAACACGAACTCCGGGGAGACGCCGGTGAGCGTCCGCACCTCGTCGTCGTACTCGAAGGTCCATGTGTAGTCCTCGATCCCGACGTCGTCCGACGAGCCGGAGCCGTCGAAGGCGACCGTGTCGCCCTCCTCGGCGTCTATGTCGTCGCCCGCGTCCGCATCGGGGCCCTCGTTGGCCTCCTCGGAGACCCTTACGACCACGGTGTCGGTGTCGCTCAGGCCGGCGGCGTCGGTCACCGTCAGGGTGACGGTGAACTCGCCGGAGCTCTCGAAGAGGTGGTTGACCGTGCCGCCGTACAGGAACACCTCGTCCCCGTCCGTGAAGTTCCAGGTGTAGTTGTCTATGCCCACGTTGTCGCTCGATGCCGAGGCGTCCAGCACCACGAGGTCGCCCACCACCACGCCGACCGGGTCAGCGCCGGCGTCGGCCACCGGGGCCTCGTCGTCGACCACCGTCACGACCATCGTGTCCGAGTCCTCGTTGCCGGCGGCATCGTCGACGGTGAGGGTCACCGTGAACTCGCCCGGCGCGGTGAAGGTGTGGGACGGCGACACGCCCGTGAGGGTCACCGTCCCGCCGTCGTCGAAGCTCCACACGTACGCGTCTACGGCCACGTTGTCGGAGGAGTCGGACCCGTCGAAGCTGACGAGGTCGCCGAACGACACGTCCTGGTCGGCGCCCGCGTCCGCGACCGGGTCAGTCACGTCGAGGACCGTGACGACCATCGAGTCCGGTGCGGACTCCTGGCCGACCGTGTCCGTGACCACCAGCTCGACCGTGTACTCACCCGGCTCCGGGAACGTGTACTCCGGGGACCCGCCGTACATCTCGGCCGACAGGTCGGTTATCGTCCACGTCCAGTTGTCTATGCCGATGTCGTCGGTCGACCCGGCCCCGTCGAACGTGACCAGCGTGTCCTCGTCGACCGTCTGGTCCGGGCCCGCGTCGGCCGAAGGCGCCCCGTCCGCGAGGACCTCCACGGTGACGGAATCGGAGGACGTGTGCCCTGCCCCGTCGGTGACCGTCAGCGTCAGGTCGTAGCTCCCGACAACGGTGAAGGTGTAGTCGAACGACTCCACGTACCGGGCGACGGGGACGCCATCGTCCTCGAACTCCCACGTGTAGTTCGCTATGCCCACGTCGTCGGAGGAGCCGCTCCCGTCGATGCCACAGACGGTGTCCACGACGACGGTCTGGTCGGCGCCGGCGTCTGCGGCCGGCACCCCGTTGTCGACGGTGAACTGCGTCACGAACCACTGGCCCTGGTCGCCGAAGTCGTTGACGCCGAAGAGGGTCGCCCACCCGACGCTCGGGACCAATGGGTCCTCGGAGAACGTCAGGCCTGCGACGCCGTAGTCCCCGATGGACGTCTGCCCCTCCCACCTCCACTCACTGGGGTTGGTGAGGTTGATGGACATCTGGTTGACCATCAGCGTCACCACGCCCGAGGTGTCCTCGGGGTAGGCCTCCTCCATGCCCCAGTCGAAGTGGAACAGCAGGTATTCGCCCGTCTCCGCGTCGAAGTACGCCCCGCCAGGCATGTCGGTGAGCGTGTCGTTCGAGTAGTAGGCCCTGATGCCGTACTGGAGCTCGGGCCCCCACCACTGCTTGTAAGCGGCGACGTAGGACGGGTCCGCCACGCCGTCCCCGACCCATCCGGCGATCATGGAGGCGTCGTCAATGGTCCCGTTGAACTCGTCGTGCACCGTGTAGTTGTCCCCGTCCTGGACGTACTCGAGGCCCTCGGACGGCGAGAACGGGTCGAAGGAGACCGACGCCCCCTCCATCATGTACAGGACCTCGTGGGTGCTGTTCGTGTACCAGTGCATGAAGTTGAAGAGGATCATCTGCCTCAGGTAGAGGTCCTCGACCTCGGCGTCGATGGTCATCGGGTTGGTCCAGCTGACGTTCTCGAGCGGCTGCTGGACGTACGTGAGGTTCGGGGAGTACGGGTCCGGGTCCAACTGCATGTCGAGCGAGAGGTCCGCCAGGCCGAAGCAGTCGAGGGCGTCGTAGGCGGGCGCGTGCGCGTAGGCCGTGGCGCCGATGAGCATCCCGTCGACCGGGGGCACGTACACCTCGTACAGGCCAGCGTCATCGGTCTGCGTCCGGTTCTGGTACGAGAGGTCCCCGAAGGCGACAGTGACCCAGGCGTCGACTATGGGGTCGCCGGAGCCGGAGTCCGTGACGAACCCGTGAACGAAACACGTCTCCTCGACGTCCCACCGGACGATGGAGAAGTCCTGGACGACGGTCGCCCCGTCGGCGACGTCGACCTCCGCCTCGGTCTGCCGGTAGTCCATAGCGTTCACGTAGACGCTGTAGTGCCCGGGGACGAGGGAGATGTTGTAGGCGCCCGATGCGTCGGTCTGGTCATCGTCGGAGTACCCTCCCGAGTCCATCTGCGCGTTCACCCACGCGCCCTCCACCGGCAGGCCGGTGACGGCGTCGGTGACAGTGCCCTCGAGCCATGCGGACACCGGGAGGAGGCCGAAGTCGTACCAGGCCTCTTCCGATGGCGACAGCGTGACGACGGTGAAGTTCTGGGAGTAGCCGTCGGCCTGGGCGAAGAGGTACATGTCCTCCCCGTCGAAGGCGTCGAGCTCGTATGCTCCGGAGGAGTCGGTGGAGGTCATCGCCATGCTGCCCTCCATGTCCATGAGGACGACCCTTGCCATCTCGAGGGGCAGGGCGGACTTGAGGTCCGTCACGTTGCCCCTCACCACGCAGTTGAGCTGCCTGAGGGCCGCGTCGTACTGGAGGTCGTCGCCAGGCCCGATGACCTCGTCCTCGAACATCGCCATCGTGTAGCCCGACCTCACCATCGTGATCCTGCCCTCGCCGCTGGTGACGTTCATCTCGTAGTTGCCCTCTGAGTCGGTGAAGGTGAAGTTGGAGTACCCGGTGCCCAGGGACTCGCTCCAGATCTCGGCGCTGACGAAGACGCCCTCTATGCCGAGCCCTGTCGCCGCATCGGTCACCTGTCCGTATATCCTGGCGTCGTCCATGGACGACGTGGAGGTGAGGGTGATGTTGAACCAGTAGGTCTCACCGCTCAGGATCGCGGTCTCGGTGGTGTTGTCGACCATCGAATACCCTGGGTTGTCGAACGCGACCGCGCCTCCGCCGGCCGTGCTCTCGATGACGTTGACCTCGAAGTAGCCCGTGCCGTCCGGGGCCGTGACGTTCGCGTACATCGGCATGTCCCCGCTCATCGGGTCGTTCGATATCCCGAGCACGTGCCCGCCGGTCGCGGGGACGCCGTACTCGTCCTTGACATAGCCCTTGATCGTGATGTCAGCCACGGCCGGCGAGATCGGGTCGAGCGTGAAGTTGGCCCAGGCGGTCTCCCCGATGTCCACGGAGACCATGCCCATGCTCATGTAGTAGCTCCCGTTCGCGGCGATGACCATGTAGTCGAAGCCTCCCGGGAGGCCGATCATGTACTCGCCGGACGCGTCGGTGAACGCGTAGCCAGCGTCCACCGCGCCGGCGGTGAACATCATCACCTTGATGTAGACGTCGGCCAACGGGTCGGTGCCGTCGTCCACCACGCCCCTGACCCAGGCATCCTCGGGCAGGGCTTCCGTCCCATCAGGCACGATCACCATGGCGCCGGCGAACATCGCGACGCACAGCGCCACGGCCAAGACTGCTCCCATAAAGCGCTCTCTAGCGTACATTCAGAATCTCCTCTAGCTCGTTGTCAACGGCTACGCCTCGGGGGTACACTGGCGGGCCGCTTCTGGATGGATAGGCGTTTGGCCGCTATATATATGATTTCCTGATTCCGCCCCGTGGCCACGCCAGGCGCAAGTGCGCGCGGGCGCGCGCGGGCCCCCCGGTCAAGTCTTAATACCCTCCACGGGCATTGCACCCAACTGGTCCTTACCATGGCGAAGAAGGCCAAGCACATCACAAGGAGCATGCTCTCCAGCGACGAGCGCATGGTGTACGAGTCGCGCCCGAGCGCGATCATCTACATGATATCCGCGTCCGTGGCGATCGTCATCGGGCTCCTCGCGCTGCTCGTGTACCTCTGGAGGTACATCCCCGACGCGCCCGACCTGCCCTACATACAGGAGTACCTGGACGGCGAGTACGGGCAGTACATCGAGTGGGTCGCCCTGGGCATCTTCGTCCTGTGCCTCCTGTACTTCATCGTCAAGTGGTTCAGGTGGGGCAGCACGGTCTACGCCGTCACCGACGAGAGGATCATCACGCAGAAGGGGATCCTCAACAAGAGCTACGAGGACATCCCCCTGGGGATGGTCACCAACATGAACGTCTCCCAGTCGATCGGCAAGCGCATGCTCGGGTACGGGACGATCAACTTCGCGACCCAGAGCATGCAGGGACGGACCGGCACCATAAAGTGGGAGGCGGTCCCCGACCCTCTGAAGGTCCGGAGCAAGATCCAAGAGGTAATGGACACGAGGGTCAAGCCGAAGCTGTGACGCCGCCCCCACCTGAGTGGTTCGGGGAAAAGGGGCGCCCACGCACCCCCATCACCGCAAACGCAATCAACCCGGGGACCGTTCAAGCCCCGGGAAGGAAGTGGTGAGCGTGGTAGCGTCCGATGTCGTCAGGGATGGGCCCGCCAGGGCCTTCATGCTGTGCAACGAGGCCATAGTCAGGGGAGCGATCGAGGCGGACGTCAAGGTCGTGTCCGCGTATCCTGGCTCCCCCACGACCGAGATCCTCGACACCTTCTCCGCCATCGCGCCCTCCTTCGACTACAGGATGGAGATCTCCGCCAACGAGAAGGTCGCCCTCGAGACCTGCGCGGGCGCGTCGATGGCCGGGCTGAGGAGCATCACCAGCATGAAGAGCGTCGGCCTGAACGTCGCCTCCGACGCGTTCTACTCGCTCGCCTACACCGGCGTGAAGGGGGGGCTGGTCATCGCCGTCGCGGACGACCCGCAGGCCCACTCCTCCCAGAGCGAGCAGGACGGGAGGTACTTCGGGCCGACCGCGTACGTCCCGATGCTCGAGCCCTCGGACCCTACGGAGGCGATGAGGATGGTCAAGGCCGCCTTCGACATCTCCGAGAGGCACGGCGTGCCCGTCCTCCTCAGGACCACTACGAGGGTGAACCACCAGAGCGGGGTCGTCGAGATGGGGCCGGTCTCCAGGAGGCCCTTCGCCAAGGTCCCGTGGGACCACCCGCCCGGGAGGTTCGTCACCGTCGCGGAGTCCGCCCGCAACTTCAAGCTCGCCATGCTGGAGAGGGCCAGGAGGCTGGAGGGGGAGTTCGAGGGCTCCGACCTGAACGCCCTCAGCGGCACCGGCTCCGACACGGGCGTGGTCACCAGCGGGGCCGGGTACAACTACGCGGTCGACGCGTGCAGGGAGCTCGGCATCGAGCCGTCCGTCCTGAAGCTGGGCACCACCTACCCGCTCCCCAGGAAGCTCATCGCGCGGTTCCTGAAGGACCTCAGGACGGTGATCGTGGTCGAGGAGCTGTCTCCCTACCTGGAGCTCCACGTCACGGCCATCGCCAAGGACGCGAACCCGTCGGTCCGCGTGGTCGGGAAGTCCTCCGGGCACTTCAGCGAGGCGTTCGAGTACAGCCCCGACATGGTCGTCGACGGCATCGCGAGGGCCCTCGGCGTGGCGCCCCCCGTGGACCACGCGGCCGTCATGGCGAAGGCCAAGGAGCTGAAGCAGGGGCTCGCCGAGAGGTGGCCCACGTTCTGCCCCGGCTGCCCGCACAGGGCGTCCCTGCACGCCCTGAGGCAGGCTCTCAAGGGGGTCAAGCACGTCGTCGCCACGGACATTGGGTGCTACTCCATGAGCTTCCTGGACCCGGTCAACTACGGCGACACCCTCCTGTGCATGGGGGCGTCCCTCGGGGTGGCGGCAGGCCTCCAGTACGCGGTCGACAGGAAGGTCGTCGCCATAATCGGCGACTCGACCTTCTACCACGCGGGCCTCCCGGGGCTGGTCAACGCGGTGCACCACGGGGACGACTTCACCCTCCTGATACTCGACAACGAGGTCACGGCCATGACCGGCCAGCAGCCCAACCCCGGCTCCTCGGTGGACGCCGGCGACAGGCCGGCCAAGCCGCTCGTGCTCGAGGACGTCGTCAGGGGATTCGGGGTCGAGGACCTCACCATCGCGGACCCGTACGACGTCAAGGGCGCCGCATCGAAGCTCAAGGAGGCGCTGTCGAGGAAGGGGCCGAACGTCGTGATCATGAGGAGGGCGTGCGCCCTCCACTCCGACAGGCTGAAGAGGAGGCGCGGCGAGAGGATCGAGTCGAACGAGGTCAGCAAGGAGGCCTGCAGGAGGCCCTACACCTGCGTCCGCGACTTCCACTGCCCCGCGATATCCATCGACGACGGCGACCGCAAGACCGTCATCTCGCAGGAGCTGTGCGACAGGTGCGATGTGTGCGCGAAGCTGTGCCCGTTCGGGTCCATCAGGCGCAGGGAGGGGGGCTGAGCATGGCCGACGGGGAGTTCAGCGTGTACATGTCCGGCGTGGGAGGGCAGGGGCTGGTCCTGCTCTCGAACATAATAGGCGCCGCCTGCGCGCGCGCGGGGGTCAGGGCCATCACCGGGGAGCAGCACGGCCTGTCCCAGAGGAGCGGCTCGATAAACGTGCACATGAGGATAGGGGAGCGGGTGAGGTCCCCGCTGATCCCGATCGGGGGGGCGGACGCGATCCTCGCGCTGGAGGCTCTCGAGGCTCTGAGGTACGTGGAGTACCTCAGGCCGGGCGGCATAGTCCTGATGAACTCCAGGGTCCAGCACCCTGTCTCGGAGACCGCGGGGCACATGAGGGACAAGCAGGCGAGGTACTTCTCCGCCGAGGAGGTCAGGTCGAGGCTACTGCAGGTCACGGACAAGGTGTCCGTGCTGGATGCCCTGGCCCTCGCGAGGGAGGCGGGTAGCCCCATGGCCGAGAACATCGTGATGCTCGGGGCGCTCGGCACCGTCGGGGCGTTCCCCGTCCCGGAGGACGCCCTGCGGGCGTCGGTCGCCGAGAACGTGCCGAGGAAGGCCGTCGACGTGAACCTCAGGGCCTTCGACCTCGGGAAGGGGAGGGCGCGCGGGCACCTCTGCACTCTGGTTAAGTGCAGGGAATGAGTTACGGTCAGCGATCCCCATGAAGAAGGCAAGGTACGTCAGGGTCGACGTCTTCTCGGAGCGGCCCTTCTGCGGGAACCCCCTCGCTGTGTTCCCGGAGGCCGACTCCCTGACGAAGGGGCAGATGCAGCTGCTGGCCAAGGAGATGAACCTCTCGGAGACCACCTTCGTCGTCAGGCCCAGCAGGGGCTCGAAGGCGGACTTCAGGGTCAGGATATTCGTCCCGGACAACGAGATACCCTACGCCGGGCACCCCACGATCGGGACCTTCTACGTCCTGGCGGAGGAGGGCAGGATCGAGCTCGAGGGACCCGTGACGAGGGCCTGGATGGAGGCCATCGCCGGGGTCATGCCCGTGGACATCCACTCGACGAAGGGGAAGGTGACGAGGGTCGTCACCCACCAGAACAGGCCCGAGTTCGGGCCGCCCCTGAAGGACATCGGGGTGGTCGCGAGGGCCCTGTCCCTCGACGAGGCCGACTTCGACCCCGAGCGGATGCCCGTCAGGCTCGTGTCCACGGGCCTGCCCTGGCTCATCGCCCCCGTCAGGAGCAAGGCGGCGGTGGAGAGGGCCGCGGGCAACGCCACCGCCTTTGCGGAGGCCGTGAGCGGGCTGCCGAGGAACGTGGTCGACATATACGTGACCTGCCTCGAGCCGCTGAAGAGGGGGTCGACGACCCACTCGCGCGGCTTCTCGCTGGTGGCGAGGAACGTCGTGGAGGACCCTGCCACGGGGAGCGCGAGCGGGTGCCTCGGCGCGTACCTGGTGCACCACGGCCTCGTCCCACGGAGGAGGTCGGTCAAGGTGGTCAACGAGCAGGGGTACGAGATCGGCAGGCCGAGCCGGATCGACATCGAGGTCGTCAGCGACGGGGACCGGATAGAGCAGGTGATGGTCGGCGGGTCGGTCGTGCGCATGATGGAGGGGCACGCCTACCTGTGAGCCTCAGTCGACCGAGGGCAGCTCGACCTTGAACACGGCGCCCTTGGAGTGGTCCCCCGGGACCCTGTCCTCGACCCATGCCCTCCCGTGGTACCTGTTGGCCAGCGTCCTGACGATGTGCAGGCCGAGGCCCGTCCCCTTCTTCTTGGGGGCCTTGTTGAACCTCTCGAAGATCTCCTCCTTGAGGTCGTCCGGGACCCCCCTGCCGTGGTCGGCGATGGAGACGAGGAGCCTGTGCCCGATCTTCCCCTCGACCCTCTCCATGGAGACGTCGACCTCCACGGGGTTGCCCGGGTCGTACTTGACCGCGTTGGTGAGTATGTTGACGAAGAGCTCCCTGACCAGCTCGTCGGCCATCACGTGGTGGTGCCCGACCTCGACAGCGTGGTGGAAGGCGATGTTGCGCGAGAGGTAGTACTGCTGCACCCCGGCCATGGCGTCCAGGAGCGTCCTCCCGAGGTCGACCTGCACCAGCTTCGACCCGCCCCAGGTCAGCCTGGACATGGTCCTCACGTCCGCGGCGAGCCTGTTGATGTTCATGACCTGCTCGTTCACCTTCTCGATGTAGGTGACCTGGTCCGGCCGGGTGAGGCCGGCCTTGATGAGGTCGAGGTAGCCCATGATCGCCTGGTTGAAGTTCTTGATGTCGTGAGAGAGGAGGTCCGTGTAGAACTCCGCGTTCCTCCTGCTCTCTATGTGCCCCTGGACCATGCGCGAGTTCTCGAGGGCTATCCCCACGAGGCTCGCGAAGATCTCTATGACCTCTATGGTCTCCTGGTCGGGGATGCGGTCGTCCCTGGGCTTCAGTATCTCGATGTACGCGACGACGGAGCCCTCGCTGTCCCTGATGTAGGTGTCCATGTAGTCGATCTCGTGCCAGTGCTCCTTGGTCCTCCTCGGGAGCCTCAGGAGCTCCGGGTCGGGGTAGTACACCATCTCCCAGGTCTCGAGCTTCAGGCTCTCGGCGGGCATGTAGTAGGTCATGCTGCCGACCTTCTTGCTCCACTTCACCGGCCTGCTCGAGGTCTTGTACTTCTCCGGGTTGATGATCTGGTCGACGCTCTCGTACGGGTAGCTGTACCTCCTTATCTCCGCGGCGCGCTCGTCGGTGAAGCCGTACACGGCCCTGACGTTGAACACGGAGCCGTCCTCGGACCTCAGGCCGAGGACCATCCTCCTTATGCCGAGGAGCTGCGCGAGGGTCTTGAGGACGTCGTGCAGTAGCTCGTCCATGTCGCGCAGGTAGAGCACGTTCGATGTGATCTCGAATATCCTGGACATCTGCTCCATGCGCAGGCTGCTGAGCCTGAGGGCCTGCTCCCTGTCGTGAGCCAGCCTGGCGTTCTCTATGGCCACCTCGGCGAGGTAGGTGAAGACCTCCACCATGTCGAGGGTCTCCCTGTCCGGGACCTTCCCGTCCTTCGGCTTCGAGGTGTATATGACGCCGACCACCCTCCCCGTGGAGTCGTGGAGGGCGAAGGCGAGGGTGTCGCCCTCCCTGAACTCCCCCTGCGACCTCGGGCGCGGGTCCTCGGGGGCGCGCTCGTACTCGGCCGGGTTGACGAAGTACTCTATGTTCCGCCTGGGCAGGTCCTCGACCGGCGTGAAGTAGACCGTCTTGGCGATCCTGCGGCTCTCCCTGAGGTCCTCGAGGACGACCTCCGTCGGGATGGTCCTGAGCCGGGTCTTCCTGGCGGCGTCCTCGGGGTAGCCGAACAGCGCCGTCCACTTGAACGCGGCGGCCCCCTCGTCGTAGGTCACGAGGGTGACCCTCTCGAAGCCGAAGAGCGACGACACCGACGACAGCACCATCTCCGAGACCTTCCCCAGGTCCCTCTCCGAGACGACCGACGACGCGATCCTGAGGATGTCCTCGAGCAGGTCGCTCCTCCTGACGATGCTCGACGACTTGCTCTCCCTCTCCGCGCGCTCCTGCTCCTTGTGGAGAGCGAGCCCTATCAGCTGGGTCAGGAGGTCCGCGCACTCGACGTCGGCCATCGACGGCAGCCTCCCGGACTGCGTGCCCGACGCGTGGATGCATGCGACGGCCTCGCCCGAGCGGCCCCTTATCACGAACCTGAGTGAGTCGTCCTCGCGCCAGAGGGCCACGGGGTCCGAGGCCTCGCCCCCGAAGGACCTGAGCATGTCCTCGGCGCGGGTGAAGTAGCCGTTGGGCGACACGCGGTCGCCCTCCCGCAGGTGCGGCGGTTCGGGCGCCCGCTGGCCATCCCTCTCCACCGCCGCCTGGACGGCGCCCAGCTCCTGGGTGTGGGCGACGAACCTGAGGCCGCGGAGCCCGAAGGCGGCCTGCATCGTGGACACCGTCGCCCTCACGACGTCCTCGATGGGCTTGTTGCTCATCACGGCCTCCAGCACCTTGTGTATCCGCGACACGACGTCCCTGCCGATGGACCCCTGCGGGTCCTCACGCGACGATGAGGCCGGTTTCGAGCCCGACAAGCGACATACCACTCGGGGACCGGACCGGCGCCTGCTCCGTGCCAATTCCCTCGCCCGGCGCTC
Source organism: Thermoplasmatota archaeon (assembly GCA_040751795.1). GTDB lineage: Archaea > Thermoplasmatota > Thermoplasmata > UBA10834 > UBA10834 > UBA9653. Next base: position 172,421 of record JBFMHR010000004.1, on the reverse strand, counting down.
CCCGGCAGGCATAGACTTCGCCGCTATTAAAACGCTATTCAGGGCCGCCCAGGGGGAGGCGGGGCCCCGCGGCCGACTGGCCTCCGCCCGGGCCGGATACGGCGCAACCGTTATCTATCGACCGACCGACTCCGAGTCGGAGGATTCGGATGGCCGACGCGAGGAAGGTTATCTCGGCAGCTGTGGAGTTCGAGAAGTTCGGGGCGGAGTACTACCTCAGGTTCAAGGAGCTCGTGGCCGACAAGGAGGCCAAGGCCCTAATGGCAAGCCTCGCCTCGGACGAGGAGGAGCACGCGGCTATACTCACCAGGCAGCTCCAGGCCCTCGGCGGCAAGGCTGAGGCCCCTGCGAAGAAGGACCTCGAGAAAGGCCTGGCGAAGATCTTCCCCGAGGGAGGCAGGAAGAAGAAGCTGACCGTGAAGGACTCCATATCCGCCATCAAGCTGGGGATCAGGACCGAGGAGCGCTCCATAGAGTACTACTCCGAGAACGCCTCGGCCGCGGGGCCGGGGGTGAAGGAGGTCTTCGGGAGGCTCGAGAGGATGGAGCGCGAGCACCTCCGCCTCCTCCAGGAGAACCTCCACTACCTCGAGAACGACGGCTCGTGGTTCGGCTATGTTCCCATACTGGAAGGCTGAGCCTGGAAGAGGCCAACCTTTTTGATGCGCGGGCCGCATCAAGGCCCTCCAGGAGAGCTGCCTCGTTGGCCAAGGTCGTCCCGTTCAAGGCCGTCCGCTACAACACGTCCAGGTTCGGCCAGGACGTCACCAGGTTCGTGGCCCCGCCCTACGACGTCATAGACGGCCCCGCGGAGAAGGCCCTGAAGGAGGACCGGCTGAACATCACCCACGTGACGCTCGGGGACGAGGGCGACTCCTACGCGACGGCGGCGAAGCGCCTCCGCACCTGGCTCGACGACGGGGTCCTCGTCGCCGACGGGGACGACGCGTTCTACCTGTACGAGCAGACGTTCGAGTCACCGGACGGGGCGCCCGTGGTGCGCACAGGGATCATAGGCCTCGTCAGGCTCGAGGACTTCTCGAAGGGGGTGGTGCTCCCGCACGAGAGGACCATCCCCAAGCACAAGGCGGACCGGCTCGCCCTCATGCAGGCCGTCAGGGGCCAGGCCGAGCAGGTCTTCATGCTCTACGACGACCCCTCGGGCGATCTGGAGAGGCTCATCCTCGAGCTAAGGAAGCGCGGGGAGGAGCTCAGGTTCGTCGACCCGGAGGGGGTTCATCACAGGATCCTCAAGGTCGGCGAGAGGGCGCACGTCGAGAGGATCTCCTCCCTGCTGGCGCCCCTCAGGCTGCTCATCGCGGACGGCCACCACAGGTACGAGACCGCCCTCAGGTACAGGGACACGAGGAGGGCGGAGGAGCGCCCCGACGGGGAGATGCCCTACGACTTCATCATGGCCACGCTCATCAGCTTCAGGAACCCCGGCCTCGTGATCTACCCCACCCACAGGCTGGTGCGCGGCCTGGACGGCGCCGCCCTCGGCGGGCTCAGGGCCAAGCTCGGGGAGGCCTTCGACCTCGCCGACCAGGAGGGGCCCGAGGGGGTCGCGGACGCGCTCGCCCAGGCCCGTCCGGACGCGGTCGGGGCGTGGGCGCCGGGCAGCGGCCTCGCAGTCCTCGCGACCCCCAGGGAGGAGGCCGCCGACCCGCTCGGGAGGCTCTCGGTGCAGGTCCTCCAGGAGAGGGTGCTCAAGGGCATGCTCGGCTACACCCAGGAGATGCTCGACGGGAAGGTCGGCATAGAGTACGTCAAGGGCACCGACGCCTCCCTGGCGGCCATGGCCTCGGGGGAGCACCAGGCCTGCTTCTTCGTCAAGCCCCCGACCCCCGCCCAGGTGATGGAGGTCGCCTCCTCCGGGGAGAAGATGCCCCAGAAGTCGACCTACTTCTTCCCGAAGATATGGTCGGGGACGCTCCTCCACCTGTTCTGACGCGTCGGGGAAATGGCTCTAATACGGCCCGCAGCATACGGGGCACGGGGACTCCGATGAAGTACGACTTGGGCATCCTCGGCGGGCATGTGGTCGACGGCGCGGGCAACCCCTGGTACAGGGCGGACATAGGCGTATCGGGGAAGAGGATCGCCAAGATCGGCAGGATAGAGAAGGGCGACTGCGCCAGGTCCGTCCAGGCGAAGGGGCTCTACGTCTGCCCCGGCTTCATCGACATACACACCCACTCCGACCTCACGGCACTCGTCTTCCCGGGCTGCGACAGCACGGTCAGGCAGGGCGTGACCACGCACCTGATAGGCAACTGCGGCTCGTCCGTCGCCCCCCTCAGGGAGCCGAACGTCGAGCTGATGATGAGGTACTGGGGCGAGTGGGCCGGGAAGATGAGCAGGCCCGCATGGCGCACCTTCGGCCAGTACCTGCGCACCCTCGAGAGGAGCGGGGTCGGCCACAACATCGCTGCGCTGGTCGGGCACGGCGCCGTCAGGACCGCCGTCATGGGCGCCGACAGGGGCGAGCCCTCGAAGGCCCAGCTCAGGGACATGAAGGGGCTGGTGGAGGAGGCCATGACCTCCGGGGCGTTCGGCATGTCCACGGGCCTGGTGTACCCCCCGAGCTGCTTCGGGAAGACCGACGAGATCGTCGAACTGTGCAAGGTGGTCGCCAAGCACGGGGGCATGTACACTTCGCACATCAGGGGCGAGAGGGAGACCATCGCCGAGGCCATCAAGGAGGCCATACTCATAGGCGAGAGGAGCGGCGCCAGGGTGCAGATATCCCACAACTGCCCCAAGTACGGGGCGTGGGGCAGGACCGGGGAGACCCTGGGCCTCGTGGAGGACGCCATGAGGCGCGGCCTCGACGTCACCATAGACAACGACATGCACACCGACCTCGCCCCCAACCTCAGCGGGGCCCTCCCGCAGTACCTGCACGAGATGGAGAAGAAGGACAGGATGGCCCACGTGTCCGACCCCGCGAACAGGGCGAGGATCAGGGCGGAGATAATCGAGGACCGGCTCCCGGCCTTCGGGCCGTCGGGGCTGCTGAAGCACGGGGCCTTCGACAGGATCTTCCTCATGCACTGCCCGAAGCACAGGGAGCTCGAGGGGAAGACCGTCGCCCAGGTCGCGCTGGCGAGGAGGAAGGACCCGTTCGACACCTACTTCGACATCATGGTCGAGGAGGACGACGAGGTCATCGCGATATTCGACTACATAAGCGAGGACGACATCGCGGCGCTGATGGTCCACCCCCTCATGATGGTCTCGTCCGACTGCTCGACGTGGTCGACCGAGGGGCCGATGACAGACCCGCCGCCGTACATCCCCTGCGCCTTCGGGGAGTACCCGGGGATAATACAGAGGTACGTGAGGGACGAGCCGATATTCACGCTGCAGGAGTGCATCCGCAAGATGACGAGCTTCCCCGCGCAGAAGATCGGGCTGCTCGACAGGGGCCTCCTCAGGCCCGGGATGAGGGCCGACATCGCAATCATAGACCTGCCGAGGGTCAAGGACAGGGCCACCAACAGGTGGCCCCACGGGTATCCCTACGAGAACTGGCCCCACAGGTACCCCGAGGGCATACCCTACGTCGTGGTGAACGGCGAGCTCGCGGTGGACAAGGGCAGGCAGACGAAGGCCAGGGCGGGGGAGGTGCTGAGGCACCGGTACCCCTGACGGGGCTCAGAGCTCGTACTTCCTGTACTCCCCCTCGCACGGGTTCCCCGCGCAGGCCCACATCGCCTTCCTGGTGAGGTCGAAGACCGCCGAGAATATGGTCGCGGCCTGCTCCTCCTCCCCCAGCCTCGGGTCGGGGTGCCTGCATATCGACTCCGGGAAGCCCACGTGGTCCGAGAAGACCTCCTTGAAGGCCGTGACGTCGACCTGGCCGAGGTGCCTCTTGAACAGTTTCGAGGCCCTGTTGTACCTAATGATCGACGACATCCGGGTGTGGAGGTCCGCCTCGAACCGCCACATCCTCGGCGAGAGGTAGTGGTTCGTGTGCACGAGGTACCCCTCGTGCCCGTAGAGGGCGTCGAACTCGGTCGCCGAGCCCTCCATGCTGTATATCTCCCCGTTCGCGTCGCACACGATGTTGTTGAAGCTGTGCCCCCTCCCCGGGGGCATGGACCACGTCAGGGCGTCGTTGAGCCCCTTCGCCATCAGGACCTTCCTGACCGGGAACACCTTGGGGATCCCGGTCCGGGTGTCGTTCGGGACCAGGGCGTTCCCCGTCAGGCTGATGCCCGCCGAGTTCATGCCGACCGTCGGGTAGATGCCGCCGTAGCTCACGCCGATGTGCCCGGGGCCGTCCTTGGGCGACACCCTCACGATGCACAGCTCCGAGTAGTTGTAGGGCTCCAGGTCCTCGTTGTGGGCCGCGAACACGACGTCGTCCTTGGTCCACTGCGCGTTCACCGCTATGTCGGTGCACCCCTTCCCCCCGCCCAGGGGGAGGTCGCTGAACGCCGCGTAGAGGAGGTCGAAGTCGACCCCGGCGCCGTCCGCGTACCCCTCCATCTCCTCGACGTACTCGGGGCAGAACTCCCTGCTGATGGGGAGGCTCAGCCTCCCGGCCGCCTTGGCCTTCTCGGCTGTCATCCCGGGCGTGCGGTCGAGGGCGGCCTTGAACCTCTTCTGGGTCCTGAGGGCCTGGTCCCTGCACTGCTTCCCGATCGATGAACCGATGTTGTAGTGGCTGCCCGAGGCCGACACCTCGCGCAGCGCCTTCCCGACCGCCTCCCCTGCCATCGCCAGTCCACGCTCCAAGCCGGGTAACGGGCTCTCCGGTGATTAAACTTCGGGGCGGGGGCCGGACATGTGCCGGTATAGGTTTATGGCCGATGAGGGGGCTCGGAGCCCCGATGCCCAAGGTGGAGCTCGAGTACGTCTGCAGGAAGTGCAGGAACGCCTACCCCGCGGACGTGACCTACGAGGGCAGGGTCGAGGACATCGACCTTGACGACAACCAGTCCCGCTGCCCCTTCTGCGGGGAGTGGAACTGCGCCGACCCCCGGTCGGTCGAGAGGGCCGCCCGGGAAGGCGCGTGAGACGGCGAACCTGGGGCGGGGAGGCCGGCCCCCCTGCGGGGGCGCGGAGGGGGGTCCTGACGGGGGCCCGCGGTCAGTGGACACCCGACCATTTTAACATCGCTGAGCGTATATATATCCAGTCACTCGCGCGCGCGCCCAACAAAATTGATATATCCGTGAAAGCGTTTGTAGGGCCTAGATTCTCCCCGTAGATTTGGGGGCAACAACGGAGGATGAGAGAGGAATGAAACACAGGGCAATTATAGCAGGATTTGCGATGCTCGTCACCGTTCTGTCGGCGTTCGCGGTAGCGACGCCGGCGGCAGCGGCGGCGGCAGAGGAAGACGTCTTCTATATTGCCATGCAGGCGGATCTGACGGACTTCAACAACTACAACCTCGGATCGAACAGCGTATGGAAGGCCCACGTGATAAGCTACTGTTACGAGGGTCTTGCATCCACTGACTACGATCTGAGCACGTTCCCGCTGCTGGCGACCGGGTGGACCTTCGACGAGGACACCCTGACGGTGGACGTCTCCGTGAGACAGGATGTGCTGTTCCATGACGGGACTACGATGACCGTGGACGACGTCATCTACTCCTACAGGATGGCCAGGGACGGCACGACCTACTCGGACAGGATCGTGCAGGCGTTCGACATCGACGAGGACGGGTCGGTCGACACAGCCGAGTTCGACGCGAGCGTCATCCGGGTGGACGACGAGACCGTGAGGTTCATAATGGCAAGGCCATACGGTCAGTTCTTCTCGAGCACGCTCTCCGTGCCGATCGTCCCGCAGGCGATATGGGACGACGACATCAGCGGGCTCGGGTTCACCGACGTCGACGACAAGGTCATCGTGACCGTGAGCGACCCGCTCATGCTCATCGGCACCGGCGCGTTCATGTACGACAGCGGCGTGGACAACTCCCACAGGGTCATCGCGACCTTCCCCGACTACTGGGGCAAGGACGAGATGAGCCCGGCGGGCATGCCCCTGTTCCCGAAGGTGCTCGACAAGGTGTACTACAAGATCTACACGAGCATCGACACCGCCATACTGGCGCTCCAGGGCGGCGACGTCGACTACATCGCCTGGGCCGTGACGGCGGGCCGTGTCCCGTCGCTCCAGAGCGACCCGAACATCCAGCTCGAGTACATGTCCGACGCAGGCTACTTCTACCTGGCGTTCAACATGAAGAAGGAGCCCATGAACAACCTGACCTTCAGGAAGGCGGTCTCGCACCTGATAGACAAGGACCAGATCGTCGACGTGTACATGGGCGGCTTCGGCACGCCCGGCTCCGCGGCCGTCTCGCCGTTCTTCGGCGAGTGGCACAACCCGGCGGTCACCAAGTACGCCTTCGACATGGACATCGCCAACGACCTGCTCGACGACGCAGGGTACATCGACTCCAACGGGGACGGCTGGAGGGACATGCCCGACGGCAGCCTGATGGACAAGATCACCCTGATGACCCCGCCCGCGGACTACGACCCGATCAGGATCAAGGCGGGGGAGATGCTGTCCACCAACATGAGGGCGGCCGGCATCAACGTCGAGGCGAAGCCGATCGACTTCAACACCCTCGTGGCGAAGCTGACGGCGTTCGACTACCAGATGCTCGAGCTCGGCTGGAGCTTCACGGGCTACACGGAGTGCGTCAGCGTGCTGTTCGACATATACGGCCCGATGGCGAGCTCGAACTCGTGGGCCTTCTGGTCCCCGACGCACGAGAACCCCTGGTACGCTGAGCTGGGCGGCGTGAGCACGCTCGCTGACGAGGCGACCATCGCACTTGCCGACGAGTTCTTCGAGATCGAGCAGGATGCGAGGGCCAGCTTCATAACCGCCGACCAGATCGACCTGACCAAGCAGGGCCAGGAGATCATCGCCCAGGCCATCCCGTGCAACGTCCTGTACTACAGGGTGAACGTCGAGGCCCACAACAGGGCCTGGACGAACTGGACCCAGTTCGACGGGACGCTCATGAACGGCTTCAACCTGGCCATGCTGGACTACGCCGGCGCCGGCGAGACCTCCGGCGGCGGTGCCGTCACGGACGTGAGCGCCGGGCTCACCCTGCCGGGCAAGGTCCGGTCCGGTGAGACCGTCGAGGCCACCGTGGTCGTCATCGACAACCTCGGGGACGTCGTCGAAGGCGCGACCGTCGCGGTCAACGTGACCGGCGGAGGCGTCACAGTGGCGCCCGCCTCGGGCACGACCGACGCGGCAGGCGTGTTCACCTTCGACGTGACGGGCACCGAGATCGGCGAGTCGACCGTGAGGGCCGACGTCACGATGGGCACATCGTCCGACTCCGACTCCGCCATGATCAGGACCTACACCAAGGGCGGGCTGGGTGTCGTCGTGACACCCGATCAGACATCGGTGGTCGCTGGCGAGACGATAGACGTCACGTGCTTCGTCGGCAATGCCGACGGGCCGGTCGAGGGGGCCGAGGTCATGATCGACAAGTACCTGCTAGGGTACGGTACGATCGACCCCGAGATCGCCACGACCGGAGCAGACGGCACCGTGGTGATGCAGTACACCGCCCCGGAGGCCGACCTGCTCAACCAGCACATGCTCGTGTCGATATCCGCTTCCGTCTCGATGGAAGGGTACCTGTACACGAACGTGGCGTCCGCGGGCCTGGTCGTCTACAACGACGATGCACCGGACTGGATGCTCGTGAGCGTGGACTCCGTGACAACCACCGCCCTGAGCCCGACCACCGACTCGGCCACCATAACGGTGAGCCTGACGGACGTGGAAGGGACGGCGATAGGCAGTGAGACGCTCGACGTCGTCTACAGCGACGAGGCGATGGTCGTCTCGCCGGACTTCGAGATAACCACCGCAGCCGACGGGACGGCCGACCTGACCGTCACGATGGACGACACCGGAGCCTCCGGCGCCCTGAGGGTCACCATAGGGAAGCTGACCGAGCCCAACGTGATCGAGGACACGGTCACCTTCACCTACGTGGACCCGGCGGACCCGCCGGCCGCGCCGATGTTCGGAGGGTACGCGCAGTACGCGACCTCGAAGTTCATCGATGCGCTGGGCTCGGTCGACCTGACCTTCCACGTGTTCGACTCTGACGGCGTCGCGGCGGACGGGGTCACGGGCAGCGTGCTCGTCGCGGCCACCGACTACGGCCAGATGACGGACTGGTCCGGCTCCGAGTACAACACCCTCTGGGACTACGCGGGCATGAACATACTGACCGATGCCGACGGCGTCAACATAGTGTCGGCCGGGTCGTACTCCGCGCCCGAGTACCTCGACGGATGGGTCTGGGACGACGACGTGGGCGACTACGTTGCGCTCGACGCGCAGGGCGTCGACATCGTCGCCGGTGTCTACGATATGACCATCGAGGGCGTCGACCTTGCGCACCTCGACCAGGCGCTCATGGTCTACCTCTGCCCCGACTCGACGGCCGACTTCGACTGGAACACCTACAACCACGTGATCATGGGCCAGACGACCATATCGAGCTCCTACGGCTACGGCAGGTCCATGGCGTTCACCGCGGTACGGTGGGAGATAGCCGACCCGGTGCTGCAGGCCAAGACCTCGGACTTCGACACGACCACGCTCGACATGTGGGTCTACGACGAGAACAACGACCTCGTGGAGGGTGCCGAGGCTGCGGCGTACCAGGCGAACTGGAGGTACTTCGGCCTCTCGCCTGACAGCACCATAGCGACCGGTGCGGACGGGGCCGCGGAGTGGGAGATAATCTGCGCGGCCTACAACACGACCTCCGGCGAGTACGACATCCCGGTCTACGAGACGGTCCCCATATTGTACATGAGGGCGTACGTCGACGGCACGATCTCGCTGCTGAGCCAGACGAAGCTCGTGTTCGAGCCCATCGTCAGGGTGGCCTTCGGCTCGTTCGAGGCGGTAGTGACGCCCCAGCCGCTCGGGTTCGTCTCGACGGTGACGGCGACGGTGGTCGACCTCAACGGCGACCCGGTCGCCGGCCTGCCGGTGACGATAGCGACCAGCGGCGGCATGGCCTTCAACGCGGAGGCCGTGACGGCCGATGACGGCACCGTCACCTTCGCTCTCGACACCTCCGAGGTGTCGGACGTGGCGGCGGCGTTCGTCGCGGTCGAGCTCACCACCGAGGGAACGTACGAGGCCTCCGGCGCCAGGGCGATGGTCGCCATGGTGAACAAGGCCCCGACGGTGGCGGTCGCGGTACCGGCCGATGACCAGGAGGTCGCAGGGACGAACGCGACGGTTCTGGGCAGCGTGTACGACATGAACGGGCTCTCCGAGGCGACGCTCACGGTCGACGGCGGGACGCCGATAGACCTGCTCGATGAGGCAGGCGCGACCGTCGTGGCGATCGAGGAGGTCCTGGAGGACCTCGCCGAGGGCGAGCACACCGTCGTCGTGTCGGCCACCGACTCGCTAGGCCAGGAGAGCGAGGTCTCCGTGACCTTCACCCTCGTGGCGGAGGAGGAGGCCGAGACGGACATGCTCCCGTGGATCGTCGCCATAGCCATGCTGGTCGTCGCTGTGGTCCTCGCGGTGCTGCTCCTCATGAAGATGAGGAAGCCAGCCGCCCCGGCCGAGGAGGCCGAGGCGCCCGAGGAGAAGCCTGAGGCGTAGACGGGCCGAGACGCGAAACCCCTTCCCGCAAACCTTTTCGCGGTTTTCATTCCTGATGGCGGGGCAGGGCCATCGCCCAGCCCGTACCACCACTGACCAAAGCTTTAATAGCACACTAAATGTTCACAAAGCGGCAAACTCTTTTCGCTTGGGGGCGACGCGTTGGCAGGGATGAGCCGGTACATAATCGCAAGGAGCATCCAGACCTTCATAACCCTCCTGATAATCCTCACCCTGATCTTCATAATGTTCGAGTCCCTGCCGGCGAGGCCGCAGGACCTCCTGAGGACCAACCCGAACATCCAGCCCTCGCAGATAGAGTACATGTCCAACCTCTACGGCTACAACGAGACCACGCTGACGAGGTACGGCATATACATGTACAACATGCTGACCTTCAACTTCGGGATATCCTTCAGCAGGGCGCAGGACGTGTGGGACATCCTGGGCGACAGGATACCCCGCACCATGCTCCTCTTCGGCGGGGCGACCATACTGGCCTACCTCATCGGCATATACCTCGGCGCCCTCATAGCGTGGAAGAGGGGCGGCGTCCTGGACGGGAGCACGGTCGTGGTCAGCCTCGTGTTCTACAACATGCCCTCCTTCTGGATAGGCCTCATATTCCTGGTCGTCTTCGCGTCCGAGCTCGACTGGTTCCCGCTCACGGGGTGGTACGACGAGACCGACGTCATATTCGGCCTCGAGCCCGGGTCGACCCTGTTCAAGGTCCTGGACATCACGTGGCACATGTTCCTGCCCATGCTGGTGCTGCTCCTGCTGTCCCTGGCGGGCACCGTCCTCCTGATGCGTACGGCGATGCTGGACGTGATAGGCGAGAACTACATGATCACGGCCAAGGCCATAGGCCTCCCCGAGAGGAAGGTCCTCTTCAGGCACGGGGCCAGGAACGCGATGCTCCCCGTGGTCACCTCGTTCATCATAGCCTTCGTGTTCGCCATAGGCGGGGCCGTGGTGCTCGAGAACGTGTTCAGCTTCCCCGGGATGGGTGCCCTCTACATCCAGGCCCTGTTCCAGCTCGACTTCCCCGTGGCCGAGGCCACTCTCTACATCATAACGCTCATGGTGCTGCTGGGCAACTTCGTCGCCGACATGCTCTACAGCTATCTCGACCCGAGGGTGAGGATATGACCGAGGACAAGGGGCCGGCACCGAAGGCTCAGGAGGCGGCCGACCTCCAGGAGATGGGGCAGAAGGCCCTCCGCAAGTTCGGCAGGGGCTTCGCGAACACGTGGAAGCTCTACAGGCAGTCCAAGACCGGCCTGGCCGGGCTGGCCATCGTCCTCGGGTTCTGCATCGTGGCGGTCTTCGCGCCCTGGCTCGCGCCGTACGACGAGGACTTCAAGGCCCCGTCGATAGACACCTTCATAGCCGACTACGCGTCCATGAACCTCACGGCCGAGGGCAACTGGACCAAGGTGATCGGCCTCACCTCGAACCTGAGGGACCACCCGCTCGAGAGGGTGCTGGCGTACTCCGAGGATGGCACGTGCCTCGTCTACCCTGTCACCGAGGGCATAAGCGTGATCTCCGGGCAGCTGGGCATAGTCGTCGGGAACCCGATAACGATACGCCTGCCCGCGAACGCGAGCTACATCGAGCAGGTCCACTACTCGACCTCGTTCCTGTTCATCATGAACACGACCGAGGACGGCACCAAGCTCTACCAGTACAGCTCGTACATCGCCACGCCGACCGCCGCCCCGTTCCAGCTCATAGAGACCTACGACCTCCCCTTCGAGCCCGAGTACCGTTCCAACCTCTGGAACGGGTTCTCCTTCGTGGTCCAGAGCGCGAGGCTGGCCATCGCGTTCGCCGACGACCACGACCTCTGGATGCTCAGCAAGCGCCCGGGCACGGTCTTCGAGGCGGGGGTCGACGCGGTCGACTTCGTGAACCGGATGACCTTCGGCAACGCCACCATCATCGGGAACCCCCTCGTGGTGGACGGGGACTTCGACAACGGGAGCATGGTGTTCGTCCCGACGGACCTCGGGGTGCGTGCCTACGCCCTGAACATCACCGCGTCGGGCCTCACGGGGACCGTCACCAACATCACCATAGGGGACATGGCCTGGTCGCGCAACTACACGATCGACAACAGGACCTTCGAGCCGGTCACCGGGAACAACATGATGGCGTTCCCGTACCCGTCCATGCCCACCACCGAGCTGGGCAAGGAGTACGTCGTCGTGGCCTCGACCGAGCAGGAGGTCGTTGCCTTCGACAGGGTGGACGGGAGCACGACCTGGTCGAACAAGCTCCTGATGACGGGGCTCAGGGACTTCGAGATAACATCGCTGCACTCCTCCCCCGACTTCATAGTGGCGGTCGGGAAGGTCGACACCATGGGCCTCGTGGCCGGGCTCGACAAGGTGACGGGCAGGGTGAAGGAGAACAACACGATGTACACGACGGTCGACGGCTTCCTCAACAGCGACCCCGAGTACGTCATAGGCCAGCTGATGTACGTCTTCAGCACGGACGAGGGTGCGATATACCTCGCCAACTCGCTGCTCAAGGTCAACGCCACCTTCGCCGCGCCGGGCGGGGGGGCCGTGACGCCGGTGTCGTTCCTGGGCAACATCTACATCGAGACGGCCAGGGGCGGCAACTACTTCGGCGTCGTCACGGCGGACAACAAGCTGTTCGTGGAGACGCTCACCGGCGTCAACATAGCGCCCCTGGAGCCCGGGACGTACCCGTCGGGCAACTACTACCCGCTCGGGACCGACTGGGAGGGCCAGGACATACTCACCCAGGTCATGTTCGGCACCAGGGCGGAGCTCATGGTGGGCATAACCGCGGCGTTCTTCTCCGTGGTCATAGGCACCATAGTCGGCCTCGTGGCCGGCTTCTACTCCGGCCTCATTGACGACCTCCTGATGAGGACCACCGACGTCATGCTGAGCCTGCCCTACCTGGTCATCATGCTCCTCTTCGCGGCCGCCTTCGGGCCCTCGCTGATGAACATAGTCATCATATTCGCCATCCTGTCGTGGGCGGGCATAGCGAGGGTCATCCGCTCCGTGACCCTCTCCATAAAGGAGAGGGCCTTCGTCGACGCGGCCATAGTGTCGGGCGCCTCCGACAGCCGCCTCATATTCAGGCACATAGGCCCCAACGTCCTGCCCTTCACCTTCCTCTACATGACCTTCAGCATCAGCGGCGCCATAGTCACGGAGGCGATCCTGGCGTTCCTGGGCTTCGGGGACCCGACGAACATAACCTGGGGGATGATGCTCCAGTACCTGCAGATCAGCGGGCACTCGCTGGACGCGCCCTGGTGGCTCCTGCCGCCGGGCATAGCCATCACCCTCCTCTCCCTCGCGTTCTACCTGATAGGCCGGGCGTTCGACGAGGTAGTCAACCCGCGCCTGAGGAAGAGGTGACGACATGGCCCTGCTCGAAGTGAAGGACCTGAGGGTGCACTTCAAGATACACGACGGCTGGGTCAAGGCCGTTGACGGCGTCAGCTTCAGCATCGACTCCGGCCAGACCATGGGCCTGGTCGGCGAGAGCGGCTGCGGCAAGACCACCGCGGCGTACGCCATAACGCAGCTCCTGCCCCCGAACGGGCACATCAAGGGCGGACACATCTTCTACAAGGAGCCGGAGAAGGTCGCCGCGTACCGGCGCGAGTACGAGGCGAGGTTCGAGGCGTCGCAGGAGGCCGTCAGCAGGCAGATCGCCGACGCGACGAAGGCCCTGGCCGAGCTCGTGGCCAGGGGCAAGGGCGGCGCGACGAAGGCCGAAGAGGAGAAGCTCCACGCGAAGCTCGACAAGCTGGAGGCCTCGCGGCTCAGCGGCATCAGGAAGGCGCACGACAAGGAGCTGAGGAGGGTGCGGGCCCAGGCGGGCGCGGGCGGCCCCGACGCAGGGGACGCGAAGCTCAGGCTCGCGGCCCTGGAGAACAGGCACGACCTCCTCTCCCTCTCCATCCGCAAGGACGGCACCCTCGACGACTACAACGAGGACATCCGCAAGATCAGGTGGACCGAGATATCCATGATATTCCAGGGCGCCATGAACGCCTTCAACCCCGTCTTCAAGGTCGGGGACCAGATCAAGGAGGCCATCCAGCTCCACGAGGAGGTCGACGACGCCGCGGCCGAGAAGCGGGCCAAGGAGCTATTCGAGTTCGTCGGCATAAACCCGGACAGGATAGGCAACTACCCGCACGAGTTCAGCGGGGGGATGAAGCAGAGGGCCATGATCGCCCTCGCGCTGGCCCTGTCCCCCTCGTTCATCATCGCGGACGAGCCGACCACGGCCCTCGACGTCATCACCCAGGACCGCATCCTGGTCGAGATCAAGAAGCTCCAGCAGGAGTGGAACATGGCCATGATGATCATCACCCACGACGTCTCGGTCGTGGCGGAGGTCTCGGACATGATAGGCGTCATGTACGCCGGCATGATGATGGAGCTGGGCGGGACCCCGCAGGTCTTCAAGAACACCGCCCACCCCTACACGGCCGGCCTCCTGAACTCCTTCCCCTCCATAAAGGGGCCGAAGAGGAGGCTAGCGTCCATACCCGGGTTCCCGCCGGACCTCGTCAACCCGCCGAGCGGCTGCCCGTTCCACCCGAGGTGCCAGTACGCCCAGGAGAGGTGCAGGCTGGAGAGGCCGAAGGGCGTGGAGATAGAGCCGGGCCACACCTCGTTCTGCCACTTCGCCGCCGAGCTCTGGGACAGGCTCAGGAGGGGTGCCTGATGCCCGCGGGGGAGGTCATCATCAAGGTCAGGGACCTCAAGAAGTACTTCGAGCTCAAGCAGGGCTTCCTGTCGTTCAGCAGGGACGTCCCCGTGGTCAAGGCCGTGGACGACGTCGGCTTCGACATAAGGTCTGGGGAGATCCTCGGCCTGGTGGGCGAGAGCGGCTGCGGCAAGACGACCACCGGGAGGCTCCTCACGAGGCTCGAGGACCCGACCGACGGGTTCGTCTTCTTCCTCGGCAGGGACATCGCCCTCCTCGAGGGCGAGGACGTCAAGATCTTCAGGCGCAACATCCAGATGGTGTTCCAGGACCCGTACGAGTCCCTCAACCCGAGGACCACGGTCCTCCAGACCATAATGGAGCCCCTCCTGAACCACAACATAGGCGACACCTTCGAGGAGAGGGTCGAGATGGTCGTCCAGGCGCTGGAGGACGCGGGGCTGGCGCCGGCGAAGGAGTACCTCGCCAGGTTCCCGCACGAGCTCAGCGGCGGGCAGAGGCAGAGGGTCGCCATAGCCAGGGCGCTGGTAATCAAGCCCAAGGTCATAGTCGCGGACGAGCCCGTCTCCATGCTCGACGTGTCCATCAGGGCGGGCGTCCTGAACCTCATGCTCGACCTCAGGGACAAGTACGGCATACCCTACCTCTTCATCACGCACGACATAGCCGTCGCGAGGTACGTCAGCGACCGCCTCGGCGTCATGTACCTGGGGAGCATCGTGGAGCTCGGGGAGACGGACAAGGTCATATTCGAGCCGAAGCACCCCTACACGCAGGCGCTCCTGTCCGCGGTGCCCGTGCCGGACCCCGAGGCGAAGCACGGGAGGATCAAGATCAAGGGCGAGATACCGAGCGCTGCCAACGTGCCCCTCGGCTGCAGGTTCAGGCCCAGGTGCCCCAAGGCCTTCAGGGCCTGCGGGTGGCAGGGGGAGGACCTCGTCGAGTGGCTGGAGTCGCAGGGGGCCATGAAGCCCGACGCCACGATAGGCAGGGACGTCGAGAAGGTCCACCCCGACGGCTTCGTCCTCGGGTTCCACCTCAGGGAGGGGGCCAGGCCGGACGACATCCTGGCGTACCTCAGGGACAGGGCGTCCCAGCTCAGGGCGACCGTGCCCATGTTCGAGGCCGTGGAGGCCATCGACACCGTCATGGGCGACAGGGTCGTGGAGATAGCCTGCGGGCAGGCGTCCCTGACCTCCGAGGACCTGGCCAGGGAGCTCTTCTCCCTCCTGGAGTCGGTGGCCAGGTACAGGGAGCCGGACCACCCGATGCACGCGATAATCTCCGACATAACGCGCAGGGGGAGCACCATAACCATCACTGTCGGCATGTCCTCCAGGAAGAACCTCGAGGCCGCCGCCGCCTTCGTCAGGAGGCTCGTCAGGGGCGCGAAGCGCCAGGACGTCCCGGGCATAGCCCGCGCGGCGGACGTCGCGGTCGACCAGACGGCCAAGCTCGTGGTCGTGCGCTGCGATGACCCCCAGAGGGTGCGCCCCCAGCTCGCCGCGGCCGTCAAGTACGGCGACCCGAAGCACCCGATGCACGGGGTCGTGACCGACATACGGGCCGAGGCGGGCAGGTGCGTCCTGGAGGTCGCGGAGACGGCCGCCGAGAACGTGGAGGTGGCGCAGGCGTTCATGAAGGACCTCGTCAGGCACCACAGGCGCAAGAACCGGCCCGAGTTCAAGGGCGTGAAGGGGATCGTCGGCGACCCGGGGAAGAGGACCGTGACGGTCACCTGCGGGGGGGCGAAGGAGCCCGCGAAGAAGGTCGCCATGGACATCGCGGGGGAGGTGCGCTCGGAGTTCGCCCGGGACCACAGCCCCGAGCTCGGGAGGGCCATGATGCCCGTCAAGGTGGACGGGAAGAAGGTCCTCGTCAGGGTCATGGGCCCCGAGGAGGACTGGAGGAGGCTGGGCGCCGCCCTGCAGGCCTACTTCAAGGAGAGGGCGGCCGCGGGGGACAGGTGCGCCAAGGCGGTCGCGGGCGTGCAGCAGAGGCCGGCCAAGGGCCCGAAGGTCGCCGTCGCGGTGAAGTTCATCACGGTCAAGGAGCCCCCCAAGTTCGACACCGGCGGGGGCCACGAGGTGGCGTGCTACCTCTACGGGCAGGCGCCCTAGCGCCGCCCGGCCGAGGGGGGTCGTCGGAATGGGAGTGGTATCGGACCTGAGGAAGCGGTGGTTCGTCAGCGCGCTCACCGTCGCAGCGGCCCTGTTCTTCACGGGGGCGCTCGTGTACTCCACGCTGACCTACGCCGACGTGATGGAGGCGAGGCAGGGGGTCGAGCTCAGGGACGCGGTCGAGGCGGCCGAGGAGCTGGACAACGGCTCGCTGATGGTGTCGCTGTCGATCGACGTCTACAACCCGTCCGACAAGGACCTGGCGGTCCACTCCATGAGCTGGGCGGTCAGGGTGGACAACTCGACCGACGACGTCCCCTCGTTCGTGTTCGTGGCCTCGGCCTACAACAGCTCCAGCGAAGGGGTCGTGTTCCCCGCCGAGAGCACGACCACCGTCTCGTACAGGGCCGTGGTGCCGGCGGGCGCCACCCTACAGAGGCTCCTCGACTTCATCTCCTACTCGGCCGGCCAGGGCGAGGACTACACCCTGGAGACGATGCCCTTCGTCCACGACTTCAGGATGACCGCCTTCACCGGCGGCTTCGACCACGACTACCAGTACTACAGGGAGCTCTACCTCAACGACCTGGTCAGGATCGAGAGGACCTACTACGGGGGCGAGTACCTGTGAGGGTCAGGGGCGAGGACTGGAGGAGGATGCTGGTGATGGCGCTCATGAGCGCCCCGGGGGTCGCATTCGTCTTCTTCGACTTCATCTTCCCCAACCTGACCACGCCCTCCCTGGACAAGAACATGCTCGTGCTCTTCCTCCTGGCGATCATGTTCGGGATGCCGTCCGGGTACCTGACGAGGAGGACCGACCTCGCCATAGTCACCGTCCTGCTGTACGTGGCCATCGGCTACGCGATAGCCGTCGCCGCGTACTCGGCCCCGTTCACGATATACGACTTCTCCATCATCTTCCCGGGCCTCTACTTCATGTTCTTCGTCAACATGACCGTCATACCCCTCCTCGTCATAGTCCTGGGCGGGTTCATAGGGGTCATCCTCGGCCAGGTCCTGGGGGAGTCCATGGACAGGGAGGAGACCGCCCAGAACTTCGCCAAGTGAGGAGGGGGGATTCCTTTTAACCCCCCAGTCGCATGCCTGGACGGATAAGAT
This sequence comes from Thermoplasmatota archaeon, assembly GCA_040751795.1. Lineage (GTDB taxonomy): Archaea > Thermoplasmatota > Thermoplasmata > UBA10834 > UBA10834 > UBA9653. Next base: position 154,791 of record JBFMHR010000004.1, on the reverse strand, counting down.
GGGCACGGCCGACCTCCACACCCACACCAAGTACTCAGGGCTCTCGCGGGTGCTCTTCCTGAAGATCCCCGACTCGGTCACCGAGCCCATGGACCTCGTCAGGGCGGCCGAGGCGAGGGGGCTCGACGTGCTCTGCGTCACCGACCACAACGGCATACGGGGCGGGCTCGAGGCGAGGAAGCACGCCAAGGAGGTGGAGGTGGTCGTGGGCGAGGAGGTCCTCACCTCCGAGGGGGAGGTCCTCGGCCTCTTCCTGACGGAGGGGGTCCCGGCCGGGCTCACCGCCGCGGAGACCATAGACATCATACACGGCATGGGGGGCGTCGCCGTTGCCCCGCACCCCTTCAGCGCCCACTGCGCGGCCCTCGGCGACAGGGTGCTCTCCCTCGACCTGGACGGGGTCGAGGTCTTCAATGCGTTCCACAGGGACCGCTACTCCAACGACCTCGCCCTGGGCAAGTGCTCCGGCTCGGGGAAGGCCCTCACCGGCGGGAGCGACGCCCACGCCCCCATGATGGTCGGGGACGGCGTCACCACCTTCGACGGCACGACCGCGGAGGAGCTCAGGAAGGCCATCGTGGCCCGCAGGACCGGCTACGGCGGCGAGTACACCACCATACGGAACGTGGTCTGGATGACCACCCTCCTCGTCCTGGACATACAGAGGGTCATAGCCCGGTCCATGCTCCGGGGGGCGGTCCCCGAGGACACGGAGTACTCCCGGGCGCTCTTCGCCATGAAGAGGTCCACCAAGCTCGTCTCCCTCGGGGGGACGTTCATGTTCCTCCTGCCGCCGACGGCGTTCGTGGCGAGCGTCATAGGCGACAGGCTCAACACCTCAAGGGCCAGGGACAACTGGCTCAGGCACAACGGGCCGTGACCTGGGGCACCGGCGGTGTCCGGCGATGCCTTTTGATACCCCCGGGGCCGTCATGGTGACCAGGCGGGTGAAGGCATGGTCCTCAGGAAGATCATCGAGATAGACGAGGAGAAGTGCGACGGCTGTGGCCAGTGCGCCCTTGCGTGCGCCGAGGGGGCCCTCAGGATCGTCGACGGCAAGGCCAAGGTCGTGAGCGACGTGTTCTGCGACGGGCTCGGGGCGTGCATAGGGGAGTGCCCGCAGGGCGCCCTCAGGATCGTCGAGAGGGACGCACCCGAGTTCGACGAGGAGGCCGTCAAGAGGCACCTCCACGGCGGGGAGGAGCACGTCGCGGAGCACGCGGCCACGGAGCCGTGCGGCTGCCCTTCGTCCAACCCCATGATACTCAGGGCGGGGCAGGGGATGCCCAGGGCCCCGGCGCAGCCCCAGGCGGACGCGGGGACGCTGCCGCCGGAGCTGACCAACTGGCCGGTGCAGTGGAGGCTCGTGCATCCCTCGATGCCGTTCTTCAAGGGGGCGGACGTGCTCCTCGCTGCGGACTGCGTCCCCTTCGCCTACAGGGACTTCCACGGGAGGTTCCTCAGGGGGAGGCCCGTCATCATAGGGTGCCCGAAGCTGGACGAGCAGCAGGCCTACCTGGACAAGCTCACAGCGCTCTTCAGGGACGCCTCCCCGAGGAGCCTCACGGTCGTGATGATGGAGGTCCCCTGCTGCCAGGGGCTCATGAGGCTCACCATGGAGGCCCTGAGGAGGTCAGGGAAGGACATCCCCGTCAGGAGGTATGTCGTCTCCATAGAGGGGAAGGTCCTCGTCGAGGAGTGAGGGGCGCATCCGATAAGAGGGACGGACGCCATAGAGCAGCGATATGCCGCTTACGATCTCCTGGACCAGGACGGCCAAGAAGCTGCCCCCCGAGGTGCGGGGGGAGGTGGAGAGGAGGCTCCGGGCCCTCGGCCGCTACTTCCCCGAGATGAGGAGAGAGCTGGCCGTCGGCATCACCAGGGCTTACGACGGCGCGGTCTTCCAGACGGACGACGGGTTCGCCAAGCTCATGCTCGAGGTGAGGAGGGGACGGGGCGGCTGGAGGTACCCCACCCACTGGACCGTCGCCCACGAGCTGATGCACCTCGCGCAGTTCAACTCGAAGGGCATCCCCGGCGGCGAGAGGGCCGCGGACGTCCACGCCCTCGCGAGGGTCCCCCCGAGGTACATCGACGAGTCGCCGACCTACCTGGTCGTGCCCAGGGGTCTGAGGGGCTCGTGGTCTGAGGAGGCGGCCGCACTGGCCCACGAGGTCGCCGTGGAGGCGCTCCGGATGCGGCGCAGGGGGGTCAGGAGGTACGCCTCGTGGTGGGAGGCGGAGTTCGAGAGGCGGTGGAGGGCGCGCAGGGGGTGACCTGCGCATATGAGTGGAAACCAAAGGCTTGGAAGGGGTTTCAGGTCCGTCGGCCGGGGAACCCGGTCACTCGAACTCTTCCTTCGACATCCCGACCAGGATGAGCCCGATCAGCGCCGGGAGGAACCACCCGAAGAGGGCGAATATGCCGCCGAGTATCGCCAGGCCGAAGTGCTTCCTCATTATGGCGAACACTCCTCCGAGGAGTCCTATCAGGCCGAATATTATGAACAGTATGCCGCAGGCCGTCAGGAGGTCCTCGAGCATGTCCACGCCCTCGACGTCGACGATCATCAGGGAGTCGAAGGCCCCGACGCTGGCCACCAGGCCTATGCCTGCCAGCAGGGCGAGGACGCCGCCGACCACGATCAGGATGCCGCCCACCAGGGGCATCACGGTCTTCTTCTTGGCCGCCGGCGCTGCCTGGACACGGTAGTCCTTGCCGCAGTACGGGCACACGTTCGCGTCCTGGGCGATAGGCTTCCCGCACTGGACGCACATCCTAGAACTGGGTTGCTGTGGTGTTCCCATCTCTTACACCTCATCCAAAGGGGGTCGGCCCGGGGCGTCCCGGTGCCTCTCCCCCGTCCAGGGTATATTTGAGTAGGGATTATATAAAAACTTGTCGTTATATTAGTCAGCAACCACTGGCGGAGGGGGGAGCGAAGGCGAAGGGGGCCGAGGCCTTGAGAGGCCGGCAGACCTGGGATGTGACTCGATGAGGGGGGTTTCCGGGCCGGGAGCCGGACTCCGTTCCCCCTCACGGCTCTCCGGGCGCCCAATCAGGTTGCCATGTCCGCCGTGACTCAAGGCCCGTAGTATCTGTTCCTGTCGTTTATCGGCTGCAGCGACCAGATGAACATCACTAGGTAGGGTGAGTACACCGCAAACATCAACAGTCCGATTGATACCCCGATCCACGGCAGCCCGGCGGAAGCCATGACCGCAGTGAGCAGGACGGCGACGATCAAGAAGTAGAGGGCCATGACGACGTTGTTGCGGATCCAGGTCGCTCTCGAATGCACAACCACCGCTCTCGCGCCGAGGATCTTGCGTCTGGACTCGATGAAGCTGTCCTCCGAGCCGGGCCTCACGATCAACTCCCCCCTGTGAATCGAGAGGATGAACGGCAGTTCCCAATGCTTCGCGTCAATCATCTCCTCCTTCGCCTGGGCATCCACAAGAGCCGCCCCGCAGAGGTTGCAGAACCGTGACTGGAAACTGCTATCGATGTTGCCGCACCTAGGGCATCTCAGCGTCGCCATGCAGAAGCGCACTCCAGTCAGGGGGGATATACCTTATCACGGCAGTCCCCACTGCTCCCGGTGAGCCAACCAGCAGGATGAACGCCCGACCCTCGGGCCTGTGGCCCGAGGCAGAAGGGATCTCAAACGCCCTCGCGCCATTCAAGGATGGAAATGGCTGGCGCGAAGGGATTCGAACCTTTGAATAGCCAGTATGCCGGGAGAACCATTCAATCAGACCGGATTGAGGCCGGAGCTAAACCCCTTTCAAGGCTTCTTCTCTAACCGGTGTCGTCTAAACTGCAACATCTCCCATGAAATACCATTTGAATTGAAGGCCAATCACTCCGCCAAAAACTGCGTCCGTCATCCAGTCAACGGCATACATCCCGTAATAGTGATTATCCGTAGTCTGAACGACATATCCGTGTCCCAAGATAATTGAGCATGCTTCAGTCCAGCCAGAAGTTGGAATAATCGTAACCTGACCGAGACCGCTCACGGGGCCGACATCGGAGATAAACATCGAATCTCCTATAGCAACGGAAGTATAGAAATTAAGCGTACTATCTACATAGAAATCACAGTTTGGGACGTTCTGGCTTCCTGATTCAAAGTCAAACCAATTCTTCTCATCAGTACGGATGTTTGTCGTTACTGTGCCTACTGGGTCGACGACACCACCGTCTCCAGAAGGAACTGAAAGGATGCTAGTATAGGCAAGGACAACCACTATTACCACTATGAAGGCAACAACACCAGCTGCTATCGCACCAGCATGAGAAGGAGGTCTTGGAGGAGTCGGTAGCGCGAGCATAGTTCCACATCTCACGCATTGCACTGCATTGAGAAGGTTCGCAGTTCCGCAGTAAGGACAATTCTTAACACCCACAGTCTTCCTCCGAAAATCCTTAATGCATTAGAGGCGATAAATCTTTGCTCCGAAGATTCTAAGTCATGACCGCTGAATTGACCTAGCCGTCCAATCTTCCTTCGAACCCTTTGCCTATCTGGCCTTCCTTTGCGCTACAAGGCCTTATGGAGCCCAGCATGACAAGACCTTAGATTCAGGAGATTCTCCTCGCAATCGCCAAAGGATGCCCCTCAAAGATTTCATGCGAGGGCGCAGTAGAGAAGAAAGGGCCATGTCGTCCGATCTATCCCTGGGATTCGAGGGGGGTCTCCTCTCGGCAAGGGCTCGATGCCTCCGAATGCACTTCGCGTTACGGCCACCGAGAAGAACGCGTCTTATGGCATCTCCGGTTCCTCAGGTGGCGATTCAGTCTCGGCTGCCCCAGAACTGCCTCTCTTGCGTCGCAAGACCATGAGCAGAATTGCAGCAACCGCGACGACAGCAGCTATGGCAACTCCAATCATGACTATTGACATTGCGGATGCTGGTGTCGGCACATCAATCTCTGTCTCAAGGCTCGGAGCGCCAACCACACTCAAGACCGTAGAGGAAGGAATGATATCGTAGACATCAGCTCCAAGGACTGACAGGGTGAGTCCTATCCCCAGCGCATAGGCGAGGGTTGCGCGAACAGACGCACCAGGGCTTTCCGGAGCAATAACCTGAGCCGTCTCTGTCGACCAAGTACTCCACGTCACCGCCGAAGCGGGCGTTTGAATGAGCGCCGAACCCGAGACACAGCAGAGGTCGTGCATACGCACGGACCCACTCAACCTGAGGTCCAGTGAGGCTGCCCAAGAGGGTATTCCTGCAAGTGAGGTTAGAGAGATTGACTCCGCGACCAACGGAGTGTTTCCCAGAGGAACATCGATAGTAACATCATCGACGCCTAGCCACCAAAGGTAGTCGCTGAGAGGAAGAGTCAGCTCGACGCTCGCTGCCTGAGATTCTAGCGTGTACGAGAGTGCGAGGACATCATCCTTTGAGGCCGTGAAGCTGTCAGTCCACGTAGCGACAACAGGAAGCCTCGCGTCAAGCCATAGATCTGGTCGATCTATTGAGAAAGTCACTGTTCGACTGTCGGTCGTCGAGGTTGGAGCCGCACAACACGCACCCAGGGACATCAGAAGTGTCGCTGCGCACACTACTAACACTAGACACACACGGGAAAGGGTTCCACCCATGCCATCTCCTCGTGTCTGGATCGCCTTAGAGGGCTTAAGGGCTTGCGTCAGCAGGAAGTCGAGCCCGGACCTGGACGCTCATCCTACGTTTAGGGCCAACCTCCAGTTACTACAATTCCGAGAAGTATGCCGACGATAACGGTCACGGCAGCCGCGGCGAGCATAAGGTTGTATATGTTCTCGGTCGCAGTCGCATTCCGCTCAATTGCGAGTGCGATTCTTTCTAGACTAGGTTCCCTTTGGCTGATTGCCAGAGAGACCGAGCTACACCTTGGACAGAACCTCGCATTCGGCTCAAGTGGGAACCCACAATTAGCACAGTGCATGACCATCTCACCGTCTCCTCCCTGCCCGAATCGCTCTCGTCGGCTTAAGGGTGTCTCTTATGAATTGAACCGAAGGGGATTCGCACCTTCACAGAGCCAGTAAGTCGCGATGCCAGTTCAATCAGAGGGAAAATTCGCTCGTCCTCAAACCCTCTTCCTTCACCCATTCTTGAGGAAATCGACTAATATTGCACAGGTTGATTCACAGTACTGCCTCGGTGGTTCGAGGAGAAGAGAGGGTGAATGGATTGATTAGGAAAGAGATAGCCTACTGGATTTGGGCGCATGCAGTATCGTCAAGTGCACGCTCGGCCAAGAACATAAGGAAGAGTATAGGAAGGAGCATAGTAAACCGGAAGGTGGACATCGGAATCAGAATTAGTGGCTTAGAGGAAGCTGTGGAGCTCAAACTCCGGCACATAAGGACCCAGATGGCCATTGTCATTGCTTCTTCGGTCATCACGTCCCTGACCGCAATAGGTGCCATCACATGGTCTGATGCCTTGGGCGCAATCACCACTGTGGTTGCCGGCGTCTCGGGAACCGGTGGCATCATCGGCTACGCCAAGGACTCACTGTTGTCCTATTCATCGACGAAGACAGATTTGAGCATAAAGATCAAGAACCTGAAGGGCAAACTGAATGCCTGCAACGATGACGTCTGCTTTGACGAGATAGAGAAGGCGGTCGACAAAGTCTACGAGTCGCTCTCTCCATAACGGACCCTTTTCCCGTTCCCTATTTTGGGCTTGTCTCAGTGGGGTGTGCTCAACCGGATTCGAACCCTTGACCACTTGCCCAGGAGGCAAGTGCCAGTGAAGCACCCCAGGAAGTACCGCCCTGGACATGCGTGCATTCAGTGTGGGAGAGTTCCTGTGAAGACAAAGAAGCTATGCTGGACCTGCTACATGAGGATTTACAGGGCTCGGGTCAAGCTAAGACAGGAAATGGAGGAGTTATCAGGGGACCAGACATCCACTCTCTTGAGTCTCCAACCAATCATGTTCCATTAGCGAGGTCTGGAGCCCCCGAACACAGCCCTGTAGGAGACATAATAGAAGTATAAGAGGGCGACAAGCAGAGGCGGAATGGCTAGCCATGCCACCCATCGCCCTACGCTCCCCTCGGTCACTATGTAGATGAATGCCAATGGTGCGGATGCAAGAGCAAGTATCGCAACCCATCATCCCTTGGATAGAAGGAGGCGCGAATGATGCTCATTGCTCGTGGTGGGGCCCTCCCTGTCTGTCGCACTCATATGAACCGAAGACATCCGTGAGCCTATATTGTCCTTTCTGCGGCCCTCCACCCTTACTTCTCCTTCTCCGAGCACCGAACCAGTCATGGGGTGGAGAAACAACTGATCATGCTGGATATGGTTGAGAGCGGGCGCGAAGGGATTCGCTCTGCTAGCAAGCCAGTATGTCGGGCTTAGTCGTCAATCAACGGAAATTGAGCACGGACCCAAACCCCTTTCCCTTTTCTGCACGCGAATAGCCAAGGTTCAGGACGATTGGCGACGAGGTTGAATCTCTCCGCTCTTCCCTCCGCTCTCTCTGACTCAGGAGAACGACACCGCCATCAAAGTAATCCATATTGACAAGAAGGCAATTAGAAACAAACCTGCGCCTATGCCCGCGCCAAGACCGCCTCCTGACCAGACAGACCACTGTTCCTCGGGAGGATACACGGACCAAGGAGGTATGTCGCGCGGATTACCAGGTGTGCCATGTTTCCAACCCCCATATCTCCACCAACTCATGGCCCTTGCCCTTTCGAAATACCAGGTAGTGTACCGCCACGAGCGAACATAAAGAAGGTACCAAGCCACCGTGAAGAACACTCCCGTTGCAGACATCACGATGCGAACATAAGCGGTAGCATCGCCTGACGGTTCGATTGACGCGGCTGCATATGCAGTGAGCAAGAGGCCCTCGGTTATCAACCAGAAGTTCAATCGCGTGTGTGTCGTTCTATTGGTCTCTATGTGCCACCGAGTGGCTGTTTCCTCCGGGTCCGGCCCTAGTATGTGGAGTACGTTGCCGCACCATTTACAGAATCGGTCGCCCTCGAGCAGACCTTTCGCGCCGCAGTTGGAGCAGGTGATCGCCATGTCCTCCCCCGCGAATACTCATGCCGTCATATGGTCTTTTCGCGCCTTCAGATGCAGGTCTATTCAGGAATAGCCGAGGATTCGCCTCTAACACGTCTCGGCAGGGGTAAGATACCTCTGACGACGGGTTGCGTTACGGCCATCGAAGGAAACGCGTCCTAGACGCTTTCGATGCGCCTGTATGTCATCTCGGAGTCCTGATGAAGGCTCTGAACCCAAAGAGGATGGCTGAGATTCCGTATGCAACCACTCCGTAGCCAATCATCTTGAGCATCAACTGTTCGTCGTCATAGTAGTTCATGTCCATGAGACTGAGCCATGCAATGGCGATTATGAATGTCCCAGCAGAAACGACTATCCATGCGGTGCCTCCCAGTACCCTACAGGCAAGTTTCTCGGTCTTGCTGGTTACGTTGTCAGATACGATTTCGATTCGTTGTGTTTCACTCAGTCCCGCAACTGCCTGCATCCCAAACGCCGTTCTCGCCAAGGACGAACCGCAGGCAATGCAGAATCTCGCGTTCGACGGATTCTCCGACCCACATTGAGTACAATTCACGCCGATTCCCTCCGCATCCGAATCGCTGTCGGTGGCTTAAGGGCTTCTCTTCTCTCCTATGGTCTTCACTCTGTCAGTAGGCTCAACCGGATTTGAACCCGCTAAAATGACTGGCTCGACCTTGAAAGGTACATAATTGCTGTTTTATCGCGTTCTTGGAGGGGCCCGAAAGTACCCCCTAAACCCTTTACTTTTCTCAATCTGAGCGTTGTCGGCGGCTTATAGGCGCTTCTCGGGAATACTTGCGATCCTGAGTTGCCACCACAACGCTCATCCGTAAAGCACTGACACCTCTCTCAAGAGGCTCCGTTTTAGCTCTGCCCCTGTGGTCATTAAGCCTTCTAACTCTCTCGCTTTCGCTTTCAGGCCAGGGTCTTCAAGAAGCGACCTGATAGGTGGCTCAAGAACGGTAGTAATACCTTTGATGAACGAACCGTCGATTTTCTTCCGGTCCAACACGGGTCCTATCTGGGTCGGCTTGACGATGTTTTCGGAAATGCAGAAGATGAGAGACCTAGAAAACTCGTCTACCCTACGTTCCTGGTCTCCGGGGTCCAAGTGGGGAGCCCCGGGTTGGATTGACTTGACCATACTGCCGACCAGGCTCCTCCAGGCCTCGGCGCAGTCAATGAACTCGATTGTCTTTTTCTTCAGCTCAGTAGCTAGTCTAAAGCACTCTTTGTGACGAAACGCCAAGTTGGTAGACCTAAGACTTGTCGACTCTGGTAGCATGCTGTGCGCCGTCTTCCTTTGCTGGTCGAAGAACTCTCTGCTGAACGTGACTCTGAAGTAATGGTCAAAGACGTCCGATGCCGCGTCCTTCGCCTTCTGGGCGTCTGCCTTGACTTCCTCCTCTCTGACTCTGTATCGTTCCTCTGTCTTGTTCTTGTTGAGCTTCAGGGTGCCAAGTGTTGTTTCTGCCTCTTTGGCTTTCCGATTGCATCCCACAACCAGCATGACAATGAATGCCGCGAGCAGAAGCAGTGAATTCAGTGCGGTCGATTCACCCGATAGGACTGCCCAACCTGCGGCAACAAACGATGACATGATTGCATACGGCCCGGCTTTGATTACCGCGTTGAGTATTTCGAGTCTGGATTGTAGATGATGCAAATCGATTTCCTTAATCTCCCGATCCGCCTCCAGGGTCTCCAGGCCCGCACGATAGATTCTGTCAGATTCCCCCATCCTGTCCTCAGGGAGCTTTATCATTGGTATGCCAAACAGGCCGTATGCGACATTTTTCAGGCCGCTAGTCTTTGCCCTGATACCCAAAAACCAGGACAGTATTATCACCATCGTGAACACCCACCCTGCGAGGATTGAGATAATCAGCGCCATTAGGTCTGGCGTCACCATTACGTAGACGAATAGTCCCGTGATTACGGCACAAGTGAATGACGGGCCAAGCAAGCCGAGGGTCTTCTTCAATGGGTCGTGGGTATTCACGTTCAATCGCGTCTCCTCCAGACCAGCGGTGAATAGATGGTAGACTTCGCTATTAAATAACATATGTCTTGGTGCCACCCAAAACCGAGAATTCTCAAGCGCGATATGCGCCTGGTCAATCTCATAGTACTACTATTCCTACTATTCTGATGTAGGCGCACAGCGCACAATGCACGCAATCAAGTCCGGTGTTCGGTGTTCAGTCCCGTTATTCTATTACATACTAAGAAGGGGAACCCTTCGCGACGACGAAGCCATTGGCTCGAGCACGGTCATCCGAATATGGTCAAGGCTATCGCCCATCCAGCAAGGAGCGAGAAGCCTATCAGGAGGCCCAGCTTGAGCCCCCCGTATCGATTGTCATGGCATCCTCTTCCCGCACCCCTGGCAGAAGGCTGCGCCACCGATTCTTGGCGCCCCGCAGAAAGGGCAGAATCGGGCAGCACCCTGCACCTGGGGCGGCGGGTAGCCGTGCACCTGCTGAGGCTGTTGATATTGCGGCTCTTGCCGGATCGTGACACCGTCTCGAGACATGTGCTTAAGGGCGGACCCTGTCCTCCACTGCCCGAGAGACCCTAGGATTCCCGCGCCCTTCGCAAGGACCCACAAGACCACGGCGATAATCACGATAATTATGAGCCCAGTGCAACAGAGCGCGAAGTCTTCTTCCACCGCCGTTGAACCACCCCACTCTAGAGTCGGATGGCCATTCTCCGATTAGTCTCTTTGCCTCTCGAGCCGCGCTTCGCATCCATTTTCAGAAAAGGACCGTTACCCATACTAATACTATATATTTAGACCCGCGAGAAATGCGACTTGAGACAATCTCCGCGACGGTCCGGGAAACGTCCAGATAGTCGAATTAGGTCAATTATCGCCCTCGCCCGACGCCGGATTCAATGACCGTTTTCGAGACCAGGTAGCCCACCAGAACAGCGTACAACTCAAGCTCGTCAGTTATGGCTGTTGGGGGTGATGGCACTTCGGATATATGATGATGGCGTTTAGTATATGGCCTATATTATACTGGAACACTTATATATCAAAAGCACGCATCTAACAAGCGGAGAGAAGCAGGAAGACGGGACCCCGAGGGTCGGGGTCCTGAGGAGGATGGACATGGAACCCCGGAGAAGAACAACAACAAAGGAGAAGAACAACAATGTTCAAGAGAAAAACAAGAGCAAACCCCAATGTGAGCGCGGTTGATGATGGACCCGGCGAACGATTTATCTTCACGTTGCCACCGAACCTGGCCGACTGGGTAACCAAGAGGAGCAGGGCGCTAGGGTCATCAAAAGCGAGTGTTGTGCGAGAAGCGGTCTACGAGCTATACCGCAAGGACCAAGCGTCGGGGGGCGGTCAATGATCGACCCAAATGTCATGAAGGTGAGAGCGAGGACGTTACTCCCTACCCTCATCCCCCACTCATTGACTGAGCCAGTGTGCAGGACCGACGGACAGTCCCTATGTCTCTCGCCCTAGAGGGTGTGTCATCTGAGAAGGCTTCGGTCGGCTCAGGTTATCGTTCTCCAACGCTTACTAACGTTGTGCAATCAGTATTCATCATCTCGGGGGTTCACAGCCGACGACATCATCAAATGTCCAGAGTTCAAGAAGAGGGGTACTAAGAAGGCATCAATCGAGAAGGCCCTGAGACGATTTGTCAAATTGGGCATCGCGACGAGTCCGGGACTAAACTCGAAGGGGCACAGACTATATAGAATCAAGAACAGGGAATGGGCAATCAGTTACATCGAGGGGAGTTCTGACAAACCCTGGATAATGGTAACCCCCTCCCTTCCCGGTAATGAATTCACTGATTACGACGAGCACAGGACCTACCTGCTAGTCGACCTCACCGCCGAATGGATGGATACTCTGATAGCGAAGGGCGAGAGGGGGAATGACCAGTATACCCTGAGGACCCAGTCCTTCACGCTAACTGTCAACGGCAGGTCTAGGCGAGGGCAGTTCTTCTATCGACCATACTGGAGGGCAGCGGTTGAACGTCATTTCGGGAAGGAGTTCCTAGAGTATCTACTGAAGTTGATGAGCGAGGGGAGGGCCAGGACAGACTTCTGTTTGCCGGTCGACATCAAAGGGGAAAGGCTCACAATCGGGGGTAGACCAACACAGTTCGGTTCGTCCCATTATCCTGCTGAGATGGACATAAGGTGTCAAAAATCTGACCACAATATCAGAGATGGAATCAAAGGTCTAGTGAATCAGGCCGACTTCAACGTCAGGATTCTCGATGTTCTTGATAAGCTCAGCAAAGCGGTTGACGATGTCAAGGAGATTATCGAGAAGCTGGCAGAGAGCGAGGCCAGGACGATGGAGCTCCTGCTACGCCTTCTCGGAGGGCAAATTGACGGGGAATATCCCTATGAGCACAGGAAGGACGGGGGAGACATTTCGTATGGATGAATCAGGAAATACGGCAAAGGATGACAGGAGACTGAAAGTCGCTCTCTATGCAAGGGTGTCGACGGCCGACGGGCAGACCAATGAGAACCAGCTCATCCGGTTAAGGGAGTACGCCCACGCCAGGGGGTGGGACGTTTACAGTACCTATCAAGACGTGGCTTCGGGCGCAGACCCTAATCGTCCTAACCTGAAACGAATGATGAATGACGCTAGGGCTCGAAGGTTCGGGCTGGTCCTCACCACCAAGATCGACAGGATTGCCCGTTCATCCCTGAATCTCAAGCAGATTATCGGGGAGCTCGAGGAACGGGGCATCAAGTTCGAGTGCTCGGACCAGCCATTCTCGACCAATACTCCGACGGGTAGGCTTCTGGTTGGCATTCTAGGCGAGATAGCGGAGTTCGAGAGGGCCCTTATCGTTGAAAGGACCAAAGCAGGCCTTGAGAGGGTGAAGTCAGAGGGGAGGTCATTGGGGAGGCCCAGGAAGGCCATCGATATGGCTCTAGCGCGTGAACTAAGGTCCCAGGGGCTTGGATACAGGAAGATTGCGAAGAGGTTTGGCGTTTCGTATGTAACGGCTAGGGCGCGATTGAATAAGGAGGGGGTCGAGGCCCCTAGTGAATTGGTCGGTGAACCGAAGGCTTAGGAAATGTCCGATAACTTAACGTCCCGTCCCGTCAATGTCCCTTCCGAGGGAGACAATGCGACTCGGCAATGTCGCAATGGTACTCTCTCGGTGGATAAAAAGAGGCGTGGACGCAAGAGGGGGTGTCGGTCAATGGGACGATACCCTCTGAGAACGGCCATAGAGAAGTACATGGACGCAAACAAGCAGTACCTGGCTGAGGCGACTCTTACAGAGCGAGGACGCAAGCTTAGAGCATTCGCTAGCCGATATGAGAAGCTCTGCCGAGGGGACCCTCTGCTGGAACGCAATCCATGCAACTGGGGAGAACGAGAGGTTTCGGCTATCCTGCTGGACATCAGGAGACGTCAATGGTCTCTTGGAACACAATCCAAGGAGGTCGAGAACCTGCAGGCCCTGCTTAGGTTCTCAGGGAACGGTGTTCTGGACAGGATGAAATCATGCAAGCCTCACCTTTTCCCCAAGAGGGTCTCAACAAGAGGCCCGAGCCTTGCAGTCGAAGAGCTTGAGAGTGCTCTCAAGGCAGCAGCGAATCTAGGTGGCTGGACCGGGGAGATTGCACGGTTCCTGATAGCCACCCATGCATACACGGGCCTCAGGCCTGGCGAGCTTAGGAAGGCGGAGTTCTCGGACCTGGATACGGTCCAGTGGACTCTGAAGGTGCGGCACCCCAAGGGAGAATCGAGATACGGAGACCACCGAATCGTGGCAATCCCCCAACCTCTCAGGTCCGCTGTGGCAAGGTACCTCAAGGCAAGGGAACAGATGCTTGCAGAGCGAGGGCTGCTTGAGGCAAAGCCGCTTGTTTGTCCGCTGGAGAACCCTACGGGGTTCTACAGCTCAAACCACTTGAGAAGGGTGAAGAGGAAAGTCGAAGAGCGGTCAGGCGTGCGCTTCGAGCTGAGGACTCTCCGCAGGACCTATGGACAGAACCTGCTGAACCGGGGCGTCTCGCTTGAGAGTGTCTCACTCGCTCTTGGGCATTCCTCGACCCTTACCACCGAGAGATACTATTGCCGAAAAGACGCCGACTCCGCGAGGCTCGAAATCGTCCGAGCCTTCGAGAAGCCGGCACCAGCTCCGAGGCTCAATTCCCCCCTGATTGAACCGAGAGCCGATTATACTGGTTATGCGTGAGAGCGGGCGCGAAGGGATTCGAACCCTTGACCGCTTGCTTAGGAGGCAAGTGCCATATCCTGACTAGGCCACGCGCCCGCGTGTGGGCAGGCCGCCCGTCACTGGGCGCCTGCGGATATATATGTGCCGGAGTGGGCTCACTCCTTCCTGTCCTCTTCCGACAGCTCCTCGGGGGCCTTCTCCTCGGCCTTCCCCTCGGGGGCGGCCTCGGCGGGCTTCTCCGCCTTCGGCTCCTCCTTGGGCTCCTCCTTCTTCTCGGGCTTGGCGTACTCCTCGATGAAGGAGACGGTCTCCGCCCCGAGGACCTCCCTGAGGTCCCTGACCACGCCGTACTTGGCGAGGATCCACCTCTGGTCGTACTTGCACGAGTCGGGGAGCTTGACCTTGTACTCCTTGCCGTGGTGCTCGACGTCGAAGCCCTCCGATGTGCCGTAGGCCATCTTGAGTATGAGCTCCGCGACCTCCTTCTGCTTCGTCGGCTTCTCCACGACCTTGTACTTGTACCTCAGCGTGCGGCCGGCGAGCTTGTTGTTGAAGTCGACCCTGACGCGGCCCGCCGTGACGGCCGTGATGTAGCCCGGCCTGTTCTTGACCGTGACCTCGAGCCCGACCCTGGGCTCGATCTCCTGCCTCAGGAACTCCCTCACCGGGTGCAGCTCGACCAGCTTCGGGTCCCTGGCGCCGGCGCCCTTCTCCGGGGGTATGAGGACCTCGTAGTCCTTCCCGACCTCGGCCTTCGCCATGTGCTCGTCCAGGCCAGGGAAGAGCCTCCCCTTGCCCACGATCAGCGGCTGCGGCCCGTAGACCATCTTCTCGTTGAATATGCCGTTGTCCTTGGCGACGGACTCGCTCGTGGTGTCGAAGAGCTCCTTGGTGTCCTCCACCCAGGCCTCGTACTCCACCATCACTATGTCGCCGGCCTCGACCTTGGCCCCGGCCTCCTTCTTCTCCTCGTCCTTGGCGTGGTGCTTCTTGGCACCTTCCTTCTCGGTCATTGGCTCATCACCGCTTCAAGCGCGATGTCTGCGGATACAGCGCCACCATTTAAAGGTTATGCCCTGCGGGGACCGGCGGTAACCATCTGGCTAGGCGGCCCGCTGGCAACGCAGCCCCGTGAAAAGCTATATGTGGGCTGCCTGATTACTCAGCAGGCCGCACCCACGCCACCGTAGCTCAGCCGGAAGAGCAGCTGATTTGTAATCAGCAGGTCGGGAGTTCGAACCTCCCCGGTGGCTCCTCCCGCTGCGACTGGAACCTACTCGTCGAAGAACATCACGTCGATGGGGCCGGTGGCGGCAGGCCGCTGTGTCTTGGCCCTTCCTCTGAGCCTGGGGTGGAACGCGAAGGCGACCATCACACCGCCTGCCATGAAGACGGCGGTGGATGCGAACGTCATGGGGTAGTCCGTGTTCGTGACAGTGTATTCGACCCTCACCCACTGTCCGGCCTCCATCCCAGCGGCATGCTGCACCAAGATGTGGCATGTCTCCATGTCCACCTGCTCGACGTTGAAGTCGCCTGAGAGGCCAATGACTGTGGTCCGCGACCCGCCATCGAGCCCGTCCAGGAAGTCCTCGAATTGACCCTGGTCCATGACGCTGACCTGGACCGGGGTACCGTTGAGACTCTCGTACGTCCCCTCTATGGGGCCGCCGGTGCCCATGTCGACCTCGAGGTACGCGTACCCGCCCTGGCCCTCCGGCACGACGAGGACCTCGTCCCCGACTAGCTCGATGTTCTCTATCGTGAATAGGAGGGCGGCCCCGACGGCGGACAATATCAGGCCCGCGATGAAGAGGACGCCGGCGAGCCTCAATCCAACCACTTCCCCTCTGAGATGATTGTAGGTGTCAGGACGCGCCGCACCAGCTCCTGGCACTTGCGGGCGTACCTGAGCTTGGTCTCCCGCGCCGAGAGGCCCGCCCCCTTGTTCTCCTTCACTAGCTCGGAAGGAGGGGCTAGGACTATGATGTTGGACAGGCTCTTGCCGCCTTCGTGCGCCTGCTCGATGGTCATCATGTAGGTACCGAGCACGTTCTCGACCATCGCCCTCTTCACGGCAATGAGGGGTATCGCCACGCTGCCATCCCTGGCCGCTATCTCGTCCAGATCATCGGTCCGATAGTCGACGGGACTGAGCGCCGGCGCCTCCCCCCTCTCGGAGAACATCATCCGGAGCGCCTCCATCGGACGCGGCTCGGGGGGCTTGTCGGGTATCAACAGGATCCTTTCGCTGGTCACGAGCACCGAATAGGCGCTCGACCCGCCTGGCTGTAGCACTCTAGGTATGAGCCCGACCCTCTTCTCGGCCACTCCATGAACCCCCGCAGGTCGTCCAAGACGCTGACCGTGAATCGTCGGTCGGATAATAAAGCTCCTCCAGGGAACCCCCTGGGGATATGGTTTGGGTCGAGAAAGGGGTGGGACGGGGTTTGGGAAGGGTTTAGAGAAGGAGGATCGGCTTGCTCGGCCTCAGCGAGTACTTCTTGCACTTGTAGCAGTACCACTCGTTGTACTGCGGCACGAACTTCATGGGCTCGTTGCACGCCGGGCACACCTTCGCCTCCTTCGGGGCGTATGCCTTGCACTCGTGGCAGTAGTGTCTCTCGTACTTCTCGATCCACTTCAGCGGCTTCCCGCACTTCGGGCACGCCTTCTCGGCCTTCTCGGCCGGGGGCGCGGGCGTGGACACGGCCGGCTTGGCCTCCGCCGGCTTGGGCTCGACAGGCTTCGGCTCCGCCGGCCTGACCTCGGCCGGCTTCGCCGCCTCCTGCTTCTTCTTCCTCAGCGGGTACTTCTTGCATTTGTAGCAGTACCACTCGCTGTACTTGTCCACGTACTTGAGCGCGCCGTGGCACTCGGGGCACGTCTTCATCTCAGCCGCTGGAGCCGCCTTCGGCTCCTCCTTGGGCTTGTCCTCCTTCGGCGCATACTTCTTGCAGCCGTAGCAGTAGTGCCTCTGGTACTTCTCGATCCACTTCATGGCCTGGCCGCACGTGGGGCACATCCGCACCCCGGGCTCGGCCTTCGCCGCCGGCGCGGGCCTCGGCTCCGGCGCCGCCACGGGCACCGCGGGGGCCGGCTTGACCGGCTCCGCGGCCTCCTCGGCGGCCGCTGGCGCGGCCTCGGCCTCGTGATCGTCAGAGTAGTCCATGAAGTCGCCGTGGGGGGCGACCTTCGGCCCGGCGGACGCGGCCTCGGCCACCGGCTCGACCTCGCTCACCTCGGCCTCCATGTAGGTGTTGCAGTCGTAGCAGTACCACTTGGAGATGTGTTCGACGTAGTGGGGCTTCTCGCCGCACTTCGGACACTTGGAACCAGCCATCCTCGCAGCTCCTTATGAGGGAACAACCGCCCTCGAGCGTATAAGTACGTGCTTTCGTGGATATCAGGCATGATAACGCACGCGGGCGGGGCCCGTCCGAGCCCCACTGGCGCGCAGTTAGGCTGCATGTAGCCGCATCGGAGAATACCCCTCCCCTTCCTCACATGGCCGCCGATGAGCCGAGGCGGGTGTGAGCATGAGGAAGAGGGGCGGAAGAGCGTCTGTCAGGTGCGATGTGGACGGAGGGATAGAGGGGCTGCCGCTGCAGCTGCTGATAATGGTCGTGGTCGCGGGGCTCGGCCTCACGATAGTCATGGGCTGGATGGGCTCGATATCGACGCCCAAGTCCATAGGGGAGGTCTTCGTGACCCCGGGGGAGATACTCGTCCACGACGAGGACGGCGACGGGCTGTACACGAGGGACGGGCTGACTCTGAGCGTCATAGTCACCGACCAGGACGGGGACAGGCTCGCCGGGGCCACCGTCCTGCTCGAGGGGGCTAACGTGAGGACCGCCTCCGGGGACCCCGTTCGCGGGGTCACCAACGAGAACGGCCAGGTCGTGTTCGAGGAGGTGTGCGTCGAGCAGTTCGGCTCCGGCCTCTCCACGATAACCGTCACGGTCGCCAAGGGCGACTACGGCGTGGACTCGAGCTACGAGATCCCGGTCGTCCCGGACTGAGCCCCATGAGGCTGAGAAGGGACGCGGCCGCGCTCGAGTCGTTCCCCCTGAGGCTTCTGATCGTGGCGGTCGTCGCCGCGATGTCCATAGCGCCGGCCGCGAGCGCCCTGGAGGCGCTCCAGGACAGGGACTTCGTGTCGAGGGCCAGGCTGGCGATGGACAGGGTCGTGCACGTCGCCCAGATGCTCTCCATGCAGGGGCCGGGGGCGGCGCGCACGGTCGACGTCGACCTCTCCTCCGAGGGGGGCCTCCGGGCGCTCAGGCTGCGCGTCGGGGACGCGCCCAGCGGGGCATATGCGAGCGCCCTCGTGCTGGAGCTCTCGTCCGGGGGGAGGCTGATCAGCCTGGCGAGCGACCCGCCCGTGAGCCTGTGCTCCGCGTCCCTCGAGGCTCTCGTCGTCGAGTCGGAGAGGTTCTCCCTGCGCCTGGAGGCGCAGGCCTCCGGGGACGGGTGCATAGTCGTGGCGGGGGTGGCGTGACGGACTTCGTGGTCTCCAAGGTCGCGATGTCCGTGTGCGCGCTCCTCGTCGCGGGGTGCCTCTCGGAGATCGTGAGCACTTCAACGGGGCCCGACCCGGGCGGCGACCTCGCCGGCATCCTGGCGGACCTCCAGGGGGACGTGTCGTCCCTGGCCGAGCTGAGGGGCGAATGCTCCCTCGAGTGGCCCGTGCCGTCGCTGCCGTCGGGGGGGCCCGTGGAGCTGTCGGTGGGGGGCGGGGCCGCCTGCGCGAGGTCCGGGACGGAGTCGCGGTCCGCGGAGGTCCATCCGCCTCCCCACACGTGGGGGTGGGACGGACTGCCCCTGAACTCGACGGAATTGGCCGAGCGCGACCTGGCCTCCCCCGTCCTGACCGCTCGTTCCGGGGACACGCTATCGCTCAGGATGGTGACGGTCACCTTGGACGGTTCGGAGGAGCCCGTGCTCTTCGCGTCCGTCAGCTCCGTCTCCCCTTGAAGCCGTCGGCGAGGCCCCTGACCGACTCCGAGAACATGTCGGCCTCGGCCGCGGTGTTGTATATGTACACCGACGCGCGCGCGCACCCATCGACGCCCAGCTTGTGGAAGAGCGGGTGGCAGCAGTGCATCCCCGAGCGCATCATGATGCCCCTGGAGTTGTCGAGGATCATGGCGACGTCGTGCGGGGAGAGGCCCCTGACGTTGAAGCTGTAGACCCCTCCCCTCAGGTTCGGGTCCGGCGGTCCGATGACCTCGACGCCCTCCACCCCCCTGAGCGCGCGTGAGATGCGCGAGTTGAGCGCGGCCTCGTGGGCCCTCACCTCGTCCATGCCCAGCGAGGAGAGGTAGTCCAGGGCCGCCCCGGTTCCGATTATCCCCGAGTAGTTCTGGAGGCCCGTCTCGAAGCGCTCGGGAGGAGGAAGGAGGCTGAACGACGCCTGGGTCGTGTCCGCCACCCCGTGCCCGCCGAACATCATCGGGGGGAGGTCGCCCACGGAGTCGGATCTGGCGAAGAACAGGCCCACGCCCGACGGGCCCAGCATCTTGTGGGCCGACGCGGCCATGAAGTCCACGCCCAGCTTGCCGACGTCCAGCGCCATGCTGGGGGCGGCCTGGGCGGCGTCGAACAGGACCTTCGCCCCGTACGAGTGCGCTATGTCCACGACCTCCCTCGCGGGGAGGGTGTGGCCGGTGACGTTGGAGGTCAGGCACATCGCGACCAGCCTCACCTTCTTCGACATCGCCTCCTCGAAGGCGGACAGGTCGAAGGTAAGCTCGCCGGTCGACCGGACGGCCCTGTGTCTTATGCCGTGCAGCTCCCTGGCCCTGAGGACCGGGACGTGGACGGAGTTGTGCTCGTAGTCGGTGGTGACGACCTCGTCCCCGCTCGCCCACGGGAGCCCCAGTATCACCGTGTTCAGGCCCTCGGTCGTGTTCTTGACGAAGGCGACCTCTGACGGGTCCCCGGCCCCGAGGAAGGCGGCGGCCTTGGCCCTCACGTCGTCGCACCTCAGGGACACCTCGGTCGCGAGCCTGTGGACGCTCCTGCCGGCGCATGCGGGGAAGGACTCGTAGTACTCCGACATCGCCTCCATGACCTGCCTCGGCCTGAGCGTCTGGCAGGCGCTGTCGAGGTACACCATCGGCCTGCCGTCGACCTCCCTGGAGAGCACAGGGAAGTCCCGCCTCACCCGTTCGACGTCCATGCTGGTCGGCATCGCATGCCCATCGGCCGTATAAGTCCTTTCCATCACCGGGGCGGCCCCATCACGACGGCAAGTTTAATGGTAATGCCCCTCATCACCCTCGCTTGTCATGACCGCCAGTCCCATGAGACGGGTCTACTTCGACCACAGCGCCACGTCGAGGGTCCTCCCCGAGGTCTTCGAGGCGATGGCGCCATTCTACACCGAGAGGTTCGGGAACGCGTCGAGCCTCCACTCGTTCGGGCGCGAGGCGAGGGCGTCCATGGAGCACGCGAGGAAGCACCTCGCTGCCCTCATAAACGCCGAGCCTGGGGAGATCGTCTTCACCTCGGGCGGGACGGAGGCGGACAACCTCGCCGTCAAGGGGGTCGCCGCGTACAAGGGGCGGTCGAAGGGGCACATAGTCACCACATGCATCGAGCACCACGCGGTCCTCGAGTCTTGCGCGCACCTGAAGCGGCTGGGCTTCGAGGTCACGGTGCTCCCGGTGTCGGGCGAGGGCATCGTGGACGTGGGCGAGGCGGAGAGGGCGATCCGGGACGACACCGTGCTGGTGTCGGTCATGGCCGCGAACAACGAGATCGGCACCGTCCAGCCGATCAGGGAGATAGGCGCCATCGCCCAGTCCAGGGGGATACCGTTCCACACGGACGCGGTCCAGGCCATAGGGAAGATGGCGATAGATGTCAGGAGGGACAACATCGACCTCCTCGCCCTGTCGGCGCACAAGTTCCACGGCCCCAAGGGCATCGGCGCGCTCTACGTCCGCAAGGGCACCAAGGTCGACCCTCAGATCCACGGGGGAGGGCACGAGCGGGGCCTCAGGTCCTCGACCGAGAACGTCCCGGGGATAGTCGGCCTGGGCAAGGCGGCCGAGATAGCCAGGCGGGACTTCGACTCCACGACGGCCGCCATGCGCGGCATGAGGGACAGGATCATCCAGCGGGTCCCCGAACTGGTCCCGAGGGCCTACCTCAACGGCCACAGGGCGCGGAGGCTGGTCAACAACGTCAACTTCAGGTTCGACTTCATCGAGGGGGAGGCGCTCATGCTCCAGCTCGATATGAAGGGGGTGGCCGTGTCCACCGGCTCGGCCTGCTCCACTGGCTCCCTGGAGCCCTCGCACGTCCTGATGGCCCTCGGGCTCAGCCACGAGCAGGCGCACGGGAACCTGCGCCTCACGCTGGGAAGGGAAAACACCTATGAGGACGTAGACCATTTCCTCGCTGTACTGCCCGGCATCGTCTCGCGGCTGAGGGAGATATCCCCCTTCAACGAGGCGAGGGGCGCGGGCGGGGAGGGCGGCAGCTGTGTACAGTGAGAAGGTGATGGACCACTTCGCCAACCCGAGGAACGTCGGGGAGATACCGGACGCCGACGGGATAGGCAAGGTGGGGAACCCCCAGTGCGGGGACGTTATGTGGCTGTACATCAAGGTCAAGGACGGCATCATAACCGACATCAAGTTCAAGACCTTCGGGTGCGGCGCGGCCATCGCCACCAGCTCGATGATCACCGAGATGGCCAAGGGGAAGACCCTCGACGAGGCGAAGAAGATCTCCAGGGCCGACGTGGCGACCTCCCTGGACGGCCTGCCCCCGCAGAAGATGCACTGCTCCAACCTGGCCGCGGACGCGCTCAGGGAGGCCATCAAGGACTACGAGGCCAAGAGGGCCGCGAAGGCCTGACGAGCGACCGCAGGGCCCAGCAAAGTACTTCTATGACGACGGGGTATCAGAAGCGACGCCCATGGCGGAACTAGGCGTGGAGCTGTGCGGTCTCAGGCTTCGGAACCCCACAATGCTCGCTTCGGGCGTCCTCGACGAGACGGCCAGGACCATGGTGGAGGTCGCGCGGGCGGGGGCCGGCGCCGTGGTCACCAAGTCCGTCGGCATTTCTCCCAGGGAGGGGCACTCCAACCCGTGCGTCGTCGAGCTGGACGTCGGGCTCCTCAACGCGATGGGCCTGCCCAACCCGGGCATCGAGTACTTCTCGCACGAGGTCGCGGCCGTCAAGAGGGAGGGCGCGACGGTCGTAGGCAGCGTCATAGGCGGGACGCCGGAGGAGCTGGCCGAGGTCGCCGCCCTGATGGCGGGCGCGGGGGCCGATGCGGTGGAGTTGAACCTGAGCTGCCCCCACGCGAAGGGGCTGGGGACCGAGCTCGGCTCCACCCCCGAGGACGTGAGGCGCGCGTGCGGGGCCGCCAAGGACCGGCTCAAGGTCCCGCTCTTCGCCAAGCTGACGCCGAACACGTCGTCGATCGCCGGCCTCGCCAGGGCGGCGGAGGAGGGCGGGGCGGACGCGGTGGTTGCGATCAACACGCTCAAGGGCATGGCCATATCCCCCGAGGCGCGGATGCCCATCCTGGCCAACAGGTTCGGCGGGCTCTCCGGCCCGGCGATAAGGCCCGTGGGGGTCAGGTGCGTCTACGAGATACACGACTCGGTGGAGATACCTGTCGTGGGAGTGGGGGGCATCTCCTGCGGCAGGGACGCCCTCGAGTACATAATGGCGGGCGCCAGCGCGGTGCAGGTCGGCACCGCCGTCTGGACCCGCGGCCCGGGCGTCTTCAGGACGATATGCGACGAGGTCTCCGGGTTCATGGACGAGCACGGTTACGCCAAGGTGGGCGACATGGTGGGTGCGGCTCATGCCACCAGGCATTAGGATGCTGAGGGTGGCGGAGAACAGGGCCGAGACGGCCTCCACCAAGACCATGCGCTTCAGAGGCTCCATGGAGGCTCTGCCCGGGCAGTTCCTGATGGTCTGGGTCCCGGGCGTGGACGAGTTCCCGATGTCCCTGTCGTACATGGGTGAGATGTTCGGCGTCACCTACCAGGTGGTCGGGGAGGGCACCAGGGCGCTCTCCAGGGTGGCGGAGGGGGGCCTCATCGGCATCAGGGGGCCCTTCGGGCGCGGCTTCGAGCTGAAGGGCCAGAGGATACTGGTGGTGGCCGGAGGGGCCGGGATAGCGCCGACGGCGCCGCTGGTGGAGTCCGCCGTGGAGAAGGGCGCGTCCGTGGACCTGGTCCTTGGGGCGCGCTCGGCGGGGGAGCTGGTCTTCGAGAGGAGGTGCGCCGACGCGGGCGCCGCGGTCCATGTCTCGACGGACGACGGGAGCAGGGGCCGCAGGGGCCTCGCGACCGAGCTCGCAGCGGAGCTCGTCGCCAAGGGACGGTACGACCAGGTGTACGCCTGCGGGCCGGAGAGGATGCTGGTCGGCGTCGTGGCGCTGTGCAGGGAGAAGGGTCTCCCGCTGCAGGCCTCGGTCGAGAGGATCATGAAGTGCGGGATCGGGGTGTGCGACTCCTGCGCCATCGACGGGAGGCACGTCTGCACGGACGGGCCGGTCTTCGACCTCGCCGAGCTCGGACGTCTGAGCGAACTCGGCAGGACCAAGCTCGACAGGTCCGGCAGGAAGGTCGGCATCTGATCCGTCCGGTGCCGTTTTCGTACGCGCGGTCTGGTTTTCGAATTTAGGCGGGCCTCAAAACGGCCATGCCAGATGGTCCGGGCAAGGCCGGCAACCATCGGAGTTTCACCTGCGAAACCCTTTTTAACACCTGGCGATAAGCCAGTCCACAAGAAGGGATAAACTGCCAGAAACCGTCGCACAATGGAACCAGAAGTACGAGCAGATCGAGACGTCGTGCAGGGTCAAGTACCACTGCAACCCGTGCACATACCCGAACTGCCAGAGGCAGGTCAGGCTGAAGAAGAACCTGACCAAGACCTTCGGAAAGGTCTGAATCGCGCGTACGCAAACCCGTTACAAACCCACCACACCATCGGGCCCGGCCGGGGCCCGATCAACCCTTCTTCTCAACGCAGTCCGGGTTGGGCAGCCCCTTGTCCATGACATCCTTCACTATGGACCAGAACTCGTCGTCGGAGACCCTTCCGCGCGCCTCGCCGGCCCGCTTGATGGCGCGGACCATGTCGCATATCTGCTCCTGCGTGGCCGTGACGCCCTTCTCGTCCAGGCGGCTCTTCACTATGTGGGTGCCCGAGTGCTTCCCCAGGACGAGCCTCCTCCTGTTCCCGACCTCCTCCGGGTCGACGCACTCGTAGGTCATGGGGCAGCTCAGCACGGCCGCCACGTGGATCCCGGACTCGTGGGAGAATGCGTTGGGCCCCACCCATGGCTGGTTGGCCGGGACCGGGAGCCTCGCCGCCTCGAACACTGTCCTGGTGAGGTCCGTGAGGCCCTCGGTCCTCACGCCGATGTCCCTCTTGTAGAGGTGTTTGAGCGCCATGACGAACTGCTCGAGGGAGACGTTGCCGGCCCGCTCCCCTATGCCGCCGACGGTGGTGGCGATCGCCTCCGCCCCGCCGGCCAGCGCGGCGATTGAGTTGGCCGTCGCGAGGCCGAAGTCGTTGTGGAGGTGGGCCGACAACGGGAGGCTGGTCGCCCCCCTCAGCCTCGAGACGACGTGGCGTATGGACTCCGGCCCTCCGCAGCCGAGGGTGTCGGTTATCCCCAGCCTGGCCGCGCCGGCCTCCTCGCACCTCCCGAACATCTCGGCCATGACCTGGATGTCGGACCTGGTGCTGTCCTCCGAGCTCATGCTGGCCTTCAGCCCGTGGGCGTGGGCGTACTCGACCGCCTTGACGGCCTTATAGAGGACCTGCTCCCTCGACATCTTGAGCTTGTACCTGAGGTGGAGGTCGCTCGTGGCGATGAAGAGGAGGACCATGTCGACGTCGCAGTCGATGGCCGCGTCGATGTCCTGCTCCAGGGCCCGGGACAGGCAGAGTATGTCCGCGTCCAGGCCCATGGACGCGACCCTCTTGACAGCGTCCTTCTCGGCTTCCGAGACCGCCGGGAAGCCCGCCTCTATCTGGTGCACCCCGACCTCGTCCAGCTTCCTGGCGATGGACACCTTCTGCTCCAGGGTGAAGTGGACCCCGGGCATCTGCTCCCCGTCCCTGAGGGTGCTGTCGTAGACCAGTATCCTCTCCGGCAGTGGCGCCTTCGAGGCGGCGTTGTAGGGGCTGACGGCCGAGAACCTCACGGCGGCAAAATCAAGTGCTGACTATTTAGTCTGTTCCAGGATGGGGCGGCTAGCGGTGATTCGCCCAACGTTCGGCCCAACTCGGGCAAACAATAAAGAGGCGGGGGAGCATAATCGGCTGGCTGCGCCGGGGTGACAGAGCGGCCATGTGGCGGACTGCAGATCCGCAGACAGGAGTTCAAATCTCCTCCCCGGCCCGCCCTCCTGACTGACGATTGATAGGTTTATATCGCGTTCCCCCTTTCAGGCTCGGTATAGGGGAATTAACGGCCTGATAGACGAGGGCACGAACATTGTAGCGGTGTATTAAATGAAGACACCATGCGAACTAGTGGTCGGGAAGATATTGCCGACGCTGCGGGCGTCGGTGGTAAGGGAGCTATCGAGCAGGTACCGGATGAAGCAGTCCGACATCGCCAAGAAACTCGGCATCACCCAGGCGTCCGTGAGCCAGTATCTGAGCGCGACGAGGGGGGGGAGCACGAAGTTGTTAGAGGACTTCCCCCAGATCATCAAGTACGCTGACGAGATATCGAAGAGGATCGTCGCCGGGGAGTCGAAGTACCAGTGGTACGGGGTCCTCTGCAAGGCCTGCAACGAGATAAGGGCCGACGAGCGGTTCTGCAGGCTCCACAGGATCTCGGCGAACCTCAGCGGCTGCGACATCTGCAAGAAGCACTGAGAAGCGCCCAGAGAGGAAAATTAAGGAGTTTGGGACAGCGCCCCGACGGCGCCTGTCCTTTCATGTTTCTCTGCTTTCCGCGGGCGTCTGGCTCAGAGCAGCTGGATGACTATCGACGTCGACAGCGAGTCGTGCGTCATGGCGGTCGTGTAGGCGGCGCCCTCCGCTACGTACTCGTAGTCCTCGACATCGACGATCGTCAGGCCGCACCACTCCTCGATGGCGTACGGGAACGCAGCGGGGACCCAGCAGTCGGTCTCGATGCTGAAGGTGAGCTTGTAGAAGCCCTTCTCGGTGTCCACGTGCTTCGTGTCCCAGTTGTACCCGAACAGGAGCATGCCCAGCTGGTTGACCTCAGCCGTGTAGGCGTCGGTCGGGCCGTCGGCGTACAGGCCCTCGGAGACGTTCCCGTCGTACACCCCGTGCAGCACCACCAGGCCCGCGGCGTCGGCCACGTGCTCGATGGTGAAGTGCGCCCTGATGGTGTACACGGACGACTCGATCCCCGGCACCTTCAGGATGACCTCGGTCCTGACCTGCTGCCCCGCCTTCCACTGGTGGAGGACGAGGTCGTCGGACCAGTCAGCCACGGTCGCAACCGGGCCCTTCGTCGCGTACCAGACCTTGTCGTAGGTCTCGTTCACGAACTCGCCGAGCCTGAACAGCGTCCCGTCGAAGTCCACGCCGTACTCGACGTCGACAAACAGGCCGGTCCCGATGTCCAGCTCCTGCAACACCACGATCTCGCTGAACGTGATGTTCTGGTTGTAGTCATATATCCCTGTGACGTCCGGCCTGTCGCCGTTGTACTTCGCCTCCGCGGGAGCGGAGAGCAGAGCCATCGACACCAGGACCAGGGCCATCGCTCCGACGCCCAAAGTCTTCGTCTTCATGTCTCCCCCTCGTAATCGGCCGTGAGGGCACTCGCCCCCCTGTCTTCTCCGTGCCGGCCGTGAGCCTGCCGTATGCCGGGCGGGGGTAGTATTCGGTTTTGGTACGCGCATAGATATAACGCGGTGAAATCCCCGCGTACTGACTTTATCAGGGGTGATATCGAGGTGAACCGACGTGGAAACCGCCGCAGAAGGTGGAAAAGAAGTGCCAAGGGGTTTGTCGTTTCGAGGACGCCAGCGGGTCACTTCCCGCTGATGCCCCGGCCGTGCTCCTTCGGGAGCAGCTCGAGCACGAGCGACGAGTAGTCCGCCGCGAAGTCGTACTCGACGGTGGCGAGTATCTCGCCGCTCAGCGCCTCGGTGTCGCCGGGCGCGCCGGACGTTATGTCGACGCCGAGGGGCGATATCGGGTTCCCGAGCGGGTCCTGGGCCGGCACGTCGCCGATCCAGAAGCTCAGCCTGTAGGCCCCCGCAGGGAGGTCCTTCGTGTCCCAGTTGAACCCGTAGAGCAGCCAGCCCTCGGAGTTGATCTCCGCCCTGTAGGCGTCCTTGCTGTCCGGTCCCTCGATCCACAGGTCCCCGCCGATGGACTTCGGCCCGTATATCGCCAACCAGGTGCCGTCAGCCTGCTGCTGCTCGACCTGGAAGTGCGCGGCCAGCGTGTAGACGTACGCGCCCGTGGCCGGCTCCGTCAGGATGACCTCGACCCTGACCTTCGACCCGGCGGTCCACTGGTGGTACACAATGTCGTCCGACCAGTCGAGCATCACATCGCTAGCCGGCCTGACGAACAGGGTGCCAGCATCCTGCACCTGGCCGTCGACCACCGGCTCTCCGCCGACGAAGTACCCCTCGGGGCACACCACGTTCACGCCCAGCGGGTATTCCGCCGCCGCCTGTCCGGAGCACAGCGCCAGCATGGCGAGTGCCACCGCTCCAGCTACGAATCCTCTGCTTCTCATGTCTCCCCCTCATCTCTTCGTACAGATGGGCCCCGGCACACGGGAAGCCGCGCCCCGGGATGCCCACCGTGCCAGACCGAGTCATGATTGGAGAAGATATATCGGTATTGGTGCATTCATCGAAATAACGGGCTGATAAGACACCGTACTGACTTCATATACCCTGCAACGACGCCATCGGTCGGCGGCGGAGAAGAAAATGGTACGGGATGAGGGGCCGGATGGCCCCGCACCCCCTTCGGGTTTCCCCTCACTTCCTGCCAGTCTTCTTGGCGAGGAGGGTGATGTCCAGCCACGATATGTTGCTGGCTAGGTCGTAGCCGACGATGCCGTATATCGTCCCGGCGGAGGTGTCGGTGTCGCCCGGCGCGCCCTGGGTCATCTGCACAGGGTTGTAGGCGACCGGCAGCCCGCTGTACGGGTTCACGTCCGGGCAGCTGGCGTCCTTCTCGAGCCAGAAGACGAGGCGGTAGGTGCCGGCTGCGAGGCCGCGGGTGTCCCAGTTGTACCCGTAGAGCAGCAGGCCCAGCTCGTTGACCTCGGCCGAGTACGCGTCCGATGGTCCGTCGACCCACAGGCCCTCGGCGATGCAGCTCTCGTATATCGCCGGGCCGAGCGTCCCGTCGGCGTTGACAGGTGCGATCAGCAGGTGCGCGGTGATCGTGTAGACCGCGGGGCCGACCGTCCCGTCGAGGTTCATGTTGTGCAGGACCACCTCGGTCCTCACCTTCTGTCCGGCCGGGAACTGGTGGAACACGATGTCGTCAGACCAGTCCACCATCACGTTCGTGGCGGGCCCCACTATCGTCGCAGGGAACGCCGCGTTCGGGACCACCTCGAGGCCGTCGAAGCCTATGCCCTCGGCGTATATGACGCTCTCTTCCAGGCTGTACTCAGCGGTCGCCTGCACTGCTGTCAAGGACAGCATTACCAGGGCGACTGCTCCCACAAGCAGCTTCTTGTTGCGCGTGTTGTCTCCCCCCATACTCCTTCTACGGCTGCGCCTGGGGGAGAGCCAGCAGTACCCGTCGTCGCGCCCCCCTAAGCGTCCGTGCCGGCACGCAACCCGGTTCACGGCGTTAATAGGATTGTGGTTCAAACCTAGAAATGTAGTGCAACCCTCGAAGCACCGGACGATACTGACTCCGCCCGTCTCCGGCCGTGGGACAGTTACGTACGTCGACGCCGCGGGACGCCCTCCCCGCCCCGGCTAACCTATATAAGTTCGTGCCATATGCTCTCACGGTGCGCGATGGCTAGACGCAAACCGCTCCCGAGCATCCTCGACACGGTGGGGAACACCCCCATCGTCAGGCTCTCCAGGCTCGCCCCTCCCGGGGGGGCCGACGTCTACGCGAAGCTGGAGTGGTTCAACCCCATGGGCTCCGTCAAGGACAGGATAGCCAAGGGAATGATCGAGGCGGCCGAGAGGAAGGGGCTGGTCGGGGAGGGCACCGTCGTGATAGAGCCCACGTCCGGCAACACCGGCATCGGCCTGGCCATGGTCTGCGCCGTGAAGGGTCACCGCCTCGTGCTCACCATGCCCGAGACGATGAGCGTGGAGCGGAGGAGGGTCCTCAAGGCCTTCGGGGCGGAGCTGGTCCTCACTCCCGGCCCGTCGGGGATGAAAGGGGCTGTGCAGAAGGCGGAGGAGCTCGCCGCCGCCACACCCGGGTCGTTCATGCCGCAGCAGTTCAGGAACAAGTCCAACCCCTGGACCCACCGGAAGACCACGGCGAGGGAGATCATCAGGGCCATGGACCGCGTGGACGCCTTCGTCGCTGGCGTGGGCACGGGCGGCACCGTGACCGGAGTAGGCCAGGCGCTCAGGAGGAGGTTCCCGGAGGTCCGGGTCGTGGCAGTGGAGCCCGACGAGTCGCCCGTGCTGTCCGGGGGCGCGCCCGGGCCCCACAGAATCCAGGGGATCGGCGCGGGGTTCGTGCCCGAGGCTCTCGACACGGATGTCTACGATTCCGTCATCAGGGTCCGCGGCGAGGACGCGGCGAGGACCGCGCGCGACCTCGCGAGGCTCGAGGGGATGTTCGTCGGGATATCGTCCGGCGCGGCCGCTTGGGCCGCGCTGGCTGTCGCGAAGGAGCTGGGGCCAGGCAGGAACGTCGTCGTGGTCTTCCCGGACTCCGGAGAAAGATATTTGAGCACTGACCTGTTTGGAGACTGACCGCGATGGCCGAGACTGGGAAGAGGGACATCGACATCGTCCTGGAGCGGGACCCCGCCGTAAAGAGCAGGGCGGAGGCGATGCTCTTCAGCCCGGGCCTGCACGCGATCAGGTGCTACAGGGCCTCGCACAGGCAGTACCTGAAGGGCCACTTCAAGACGGCGAGGGCGCTCAACTACGTCTCGCGGGTCCTCACCGGGGCGGACATACACCCGGGCGCGACCATCGGCAAGGGTTTCTTCATCGACCACGCCACGGGCGTGGTCATCGGCGAGACGGCCGAGATAGGCGACAACGTGTCGGTCTACCAGGGCGTCACGCTCGGCGGCGTGAGCACCGAGAAGAAGAAGCGCCACCCGACCATAGGCAACAACGTCGTGATAGGCGCGGGGGCGACCATCCTGGGGCCGGTCGTGATAGGCGACAACGTCAGGGTCGGCGCCGGCTCAGTCGTCGTCAAGTCGGTCCCGCCCAACTCGACGGTCGTCGGCGTGCCCGCCAAGATAGTCAAGAGGGAGGGCGCTACCTCCATAGACCTGCACCACGAGGAGCTGCCGGACCCCGTCGTCAACGCCTTCGTGGACCTCTGCCACAGCCTCTCCGAGATGGAGTACAGGCTCGAGATGATCGAGAAGAAGCTCGGGCTCGAGTCGGCCAAGAAGATCGCCACGGCCAAGAAGGGCGCTGGCAGGCCCGAGGAGCTGGCCTGCCCCACACCTCAGAAGGATTAATAGGCCCAGCCGTGATTTGAGAGGGAATACGATGGCAGTCACCATCCACAACTCGCTCACCAGGCGGAAGGAGCCCTTCGAACCGCTCGTCGATGGCAGGGTGGGCATCTACGTCTGCGGAGTGACCGTCTACGACAGGTCCCACCTGGGCCACGCCAAGTCGGCCATCAACTTCGACCTGATCGTCCGGTGGCTCAGATACAGGGGGTACGACGTCAGGCATGTCACCAACTTCACCGACGTGGACGACAAGATCATCGCCCGCGCCAACGAGATGGGCATCGACCCGCTGAGGCTCTCCGGGGACATGATCGGAGCGTACGAGGAGGACATGGCCAGGCTCAAGGTGAAGCGGGCCGATGTCTACCCGAAGGCCTCCGAGACCATGCCCGAGATAATAGCCATGGTCAAGGGGCTCGAGGAGAAGGGGTACGCCTACGAGTCGAACGGGTCGGTCTACTTCAGCGTCCGCAGGGCGGCGGAGTACGGGAAGCTCTCCGGCCAGAGCCTGGACCAGACGGTCGCAGGGGCCAGGGTGGACCCGGGGGAGGACAAGCGCGACCCCATGGACTTCGCGCTCTGGAAGGCGGCGAAGCCCGGCGAGATCGCCTGGGACTCCCCCTGGGGGAAGGGCCGGCCCGGCTGGCACATCGAGTGCTCCGCCATGTGCCTGAAGCACATAGGGCCGACCGTCGACATCCACGGGGGCGGGACGGACCTGGTCTTCCCGCACCACGAGAACGAGATACTCCAGTCCGAGGCGTACAACGGCGCGCCGTTCGTGAGGTACTGGATGCACAACGGCATGCTCACGATCGGCGAGGAGAAGATGTCCAAGTCCCTGAAGAACTTCTTCACCATCCACGACATACTCGCGAGGTACAGGCCCGAGGTGGTCAGGTTCTTCGTCCTCAACGCGACCTACAGCGCCCCCCTCGAGTACGACGAGACCTCCCTCGAGGAGGCGAGGAAGGCGCTGGAGAAGCTCAACAACGCCTACGACGCCGCCCTGGCGGCGCTGGACGGCGCGAAGGGGGCGGACGACGCGCAGGGGCTCTGCGACGGCGCCTGGGGGAGGGTCGAGGAGAGGATGGACGACGA
The DNA here is from genome assembly GCA_040751795.1 of Thermoplasmatota archaeon. Classification (GTDB taxonomy): domain Archaea; phylum Thermoplasmatota; class Thermoplasmata; order UBA10834; family UBA10834; genus UBA9653. Next base: position 122,782 of record JBFMHR010000004.1, on the reverse strand, counting down.
CTTCTCCAGCAGGGAGGCCATCGCCGTCATGTACGACTTCGCCAGGGAGGCGAACAGGCTCATCGGCGAGGGGCGCCTGAGCAGGAAGGGCGCCGGGAACGTCGTCGGCGTGTTCCGCAGGTTCAACCAGATATTCGACGTCCTGGAAGCGACGAGGCACGCGGTGGTGCGGGACGCCGTGCCAGTCGGCGAGTTCCCCGACCCTGAGACGATCACGAAGGAGGGGCTCTCGGACGGGAAGGTCGAGGAGTGGGTGCAGCTGCGCTCGGCGGCGAGGGCGAAGAAGGACTTCGCGTACGCCGACAGGGTCAGGAAGAGGCTGGCGGAGCTCGGCGTCGAAGTGAGCGACACCAAAGACGGTGCGGTATGGAAGCGGAAGTGAGCCCGCGGACGGCGAGGCTGAAGGCCGAGCTGCTCGCCGGCGGCCACGTGACGCTCCCCGACGGCTTCCGGCTCCCGTTCCCCGCCAGCAGGTCGACTGCGGGGCCGGGGGCGGGACGCACGTCCATCGTGTTCTCCTTCGGCGGGACCAGGGCGAAGAAGGCCGTCTCGAGGGAGCCGGGGGAGTTCGAGCTGGTCGCCGACGGGGAGCGCCTGTCCATCACCAGGCGCGGCGAGGCGTTCATCGACGGCGTGGAGCTGGTCCCGACGATGATGCACGCGCCCTACCAGGCCTTCGTCAACATCGAGAGCGCGTGCGTGTACGACTGCAAGTTCTGCAACTCGCCCAGGCTCGGCAGGGACGCGACCAAGGACCTCACCGACGACGGGATAGTCGGGATGGTCCTCGAGGCCTCGCGGAAGGAGGGGTTCCAGTCCGTGGCTTTCACGAGCGCCGTGGCGCACTCCCCCGCCATGACGGTCAGGAGGATGGCCGGCCTGGTCAGGAGGGTCAGGGCAGAGCTGCCCGGGGTGCCCATCGGCGTCGAGCCCTACGCCACCAGGCCGGACGAGGTGGACATGCTCAGGGAGGCCGGGGCCGACGAGATCAAGCTCAACGTCGAGACCTTCGACAGGGACATATTCGAGAAGGTCTGCGGGGACATGGACCTCGACCACATACTCCACGCGATAAATCACGCCGGCGAGGTCTTCGGGAGGAACAGGGTCTGCTCCAACATCATCTTCGGGCTCGGCGAGGACGACGGGAACGTCCTCGAGGGGGCCAGGGTCCTGGCGAACATGGGCGCGGTCGCGACCCTAAGGGCCCTCAGGAGGGACGAGGTGAACGCGTCCGCCCTCGAGGAGAGCCTCGGGAAGCTGGAGCCCGTGACCGCGGACAGGATGTTGAGGTTGGCGATCGCAGAGAAGTCGATACTCGAGGACCACGGCCTGTCCACGCTGCGTTTCAGGACCATGTGCCACGCCTGCCTCTCGTGCGACATCGTCCCCTTCTGGGACGTGTAGCTCACCTGTGGGTGAACACGCACCTTATCGAGGGGCTGACCTGCTCCACGCGCACGAAGGCGAACCGCTCGAGCTGGACGACCTTCCCCATCGCCTTGGCCAGGGATGGTTCTGCGACGCCCTTTCTGGTGGTGCCATCGGTCATCAGGACCTCGGCCGGGACGGCGTCAGCCGGCGCCCAGTGGACGATCTTCACGCCCTCCTTCAGGACGGAGAGGTCGTTGCCCTTGTACACGAGCGTGTTTCCCCTGACATCGACGTTGCACAGATCCTTGAGTCTCAGCCTCTTCGGTTCGTCCTTCAGGTCAGACCGAGCCAGGAAGACATCCCCTCCCCTGGGGACCGCTATGGCCCTCGTCCCTCGCTCAGGATGGTCAGGATGCAGCGGGGCCTTCGCGACCACCACTCCATCCGCGCCCTCGAGGGTCATCTTGAAGGGATCCTCCACGAAGAAGTACCTGTCCGCGGTGTCGTCCACGAGCTCGCGGTTGTAGGTGAAGAGCGTCTTCCAGGAGAACTCGATGTCGACCTCCTTGATGCCCACCTCGGTCCAGTACCTCCTTATGGCCTCCGGCCTGATGCCCCTCCTCCTCATCGCGCCCAGCGTGCCGAGCTGCGGGTCGTCCCAGCCCCTGTGGAGGCCTTCCCTGATGCCCTTGGCCATCTTGGAGGTCGAGAGCTGCGCGTCCTCGATGGAGACGCGGCCGTAGTGGATGTACTCCGGCTTCTTCCATCCGAAGTAGTCGTACAGGTACTCCTGCCGGTAGGTGTTGTTGAGGTGGTCCTTCCCCCTCAGCACGTGAGTGAGGTCGAGGAGGTGGTCGTCCACCGCCACTGCGAGGTTCATGAGCGGGTACACCCTGTACCTCGTCCCGGTCCTGGGGTGCGGCGTGTCATCTATCCTGAGGGCGACGAAGTCGCGTATCGCGGGGTTGGGGTGCTGGAGGTCCGTCTTCACCATGACGGACGCCTCCTCCGCCTTGAAGGACCCGTCGAACATCCTGTCCCACCTGTGGAGCTGCTCCTCGACGGGCTGCTCCCTGTGGGGGCAGGCCTTCTTGTGGTTCTTGAGGTCCCTCCACTCCTCCGGCCTGCAGGTGCACACGTACGCCTTGCCCATGTCCAGGAGCTTGCGGGCGATGTCGTAATATATCTCGAACCTGTCGCTCTGGATGATCGTCTCGTGGATCTTCACGCCGAGCCACTCGAAGTCCCTCGGTATCGAGTCGTAGCCCGACGGGTCTATCCTGGCGGGGTCGGTGTCCTCGAACCTGTTGTAGCAGATCCCGCCGTAGCGCTTCACGTACTCGTCGTTCAGTATGGCCATCCTGCTGTGGCCCAGGTGGAGCGGCCCGGACGGGTTCGGGGCCATGCGCATCCTGACCTCGCCCTTCACGTTCCTGAGGTCCGGGAGGCCCATCTCCCTCTGCCTCGACTCCTTCACGAGGAGCTCCGGCGCGACGGACTCCAGGGCGGCCCTCTGGGCGTCCTGGGACATCCTGTTGACCTCGTCCACGATGCCCTTGGCCGCAGCGGAGACCTCCTTGGCCTTGGGCCTCAGCTCCGGGTTCTCGGCCATCACCTTGCCCAGCACCGAGCCGAGCGTGGCCTTCCCGCCGTACTGGACGGCGTTCTGGAGGGCGTACTTGCGGACCAGGGGTTCTATGTCCATCGCGACTCGATTGGCGAATGCGTATAAGAAGGTTGAGCAGGGGCCAGTCTGCGCCGTCTGGACGGCGAGAAAGGATAGAAATACGGTGACTCTCATGCATCGGGCGGTGATGGTCTGTCCATCAGGGCTATCCTCTCCGGTCTCGACGACAAGGTAGTGGTCAAGGGCAAGGTATCGCGGGACGTCGAGGTCACGAAGTACCTCCTCAAGGAGCCCACCAGGCCGATGCTGTTCGAGGACCTGGACGGGTACCACGCGGTGGGCAACCTGTGGTCCACGAGGGAGAGGATCGCCCATGCGATGGGCACCACCCCCGCCGACCTCACGCTCAAGATGGTCAGGGCCATGGACGCCCCCTCCCAGCCGCAGGAGGTGGACAGCGCCCCGTTCGACGCCAACGTCCTCACGGACTTCGACCTCAGGGCCTCCGCCATACCTAAGTTCTACCCCACCGACGGCGGCAGGTTCGTGACGGCCGGCGTGGTCATAGCCGAGCACGACGGGATCAGGAACATGTCGTTCCACAGGATGATGCTCCTTGACGACAGGAGGTTCGCGGTCCGCGTCGTCCCGAGGCACCTCCACGCCCTCCACAGGAGGGCGCTCTCGCAGGGGAAGGAGCTCAAGATCGCCGTGGCGATCGGCCTGTGCCCGTCGGTGATGCTCGCGGCGGCCATGAATCTCGAGTTCGGGAAGAACGAGCTCGACGTCGCCAGCTCCCTGAGGCAGCTGTGCCTCAACGAGCCCGTCTATGTCCGGAGGATCGGGAACGGCCTCCTGGTCCCCGCCTTCGCCGAGTACGTGCTGGAGGGGAGGCTGACCAAGGAGGTCGCGGACGAGGGGCCGTTCGTGGACATCACCGGGACCGTCGACCCCGTCAGGAGCCAGCCCGTCGCGGAGATAGACAAGATATACCACCGGGACGACCCGGTGTTCCAGATGATCCTGCCCGGGAGGGAGGAGCACTTCCTCATGATGGGGATGCCGAGGGAGCCGGTCATCCAGAGGGCCGTGAGCACCGCGGTGCCAGAGGTCCACGCCGTGAGGCTGACCGAGGGCGGCTGCTGCTGGCTCCACGGGGTGGTCTCGATCACCAAGCAGAAGGAGGGCGACTCCGTCAATGCGATAATGGCGGCGCTCGGGGCGCACCCCTCGATGAAGCTCGTGACCGTGGTGGACGGCGACATCGACGTATTCGACGACAGGGACGTCGAGTGGGCCGTGGCAACCAGGTTCCAGGGGCACAAGGGCCTCGTGATGATAGAGAAGGCCAGGGGCAGCAGCCTCGACCCGAGCGCGGACGAGACCACCACCAAGATGGGCATCGACGCGACGAAGCCCGTGGGCGGCGAGGGGTTCGACCGGGTCAAGGTCTAGGCTGACCGTATATAAGGCCAGGACGTCCGCTTAAGGCCCCAGCCGCGGCTGGCAAAAAGCAATTATATCAGGTGCGGCCTAGCTCGACACGAGGCTACACGCATGGTCACAGTCACGCCGAAGGCGACCAAGACGATAAACGCCATACTCACCGACGAGAAGAAGAACGAGCCGATCAGGATATTCTTCGCAGGGTTCTCCTGCTCCGGCCCGGCCTACATGATGGGCTTCGACAAGAAGAAGGACAGCGACGTCGAGGTCAAGGTCGACGGCTTCACGCTAATCTACGAGAAGACGCTCGAGGACGAGCTCAAGGAGGCCGTCATCGACTCCGTGGACACCCCGCAGGGGCCCGGCGTCGTCGTGAAGGTCAAGTCATCGGGCTCCTCGTGCGGCGGCAGCTGCGCGGGCTGCCACTAGGCGCACTACATTCGTGCCACCTGATGGGAAACATTCATACCCACGTGGCGTTCTCGAAGGCCTGTGTCGGTGGAGCATCAGCTCATAAGGCCAGGCAGCGTCGAGGAGAGGGACTACCAGGTCAACATCGCCAGGGCCGCGCTCACCGAGTCCACCCTGGTGGTGCTCCCGACGGGCATGGGCAAGACCGTGGTGGCGCTAATCGTCATCGCGGAGACCCTGGCCAAGACGGACGGCAAGGTCCTTCTCATGGCTCCCACGAAGCCCCTCGTGGAGCAGCACTCCAAGTTCCTCAGGGAGCACCTCCTCGGGCACGAGCCGGTCATGTTCACCGGGGAGGTCAGCCCATCGAAGAGGGAGGACCTCTGGGGCTCCGGCAGGGTCGTCGTCTCGACCCCGCAGGTCATAGAGAACGACCTCGCGGAGGGGAGGATCTCCCTCAAGGGCGTCTCCCTGATAGTCTTCGACGAGGCACACAGGGCCGTCGGCGACTACGCGTACGTGTCCATCGGGAAGCGCTTCTCCGAATCCGGCGGGCTGGCCCTCGGCATGACGGCGTCGCCCGGGTCCGACGTCTCCAAGATCGCCGAGGTGTGCGAGAACCTCGGGATGACCAACGTCGAGATCAGGTCCGAGCTCGACGAGGACGTCGTGAAGTACACCCAGGACGTGAAGACGGAGTTCATCGGCGTCTCCATGCCGGAGGAGATGGGGCGCGTGATCTACCTCCTCCAGCGCATCCTGGACGACCAGGTCGCGAAGCTCAGGGCGCAGGGGTACCTGGACCCCAAGAAACCGCCGACCACCCGCGACCTGCTCGAGGCGGGCAGGGTCATCAGGGCCAAGCTGGACGCTGGCACCAAGAACTTCCACCTATTCCAGACCGCGAGCGCCAACTCGCTCGCGATGAAGATCAACCACGGGATCGAGCTCGCCCAGACCCAGGGCAAGGGGGCCCTGGAAGGGTACTTCGACAAGCTCGTCAAGCAGGGCCAGGAGAAGGGGGGGCCGAAGGCTTCGCGGGACCTGGTGAAGGACGCGAGGTTCCAGCAGGCCCGCACCCTCCTCTACGGCCAGCAGAGGGAGCACCCGAAGCTCGAGAAGATCGTCCCGATACTGAAGGGGCAGTTCGCCACCAAGCCGGACTCGAGGGCAATCGTCTTCACCCACTACCGCGACACGTGCGACCTCCTGACCCAGAAGCTGGCGTCGGTCGAAGGACTGAGGCCCGTCAGGTTCGTCGGCCAGTCCAGCAGGGGCGAGGACGTCGGACTCAACCAGAGGGAGCAGAAGGAGATCATAGACAGGTTCAGGGCGGGTGAGCACAACGTGCTCGTCGCGACCTCCATCGCCGAGGAGGGGCTCGACATCCCGACCACCGACCTTGTCGTCTTCTACGAGCCCGTCCCGTCCGAGATCAGGACCATCCAGAGGAGGGGGAGGACCGGCAGGAGGCAGGCCGGGCGCGTGGTCATGTTCGTGACCAGGGACACCAAGGACGAGGCGTACTTCTGGTCGAGCAGGAAGAAGGAGATGCAGATGCGCAGGGAGCTCGACGCCCTCAAGAGGAAGCTGCGCGCCCGGAGGGGGCTCCCCGAGGAGCCGCGGCGCAAGGAGGCCCTCACGAGGGTGCAGCTCGAGGACATGCTCACCCCGGAGGCGCCGAACGCGCGCGAGGAGCTGGCGCAGAAGACCGCGGAGCAGAGGGGGCAGAAGTCCCTGGGGGAGTTCAAGGGTGGTGCCGCGCTCGCCGTGTCGGGCAGGGTGGCCCGCTCGGGGCTGGCCGGGGCGCTCGCCGCGGAGGGGTTCGCCCCCCGCGAGGAGGAACTCGAGGCGGCGGACATCGTGGTCTCCGGGAGGGTCGCGGTCGCCTTCAGGACCGTGGAGGGTTTCATCTCCGACGTGAACGACGGGTCGATGATGGCCGCGCTCGCGAAGCTCAGGCAGGCCTACATCCACCCCGTGCTCATAGTGCAGGGGGAGGCCGAGGGGAGGGGCTCCCAGGAGGGCAACTCCGCCGTGTACGACTACCTGAGCTCGCTCCTCTCCGAGTTCAGGATGACGGTCCTCTCGACGAACGACGCGGCCCAGACCGCCTCGGCCGTCGCCTCGATGCACAGCCAGGAGGAGGCCAGGGGGAGGGCCGGGAGGGGGACCCAGACCACCCTGGACCACGCGGGCAGGCAGATGTTCCTGGTGCAGGGGCTACCCAACGTCTCCGCCACGCTCGCGGAGAGGCTCCTGAGGCGCTTCGGGAGCGTCAAGGGGGTCGCCGACGCCTCCGTCGATGAGCTGATGGGGGTCGAGGGCATCGGAAAGGTTATCGCCGAAGGGATTCATACCACGATGCGCAGGAAGTTCGAGGAGGGCTGAGAATGGCAACGCAAGAGTGCCCCGTGTGCAGAGGCGCGTGCATAATCAAGCTGATAGCGACATCCGACGCCCGGTGGTGCGAGGTCGACGTCTGCAGGATGTGCGGGACGATGTACCCCAGGAACAGGCAGGTCGTCATAGCCGCCCCAGCGAGGCCCGAGGACTTCATGAGGGCCAAGCCCGCCAAGGCGAAGGGCGGGAAGAGGGCCAAGGGCGGGGCGAAGCGGAAGAAGGCGAAGTGAGGGGCCAGCGCGTCGCTGGACCGTGCCGGGAGGCCCTCCGGGGCCTCAGTAAGCTTTATGAACCACCTACCCATACGAGTGAAACCGGTAACCATGGAGTTCAAGCTGGTAGACAAGAAGAAGGACAGCATCAAGGTCGAGATCCTCGACGCGGACGAGACCCTGATCTACCCTCTGATACACGAGCTGCTCCAGGACAAGAACGTCGCCGACGCGAGGTACACCACCGGGCACCCGCAGCTGGACAAGCCGGTCCTGCTCGTCAGGGTGAACGACGGGAAGCCGCAGGCGGCCCTGAAGAAGGCGGCCAAGTCCCTGGTGAACCAGTACGTCGAGGCGAGGCAGCTGATAGAGAAACAGCTGGGCTGAGCCCCGATTCTTTTATCCCGCAACCCCTTCACACCCCTATGGACGAGAGCGACCTCGGCATGGAGCTGTTCCTCACCGAGGGGGTCCCAGGCATCGGGGGGAAGCTCAAGAAGGCCCCCGAGGACTTCGTCGTCGACGAGATATCCGTCATGCCCCCGGAGTCGGCGGACGGCAGGTTCGTCGTGGCCAGGGTCTGGCACAGGAACTGGGAGGCCAACAGGCTGGTGAGGAGGCTCGCCTCGAACCTCCACGTCGGCAGGTCGCGCATAGGCTTCGCGGGGACCAAGGACGGGAGGGCGGTCGCCACCCAGCTGATGTCGTTCAACGCCCCGCTGGAGGCCGTCCAGGGGCTCACGATACCCGACGTGAGGGTCACGGACGCCTACAGGGCCCGGAGGATGATAGAGATCGGGGACCTCATCGGCAACAGGTTCACCATCAAGGTCTCCGACACCGACCCGGCCGTCGACGCCAGGGACTCCTGCGAGAGGGTCAGGCGGGCGCTGGACGCCGTGGGCGGGTTCCCGAACTACTTCGGGGTCCAGCGCTTCGGCTCCGTGAGGCCCATAACCCACCTGATAGGGAAGGACCTCACCAGGGGGGACTTCGAGGGCGCGGTCATGAGGTACGTGGCCAACCCGCTCATGGAGGACTCGGAGGTCACCGAGGCCAGGAGGCGCCTCCAGGGATCGCGGGACTTCGAGGCCGCCCTCAGGGAGTTCCCGATGAAGCTGACCTTTGAGAGGACGCTGATCAGGCACCTCGTGGAGAGGCCGGGCGACTACCTCGGGGCCCTGAAGACGCTGCCGCAGAACCTCCTGATGATGTTCGTCCACGCCTACCAGTCCTACCTGTTCAACCAGATGCTGAGCGAGAGGGTCAGGAGGGGCATGTCCCTGAGGGACCCGGAGGTCGGCGACCTCGTGCTCCCTCTCGACAAGAACCGCCTGCCGGACCACGACTCCCCGATCCCGGTCACGGCCGACAACCTCGAGAAGGCCAGGAGGAACGCCAGGGAGGGGAAGGCCTTCGTGAGCGGCCTCCTCTACGGCACCGAGTCGGCCTTCGCGGACGGGCCGATGGGGGAGATAGAGAGGGGGGTCGTCGCGCGCGAGGGCATATCCAAGACGGACTTCCAGATCGTCGGCCTGGGGGAGGCCTCGTCGAAGGGCACCAGGAGGGAGCTCCTGGCGCCCTACAGGGACCTGGAGGTCGACTTCGGCGAGGGCCACGCCGTGTTCAGGTTCTCGCTCAACAAGGGCTGCTACGCCACCTGCCTCCTGAGGGAGTTCATGAAGGCCGAGATGAGCCAGTACTGACGCTCAGGACCGCGGCCTCTTCGAGACCGACTTGATGTACTCGACCATCCTGCGGTCGACGTCTGGGTCGAGCGGGACGGCGACCTCGTGCCCGGCCAGTATCTCCCTCGCCCTGCGCCGCGCCTTCTCGACTATGTCCCTGTCGGTCCAGGCGGACCGCGAGCCGCGCCAGAACAGGGGCGGCACGTACGCCTCGCCCCTGAAGTGCCTCAGGGTGTGGGGGTGGCTCAGGAAGGCGCCCTTCGGCCCCGCGGACTCGATGACCTCGACGGCCAGGGACTCCTCGTCGACCTCCACCCCTGACAGTATCCTCCTGACGCCCCCGCACACGGCGTCGTCGAGGACCAGCTTCGTGAAGCTCGCGGTGAGGCTGGACTCGATGCTGCCCGCGGCGTCGTAGACGAAGTCGATCCCGCTGAGCGCCGCCATGAGGAGGGTGTTGGCGGTCTCGGCCCCGGCCTGGTAGTCGGGGAGCATCGACTCCGTGTTCCCGCCGGTCCCCCGGCACGGCACCTTGTAGCGCCTCGCGAGCTGGGCGGTCCCGGCCATTATCAGGCCTATCTCGGGACCCCCGAGGGCGATCGAACCGGTGCGCATGTCCATCGTCCCGGAGACGCTGCTGTAAATGGAGGGGGCGCCCGGGCTCGCCAGCTGGGCGACCATGATGGAGGCGAGGACCTCCGCGTTCTGCTGCACGAGCAGGCCAGCGATGGTCGCAGGGGAGGTCCCCCCGGCCATGCACTCGGGCGGGTAGACGCACGGCTGTCCCGCCCTCGCGTACGATATGAGGCCCTCCGTCGACTCCTTGGAGAGAGTGAGCGGGCTGACCGGGTTCGCGAAGCCCAGCATGAGGGGCCTCTCGGCGAGCGCCTCCCTCCCCCCCGCGACGATGGCGGCCAGCTCGACGGACTCCTCGGTAGCCCCCCTTCCCCAGTTCCAGCCGTCGACGGTCTTGTTGGAGTGGAGGAACGAGAGGCGAATCGCCTCGAGGGGTGCGATGCGCTCGGGGACGTCCCTGGGCCAGCACGTCCACGACGAGTGGTCGATGTTCGGCAGCGCGTCGGTCAGCCTCAGGAAGTCCACGAGGTCCTTCGCCGTCGAGGGCCTCACGACGCCGTCGAGCCCCTCCACATTCACCGCGGTGCCCATGCTGCTCAGGTGGACCTTGCCCTCGCCGAACGAGATGGCGTGCTTCCCGTCCCTGGAGTGCAGCCTGAAACTCGACGGCGCCGCGGAGATGCTCCCCATGAGCACGCGCTCCGGGATCCTCGCGACGCGGGCGGCCTTGTCATAGCTGGCCCCCGCCCCTGTGAGGAGGCTCACCGCCTCGTCCGCGAGGACCTTCACACCCGTCCTCTCGAGCACCCTCACGGTCGCGTCGTGCATCCTCTCGATATCGTCGCTGGAGAAGGGTTCGAACCGCGCTGCCATGGAGATCACCGAAGCCATTTAGTATGGCGCAGGACGGTGAATGGCGCTGGACGATATCTATGTTCTCGCGGCGCCGGAGGAAGATGGGGCCTAGGCGGGTCCTCACGTGCCCCCAGTGCGGCTCGGCCGACCTCTACTACGAGGCCGCGCTCATCACGGGGTACAAGTACCACTGCAAGAAGTGCGGCTACATAGGCGCCTTCGTGGTCGAGAAGGACCTGGAGGAGGGCGCGGGCGGGTGAGCCCGCACCCGGTCCCCGCCTGCCCTCAGGCGAACATCGGGCCCGACTCCATCGCCTTCTGGACGCCCTCGTCGAGCACCTTGGCGATGGCCTTCTCGAAGTCGACCATGCTGACTATGTCCCTGTTCTCGCGGATGGCGAACATGCCCGCCTCGGTGCACACGGCCTTGATGTCGGCCCCCGTGGCCCCGTCCGACTTGGAGGCGAGCTCCTCGAAGTTCACCGTCTCGTCCAGGTTCATGCGCTTGCTGTGTATCGCGAATATGTCGTGGCGGGCCTCGTGGTTCGGCACCGGTATCTCGATGATCCTGTCGAACCTGCCCGGCCTGAGCAGGGCCTCGTCGAGTATGTCGGGCCTGTTCGTGGCGCCTATGATCTTGACCTCGCCCAGCGGGTTGAACCCGTCGAGCTCGGCCAGGAGCTGCATGAGCGTGCGCTGGACCTCCCTGTCCCCGGAGGTGGCGAGCTCGAGCCTCTTGGCGCCGACGCTGTCCAGCTCGTCGATGAACACTATCGACGGGGCCTTCTGCCTCGCGAGGTCGAAGAGCTCCCTGACGAGCCTCGCGCCCTCGCCGATGTACTTCTGCACCAGCTCTGAGCCGACGAACCTGATGAACGTGGCGTTGGTCTGCTTGGCGACCGCCTTGGCGAGCAGGGTCTTCCCCGTGCCCGGCGGGCCCACCAGCAGGACCCCCTTCGGCGGGTCGATGCCGACCTTCTTGTACAGCTCGGGCCTGAGCAGCGGGTCCTCTACCGCCTCGCGTATCTCGACGATTTGCTCCTCGAGGCCGCCTATCTCCTCGTAGGAGGTCTCGGGCTTGGTGATGATCTCCGCCCCGACCACGACCGGGTCCAGCGACGGGGGCAGGACGCCCATGACCGCGAGGGTCTGCTTGTTGAGCGCCACGCGCGCACCCGCGACGAGCAGCTCTGGCGAGACGTAGTCGGACGTGCTGACGACGAAGTCCGGGCCCGTCGAGCTCTTGACGACGACCCTGCCGTCGGCGAGTATGTCCTTGATCTGCCCTATGATGAGCGGGGGCGTTTTGAGCCTCTCGAGCTCGGCCTTGAGCCTCTTGAGCTCCTTCTGCAGCCTTATCAGCTCGCCCTCGACGAACCGCTTCTCGCCCTCGGACCGGCGGGCCTCCTCGACCAGCTCGAGGTTCCTCTCCTCGAGGACCGAGATCCTCCTCTGTATCTCCTCGAACATCTCTGCGGATTGGTCCTGCGACAACTCCGTGCACCCCGTTCCAGTGTTTATTCAGTACTCCGAATGTAATAAGGTTAAATACTCTATTTATCCTTTGCTGGTTCCGTCCAACGATGTGGTTTTGATGCTGTGCGAGATGTGCGGGAAGGACGTCACTTTCTGCAAGAAAGTGACCATCGAGGGCGTGCATCTTGAAGTATGCGCCGAATGCGCAAAATTCGGCATGGAGGCCCGGAAAGAGCAGCCCAAGGAGGAGGGCCCGAAGCCGATCATCACTCAGAGGCTCGAGGTCCGGGAGAAGAGGGCGAAGCCCCGGGACATCTACACGGGGCAGGAGTCGATGGAGCTCGTCGACGACTTCGCCGCGAGGATCCGCGACGCGAGGCAGAGGCGGGGGATGACGCAGAAGGACCTCGCCGCGAGGATCAACGAGAGGGTCACGGTGCTCAGCAAGATAGAGACCGGGGACATGAGGCCGGACGAGAAGCTCATCTCGAAGCTGCAGAAGGAGCTGGGGATAGTCCTCAAGGAGAAGGTCTCGGCCGTCGTGGCAGCCAAGGAGTCGGGCCCGAGGGCGCTGACCCTGGCGGACCTGATCAAGATGGAGAAGTAGCCGGACGGGCCTGGCTCACCTTACGACGTCCCTTCCGAGCACCGCGGACTCCGCGCGCTGGAGGTAGTCGATGTCCATCTGGATGCCGTAGGTGGACGCCACGAGCAGGGCCGCGGGCTCTATGTCTATCCCGAGCATCTCCTGCTCCCTGTTCACCCTCGAGACGACCTCGCGCTTGGGGACGGACCTCGCCTTGACTATGGCCTCGACGATCTCCGTGAACAGGTCCGCGTTCTTCCTCGAGACCTCGTCCAGGGCCTCCTTCGGGGGCCTGTAGTCCACCGGGACGCTGACGCCGGAGAAGTCGAACGTCGGGACGAGCCTCCCGTCCCTCCTCTCGAGGTACCCGCCCGAGATGCCCGCCTCCATGAGCCTCTGTGCCTCCTTCGGCGAGAACCACCTCAGGTCCATGGACGCCGAGAAGACGAACTCCTTCTCGGAGAGCTCCTCCTTCCCCTTGCTCCTGTAAAGGACTGCGATGCTCTTCTGAAGTTCACTCATCGTCGTCGATGCTCCCGAGGTCTTCCGTTACCATGTAGTCGAAGCCGAGGTCCGCCATCCTGGACTGCTCGGCCTTGGGCGCGAACACCCCGAGGACGAAACCGTGCTCCTCCTTCGCCCGCGCCGCCTCCGAGGCCAGTGGAAGAGGGACGACCATCTCGCCGATCCCTATGTCCAGCACGTCCCGCGAGAGGTCGAGGAAGGCTCTGCCACCAAGCGAGGGGTCAGAACCTAGTATCCCATCCCGGTAGTCCGCTTTTAGTATAATGTTCTCGGACAACTTAAATGCTGTCCTCAGCTCGTCGAGGTCCGCGAGGGTCGCCGTCCCCACGACGGCCTTCTCCGCGCCCGCGATTATCACGTCGATGACGTTCTGCCCGTGCCTCACGCCCGCCTCGTACATCGTCGGGACCTCGTCGCAGATCTCCCTCGCGAGGTCGAGCTGCGGCTTGTTGCGCTCAATGCCGTCCTCGTCGGAGACGTATAGCATCTCGTTCTCGGCCGAGATGCGGGAGATCAGCTCCTCCCACTCCGCGCGCGGGTATGCGCGTCGGAGAACTGTCCTCCCCCTCAGGGAGAGGTGCGGGATGATCCTCATAGCAAGGGGGCGCAGAAAGGCTAGCACCTAGATATATCCGTGCCCCGTGACGGTGTGCCCGGGGGCCGCTATGGGGCGGGGGCCGCGCCGTATCAGGCCACGATAACAGTTATATAGAAGCACTAACATATACGGGCCCCGACCCGTGAAAGGAAGGGCGAAGGACAGTCGTGTCCAGATAGAGTTGGGAGGTATGAAATGATAGGCCAAACACCCGTTCTTATACTGAAGGAGGGAACGAAGAGAGACAAGGGCAAGGGCGCGCAGTTCAACAACATCACTGCCGCCAGGGCCATAGCCGATGCGGTCAGGAGCACCTTGGGCCCGAGGGGCATGGACAAGATGCTCGTCGACAGCATGGGCGACGTGGTCATCACCAACGACGGTGTGACCATACTGAAGGAGATCGACGTCGAGCACCCGGCGGCCAAGATGATCGTCGAGGTCGCCAAGACCCAGGACGAGGAGTGCGGCGACGGGACGACGACCGCAGTCGTCCTCACAGGTGAGCTGCTGAAGAAGGCCGAGGGGCTGATCGAGCAGAACGTCCACCCGACCGTCATATCGGGCGGCTACAGGCTCGCGGCCAACAAGGCCAGGGAGTACCTCGAGGAGGTCGCCATCGGCGTCTCCCCGGACGACAAGGACACACTCATGGACATCGCGAAGACCGCGATGATATCGAAGAGCGTCGCAGCCTCCAGGGAGCTCCTGGCCAAGGTGGCGGTGGACGCCATCTCCGCCGTGGCGGAGAAGAAGGAGGGCGGGAAGTGGGTCGTCGACGAGGACAACATCCAGGTCGTCAAGAAGCAGGGCGGCTCGATGGACGACACCACGATGATCTCCGGGATCATAGTCGACAAGGAGGCAGTGCACCCGGCGATGCCGAAGAAGGTCGAGAAGGCCAAGGTCGCACTCGTCGATTCCGCGCTCGAGGTCAAGAAGACCGAGATCGACGCGAAGATCGAGATCACGGACCCGAGCCAGCTGCACGCGTTCCTCGATGAGGAGGAGAACATGCTCAAGAAGATGGTCGAGACCGTCAAGAAGTCGGGCGCGACCGTCCTCTTCTGCCAGAAGGGCATCGACGACCTCGCCCAGCACTACCTGTCCAAGGCAGGGATATATGCCGTGCGCAGGGTCAAGAAGAGCGACATGGAGAAGCTCGCGAAGGCCACGGGCGCCAACCTCGTCACGAAGCTGGACGACCTGAAGGCCGACGACCTCGGCGAGGCGAAGCTCGTCGAAGAGAAGAAGATCGCGGACGACAGGATGACCTTCGTCACGGGCTGCAAGAACCCGAAGGCCGTGTCCATACTCATCAGGGGCGGCACCGAGCACGTCGTGGACGAGATCGACAGGTCCCTGAACGACGCCATCAGCGTCGTCGCGGTCGCCTTCGAGGACGGGAAGCTGGTCACGGGCGGCGGCTCCGCAGCCACCGAGTTGGCCCTCAGGCTGAGGGACTACGCGGCGTCGGTCGGCGGCAGGGAGCAGATCGCCATAGACGCGTTCGCGTCGGCCCTCGAGGTCATACCCACAGCGCTGGCGGAGAACGCCGGACTGGACCCGATCGACATCCTGATTGAGCTGAGGCAGGCGCACAAGGCGGGCAAGAAGACCGCCGGCGTGAACGTCTTCACCGGCAAGATCGCCGACATGAGGAAGGAGAAGGTCCTCGAACCAATCAGGGTCGGAAGGCAGGCCATCAGCTCCGCGACGGACGCGGCCGTCATGATCCTCAGGATCGACGACGTCATAGCGTCCAAGGGCGGCGCCCCGAAGGGCCCACCGGGCGGCGGGCCCGGCGGCGACATGGGAGACATGGACTGAGGTCCATCCCCAAACCCCTTAACCCAAACCCCTCAAGTTCGAGACGCGGGCTCAACGCGCCCGCGTCCCCGCTGGAGGCTGCGAGCCATGGCTGACGAGGACGCGGGCGAGGCCTTGACGCCCGAGAAGGAACAGGATGCGAAGGAGGTCCCTCCCCCGGACCCGTTCGCGGAGAGGGACAGGAGGATAGAGGAGCTCACGGACGACCTCAAGCGCCTCCAGGCGGAGTTCGAGAACTACAAGAAACGCGCCGCGAAGGAGGGGGCGGAACGGACCAGAGCCGGCGCGGAGGACGTCGTGCGGGACCTCCTCGCGGTCGTGGACACATTCGACAAGGCCCTAGAGGACGCGGGGAAGAACGGGTATCCCGAACCGCTGCTGAAGGGGCTCCAGGGCATACACCGGCAGCTCATCCAGGCCCTTCGCAGGCAGGGACTCAGGGAGGTCAGGACCGAAGGGAGGTTCGATCCCTTCGAACACGAGGCCATGATGCGGGAGGAGCGCGACGGCGGTGAGGACGGGGCGATACTGGAGGTGTACCAGAAGGGGTACGCGATCGGCCCGAAGGTCATACGCACGGCGAAGGTGAAGGTCTCCAAGAGGAGGGAGGCCGAAGAGGTTCACGATACACAGGAGTCACAACCAGACGACAGAGGTGAGTGAAGAATGGCAGAATCGAAGGGAAAAGTGATAGGAATCGACCTCGGCACGAGCAACTCGGCGGCCGCGGTCGTCGAGGGCGGCAGGCCCACGATAATACCGAGCGCTGAGGGCACGAGCCTGGGAGGCAAGGCATTCCCATCGTACGTCGCGTTCACGAAGGACGGGCAGATGCTCGTCGGGGAGCCTGCCAGACGCCAGGCGGTCTCGAACCCGGAAGGGACCGTGATGGCAATCAAGAGGAAGATGGGCTCGGACTACAAGGTCAGGATCCACGGCAAGGAATACACGCCGCAGCAGGTCTCCGCGTTCATCCTCCAGAAGATAAAGAGGGATGCCGAAGCCTATCTGGGCACGAAGGTCGAGAAGGCGGTCATCACGGTGCCCGCCTACTTCAACGACAACCAGAGGCAGGCGACCAAGGACGCGGGCACCATCGCCGGGCTCGAGGTCGTCAGGATCATCAACGAGCCGACGGCGGCCGCCCTCGCCTACGGCCTGGACAAGTCCGAGAGCGAGCACAAGGTACTCGTCTTCGACCTCGGCGGCGGCACGCTCGACGTGACCATCATGGAGTTCGGCCAGGGCGTCTTCGAGGTCATATCCACCAGCGGCGACACGCAGCTGGGCGGGACAGACATGGACAACGTGCTCCTGGAGCACGTCTCGAAGGAGTTCAAGGCCGACACGGGCATAGACATATCCAAGGACAAGATGGCCGTCCAGAGGGTCCGCGAGGCGGTCGAGAAGGCCAAGATAGAGCTCTCCTCGACCCTTGAGACCGAGATCAACCTCCCGTACCTGAGCGCCGACTCGGCCGGACCGCGGCACCTCGCCATGAAGCTGACGAGGGCGAACCTCGAAGAGCTCATCAAGCCGGTGGTGGAGCGGTGCAGGGGGCCGATGATGCAGGCCATCCAGGACGGCAAGCTGTCCACGGATAACATCGACAAGGTCATCCTCGTCGGAGGGCCGACGCGGATGCCGATCGTCCAGCGGTTCGTCGAGGGCATAGTGGGCCCGAAGATCGTTCGCGGCGTCGACCCGATGGAGTGCGTCGCCATGGGCGCGGCCATCCAGGGGGGCGTAATAGAGGGCACGGTCAAGGACATACTGCTGCTGGACGTGACGCCGCTGTCACTAGGAGTCGAGACCATGGGCAGCGTGTTCCACAAGCTCATAGAGAGGAACACCACCATCCCGACACGGAAGAGCGAGACATTCACGACCGCCGCGGACGGCCAGACCAGCGTGGAGATACACGTCCTCCAGGGCGAGAGGCCCATGGCCTCGGACAACGTGACCCTCGGCAGGTTCCACCTCATCGGCATCCCGCCAGCCCCGAGGGGGATCCCCCAGGTCGAGGTCACCTTCGACATCGACGCAAACGGCATAATCGACGTCAAGGCGAAGGACCTCGGCACGGGCAAGGAGCAGAAGATAACCATCACCGCGACGACGAAGCTCGGCAAGGACGACGTCGAACGGATGGTGAAGGACGCCGAGAAGTTCGCCGACGAGGACAAGAAGAGGAAGGAGAAGGCGGAGCTCAAGAACCGCGCCGAGCAAAGGGCCTACGAGGTCGGCCACATCATCGAGGAGATGGGGGACAAGATCGCCCCTGACCTGAAGGAGAGGCTGACGAAGCTGGCCGAGGAGCTGAAGGCCGCGGTGCCCTCCGACGACCCCGCGCTGATCAAGCAGAAGCTCGACGAGCTCGAGAAGGCCCTGCTCGAGGTCGGCAAGAGGGTCTACGAGGCCGCCCAGCAGCAACAGGCCCAGCAGTCCCAGCAGGCGCCGCCGCCCGGCGAGGGGCAGACGCCCCCCGAGGGGGACGGCGGCTTCGTGGACGCCGAGTACAAAATCGTCGACGACGAGAAGAAGTGAGAACCCTCCGAAACCTCTTTCACCCTTTACCCATTACCTTTGCCTGACACGCGTCACGTGTCACCGGGAGACTTCAGATGGCCGCTAAGAGAGACTACTACGAGATACTGGGCGTCCCGAGGACTGCGTCGATGGACGACATCAAGAAGGCCTACCGCAAGCTCGCCATGAAGTACCACCCGGACATGAACAAGGACAAGGCCAAGGAGTCCGAGGAGAAGTTCAAGGAGCTCTCGGAGGCCTACGAGGTGCTCGCCGACGAGGAGAAGAAGGCCCGCTACGACCAGTTCGGCCACGAGGGCGTCCAGAGCACCTTCAGGAGCGGCGGGTTCGACTGGTCCGACTTCACCCACTTCGGCGACATATCCGACATCTTCGGCGGGTCCGAGGGCGGCGGCTTCGGCGGGAGCATATTCGAGCAGTTCTTCGGGGGCGGCGCCAGGAGGACGGGCCCCCAGGAGGGGAGGTCCCTCCGGTACGACATCGAGGTCGGCCTCGAGGACGCGGCCGCCGGGATCGAGAGGGACATCCGCGTTCCGCACAGCGTCGCCTGCAAGACCTGCGGGGGCCTCGGGGCGAAGCAGGCCGACATCAAGACCTGCGCCACGTGCAAGGGCACGGGCCAGGTCCAGAGGGGGCAGAAGCGCGGCTACACCCAGTTCGTCACGATATCAGCATGCCCGACCTGCAGGGGGCAGGGGAGGCAGGTGACCAAGCCCTGCGCCGACTGCGGCGGGGCCGGGTCCGTCCAGACCACCTCGACCCTCAAGGTCTCCGTGCCCAAGGGGGCCGAGGAGGGGATGAGGCTCAGGATAAGGGGCGCCGGGGAGGCCGGGCCGAACGGAGGGCCTCCTGGGGACCTCTACATCGTCGTGCACATCGAGGACCACCCGGTATTCGACCGGGACGGCAAGGACCTCTGGGTGGAGGCGCCCGTGACCTTCGCGCAGGCGGCCCTCGGGGCGGAGGTGGACGTGCCCACGCTGGGCGGGACCGCCAGGGTGACAGTGCCGCCCGGGACCCAGACCGGCACGGTGCTCAGGCTCAAGGGGAAGGGGATGCCCGACCTCAGGGGCTACGGGAACGGGGACCAGTTCGTCAAGGTCACGGTGGTCACGCCCACGAAGCTCACTTCGGAGCAGAGGGCGATGCTGAAGAAGCTGGGGGAGTCCCTGGGCGACTACGGCAGCGGCGCCAAGAGGAAGTCCGTGTTCAGCAGGTTCGGGAAGGGCTGAGCAGCGGAACATATTTATCCCGACGCCCCCAAATCACCACTGGATGAAACGCATAGGGCTCCTGACCGAGGACTCGAGGACCTATTTCGAGACGCTCGAGGTCCTCAGGGAGCGGGGACTCGGGTTCGTCTCGCTGGAGTTCGGGGAGGCGGTCCCCGCGCACGTGGGGGTCGTGATCACCACGGACGCGGAGGCGCCGATGGTGCCCTTCGACCGCGTCGTTTCCGACGCGGACCCGGACGCAGCCGTCACCAGGGCGGTCAAGGAGCTCGCCGGGAGCGCCGCGGTGAAGAGCCTGTGCATAGGGGTCGACCCGGGCCACAGGCCAGGGGTCGCCGCCGTGGGGGACGGGGTCGTGCTCACCAGGGCCGTCGCGCCTTCGCCGGAGGGCGTGGGCGACATCGTGGACCGGATGGCCAGGGACTACCCCTGCACGAACCTCCTGGTCAGGATCGGCAACGGGGACAGGACCAACCGGAACAGGATATTCAACAGGCTTTGGGACGACGGGCGGAGGCTCGAGATAGTCGACGAGCACAACACCACGACCAGATCGGAGACGCCCGACGAGGACGCAGCCGTGGAGATAGCGATGACGCCCGGGTACAAGCCCGTCAAGAAGCAGCCGGTCCAGCCGTGCGACGGAGAGCTGCGCAACATCCAGAGGCTCAGCAGGCTCGAGAGCAACGGGCGGCTGACCGTCTCGAAGGACCTCGCGGCCAGGGTGGCCCTCGGGGAACTCTCCCTCGGAGAGGCTATCGACCTCCAGGGCGCGGACGGCAAGTGACTAGAAGAGGTGCTCCCTGACGACGGTGGCGCACCCGCCGACGCCGCAACGGAGCGTCTCGACGCCCAGCCCCTTGATCCTCTCCTCGACCTCGTCCGTCCGCGACGGGTGCGTGTTGACGTAGACGGTCGCCCCGGTGTCTATGGAGAAGTACGCGGGGATGCCCTCCTCGCGCATCCTCCTGACCTCGAGGATGACCTTCACCGTCTCGGGCCGCCAGAGGATCATCTCGTCGAGCCCCGTCATTGTTATCCCGTGGAGTATGAGCGAGTCGCGCTCGGCCAGCATCCCGACCCGGTCGATGTCCCTCTTCCTTATCGCGCTCTCCATCTCCGCCAGCGCCCCGTGGATGTACGCGAGGCGCGAGTGGAAGAACGGGGACCCCAGCACGGCCCGGTGGGCGCTCTCGGTGTACTTGAACGCGGGCACGAGCGCCACCACTATCCCCATCTCGAACTCCTCCGAGGCGATCTGGTAGGAGTACGACTCCTCGTCGTCGTGGCCTGCCTTCCAGCGGGAGAAGGCGCCGGTGACGGAGCGAGTCGCGGAGCCGGCCCCCCTCCTGGCTATTACGGAGACCTGCTCCAGCGTGAGGCACAGGCCGAGGGCCTCGCTGCCAGCCAGCGCGAGCGCGGCGAACCCCGACGCGGAGGCGCCCAGGCCCACGTTCGACGGGAAGTTGTTGGTCGACGCCATGCGGAACCTCGCCTCCGAGCCCGCCCTGCGCCTGACCTCGTCAACCACGGACACGACCCTCTCGAGCTCCCTGCCCTCGAGCGCGCGAGAGTCCAGGGTGGCGCTGTCACTCCCGAAGTCCCCGAACTCGATGGTGGTGTGCGAGGCGGTCGGCGATGTGGCGACGGAGATGGAGTCGTGATAGGGCAGCCTCAGGACCTCGTCCCTGAGGCCGTGGTACTTGATCAGGCCCTGTATGGGGTGGGCCACCGCCGACGCCTTCATCTGCGCGCCTCAGACATCGAACAGCACTGTGATGGTCTTCCTCGCGTCGTCGAAGGAAAGCCCGTGGTACGTCACTCCCTTCACCACGGACCTCTTCGGGTGCCTCGACCCGTCGAACGCCTCCCCTCGGGCGCGGGCCGTGAGGCTGGTGCCGTCGGTCTCGACGTCGAACTCGCCGAACACGAGGTTCTCGGTGTCGTGGAGGAACAGGAGCTCCTGGAGGAAGTCGACCAGCAGCTGCTCGCGCGCCTCCGCCTTGAGCTCGACCCTGACCTCGCCCGTCGGGGAGATCCTGGAGGCGTCGGTCATCTGGTCGAACATCGCGTAGGCCGCGTTGGCGAACCTCTCGCCGAGGCTCTCGCCGTGGGCCTCGACCATCGCGTCGGCCGTGTGCTCCAGCAGCCTGTACCTCATGAGCCAAGGGAGGCGGTTCGAGCCTATATCAAGGCTGTGCCTTCGCGGCGGAGAAGTGGTCGCACATGCCTGCGACCAAGCACGCCTCGCAAGCTGGCCTGCGGGCCCGGCACACGGCCCTTCCGTGCTCTATGAGGTTGATGTGGAAGTTGTAGTACTCGCTCTCCGGGACGATGGCCCCGAGCACCGCCTGGGCCTGCTCCCTTGTGACCTTGGGGCCGATCAGCCCGAGGCGCCGGGTCACCCTGTGGATGTGGGTGTCCACCGGGAACGCGGCCATCCCCAGGGAGAAGAGCAGGACTATCGAGCGGGTCTTCGGGCCGACGCCCTTCATCTGCGCCAGCCACCGGTCGGCCTCCGCCGGGGGCATGTCCCTCAGGAAGTCCAGCTCGATCCTCCCGCGCTCGCGGTGGATGAACTCCAGCGCGTCGAGTATCCTCCTGGCCTTGATGTCGGGCAGGCCCCCGGAGCGGATGATCCCCGATACGATCGCCTGGTCCTCGCCGAGCATGTCGTGCCAGTCCCGGTACGCCTTCTTCAGCGCCAGGAAGGACCTGTGGGAGTTGATGTCCGTGGTGTTCTGCGAGAGAATGGTCTCGACGAGCGTGTCGACGGGATCCTCGTCCGAGCCGGCCGACTTCTCGCCGTACTCCTCGGTGAGCGCCCTGTCGATCCTGGCGGCCTTCCTCCTCGCCGCCGCCCTGGGAATGTCCCGCGGCATCGTCATCAGCCCGTGGTCACCTTGACGTCCCTGAACAGGACGCTCGGCATAAGCGAGTTCCCGAAATCCACCACGTCCCCGCCGACCAACTCGACGTTCTGCATGAAGGCGGATATGTTGCCGGAGATCATGGCCCCGCGCACGCCGCCGACGACCTCCCCGTCCTCGATGAGGAGGCCCGGGCTCGCGACGAACGAGAACTCCCCTGTCTCGGGGTTGCTGGTGTGGGACCCCTGGCCACCCCAGACCAGGTAGCCGTGGCCGACCTCCTCGATGAGGGAGTGCATGTTGCCTCGTCCAGGCGTCAGCTGGAGGCAGAGCGGCGCGACTCCGACCGACCCTGAGGCCAGGTCCCTGACGGCGTTGCCGGTCGAGCCCTCGCCCGAGAGCGAGCCGAAGTAGTTGTCCCAGAGGAACTCCCTGAGCACGCCCTTCCTGACCATCTGCGTCTTGGAGGTCGGCAGGCCCTCGTCGTCGAACGGCCTCGACCCGCACCTGCCAGACAGGAGGGGGTTGTCGCTCATGGTGACCCTGTCGGACCACACCTGCTCGCCCACCCTGTCCATGAGGAACGAGGTCCTCTGCATGACGCTCTGGCCCGAGAAGGCCTTGTTGAGGGCGACCGTGAGGAGGCCGCTGTCTGAGGCTCCCAGGGACATCGGGGAGAAGACGACCTCGCACTCCTCGGTCGACGCCTTGACCAGGTGCGTGCTCCTGTCAGCGATCCATCCGGCCCGCTCCCCGATCCTGTCCGTCCGGAGGTCGCACCCGCGCGACATCCCCGACTCCTCGCAGTCCGGGGATATGGACACGCCGGACCCTGCGACGCAGCATATCACCGCCTGGAGCTGGGTCTCCTTCATGACGACGTCCACGCCAGATGAGTTGGCGACCCCGACGGACCTCTCGATGGCCTCGACCGCGCCGTACGGCACGGCGACCTTCTTAGACACGGACATCGCGCCGTCGATCATCTCCTCGGCCATGATCCCCAGGGTGGCGACGTCCGTGGAGGCCACGGACCTGTCGCAGAGGCCAGGCACGGACCTGTAGCTGTCCGGGCCGGCAGGGAAGCCGCTCCATCTCCGGTCCGGCGCCATCAGCCTCGCGATCCCCGCCGCCTCCGCCAAGCACCTCGACACATCGCCCCCCTCGAAGCTGTTGCAGAAGGCGCCGCCGACCATGCCGTCGATGCATACCCGGACGTGGAGGGCCGTCGCGGTCCTGGAGTCCGCCCCGGAGACGCCTCCCCTCTCTATGGTGACGCTCCTGGAGGCCTTCGACACGGCGAAGGCGTCGAACTCGGCCAGCCGCATCCTCTTCGCCGTCGCGGCCACCCTCTCGAGGGCGTCCGTCACCGACGGGAGGTCGCGCTTCCCGGCGGGCATCAATCGGCACCTCCGAAGACGACGCCGCCCCTCCTGATGCTGATGTGGGGGCCCCCGTCGCTGGTCGGCATCGACTGCATGAGCTTGCCGCAGTAGCTGGACTCGGACCCGAAGTCCTTCCCGAGCCCGTCGATCATGCCGAGGGCCTTGGTGGCGAGGCCGCTGATGGCCAGGCTCCTGACCGGCCTCCCGAGCTCGCCCCTCACGACCTCGTAGCACTCCTGGATGCTGACCTGGAAGCTCGAGTTGGACTCGGCCTGGCCGCCCCGGACGTCCACGCAGTAGTATCCCGAGCCGATCCCCTCCAGCAGCTCCTCGAGGGTCATGTCGCCGCGCTCGAAGTAGGTGTTCCTCATGCGGATGATGGGCGGGACCCTGTAGTTCTCGGCGCGCGCGTTCCCCGTCGGGGGGACGCCCAGGCGCGCCGACCATTCCCGGTTGGTCATCTGGGAGCCGAGCATCCCCTCGTCGATCAGGGTGACCGGCTTCGGGACGACCCCCTCGTCGTCCACGGCCACGTTCCCGAACCCGTCTTCCATCATGGGTGAGTCGACCATGGTGACCGATCGGGGCGCGACCCGCCTCCCGACGAAGTCGTTGAAGGCGCCGGCCGCGAAGAGGTCCGCCTCGGAGAG
Source organism: Thermoplasmatota archaeon (assembly GCA_040751795.1). Taxonomy (GTDB): domain Archaea; phylum Thermoplasmatota; class Thermoplasmata; order UBA10834; family UBA10834; genus UBA9653. The sequence goes on along the minus strand of JBFMHR010000004.1, from coordinate 98,488 downwards.
GTGCCCGAGGGCCTCGTGGGCCAGCATCCCCGCCACCCTGGGCGATATGACGCATGGGTGCGTGCCCCTCTTGCACGGGACGCCGTCCATCTGCAGCCGCGCCTTCCTCACGAGGCGCTCCGCCACTGCCTCGGCGGGCTCGGCCCGCGTGAAGTGCTCCCACCCTGCGGAGACCGTGCCCATCTCGTCCCTCACGGACACCATCCTGTTCGAGGCGTTGCCCGAGGCGTGGGCCATCAGGTACGCGTGCGAGATGTGGTGGACGACCTCGGTGCCCTCGCTCGTGACCAGGACCCTCTCCCCGGTGACGTCGGAGTAGCTCGCCTTCGCGCCCGTCATGCGCGCGTCGGCCGCCACCACGGCCCTGCAGATGGAGGTGAGGTGCGAGACCTTCTCGTCCAGCCCCACCTCGGCGAGAGGGACCTTCGCGGGAGGCCGCACCTCCCGCTTGACCGGCTTGACCTCGCAGAGGCTCGTGTCCGCGGGGCCGCCCTTGGCCAGGGTAGCTGCCGCCTTCGACGCCTCGGCGACCGTCGAGGCGACGTCCTTCATGCCGTCGGAGGATGCGAACCCCCACCTCCCCGCCCTCAGGACCCTCGCGGAATGGCCGCGCTCCAGCTTCCGCGTGACGCTCTCGACCGAGGACTCGCGGAGCTCGACCGACGTCTGTGCGACGTCGTCGGCCCTCAGCTCGATGTAGTCGAGGCCGAGGGCTGCGCTGGAACGGACGCCCTTGAGGAGAGGGGCCAGTAGTTCGCTCATCCTGCCTGTGTCAGCACTTCGGACGCTATAAAACATGATGGTGGAATCAGGCCCGGTCCGCCCCGCTCCGCCACGCGTTCACCTGACGGTCGTGAAAGCTTTTATATCGTAGGCGTCTGTGGCCCAGGCGTGAAGATCTGCGTCATCGGCTGCGGGGCGATAGGCACGACGATAGCCCGCGCGGTCGAGGACATGCCGGACATAGACACGACCTACCTCACGGACCGGTCCCAGGAGTGCGCCACGAGGCTCCAGGAGAAGACGAAGAAGGTCCGGTACGTCCCCGACATCGTGCCCGTGCTCCCCGAGATAAGGCTCGTCGTCGAGGCCGCCAGCCAGGACGCCGCCAGGTACTACGCGCCCCTGGCCCTCTCGGCGGGCGTCGACACCCTCATAATGAGCGTGGGCGTGTTCCAGGACGAGAAGTTCCAGAGCGACGCATTCAGGCTGGCGAAGAGGAAGGGCGCCAGGGTCTACCTGCCGAGCGGGGCGATAGGCGGCGTGGACGCCCTCTCCGCGGCCAGCATCGAGGGGATGGACGAGGTGACGCTGACCACCACCAAGCCCCCGTCGGCGTTCGGGCCCAGCCCGTACCTCGAGTCGAAGGGCATCGTGGCCTCCGACATCAGGGTCAGGACCGAGATGTTCTACGGCACCGCCAGGGAGGCGGTCAAGCACTTCCCGCAGAACATCAACGTCGCCGCGACCATATCCCTGGCGGGGATAGGCTTCGAGAAGACGATGATAAGGATAGTGTGCGACCCCCAGGTCAAGACGAACGAGCACAACCTCAAGGCCAAGGGGAGGTTCGGCGAGCTGGACGTCGTGACCAGGAACGTCCCCTCCCCGAGGAACCCGAAGACGAGCTACCTGGCCGCACTGTCCGCGATATCGGCGATAAGGAAGATCACGGGCCACATATGGGTCGGCGTCTGAACCGGTCAACCTCTTTATACGCCGAGACGCATTCGCGGCCAGTGATCATGTGGCCACCAAGGAGAGACACATATTCGCGTCCATGAAGTCGGACGTGGACGCCGTCGTGCTCATGAACGGCACTGACCCGAACCTGGACAACAGCTTCTTCTACGCGACCGGTATCCCGAACGGCCTGTTCGAGGGGTGCGTCGCCATCATCCAGCCCAGGAGGACGGAGGTGCTCAGCTCGGAGCTCGAGGAGCTTAGCGCCAGGCAGGCCGGCGCCCGCACTGCGGTCTTCAACAGCTCGGAGCACAGGCACAAGCTCATGGAGCGCAGGCTCAAGGGGATGCGGAGGGTCGGGGTCAACTCGCGCGAGATCACCCACTCGAACTACCTCAAGGTCAAGAAGGCCGCGGGGAGGGCGAAGCTCGTCGACGTCTCGGCCGACCTGGAGGACGCCAGGGTGGTGAAGCAGCCGGACGAGATCGCCACCATAAGGAAGGCCTGCAGGATCGCGTCCGAGGCCGGGGAGGCCATCCCGGAGCTGGTGTCCGAGGGCATGACCGAGACCGAGGCCGCGGCGGAGCTCAACTACAAGATGATGAGACTGGGGGCCACCGGGCCAGCCTTCGTCACCAACGCGTCCTTCGGGGCGATGAGCGCCGAGCCGCACTACCAGCCTGCGGCGAAGAGGCTCAAGAGGGGGCAGTTCGCACTCTTCGACTTCGGGGCCAGCTACAGGAGGTACGTCTCGGACATCACGAGGACCTTCACCTGCGGCAGGGCGAACGCGCGCCAGAGGGAGATGTACGACGTCGTCCTGAGGGCGCAGATGGCCGCGATAGACGCGATCCGCGACGGCGTCCAGGGGAAGGACGTGGACGGCGCGGCAAGGAGGATCATCGACGGCAGCAGGTTCCGCGGCAGGTTCATCCACAGCACCGGCCACGGGATAGGCGTGTCGGTCCACGACCCGGGCGGGATATCGCCCGCGAGGGACATGACCCTCCGGGAGGGCATGGTCCTCACCGTCGAGCCGGGGGCGTACATAGCCGGGTTCGGCGGGGTCCGGATCGAGGACGACGTCCTGGTGACCAGGAAGGGCTGCCAGACCCTCACCCCGTGCTCGAAGGAGTTCAGGGAGATCTAGAACACCGTCAGCATCCGGGTGTCGAAGAACCTGTCGGCCAGCTCCTGCACCGCGAAGATGAGCACCACGCCGAGGAGGGTTATCACTATCGAGGCCAGCCAGTCGTCCGCGACCGGGAGCTCCTCCACCAGCACGTACCTCACCACGAATATGAGTATCACGAAGCCGAAGAGGAGGCCGAGCTCGTCGATCCCGAGGTCGTGCGCGACGCCGCTCACGAATGGTATCACCAGCACGGCGATGAGGGACACTAGGAGCAGGCGGAGCACGAACGGCCCGTCGATGGACCAGTCGCTCGCCACCAGGGCCGAGCTGGCGAAGAATATCAGGGCGACGAGGAGGACGGCCACCAGTAGCAGGATCAGCTGCTCGATGCTCAAGGGGACACCTGCCACTGAACCGGGTCTCGAGCGTTATGTTACTTTCGGCCCGGCCCGCGCGGTCTGGAACAAATCTTATCTACGGACACCAGGTTAAGGGATGGACGTGGCCATATTCTTCAACGAGGAGTTCTACGGTCATGTCCAGGACCCCTTCCACCCGGAGTCGCCCGAGAGGCTGAGGGGCATAGTCCAGAAGCTGAAGGCCCACGGACTCTGGAAGGACGTGCGCTCCTCGAGGGCCGGGAGCAAGGAGCACCTCAGGCTCGTCCACGAGGAGGACTACATCGACTTCATAGAGACCTGCGGCGAGTGCAACCTCACCCTCGACACGCGGGTCCACCACGAGACCTTCGGCATCGCGGCGCTCTCCGCGGAGTCGGCCATAGACGCGGTCGCCCACGCGAAGGAGCACGGGAGGCCTACCTTCGCCCTGACCCGTCCGCCGGGGCACCACTCGGGGCCGAACTTCGGGATGGGGTTCTGCTACTTCAACAACATAGCCATCGCGGCGAGGCACCTCCAGAGGGGCGGCGACCGTCGGATAGCGATAGTCGACATGGACGTCCACCACGGCAACGGGACCGAGCAGGTCTTCGCGGCCGACCCCACCGTGCTCTACATCTCCACCCACCAGACGGGGATCTTCCCGGGCACGGGGAGCCTCGACTTCGTGGGGAAGGGGGAGGGCCAGGGGTTCACGTTCAACATGCCCCTGGCCTCCGGCTGCGGCGACTCCACCTTCGACCTCGCCTACGGGAGCGTGGTCGAGCCGATACTGGAGCAGTTCAAGCCGGACGCGCTCCTGGTCAGCATGGGCGTCGACAACCACTACAGGGACCCGCTCGCGTCGCTCAGCCTCTCCTCGGACGGGCACGTGCGCCAGGCCAGGCAGCTGCTCTCGTTCGGGAGGAGGGCGTGCGGGGGGAGGACGACCTTCATGCTGGAGGGGGGGTACGACATCCCCTCCCTCTCGGAGGTGGTCGCGGGCATAGTCGGCGCGATGGAGGGGGTCGAGGTGCCCCTGGAGTTCACCGACATGGTGGACAACAGCTGCCTCGGGCGCGGCACCGTCGAGAGGTGCATGAGGAACGCGTCGGAGTACTGGGACCTATAGGTTCGGCTTCCTCTTCTTGACCAGGTCCAGCTGCTTCTCGTGGTCCCGCCTGACGTTGGCCTCGAGCATGTCGAGGAGCGCGTCGGTGGCCTTGTACAGGTCCCAGTCGACGCTCTTAACGTAGTGCATGCTCTTCGAGGTCGTGAGCCGGGCCCCCAGGCTGTACTTGCTCTTCAGGCCCTCGTGGTGGTACGTGCTCACGTGCATGGAGAAGACCCTCGGGGGCACGATCCTGTCGATCCTCTTCATCGACTTGCCTATGAGCTCGTAGAGGACGTCGTAGACCTCTGGGTCCCCGACGTCGAGGCCCGTGATCTGGACGTAGACGCCCTCCCTCGGGAGGAGGCCGATCGCCTGCTCGATGAGGTCGACCTGCGAGACGACCCCCACGAGCCTGCCCTCGGAGGTCACGAAGAGGGTGGACAGCTTCTTGTCCATCATCACGGAGACGGCCTTCTCCAGGGTGTCGTCCGGCAGGACGAAGGTGGGGGAGTCGTTCATGATGCCCCCGACCTTGACGTCGACGGCGTCCCTCCCGCTGCCCATGATCTCGTTCGGGGGCTTCGACGCCTTGGGCGACCATATCACGTCCATGACCTCCGTCATACCGACCGCGCCGATGAGCCTCTCGTCCTTGTCGACCACCGGGAGCGCCTTCTCGTCAAGGCCGGTCATCATGACCTGGGCCTTCCTGATGGTCTCGTCCTTGGTCACGGCGTGGGGGTTCCTGCTCATGATCTCGGAGACCTTCTTCGAGCGGAGCTCGTCCACCTTCGGCAGCATCCTCACTATGTCCGTCCTGGACACGAACCCGACCATCTTGTGGTTCCTGACCACGGGGGCGCCCCTGACCCCGGACGAGAGCATCTCCTCCGCGGCCTCGAGCACCTTCATGTCCTCCTCGAGCCTGGGCGCGGGGATCATCACGTGCTCGACCTTGGCGCTGAGTGGGACGTTCCTCCGGGCGATCAGGACCCTGTGGCTCACGAGCCCCAGGGGCTTGCCCCCCTCGACCACGGGTATCTCCCTGACGTTGTTCTTCTTCATCTTCGAGATGACCTCTGAGACCGTATCTCCCTTGTTGGCCGTCAGAGCCGGGGGGCTCATGATGTCCTTCACGAGCATCTTGTCTACCGCAATCGCCTTCAAACGAAACACATCCGTGGACGGGCCAAATCGCCAAAAACCTCGTGCGCGCCCATCTTTCCTCAGCAATGCTGATGCTCTGACAAAATACTTTCTGTCCCCTTCCCAGGAGTGATAGCGACGTCAATGCTTTATATCGAACGTCCAATCCGGTACAACGGTAAGGGCGCGCACCTGGCGCCGGGCAGGCGCGGTGCGCGGGGGCATCGGCCTTGACGGACGGTTCCGACGGGTCCTCGCGCCGGCGCAGGCCGGCGCATGCGGGCGGAGAAGGGGGAAGAGACTCGGGCAGAGGCTTGGACGGGGGCAGCGGGATGGGGTTCCACACACTGGACGATTTCGACCTGCGCGGCAAGAGGGTGCTCCTCAGGGTGGACATCAACTCCCCGGTGGACGAGAGGACCCTCGCCCTGGAGGACGGCTCCAAGATACTGTCGTCTGTCCCCACCATCAGGGAGATCGTCGACCGCGGCGGGAAGCTGGTCGTGCTCGCCCACCAGGGCCGGCCCGGCGACTACGACTTCATACCGCTCAACGAACACGCGGCCTTCCTCAGCAGGTACCTCGGCAGGAAGGTCCGCTACGTGGACGACATCTTCGGGGGGCACGCGCTGAAGGCCATCGACGGCCTCGCCGAGGGGGAGTGCGTCCTCATGAAGAACGTGAGGTACTTCGGGGAGGAGCAGGCCAGCAGGAGCCCCGAGGAGCACGCCAGGTCGGACATGGTCAGGTCGCTCGCCCCCAAGTTCGACCTCTTCGTCAACGACGCATTCGCCTCGTCCCACAGGTCGCACGCATCCCTGGTCGGGTTCACCGCGGTGCTGCCCTCGGCGGCCGGGAGGCTGCTGGAGAAGGAGATCAGGACCCTGTCGGACGTCTTCCAGGCGCCCAAGCGCCCGTCGACCTACATCTTCGGCGGGAAGAAGCTCTCCGACGCCCTCCAGGCCATCGAGGCGCTCGTCAAGAGGGACTCCGTGGACCACATACTGGTCGCAGGGCTGGCCGGCTACGGCTACCTCTGGTGCCTCGGGAAGAGCGTCGGCTCCGGCACCGAGGAGATGATAAGGAAGGACATGGGCCTCGAGTCCGCAGACCTAGCCCGGAGGCTCTGGTCCGAGCACCAGGACAAGATCGTGCTGCCATCCGACGGCGCTGTCGACGAGGGCGGGGCGAGGAGGGAGTACCCTCTCGGCTCCATGCCCAAGGGGGCGGCCGTGATGGACATCGGGGAGGACACCATCGGGAGGTTCACCGAGATCATCCGCTCGTCCAAGACCGTCTTCCTCTCCGGGCCCCCGGGGGTGTTCGAGAGGGAGGAGTTCTCCAGGGGGACGAGGGACGTCTACCAGGCCATAGTCGAGTCGGGGGCGTTCTCGGTCATAGGCGGAGGGCACTCCAGCGCCGCCGCGAACAAGCTCGGGCTGAAGGACAGGTTCTCTTACTGCAGCACCGGAGGGGGCGCCCTCGAGCGGTTCATGCTCGGGAAGCCAATGCCCGTGATCGAGGCGCTCAGGGAGTCGGCGAAGAGGTCCTAGTCGTACGGGAAGCCCTTCTTGACGGCGCCGCCCAGTATCGTCCCGCCCAGCGACCGGGCCCTAATCAGGCCCCTCAGCGGGACGCCGTCGACCTCGTTCATGCTGCTCTTGTTGACTATCACGAGCACCAGGACCGGTTCGCCGCCCGCCTCCCGTATGTCGTGGATGGCGCCCTTGATCGTCGCGCCCGTGCTGAGCACGTCGTCAACGATTATGATCTTCTTCTTGTCGCCGGTGGAGGCGAAGTTGGAGCTGAACGCCCCGCCCGTCTCGGACTCCGAGTGAGGTCTGTAGACGCCGAAGTCGATGCCCATGAGCTCCGATATCTTGCACGCGAACGGGACCCCGTTTATGGATATCCCCATGACGACGTCGGCGAGCTGCTCCTTCTTCGAGAGCTCCTCGAGCGCCATGTCGGCCATGAGCTCGGACATCAGCCCTATGCGGTACCCTGAGACGCCGATCGACCGCCAGCCGATCTTCACGTCCGATGGGGGCAGGCCCTCCGCACCGTACTCTATCAGGTAGTTGACCGTGTCGATCGAGAGGTGCAACTCGTCGGCTATCTCGCGGACGCTCAGGCCCTTCTTCCTGAGGACCTTGGCGTTGGCTGCCAGCTCCTTCACATCTACCATCTTATCACGGCCCTGAAGAGCATCATGTTACGATATTAACCTTTTTACTCATTGCACGGTGGCTGGCTCGAGCGCCTCCACCATGGCCGCCACGGCCCTGTTCAGCGGCGTCGGAATCCCGTGGGCGGAGCCCACCCTGCAGACCGCGCCGTTCAGCTGCGCTATCTCCGTCCTCCTCCCCAGCTCGACGTCCCTGAGCATGCTGGACCTGTTGCCCGCGGTGTCCTCGGCCACCGCCCTGACCCGGTCGATCATCCTTCCCTCGGGAAGGGCGACGCCCGCGGCCAGAGCGACGGCGGAGCACTCAATGCATATGTCGGACATCAGGCGCGACACCGGCTCGCTCTCCAGCAGCTTACCGTTGGGCACGCGGAGCACCGCGGTCAGCGGGTTGATGCAGCAGTTCACAACCGCCTTCGCCCATATCTCGCCCGCGATGTCCCTCCTGACATCCACCTTCAGCCCGCATGCGGAGAACGCCCCGGCTATCCCCCAGGCCCCGTCCTCGTCCAGGTCGGCCCCGACCACCGTCCTGCCCAGGCCCGAGAGCCTCACGTTCCCCGGCGAGACGAGCGACGCGCCCATGGTCGTCGTCGCGCCGAAGGCCTTGGCCCCCTTCCACCCGCGCAGGACCTCGAGGTTCCCGAGGCCGTTCTGCAGCGTGATGGCCCGCGCGTCAGGCCATGGCGCCGCGGAGAGGACATCGACGGCGTCCCTCGTATGGTAGGCCTTTGTGGTCAGGACGACGAGGTCCGGCGGGGACAGGCCGTCGACCGTCTCGCGTGCGTCCAGTCCGACCCTGGCCTCGACCTCGCCTTCGAGCCGCAGGCCGTTCTCCCTGACGGCGTCCGTGTTCTCCTTCCTTCCGATCAGGACGACCTCGTGCCTCTTCGCGAGGAGCCCGCCCAGGGCACAGCCGAGGGAGCCTGCCCCGAAGACCACTATCCGCATCAGGTGACGCTGACGGCCTAGCGGTTATTTGTGGCTTGCTCACCCACGGGCCCTGTTCGCGAGGATGTGGGCGGCCCTCGTCGGCTCAGGGACCCTGTGCCGCATGAACCGCCTGACGACCGTGAGGGATTGGCCCGGGCCTATGCCGCTCCCCACGGAGACGTAGACGGGCCAGGCGGACCCGCCTCCCGAGAGCTCGTAGCCGACCACCTCCCCGCCCATGGAGAGCGGGACGACGCCTCCCCGGAGGCGCCTTCCGCGCTCGCCGCACAGGTAGCTCTTGGCGACCCCTATCGTCGGGACCCCGAAGGCCACGCCCGCATGGGTGGCAATCCCCATGCCCTCCGGGTGGAGGAGCCCGTTGCCGTCGTACATGAGGACCGTCCCCTCCGGGAGGTCCTCGATCAGTGGCCGGACGAGAGGGAGCTCCCTGAACGCAAGGTAGGTCGGGACGTAGGGGAACGACGCATCCCCCTCCTGGACCGAGTGGCGCACCATCCCGCCCGTCGCCCAGTCGAACACGGCTGCGACCGCGTACGAGTGCTCGCCGCCGTATGCGACGTCCACCCCGGCCACGTACCCGACATCTATATCGCGCGAGGGCACGTCGACGCGGCCCCTGAGCCTGGCCTGGCGGCGCCTCAGCCCCTTGAGGGGCTGGTCGGAGACGAAGTCGGTGAACATCAGGTCGGCCAGGTCCAGCACGACGCCGCCCTCCACCCTGACGCCCTCCTTCCTCAGGAGGGCGGCCTTGCGGCGGGGCCCGCCGCCGGTGTACCCGCCGACCCGGCCGTCCGACTGCACCACCCTCCTGCAGGGGACCCGGACGATGTCGTCGTTCATGCTCATCGCCAGCCCGACGAACCTGCTCGCCACGACGTCGCCGAGCGCCCTCGCGACTTCGCCGTACGTCGTCACCCTGCCCATCGGCACCTGGGCCACGAGGTCGTAGGTCGCCTTCCACAGGTCGGGGATGTCGTCGAGACCGGATGGCCGCATCGCCCTTCGCACGGGCCTGGAAGTATTAAATCCCTATTCCGTCAACTGTACTGGCATGGGCTCGCGGGCTCTCGAGAGATACTACAGGGTCCTTGCCGGCGAGGAGAGGGCCAGGTACCTCGCCTGCAGGGAACGGCGCACGGACGCCGACCTCTCTGCCAGCACGGACGAGCTCTGGGCCGCACATCGGAGGGCGTTGCGCGGAGGTGACGGCGACGGCGCCGACCTGCTGAGCCTCAAGGCCGAACTCGCGGAGAGGCTGCAGTCCGAGTGCGTCCTCTGCGAGAGGAGGTGCCGCGCGAGGAGGGGCGAGGGACAGGCCGGACACTGCGAGGTCCTGGACGCGAGGGTTACGAGCGAGTTCATCCACATGGGCGAGGAACCGGACCTGGTGCCATCGTACACCGTGTTCTTCGCAGGCTGCACCTTCGACTGCGTCTACTGCCAGAACTGGGAGATCAGCACGCGCCCGCGCTCAGGTATCCGCATCCCCCCCGACGAGCTGGCCCGGATGATCGAGGGGAGGGCCGGCCGCGCCCGGGGGCTGCGCACGGCCGCTGCCAGGAACGTGAACTGGGTGGGCGGGGACCCGACCTCGAACCTGCCGTACATACTCCGGACCCTCCAGGGGTGCGATGCGGACATCGCGCAGGTCTGGAACTCCAACATGTACCTCTCGGAGGAGGCCATGGAGCTGCTCGACCCGGTCGTGGACGTCTACCTGACCGACTTCAAGTACGGCAACGACGCCTGCGCGATGAGGCTCTCCGGCGTGCCGGAGTACATGCGGGTCGTCACCAGGAACCACCTGAAGGCGAGGGCCCACGCGGAGATGATCATCAGGCACCTCGTCCTGCCTGGGCATGTCGAGTGCTGCACGAGGCCTGCGCTGGAGTGGATAGCGTCGAACCTCGTGGACGTCAAGGTCAACGTGATGGCCCAGTACAGGCCGGAGCACCGGGCCCGGGAGTTCCCTGAGATATCGCGGAGGCTGAGGACCTCGGAGTACGAGGAGGCCGTCCGGATCGCCGACGGCCTCGGGCTGGAGCCAGCGGACTGACGGCCCGTCCGCGAATGCATTAAGTACGGTCATCCTAATCCAGTCGCGTGGATGCACAGGACGCCGTGACGGCGGTTCAGCTCGCTGTAACCCTAGCCATCCTCTCCTACGCCTCCGGCCTCGACTGGAGGACCAGGAAGGTCGGCAACGGCATCTGGATGGTGCTGTCCGCCCTGGCCATGGCCCTGCTGGCCGCCCGCGTGGCCGTCGACGAGGCCCCGCTGGAGTACCTGCTCGTCCTGGTCCCCGTGCTGGCGGTCCTGGCGGACGTCTACGGGCCCTCGGGGGAGTCCGGCGGGTGGGCGAGGGCGCTGCCCGTCGCATCATACGCGGCCGCCATCGTGGCCACCGTCATCCTGGGGTACATGTGGGCCGACGACACCTACTTCGCCCACCTCCTGACCGCTCCGGTCATGATGATGGCCATCGTGGTCATGTACATGCTCGACATGATCAGGGGGGGCGCGGACGCGAAGGCCCTCATGGCCCTCTCGGTCATGTTCCCGTTCTACCCTTACCTCGGGCCCGTCCCGCTCATCGCGGCGGAGGGCACCTACGCGGAGATAGTGTTCCCGTTCTCCTTCGTCGTGCTCGTCACCGCAGCGGTCATCGTCGCGTTCACCCCTGTGGCGTTCGCGGCCAGGAACCTCGCCGCGGGCGAGTTCGAGGTGCCCTACGCGCTACTCGGGTACAGGCTGGACGCCCAGGACGTCAAGGCCCGGAAGGTGTGGCTGATGGAGAGGGTCGAGGACGGGGTCCACCGGAGGTACACGAGGCCCCGGAGGGACGAGGACCTCGGAGCGGAGGTGGACAGGCTCGTCTCCGTGGGCCACACGCGGCTCTGGGTGACCCCAAAGATACCGTTCATCGTGCCGATGACCATCGCCATGGCCTTCGCCGCGGTGGTCGGCAACTTCCTCGTCCTGGTCATGGGGCTCTGAGGCGGTCCCCGGGGCTCACACCACGAAGCCGAGGTCCGCGCCGCACCTGCCGCACTTCCCTTCCTTCAGGCCATTGTACTTGACGTAGAACCCGTCGCGTTCGACGGCTAGCGACCTGCACTTGGGACAGACAGTGTCGTCCTTGTCCCCCACCGGCACGTTCCCGATGTAGACGAAGTCGAGCCCCGCCGTCCTCGCCACACCGTACGCCTTCAGCAGGGTGCTCACAGGCGTAGCCGGGACCGATGTCAGCTTGTAGTCTGGGTGGAACGCGGAGAAGTGCACGGGCACGCCTGCGCCCATGGAGCCCGCGACCCACTCGGAGAACTCCCTGATCTCGTCCTCCCCGTCGTTGTGGCCCGGGATGATGAGGTATGTCAGCTCGACGTGCATCCCGAGCCCCTTCGCGAGCTCGCAGGCCCTCAGGACCGGGGCGAGGCGCCCCCCGCAAACGCGCTTGTAGAACTCCTCCCTGAACGCCTTCACGTCTATGTTCATCGCGTCGATGACGCCCTTCAGCTCCCTCAGCGGCTCCTCCTGGATGAAGCCGTTGGTGACGTAGACCGTTTTCAGCCCGGCGTCGTGGGCCGCCTTCGACGCGACCGTCGTGAACTCGTGCCAAATGGAGGGCTCGTTGTACGTCCATGACACCGACCTAGCGTTCGAGAAGCGCGCGTACTCGACGACGTCCGCGGGGGTAATCGGGGTGAGGCCATGCGCGTCCGGCCCAGCCCTGGAGATCGATGAGTTCTGGCAGTGCAGGCACGAGAGGTTGCAGCCGACGCTGCCGAAGGAGATCGAGGTCGTCCCCGGCATGAAGTGGAAGAGCGGCTTCTTCTCGATCGGGTCCGGGTGCACGGACGAGGCGAGGCCGTAGATGAGGGAGTACAGCTTCCCCTCCCTGTTCTCGCGCACCCCGCATATCCCGCGCCTGCCCTCGGGGATCAGGCACGAGTGGGGGCACAGCGCGCACCTCACCTTCCCGCCCTCGGGCGTGTAGAACCGCGCCTCAGTACTTCCTAGCCCTGAAGTGCTCATAGCCAAGGTTCTCCAGCTTCTCCCGCTTGCCGTTGTCGACCAGGATGTTCTCCTCGCCGCTGGTGACCTTCCCTATCACTGATATGGGGCATCCCATGCCCTCGGCGAGCGCCGGCAGGTCCTGCTCGTGTTCCCGCTTCACGGTGAAGAGGAGCTCGAAGTCGTCCCCAAAGTTCAGCACCAGGTCCTTCTGCCTCTCGAGGTCGTGGAAGACCATGTCCACCTCGGGGGCCTTCGGCACCTTGGCGTAGTCGATCTCGTGCGTCATGCCGGAGTTCCTCGAGAACTCGAATATGGAGCTGGACAGGCCGTCCGATATGTCCATGCAGGAGGTGACGAAGCCGCACGCCGAAAGGGCCATGCCCTCCTTGACCCTCGGGAACGGCCGCTTGAGCCTGTCCTCGGCGTCCTTCAGGTTCAGGCCCCGCTTGAGCGAGAGGAAGCCCGAGCCGGCCTTGCCCAGCGCGCCCGTCACCGCTATCAGGTCGCCCGCCCTCGCGCCCTTCCTCAGCAGGATCCCCGACTTGGAGACCTCGCCCACGGCGGTCCCGCAGAGGATCAGGTCCTCGTGCTCCTTGGTGTCGCCGCCGATGATGGATGTCCCGAACCTGAGGGCGCAGTCGTTCATGCCGTCGACCATCTGCTCGAGGAACTCGATCGGGTGGCCCTTGGTGATGCCGATGGCCGTGACGACCCCCAGCGGCTTCCCGCCCATGGCGGCTATGTCGCTGAGGTTGACCGCGACGAGCGCCCACCCCACGTCGTAGGGGCCCATCCCCTTGGGGATGTGGGTCTTGGTGACCATCATGTCCGTCGTGACGAGGAGGTACTTGTCGCCGAGGTCTATCGCCGCGCAGTCGTCGCCGATCCCGACGGAGGCGTCGCTCTTGACGATGCCGTCTATCACGCGTATGACGCCCCGCTCGCCGAGAGTACCTACGGTCTTCACGGGCGCTAGAGATTCATACGACCTAATTAACCCTTTGAAGGGGCCTGGAGGGGGGCCTGCGAAGCCGTGACACACCTTGGCAACCTACTAATAGACCAACCCCTATTCCAGCCCGGTATTCCGCATGCGCATAGAGGTCCAGTACGGGGATGGGAGGGAGGCGGTCGAGCTTCCCGACGTGAATGTCGGGGAGGTCGTGCACCCGAAGGACCTGCCCCCCCTGGACGAGGGTGAGACCCTCACGAGCGCGTTCAGGAGCCCGCTTGGGCCGTCGACCCTGGAGGAGTTCGTCCGCCGGGCCAAGAACGTCCTCGTTGTGGTCAACGACGGCACGAGGCCCACGCCGACGGGGAGGGTCCTGGAGCAGATGATGCCCGTCCTCGAGGGCAAGGACGTCAGCTACATCATAGCCACCGGGATGCACCGCGCCCCGACCGAGGAGGAGTACCGGTTCATATTCGGCCCGGTCTACGAGAGGGTGAAGGACCGGGTGACCGTCCACGACTCGAAGACCAGCGAGACCACGTTCATCGGGACCTCGAGGAACGGGACGAGGCTCCTCGTGAACAGGAAGGTCATGGACGCGGACCGGATCATCGTGATCAGCAGCGTCGAGCCGCACTACTTCGCCGGCTACACCGGCGGCAGGAAGTCCTTCCTGCCGGGCGTCTCGGCCTACGAGACGATCGAGCAGAACCACAAGCTCGCCCTGAGGCTGGAGGCGCAGGCCCTGAGGCTCAAGGGGAACCCGGTCAGCGAGGACATGGAGGACATGGCCAAGGCCCTCAGGGACAAGCGCATATTCTCGGTGATGGTCGTGTTGGACAAGCACCACCGCATATGCCATGCGGCGGCCGGCAACCTGACGAGGTCGTGGAGGTCGGCGGTGAAGAAGGCCGACGAGGTCTTCGTCATGAAGCTCAAGCGGAAGGCGGACGTCGTGGTCGCGGTGACCGCGTTCCCGTACGACATAGACCTCTACCAGTCGCAGAAGGCCCTGGACAACGCGAAGTACGCCGTCCGGGACGGCGGCATCATCATCCTCGTGAGCGCGTGCAGGACCGGGGTCGGCCCCGAGACGTTCCTCAACCTCCTCGCGAGCGCCAACACCCCCAAGGACGCGCTCGAGAAGATCTCCCACACCTACAAGCTGGGGTACCACAAGGCCGCCAAGATGGCAGAGATCGGCCTGAAGTGCAGGATGATGGCCGTCACGAAGCTGGACCCCGAGGTCGCGAGGAAGGCGCACATGGAGCCGGTGGGGAGCCTCCAGGAGGCGGTGGACAGGGCGCTCGCCGACCTGGGGCCCAAGTCCAAGGTGACTTTTATTATGGACGCTGTGATTACTGTGCCGAAGGTCCAGTGAGCACAGCGCATCACTGAACGGCGCACCCGGCGGTTCCCATGGCTCGAAGGAAGGTCATCAAGGCCGAACGGACCAAGAAGCTCGAGAAGGAGATGCTCACATGCACCCTCTGCGGCTTCTGCAAGAGCGTATGCCCGTACTTCGAGGACAACCAGTGGGACCCGTCCGTCGCGAGGGGGAAGGTCATCCTCGCCTACGGGCTGAGCAGAGGGGAGATACCCGCCGACGACTCCGTGGTAGAGAGACTCTACCAGTGCACCACCTGCAAGGACTGCGAGAGGAGGTGCCCCTCCAACATCCAGGTCGTCAACATCGTCGAGGCGGCCAGGGCGGACCTGGTCGAGGCCGGGCGCGCCCTGCCCGCGCACAAGAGGATCGTCAAGAACATCAGGAAGACCAAGAACCCCTACGGCGAGGAGGCGGAGGTGGACCTCGGTGCGGAGGTCAAGAGGGCCGAGGTGGGGTACTTCGTCGGGTGCACCGCCCGCTACAGGATGCCCGAGGTCGCCAGGCACACCATATCCATACTCAGGAAGCTCGGCGTGGACTTCACCCTCGTCGACGAGGTCTGCTGCGGCAGCACCCTGATGAGGACCGGCCAGGACGAGAAGCTCGTGAAGAAGCTCATGGCCGCGAACGTCGAGGCGGCGAAGAGGCTCGGCGTCAAGAAGCTCATCTTCACGTGCGCTGGCTGCCTCAAGATGTTCAGGGAGGAGTACCCTAAGCACATCGAGGTCCCATTCGAGACCGAGCACCTGGTCGAGTTCCTCGCCAAGAGGGACCTGAAGCTGAGGCCGTTGAAGAAGAGGATCACCTACCACGACCCGTGCCACATCGGCCGGCACCTGAAGATCTACGACGCCCCCAGGGGGGTCCTCAGGATGATCCCGGAGGCGACCTACGTCGAGATGAAGGAGAGCAAGGACTCGGCGAGGTGCTGCGGCGGCGGTGGCGGCGTGCGCTCGGCGGACCCCGGGGCGGCCCAGAGGATCGCCTCGAGGAGGGTGAAGGCGGCGTCCGAGGTCGCCGACATCCTCGTGACCGCGTGCCCATTCTGCGTGACCAACCTGCGGTACGGCAACGAGGTGGTCAGGCTGGACATAGGGATAAGGGACATAGCCGAGGTCGTCGATGACCTCCTCATCCAGTGAGATGGGGACGATGGCGACCTCGAAGCGCGCGAAGGGACGTCCCGGGCCTTCCTCCGTGATGGTCGGGACCTGCAGGCTCAGGTTCGACGTGCCGCGGGTCATGGGCATCGTCAACATCACCCCGGACTCGTTCTCCGGGGACGGCATAGCCGGCGACGCCGAGGGCGCCATATCGAGGGGGCTGGACATGTTCTCCGCGGGCGCCGACATCGTGGACGTGGGCGGCGAGTCCACCAGGCCCGGGGCCGAGCCGGTGCCCGTCGAGGTCGAGCTCTCGAGGACGGTCGGCGTGGTCGAGGCGCTCAGCGCGGGGAGGCCAGGGCGCGTCTCCATCGACACCTACAAGCCCGAGGTGGCGGAGAGGGCCCTCTTCGCCGGCGCGTCCATCGTGAACGACGTCACCGGCCTGAGGGACCCGAGGATGGCCGAGGTCGTCGCCGAGCACGACGCGACCGTCATAGTCATGCACATGAAGGGCGAACCCAGGACCATGCAGGCCAGCCCGAGGTACAAGGACGTCGTCTCCGAGGTCCGGTCGTTCCTCCAGGAGCGCGTTGGCGCGGCCGAGGACGCGGGCATACGGCCCGACAGGATCATGGTGGACCCCGGGATCGGCTTCGGCAAGACGCTCGACCACAACCTGGAGATCATCGCGAGGCTCGGGGAGCTGAGGTCCCTCGGGAAGCCGGTCGTCATCGGGGTGTCGAGGAAGGCGTTCATCGGCAAGCTCACGGGGCTCCCCCCGGGGGAGAGGCTCGAGGGGTCCCTCGCCGCGGCGGTCCTCGCGGTGCGGAACGGCGCGGACGTCGTGAGGGTGCACGACGTCGCTGAGACGGTCCGGGCCCTGAGGGTCGCCGTCCCGGTGATCCGTCGGGCGTGAGCGGGAGTTTATGAAGCTATCCCCCCTCCCCGGCGCACTTGGCGCCCGTAGCGGCGAAGATATTTAACCTAGCTATCGCTGACACACTACCAACGAGGGCGCACCCGGGCCCCTGTGGACGGGGCAGGGCACTCTTCCTAAGGTGGGTCAACTGAGCGGACGGGACAGCGGCCGCGAGTCGGGGCAGGCCGAGCCGGGCCCCGAATCCGGACAGGGGAAGACAGTCTCAGACAGGGTCCTTGCCAACACAGCCCATACGCTGTGCGCGCTGAAGAGGACCCTCAGGAGCGACGTCGGACGGTTCGAGAAGGACCTCACGTACAGGGCCGGCGCCGAGATGTTCCACTGCTACATGCACCGGGAGTTCTCCGACGCGGACGCATCCGACCCGCGCGCCCTGATGGACCTCCTCGTCGACGCCTTCGCCCGCGACGGGCTGGCCACATTCAAGGTCGTCGCCTTCGATGCCGAGGGGTCGTCGATGGAGGTGACCTGCCCCGACTCGCTCGAGGCCATGGGGTACCTCAGCCACGGCGATATCCAGAAGGGGCCCTCGTGCTCGTTCATCTGCGGCCTGCTCGCGGGCGCGGGGAAGCATGTCTTCGGGGGGGTCGACTGTGACGGACTGGGCGAGATAGTCGCCATGGAGAGAACGTGCACGGCGGCCGGGGACCCCGAGTGCAGGTTCGTCGTCGGGAAGAGGGCCGTGCTGCAGAGGCTCGGGCACGCCACCGAGGCGGACAGGGAGTCCGTCTCCGAGCACACCCTCCGCCTGAACGACGAGATACTCACGAGGAACCTGGACCTGCAGAACCTCAACCTCGACCTCGAGAGGCAGGTGAGGAGGAGGGCGGAGGAGCTCCAGAGGTCGGAGGACGCGTACAGGGCCCTGGTCAACCTCTCCCCCGACCCGATCATAGTCTGCCTCCTGGACGGGACCATCTCGTCGCTCAACGAGGCCGCCCTCGCCATGCTCGGGTACGGCCCCGAGGACCGCCTCGAGTCGTGCAACGTCTCGAGGCTGCTCCTGGGCGGGGCCAACGCCTGGGAGAGGTGCGTCTGGCTCGTGAACAAGGAGGGCGTGCTCAGGAACCAGGAGTTCGACTTCGTCAAGAAGAAGGGCGGGAAGGTCGTCGGGGAGGTGTCGGCCAGGCTGCACGAGACGCACCCCGAGCGGAGCGTCCACTTGTTCGTGCGGGACGTCACCGAACGCAACCTCCTGAAGACCAAGATGGAGGAGGCGAAGACGGAGTGCGAGTTCTTCAACGACGTACTGTCGCACGACATAGTGAACTACATGTCGGCCGCGATGCACTTCCTGGACAAGATGCCGGGGTCCCGGGGCCTGACGGAGGACGAGAGGAAGGCCATCGAGATCGTCGCGAAGGACGTCCGCGGGGCCTACGAGCTGGCGTCGGTGATAAGGGACCTCTCCCGGGCCGAGGCGCTCGGGGAAGGGGAGTGCCGCGACGCCACGGACATATGCAGCATGTGCGACGAGGCCATAGACGAGGCCAGGAGGCTCTACCCGGACAAGCGCATCAGCATATCGGTCAAGAAGCCCGGGCCCACTTGCTACGTCGAGGGGAGCACCCTCCTGATGAGGATGTTCGTGAACCTCCTGACCAACGCGGCCAAGTTCGACCCGGCGGAGGAGGTCGTCATCGACGTCACGATCGAGCCCGTCACCCACAAGGGGACCGAGTACTGGTCGATTCGGGTGGCGGACCGCGGCAAGGGGATACCCGAGGGAGAGAAGGAGAAGATCTTCGAGAGGTACTACCGTGGGGACACCGGCGTCGCCGGGACCGGCCTGGGCCTGTTCGTCGTGCGGAGGATCGCGAGGGCCTGCGGCGGGCTCGTCTGGGCGGAGAACCGGGCGGCCGGTGACTACACCAAGGGGACGGTGATGGTCGTCCTCCTCAAGAAGGCCGGCAACGGCAGCAACCACAAGCGGTGAGCTGGCGGGCGGGCCGCGTTATCACAATTGATATAACCACTGCAAATCTGCTGCCCAGGTTCTTGTACCCCGCCGGCCGCTCCCGCTCAGCATGGGCATCAGACTCGAGAGGGGCTCGGACGGCCGCATGAGGATAGGGAAGGATGGGGAACGCAGGGGTCGCTTCGGGAAGAGGGCGCTGACGATCGGGATCGCGGTCGCCCTCGCCGCGGTGGCGGTGTCCGGGATAGGCGTGGCACTCGCGGGAGGGGACCAGAACCAGCTCACCCACGGCGAGGACGACGGGTACTACGACGACAACAACTGCAACCCGTTCGACGACGAACCGTTCCCCGGAGAGGACACGCAGAACAGGACTGGGGTGTAGCGCCGACCAAGCAGGGGCGCGGGAATCCGACAATCTTGAAGGCGCACCTCCCCCCCCCGTAGGACTCGGCCACGGCAAGCGAGCCGGACATCTTCCTCCATCTCAGCGAGGCGGGTCCCCTCCCTCGGACGGCTCCTCGACGCTCTTCAGGGGCACGTTCTTGATGAATAGCGTCACCACGAAGGCACCGAGGACCACGAAGGCGCTCACGAGGAAGGCGAAGGTGATGCTCTCGCTGAGGGCGGTCCTGATTCCCTCGATGACCTCTGGAGGGAACGCATCCCCCTCCGCGCTGAGCAGGAGGTTCCCCAGAGTGCTCATGTCCTGGGACTCGAGGGACTCCCACCCGGGCGGGATGGTTCCCGACAGCTCGGCGGAGAACCGCCTGTTCACCACGACTCCCAGGACGGTGACCCCTATGGTGCCGCCGAGCGTCCTGAAGAGCGTGAGCGTCGAGGAGGCGACACCCATCATCTCCCTCGAAACGACGTTCTGACCCGCGACCACGTAGTTGGCCATCGTGAACCCCAGCCCGAGGCCGGAGACCATGAGATAGGCGACGGCCTCGAGGGCGCCGCTCTCGCTGTGGAGCGTCGAGAGGAGGTAGAGCCCCAGCGCCGCGATGAGCGGACCCGCGAGGATCCAGACCTTGTAGCCCGTCTTCTTGAGCATCAACCCGCTGACTATGGCCCCCGCCATCGAGGTCAGCATGAGCGGGACGAGCAGCTCCCCGCTGTACGTCGCGGACATGCCGATGATGGCCTGCAGGAACAGCGGGAGGAACGCCACCACGCCGAGGAGGCCCATCACCATGACCATCAGGGAGAGGGAGCTGAGCGCGAAGACCGGCTCCCTGAACAGGCTGAGCGGCAGCATCGGGTCCGCGGCGGTGGTCTCGACGTAGATGAAGGCGACCGAGAGCAGGGCGCAGACGACGCCCAGTGACAGTATCTCGATGCTCGCCCACCCGTACGTCGTGCCGCCCCAGAACGTTATCAGAAGGCCCGCGGAGAGGGCGGCCGTGAGCAGGGCTATCCCCAGGTAGTCCACGGGCTGCCGCGAGTCGGCCCGGACCCTCGGGAACTTGACCGAGGTGACCGCTATGGCAGCCACGCCGATCGGGAGGTTCACGTAGAACACCCACCTCCAGTCGATGTTGTCCACGATCCACCCGCCCACGAACGGCCCTATTATGCTCGCCAGCGCGAAGACCGCGCCCAGCCCCCCCTGCATCTTGCCGCGCTCGGAGGGCGCGTACAGGTCGGCGACCGTCGCGACCGCAACGGGGAACATCGCGCCGCCTCCGAACCCTTGGACGAACCGGAAGATGATGAGCTGGTCCATGTCCTGGGCGAGGCCGGAGAGAGCGGAGCCCGAGAGGAAGAAGACCATGCCGAGGAGGAAGACCGGCCTGCGGCCGTACCTGTCGCTCATCTTCCCCGCCATGGGGATCATTATGGTCGCGGCGAGCATGTACGCGCTGAACAGCCAAGAGAACCTGTCGAGGCCTCCGAGTTCGCCCACGATCTTGGGGAGGCTCGTGCCCACAATGGTCTGGTCCAGGCTAGCGAGGAGCAGCCCCAGCGTCAACCCGGCCATTATGAACCTCCGTGAGCCGGCGTCCCTCGCCGCACCGCCGCCGCTGGCGTCCTGGGTCCCGTCGCTCACTTCCCCTGCCTCCTCGGGCCCCTTCGGCCTGACGATGTGACCTTGGCCAGGTTCTTCTTCACCAAACGGCTGTAGACGTCAAGGGTGCCTGGGCGGGCGCCGAGCATCCTCTCGGCCAAGGCCTGGTACGCGGAGACCATCTCCATCACCTCCCCCGCCGAGAGTCGGTCCGTCCACTCGTGGGATATCGCCCTCCCTGCGCCGATGATGGCCAGGGACGCATGGTGAGGTTGCTTGGTATCGAAGACCCCCTCCTCGACCCCCTGTCGGATGATGTCCTGGAGGGCGGGGACCAGGAACTCCATCACGCGCTCCTCGACCGCCAGGTGCAGGTGCCTGTTCCTCGCCTCGTGGAAGTATCTCACAAGGGCCATCGACTTCACCTTGATGTCGCCAGAAGCCTCGAGCAGCAGCTCCATCTTGGCGACCGCCGAAAGGTCCCCGCGGGAGGCTGCACTGGTGATGGCCATCTTGATCTCCTGCACGAAAGCATCCGTGATCTCATCGAGGAGGGCGTCCTTCGATTCGAAGTAGTAGTAGAAGAGGCCCTTCGCGACTCCCACCGCATCGACTATGTCGTCCACCGTCGTATTCTCGAAGCCCTTCTTGTTGAAGAGGGCCTTCGAGGCCTCTATGAACTCCTCCCTTCGCTCATCCCGCTCCTTCGTGACGCGTGGCATCGGCACACCTGACTGACCGTCAGTCAATGACGCCGGCCTATATAGACCTGCCTGCCCGACACGCAGCCCCTCAACGAAGTTGCCCGAGTGGGCCCGTCGCGATTTGAACCTGAGCCGCGACAGGCACTACTGGCTAAATGCTCTATTCGCGCGGATTGGGATTCGCCCCGCTGCCCTCTGGACCCTTCGGGCCGCTCACCTACTTCAATCAGATTGGACATCCCTCAATGTAGTGGCCGGGTAGAGACAAACACACATGCGTTCTCTCCGCAGGTCTTGAACTCTAGCTGAAATGTCGTGTGCGATATCGAGAATCGCTCTTTGAGTAGCCTTTCGCACTCCTGGACGATCCCTGCGCAGTCACTGATCCGCCTGTCCTCCACTACGACATGCGCACTCATCGCGTGGAGACCTGATGTTAGCGTCCACACATGGAGATCGTGTATCTCAACAACTCCCCCAACACTCTGAAGTGACATCCGTATGTCTCCGAGCTTCAGATGGCTTGGGACTGATTCCAGCAAGATGGCTGTCGATTGGGTCACGAGTTTCCAGGAGCCGTACAGTATGATGGCACCGATCAGAATGCCCAATAATGGGTCGGCAATCCTCAAGTCAAAGAGCATGATGAGAAGCGCTCCGACAATGACTGCGATTGAGGACAGAAGGTCCCCGAGCATATGCAGGAAGGCACCCCTGACATTGAGACTCCCCTTGGACTTGTCGTGAAGCAGGTAGATGCCTGCTGCATTTGCCGCGAGGCCGAGGACGGCGACAAGAAGCATAAGAGGAGCTTCTATCTCTGGCGGTTCCAGGATTCGCTCGAGGGCCTCGGAGAAGATCAACAGCGACACAAGAATCAGAGTGGCGCCGTTGACCAACGCAGCCAGGATCTCCGCTCGAAGGAAGCCAAAGGTCATCTCCTCGCTGGACGGGCGCATAGCCACCCTCATGGCCCCTAGGCTCAAAGCCAGAGCGAGAGTATCGGTGAACATGTGACCAGCGTCGCTCATCAATGCCAGGCTGTCGGTCAGGATGCCGCCAATGAACTCAATGACCGTGAACGAGCTCGTAACCATGATGGCAATTAGAAGTGGCCTCGTGGCTGCCGCAGCTCCGACGTTGCCGTGGTTGCGGCTGTTCACAGCTTGTCATCCAAAACCGCGCTAATAAACAGATTGGCTGCCTTAGGGGCATTTCCGAGTATTCACCAAAGCCAATGTCTTGCTCTGAAGACAATCACTGGCGCCCTATGTGACTGAAATCCCAATTCCTGCTAATTGACTAAATGGCCATGTGGGCCCGTCGCGATTTGAACGCGAGTCACCAGCACCCCAAGCTGGAAGGATACCAAGCTACCCCACGGGCCCGTGGGAGAAATGGTTGCCGAGGGCGCCCTCAGTAGGGCGCGACCTCGTCTATGAGGTTTGCGTGGGTGAGGATCATCCTGCGGCAGCAGTACCGGTCCAGGTGGAGGGCGTCGAGGACGTCCCTCGGCGGCTCCCCCATGTCGACCCTCTTCACGAACTCCTCGAAGGCGCTGCCTATGACCTTGCCGCACGTGAAGCATCTTACGGGTATGATCATCTCAACATCACCTGTACGACTTCTGCCTCTTCTTCCTCGCGCCCCTGCCCAGAGGCTTCTTCGGCAGCTTCCTCCTCGCGTCCGAGACGAGGAGCGAGCGGTCGTACCTCATGAACATGGCCTCGAGGTCCTGGTCCTCCAGGAACTGGACCAGCCCCTTGGCTATCGCGGTCCTGGAGGCGGTCGCCTGGCCCATGACACCGCCGCCCTCGACGTTCACGTCGATGTCCACCTTCGTGGACTTGTCGCCTGCGAGCGTCAGCGGCTCCATGATCTTCGTCCTCGCGAGGGACGGCTCGTATATCTCGACCGGGACGCTGTTGATCCTGACGAGACCGCGGCCCTTCCTGACGCTGGCCCTCGCGACCGCGCTCTTCCTCTTGCCACTGGCGACTACGACCTTCATGTGCGGACCTCCCTCTTGGACCCGAGCTCCTTGGATATCGCAGCAAGGGTCGTGTACTTGGACAGCTGGGGCTTCTTCGCCGACTCGAGGGTCTCAGCCTTCTCGGCCTGGAGCCCTTTCGGGACGCCCACGTAGACCTTGAGGCGCCTGTAGGCGGCGCGTCCCGAGGGCTTCTTGTGCTCGAGCATCCCACGGACGGTCCTCTTGAGGATCGCGTCGGCGTCGCGCGGGAAGAACGGCCCGTGGTTCCTCGTGCCCCTCTCCCTCCTGTGCTTGTAGTGAGCGAGCAACTGGACCTTGTCGCCCGAGATGACGGCCTTCTCGGCGTTGACTATGACGATCTCCTCGCCGCTGAGGAGGCGCTTTGCGACGTGGGTGCTGAGCCTCCCTAGCACGAGCCCTTCTGCATCTATGACGGCCATGGCCTTCACCCCATGATCTTGACTTTGGAGCCCTTGGGGTACTTAGCCATGAGCTCCTCTATGGACATGCTTGTCCCGCCCGCCTTCGCAACCTTGTCCTTCGCCTGTCCCGATGACCTGTATGCCGCGACGGTGAGCTTCTTCGCGAGCTCGCCCGAGCCCAGGAGCTTCCCCGGGACCACGATCACGTCGTCCTCCTCCGCATAGAGGTGGAGCTTCCCGACGTTGACCTCGGCCCAGTTCCGCTGAGGGCCCTCCAGGCGTGCTGCGATGTCTCGCCAGACAGGTGCCTCGTTGGTCCTGCTCGCGTCCTTGAGACGCTTGATCAGGCCTACGAGGTTGGGATTCGTCTTCTTAGAGATCTTACCCATATCTGACTCCTCCGACAACCAGAGAGCAGGCGAGTAAATGGGGGAACCGTTTATAAAGCTTTGGATGCCCCCGGGACCCTGGCCAGATGTCATCCGCCACGCCGCGCGGGGCGCGAGGGCGCGGGCTGGCGGGCGGGCGGACCAATATACGACGTCCACGAATAGATATATACGCCATAAGGCATACTCCGGAAACTCAGCTCATATCAGTGGTCTCTGATGATACGTTTTGGCCCCGCGGGAATCCCACTCTCCTGCAAGGGGCGCACATTGAAGGACGGAATCGAGGACGTCCACCACCTCGGCCTCACGGCCCTCGAGACGCAGCTCGTCAGGGCTAGCGTCCAGGAGCGCACGGCCGAGCCCGAGGAGGTCGGCATGACCCCCCTCGAGCTCACCAGCGACATGGTCATCGAGATCGTGCGCAAGAAGGGGGTGAAGGAGGAGGTCCTGTACGACCTCGACACCCCCATAAAGGCCGAGGACACCCTGGTCGCCCTCACGAGCGGCCTGGCCACCAACTACCAGGACCTGGACAAGCTCAGGGTGATGGCCGACGAGCTCGACGTGGCCATGTCGATCCACACGCCCTACTACATGGACCTCGTCAGCGAGGGGGAGCTCTCGTTCAAGAGCATGGACTCGATCAGGTGGGGCGGCATCATCGCCAAGGCCCTCGGGGGCTCGATGGTCGTCACCCACCTCGGGCTGTACGGGGACGTGGACGACAAGACCGCCTTCAAGCGCATCAGGGGCAGGGTCAAGGAGCTCTCGGCCTGGTACAAGAAGCAGAGGATCAAGGCCCCGATAGGGCTCGAGCTCAGCGGGCGCAGGGAGATCTTCGGGTCCCTCCCCGAGGTCGCGAAGCTGTGCAAGGAGATCGAGGGCGTCGTCCCGGTGGTCAACTTCGCGCACTACCACGCGCGCGAGCACGGTAAGCTCAAGGAGCCGAAGGACTTCGACGAGCTCCTGGACTCGCTGTCCGACCTCTCCGACGGGGAGTTCTACACCCACTTCTCGGGCGTCGAGCACGAGGACGGCAACGAGAAGCGCTACACCTCCATCAAGAAGGGGGACCTCAGGTTCGAGCCGCTGGCCGAGGCCTTGGTCGACAGGAACGACCCCATCACGATCATATCCGGCTCCCCGCTGCTCGAGCACGACGCGATGTACATGAAGGTCATACTGGAGAGGGTCCTCTCCAAGAGGGTCTCGAGGGAGGGCAAGGAGACCGTGAACAACAAGAAGGAGAAGGCCGGGTCGAGATGAAGGAGAGCACCGAGTACATAGTCAGGATGATTGGCAGGACCCTCGAGGGGGAGATCGAGGGGACGGACGAGTTCGTCGAGGCCATCATCGGTGCCAGGAGGGTCTTCATCTACGGGGTCGGCCGCTCGGGGCTCATCGCCAAGGCGTTCGCCATAAGGCTCGTCCAGATGGGGCTCGAGGTCTACTTCGTCGGGGAGACCGTGACCCCGATAGTCGAGGAGGGCCACCTCGTCGTCATCGTGTCCCACACCGGCGAGACCATGTCGGCCGTGCAGACGGCGAACATAGTCCGGAGGGTCGGCGCGAGGGTCATCACGATAACCGCCAACCCGCACTCGAAGCTCGCGAGCGCCTCCAACGTCGTCATATCGATAACGCCCCCGAAGGACGAGGACCGGCGCACGCTCGCGCCCCTCGGCACGCTCTTCGAGGACGCCACCCTGATCTACCTCGACGGCATAGTCGCCCGGCTGATGGAGAAGCTCGGCCAGGGCGAGGGCCAGATGAGGAAGCGGCACGCGATATGGGTCTGACGGCTCACTTGGCGCCTCTCTCCTCGGGGCCTTCCCCTCCGAAGCGCCTCCGCCTCAGGACCAGGTGCAGCGCGACGACGCCCGCCACGGCGGCGACGGCCGCTGCCGACCCCAGCACGAGGCCGTGCTCCCTTATCCAGTCCGTCATGGCCCCGACGAAGCCCTCCTCGACCAGGCCGACGCTCGAGTCGTGCGAGATGGATGCGGTCCCGTTGGACAGCGGCACGACGGAGTGAAGGATGAGCCCGGCCCCGGTCGTGAAGCACGACGAGTTGAGGTGGACCCCTGGCGTGGACCCGCTCGCGTCCACGGCCTCCGAGCCCCAGCTGTAGAACGCCTGGACCGTGCCGTCGTCCTTCGCGAACTCGATGCTCTGGACTGCGGAGTCCGTCATGTTCAGGGGCCTCGTGAAGTCCCCGTCACCGGCGCTCTCGTCGACCCTGCCAGAGAGCACCGCGCTCACGGCCCCGTCCCGGCCGTCCTCGAGTATCTCGAACATGTCGGTCGTGCCCCCGCCCTGCAGGAAGCGCTCCAGGGCGACCGCGTCGAACTCAGTCCTGTTGGTGACCTCGATGCTCATGTCGACGAGCATCTCCGTCTTCCCCGACAGGCCGTACGAGCCGGCGGGGTTGGCGACGGTGGTCGTGTTCTCGGCGACCCTGAACCAGAACGTCACGTTGGCCCACGACTCGACGGCCGGGGGCGCGTCGAGCGTGTCGTTGAAGGCGTTCGCCCTTGCGGTCATCGAGAAGGATATGGACTCCCCAAGCTCGCCCTCGTAGCCGAACGAGACCGAGGAGAGGTTCCACTCCACCCGGTTCGAGTCGAGGTAGACGGTGTAGACGGCCTCCGACCTGCAGAACCTGCCGTCCCTGTCGGTGTCGTTGAACAGGTAGAGCTTCGGGAAACCGACCTCGAAGGTGGGGGAGAACGGGTCATCCGAGTGCCAGAAGAGCACCCTCGGCCAGTCCCTGGTGACGGCCACGGTGAGGTTGCCCGAGACTATGCTGACCTTCGTGTCGTCGACGCTGTAGAAGATCGCATAGTCGTCCCCGTCCTCGCCTGCGGCGAGCCCCGAGGCACACATGGACAGGAACGCGAGCGCGATGAGGAGGGCGGGCGTACATCCAGGGGCCATCTCACACCGATAGGACCCTAAGACGGGCGGCACGAATAGCTTTTCCCTCAGGATTGGCCCGCCCTGAGCCTCCGGGTCCTTCCCCCCACCCGCCTGGCGGGGGAGATCGCGTCGGTGACGGCGAAGGGGACCTCCTCGTACCCCCGGCCGGCGAGCCTGAACGCCTTGACGTCCTCGCTCAGGGGGTCTATCACGAGGGCGGAGTGGTAGGGCTGGTCGAACATGGTCCTCTGGGTCTCCAGGTCCGTCCTCGAGAGGAAGCATGTGTGGCCGGGGTGGGAGTGGTACCACCCGACGATGATGTAGTCGAAGCCCGAGCCGTCCATGTCCCCGAAGAGCTTCGGGAAGGCGTCGCGGTCGAACCTGACCTTCGAGGGGCTGCTCTTCAGGTCCGTCGAGGCGGCGTCCCTCACTGTCGCGTACACCGAGCCCTCCCAGGAGGCGACCTCCCCGAGCATGAATCCCATCACCTCGAGCCTCCGCGGCGCCTCCCTCTCGGCGTGGGAGCGCATCAGCGCCTCGGCGTGCGAGGAGATGTACAGGGGGAATGGTGCCCCGGAGGACAGAGCCTCCTCGTACGCGGCCAAGGAGTCCGGGGACAGCCACCCGTGAGGGCGCAGCGAGCCCGCGGCCGGCGGGCGCCTCTCCTCCGGGCTCCGCCTGGTCTCCCTCACCACCTTCGGCCTAGCCATGGGACGCCCCCACGATCCTGACCCTCCTGTCCGACTGGTCCATCTGCGAGGGGGGCGAGTACCTGTTCCTGTTGAAGTAGGCGGCCGCACGCGTGCACGCGTCCGAGCCGAACGGGTTCCCGGGGTTCGGGTTGGAGAGCAGGGACTCTAGGCCGATTATGAAGGCCGACAGGCTCGAGCTGAGGTCCCAGTTCTCGAGGAGCTTGGTGCAGACGTAGCCCCCGTCCTCGGGGGGCATGATGTTGGGGTGGAATATGGGCGTCATCCACTTGACGATCGGCTTCTCCATCGGGTAGTCCTCGCCTATGATGAGCGCGAACTTGTGGACGAAGAGGTGCACAACCCTCCCGTCCTCCCAGGCGGGGCCGGGGACGCGGAGGAGATGAACGTTGATCTGGATGGGGAAGCGGCTGAGCGTCGGGTCCGAGACGGAGATGTGGTGGCGCAGCTCTCGCTGGCATGCGTCGATCTCGTTCTTGATGCGCAGCCTCAGGACGTCTATCGGCAGGGACATCCGGACTATCCGCCCTCGGGGTCGGGGATGAGCTCCAGCACGTCCTCGGCCATCACGCCGGACTCCTTGAGCGTGGACCCGCCCCGGAGGACCTTCTTGCCCTTCCTGAGCACGTACGCGCCCATGTCCTTGTTCCAGAACGTGGCAGCGCTCTCGATCATCTCGTCGACGGTGTTGTCGTCGTCCAGCTCCATCTCCACCGTCGCCCCCGTCTCGGCATTCTTCACCTTGAGCCTGAACGTCATGGCGACCACCTGCCTACTGGACAGAGCCTGATGTTATATGGTTTTCGGATACCTGTAGCACCTTCGCCGGGTGGTTCGGGCACCTCGGGTCGAGGGGGACCTCGAGCTCCTCCGCCACGTTCCTCTGCCCGTCGTAGTAGAGCGTGTTCCTCAAGGCCGTGTCACCCCTGCCCGAGACCACCTTCAGGCACTCCCTGACCATCACCGCCGACACCACGCTGGTGGTCGTGATCTCCGCGGCCAGCCTCGGCTCGTGGAACACCACCCCCTTGCCCGTGCAGCTGAACCTGAGCCCGGCGACCCTCGCGTGGGACCTGTTCATCCCGCACTGGACGCACGGCCCGTCCGGCGGGAGGCAGACCATCACCTTCCCGGAGAAGCCCTCCATGCCCCCGTCTATGTACGGCCTCCCGGCCATGTAGGCGCGGGAGTTCGCGTGTACCCTGGCGCCTATGTTGTCGAGGCAACCCACGACGACGTCGAACTCCCGGTAGAGGCCGTCCGGGATGTCCTCGAGCCTCCCCACGATGGCCCTCGCCCTGGCCTCCGGGGAGAGCCGCTCGATGCCCCTGGCCACGACCTCCGCCTTGCTGCTGCGGGCGGTCGCGTCCTCCGACGTGAAGAAGAGGCACCTGTTCAGGTTCGAGCCGACGACGTGGTCCATGTCCACGACGGTGACCCTCCTGAAGCCGGAGAGCGCGAGGCACTTGGCGACCTCGTTGCCGAGGGCGCCCGCCCCGAGCATGAGGACCCTGGACCGGAAGACCGACTCGAGGTCGAGCCATCCGACCCTCCTGGACCTGTCGAACCTGTCCTGGTCCGCCGCGCCCGGCAGGACCCGCTCCTCCATGCGTCTCGGAAGTGAGGGCCTGCAGTTAAACCTTCTCTCAGTCCCAGCTCAGCTTCCCGGACTCCATCACTACCGTCTCCTTGCCGGAGTGGGAGACCAGGGTGATGGTCGGCCTCTTGACTATCCCGTCCAGGTGGATCAGCGCCTCCGCGTCCCCGTCGTAGTTGCTGCCCACGGCGAAGTGGCACGTCCCGTAGACCTTCTCGTCCTCGAGCATGTTCGCGACGATCCTCGCGCGCCTGTTGAGCCCTATCCCCAGCTCCCCTATCGACGAGGCGTTCCTGGAGTAGGACTCGAGGCTCTTCCTCGGGAGGAGGCCCTGGGAGACCATCTTCCTCGTCTTGGACCGGGCGGAGGCTATAGAGGCCCTGAGCCTGTCGGCCTCAGACCTCCCGGAGATCGCGGTGATGAACCCGCCCTCGACCTCGGCGACTATGGGCGTCCTGATCACGACCTCGCCCTCGTTGAGGACCATGGAACCGTCGAACGCGATGACGCCCTGGGCGGTGCCCAGCGCGGGCGACACGTACACCTCTCCCGACGGGACGTTCCCGGACGCGCCGGGCCTCCTGAAGTCCCCGTCGTCGGGCCGGGCCTTCCTGCCCTTGACGCCGATGCGGATGTCGGTCCCTCCCGGCGCCGTGACCCTGGCCTCGGAGGACGCGGCCAGCAGCTTGACGAGCCGCCTGCAGTCCGACCTCAGCCTCGTGTAGTCGATCGGGACCGTCCGCCTGAACATGTCCTTGGTGATCCCCGGGGACCAGAAGGCCCTCGACTTCTTCTCCTCGTAGAGGAGCTCGAAGTAGTCGTTGTACTTCCTCTTCCCCTTGTAGCCCTTCTGGAGCCCGACCCTGTCCTTGCCCAGCCTGTCCGCGCTCATGGAGAGTATGGCGTCCGGCTCCGCCCGCATCGCAGCGACTATGGACGCCTCGGTGAAGTCGAACTGGCCCTTCTCCGGCTGGAAAGCCACAACGGGGGACGCGCCCGCCCCCTCGGCGGCGTCGAATATGGCCATGGAGATCTCCCGGACCTCGCGGTTCGGGTTGGTTATGACCAGCAGCGTCTCGCCCTTCTTCAGGCCGAGGACGTCGTCCACGCACGCCCTCGCCCCCGCCCTCAGCGACCTGTCGTACCCTGACCCATCGGAGAAGCCCATGCTATCACAGCGGCCGGTCATCGGTCTCGGTGAAGATAACCCTTCACAGGCCACTACTCGCGCGGTGGCGTTCAGTACCTGAGGTAGTCCGTCGGGACGGCCGCCTTGATGGTCGCCTCGTCGTACCTCCTCAGAATGGCCTTGACCTCGTCGGCGGCGCCTTTCTCGATCGGCGGCGGTCTGTGATCGGCGAGGATCCTCTTGGCCTCCCTGCGGGCCGCAACCCTGATGGGCTCCTCGGCGGAGTCCTGGGGCGGCGGGAGCATGGCGATCCTGGGCAGGAGGTTCTCCCTCCTGAAGTGCCTGAGGGTGTGGACGTCCTTCATGAAGTAGCCGCCCGGGCCCACCCTGGAGATGGCGTCGAAGGCGAGGGTCTCCCTCCCGACGTCGATGCCCCTCCACGCGCGGAGGATGTTCCTCCAGAGCTCGCAGTCCATGACGACCTGCTCGACGGACTCGCAGCCCGAGCGCTCGAAGCCGCCTATGCCTACGACCTGGTCCGCGCCCGCCATGACCGGGAGGAGCCCGCTGATGGCCTTCTGGTAGCCGACCTCGTACCCCGGCCTGCACCCCGATGCGGCGGTGCCGCCGACCTGCGAGGGCATCCGGTACCTGCGCGCCATCTGGCACCCCGCCGAGTTGATGAGGGCGCCCTCGGTCGAGCCGGAGAGGAACACGCCGGTCTTCATGTCCATCGGGCCGGACTCGGAGCTGTACAGGACGGGCGCGCCGGCCTTGGCGGCCTGGGAGATCACGAATCCCGCCAGGTTCTCCGCGTTCACCAGGGCGACCGTGCCCGCCAGCGTCACCGGGGCGACGGAGCCCGAGATGGCCATCGAGAGGTGCACGACGGGGAGTCCTGCGAGGGCGAACTCCACCGCGGCCTCGATGTCCCCCTCCTCGTACCTCAGTGGCGTGATGGGCGTGTGCGTGATCGAGATGATGGGCCTCTTGGCCAGGTCCTTCTCCGACCCGACGACCGCTGCGGCCGCGTCGATCAGGAACCTCGCGTCCTCGACCGACCCCGCGCCGTGCTGGATGTGCTTGCCCGTGTTGAAGAGCGACGCCACGAACTCGTGGCTGTTGGAGACGTCCGGGGGGAGGTCGGTGGCGACCACCTCGGGCCAGTACAGGTCCACCTCCGGCATCGCGTCGCACACGAGGGTGAGGTCCACGAGGTCGCGGGCGGTCGACTTCCGCTTCACCTGGGCGTCCATGTCCCAGACGTCGGTGGGCTGGCCGTCGTTGACCCCGTAGACCCTGCTGGTCGCGGGGAGGGACAGGTCCCAGCGCGGGTCCCTGGCGGCCATCACGAACTCCTTCGGCGCCTTCGAGAGGGCCTCCTCCACCATCGCCTCCGAGAGCCGGGCGACCTGGCTCCGGTCGTCCACGACCGCGCCCTTCTCCTTCAGCATGGCGAGCACCCTGTGGCTCGTCACCTTGATGCCCACCTGCTCCAGGATCCTGATGGACTCCAGGTGCACCGCGTCCTCCTGCTCCTTGCTCAGGGGGTCGAAAACCGCTTTGGACAATCTATCCTCCTGCTATGAGGGTGAAACTGGTTCTCCGATAAATACCCCGGAGTCCCCGCGTGCAGAAGTTTGAAATACCCCTCGGGGCGGGGTCACGCCTTCGACCTGAACCTCTCGACGGCCTTCTCCTCGAGCCTCCTCGCCCTGCGGGCGAGTGCCTCGCGGTTCCGGCGCACGTCCTCGTCCGTCTCCAGCTCGAGGCGTGGGACGGGGCACGGGGCGCCGTCGGGCCCAAGGGCGACGACCGTCAGGTACGAAGACCCGGTGTGCCTCACCTCTCCCGTCCTGGGGTCCATGGCCTCGATGCGGACGCCGACCTCCATCGACGACCTCCACACGGCGTTCACGTTCGCCTTGAGTGTCAGGAGGTCGCCCACGTGGACCGGGGACAGGAAGGCCATCCGGTCGACCGACGCCGTGACGACGTTCGCGCGCGCGTGCTGAGTGGCCGCGACGTAGGCGATCTCGTCGACGGTCTTGAGTATGGTCCCCCCGAAGACGTTCCCGGCGATGTTCGCGTCCTGGGGCATCATCACCCTGGCGACGACCGACCTCGACTCGGAGACCCTCCTGGCTACCGCATGGTCAGGGGACACCTGCCATCACCCTGTCGGAGGCGGCGGGGGCATCGGCGGCGGGACCTGAGTCGGGGTCCTGCCCCTCCTGAGCATGAGGAGCGCGACCACGATGACGACCGCGATGATGGCCACGGCCCCGACGATCATGAGGACCATCGTCGCGGAGAGCCCGCCGTGGGTGTACTCGGAGAGCTCGATGGTCATGTACGGCGAGGTCTCGCCCATCGAGTACGAGGACATCTTCACCCAGCCGGCCACGTCAGGTGAGTACCAGTAGACGATGTAGTCGTCCCACTCCCCCGTGGCGGTGATCTTGAGGCACGAGAACGTCCCGGCGTCGACAGTCACGCTCTCCTCGGCCGCGGCGACGGTGAAGGCGTGGTCCTCGGTGTAGGTGCCGCTGTACGTGTCCTCCATCGCACCGTCGATCCATGTAGTGGATGTCGTGGAGACCTCGACCGTCTCGTTCCACTGGTCCCCGGCCCCGGTCTCGCCGTCGACGAACCCCGACATGAACGGCGGGGAGTTCGTGGTGACGTCCTGCGTCTCCACCATCGTGACGATGGCCAGCGAGCCAGTCCCGATGGTGAGGTTCGCCCACATGTGCATGTCCTCCTTGACCACGGCCATGCCACCCACTAGGTCGTAGGAGTATCCGTCGAAGGTCATCTCCACCGTGGCCGAGATGCCCAGGAAGTCGTCGGTCTCGCCCGTCATCGAGCCCGTCACCTTCATGACGTTGACATCATAGGTCTCCGAGCCGACCGTCAGGGAGTCCTTCTCCTCGAACTCGTATCTGAACGTTCCCGTGACCGCGATCCCCTCGTATTCCATCTCACCTTCGTACACCCAGTAGTCGCCCTCCGAGCGGTCCGTGGCCGCAGCGGGGGCCGCGAACACGGACATGACTGCCACCAGAGAGAGCGCGCACACGACTGCCTGTTTCCACATTCCCATCTCGACACCTTCCGACACTGTGCTGGTCGCAGAGAGGGGTGGCAGGGTAAAAACCTTCCCCGGCTGGAGGCCCCGCCACATGGCAAAGGAATATAATGTCAGAACCTCTAACCGAGGCCCCGATAGCGGATGAACAAAGAGTTCGTCGTCACCCCCTACGGGGTCTCGGGCGAGGTCGACTACGACGTCCTGGTCGAGCGCTTCGGCACGAAGAGGATAGACGGGGCGCTCCTGAAGAGGATCTCCAGGTACGGCCCGCTCCACCACATGCTCAGGAGGGAGGTCTTCTACTCCCACAGGGACCTCGACTGGGTGCTGAACGAGTACGACAAGGGGAACAAGTTCGCGCTCTACACCGGACGCGGGCCCTCTGGGCCGATCCACCTCGGGCACCTGATGCCCTGGGAGTTCACCAAGTACCTCCAGGACGTGTTCAAGGTCAACCTCTGGTTCCAGCTGACGGACGACGAGAAGTTCATGTTCTACGACCACCTGACCCTCGAGGAGACCAAGAAGTGGGGCTACGAGAACGCCCTGGACATCATCGCCCTCGGATTCGACCAGAAGCTCACGAAGATCTTCCTCGACACCGAGTACATCAAGACGATGTACCCCCTCGCGATCAGGGCCGCGAAGAAGATCAACTTCTCCACAATCAAGGCAGTCTTCGGCTTCGACAACTCGAACAACATCGGGAGCATATTCTTCACGAGCATCCAGACGGTCCCGTGCTTCCTCGAGTCGGTCGAGAAGGGGAGGAAGGTCCCGTGCCTCATCCCCTGCGGCATCGACCAGGACCCGCACTTCAGGATCACGAGGGACGTCGCCGAGGGGCTCGGCTACTACAAGCCCGCCCTGGTGCACGCGAAGCTGATGCCTTCCCTCGCCGGCGCGGAGAAGATGTCCACGTCGACGAAGGCCGACACGACCATCTTCACCACCGACGGCCAGAAGGTCGTCAGGAAGAAGGTCATGAACGCCTTCACCGGCGGGCGCGTCTCGGTCGAGGAGCAGAAGAAGCTCGGCGGCGACCCCGACATCTGCTCCGTGTACCAGTACCAGGCGTACTTCTTCGAGCCCGACGACGCGAAGCTCGCCAAGCTGCAGGCCGACTGCAAATCTGGCGCTATCATGTGCGGCGAGTGCAAGGCCCTCCTCTTCGAGAAGGTCTGGAAGTTCCTCGAGGAGCACCAGAGGCGCAGGGAGAAGGCCAAGGACGTCGTCCAGGAGTTCTTCGTCCGGGACTGACAGGGTTAATCTCCCACGGCGGCAATCCGGTGGACGGGACTGCGTTGAGGCTCAGGCCGATAGCGTTCGTCAGGAACGGCGTCACGGACGACCCGGACGACTGGGACGATGTGGAGTCGCAGCTCGTATTCGAGCCGGAGTACGTCCCCGGGCTCTACAGACTGGACCGGTTCAAACACATGTGGGTCATCTTCGGTTTCGACAGGAAGAGGGGCTGGACCCCGCGGGTGCA
This sequence comes from Thermoplasmatota archaeon, assembly GCA_040751795.1. Classification (GTDB taxonomy): domain Archaea; phylum Thermoplasmatota; class Thermoplasmata; order UBA10834; family UBA10834; genus UBA9653. The sequence continues at coordinate 63,102 of JBFMHR010000004.1, read as the reverse complement.
CCCGATGCACGACCCGGCGAGGCCCCTGGTCGGAGTCTTCGCGACCCGCTCCCCCAAACGGCCGAACAGGCTGGGCCTCACGAAGGTCGAGCTCCTCGGGGTGAGGGGGCGCTTGGTCAGGGTGCGCGGCCTGGACGCGTACGACGGCAGCCCGGTCTGGGACGTCAAGCCCTTCGACGGCGAGGTGGGGTCCGTCTACGGCGCACAGAGGCGCCGGGCCAAGAAAACTAGATAAGACCTTTGTCCGATGAACCCAGGACATGACGCATGACGAGTTGGTCGCGCAGCTCAGCCACTCCGAGAAGAGGGTGCTGAAGGCGCTGGGCACCCTGGGCGGCGCGTCCCCCGAGGCGATACGCGACGCGGGGGGCTTCGACAAGCCCGTCGAGGTCATGAACGCCGCCTCCTGGCTCCAGACGAAGGGGCTCGTCACCATCCGCGAGAGCATCACCAAGACCTACTCGCTCAAGCGCAGGGACGCGGCCTCGAGGCCCCTGGCGGAGAGGGCCGTCGCGGAGGTCCTCGTCAGAGACCTCGGCGGGAAGGGGTCGCTCGCTGACCTCAAGGCCACCGGGAAGCTCACAAACGAGGACATCCAGATCGCCCTGGGCTGGGTCAAGAGGAAGGGGTGGGGAGAGGTCTCGAAGCAGGGCAACGACACGTTCATCGCGATCAACGAGAAGGGCCGGCAGGCGCTGGGCCGGAAGGGGGACGACGAGCTCCTGATCGAGAGGCTGGCGAAGGGGGAGGTGCACGAGAGGGACTCCGACAGGGCGGTCCTCGACTCCCTGAGGCAGCGGAAGGACTTCCTCTCCGAGAAGCACCTCGTGGAGAGGACCGTCGAGCTCACAGACCTGGGCAGGGAGGTCGCCGCGCTCCCGCTGGACGTCAGGGAGGAGGTGGCGCAGCTGACGCCCGAGCTGATCCAGACAGGGAGGTGGAGGGAGGTCGAGCTGCGGAGGTACGACGTGAAGGCCTTCGCCCCGACCGCGGCCGGGGGCAGGAAGCACCCGATGACAGTGCTGATCGAGAAGGTCAGGGACGCCTTCCTCACCATGGGCTTCACCGAGATCAGGGGGCAGTACATAGAGAGCGCCTTCTGGAACATGGACGCCCTCTTCACCGCCCAGGACCACCCGGCGAGGGAGATGCAGGACACCTTCTACCTCGAGAACCCGTCGAGGATCGACCTCTCCGAGGACGGGGAGTTCGTCGACATCGTGAGGCATGTCCACGAGGACGGCTGGAGGACCGGCTCCCTCGGGTGGAGGTACGGATGGAGCCTGGAGGAGGCGCAGAGGGCGCTCCTGAGGACACACACCACCGTCAACACCGTCCGCCACATCTACAAGAACCCCCAACTGCCGTTCAAGGTCTTCTCGATAGGCAGGATCTTCAGGAACGAGGCGATGGACTCGACCCACCTGCCGGAGTTCACGCAGATCGAGGGGATCGTTTGCGAGGAGGGGGCCGACTTCGACATGCTCTGCGGCCTCCTCAAGGAGTTCTACAGGCGCATGGGCTCCGACCGGATCAGGATAAGGCCGGGCTACTTCCCCTACACCGAGCCGTCCCTCGAGGTCGACATCCTCTGGAAGGGCCAGTGGATGGAGCTCGGCGGGGCGGGCGTGTTCAGGCCGGAGGTGACCGAGCCGCTCGGAGTTAAGGAGCCGGTGCTCGCGTGGGGCCTCGGCCTCGAGAGGCTCGGGATGCTCATGTGGGGCCTCTCCGACATCAGGGACATCTACGTCTCGGACGTGGACTGGCTGAAGAAGGCGCCGCAGCTCTGAGGCCGGACCGGCTCACTTCTCCTCGACCGCGACCCGCTGCTTGGAGACGTCCTCGACGGCCATCACCGACCTCATGAAGAAACCGCTCGCCATGATCGCCGCGAGGCCGATGCCTGCCACGATGAACCATATCTGGACCCCCGCCAGGTCGGACACGGGCCCGGCGAAGGCCAGTCCGATCGGGGTCATGGCCACGATGAGGCTGCCCATGAGCCCGAACACGCGGCCCTGCTTGTCCGGCGGTATGGTCGCCTGCATCAGCGCCGAGGCCGAGCCGTTGACCATGGCCACCATGAAGCCCACGAGGAACATGCCCCCGACCGCGAGGTAGAAGCCGCTCTCCGGGAGGACGCCGACGAACACGGTCCCGAAGCCGGCGACGGTGCCGGTGAGGAGCATCGTCACCACCTTCCTCCTGAAGCCGCCCCACGCGCCGAGGGCCAGGCCGCCGACGACGAACGAGGCGCCCGTCACCATCTCCATCGTCGCGAACTCGACCAGGCCCTTGCCGAAGTAGGAGGTGACCAAGATGGGCATGAGCGTGACGGCCGGGGTGAAGAGGAGGTTGATGACCATCACCATCAGGATGAGGGTCATGGCCCCGCGCCAACCCCTCAGGAACCTGAGCCCGTCCCGCATGTCGGAGAGGACCGACGAGGGCTTGCCCTCCCCGTCAGTCCGCTTCACCGGCTGGGGGATCCTGATGAACAGCAGGGGGGCGACGGCGATGGCCGCGGTGACGACGTCCAGCGACAACACTCCCCACATGGGAAGGATCAGGAGCAGGGCGGCGGCGAGGGCCGGGGCGGCGATGCTCACCGCGCCCTGGACCGCCTGGTTGAGGCCGCCCACCCTGGCGAGGTGCTTCTCAGGGACCATGAGGGTCGTCGAAGCGGCCATGGCGGGGAAGTGGAACGACCCGCCCACCGACCGCACCAGCAGAACGACGTATATGTGCCACACCTGCACCAGGTCCGCGGCGAAGAGCGCCATCAGGACGACCGTGGCGACGGCTATGGACACGTCCGCCCAGATCATGACCAGACGGCGGTTCCACCTGTCCACGAGGGCGCCGGCGAAGGGGCCTATGGCGATCTGCGGCAGCAGCGCCATTGTCATCGCGAGCGCCAGGACGCTCGCCGAGCCGGTCTCGAGCGTGAGCCACCACACGAGGGCGAACTGCACCAGGGCGCTGCCGACGAGCGAGAACGCCTGCGCGCCCCATATCACGAAGAACCTGCGCATGAGCCTCTTCTCGTCCGCCCCGGCCTGCCCGCCTTCCATGGTAGGCACCTGAGGCGCGGACGGCGCTCTTCAACATGTCGGTCACTTGTGGACGTCGCTGGTCGTCGGCTCAGGGCCCTATCGGCCTCCCGCGGCCGACCTGAGGCCTCCCTCGGCGCGGGCGAGGAGGTCGTCCGACCCCGCCTCCCTGAAGTGCTGGCAGCACTCATCGTACAGGGACCGGGCCTCCGCGCGCCCGCCCTTCTCCAGGAGCAGCGAGGCGAGCTCCATCTTCCTCGCGCCGAGGCTGCGGGGGACGCTGACGCCGGCGAGCATGGATATGCTCTCCCTGAGGTGCCCCTCCGCGGCGCCGAGGTCGCCGGACGCCCGCTCCGCCATGCCGAGGTTCGCGTACGCGGCCGACGCGCCCACCCTGTCGTCCAGCCCGCCGAGGACCTCGATGGCTCCGAAGCAGCTCTCCTTCGCCGCCTCCAGCTCCCCCGAGCGCACGAGGATCTCCGCGAGGGATGTCTGCGCGTAGGCCCTGGCCCTCGGCTGGCCCGTCTCGTCGGCCAGCCTGACCGCGTTCTCGAGGTGGGCCCTCGCCTCCCCCGTGCGGCCGAGGTGGGCGCAGGCGATCCCCATGTTGGTGAGCACGTTCGCGAGGTCGACCGGGCCGAACCCGGCCGCGCACTTGGAGAAGTGGGATATCGCCTCCTCGTACAGCCCGCGCCCGATGAACACGTTGCCCAGCTCGAGGTGCGCGAGGAGCATGCCCCTCGTGTCCATGGCCGCCATGGCGTCCCTGGCGCTCTCCTCGAGGAGCTCCTGGGCCCTCCTGTGGTTCCCGAGCTTGTTCTCGACGACGCCGAGCCCGCGCAGGGCCTTGGACCTGGTCCCCGGCTGGTCGGCGCAGCCCTCGAGGGCGCGGGCGAACAGGGAGGAGGCCTCCTCCAGCCTCCCCTGCTTGCTGAGCACCTTGCCCATCTCGGTCAGCGCCTCGGACCTCACCGCCGCCTGCGGGTCCCCCGACAGGGGCTCTAGGCTGCGCATCGACGAGGCGTAGTCGCCCACCATGCTCGCGGCCTTGGCCTTGAGCAGCAGGACGCCCCTGGAGTACCTCTCCTTCCCCGGGGAGTAGTCCCTCAGTACGCCCCAGACCCTCTGGACGTTCGCCTGGTCCAAGAGGGAGTCGCCGTACCGCGCGACGGCCATCTCGGCCTCGAGCGACCTGTTCGCCTTGATGAGGTGGTAGAGCCTCTCGGCGTGGTCCCCCTCGCGCAGGTAGTGGTCCGCGGCCGCGCTGTGCCACCTGGACCGCTCCTCGGCCGTCATGGAGTCGTACACGAACTCCCTGAGGGACGAGTGGATCTCGAACCTCCCCCTGGCGACCTCCCTGAGCATCGAGCCCTTGCGGGACCCCCGAAGGTCCCTGGGTATCGCCTCGGAGGGGAACGGCTTGTTGAAGACGGATGCGAGCTGCAGGAGGGACTTCTCCGATTCGGAGAGGCCGGAGTAGAACTTGTCCTCGAGGAACCGCGCGACCTGCGTCCTCGCCTCGCTCAGCCCCGAGACCGTGATCATCTCGAGCGAGAGCGGGTGCCCCTTGGTCAGCGCCACCAGCTTCTCGGCCGACTCCCCGGTGATGCCCCTGGACGCCAGCACCTTGGCGGCGGACGCGCGGTCGAGGCCGCCGAGCTCCAGCTCGAAGACCTCGCTCCTCGCGACCACGTCCGACCGGTCGTAGAAGCGGGGCACGTTCTCCGCCGTCACGACCATCTTCGCGGCCCCGCTGCTGTGCCTGAACATCCGCAGGAGGTCCTGGAGGCCCTCCGCGCAGTCCGCGTCGTCGAAGACGAACGTGTAGCCGTTCTCCGAGAGCTCCTCGTCCAGGAGGACGCTGAGCTCGCCGAGCTCGACGCGGTCCGACGAGAGGTAGGAGTGGAGCCTCTTGCAGCCGTTGTCCAGGAAGAACCTCGCGAGGGACTCGGTCGCGGTCCTGGGGACGTCCCACGGCTTGGCGGTGTACCAGAAGACCCTCTGGTCCGAGAGCCCGGACGCGAGCCTGGAGGCGAGCGACGTCTTGCCGATGCCTGCGATGCCGGTGATGGACACGACCTTGACCGACGGGGAGTCCATGGCCTTCCTCAGCGAGGACAGCTCCCTCTCCCTGCCGTGGAACTCCCTCGTGGGGGGGATCGGGGACGACCTCCTAGAGGAGCGGGCCCTCCCCGCCGCTGCGACCACCTCGGGGGACACCTTGGACGGGTCCACCATGGGGTCTATGCCGTTGTCCTTGACGTACCTCACCACAGTCGCGGCGGAGGCCTTGCCCTGGGCGGTGAGGAAGTAGGCCTTGCGCCGGGCCTTCCCCTTCCTCACGTGCGACAGTCGCTCCTCGATGGCGCCCGACGACCTGAGCTTCTTGAGCTCGATCGCGGCGTGCGCCCTCGATATCGATATCGCCTGGGAGATGCCGTCCTGGGTCACGTCGAAGGGGACCTCGAACTTGTCCTCGTGCTTCACGTAGCTGCTGAGATGGTAGAGGATCCGTTCCGAGACGGTTAGAGTTCCACCCATGCCCCGAAGAATCCGAGATGCGGTTATTTAAACCCAACCACCACATGCAACAGCAACACGCATGTGCGTCACGGGATGACCTCGGGCTCCGCCGGCACGCTGGCGGAGGCGACGCGCTCCTTCACGTAGACCATCACCAGCGAGATCGTGAACATGCCTATCCCTCCGGCCAGGATGAACGGTATGGCCGAGCCGTCGAGCACGTGCCCGAGGCCCAAGTCCACGTCGTAGAAGTGGTCGAGCATCACGCCGCCCAGTGGCGCGCCTATCATCGAGCCGAGGTTGGACATCGACTCGAGGGTGCCTATCAGCCGCCCGCGCACGTTCTCCGGGACGGTGTCGGCCTGGAGCGCCCTCAGCGCGGGGCTGGAGACCTGCCAGGCGAAGGACCGCATGGCCATGAAGGCTATGAGTATCGCGAGGGTCCATGCGAACGGGATGAGCACCACGCCCGCGAACGCTATGTAGCCCGATACCACGAATATGCTCTTCCGGCCGACCTTGTCCGAGAGCCTCCCCGAGGGGAAGGCCGCCAGGGCGCCGACCCCCATAGCGACGCCGATTATCGTCGATATGCTGTCCTGGGCGAGGTCGGGGTACTCCAGGACGAGGAAGAGCGCGAGGAGCGGGCCCACGCTAGCGAAGGCGAAGCCCTCCATGAGGGCGTTCGCGTAGAGTATCCTCAGGTTCCTCGCGCCCTGCCTGTCCATGCCCTCCGGGTGGAGGAGGCTCCTGATGCTCATCTTCGACTTCGCCCTGGACGGCGCGATGGCGTCGGTGACGTTCGCCCACACGAGGACGGCGCCCCCGAGGGAGAGGAGCGCCGTGAAGTAGAAGGGGAACTTGTAGCTGTCCATCAGGGACAGGCCGAGGACGTTCTGAGCCATGGAGAACAGCGCCGCCCCTATGAACGGCCCCACGACCATCCCCAGGTTCGCGGCCATCACTATCTTCCCTATCGAGGCGCCGCGCATCTTCACGGGGCTCGAGTCTATGACGAGGGCCTCGCTCACCGGCCAGACCATCGCGCTCGCGACCCCCTGCAGCCCCCGGACGAAGACCAGGCCGAGCCAGCTGTCCGGCACGGTGAACAGGACCGCCAGGAACGCGTACAGGAAGCTCCCCGCGAGGATGATCCTCTTCCTCCCCAGCCTGTCGGAGAGGTTGCCGAACGGGGTGGCCATCACCGCCCTCGTGAACACGAACGACGAGAACAGTATCCCGATCTCGAGGCCGACGTCCGTGTCCCCGCCCTCGAGGAGCGACGTGTACAGGGGGAACATCGGCATTATGAGGCCGAAGCCCAGGCTTATGATGAAGTCGAGCCCGGCCAGGTAGTTGACGTTCCTCCTGGCCGCTGCCTCGTCCAACAGACTCTGACTCAAGCGATCTGCCTCTTGCCGGGCTCAGCCGAGAAGGTCGACCCCGGCGCGCATGTTCCTCAAGATTATGGGCACGAGCTCCTTCTTGGTTGCCCTCAAACCACAGTCCGGGTGAGCGTAGGCGACGTTCTCCCTTCCCACCCTGCCGGAAATGTCCGCGAGCTTCGAGCGGACCTGCTCCGGGGTGTGGACCTCGGCCTCGGACATCGGGGTGACGGATATGCACCCCGCCCCGAGCCTCTTCCCGTGCCGCTCGAAGGCCTGCCTCTCGACATGCCCTATGTTGGGCTCCTCGAGCCTCCCGGCGAAGGCGAAGCTGAGCGTGGAGACGTCCCGGAGCCGCAGGAGGTGTCCGACGACGCCGAACCGCCCTATGAACCCGCACACGTGCACGCTCACGCGCTCCCTCGGAAGCCCGCGCGCGACCTCGTCCAGCAGGGCGACCCTCTCTGGGAGGTCCTTGAACCCCTGCGAGAGGAAGGGCTCGTCTATCTGCACGTGCGCCCCCCGGTCGACGAGCGCCTTCGCGATGGGCGCGAGGGCCGCGGCGCTGTCCTGGTAGAGGGAGAAGTCGGAGAGGCCCCTGTAGTGCGACTCGACCTTCCTCGAGGCGCAGGTCATGCCCAGGGTGGTCGGGCCTGTGATCGCGACCTTCGGCGCGATGTCCGGGAACCTCCTCCTGAAGAGGTCCAGGTCCTTCACCTTGGTGAACTCGTCAGGGGCGCCCCTGAGGCCGATCCTCCCCGTCACGACGGGGAATCCGCCCCTCACCTGCAGGCCCTCGAACGCCTCGGCGAAGTAGGTGATCATGTCGGTCCTCTGCTCGCCGTCCGTGAGCAGGTCGAGGCCCATGGCTCTCTGGAACTCGACCGCCTTCCCGAGCGCCTCGCCGATGTCCTCCGAGTACCTCGGGAGGCTGCCTATCGTCGTGGTCGTGAGGGGCCCTGGCATCGCCTCTGACAAGACGGGTATGGGTATAAGGCATTTCCGACAGGGCGGAGGTGAAAGGGTTAACAGCCCCCTCGACGGTTCGGTGTCCGTGAAGCTGATAGTCACCTCCTCCGAGGACAACGCCTCCATGAACATCCGTGCGAGGCTCCTCGAGAAGGAACCGTGGACGGAGTCGGGGACGTTCGACTCACACCCGGTCCTGGCGCACGGCGACTTCCGGATGGTCCAGGTGGACCGCATACACCTCGACGAGGACTTCATCGACGAGAGGTTCGAGAAGGCCTCAGGGACGAGGCCGGAAGTGGTCATCTTCGCGTCGAGGCACAGGGCCGAGTCGCGGATACCGACCCTGACCGTGCACCCTGTGGGCAACTACTCATCCGCGGACTTCGGCGGCCGGCCATCGACCCTGAGCCCGGCCAATCCGGGGCTCATGACCTCCGCGCTGAGGAGCCTGGCCGTCAACGCGCAGGGGATGGGGTTCAACGTGTCGTTCGAGACGACGCACCACGGGCCGGTCCTCGGTGCCCCTGTCTTCTACATCGAGATCGGGAGCTACGAGGAGCTCTGGGGTAGGGAGGACGCGGCCGAGGCGATCGCCTCGTCGATACTGTCCGTCAAGGACGAAGGGCACCCGAAGGTGCTCGGCGTAGGCGGGGGCCACTACGCGCCCCGTTTCACGGACATCGCCCTCGGCAGGAAGGCGTCCATCGGCCACATGGCCGCGAACTACGCGCTCGACTCCCTCACCGACGAGATGATCGTCCAGATGTCCGAGAGGAGCGGCGGCGCGAATCTCGTCTACTTCCACAAGAAGAGCATGCCCAAGCCGAAGCACAGGGATCTCAGCGAGAGGTTCTCGTCCCTCGGCATAGAGGAGATCAGGAGCGAGGACCTCGAGCCGCTGTGACCGGTTCAGCCGACGACTGTCCCGACGCACTCCCTGCCCTCAAGGGCCAGTCCCAGGTTCTTCATGCTGCGCCCGTCGACGATCACCAGCGGGATCCGCGTCCTGGCGAGGACCTCCGCCCCGACCGGGTCGAAGACGGTCGTGGGGCCGGCCCCCTTCGCCGTCCCGCTGACCAGCCTGACCAGCTCCTCGTGCGACATCCGTGGGATCCTCTTCGCGCACACGTCCTTCTTCGGGTCGGCGGTGTACGCCCCGTCCACCGAGGTGGCGTTGACCAGCCTGGTCGCCCTCACCCTCTCGGCGAGCCTGGCCGAGACCGCGTCCGTCGTCACGCCGGGTGTCACGCCGCCCATGACCACTATCTGGTGGGAGGCGCCCGCGCGGACCGCCTCGTCGTAGTCCTTCGGGGGCTCGGGGCACGCGAGGCCCTTCAGCGCCGCTATCACGAGCCTCGCGTTCAGGCGGGTCGCGTCTATCCCCATCAGGTCGAGGTACTGCTCCGTGGCGCCGAGCGCCCTCCCCGCCCTGATGTAGAACCGCGCGATCCTGCCGCCGCCTGTGACCACGTAGACCTTCGTCGCGGACGACACCTCCACGAGCATCTTCGCGAGCTCCTCCAGGTACGCGGACGGGTCCTCGTCCTTCACCAGGACCGACCCACCCAGCGATAAAACTACTACGTCCATTGTGGTCAACCTTTATACCGAAGAACGCTCTAACCCGTACAAAAAGCTTCGGACTGGACTGCACCATGACCGATCTCACAGAGCTCCAGAAGTACGAGTTCCGCCGGAGCCTCGAGGAGGTCCGGAAGATCTCCGGGAGGGGCACGGAGCTCATATCTCTGTACATACCGCCGGCGAGACAGATATCGGATGTCGCGGCTTACCTCAGGAACGAGTACTCGCAGTCCTCGAACATAAAGTCGGCGAGCACGAGGAAGAACGTGCAGTCGGCGATATCCTCGATACTCGCGAGGCTCAAGGGGCTTCGGGTCCCGCCGGACAACGGCCTCGTCTTCTTCGTCGGCCACAGGTCCACCTCCGCCGACCAGACGCAGATGGTGCAGTACGTGCTCGAGCCGCCGGAGCCGGTCCAGACCTTCATATACCGATGCGACTCCGGGTTCTTCACGGAGCCGATCGAGCAGATGCTCGAGCACAAGGACACCTACGGCCTCATCGTCATCGACCGGGGCGAGGCCACCATCGGCCTGCTCCACGGCAAGCGGATCGAGCCCGTCAAGAACATCCCGTCCCTGGTCCCCAGCAAGCACGGCAGGGGCGGCCAGTCGGCGCGCAGGTTCGAGAGGCTCATAGAGATCGCAGCCCACGAGTTCTACAAGAAGGTGGCGGACCTCGTCAACGAGTCCTTCCTCCAGAAGAACCTGAAGGGGATACTCGTGGGTGGGCCGGGCCCGACCAAGGAGTACTTCGTGAAGAGCGAGTACCTCCACTACGAGCTCCAGAAGCTGATCATCGACACCTTCGACGTCGGCTACACGGACGAGTACGGGCTCAGGGAGCTGGTCGAGAAGGCCAGGGAGGCGCTCAGGGACATCGACCTAATGAGGGAGAAGGACCTGATGCAGAGGCTCTTCGAGGAGATCAGGAAGCCCGACGGCGGCCTCTCGATATACGGAGAGGAGCAGGTGAGGGACGCCCTCATGATAGGGGCGGTGGACAAGCTCCTCCTCTCCGAGGACATGAGGAAGGTCAAGCTGGACCTCAAGTGCCCCTCGTGCGGCTACACCAAGGAGGGGACCGCCAAGGACTCGACCGAGGAGTTCAAGTGCGACAAGTGCCAGGCGATCATGGACGTAGAGCAGGTCCACGACCTGGTCGGGGACCTCCACAAGGTCGCCGAAGACAACAACACGAAGGTTGAATTCATATCAGGTGAATCCGAGGAGGGCGAGCTGCTGAAGAAGGCCTTCGGCGGCATCGCAGGCATACTACGCTTCAGGGTGAATTGAGGACATGGCGCAGGACCCGTTCAAGACCTTCAGGGCGCAGGCCTCCCAGACCCTCTCCAGGGCGCTGGCCGAGCTCGGCGTCCGGGCGGAGCCGGCCCTGGACCGGCCCCCCGAGGGGATGGGCGACCTCGCGTTCCCCTGCTTCCCGCTGGCGAAGCAGCTGCGCAAGGCCCCGAACGCCATAGCCCAGGAGCTCGCCGCCAGGATCGTCCCCGAGGGCATGGTCGAGCGCGTAGAGGCCAAGGGCGGCTACGTCAACTTCCATGTGAGGTTCGAGGACCTCGCCCAGGCCTCGCTCGAGGACGCCGTCGCACGCAAGGACAGGTTCGGGGCGGGCGAACCGAAGGGCGTCAAGATACTCCTGGAGCATACCAGCGCCAACCCGACCGGGCCGCTCCACGTGGGCAGGGCCAGGAACCCGATCATCGGCGACACCATCGCGAGGATACTCAGGATGGCCGGCTACGACGTGACGACGGAGTTCTACGTCAACGACGTGGGCCGCCAGGTGATCGTGATGGCCTGGGGGGTCAAGCACCTCGAGCTGGACCGGGAGCCGGAGAGGGACGAGGACCACTTCAGGCACGTGCTCTACTACCAGCAGGCCAACAGGCGCCTCGAGGAGGACCCGGAACTAGTGGGCCAGGTCGACGAGATGCTCCTCAAGCTCGAGCACGGGGACGGGGAGACGGTCCGGCTCGCGAGGGAGTCTTGCGAGAAGGTGCTCGCAGCGATAGTGGCGAGCATGGGCAGGATCAACATCTCATACGACGGCTTCACATGGGAGTCCAGGTTCGTCCAGGACGGCTCCGTGGACCGCATCATCGAGAGGCTGAAGGAATCGGAGCACAGCAGGGAGGCCGACGGGGCGTTCCACCTCGAGCTCGAGAGCTTCGGCATAACCGGCAGGGAGACCAAGTGGGTCTTCACCAGGGCGGACGGCACATCGCTCTACACCACCAGGGACCTCGCGTACCACATGGACAAGTTCACCAGGACGGACGTCGCGATCAACGTCCTCGGCGAGGACCAGAAGCTGGGGATGCAGGAGCTCGCGGCCGCCCTGACGATCATGGGCGTGGAGAAGAAGCCCGAGATAGTCTTCTACGCCTTCGTGTCGCTGCCCGAGGGGAAGATGTCCACCCGCAAGGGGAGGGTGGTCTACATCGACGACCTCATCGACGAGGCCGTGGACCGGGCGTACGACGAGGTCAGGAAGCGCAGGACCGACCTGTCCGAGGAGAGGATGAGGGAGATCGCGCGCGTCGTGGGCGTCGGGGCCCTCAGGTACAACATCATAAGGATCCAGGCCGAGAAGCAGATCGTTTTCAAATGGGAGGACGCCCTCAACTTCGAGGGGGCGAGCGCCCCGTTCGTCCAGTACGCGCACGCACGGGCGTGCTCGATACTGAAGAAGGCGGGTGCGCGCACGGGCGGGTTCGACGCGCGGAGGCTCGCGACGGACCACGAGAAGGCCCTTGCGAAGCTCATCGCCGGCTTCCCGTCCGTGGTCGATGAGTGCGCCGAGAACAGGCGCGCGCACACCCTGGCGGCGTACGCCCAGGACCTCGCCGCCCAGTTCAACCAGTTCTACAGGTACGTGCCGGTGCTGAAGGCCGAGGGGGACGCCCTCGCCGCGCGCCTGGCCCTGGTCGAGGCGAGCATGTGGGCCCTCAGGAACGCCCTCTCGTGCCTGGGGATGGAAGCGCCGGAGGAGATGTAGGCCTACAGCCTCAGGTTCCACTCGTCCCTCGAGTACCGCTCCGCCACCAGGCGCTCCACGTCCGCCCTCTCCGCGTCCGTGAGGCAGCCCTCCTCGATGGCCGCCCCGAAGGCCCGGCCCACCTCGTTCCTCACCCTCCGCTTCATCTCTTCCATGTCGGGCGCGCGCCCGAGGAGGGATGCGAGCGTGGCGACCCTCTCCGACGGCCTCCGACCGCCGCCCCTGAGTACCGCGTCCATCGCCGCGAGGTCGGTGTCCAGGATGATCGTGCCGTGCTGCAGGACCGAGCCGCGGCGCCTCAGCTGCGCGCTGCCCGAGACCTTCCTCCCGCCCACCTCGACGTCGTTCACGGGCCTGTGCCTCGCCTCGACGCCGAACGAGGACACGGCCCTCGCCACGGCGCCGCACACGAGGGCGAAGGAGGCATCGGGCGTTGGCGGCAGCTCGTCGGAGCGCACGACCAGGCCGTAGATCAGCTGCCCAGGGTCGGTGTATATCGTGCTCCCGCCCGAGCCGCGGCGCACGACGTGCACCCCGTGCCGCCCGCACGCTTCCAGGTCCACGCTCTCTCCCACCCCCTGGAAGTACCCCACCGACACGGTCGGCGACGACCGGACGTAGAAGTGGAGGGTGTCGGGCACGGAGCCCCTGGAATGGGCCTCCAGCACCGCCTCGTCCAACGCTGCCGACACGGCAGGCGGCACGGTGCCGCTGTCAAGGAGGCGCCAAACGTCGCCCATGCTAGCGCATGAGAGAATGAAAAGGGGCGTTAAGAGGTTTGGCAGGTCTAGGGGGGCTCAGAGGTCCTCGTCCTTCTCGGGCTTCTCGAACCTCTCGGCCCTCTCCGCCTTCTCGGCCTTCCTGTCGGCCTTCTCCTGCTTCTCGGGCTTCTCGCGCCTCGGGCCCTTCCTCTCGCGCTTGGACCACCTGCCGCGCACGTAGATCAGCAGCGGCACGAGGACCATTACCCCGAGGACGCCGCCCCAGAGGGCGATCTTCTTCCAGCCCGCCTCCTTCACCGTCACGCTCCCGACGTCCTCGTCGACCACGAGCTGGTCGGCGCAGGTCACGTTGACCCTGACCGTGTAGGTGCCGGGGCTGCTGAACTTGTACGGGAACTCGACCCTCGCGGTGCCGCCCTTGGCGACGCTGGTGGTCTCGGCCCCTGTCGTCCCGTTCAGCACGACCGTCCAGGTCCCGAGGAGGTCCTCGGTGCCGTCGGCGTTCTCGATGTAGAACTTGAGGACGACCTCGGTGGCCGCGGCGGTCCCCTTGTTGGTCAGGTTGACCTTGATCAGGCCGGTCGCTCCCTCGGTGAACTCCTCGGGGTCGAAGTACACGTCGTCGATGATCAGGTTGGGCCTCGGGCCGGAGACGACCGTCACCGTCTTGGTGTAGCCGTTCCAGTTGCCCTCGGTGTCGGTCACGTTGACCCTGACGGCGTAGCTGTCGGCGGTGTCGAAGACGTGCGTCACGTTCCACAGGCCGGTGCCGTTGAGCCAGGAGTCCTCGCCCTTGTCGTCGTTGAAGTACCACGAGAAGTACATGGCGGACTTGTTGTCCAGGTTGTCCTTCGTCGCGTTGGCGTCGAACACCAGGGCCATGCCCTCGACGAGGCTCGTGCCCCAGGTCTCGTTCTTTACGATGAACGAGGCGGAGGGCGCCTCCGTGTCGTTGACCTTGACCACCAGGGTCGTGTTCTTCCAGTGGCCGACCGCGTCGGTCACGTTCAGGGTGAGGGTGTACTCGCCCGCGTCCTCCCAGGAGTAGGAGACGTTCTGCTGGTCCTCCGTGGTGTAGACGCGGCCGGAGCTGTTGCCCTCGCCGTAGAGGAACTCGAAGAACTGTATGGTGCCGAGGCTGTCGTCCGCGCTGACCGCGTCGTCGCTCGACCCGCTCGCGTTGAACCAGACGAGCTCGCCCTGGTCGACCTCGAGCATGCCCGAGGTGGCGTTGACCGTCAGCTCCTTGACCGTTATGACGGGCACCGGGCCCCTGACGTCGCACATGACCTCTATCTCGGTCCAGTTGACGAGGCCGCCCATGTCGGTGACGGTCAGGTTGACCGTCCTCGCAGCGGAGGCGGACAGGTAGGTGTGCGGGCAGGTCACGTTGAAGGTCGTCACGTCCGGCGTCCCGTCCCCGAAGTCCCATGTGAACTGGAGCGGGTTGCCGTTCGGGTCCATGGAGTCGACGGCGGTGAAGTTGACCTCCTCGTTGACGGCGACGATGTAGCTCAGGACGACCCCCGTCTCGTTGGTGACCGCGTACACGTGCTCGGACTCGACGACCCCCGCGCCCGCGGACGGGCCCTCGGAGGCCTCGATGGTCATCGAGACGTGCTCTGGGCCGCCCACGTACTCCTGCGGGTCCAGCGTCACGGTGGTGAAGCCGGTCGAGTTCACGTGGCTGTCGGCGCCCCCGGTCGAGTTGGCGACCATCTCGTACGAGGCGGGCAGGGCGACCGCGAACACGTAGTCCACGGACGGGTCGTCGTACTTGACGAACGCGTCGGCGGAGTACTCGGGCGCGCCCACGTCTATGGCGTCGACCGACGAGTATGCCGCCGTGTAGTCGAACTGCACGCCCGTCTCGAGCGAGACCGCGCCCTCGACGGAGCCGAGGGTGAACAGGCCGAACGAGCCGGAGCACGAGTAGACGGTGTCGTTGACCGTCAGGAGCCTTGCGCTCGAGACGTACTCCGGGCCGTAGTCGGCGAGGGTCGCCTCGAAGAGGCCCGCCTCGACCGCGTCGACCGTGCCGTCGCACGTCGCGGAGTTGAGGTCGATCTGCATCCTGAGGCTGCCCGCGTCGGCGTAGGGCATCCCCGGGACCTTGTCGTCGAAGGACCAGACGGTCTCGGAGGTGAACCCGAACGAGTTCATGTCCGCGCCGTAGTCGATCGCGACGGACTCGGTCCTCTGGGTCTGCGCCTCCAGGGTCAGGTCGACGAACTGGTAGGTCGTGGATGGCGTGATCGATATGTCCCTGAACTCGGCCTTGAGGCCGTCCGCGTCCACGGACAGGGTGAACTCGCCCTCGTACCCGTACAGCACGTACGAGCCGCCGCCGAGGTCGCTCCTCAGGACCCTCTTGACCCACGGGACCGTCGTGTCGTCGTTGACGAGGTATGCCACGGTGTTGGTCGCGAGGTACCCGTCGGCGTCCTTGACGAGGCCCCTGACGATCTTGGCGGACGAGAGGGCCACGGTCGGGGTCGCGTCCGCGACCACCGTGACCGGGTCCACGTACGTCTCGTAGTTGTCCTTGCTGGCGAACAGGTAGATGTCGGTGAGCGCGGGCACGCTGAACATGTCCACGAGGGCCCAGCCCTCGGAGTTCGTGACCGCCTTCGAGACCGCCTCGCGGCTGCTGTCGTCGTAGAAGCCGACGGTGGCGCCCGAGAGGGGCTGCCCGAGCGAGTTCTCGACGGTGACGTTCCACGTGTACACCTTGGGCGGCAGCGGGTCCAGGTCTATCGGGTCGCCCGCGTAGGGGGCGAGCCCGCTGAAGGATATGCCCTGTGGCACGGCGTCGATCTTGTCGTAGTAGTCGTCGTCCGTCACCTCAACCCTGTATACCCCGGGCTGGGGCTCGGATGCGACGTACATCCCGGATGAGTATGGGGCGTCGATTACCTCCCCGGTGTACAGGTTGATGAGGGTGACAGTCGCGGTCTCGACGGTTGCACCGTTCGATGCGTCCAGAACCAGTAGGCTTATGTCGTTCGTCCCGTCCGCTGCGTTGACGCTCATAGTCGGGAGCGCCACCATGGCGGACAACGCCATCACCAGTACGATGAGGGCGGCTGATAGCTTACTCATTGCGCCTGTCTTCATCCAATGTCCCCTCCCTCTCCTGGGAACCGAAAGCAACGGACCCCCTCTTTGAGAAAGGTACTCCGGCGAATAGATTGCCCCTTTATAAGCTTTAGGGATTCCCCGGGCCCCTTCCGGGGCCCGGCCAGCAGGCCCTGCCAGGCCTTCGGCGCCTAAGTGACTATCCTGTCGACCTGGTCCGTCTCCACCGCCCGGCGGACCTCGGCCGCCAAGCGCCTGCCCGTGCTCATGTTGGTGCGCCAAGTCGTGTTCCCGTAGGGGTGGCCGACCCACATGTGCACGTTGGTTCCCCCTCCGACCCTCGGGGCGACGTCGTATATGTGGAACCTGAGGTCCTTGTCGACGCAGGTCTGCAGGCAGAAGGGCCCTATGATCCCCGGGGCGTAGTGCTCCTGCGTCGCCTTCACGTACTTCTCCGCCAGGTCGAAGGCCCCCTCGATCAGGGACTCCCTCATGGTGGCGGAGTTGTGCCCGCACACGGTGTACTCCGGGGTCGCCTGCGCCCCATGGAGGGTCATCTGCTGCGGCGCGGGGAGGCGGACGTGCCCGTCGAGGGAGGTCTCGAACCTCCAGTCCACCCCTATGAGCTCTATCCGCTCCATCTTCGACTCCAACGGGGAGTAGAAGAAGTCGAGGTTGAAGACCGGGCCGATGACGTACTCCTCTATCCTCGCCTCCTTGAGGTCCTCCTCGGTTATGACGTTGTTGAATATCAGCTGCCGCGACTTCTCCCTGTACTCCTGGAACGAGGCGGCGGTGAAGAAGCCCCGTTCGAGCTTCTTGATCTTGTGGTGGAGCTTGACTATCACGAGCCGGTCTATGTCCTTGGGGTCCTCGACCCTCTTCGGGAACGGCAGGCCCGCCTTCTCGAGGAGCCAGTAGTAGTCGCGGTCCTCCCCGCGCTCCTCGCTCCTGAGGAGCCCCCTGGTCCCGACCAGCGGGACGGCGAAGTCCTCCTCGATCTCCTTGAGCGGGACATAGGAGGTGAAGGACCGGTTGGGCACGAAGAGGACGTTCTCCCTCCTCAGCCGGGCCTGGTACTCGGGCGTCATCAGCTCCTTGAACTTCTTCAGCGTCCAGCACTCGTCCACGACGCCCCTGATGGCCTTCCCCCTCGCGTCCCGCTGGCACCTGAAGTACCTGGCGTAGGTCCTCTCGCGTCCCTCCTGGCATATCCCGAGGGTCCTGAAGCCCTCCTCGACCGCCCCGTCGCAGACGTCGAGCGCGGAGTGCGACGCCACCATGCCGATCTTGGCCTTCGAGAGGTCGTACCCCTCGAGGGCGCCGAGTATCTTCTCCCTGGGAATCGTGCTGGTACCCCCCTGGTTCCGGCGCTGAGCCGGGTGTGCGCCGAGCCTATCACTCTCGTGATATAACTAACTTGAGGGGGGCAGGAACGACGACTCGTCGAGCCTCACCGCGAGCTGCGAGTACACGGACCTGAACCCGAACTTCTCGTACAGGGCCTTCGCCCTCGGGTAGCTAGTATGCAGGTACACGCTCGACGCGCGCCCCGCGAGGTTGGACAGGCCGCACCTCATGAGCTCGCCGCCGAGGCCCTCGCCCTGGCGGGCGGGGGTGACGTATATGTCGTATATGAGGCCCGACTCGCCCTCGAGCCTCGTGACGACGAAGCCGCCCTCCGCCGAGAATACGGAGAAGGAGCGGTCGGCGAGCATCGCCCTCAGCCTCATGGAGGCCTGGAAGGCGCCCTCGTCGTAGTACTCGGAGAACATACGGAGCAGGGGCCTCCTGCCCTCCTTGGACACGGGCCTGACGGAGTGGTCGTACCCCCTGGGCCCTTCGAGGACCATCCTGTGCATGACCATGGGCTCGTAGCGCCTCACGAACCTGCCCATGTCGACCGAGAAGACGGCCCACTTCTTCCTCGCGGCCGCCAGGAACCTGACGAGGCAGTCCGCCGCGTCCGCCATGTCCTCGGACGACTGGGCGACCAGCATGCCCTGCTTCCTGGGCCCCTCGGACACCACCCTCGCGGTCTCGCCGTCGTCCGTGTAGAACCCGAAGGCGCACCTGTCGCCCAGGTCCATGCTCACCCCCACCATGTGCGACGTGTTGCTGATGTCCGGCTTCTCGCCGCGGTCGTCCTGGAGGCTCTCCTCGAGGGGGATGTCGTACGTCGTGCACAGGCTGCACTCCTTGTCCACGCGGGGCGCCACCGCCCTGGAGACCGACCACCCGTGCGGCTCGAGGGAGCGCGCGAGCAGCCTCTTCCTCGCGTCCGTGACCAGGAGCCTGCCCCTGACGCCCTCCGCGAGCTCCGCGCTCAGCCTCCGGGAGCCGTCCGGCGAGAGGCGCAGGCCCCTCGGGGAGTGCTTTAGGAACCCCCGGGTCGCGCCCTCCCTCAGGGGCATGAGCTCGACGGAGAGGGCGCCCTCGGGCCCCTTGACCAGGACGACCCTCGCCCTCTCCGCCCCGGCGTCCCCCTCGGAAAGCATCGGCCCACCAATCGCTCAGAAGAAGTAGAAGCCCACGCCGAACTCCTTGGAGCAGTTGGCCATCGCCTCGAGCCTGTTGAGCGTCCCCTCGATCCGGCGCACGGTCATCTTGCCCTCGGCCGGGGACCTCTCCCTGATGACCTTGACCTCCCTGAGGAGCTCCTCGGCGTCCTTGGGGGTGAGGACGGCCTTCTTCTCGCCGAGCTCCGCGACCTTGGCGAGCAGGGGGAGGCCGTACTTCTTCGCGAGGTCGGGGACCGGGGACGCCGACGGGCCGAAGTTGCCCACGCACCCCTTCTTGTTGTCCCACGAGAGGCCGCACTTGGCGCAGGTCGCGTACATGTCGTCGAACTCGACGAGGTCCCACTCCGTGACGGAGTTGGGCCTGTTCGCGGCCGCGATGACCTCCTTCCTCCTCTCCGCGGGCACCTTCTCGAGGACGATCCAGTTGGTCCTGACCTCCGCCGCGAGCGGCGCGAGGGCCTTCTGGTCCTCGGGGTCCTTGACCTTCTCGAGGTACAGCTCGTCGCCCTCCGGGGCCAGCCTTCCCTTCTTCAGGATGGCGTCGACCTTCTCCTTGCCCAGCTTCGCCGCGGCCTTCTTCAGGTCCACGACCCTGTCCACCTCGACCAGCCCCGCCCACTTCGACGGGTCGTCGACGTAGACCTTGGCCAGCGTCATCTTCTTGGTCCTGCACAGCGCCTTCTCGGTCTCCAGCTCGGTGATAGCCATGTTGAGTCCCATTGGGGCACCTTCCGACGGGCGGTTGACACATTATGCGGAGTAATAGTTTTCGCAGGAGGGCAGGGGGGCGCAGCGTTAATCTAGCCGGTGGGCCTCAGGGTACTCGGGCCTGCCCGGTGGGGACGGGACGGGCCCGATCCACCGCGGAGGAGCTAGCATGGCCAAGGCGAGCATGAGCGTGCTGTCCAGGGACGACAGGGAGGAACTTCACCAGGCGGCGCTCCGGATCCTGGGCGAGACGGGCGTCATCGTCGAGAGCCCGACCGCCCTCGGGCTGCTCGCCCGGGCCGGCGCACGGGTCGACGAGGGCGCCATGAGGGCGTGGCTGGACGAGCGCGTCGTCGACGAGGCGCTCAGGACCGCCCCGAAGAAGGTCCGCATCTGCTCCCGCGGCGGGAAGGACCACACGGTGCCCGAGGATGGCGTGCAGCTCATCTCGACGGACGGGGAGCCGCCCGCGGTGCTCGACCTCGACAGGGGCGTCAAGAGGGCTTCGACGCTGAAGGACCTGGTGGACCTCGTGGTCGTCGCGGACGCGCTGCCCGAGGTGGACTTCGTGTGGCCCCCGGTCGTGGCGACCGACATGCCATCTGACAGATCATCATACTTCGAGTTCGTGGCCACCCTGGCCAACACATCGAAGCACGTCCAGCACGGGGCCGCCTCCGCGGAGGAGGCGAGGTTCCAGGTCGAGGTGTGCTCCGCGGTCCTCGGGTCCGCGGAGGAGTTGAGGAGGAGGCCGATCTTCTCCGACGTGTGCACGCCCATCTCCCCGCTCAGGTACGACAGGGGGGAGGCGGAGGGGCTCGTCGAGCTCGCGAGGGCCGGCATCCCCGTGGTCCACCTCTCGATGGGCATCGCCGGGTCGGTGTCCCCCGTCACCGTCGCGGGCACACTGGCCATCATCGCCGCGGAGAACCTGTGCGGCATCACGATGTCCCAGGCCGCCAGCCCCGGGGCCCCGTGCATCTACTCCTCGTTCTCCGGCGTCACGGACCTCCGGTCCGGGGTGTTCCTGTGCGGGACTCCCGAGGGCATCCTCATGGACAGCGCCGCGACGGAGATGGCCCACCACTATGGCCTGCCCTCCTGCGCGGGCGGGCCTTCGAACGCCTCACGCTCGCTGCACGCCGAGTCGGGCTACCAGACGGCGATGACCGCGATGGCCGCCGCCCTCGCGGGGTCGGACCTGGTCGTGGGCCTAGGGGGCCTCGACCGGGCGGCCATGATGTCGGCGGAGAAGCTCGTGATGGACTGCGAGGCGTGGCGGTGGCTCAAGAGGCTGAGGCAGGGCGTCGCGGTCGACGAGGAGAGGCTCGGGCTCGACGCCATCAGGAGGCAGGGACCGGGAGGGACGTTCCTCTCGGACCCCCACACCCTGAGGCACATGAGGAAGGACCTCCTGGTCCCGCAGGTCACGGCCTACCACCCCATGGGGCAGCCTGACCCGACGAGGGACGAGATGGTCGGGTACGCGAAGGCCAGGGTGAAGGAGATCCTGTCGAAGCACAGGCCGGAGCCCCTGGAGCCGGAGGCGGCCGGGAAGGTCGGCGGGATATGCAGGCGCCACGGCATAGTGCGCAAGGACGGCTCCCTCATCTTCTGAGGACGGCGCGGCTCACAGGCGCCTCTTGAAGAGCTTCTCGAGGTCCGCGGGGGAGAGCACTATCACGGTCGGCCTTCCGTGCTCGCACGTGTAGGGGCTCTCCGTCCTCATCAGGTCCGCGACGAGCTGGCGCATCTGCCCGCTGGAGAGGGTCTGGCCGGCCCTGATCGCTGTGTGGCACGCGACCCTCCATATGATGTCGAGGCCCAGCCTCCTGTGCGACGGCATCTGGGCCAGCTCCCCGAGTATGTTCCTGAGCGCGCCCTCACCCTGGGCGACGCCGAGCACGGTCGGGATAGACCTCACAGCGTACGAGCCGCCGCCGAACGGCTCCACCGAGAAGCCCGCCCTCCCTACGAGCTCCCTGTTCTCCTCCAGGGCCTTCGCCTCGGAGGGGGTGAGTCTGAGCACCAGCGGGGTCAGGAGGCGCTGGGATATCTCCCTCCCCGACCGCATCGCCTGGAGGACGCCCTCGTAGACCACGCGCTCGGAGGCAGCGTGCTGGTCGATGAGCAGCAGGTTGCCCCGCGACTCGGCGAGTATGTACGTGTCCATGATCTGCGCGAGGGGCACGACCAGGGGCTTCTCGCCCCCGGCCTCGTCCTCCTTGACCTCCAGCACGGACTGCACCCGGGCCACGTGGCCGGCGGCCGCTTCCGGCGCCTCCGGCTCGAAGGACCGGGAGAACTTGGTGAGGTCGTACCTGTATGTGAGGTCCGGCCCCTTCAGCGCCGACTCCACGCACCTCCCGACCGCGTCCAGGACGAGGTGCTCGTCGTCGAAGCGCACCTCCCTCTTCGTCGGGTGCACGTTCACATCCACGGCGGCTGGGTCGACGAACACCCTGACGAGGCCCACAGGGTACCTGTCCTTCATGAGCCTCGAGCCGTAGCCCTTGACCACGGCGGACACCGCCCTCGGGCTCCTCACCGGCCGGTCGTTCACGAACAGGCGGAGGTCGACGGGGGACGAGCGGGTGTGCTCCAGCCTCCCGAGGAACGCCTCGACCCGGACGCCGTCCCCGTCGGCCTCGCCGCGGACCATCCCCGCGGCCACGGCGTCCCCGAAGGCGGCGGAGAGGGAGCCTCCGATGTCCTCTGCGGACGAGTGGACGAGCTCCAGCTCGTCGTCGGAAGAGAAGGAGAACGACATCCCGGGACGGCAGAGGAGGAAGTCGACGACGACGTCCCTGCAGTGGGCGAGCTCCGTCGCCCTCGACCGAACGGACTTCCTGCGCGCGGGCACGTTGTAGAAGAGGTCCTCCACGACGACCTCCGTCCCGGGAGGGCAGCCGACCGGGCGCTGGGCCACGACCCTGCCGCCCCACACCTCGACCTCGGTGCCCTCGCCGCTGCCGTGCTCCCTCGTCCTGAGCACGACCTTCGACACCGCGGCGATGGACGCCAGAGCCTCGCCCCGGAAGCCGTATGAGCTCAGGGCCCTGAGGTCCTCGACCGAGGAGATCTTGCTCGTCGCGTGCCTGGCGAAGGCCGTGACCGCGTCCTCGGCCGACATCCCGCACCCGTCGTCGCGGACGGATACCGACCTCCTGCCCCCGTCGACGACCGACACGTGCACCGAGTCCGCGCCCGCGTCAAGTGAGTTCTCCACGAGCTCCTTGACTATCGACGCGGGCCTCTCCACCACCTCGCCCGCCGCGATCTTGTTCACGGTGATGTCATCGAGTACCCTTATCCTTCCCAGACCTTCCACCCGCCTTCTTCTTGAGCGCGTTGAGCGTGACGTACGCCTCCATGGGCGTCATCGAGCCCAGGTCGACCGACCTGAGCTCCTCCAGCACCGACGGCGGCACCTCCTCCCTCGGCGGAACCAGCAGGGACTGGCTGTGCGCCTTCCTGCCCGCCTTCACCTCGAGGACGTTCTCCTCCTCGATCCTGCTGAGGACCTGCTCCGCGCGGCCTATCACCTCGTTGGGGACCCCCGCGAGCCTCGCGACCTGTATCCCGTAGCTCTTGTTCGCCTTGCCGGGGACGACCTTCCTCAGGAACACGACCTCCGGGCCCTGCTCCTTCACGGACATGGAGAAGTTCTTGACGCCCTCCAGCGAGTCGGCGAGCTCCGTGAGCTGGTGGTAGTGCGTAGCGAAGAGGGTCTTGGCCCCGACCTTGTCATGGTCGTAGAGGTGCTCCGACACGGCCCACGCGATCGCGAGGCCGTCGAAGGTGCTCGTCCCCCTGCCGACCTCGTCGAGGAGTATGAGGCTCCGCCTCGTGGCGCTGTTGAGGATGTTGGCCAGCTCCGTCATCTCGACCATGAACGTCGACTGTCCCCGCGCGAGGTCGTCGAAGGCGCCGACCCTGGTGAACACGCGGTCCACGATGCCCAAGGTCGCCTCCGACGCGGGGACGAAGGAGCCCGTCTGCGCCATGACCACGACCTGCGCGATCTGCCTGAGGTAGGTGGACTTGCCGGCCATGTTCGGGCCCGTGAGTATGATGAGCCTGTTGAGGTTCGTGTCCAGGTGGACGTCGTTGGGGACGAACGAACCGCGGAGGAACCGCTCGACCACCGGGTGCCTCGAATCCTTCAGGAGTATCGTGTCCGACCCGTCGACCTTCGGCCTGGAGTAGCCGTACATGACAGCCGCCTCGGCGAAGGATCTGAGGACGTCCGCCGCGGCGAGGGCGCGGGCCGTGTCCCGTATGTCGGCCCCGGACCGCGCGACCTCGTCCCTCACCTTGAGGAAGGCCTCGTACTCCATCGCGCAGGAGCGCTCCTGCGACGCGAGTATCGACTGCTCCTTCTCCTTCAGCTCGGGGGTGACGTACCTCTCGCCCGTGGTCAGGGTCTGCTTCCTCTCGTAGTCCGGGGGGACGCGCTTCGCGTTCGCCTTGGTGACCTCGATGTAGTAGCCGAAGACGTTGTTGAACCCCAGCCTGAGGTTCTTTATGCCCGTCCTCTCCCTCTCCTTCTCCTCCAGCGACGCGATCCACTCCCTGCCCTCCCTGGCCTGGGTGCGGAGCGAGTCGAGGGCCGGGTCGAACCCCTCCCTGATGAGCCCTCCCTCCTTCAGCGCCACGGGCGGGTCCGGGGCGATGGCCCTGCCTATGAGGTCCGCGACGTGGCCGACGTCCCTCATGCCCGAGGCGAGCTCCTTCAGGAGCTCAGAGCGCGCGGCGGAGAGCACCTCCCTCACCCCCGGGACGGAGCCGAGGGAGTCCTTCACCGCGAGCAGGTCCCTCGCGTTCGCGCTGCCGTACATGACCCTGGATATGAGGCGCTCGAGGTCCCTCGCGCCCTTGAGCGAGGAGGCGACGTCGTTCCTCGCGAGCGTGTCGGAGACGAACTCGCCGACGGCGTCCAGGCGGCGGTCTATGGCGTCGACGTCCATCAGCGGCTCGGTGAGCCACGACTTCAGGAGGCGGGAGCCCATGGGCGTGAGGGTGTGGTCCAGGACCTCGACGAGGGTCCCCTCCTGCCGCCCGTCCCTCACGTTCCTAAGGACCTCGAGGTTCCTCAGGGTGGTCTGGTCGAGGACGAGCTTGTCGGATGTGGAATAGTAGCGCGGACGGCCGAGGAACTCGAGGCTCCGCTTCTGCGTGGACTCGAGGTAGCGGAGAACGGCACCAGCGCTGGAGACCGCGAGGGGCTTGTCCGCGAGGCCGAGCCCCTCCAGCGACTTGACGCCGAAGTGGCGCTTGATCAGCGACTCGGAGGCCTCCTCCAGGAAGGCCGTGTCGTCGAGCCTGGTCATCGCCGCGCCGGCCGCGGACATCTCGTCCAACAGGCCGTCGCCGCTCAGGCCCTCGGCGTGCAGGACCTCCTTCGGGGACCTCTGGGCGAACTCGGTCAGGACCCTGGACCCGGGCTGGTCGGGCCCTATCTCCGTGGTGAGGAACTCCCCCGTGGATATGTCCGCGAAGGCCAGGCCGAACCTGTCCCCGGAGCGTGCGATGGACATCAGGTAGTTGTTCGACCTGCTGTCGAGGACCGCGCCCTCGATGACCGTGCCCGGCGTCACTATCCTGACGACGTCCCGGTCGACTATGCCCTTCGCGTACCTCGGGTCCTGCATCTGCTCGCATATGGCGACCTTGTAGCCCTTGCTCAGGAGCTTGGGGAGGTAGGAGTCCAGCGCGTGCCACGGGACGCCGCAGAGCGGGATCCTCTCCTTCTTCCCCTTGTCCCTGGAGGTGAGGGTGATCTCCAGCTCCTTGGAGCCGACGACGGCGTCCTCGCCGAACATCTCGTAGAAGTCTCCGAGGCGGAAGAAGAGGAGGCAGTCCCTGTGCTGCTCCTTGATCCGGAAGTACTGCTCCATCATCGGCGTGGCCGCTCTTCCCACTGCCCTGCTCCCCCGACGGAATGAAACGGCCGTGCGTATTTCTATTTATGGTCGGGGGGAGCGGACGCAGGTTCTTAGTACGCCCCAGCCATACGCTCGCCGAACAGCGGGTGATGGGCTCTGCCGGCGCGCGCGGAACTTCTAGTGTACACCGATGGGGCGGCGAGGGGGAACCCTGGGCCCGCGGGGGCGGGGTTCGCGATCTTCGGCCCGGACGGCAGGCTGGTCGAGAAGGGTGCGAAGGCCTTGGGCAGGCGGACCAACAACGAGGCGGAGTATGAGGCCCTGATATGGGCGATCCAGCGGGCCAAGGCCATCACAAGCGGGGACGTGAGGTTCCACTCGGACAGCGAGCTCATGGTGCGGCAGGTGAACGGGGTCTACCAGGTGAGGAAGGAGCACCTCAGGCCGCTCGTGGACAGGGTCAGGGCCGAGGCGGCCGGGTTCCGGAGCTTCAGGCTGGTGAACCTCCCGAGGGAGGACGAGCGGATCCAGCTCGTCGACGCGTTGGTCAACGCCGAACTCGACAGGCAAGGTTTCTAAATCACCGAACGCATTACTGACACGGGAGCGTCATGAAGGACAGGGATGGGATGACGCGCCTGGACGACTTCGGAGTGGTCGACACGGCGCAGGACAGGTTCAAGCAGTACGTCGCCGCGGCCTCGAAGCTCAACCCCAAGATAAGGGCCGCGTGGTGGAAGGAGACGCTCGAGAGGGACCCGGAGATGCTCGACTTCTTCAGGGCGAACGAGTACCGGGGCTCGCACGGTAAGAGGTGAGGTAGCCCCGGGAGGATTCGAACCTCCGTCGCAGGATCTCTCCTTGCAGGATGTGCAATCCAGAGTCCCGCATGATTGACCACTACACTACGGGGCTTCGCTGTAAGTGGCGCTATTCCGCTCCCTGTATATAAGAAGTTAGAAAGCACGGCGCCCGGGCCCGCGGGCCTGGGTCACCTGCCGAGCTTCCTTATCGCGGCCGTCATCTGCGAGTAGACGCCGTCGATGCCCTTCGACCCGTCGATGTCGACGATGTTGCCCTTCCTCCTGAAGTGCTCTATGAGCGGGGCGGTCTGCTCCTGGTAGACCTTGAGCCTGTTCCGGACGGTCGCCTCCTTGTCGTCGTCCCTCTGGATGAGCTCCGAGCCGCACTTGTCGCAGACGCCCGCCCTCTTCGGGGGGTTGGACGCGACGTTGTAGACCGAGTTGCACTTCATGCATATCCTGCGGCCCACGGCGCGCTCGACCAGGGACTCGTGGTCCACCACTATGTTCAGGACGAGGTCGATGTCCGTCATCTTGTCGAGCTCCTTGGCCTGCCCCATGGTCCTGGGGAAGCCGTCCAGGAGGTAGCCCTTCGCGCAGTCCGGCTTCGACACGCGCTCCTTGATGAGCTGCACTATGAGGTCGTCCGGGCCGAGCTTGCCCGTGTCCAGGTAGGACTTGATCTTCACTCCGAGGGGGGTCTTCTTCGCCACGGCCTCCCTGAGCAGGTCCCCGGTGGAGACCTGCGGCAGACCGTACTCCTTCGAGAGCCTCTGGGCCTGGGTGCCCTTGCCCGCGCTCGGCGGGCCGAAGATTATCAGCTTCAGCATTGTACCGGGCGAAGCATCCGTCAAGACGTACTTATCGTTTCCTGACCCGCGCCCGAGGAGGGCACCGCCCTGGTCTGTGACAATGATTTTATCCGGGCGGGACGCTTGACCATCCGGTCCACATGAGGCGGATGGTCGTAGAGGAGCTGGAGAAGATCGTGGGGAAGGAGCGCATGTCCACCAAGGCGGCGGACCTCTACGTCTACGGCTTCGACGCCTCCATACACCACGTGACCCCCGACGCAGTCGTCAAGCCCGCGAGCGCACTGGAGGTCTCCGAGATAGTCAAGCTCGCCAACCGGACCAAGACCCCCATCATACCGAGGGGCGCGGGAACGGCGATGTGCGGCCACACCGTCCCCGTCAAGGGCGGCATCATACTCGACATGACCCACATGAACAGGATCAGGAAGATCAGCGTCGAGGACCTGTACTGCGTCGTGGAGCCGGGCGTCATATACGACAAGCTCAACGCGGAGCTGGGCAAGAGGGGATTCTGGTTCCCCGCCACCCCGGGCAGCGGCGAGGCCTGCACCATTGGCGGCATGGTCGCCACGAACGCCTCCGGGATGAGGGCCATCAAGTACGGCGCCACCAGGGACTACGTGCTGGGCCTAGAGGTCGTCCTGCCCACCGGCGAGATCATCCACACCGGGACCCGGACGCTCAAGAACTCCTCGGGGTACCAGCTCGACCGGCTCATGGTCGGCAGCGAGGGCACCCTCGGGGTCATCACCGAGATCACCATGAGGTACACCGTGAAGCCGAAGGCGTCGGGCATGACGGTCGCCGCGTTCGACTCGCTGAAGGACGCCGGGCAGTGCGTCTCCAACATCATCGCGAAGCCGCTCCTGCCCTCGGCGATAGAGCTCATGGACTCCGTCTGCATCAAGGCCGTCAACAAGTGCATGGGCATCGGCCTGCCCGACTGCGAGGCCCTCTGCATGATCGAGGTGGACGGGCACCCGCTCGCGGTGGAGGAGGAGATGGCCACGGTCGAGGAGATCTGCCGGCAGAGCGGCGCCGTCTCGACCGAGAAGTCAAGGGACAAGAAGAGGATAGACGAGTGGACCTTCGCGAGGAAGGCCATCATGCCCTCGCTGAGCAGGTACGGCGAGAAGTTCGTGTCCGTCGCGCTCGCGGACGACATGTCCGTCCCCATATCCAAGATCCCCGAGGCGGTCGTCGCCTTCCAGGGCATCGCCAAGAAGCACGGCGTCATCGTGGGAACCTACGGCCACTCGGCCGACGGCAACCTGCACACCAAGATGCTCGTGGAGCCCTACTCCAAGGAGAGCTGGAAGGCCGGGGAGCAGGCGGTCGGCGAGATCTACGACAAGGTCCTGGAGCTCGGCGGGACCGTCACGGGCGAGCACGGCGTGTCGATCACCAAGGCCCCGTACATGAAGAAGGAGCGCGCCGACTCGATAGGCGCCATGAAGGCGATCAAGAAGGCGCTCGACCCGAAGAACATCATGAACCCCGGGAAGATCTTCGACTGGGAGGGCAGCATCATCTACGAGCTGAGGTACCCCGCGTTCCTGGACGAGAAGTGCGCCCCCGCGTGCCCCGGCTCAGAGCCATGCAAGGACGAGCAGTGAGACGGCCATGGCCATGGATGCCACGTAGACCGGCTTGTTCCACGCCCACACCTTCGAACCGTCCAGCGGGGCCACCGGCACCAGGTTGAACACGGCCAGGAACGAGTTGAAGAACAACAGGCTGAAGGCCATGTCCTCCGCCGCCGAGGGGAGGGCGTCGCTGAAGGCGAAGGGCAGGCAGGCCATGGCGATGACGAGGTTGGTCGCGGGCCCCGCGAGGCTGATCCTCCCGTTCTGCTCCCTGGTTATGCTCCCCGCGATGTACACGGCCCCAGGCGCCGCGAATAGGAAGCCGAAGAACGACATGGCCAGCGCCAGGAAGAGCCCCATGTTGTAGGCCCTGAACTCGGCCCAGCACCCGTACCTCCTCGCCATGTACTTGTGGGCCATCTCGTGCAGGAAGAAGCCCAGGACGACCGTCGGGGCGGCGACGGCAAGTGACCAGAGCAGGGTGTCCGAGGAGCCGTCCCACATGATCAAGGTGAAGGCCGCGGTGAGGACGGCGACGGCGATGGCTATGTGGATGACCTCGGTCCTCCCGAAGAAGCCCTGCCTCCTCGGGGCGGCCGGACCGTAGGGCGACACCGAATAGCTGTAGGTGTAGCTCGGCCCGACGACCTCGCGCTCCGGGTCACTGCCCCAGGACATGCAACCCGATGGCCGCTAAGCGATAGTTATACGTTCCGCCCGCGCGCGGGCGCACAGCTTAATTACAGGCCTCCGTCATAGCACGGCCCGTCATGCAGCACGGCCACGAGGTCCAGACGGAGCTGTTCTGGTGCGACGCCTGCAACGTCCCCGTCATAGGGAGGAGCTGCGGCAAGTGCGGCGGCGGGACGAGGCAGGTGGAGCTCCTCCCGCCCGGCGAGGTAAGGATCGCGCTCGAAGGGTCGAAGCGCAGGCTGAGGTACCTCTTCCTGAGGCACTTCGGCGTCCAGCAGCTGGTCCCCGAGGTCGTCCTCCTCAACAAGACCTCCGGGGAGGACCGGGCGGAGGAGGTCATCATAGACGGGCACAGGGTCGCGAAGCTCTGGTACGACCTCGAGGCACGCGACTACAGGTTCACCCTCAGGCTCGAGGGCGCGAGGATGCTCGCCGCCATGGACTCCAAGAAGACAGTGGTGCTAAGCAGGGCCGAGGGGCACATGAAGGGGAAGCACGTCGCCCCCGACACGGTAGAGTCGTTCGACCCCGGGATACGCGCCGGCGACGAGGTCGTCCTCAGGATGGGCAGGTTCATAGGCTGCGGCGCCGCCAAGGTGGACGCGGCGCAGCTGCGCTCCTCGGACAAGGGGATAAAGGTCCGCGAGTTCGCGAGGGCCGACCCGCTCGTCCTCGGCAAGAGGGTGTGGACGAAGGCCGTGGTGCGGGCGAACCAGCACTACGTGGCCGCCAAGAGGGCGAAGGCCGAGCACGAGATCAGGCACGCGATGGAGGAGCACCCGCTGCCCCTCACGGTCTCCTTCAGCGGCGGAAAGGACAGCCTCGTCGTCCTGGACCTCGCCAGATCCGTCACCGGCGACTTCGCGACGCTGTTCATCGACACGGGGCTGGAGCACCCCAGCACCCGGGAGTACGTCAAGACATTCGCGGAGTCGCAGGGGCTCCGGCTCCTGACCGCCCGGGCCGAGGACGCCTTCGACGAGAACATGCCTGCCTTCGGGCCCCCCGCGAAGGACTTCAGGTGGTGCTGCAAGGTCTGCAAGCTGGCGCCCGCGGCGAAGCTCATCGAGGAGAGGTTCCCGGAGGGCACCCTCACGGTCGAGGGCAACCGGAGGCTCGAGTCCTTCTCGAGGGCCGGCATAGGCCTCATCGAGGAGAACCCCTTCGTCCCTGGACAGGTCATAGTCAACCCGATCAGGGACTGGACCGCGCTGGACGTGTGGCTCCACATCATCTCGGCGAAGCTCCCGTACAACCCGCTCTACGACGAGGACATCGAGAGGGTCGGGTGCTGGATGTGCCCCTCCTCGCTCGCGAGCGAGAGCGAGGAGATGGCCCGAATCAGCCCTGAGCTCTCGAGGGCGTGGCAGGCCAAGCTGGCCGCGTGGGCCGAGGAGAACTCCCTCCCGAAGGAGTTCGTGTCCTACGGGTTCTGGCGGTGGAAGGAGCTGCCTCCGAAGATGAAGGAGCTCGCCGACAGGCTCGGGATGAAGGTCTCCCCGAAGAGGGCCGACTCCCTGGCGCTCAGGGTGATCAAGGGCGTGAGCCCGTGCACCGCCGGGGGCTACTCCGTGGACGCGGTCATCGCGCTCCCCGAGGCGAGGCCGCTGCCGCAGACCTCCGAGGTGCTCAAGACCATCGGGGACGTGGTCCCGAACGAGGAGTTCGGGGTGGTGCTGGTGAGGACCCGCGACGGCGGGGGCAAGGCCTTCGCCGGCGGCCAGGTCAGCGCGGTCGCGCCCAGGCCCGAGGGCGCGGTAAAGCTCTTCGAGGACGTCGCCAGGGCGGTGCTCAGGGCGAATATGTGCACCAGGTGCGGCATATGCGTCAGGGCCTGCCCCAAGGGCGCCATCGAGGTCGACGACGGCATCCACGTCGACGAGGCGCTCTGCGACAGGTGCGGGGCGTGCGCTGAGAGCTGTGTCGTGGCCCACTACTTCGACAAGCTGGCCGACGGGCTGGGCGCGCCGAAGAAGGCCCGGTCCGGCGGCAGAAGGAGATGACCACTCACTTTTCCTGGAGGTCCTTGGCCACTTCCTTGGTCTTGTCCTTGGCCTTGACGACGCCCTTCTTGCCGAGGTCGAAGGCCTTCTTGAACACGGGCTTCGTCTCCTTGACGACCGTCTCCGTCACGTCCACGCCCGTCCCGATGACCTTGCCGGTCACGTGGGCGGTCTTCCTGACGCCCCTGTCCAGGACGCTCTGGCTCGGCGGCGCGCCGCAGGCCTGGCAGGCGGCCGCGTCCCCGATCTCGACGCCGCATCTCGAACACTTCGCCATCTCTACACCTCGGCCACGGGACGACCGCGGCATACTATAAAGTTATCAACGTCCGAGGGCTACAGGAGGCTCTGATGGCGGACCTGTTGACCGTCGTGAGCGCAATCGCGGGCTTCGCCCCCGCGCTCGCGCTGCTCTTCCTCACGCTGAGGAAGTACACCTACCCGGCCGTGGAGAAGCCCTTCTTCGACGACAAGAAGCTCTTCGCGTTCTTCGCCCTCGGGATAGTGCTGGGCATGGTCCTCTTCGCCTTCGAGGCGTGGGGCCAGACCGCCTCGTCGTCCGAGACTCTAATACTGCTGATCCTCGGCTTCGCCGCGATGGAGTGCCTCATGAAGCTCGTGATCCTCAACTTCCCCCGCTTCCAGAGGAAGGTCGACACCGCATTCTACGGCGTCTCGATGGGGCTGGGCATCTCCTCGACATACACCTTCGCGACCATCTACGTCAGCGCCCTGTCGCTGGAGACGGTCGCGGCCGTGGACATGATCGGCTTCTCCCTCCTGGGCCTGCAGCTCGTGCTCCTCCACGGCGCCACCACGGCGTTCATCGGGATCGGCGTGGCGCGGGGCGAGGTCAAGCCGTACCTCGCGGAGGCCATGCTCGTCCACATCGCCTACAACCTGTTCATGGTGCCCTTCTTCATGTACGAGGTGGTGGAGCCGCCCCTGAACCTCCTCGGCCTGGGCGTCGCCTCCGCGGTGGTCGTGTACGCCTACGCCAAGGTCTACAGGCTCTCGCTGCCCGTCCTGATACAGGACTCGCTGAAGGGGTACGTCAAGAAGGCGAGGAAGGTCAGGAAGTGAGGCTCAGACCGTCCTGTAGGTCCCCTCCGACGTCTCGTATATGAGGCCGTGCTCCTGCAGCTTCGATATCATGTCCTCGGGCGACTCCCTGCCCACCAGCGCGGCGACCCTCTTCACGTCGTCGTAGCCGAAGGAGCCGTGCATCGCGGTGAGCTCCTCCGCGACCACGCGCATGCGCTCGAGCGGGTCCTTGATCGCGCGGGCGCGCTCGGCCACGCCGGCGTACGGGTCCTTCGGGGCGCGCCTCTTCCGGGACCTGGGCTTCTCGCCCTCCCCGAGCTGCTCGTTCGCCTCGGCCACTGCGCGGGCGAGCTCGGATGGGCTGTTCGTCTCGTAGAGGAACTTGGTCCGCAGGAGGGACACCTCCCTGCCGCAGGGGCACGTGGCGGTCTTCCTCTCCGCCTCGACGCCCTTCGCCTTGCCGCACTTCGGACAGATGATGACAGCGTACTTCATCGCGGCCCCACGACCCCCATCAGAACGAGCGCATCTCCTTCTCGAGCATCTTGAGCTCCGGCTCGGACACCGTCAACGGGCTTATGGGCACCAGCAGGGTCGAGTCGGTCACGGCGACCTTGTCGTTGAGGTGCTGCAGCAGCTTCAGGACCTTCTGGAACCCGTTCTGGGATATCAGGTACTCGACGCCGGACAGGATCACGACGCAGCCGGTGTTCTCGGTGATGAACGTCTTCATGTCGGAGTAGAGGAGCGCGAGGTTCGACGGCTCCCTGGAGTAGGTCTTCTCCTGGTCCATGGAGAGCCAAAGGAAGGGAATCCCCTTCAGGGAGTACCTCTCCTTCACCTTCTCCGGGTACTCTCTCGTGACGCAGAGGCTCGGGACCCCGTGCCTCGCCCCGTCCACGAATATGTCGAAGGCCTGGTCGGGGATCTCCTCCTTGATGAGGTAGGAGTAGCCGGGGTCGAGGCTGTACTTCCTCGCCGTCTCCACCTCCTCCTTGTTGAGGGGTTTGAGCGCGTCGACGACCTCGTAGGCCTGCAGGACGCACGCGAGGTAGCCCTCGCTGGCGCACTCGACCTCGTCGACCTCGAACCTCTTGCCCGTGAGCTCCGAGACGATGCCAGAGAGGTAGCCCCTGGCGAAGTCGCAGGTCTTGCCCTCCTTGGCCTCTACGGACTCCTGCAGGTTGACGACCATGTCCGCCTCCTCCGCGGACTCGACCGACATCCTGCTCAGCCCGGCCTCCATCCAGATCGGCTCGATGACGGCCCTCACCTCGGCCACGGAGCCGCAGGAGAGGCCGTACGACTGGACCAGTGCGCGCCCGCACCTCTGTCCGTACCTGTAGAGCATGAGCTTCGCCCTGTGCTCCCCCTCGACTATCTCGAGCTCCTCCCTGAGGTGGGAGAGGGCGATGCCCGGCATGACGAAGAACGGGATCTGCCTCACCTGGACGCCTCCAGCATCTTCGAGGTCAGGCCGGAGAAGGCGGCCTCCACGTTGGCGCCGGTCTTGGCGCTGGTCTCGAGGACGTCGCACCCAACCGTCGAGGCGAAGACGCGAACCTCCTCGAGGCTGTACGACTTCGGGAGGTCGCTCTTGTTCGCGAGGATGAAGACCGGGACCTCGCCGGCCACCCCCCTGAAGCCGGAGACCCATGAGGCGAGCGACTCCATGGTCGGCCTCCTCGTCAGGTCGCACACCGCCAGGGCGCCCACCGCCCCCCTGTAGTACGCCCCGTGGAGGGCCTCGTGGGTCTTCTGCCCGAGGATGTCCCATATCATCAGGTCCACCTTCGCCTCGGGCAGCTCCACCGTCTTCTTGGACACCTTGGTCCCGAAGGACATGATGTACTTGTCGTCGAAGGCGTCGTAGACGTACCTGTGTACGAGGCTGGTCTTGCCGACGGCGCCGTCGCCGAGGAGGCAGACCTTGAGTATGTAGTTCCTGGAGGGCATCGAGAACGAACTTCTACATGATTCCGTATATATATAATCGTTCAGAAGGGGAGGGGGCGGCGCCGCGCGGTGCTGGCACGCCGGCGCCCCGGCCGTTCTGCGGCGAGCCGACGGACGCAGGTCAGTAACGTTTATCTGTATGCAAGCACTTACTTGCATCCATGGGGCGCGACGGGCGGTCCCGCAGGGCGCCGGGAGGGACGACGAGGGAGCGCATCCTCGACTCGGCGCTCGAGCTGTTCGGGTCGAAGGGGTTCGCGGCCACGACCACGAAGGAGATTGCGGCGAGGGCGAGGGTCAACGAGGTCACCGTCTTCAGGACTTTCGGCTCCAAGCAGGGCCTGTACGCCGCGCTGTTCACGGAGAGGTCCCTGGTCCCGGCCATAACCGGGTCCGTCGAGTTCGACCTCGATTCGCCCGTCGACGAGATGGTCCTCCGCAACGTGGAGACCGTCCTGGGGATGCTCAAGGCCAACAGGCACATCTTCATGGTCATGATCGGCGACGCCTGGAGGCAGCCGAGGGCGAGGAGGGCCTTCGGGGAGGTGCCCCTGCAGCGGGCCATCGACTTCCTGGCGTCCATGCTCGCGGGGCAGATGGACGCCGGGAGGCTGAGGAGGATGGACCCCCAGGTGGCGGCGAGGGCGCTCATCGGGATGGTCCAGGCGTACTTCCTCACCACATACCTGATCCAGGGCTCGGAGGACGACCCCGGGAGGGACGGTGCGTTCGCAAGGGGGTTCGTCTCGATATTCCTGGACGGGATGAGGCCCATCGAAGGGAGGGACGGCGCATGAAGAAGGCGGAGGATGGCGGGAAGGGCTCGGATGAGGGCGGACGCGCGGTCGAGACGAGCGGCCTCAGGAAGGTGTTCGGGGAGCTCGTGGCCGTGTCAGGCCTCGACCTGTCGATACCGAAGGGGGTCCTCTATGGGATGATCGGCCCCAACGGCTCGGGCAAGACCACGGCGATCAAGATGCTCGTCGGGAGACTGAGGCCTACAGGCGGGACGGCGCGCGTCCTCGGAGAGGCGGTGCCCGTCGCGGATAGGGTCGCGGACATAGGCTACATGCCCCAGGAGATGGCCATATACACCGACCTGACTGTCTCGGAGAACCTCCAGCTCTTCGGCTCGCTGTACTCGATGGAGCCCGGCGAGTACTCGAGGCGCGAGGCGTCGCTGCTCTCCATGGTCGACCTGGAGGGGAGGAGGGACAGCCTCGTGTCGCACCTCAGCGGGGGGATGAGGCACAGGGTGTCCCTGGCGTGCACCATGGTCCACGACCCGGAGGTGCTCTTCCTCGACGAGCCGACCGTGGGCGTCGACCCCGAGCTCAGGGCCGGCTTCTGGCGGCACTTCGCCGACCTCAAGGCGAGGGGCAGGACGGTCGTCATCACCACACACTACATGGACGAGGCCGTCAGGTGCGACCTCGTCGGCATGATGAGGCAGGGGAGGATGATCGCTGAGGGGGCGCCCAGGAGGCTCATGGAGGACACCTCCACGTCCCACCTCGAGGACGCGTTCCTCGAGTACTCGCGGAGGGACGCGCGATGAACCCGAGGAGGGTGCTCGCCGTAGCCAGGAAGACCCTCAGGTCCCTGAAGCACGACAGGCGGACGGCCGGGTTCCTCGTGCTCATGCCCCTCTTCATGATCACCATATTCGGCTACACGTTCGGAGGGAGCATAGAGGACGTCTCGGTCTACGTCGTGAACCTCGACGCGGGCGACGCGAACTCGTCGGCCTCCGAGGCCGTCCTGGACGGACTGCTCGCGGGCGATGTGCTCAAGATTGAGGGGGTGTACGTGCCCGGCGCGCCCGGGGCGGACCACGCAGCACTTGTCGGGGAGGCCGTCTCGGAGGTCGAGGCCGGGGACGCGTGGGCGGCGATCGTCTTCTGGGGCAACTTCACGGAGAACGTGGTGCAGTCGGTCGAGGACATCGGCTCCGTCCCGACCTCCGGCCCGGGCACCGTCACGATATACATCGACGCGAGCAACACCAACATCGCCCAGGCGATCACGAACGAGGTCAGGCTGACGGTCCAGGAGACCGTGGTCTCTGAGTACCACGTCCTCCCGCCCATCGCCGTCTCGGAGGACAGGGTGTACGGCGAGGGCGCGGAGTTCATCGACTTCTTCGCCCCCGGCGTCATGGGCCTCGCGGCGATGATGGTCACCTTCATGCTCTCCATCATCTCCTTCGTCCACGAGAGGACGACCGGGACCCTCGACCGGCTCCTGGCCACCCCGGTCACCGAGGGGGAGATCGTCGCGGGATACGCACTCGCCCTGGGGCTGGTGGGGCTCGTCCAGTCGATCGTCATACTGGTCACGGCGGTCGCGCTCTTCCAGGTCCAGATCGTCGGCAGCCCCCTGCTCGTCCTCCTGCTCGTGTTCGTCCTCGGGGCGGGGAACCAGGGGCTCGGCTTCCTGCTCTCATCCATAGCCAAGAACGAGTTCCAGGCGGTCCAGTTCATGCCCCTGATCCTCTTCCCTTCGATACTCCTCGCCGGGGTCTTCTGGCCGCTCGAGGCCGTGCCCGAGCTGCTCAGGCCTGTGTCGTACTTCGTCCCACTGACATACGCGGTCGAGGGGTGCAGGTCGGTCATGATACGCGGCTGGGGGCTGGAGGAGGTCTGGCCGCAGGTGGCCGTCCTGGTGGCGTTCGCCCTGGCGATGCTCCTGCTGAGCACCCTCAGCCTCAGGAAGAGGAGGTGAGGATGGCGCTGAGGGGGAGGGCGGTCATCGTCGCCGAGGGCGCGGAGGTCACGCACAGGCAGCTCGAGGCCCTGGCGGCCCTCAGGGACCGCGGCAGCATGAAGAGGGCCGCGGCCTCGCTGGGCATATCCACGCCCGTCCTGCACAAGTACGTGAGGGAGACGGAGGCGAAGCTGGGCCAGGGGCTCGTCACCACGTCGAGCAGGGGCACGTCCCTCACCGGCGCCGGCAGGGACCTGCTCCGGACCTTCGAGGCCTTCGAGCTCAGGTTGAGGGACGAGGACGCGCTGCGGGTCGCCGGGACGCTGGTCTCAGAGAGGTGCGTGCTGACGGCGGCGACGGCGCTCTCCGCCTGCGGCACCGCGTGCAGGGTCTGGATATCGACGGACGAGCAGAACCTGCGCATGATGGACGAGGGGAGGCTGGACTGCGTCGTCCTGGACGATGCGCTCTACGCGATGGAGCGTGCCGACACGTTCGAGGGGACGGAGGTCGGGAGCGACGTCCTCATGCACAGGCGCTGCGGGCCGGACTACGCCCGCCTCGCCTTCGGGGCGCAGAGGCTCGCCTTCAGGCACCTCGAGCAGAGGGGGGTGGAGCACAGGGTCGCGTGCACCGTCTTCGAGCCGGCGGTCCTCGACACCATGGAAGTGAGCTACTTCGTCAACAGGAGCCTCGTCCGGAGGGGGGTCGTCAAGGCGCACGGCGCAAGGGAGCAGAGGTGGTCGCAGCACTCGATAGTGGCGGTCCCGTGCTCCGGGAGCACGGAAGTGGGCCGATTCATCTCGGAGGCGAGGAGGGCGGGGCTTTAGCCCAAAGGGTAACGCTTAACCCGTCCGGGCAAAACCCTCAAATACGCTCGGGCCCGTGCCCCGTCCGGTGAGTGTTTTGGCTGAGGCCAAGGAACCGAACCCGGAGTTCACGAGAAAGGTGGTAGAGGCCGGGGGCAAGACGGTCAACCTGTGCTTCCAGTGCGGCACGTGCACGGGCAGCTGCCCATCGGGGAGGCAGACGGCCTTCCGGGTGAGGAAGCTCGTCAGGCGCGCGCAGCTGGGGTTCGAGGAGGACGTGCTCCCGTCGGACGACCTGTGGCTGTGCACGACCTGCTTCACGTGCTACGAGAGGTGCCCGAGGGGCGTCGAGATAGTCGACGTCATCATGGCCCTCAGGAACATGGCCGTGAGGAAGGGGCACATGGCGGAGCCGCACAGGAAGGTCGCGGAGCTCATCTCCAAGACCGGGCACCTCGTGTCCCTCAGGGACGAGGACAAGGCGCTCAGGGGGAGGCTCGGCCTGCAGAACACCCCGCCGACGGTGTTCTCGGACCCGAAGGCCCTCGAGCAGGTGAAGAGGATCGGGGCCGCGTGCGGCTTCGACAAGCTGATCGCAGGAGGCAAGTGAGATGGCGAAGTACGGATTCTTCCTGGGGTGCATCATGCCCCTCAGGTACCCGGGGATCGAGAGCTCGTCCAGGTCGGTAATGGACGCGCTCGGCGTCGAGCTGGTCGACATGCAGGGCGCGAGCTGCTGCCCCGCTCCCGGAGTGATGAGGTCGTTCGACCAGATGTACTGGATGTCCGTGGCCGCGAGGAACCTCGTGATCGCGGAGAAGATGGGCGTCGACATAGTGACCATATGCAACGGCTGCTTCGACACCCTGTTCGAGGTCGCCCACAAGCTCAACCACGACCCCGAGCTGAGGAAGAAGGTCAACAAGATCCTCAAGGAGGCCGGCGTGGACGAGTACCAGGGCACCGTGACCGTGAGGCACTTCGTCGAGCTGCTCTACAAGGACGTCGGCGTCGAGGCCATCCGGGCCAAGGCCAAGCAGGGCAAGGGGATGAAGGCGGCGGTGCACTACGGCTGCCACTTCCTGAAGCCCAGCAACATCAAGAAGATCGACGACGCCGAGAGGCCGCACATATTCGACGACATCGTCGAGGCGGCCGGCGTGACGAGCCTCCCCTTCAAGGACAAGGGGACGTGCTGCGGCGCTGGCGGCGGCGTGAGGGCCAGGACGCCGGACGTGGCGCTCAA
Organism: Thermoplasmatota archaeon; assembly: GCA_040751795.1. Lineage (GTDB taxonomy): Archaea > Thermoplasmatota > Thermoplasmata > UBA10834 > UBA10834 > UBA9653. Next base: position 23,988 of record JBFMHR010000004.1, on the reverse strand, counting down.
GATGACCAAGGAGAACCTGACGAACATGAAGGCCGCGGGCGCGGAGGTCATAGTCGACTGCTGCCCGTTCTGCCACCTCCAGTACGACGCCGGCCAGGCGCAGCTGAAGGAGTTCGGCATACCGGTGCTGCACCTGTCGCAGCTCCTTGGCCTCGCGTTCGGGCTCGAGAAGGAGAAGCTCGGCCTCGAGTGCCACCAGACCAAGGTCAACATCTGAAACCCACAGGGGTGTCCGGACATGCACAAGGCGAACCTCGTGGCGATCACGGAGGTGCGGAACGTGCCTCCGGACATCCTGCCGTTTGTCTCCTTCAGGGCGGAGGTCGAGGGGAGGGAGCTCGTCCAGGACGAGCTGGTGGCGGTCCTCGTCATCGACACGACCACCAGCTACATCCCGGTCTTCCTCAGGGACCCGCCGTCGGTGAAGGCGCTCGATGAGATGCTTTCGAAGCAGGACGCGCAGCTCACCTCCGAGGCGAGGGCCGCGCTCTCCAGACACCTCGGCTCGAAGTGAAAGTTTGATTACTGACCACGCGATACACGTCCCGCCCGAGGAGCTGACCGAGATGGCGCAGACGATGTTCAAGTGTTTCACGTGCGGGAGGGTGTACAAGGACGAGGCGAGCGCCATAAGGTGCCACAACGCCCCCGTGCAGAGCATCGTGTCGAACGAGAAGGCGCCCAAGGCGAGGTTCCTCGGCAACTGAGCGTATAGGTCTTTTCGCCCGTCGGAGGGGGAGATGCCATGCCGCTGAAGGAGCTGCACAGGGAGATAGACAGGAGCTGGGCCAAGCACCTCGAGGAGACCAGGGAGCTGCTCAGGATGCCCAGCGTGTCCATGACGGGCGAGGGGATCGAGGAGACGGCCGAAGCCGTCTCGGAGATGCTGTCCGGGCTCGGCGTGAAGGCGAGGCTCTTCAGGGGCGCGAGGGACAGCCACCCACTGGTCGCCGGATACCTCGACGTCGGCGCGGAGAGGACGGGCATCCTCTACGGGATGTACGACGTGCAGCCGGTCGGGGACCTGGAGGAGTGGGACCACCCGCCCTTCGCCGCGGCCATCGTGCGCAAGAAGCCTTTCGGGGAGGTCGTGGTCGGCAGGGGGACCTACAACTCGAAGGGGGCGCTGGCCGGCATGATCCTCGCGGTGAGGACCATGCTGGACAAGGGGGAGATGCCCCTCAACATGCACTTCCTGATAGAGGGCGAGGAGGAGTGCGGCGGCCTCAGCCTGCCCAACTACGTCACGGAGAACAAGGCGAGGCTCTCGAAGGCGGACGTCGCCTTCGGCTTCGACTACAGCGAGGACCCGAAGGGGGTGCCCGTGATATCCCTGGGGCTGAAAGGGGTCGTGTACTTCGACCTGATAGCGGAGGGCAACCCCGCCACCGGGGGCCCGATGAACGGGGAGGTGCACAGCGGCGAGGCGTCGTGGGTCCACAACCCCGCGTGGAGGCTCACGCAGGCCCTGGCCACGATGGTGGACGCCGACCAGAGGCCCGCGATCGACGGGATATGGGATGACGTCAGGGAGCCGGACAGCGACGACCGGGAGCTCATCGCGAAGGTCGCGCCGGGCTTCGACCCGGACGAGCACCTGAAGGAGCTCGGTACGCCGAAGTTCAAGGGCGGCGGCACCACTGAGGAGATGATCACGAGGTACCTGTTCGATCCGTCGGTGAACATCGACGGGCTCGTATCCGGCTACACAGAGCCGGGCACGAAGACCGTCATCCCGCAGAGGGCGGTCGCCAAGGTCGACATCAGGACCGTCCCGGACATGACGGTGGAGGGGACGAGGGAGAAGGTGATGGCCCACCTGCGGAGGAGGGGCTTCACCGACATACGGATGCGCACCTACGAGGACTACCCTTGGTCGAAGGTCTCGCCGCGCGAGGACATCTCGGTCGCATGCGTCGAGGCGATGAGGTACCACGGGAAGGAGCCCGAGGTCTGGCCGATGATGGCCGGGTCCGCGCCCTTCTACCTCTTCGACCAGGTGCTGGGAGTGCCCTGGGGAGGCGTCGGCCTGGGGTTCGGAGCGCGCGCGCACTCGCCCAACGAGTTCGCCGTCGTCGAGGGGATGCGCGACTTCGAGAAGAGCGTGATCACGGTGATGTGGAAGTACGTCGAGGTCTCAGGGAGGGACGAGGCACGGGGCGGGAGAGGACGGCGAGGCAGGCGGCGCCCCGCCCGCTAGTCCGATTTCCGAAGCACACATACTCATTTCGAACGATGGAGGGAATGGCCCGCGCAGTGGCAGAGACGGCGCGGAGTCCAGGGTGGCCGGGGCGCATGTTCGACGCTTGTACAACGAACTGCGCGCGCACAGGCCATAGGTGTACATCGCGCGCTGTCTGGCTCCGCGTGGGCGTGCGCATGCGCACATTGTTTATATAGCATAAAGTTCAATGCCCGCGCTATGGGGGGCCTGGCTAAGGTCTCTTGAAGCTCTGTAACGGGGATTATGCAGGGGATTAGTGTATGAAGGGATACAGCATGGCAGCAGTACGTGCATTGGCTATCCTGATCGTCGCCACCATGGCAGTCGCGGCCATCCCGATGGTCGCGGACGAACCACCGGTCGAGAACGCCGCGGCGGCGGACGAGGGATACGTGAGAGTTGGCTGGCTCAGTACGATCGTGAATTGGAACCCACTGGCTATAGAGATGGTCGAGGACTACGTGGCGTGCTATCTGATACACAGCTCGCTGTTCACCTATGACCAGGACTGGAACGGACCGGTCAACGACCTGGCCACGGGCTACACGCAGGAAGTCCACGCCAACGGCAGCATGACGACCACCATAACCATCACCGAGAACGCTTACTTCAGGAGCGCCGATAACATAGACGACACGACGCACCAGCTGACGGCGTCCGATGTCGCGTTCGCTCTCAACCTAATGAAGGCCAACGAGGGCGGCGCCTTCGACTACTACCTCATAGAGGTCAGCGACATCATCGCCGTGGACGAGTTCACGGTCAGCATGTGGACACCGTACGTGAAGGCGACGCTCATCGACGACATCACCTCGTTGCCGATCGTGCCGGAGTACATATGGACCGATGTCAAGAACCCGCTCGGCGGCATGGCCCCCGAGACGCTCGTGGGCAGCGGTCCGTTCGTATACGAGGACATGCTCAAGGACGCATGGTACAAGTTCAAGAGGGCCCCCAACTACCACGGCGCCACCGACTACCCCGGCGTCAGGGACGTCGATGAGGGCCTGAACGGCATCATATACACTGTATACACCGACATGCCCGCACTGTGCCTCGCGATGAACAGCGGCACCGAGGACACGGTCGTGCTCACCGGCGATGTCCCCTCGTTCGTGGACACTGTCGGAGGGAGCAGCGCGACGGTCAACGTGATAAAGGCGGCCGTCCAGGAGAACGGCATCTGCGACATTGCGATCAACGCCATACCCGATGTGTTCCGGCTCCCGACCTACGCGGACACGGGGCACGTCGCGCTCCTGGATCCCCAGGTGAGGAAGGCCATAATGATGACCCTCAACAAGGACTACATCAATGAGACCCTGTTGAGCGGACTGGCCACGCTGGGCGCCTCGGTCGTTGACCCCGGGTTCTGGCACAAGATTATCGAGAACCAGGTGCCGTACGACCCGGCGGGCGCGAAAGCGTACCTCGAGGCCAACGGCTGGGACGACGCCGACGGGGACGGATTCCTCGAGGCGACCGACTCGGCCTTCGGTGTCCAAGAGGGCTACTTCGACGCCGGGACCGAACTGTCCGGGATCAGATGCCAGGCGCCTGACACCGACCCGACATACGGCAACATCGTCATCGCATGGCAGGGCTGGGCGGAACAGGCCGGCATCGGCTTCGTCTCCACCGTCGAGTCTGAGATAACCATGATCAACCAGGCGTGGTACAAGGCCGACTACGACATATGGGTCTGGCACTGGGGCTGGGGGCCTGAGCCGCTCGGCGGCGCGCTCACATGCTGGCTGACCACCGAGATAGAGGGTGGCGGCGACAACTGCCAGATGCCCATGGGCGAGTGGTGGGTGCACAACGGCAACTACACGACATCGCCGTTCATCAACGCCAGCATGATCGACGAGTTCGACCTCGCTGACCGCAACGGCTTCTCGTCGTTCGACCAGAACGTAAGCATCGCAATGCACACGCTGGACCAGGACGAGCGCAAGGCCATAGTGGACAACCTCCAGCAGATGGTCTACGACTCGTACTGCGAGAATCCGCCGTTCTACGACCTCGGCCTCTACGCCTACACGGACCAGAGGTTCGAGAACTGGGGCGACTGGGAGGCGCACAACGGCCTGAACACCTGCTCCGACCTGCTCTGGCTGTGGTTCCAGCTTGAACCCGTGGTCAACAGGGCGCCGATATTCAACGTCCCGCCTGAGGACATGTACACTGCGTACGTCGACCAGCCCGAGGACTTCTCGGTCGCGGTCTCCGACCCCGAGGGGGACGAGCTGTGGTGCAACTACTCCTTCGGCGACGGAGACACGTACGAGTTCCACCTGACCGGCGACACGACCGCCAGGACCTACTGCAACGTCAGCCACACCTACACGGCGGCCGACAATCTGGAGCTGTCCGTCTCTCTGACAGACATGTTCGAGGGGCGCATCTACTACAGGAACGCGACCGTGGAGGTCGTCGGCGCGGACGCGCCGCCGCAGTTCACCTCAGCGGTGACCTACGACGTCGACCCGCCGACATACGTGGAGACGCCAGTGACGTTCTCCGTCTCGGCGATGGACCCTGACGGCGGCACGATGGGGACGGACCTGAAGTTCACCTGGGACTGGGGTGACTACACCTACACGGTAGATTCCAAGACGGGCATAGCGGACGGGGTCGCGGTCACCAGCAGCGTCCAGCACACCTGGACGGTGCCGGGCGACTACACCGTTAAGGCGTGGGTGTACGACACCTACTCCGAGGAGGGCGACCACAACGTGTCCCTGAGCGTGCCCTACGAGGTCATCGTGAACCAGCCGCCCGCTGACCCGACGATCCAGCCGATCTACGGCAAGCCGCTGCTGGAGACGACCTGCATCGCGAGCTCCTCGGATCCTGACCTGGAGGAACTGACCTTCACCTGGGCATGGGACGACGGCACCTTCACGGTCGAGAAGCTCACCCCGACCGTGGCCGGGGAGACGCTCACCTCCGAGGTGACCCACACGTGGGACGCCGAGGGGACCTACACCGTGGAGGTCTTCGTCGATGACGGCGAGGCAGGACACAACGCGTCTGCGACAGCCGACGCGGTGATATCGCTGGACAACACCCCGCCGGGCTCGTTCAGCCTCGACGCCACGCCGAGCCCTGTATACATAGACGTCGAGACCACCCTCAACGTCAGCGCCATAGACTCTGACGGGGACGACCTGGTCATCACGGTGGCCTTCGGCGACGGCAACGCATCCAGCGCCACCACGGCCGGAGGCGTCACAACCAGGCAGTACGTCGAGTTCACGCACACCTACGAGCTGCCCGACACATACACCGTGACGGTCTGGGCGGACGACGGCGAGGTCGACCACAACATCTCCGGGACGTTCAGCCTGACGGTCTCCGAGATAACGAACGACCCGCCGGAGATCCAGTTCCCGAGCTCGTTCTCGGCCAAGTACAACGTGGAGATGTCATTCGCTCCGCTCTCGGTTACAGACGCGGACGGCGACGAGCTCACCGCGTGGTACGACTGGGGCGACGGGACCGGCATGACCATGGGCGACCCGGACGAGATGTACGCCGCCAACCACACGTACACCGACACCGGGACGTTCACCCTCTCGCTGTATGTCGACGATGGCAACGGGCACAACGAGACCGTCACTGCGACCGTCTCGGTCTCGGAGGCGAACTACAAGGCCATCCTCGAGGCGATGACGATCTCGCCGGACAAGGACGAATACGCCATCGGAGAGGAGCTGACCTTCTCCGTCAGGGTGAGCGACCTTGAGGGCGACGAGGTCACCGTCGTGATAGAGTTCGGCGACGGGGCCACGGACGAGGAGACCGTCGACCTGACACCAGGGGAGGACTCCACGGTCGAGTTCACGCACGCCTACGAGGCGGACGGCGAGTTCACCGTCAACGCGACGGTGGACGACGGCCTGGAGCACGCCGACTCGGTCCTGAGCGAGAAGACGGCCGACGTGACGGTGGCTGCCGATGCCACCAACTGGGCGCTCTACATCGGGATCGCGCTGCTCCTGATAGTGGTCGTCGCGGTCGTGGCCCTGATCCTCATGAAGAGGAAGAAGGGCGCCAAGGGAGAGCTCGGAGGCATGGAAGGCATGGCTCCCGCAGAGGAACCCCCGCCCGCGCAGTAGGCGCAGGCCGGACCCAAACCCCATGAAACCCATTACCCATTTAACCCTCCAACGTAGCCTCCATGCAGACACCTGGACAGGTTAAGACGCAAGAGTTAAATCAGATACCCCTATGGCGGAGAGGACGGTGCTCCTGTGGCCTCGTTTCGAAGAGTGCTGGCGAAGCGGTCGCTGAACGCGTTCATCACGATCCTTCTGATAATGCTAGTCAACTTCCTGCTCTTCAGAGTCATGCCTGGCGACCCGGCCCTCCTCTATGTGCCCAGGGTCCCCTCGTCGAACTCCGACGCCATCTACGAGAGGTACGTCGAGCTCATGGGCCTGGACCAACCGGTGTACGTCCAGCTCTACAAGTACTTCCTCACGACCTTCACCGGGGACTGGGGGACTTCTTACGTCCATGAGTTACCTGTGACCGAGGTCCTGGGCAATGCCATTGTGTGGACCATATTGCTGCTAGGGACCTCGTCCGTGATCACATTCCTCGTCGGCATCTGGCTGGGCAAGCTCGCGGCCAAGCGCCGGGGCAAGTCCGCCGACGTCGCCATCACCGGCTTCGGCCTCTTCTTCTACGGCATGCCGATATTCTGGTTCGGCATAGTGCTCATGATCCTCTTCTGCAGCATCTGGCCGCTGCTGCCCCCGGCGGGATACATCACCAGCGGCGTCTCCCCGTTCCCGCTCACCTTGGACAAGGTGGTCGACATCCTCACGCACATGATCCTGCCCGTGGCCACCCTCTCCATCGGGTCCCTGGCGGGCATCATCCTCATCCAGCGCAACTCGCTCGTCGACGTCATGACCGAGGAGTACATCGTGACGGCCTACGCGAAGGGGCTGTCCGAGAAGGAAGTGATGAAGAGGCACGCGACACCCAACGCGAGGCTGCCCGTCGTCACCACGATCGCGATGGACATCGCGTTCATCCTTGGCGGGGCGTTCCAGATCGAGGTGGTCTTCAGCTACAGGGGCATCGGCATGGCGACCGTGGACGCGATATGGAACTACGACTTCCCCGTCCTGCAGTTCATATTCCTCATCGGAGGGGTGGGGGTCGTCTTCGCCAACCTGATCGCCGACATTGTCCTCGTCCTGCTGGACCCGAGGGTGACGATATCTTAGGAGGGGCGGAGCATGGTTAAGTTCGAGAAGGCGCTGGAGAATGGGGCTCACCGGATCTTCAGGGGCAACCCGCTCCTGGCTGACAAGGTAGGCCTGGCGGCCAGGGGATTCGGTAAGACCACCGACCTGTTCCTGGCAACCTGGATGGGGAAGATCGGCCTGCTGATAATCCTGTTCTTCCTGTTCGTGATAGTGTACGCGCAGCTCTTCGTCCCGTACAACCCGTTCTACACCACCCCCGACGCGCGCCTCCCGTCTTCGTGGGAGCACCCGTTCGGGACGGACGTCCTCGGGAGGGACGTGTTCACCAGGACCCTGCACGGCACCAAGGCGTCGATGTATGTCGGTTTCACGGCGATGGCCATCTCCATGGGAATCGGCACTGGCGTTGGGCTCGTGTCCGGGTACTGGGGCGGATGGAGGGACGAGGTCATAATGAGGATCAACGACGTGTTCCTCTCCATCCCGTGGCTGGTGCTGATGATGGTGATCGCGTCCGTCTTCGAGGCGCGAACGCTGGGGGCCGTCATCCTAGTCATCGGGCTGACAGGGTGGTCCACCACCGCGAGGATAGTCAGGTCGCAGGTGCTCTCCCTCAAGACCAGGCAGTTCGTCGAGAGGGCGAAGGCGATAGGCTCCAGCGAGCTCCACATCGTGAGGAAGCACATCTTCCCCAACGTGGTGCCGCTGATATTCGCGAACGCCATCCTCACAGTGGCGATATCCATCCTCTCCGAGAGCACGCTCAGCTTCCTTAAGCTGGGACCGCAGAACGTCGAGACGTGGGGCAGGATCCTGGAGGACGCTTACGTGGCGGGCGCGGCCACGAACGGCCCGTACGCCTTCATCCTCATGCCCGGCCTGTGCATCGTCGTGGTGGTCCTGGGCTTCACCTTCGTCGGGTACGCCATGGACGAGGTACTGAACCCCAAGCTCAGGAAGCGCTGACGCGGCCCCCACTGGGGGCCCGAAACCCCTCCCAAAAACCACAGCAATCTTTTAATACGGCAACCTGTTATCGAGCCACCCTATCATCCAACCAGAGGTATCAGATGGCACAGAAGGCAAGGGCCGCGGCCAAGAAGGTCAAGGACAAGTGGCGCGCGAAGGAGTGGTACAAGGTCCACGCTCCCGACATGTTCAGCAAGATGCAGCTGGGGGAGACCCCCTCGGACCTGCCCGAGCACGTGATGGGCAGGATAGCCGAGGCGACGGTCCAGGACCTCACGGGCGACTTCTCCAAGATGCACATCAAGCTCAAGTTCAAGGTGCACGACGTGAGGGGGCTGGACGCCTTCACCCTCTACGACGGGCACACCCTGACCAGCGACTACGTCAGGCGCCTCACGAGGAGGAAGAGGACCAAGACCGACGCGGTCGTCGACGTGACGACCAAGGACGGCTGGGAGGTCAGGATCAAGCCCATGGCCGTTTCCGAGCAGCGCATCCAGGCGTCGCAGGAGACCGCCATCAGGAACATCATGAAGGACTCCGTCGTCAAGGTCGCGTCCGAATCCACCATAGGCGAGCTCGTCCGGAAGATGATCATGGGGGACATGGCCAAGGCCATTTCCGACGCGTCCAAGGTCATAGTCCCCGTCAAGAGGATAGAGATCGGCAAGAGCGAGGTCATCAAGGCGGGCAGGCCCCCGGAGCCGGGCGAGGAGCCCATAGTGGCGCCGGAGCAGCCCGCGCCCGAGCCGGAGCCGGGACCCGCCCCGGCGCCAGTGGCGGCGCCCGCGGAGGAGCCGCCGAAGCCCGAGCAGGCCGAAGCCCCTGCCGAGGAAGAGATCCCACCCGAAGAGAGGGGGCAGTGAGCCGGCCGGGCCGCGCCAGCTCCGAGGGGTGGCAACATGTCGGGGTGGCTCAGCCTGGTAGAGCGTCGGACTCATAGGGAGTTCTTCTGACCAGATGCTCCTAGGACATCCGAAGGCCGCGGGTTCGATTCCCGTCCCCGACACCATTATCAGAGGAGAGGGCGTTCCCTCGCCCGCGTGAGCGGAATGAGGGTCATCATATACACTGGCAAGGGCGGCGTGGGCAAGACCTCGGTCTCCGCCGCGACCGCGCTCAGGTCCGCCGCCATGGGCCACAGGACCGTCGTCATGAGCACGGACGCCGCCCACAGCCTCGCCGACTCGCTGGAGGTGCCCCTGTCCGGGACCGTCCAGCGGGTGTCGAAGAACCTCGACGCCATCGAGGTCGACATCCAGCACGAGCTGGAGACGAGGTGGAAGGAGATCCAGAGCTACTTCTCCGACTTCCTGGCGTCGCAGGGGATGGACAGCGTCTCCGCGAAGGAGATGGCCGTGTTCCCCGGGATGGAGCTCATGTCCGCCCTCTTCTACGTCGAGGAGTTCCACAAGTCCAAGAAGTACGACGTCGTGGTCATGGACACCGCCCCGACCGCCGACACCCTCAGGCTGCTCGCGTTCCCCGACATAGCCAGCTGGTACTTCGACCACCTGTTCCACATGGTCAGGAACGTCCTCAAGATCGCCAGGGCGACCGTGGGGAGGCTCGTCTCCACCCCCCTCCCCTCGGACCGGTTCCTCGAGGACCTGGAGGAGCTCAGGGAAAGGATGAGGTACGTCAGGGACCTCCTGACCGACCCGGAGGTCACGTCCGTGAGGCTGGTGGTGAACCCGGAGAAGATGGTCATCTCCGAGACGCAGAGGGCGTACACCTACCTCTGCATGTACGGCTACACGGTCGAGAGCATCGTTGTCAACAGGGTCCTCTCGGACGACATAGCCGACCCGTTCTTCGCGGCCAAGCTCGAGGAGCAGAGGCGGCACCTCAAGACCATCGACGAGATGTTCTCCCCGCTCAAGACCTTCACCGCCCGCATGATGCCCAGGGAGGTCCTGGGCGGGGCCGCCCTCGAGAAGCTCGCCGACGAGCTCTTCGGGGACGAGGACCCGACCAGGGCCTTCTCCCTGGAGTCGCCCCTCCGCATATCCTCGGGGGACGGCGAGAACAGGCTGGCCGTGAAGCTGCCCTTCCTCATGGACCAGAAACTAGAGCTATATACGCGCAAGGATGTTCTCGTACTGCAGCTCGGGGCGTTCAAGAAGTCCATACTGCTGCCCTACGCCCTCGCGGGGAAGGAGATACTCGGGGCGGACCTGGAGGGGCCCTGGCTGACCGTGCGGTTCGAAGGTGATGGAGTTGTCGGGAAGAAGGGAAAGGGGAAAGGAGGCCGCAAAGCGCCTCGAAAGGCACCTTGAGGAGATAGTGTCCGAAGTGACCACGAAGGAGACCATGACGCACTTCGTGAACGCGGGCATGGACGTGGTCCAGGCCGCGAACTCCGCGCTCAGACAGATGGAGGTCCCCGAGGAGACCAAGGTCAGGATCCACAGGGCGGAGAAGGAGGTCCTCCTCGCCGCGAGGAGCTTCATAGACGCCGTCCTCGCCGAGCTGGAGAAGGAGATGCCCCAGAAGAGGGCAGAGCTGAAGAGGGTCGAGATCAAGCGGAAATCGAAGTGACGCTCCGATATCCTGAGCGTCGCGACGCACAACTTTTTTACACGTAGCCCGTTACCGAGCAACGTCGAACCAGGGGTGTATTGCCGTATGGTAAAGATGTTGGTCCCGTACCCGGACAAGTGCACGGGGTGCAGGTTCTGCGAGATGGCCTGCTCCCTGTACCATGAAGGCAAGGTCAACCACGCGGACGCGCGGCTGCAGGTGCACAGGAGGGACGTCAAGACCGACTTCCCCGCTGTGTGCACGCACTGCGTCTCCTGCGGCGAGGAGTGCTGCGTCCTCCACTGCCCCGTCGAGGCGATCAAGAACGAGGACGGCATCGTCAGGGTCGAGGAGAGCGAGTGCACCGCGTGCGGCACGTGCGTGGAGGTGTGCCCGTTCGGGGTCATGCGCATGGAGGACGTCGCCTTCAAGTGCGACCTGTGCGGCGGGGACCCGACATGCGTCAAGTTCTGCCCCATGGGGGCCATCAAGTACGAGGAGCCCAAGCCCGAGCAGTACGGGCTCGTGAAGGAGCTCCTGAAGGAGGAGGAGTGAGATGAAGGGCTACGCTGGAAGGATCCTCAAGGTCGACCTCACGACGGGCAAGAGCTCCGTCAAGACCATAGACGAGAGGTACGCCAGGAAGTACCTCGGCGGGCAGGGCTTCGCGGTGGAGCTCGTCTACCACGGGGTGCCCGCGGGCGCGGACGCCCTCTCCCCGGAGAACGTCCTCGCCATGGCCCCGGGGCTCTTCGCCGGGTTCCCGGTCCCCACGGGCGGGAAGACCGCCTTCGCGGGCAAGTCGCCCGCCACGAACACCCTGGCCGAGAGCATCATGGGCGGGTCCATCGGGGCGGAGCTGAGGCACGCCGGATACGACGCGCTCGAGGTCCACGGGAGGGCCGAGAAGCCCGTCTACCTCTTCATCGAGGACGACACCGTCGAGGTCAGGGAGGCCGAGGACCTCTGGGGCAAGGACACGAGGCAGACCCCCGATGCGCTCAAGAGGCGCCTCGGCTGGGACGTCAAGGTCGCGTGCATAGGCGTGGCGGGGGAGAAGCTCGTCCGCATGGCCTGCATCGACTGCGACGACAGGCAGTCCGGGAGGGCCGGCCTGGGCGCGGTCATGGGCTCCAAGAACCTCAAGGCGATCGCCGTCAGGGGGACGAAGGACCTCGTCCCGGCCGACCCGGGGGCGCTCCTGGAGATCGCACTGAGGTACCAGAAGGTCATGGAGGCGGCCCCCTCGTTCGTCGAGGACACGAAGTACGGCACGGGCGAGTTCCTGGGCTGGATCAACAAGGAGAAGGGCGTCTTCCCGACCAGGAACTGGCAGGAGAGCGTCTTCAAGGAGAGGGAGCAGATCGACCCGTACTACTGGGCCACCAGGTACGTGACCAAGAACAAGGCCTGCTTCTCGTGCACCAAGCCCTGCGGCAAGCTCTTCCAGGTCAAGGACGGGAAGTTCACCGGCGTGGCCATAGACGGGCTCGAGTACGAGACCCTGTACTCGCTGGGCGGGCAGTGCGGGAACTCCAGCATCGAGTCGGTCGCCAAGGCGAACGAGGTCTGCGACCTCGTCGGCATCGACACCATCTCCGCCGGCGTCACTATCGGCTTCGCCATGGAGCTCGTGCAGAGGGGCATCCTGACCGAGAAGGACGTGGGCATGAGGCTCACCTGGGACAGCGCCACCGACGCCGTCCCCGCGATGTGCGGGCTGATGGGGAGGCGGGAGGGGTTCGGCGACGTCCTGGCCGACGGGGTCAAGAGGGCCGCCGAGAGGATAGGCAAGGGCTCCGCCAGGTACGCGATACACACCAAGGGGCTCGAGCCGCCCGCGTACGACGTCAGGGGCATGAAGGGGCACGGCCTCGCCTACATGACGTCGACCAGGGGCGCGTGCCACCTGAGGGCCGGCTTCTACGCCCCCGAGCTCGTGGGCAAGTTCTGGCGCTGGGAGGGCATAGACAGGTTCTCCACCGAGGGCAAGGGCGAGAAGGTCGCGACCATGGAGAACTTCCTGTGCGTCTACGACTCCATCGGCCTGTGCAAGTTCTCGAGGGGGTTCTTCCTCATCGACAGGCTGAGGGAGGTCATCAGGGCCATCACCGGCATGGAGTACACCGAGGAGGAGCTCCTGAGGATCGGGGAGCGCGTCCACACGATGAAGGGCAACTTCAACGTACTCCAGGGCGTCACCAGGAAGGACTGGCTCCTGCCGCCCAGGATACTCGAGGACCCGATCGCGGACGGGCCGTCCAAGGGCTCCAAGATCAGCGTCGAGGAGATGAACAGGATGCTCGACGACTACATGGCCTTCAGGAAGTGGGACCACGAGGGCGTCCCGAGCCCCGAGAAGCTGAAGGAGCTCGACATAGCCTAGGCCCGAGGGCCAAACGACTTCGCACAAACCCCTTTGCCGTCGTTTTCCGCGCGTGCCGGCTCATATCATCTTGATCGTGTCGGCCAGCTTGAGGAGCTCCTTCTTCGCTAGGCCCGGGTCCGCCCTCATCGGCAGCACCGTCACTATGAGGGCCTTCCTGCCCGCGCCGACGACGAGCATCCTCGCGTCCTCGCTCTCGACCAGGACGCTCTGCGGGGTCCCGACCCTGAGCTCCGAGTTCGCCGTGGAGGCGGCGCCGATCAGCGTGGCGCACATGATCGAGAACGTGTCCATGGACACCCCCTCCGGGAGGTCCGCGGCTATGACGAGGCCGTCCCTGCTTATTATGGCAGACGCGATCGACCCGCAGCTCTGCCTGAGGGCCCTCAGGGCCGGCTTCAGCTCCAAGTCAGCTCCCTCCCAGGAGTTCGACCCTGAACACGCAGTGCTTGTCGCCCTTGCTCACGCACTCGACCTCCTCGCAGTGGAGGCGCTTGTGGTTCTTGGACTCGTACACCCTCTTGACGATGCCCCTCAGCCTGTGGCACGTCGGGACGTCGGACTGGCAGGACTCGATCGACCCCTCCGCCACCGCGTCAGACTCCTCGAAGACGATGTTGTCCACCCACCCCCTGGCCCTGAGGAGGTTGGCGCATATCTCGAAGTACTTGTCGGGCTCCTGCATGGCGATCTTGGAGATCTCGTCGCCGAGGATCATGCCCTCCCTGAAGAAGAGTCCGTAGCAGGCCTGGGACATCACGCCCTCGTAGAGCTTGCGTATCTCCTCGTACTCTGACTGGGAGAGCTTGACGAACTTCATACGGACCGCCATCGGATTCGTATCGATGATATTTAATGTTTGGTTCCAGGGGCTCGAGCCAGGCATGCGGGAGCGGCGGCGCGCGATAGCGCCGTTGAAAAGTCTTTATGCATGGGATTCGATTGAGCCACAAGGAGACCATGTTTTCCGACGAGGACGGCCGTCTGGCGGTGAAGGCCGCGAGGGCCGTCATTGAGGCCCATGTGCGGAAGGAGACGCCCCCGAGGCTCAACCTCCCCGCCGGCTTCAAGGGCAAGTCCGGGGTCTTCGTGACCATCACGACGCACCCCGCCGGGGACCTGAGGGGGTGCATCGGATACCCCGAGCCGCTCGTCCCCCTCCAGGACGCCCTGAGGGACTCGGCCGTGAGCGCGTGCTCCCGGGACCCGAGGTTCCCCCCGGTGAGGGCGGCCGAGCTCGACGGGATCAGGGTCGAGGTCAGCCTCCTTACGCCTCCCGAGGAGATCAAGGTCAAGAGGCCGTCCGAGCTGCCCAAGCACGTGAAGGTCGGCGATGACGGGCTCATAGTGCACCGCAGCTGGGGGCGCGGGCTCCTGCTCCCGCAGGTGCCCGTCGAGTGGGGCTGGGACCCGGAGGACTTCCTCACGCAGACGTGCCTCAAGGCCGGGCTCCCGCCGGACGCTTGGCTCGATCCGGAGACGAAGGTGTTCAAGTTCCAGGCGGAGGTCTTCTCCGAGGACGGACCCCGCGGAGAGGTGAGGAGGAGGAGTCTGGATGAGGAGCACGGAGCTCGTCGTTGAGGGCGAGTGCTACATCTCCGGCAGGTTCGAGAGGGCCTGCATCGGCATCGATGGCGGCCGCATAGTCGCCATCGCCAGGAACCTGGAGGGCGAGCGGCGCCTCGACTTCGGCAGCAGGAAGATCCTGCCCGCCGCGATAGACTCCCACGTCCACTTCAGGGAGCCGGGGATGACCCACAAGGAGGACTTCGCGACGGGGTCCCTGGCCGCCCTCCACGGGGGCGTCACGTGCGTGCTGGACATGCCCAACACCGTGCCGCCCACCTCCACGCCGTCGGCGCTGGCCGAGAAGGCCCGGGCCGCCGCGGCCAAGTCCCTGGTCGACTTCGGGCTCTTCGCCGCGCTGATGCCGGGGGCCGACGTCGCGGCCATGGCGGGGAGGGCGGTCGGCTTCAAGCTCTACATGGCCGGGACCACCGGGGACCTCCTCGTCCCCTCCCTGGCCTCAGTCGAGGCGGAGCTCGCGGGGGTCGCGCGGTCCGGGAAGCCCCTCGCCGTGCACGCGGAGGACGAGTCGCTCAGGCGCAAGGAACCGGCGGAGGGCCTGGACGGCCACATGAGGAACCGGAACGGCGAGTGCGAGGCCAGCGCGATAAGGAAGGTCTCGAGGGCCGCGGCCGGGTGCCGCCTCCACATATGCCACGTCTCGTCGAAGGACTCGCTGCCACTGGTGCTTGGGCAGAAGGGCGTGACCTCGGAGGTCACGCCGCACCACATCCTGCTCGACAGGGACAGGCCCCTCGGGACCTACGGCAAGGTGAACCCGCCGCTGAGGACCAGGGCGGACAGGCAGGCGCTCTTCCTGGCGTTCAAGGAGGGCAGGTTCGACACGATGGCGTCGGACCACGCCCCGCACACGGTCGACGAGAAGAAGGAGGACTTCGACTTCGCCCCGAGCGGCATGCCCGGCGTGGAGACCATGTTCCCCATGATGATGCAGCACGTGAGGGACCGCCACCTGGCGCTCGCCACGGTGGTCAGGGCCCTCTGCGAGAGGCCGGGGGAGATCTTCGGGATCAGGAAGGGCAGGATAGACACCGGGTACGACGCGGACCTCGTCGTCGTGGACTTCATGGACGGGCGCGAGGTCAAGGCGGACGACATGTACTCCAAGTGCGGCTGGTCGGCCTACGAGGGCATGCCGGCCGTGTTCCCCAGGGCCGTAATCCTGAGGGGGGAGCTGATGATGAGGGACGGGGAGCGGGTCGGTGAGCTTCGTGGAAGGGACGTCGTATCCGATGGCAGGTGACGGGGAGGGGGCCGACCTCTCCGAGGTCGAGGGGCTCACCTACGCGTGCATAGACGGCTGCGCGCTCTGCTGCCTCTGCCAGCCGGAGCTGCTCCCCGACGAGGAGAGGGCGTTCAGGGGGGACCCGGCCCTCAGGGGCGGCGTCGCGGACCAGCACATCTCCCCCGACGTGCAGGGGGCGGCGATAAGGCTCCAGGGGGCCCACGGCGCGTGCCACTTCCTGAGGCAGAGGAGGTGCTCCATCTACCAGAGGCGCCCGCACTACTGCAGGGCCTTCCCGCTGAGCGTGTTCTCCGGGTGGAGGGTCCAGGTGAACGCCAACCTGTCCTGCAGGGGCATGGGCCTGCCCGGGGAGGACCTCGCTGCTTCCGGGAGGGCGCTCCTTGGCGGCATCGGCGCGGACGAGGTCGCAAAGGAGTTGAGCAGCTCGCGGGAGGTGTTCGCGGAGTTCTCCAGGAACACGAGGGACGCCAAGGTCGCGCAGTCGGTGCCCTCCCTGAGGGGCGCCGCTGCCGCGCTGATGGAGGACATGACGGACGAGCCGGGGCTCGCCCGTGTGCTGACCTACGCGGACTCGGGGAGGACGAGGCAGAACTCCTCCGCCCAGGAGATCGCCAGGAGGGCGAGGGACACGCACCCGGAGGCGGACGTCGGCGAGCTCGGGGTCTCCATCGGGACCGAGCTCTTCGACCTCGAGGACCTCAGCTACCTCCCCATCTATGTCGCGGAGGACCTGCGGTGGAGGATATTCCAGCTCCAGGGGGACGAGGTCGTGGGCTACCTCCTCGACGAGGGCGGCGGCACGCAGGAGTCCTCGAGGACGAGTCCGTCCGAGGTGGCCATGCTCCCCATGACGCCAGGAGGGAGGAAGGCCTTCGCGGCCTACCTGGACGTGGTCAACAGGAGGGACTGCTTCGTGGGCCACGCGGCGCACCTGCTCGACGAAGACGGGTACTCGTTCAACTTCGCCCAGGCGTACCTCGGGGCCCTGGCCAACACGGCGGTCGACCTCTGGTGGCGGACGTCCTTCCTGGCGCACCTCGAAGGGGCGGCGCAGCTGGACGAGAGGCGCGTCAGGGAGGGGGTGGTCTTCTTCGACATGGACCTCCTGGACCAGCCCACGATAGGGGCGTTCCTCTGACCGGGCCGATGGACAGGTCTGTACATCCCTGCGGGATGATTGGCAGGCCGCCGTTCGATTGGCGTTCCGTTCGACGCCCGCCCCGACGAAAGCGTTATCTATCCGAATTTCATGTTACCTTTTCGAACGTTTTGGAGGGGGACCTCACTTGGATAAACCGGACCCGGTCACGCTGGACAAGAGCGACAGGATCATCTTGAAAATGCTTCAAGAGGACTGCAACATCAGCCTGAAGAAGATCGGGGAGAAGACTGGCCTCTCCTCGTCCACCGTCCACTACAGGGTCAACAGGCTGATCGAGGAGGGCGTCATAACCGGGTTCAAGGCGTGCGTCAACCCGCTGAAGGTCGGCAAGGAGATACTGGCCATATCCCTCATCACCGGCAGGTACGGGCCCGACTACTCGAAGAAGATCGGGGAGAAGATCTCGAAGATCCCCGGCGTGTGGGCGACCTACTTCCTGCTGGGAAACATCGACTTCGCGGTCCTGCTCAGGGCTTCCTCGAGGGAGGAGCTGAAGGACATCGTCGACTCCTTCATCAAGATAGACGAGGTCGAGCGCAGCAACACCTACCTCATCCTGGACAGGATCAAGGAAGACATCACGGTCCAGCTGTAGGGCCTACTTGTCGGAGTGCCTCGGGGCCGCGAAGGCCGCGAGGAAGTCCTCTATGTGCTTGATGCGCAGAGAGACCCTCGCCACGTCGAGGGACATCGCCTCCATCTTGAGGACGACCTCGTCGACGACCCTGGGCTCCACCGTCGGCGGGAGCTCCGGCATCTTTATCCCCTCGGCGAGGGCCCTGACCTGGCCCACCTCGTGCGCGAGCGCCTCGAGCTGGACGTTCAGGTCCTTGTCCTCCTGCTCGCTGAGGGAGGCCTGGAGGGCGGAGACGGTCATCCTCATGTTTGCCACGTCCTTCCCCAGGTTGTCCATTGCTGTCTGGAGGCGCGGGTCCTTCGCGGGGGACTGGAAGGCGGCCATGGCCTTGTCGATCTTCCTGTCGGTCGTGGCGAGTATGACGCCCAGGCCCTTGACCACCTTCTTGTCCAGCTCGGTCTTGAACTCGTGGAGCTCGGTCCTGAGGGTCTGCTCGACCTCCTCGAGCTTCTCCCCCTGGACCTTCACGTCACGGAGCATGTTGGTGAGGTCGGACATCAGGTTGGTGGCGTTCGCGATCGCCGCCTGGTCCTTCTGGTTGACCGGCGCGGGCGCCGCCTCGACGCGGCACCTGCGTACGGCGTCGACGAGCGCGAGCATGTCGACGTTCGGGCCGCCCCGGGCCAGGAGCTGCCTCAGCGGCTCCAGCTTCGCCGTGGTCGTCTCGGCCATCTTCACCGGGTTCTTCATCCACTCGCTGATGTTGTTGAGCTCGCTGACCGCCTTCTCCAGCTGCAGGGCGGCGTCGGCCATGCTCGAGCTCTCCATGGCCCGGATGTCCCTGATGGCGTCCTTACGGCCCCTCGCAATGGCGTCGTCCTGCGTGACGCCCTCGTGAGGGTACACGGTGGCCATGTAGACCACGCCGGACATCGCCTTGCCCATGACGTAGTCCCAGTCGCGCTTGGAGACGTTGAGCTTGGGGAGGGGAGACCTCTCGAAGAGGACGCACACGCTCTCGTTGGGCATGAAGCATGCCTCGATCGAGTACGGCTGGTTCTTGAAGAACGCTGGCGGGTGCTCGGGGCCCTCCTCCTGCACGGCGCTGATGTAGGCGTTCAGGTAGGTCCTCGCGTAGTTTGCAAGGTCGATCTCCGCCGGACCCGGGGCCTTACGGTCGCTAGGTGTCGCGCTCATTGACCCACCGTGTGAATAGGGGACATAGCCCTCTCTCTGCATTCGCGGAGGGAGGACTGCATGGTGCGTCATCGGGTAGAACGGTGAAATAGGTTTCCATGACAGTCTCGGATGTGATAACGATGCGGCCGAGAGGGCGCCACGGGCGGGCGCGCGCCTGCCCGCGGCGGTCCGGCCAGCGGGCGCCGGGACGGCCTCCCCGGCCCGCCGGGACGGGGTGCCAGTCGGTCGGATGAGCGCCGGCGCGACCCGGAAAGGTTTAAGTACAGTACCTGTTTATGGGGATTCAGGTGATTTAATTGCTGAAACCCCTGGCGGTTCTGAACAAGGCGATCAACCAGCAGGTTATCGTTGAGCTCAAGGGGAAGAGGGGCTACCGCGGCACCCTCGACGGATACGACCCTCACATGAACCTCGTGCTGAGGAACGCCGAGGAGATACTGGACGCCAAGGTCACCCGGAAGATGGACGCGATAATCGTCCGCGGCGA
The DNA here is from genome assembly GCA_040751795.1 of Thermoplasmatota archaeon. Lineage (GTDB taxonomy): Archaea > Thermoplasmatota > Thermoplasmata > UBA10834 > UBA10834 > UBA9653. The sequence continues at coordinate 4,399 of JBFMHR010000004.1, read as the reverse complement.
CAACGTCATCTACATTTCCCCGTGAGGTAGGACAGGATGACCAAGGGAACCCCGTCGATGGGCAAGAGGAGCTCCAAGAAGACCCACATCATATGCAGACGGTGCGGGAAGAGGGCCTACCACGTGCGGAAGAAGGTCTGCGCCTCCTGCGGCTTCGGCGCGACCGCGAAGATCAGGACCTACAACTGGGCGAAGCAGCACTGATGAAACGCTTTCCTTTGGACTGGGGGTTGAGGTCGATGGAGCCTGAGCACCCGAGGGAGGAGTGCGGCGTCTTCGCAACGGCGTCCGTTGCGAACGTGTCTATAGACGTATTCTATGCGCTGAGGGTCCTCCAGCACCGCGGCCAGGAGTCGGCGGGCATCGCGGTACACGGCGGCGAGGGCGTCAAGTGCATCAAGGGCATGGGCCTCGCGCACCAGGCCCTGAAGCCGGACGAGGTCCAGGGCCTCAAGGGCGACAGGGGCATAGGGCACGTCAGGTACTCCACCGTCGGCTCGTCGAACATCGGCAACGCGCAGCCGTTCGTCGTCTCGACCAACTACGGTGACATCGCCCTGGCTCACAACGGGGAGATAGTGAACTCGGACAAGATCATGGAGGAGCTCAAGAAGAAGGGCTGGGCGTTCATCACCTCCTCCGACTCCGAGATCATAGTGAGGCTCCTGGCGAACGAGATATCGAGCACCGGCGACCCCGTGAGGTCGATCAAGAACGTCATGGGCCTGATACAGGGCGCCTACTCGATGACCATCCTCGCCGACAACAGGGTGTTCGCTGTCAGGGACCCCTTCGGCTTCCGCCCGCTCTGCGTCGGCAGGACCAAGACGGGGTACGCCGCGGCCTCCGAGAGCGTCGTCTTCGACACCCTCGGCGGGGAGTTCATCAGGGACGTCGAGCCGGGGGAGATAGTCGAGCTGCTGCCAGGGGAGATTAGGTCCTCGAAGACCGGCCTCGCCAAGGGGAGGGCCCACTGCATGTTCGAGTGGGTCTACATCGCCAGGGCCGACTCCGTCATTGAGCAGAAGCTCGTGTACGAGGTCAGGAGGCGCATCGGGGAGCGCCTCGCCAAGGAGCAGCCGGTGCAGGCGGACGTGGTGGTCCCGATACCCGACTCGGGGAGGTCCCACGCGATGGGGTACGCCGAGGGCTCGGGGATCAGGTACTCCGAGGGCCTGATGAAGAACAGGTACGTCGAGCGCACTTTCATCATGCCGGAGCAGTCCGATAGGACCACCGGGGTCATGCTGAAGCTCAACCCTCTCAAGAGCATAATCAAGGACAAGAGGGTGGTGCTCGTCGACGACTCCATCGTCAGGGGCACGACCATGAGGAAGATCGTGCAGCTGGTCAGGAACGCGGGGGCGAAGGAGGTCCATGTCAGGGTCGGCTCCCCGCCGATCATCGCCCCCTGCTACTTCGGCATCGACATGAAGACCAGGGAGCAGTTCGCCGCGACGGGCAGGACCGTCGAGGAGATAGGGAGGATGATCACCGCGGACAGCCTCGGATACATCTCCATCGAAGGGCTCGTGGACGCGATCGGCCTGCCCGCGGGCGACCTCTGCCTCGCCTGCCTCACGGAGGAGTACCCGCTCGCAGTGCCGGGCGAGAAGGTCAGGTACCAGAAGAAGCTGGACTCGTTCGCCTGAGCCCTACTCCCCGTACACGAAGACCCTGATGAAGCGCGCCCAGGACTCCTTCTCGCTCAGGCCGGTGAACTCCTTCACCCTGGTCTCGACCGGCCCGCGCAGCGCATCCATCGCCCTGAGGCGCCTGGCGAGGTCCTTCCCGCTGAGGTCGCGCACGATGAGGGCCTCCCGGAGCGACCGTTCCAGGCCCCTGGGCGTCCACCCGAGTTCCCCGAGATAGGCGAACCTCCACTTCGGCGGGGGAAGGAACTCCCTGTTGAGGGCGTACACGAGCTCGATGAGCAGGTCGAGCGAGTGGCAGACCATGTAGTGGGCGCCAATGGGGTCCATGCGGTCCATGCATATCTCCGCGACGGACTTGGGGGCGGCGGGGTTGGCGACGCCCCACTGGAAGTATGTCCAGTCCCCGACCACCCTGTCGACCCAGAAGCTGTCTGGCACGCTCGAGACCCGGCGGAACAGCCGCGCCGTGCGTCCGGCCGTGTCGTGCACGACCTCGGCGTGGGCGCACTCCCAGCGCCTGTTGTCGTCCCTCTCGATGCGCCCGAACCCGCGCAGGGTGTGGACCTCCAGGTCCAGGTCCCCTCCGAGGTGGGAGGATTCCGCACGGCCCATCCTCTGGATCCTGTCCCTGAGCCTCGGATCGGTTCTGCCCAACAAGACGACTATGTCGACGTCGGAGGACCCGTCGAGGTAGCCCCTTGCGAGGCCGCCCATGAAGGCGACGCCCTCGACCCCCTTCAGTGACGCTATCCTGCGTGAGAATGCCTCGGCCCGCGGCCTCAGCTCCCGATACAGGTTCTTCGAAGAGGGCATGGTGACGCCCTGTCAGGGGGGTGCCGCCTTGAAAAGGTTGCGCGCGCGGACGCCATACAGCGTGCGCGCGCAGGTGCCATTGGGTTCGGGAAGGTTTAATTAGGCCTACCCTATACATCGACATCCCACATGGGCCGGTAGATCAGCGGAAGATCGCTCGCTTGGCATGCGAGAGGTCGCGAGTTCAAATCTCGCCCGGTCCACAGACTCCTTTTTCAGAAAGAGCAATATGCAGGGAAACGCAGTTCCCGAACACACGTGGGTGGGTTCCCGTGAATCCGTACGATCGGCTCATGGAGAAGTACCGAGAGATTGCCCTTGTGGATTCCACAGCCAAGCTGCTATATTGGGACACGCAGACATACATGCCGCATGGGGCGACGTCTCTAAGGGGCAGTCAGTCGGGGCTGCTAGCAGAGCTTCGTCATGAGATGCTTACCAGCAAGGAGCTCGCGAGCCTTCTCGAAGAATCCGAGGGCGGGAAGGACTCATATGATGTCGTACAGCAGATGAACCTGCATCTTCTCAGGAGAGAACACGAGATTGAATGCAGCCTGTCCGAGAACCTTGTTGCTGAGTTCGAGAAGCAGAAGACAAGATCGTGGAGCGCGTGGGCCAAGGCGAAGAGTAATCGGGACTGGAAGTTGTTCGAGCCCGACTTGAAGAAGATCGTGGATCTGAGCATCAGACGTGCGGAGGCAACGATGCATGCCCGAGGAGCATCGTGCGTCTACGACGCGATGATGGACGACTTCGACATGGGGGCCTCGCAATCACAGGTCAGTATGCTCCTGACGGACCTGAGGACCTCCCTTGACCCACTCATCTGGAGATACAGTGAAGCATCAAAGGAGGCTGACACCTCAATCTTGAGACGGCGCGTCCCGACTAACATCCAACGGGACATGGTGAGGGATGTCGTCGGGTTGATTGGGTACGACACTCTCTCGGACAATGCACACGGTCGAATAGACGAGGCCGAACACCCATTCACGAGCGGATACTACGACGACGTGAGAATCACTGTCCACTACGACGAGGATTACGTCTTTGACGCCTTGCTGAGCGGACTGCATGAGGCAGGACACGGATTGTATAATCAGAACCTGGACCGCAGTTGGATTTATCAGCCCGTCGGAAAGGCCGCGAGCATTGGCGTACATGAGGCAATGTCGAGATTCGCCGAGAATATGATTGGACTGTCGCCAAACTTTTGGACATACTACTTCCCGAAGTTCAAAGAAGTCACAGGCAACGTGTTCGCAGACGTTCACCTTGAAGACCTCGTTAGAGCTCTCAACAAGGTTCAGCCCTCCAAGATACGGATGAATGCAGACGAACTTACCTACAACCTGCACATCGTCATAAGATTCGAAATTGAACGGGACCTCTTCTCTGGGAAGGTGGACGTCTCCGAGTTGCCACAGGTCTGGAACGACCTCTATGACAAGTATCTTCAGATTGAATTCGACCACGACGGGGAAGGGGTGTTGCAGGATGTCACTTGGAGCGTAGGTGCCTTCGGCTACTGGCAATGCTTCTCCAAGGGCGACGTCTATCGCGGCATGTTCGCTAGGAAGATGGAGGAGGACATTGGGGCTTGGTCTAGCGAGATTGAGGACGGTAGATTCGACACTGTGATGCTGTGGCTGAGGGACAGGGTTCAGCGACTGGGATCCCTGTACAATCCACAGGAATTGGTCGAGAAGGCTACAGGAACGTCTCCTACCGTGGAACCATTTGTACGTTACCTTGCTCAGAAGCATGCAAGCCTCTGGCGGTAGCGATTTCCTTATTGTGCCAGGAAGGGGATGGTATGTAGAAGAGGTCCCTCGTCTATATCGAATGTGGTGAACAACGATGAGACGAGAGACCATGGTATATGTGGGCCTGGACGTACATAAAGAATTCTGCCAAGCTTGTGTCATCGA
>JBFMHR010000039.1:0-1802 GCA_040751795.1 Thermoplasmatota archaeon | reverse complement strand
GTGAGTCCCTGCTGAACCTGTCCAGGCTCGTTGACGAAGGCGAGAAGTACGGCATCCCGGTGATGGCGGTGACCGCGGTGGGCAAGGAGCTGGGGAAACGCGATGCCCGCTATCTCGCCCTGGCCTGCCGCATCGCCGCCGAGCTGGGCGCGCGACTGGTAAAGACCTATTGGTGCGAGGAGGACTTCGATAGGGTGGTGAGCGGCTGTCCGGTGCCCGTGGTCATGGCCGGCGGGCCGCAGGTGGACACAGAGCTACAGGTCTTCGAGTTCGTATATGATGGCTTGCAGAAGGGCGCCATCGGCGTGAACCTGGGCAGGAACGTCTGGCAGAACGAGCACCCGGTGGCGATGATGAGGGCTATGCGCGCCCTGGTGCATGACAAGGCCACGCCCAAACAGGCTCTGGACCTGTTCAACACCATCAAGGCCGGCGAATCCAGGACAGGGACGGTCAGCCTGAGGGAAGTAGCCGAACAAGCGGGCGTAAGCCAATACAAGTGCCGGGCTATGCTTCTGAAAATTGGCCTCCGTGATGCCGACCACAAGTGGAAGCGCTGGAGATTCGACCCGGAGGACGTGCCCGGTATCGTAGCCAAGGTCAAAGGCAACCTCAAAACGAGAAGGAGAAGAAGGAGGGCAAAGAAGAACAAGAAGTAGAGGGCGCTGCGGCATGAGTCTCCCTGCCCGGCGTCCCGCTCTCCTCTCGACCGGCAGTGTCCATCCCAAGAGCTCGCCTTTGCTTCTCAGGATAGCATCATGCGCATAGCGATGTACTACTCCAACCACGACGTGCGCATACAGGAGATGCCCACGCCAGGGGTCGGGCCGGGCGAGCTTCTGCTCCGCGTCGAGGCCTCGGGCATCTGCGGCAGCGACGTCATGGAGTGGTACCGCAAGGACAAGGTGCCGCTGGTGCTCGGCCACGAGGTCGCGGGGACGGTCGCGGCCACCGGCGAAGGGGTCGAACGGTACAAGCCCGGCGACCGCATCGCTGTGGCGCACCACGTCCCCTGCAACACCTGCCACTACTGCCTGGGCGGACACCACACCGCCTGCGACACCCTGCGACGCACCAGCCTCGACCCCGGCGGCTTCGCCGAGTACCTCCGTGTGCCCGCGATCAACGTGGACAGCGGGGTCTTCCCGATACCCGACGAGGTATCCTTCGAAGAAGCCACCTTCATAGAGCCACTGGCCTGCGTGCTGCGCGGCCAGAGGAAGGCGGGCCTCAAGCCGGGGAACAGCGTCCTGGTGCTCGGCATCGGCATCTCCGGGCTGCTCCACATCCACCTCGCCCGCGCCCTCGGCGCGGGAAGGGTGATGGCTACCGACATCGTGGACTACCGCCTGGAGATGGCCCGCAAGTTTGGGGCCGACGCCACCGCCCACTCCGGCGAGGACATACCCGCCTGGGTGCGCAAGGTCAACGGCGGCCTCCTCGCCGACATCGTTATCGCCTGCACCGGGGCAACCCAAGCCCTGACACAGGCGCTGCGCTCGGTGGAGCGCGGCGGCACTGTCCTGTTCTTTGCACCTACCGCCCCCGGAGTCACCATACCCCTCTCGGTTAACGAGCTCTTCTGGCGCAACGAGATAACACTGACCACCTCCTACGCCGGAAGCCCCGCCGACTACGCGGCGGCCCTGGAACTCATCAGGACACGTATGGTGCGTGTGCGCGAGATGATAACCCATCGGCTGCCGCTATCGCAGGCCGCCCTGGGTTTCCAGCTCGTCGCCGATGCCCGCGACTCCATGAAGGTCATCATCGAGCCCCAGCGGTGAAGCACCACTAATCCG
>JBFMHR010000038.1:0-1819 GCA_040751795.1 Thermoplasmatota archaeon | reverse complement strand
TCCAGGGACCGTGATGACCGGAACCCTTAGCCGAACCGCAAGGGCGGCCCTCGCGAGGGGGCGTCTGAAGGAAGCGGCAGGCAAAGTCCCGGCCCGAGGCACACGAACCGCATACAAGGCGACGCGTGGAGGGCGAAGGGGCCAAGGTACCGGAAGCCCAATAGTCATCCGGATCAACGCGTCGTAGATGCGGCGGGTAGATGGGACGACCGTCACGCGCCTTACCCTGGGAGAGCTGCCGTGCTGCCCCAGAGGCTATGGCCGTCGCGAGGCGGACAGAGGGGTCGGCAGCAGTCAGCCGAGGCCATAGGGTGCGCTGGGCAGCGCACTGATCAGGAGGGTTGAAGTCCCTCCGGTGCTCAGATGAGGGGCACCGTATCCAAAGGCGGGGGTAATGCCTCGCCGGCCGAAGTCGGAGGCAGGTATGGAGAAGCCTACTCGGGCACGAAGGCGAAAGCCGGATACGGCCAAGGCGGACCTGGAGCCACCCCCGAGGTTGCTTCGGAGGGCAGGGTGTCCGCCGTGAGGCGGAATCCGAAGGGCTTGCGGAGAAGTACCGGGCCGTAGTCGATGGGGGCTACCCCGACGACGAACCGGTCGGCCAAAGGTGGGGCCAGGTCGAGCCGGCACTATGGCGGCGAAGGCGTTCTCATCCACCCACCGCACCAAGGTGTGTGCGGACGGCACGGTACGGAAGATCAGCGCGTAACCCCAGGAGAGCTCCCCGGGTCCTCGGGTGGCACCGAGGTAAGCGACCCTATAAGCGATAGCGAAGTGGGAAGCCAGGCCCGGAGAGCAGTCGGACGGCCGAGTAGTACCTGAAGCGCGGCGAAAGCCCCGTGACCGAGAGATCGGCAGCCGAGTGGGCTGGGGAAGGCGGCCGGCGAGGGTGGTGGCAGCGAGGCAGGAGGCCAGATGAGCACGGGTGACGAGGTGGATAGTTCCCTGAGCGAAAGACCCGAACATCGCCACCCCAGGAGACTGGTTGACTGGCTCAATCCCACCGCGGAAAGGAAGGTCCACTCTCTGATCGACAAGGTGTACCAGCGGAAGAACTTGTCGATCGCCTGGGAGCGCGTCCGCGCGAATCGGGGCAGTGGCGGCGTCGATGGGGAGAGCATCGTGGCCTTCGGCGAGCAGAGCGAAGCGCGGCTCGACCGACTGCACGCGGAGCTTCGCACCGACACCTACGTGCCGCAACCGGTAAAGCGGATGCCGATCCCGAAGGTGGGCAAGCCGGGGGAGTATCGCCTGCTGGGCATTCCGACCATCCGTGATCGGGTGTGCCAGCAAGCCCTGCTCAACCGGCTCGAGCCCATCTTCGAACCGGTATTCGATGATGCCAACTTCGGCTACCGGCGAGGGCGCTCGACGCAGGACGCGCTGCGCAAGGTCTGGGGTGAGATCCAGGCTGGACGGCAGTGGATTGTGGACGCCGACTTGAGTGACTTCTTCGGGTCGGTCGATCATGAGAAACTGCTCACCTTGGTGGCCCAGCGGGTCGCCGATGGCCGGGTGCTGCGGCTGATCCGGGCGTTCCTGACGACCGGCAGCTACGGTGAAGGCCGCCTCTTTCCCAGCGCGCGCGGCACCCCGCAAGGCGGAGTGATCTCGCCCTTGCTCAGCAACATCCTGTTGACTCCGTTTGACAGGGAGATGCGGCGCAAGGGGTATCGGCTGACGAGATATGCAGACGACTGTGCGCCCCGAAGGCGCGGAAAGGAGGCCGTCATGGCCGCCTGAAGCAGCCATGCTGCACAGGAGATGAGGGAGGGCCCCTCGGACTCGGGCTGCAGGGCCAGGGTCCAAACCACCGGCA
>JBFMHR010000037.1:0-1856 GCA_040751795.1 Thermoplasmatota archaeon | reverse complement strand
ACCTTCGGATCCTATCAGGGCCAGCTCCAGCGCATCGTCGTCCGCCATCCTTTCCGGGTCAAACCCCGCCCTCTCGGCCTCAAGGCGCTTCGTCAGGCGCTTGGCCGCGTCCTCCACCAGCTCGTCGGTCCACATCGCCGGGTCGGCAGCTATCGGCAGCCGCTCCAACGCGGCGCGCTTCGACAGCGGGAACGCCTTCGACGACCGGATGGTGGCCGGCTCGGGCTTGGTCCAGACCACCTTGCCCCTGTCCGGATCATCGACCATGGAGAAGACGATCTGCGAGACATACATGCTGCCCTCGGCGTTCCTGACCGCCCGGTCGAGGTCGTCGTACGAGGCAAGCGCCCGTCCCCAGTAGTCGATCAGGTAGTACGGTCCGCGCTTGGCGCGGATCTCGGCCATCATCCTCCTGGATTGCTCCGGGGTCCTCTCCCACACGACCGGCTTGTCGCCCTTCTCCATGTACACGAAGGCGTCCCACGGGTCGGCGTGCGTGCTGTGGAACACCCTGGAGGACCATCGGGAGGCCTCGGCGTTCCTGATCGCCTTCTCCTTGGTGTCGTACTTCGCCACGATGTTGTCGTCCATGTCGACGACATGGTATTGGCCGTCCGGATCGCTCGGCTCCAAACCCTCGTTGGACGGAAGATCCTGCGGCCTCTCCAGGCCCTCGGCAGCCACGGCCCAGTCCGGGATGTTCTGCGGCAGGACCACATGCGGCCTGTCCTCGCGCATGTGCCTGACGGGGTCCTCGTAGGTCTCCCAGATCCCCTTCCACATGCGCTCGTCCGGCGCCGGCTCGCGGAGCAGTGGCTTCACCTTCCGGCTCACCCTGTCGGCGCGCCTCGACAGCGGGGGATCGTCCCCGCCCCTCTTCCTCCGGCCGATGGGGATGTCCGCGATCTTCTCGTCGCCGGCCTGAAGGCGCACCTTGTCGGCGGTCCACTCCAGCCTCTCCGACAGGTCCGGAAGCTCCGGCTCCCCGTCCTGGCAGTAGCTCACCGTCATGTGCGGGACCCAGCCGTGCTCGGACGGCAGGTCGACGATGCTGCCGATGGCGTTCTCGAGGTCGGCCTGCAGCGCGCTCAGCCCCTTGGCGTTCGGCACCACATACACGGGCGTGCCGTCCTTTTCGGGCGTGAACATCCCGGCGCCCGAGATGCCCATCTCGAGCGGCTCGTGCCGCGCGCACACCCTCTCGGCTGCCTTTCTGACCGCCTCGAGCGTCTCCTTGCCGAGGTCGGCAGCCTTCCCGAGGTACAGCAGCGTCATGTGCAGGGTGTCGGACAGGTCCTCGTCCTCCACCATCTTGGCCTTGCGCATCTTCCTGGCGATGGCGGGAGGGGCCATGAGCGCCAGCATCGCGCCGCTGTGCGCCGCCGTCTTGGACAGCGGCGGAAGCGCGACCGCCTCCTTGCCGTCAGCCATGATCAGCCATTTCTTACCGTCTCCGGCCCTGAACAGTTTGTAGGTCCCCTTCTCCTTCTTCCCCTTCAGGCGGAAGACGATTTTCGACTTGCCGGTTTCGATCTCCTCATAGGTGCCGGAGTCGTGAATTTCCATCGTGCCCGCGCCGTACTCGCCGGCGGGAATTTCGCCCTTGAACTTCAGGTACTCGACCGGATGGTCTTCGGTTTTGACGGCCAGGAGCTTCTCCTTGCCCTTCGGGAGCCGATGCTTCGGGATGCTCCAGGACGACAGCGCGCTGTCGTCGTTCTCCAGGCGCAGGTCGTAGTGGTCGCCCGCCTTCTTGGCGTGGTGGAGCTGGATCACGAAGCGGTGCTTGTTTCTGCCTGTCTTCTCCTTGCCCTCCGGCTCCGGGGTCTTGCCGAACTCCCGTTTGCCCTTGTAGG
>JBFMHR010000036.1:0-1856 GCA_040751795.1 Thermoplasmatota archaeon | reverse complement strand
AGTCCACGAGCTTCTTCACCTCGGCCGGAGGGAGGTTCGACTGGATGGCGAGCCCCTGGAGATCCAGCGGTCCCTTGGCCTCCAGCGTGTTCAGGATGACCTCCTCCGGTGCCCCCTTCTCCCTTGCTGTCAGGCTCCCGATGGTGAGTTTGTGGAAGCGGCGGTGCCTCCGCGCGTGCGGGTCAATGACCTGGCCCCCGCCCAGTGTCTCAGTGGTGGAGCGGATGATGAACGGGTCGCCCCGTACCACCGCCAGCGATTCGCCGAGCAGGAGCTGTGCCCACGCCGTGCCTCCTGGCTTGAGCTCTTCGCTGTCCAGCAGGCGCACCCTGGCCTCGGCCTCGGCGGCGCCGCTGTGGAAGCTGGTCATGGCGTTGTGGCGCAGGGGGTGTCCTGCACTGTGGAGCAGACGCAACTTGACGTCTATCACCGTGGTCGGCCTGAGCCAGCCGGGGCTGGCGACCACGTAGCCACGGCGTAGCTCGTCCGTGGACACGCCGGAGAGGTTGGCAGCCACCCTGCTGCCGGGCTCGGCCTTCTCTATCTTCTGCTTGTGCGTTTGAAGGCCGCGGACGCGGGCCTTGAGTCCTGCGGGGACTATCTCCACTTCCTGGCCGGGCGTGAGCTCTCCGTCAACGAGCGTTCCGGTGACCACGGTGCCGAAGCCGGAGATGGTGAAGACGCGGTCAATGGGCAGGCGGGGGCGGCCGATGTTCCGCTTCGGCGGCGCGGTATCCAGCACGCGGTCAATGGCCGACTTGAGCTCCGGGATGCCCTCGCCGGTCGGGGCGGACACGGCCAGGATGGGCGCCTTCTCCAGCGTGGTCCCCTTCAGCGTCTCCTGTATGTCCGAGGCCACCAGCTCCAGCCAGTCGGCGTCCACCAGGTCTTTCTTGGTTATGGCCACGATGCCGCGCTCCACCCGGAGCAGGTCGAGGATGTAGAGGTGCTCCTTGGTCTGGGGCATCACCCCTTCGTCGGCGGCGACGATGAGCAGGGCTAGGTCAATGCCGCCGACGCCGGCGAGCATGTTCTTGATGAAGCGTTCATGGCCGGGGACGTCAATGATGCTCACCTCGCGGCCGCTGGGCAGCTTGAGCCAGGCGAAGCCCAGGTCAATGGTCATGCCGCGGACCTTCTCCTCGGGGAGGCGGTCGGGGTCTATGCCGGTGAGGGCCTGCACCAGCACCGACTTCCCGTGGTCAACGTGGCCCGCAGTGCCTAGTACGTACATGTCGCCTGTGTCCTAACGAGGGTGCCTGTCGTCATTGCGAGAAGCGCGGCGACGACGCAATCTCATTACTTTGGTGTGAGATTGCTTCGCTTCGCTCGCAATGACAGGTCATTTGCTCTCTAATCTTTGCGGTGGGTCTCGTTTCCAAGCGCCTACCCTACGGCTAGCATCTAGCTTATAGCCATGATTCCCTCGGGTTGCGCCAGCACAGTGCCTATGACCGCCGCTGCGGTTATGCCCGCGCCGTGCAATTTCTGCACCAGCTTGCGTGCCTTCTCCTTGGGCAGGGCGATGAGCAGGCCGCCCGAGGTCTGGGGGTCGAAGAGCACCTCGCGCACGTAGTCGGGGAGCCCGGGGGCGAGCTTCAACTGGGAGGCGCGGAAGTCGCGGTTGCGGTAGGCGCCCGCGGGGATGAACCCGCCCCTGGCGAGTACCTCCACCCGGGGCAGCAGGGGTACGGCCGCCCATTCTAGCTGCATCCCCACGTGGCTCAGTTCCATCATCTCTGCGGCATGACCGAGGAGGCCGAAGCCGGTGATGTCGGTGCAGGCATGAGCGCCCGCCTCCTGCATCAGCCGCGAGGCGGTGGCGTTCAGGGCGGTCATGGAGCTCACTGCCTCGG
>JBFMHR010000035.1:0-1895 GCA_040751795.1 Thermoplasmatota archaeon | reverse complement strand
AGACCGGTCCGAGGAGTTATCGGTTCACCTCGGTAGCCACCTGGGCGGCGGGAAGGAGGACCGACCCGTCGGAGTCCCGGGGACAACGTCCGCTTTCAGGCGGGCCAGCAAGTGTGCGGGCCGTAACGCGAGTGAAGCCCGAGCAGGCCTCGAAAGAGATAACGCGAGCGCCGAGCCTCCCCTAACGTGGCGAAGGCCGATGGGGCAGACCGGAGACAACCGATCGGTGAAGGTCTGTCCGCTCGCCGGGGTAGTGGGCATGGCACGTACACAAGCAGGGACATTCAACACGGGAGACCTGTCATGAGGTCGGAGTGGCTTCCGGCAACTGGGCGTAAGGCTCGGCTCATGACAGGAGTCGGAGGGGCCCATAGTACCGTTGAAACCGGTGAAAGCCGGCGGAGGGAAGGGGCCCTGGTTCAGGGTGCGCTGGAAGGAGATGAGGGCCGGGAGATTGGTGTGAGCCTAGAAACCCCAGAAAAGGTCCGGAAGCTCCAGAGAGCGCTGTACATCAAGGCCAAGCAGGAGCCGGAGTACCGCTTCTACTCCCTGTACGACAAGGTGTATCGCTGGGATGTACTCCTTCACGCATGGAAGCAATGCCGCGCGAATCGCGGCAGCCCCGGCGTGGATGGTGTGACGTTCGAGGACATCGAAGCGGCCGGGGTGGAGGAGTGGTTGAAGGCTCTGCAAGAAGAGATGCAGGCAGGGCGATACAGGCCCTCACCCGTTCGACGTGTGCTGATTCCGAAGCCCGGAGGCGTGGGTCAGCGGCCGCTGGGGATTCCGACCATCCGAGACAGGGTGTGTCAGGCCGCAGCAAAGCTGGTCCTGGAGCCTATTTTCGAGGCAGACTTTGACGAGGCGGCGTATGGATACCGGCCGCGGCGGAGCGCAGTCGATGCCGTGGAACGGGTTCACGACGCCCTTCGTAGTGGGAAGACTCAGGTGGTCGATGCCGACCTTTCGAAGTACTTCGACACGATCCCGCACGCCCAGTTGATGACGTGCCTGGCTCGACGGATCGTCGATCGGCGGATGCTGCGTCTGGTGAAGATGTGGCTGAAGGCTCCGGTCGAGGAGAAGGACGAGCGGGGACGGAAGAGACTGACGGGTGGGAAGGCGTCAACCCAAGGAACGCCACAGGGGGGAGTTGTCTCGCCCTTGCTGGCGAACATCTACATGCATCGGTTCATCAAGGCGTTTCGGAAGTACCGTCTTGCGGAGAGGCATGGTGCCGAGCTGGTGACCTATGCGGACGACTTCGTGGTGCTCTGTCGGGTGAACGCGCCCCAAGTCCACGACCAGATCGACCGTTGGATGACCCGGATCGGACTGCGCCTCAACGCCGAGAAGACGTGTGTCCGGAACGCATGGGGAGCCAGCTTCAACTTCCTTGGATACACGTTCGGTCGACAGTACACGGCGGGAACCGGCAGGCGTCACCTGGGGGCGACTCCCTCGAAGAAGGCCATGAAGCGCTTTCGGGAGTCCATCCGGGATGTGCTCCGACACGGACGTATCGACCCGTTGCCAGAAGTAGTAGCGGCCCTGAACCGGCGCATCCGGGGATGGGGCGCCTACTTCAGCTTCGGCAAGGTCAGTCCTGTTCGCCGGGCCCTCGACTGTTACGTTACAGAACGACTGCGGTCATTTCTGCGACGACGTCACAAGGTCCGGTCGCGCGGGACATGTCGGTTCAGCAAGGACTGGATGTATCAGAAGCTGGGCCTGCTGCCCATGTCTGCATTGCCCCGACGGCAATCTGCGAAAGCCTCGACGTGAAACCTGTCCGAGAGCCCGGTGCGGGAAAACCGCACGCCGGGTTCGATGAGCGCTCGGGGGAAACCGACTGGCCTTCACTGGCTGGCACGGCGCCCCCGTTCGACTCTACC
>JBFMHR010000034.1:0-2020 GCA_040751795.1 Thermoplasmatota archaeon | reverse complement strand
GCCCCTCAGCCCTGCTCACCCCCGAGCCGGGGAACCAGATCCCAACTACCCGTCGATCACGGAGAACCACATCCCCAGCGCCGAGGCCTCATGATCGACTTCCAGCGGGTCTCGGTGATCGTTGACACCGCGACCCTCGCCGTTCCCTCCATCTGCTTCGGGCTCTGTCCCGTGCTCTGCCTGCAGGTGCTGCTGCAGGGGGACTCGGCGCGGCCGGGCGCACTATCCGGTCGGGTCTTCGCCGTTTCGACCAGTGGCAGCCTCTGTGGTGGTCTCGCGGGAGCGTTCATCGGGGTCCAGAACCTTGGCATCGGCACGACGTTAATCTGCCTGGCGGCCATCCTCGCCGTGCTGGCGGCACTACTTCAGGTCAATCGATGCGTACTGGCGGCTGGGCCGGTCCTCCTCGGGCTGGCCTTCAACTCCGGGGGAGCGCCGAGCCGAGCCGGAATGAGCCTCATCGAGTCCCGGGAGAGCCCGTGGCAAACCGTCCAGGTCCTCCGGTCGGGAGCCTGGACGGTGATGGCCTTCGGACCGGAGAACCAGACCGTGTGGCACCCTGAGAACCGGCAAGGCGCACCCTATCTCGCGGTGCTCACCGAGCTCGCTCGCGTCCACCGCGTGCACGAAGCCCTGATCATCGGAGGCGCCGGGAATGCCCTGGGGCACATGCTCGAGGATCTGGGAATCGGTGTCACCGTCCTCGAGCTCGACCCCGTCGTCGCCGAGATGGCTGGGCGCTACTTCGGGTTGCTCAAGGGCCGCGTCTTGCTCGGCGACGGCCGCATCACCCTGCGCCGGCACGGAATCGAGCCCGTGGACCTGCTCGTCCTGGACGCCTTCTGTGGGCCTGGGATGATCCCGCCTCACTTGCTCACCCTGGAGGCGATCGAGGAGTATGCCGCTAGATTGAGGGCCGGCGGGATCCTGGCGATCAACATGCACGGTGCACCGGCAGGAGAGTCCTCGCGGGGTGTGAGGGTAGTCTGTGACACCGTGGGTTCCGTCTTCGAGACGACGCGCATCTGGCCTATCGTGGAGACCACGAATCAGTCCACCGAGTGGCAGAACATCTGGGTTCTCGCAAGCAGCGTCGTGGACTTCTCCGACGGGCTGCCCGCTGTAGAGGGCTCAGGCGTTCCGGCAACGGACGACCTCAATCCGCTGGAAGTTATGCTCCCAAACCTGAGCATGCGCGCCTTCGCGGGTCAGCCCCTGGACTCGATCTGGCAGCTGGGAAGCTAAGAGCACGTCCTAAAACCCCGGTTTTCTCTTTTAATGGCTTGCCGGATATGCTCTTTGCTGATTCATGGACCATGACTTCTTCGACGTCCCCGACGACCTCTGGAAGCGAATCGAACCCCTGCTCCCGCGCGAGCGTCCCAAGCCGAAGGGCGGACGTCCCCGCGTTCCTGATCGTGTCGCGATGGCCGGCATCCTCTACCGGGTGCGCACCGGTTGCCAGTGGAAGGCGCTGCCGTCCGAGTTCGGTGCCGGCTCGACGTGCCACCTGCGGATGATGCAGTGGGTGCGCGCTGCGGTGTTCCCGAGGATTCACAAGGAGCTCCTGCGCCACTACGAGAAGCGCCGGGGCATCAAGTGGGACTTCGCGTCGCTCGACAGCGCCATGGCCAAGGCGCCGAAAGGGGGGGCGACACGGGGCCGACCGCGGCGGTGGGTCGTGGAGCGCACCAACAGCTGGCACAACGGACTCCGTGGCCTGCTCGTGCGCTGGGAGCGAATGGCGGCCAACTACCTCGCGATGCTCCAGCTCGCCTGCCGCCTCATCGCATTCCAGCAGTGTCATGGGTGGTAGGACGTGCTCTAAGGGTGTCGATGTCCAGCAGGTGCAAGTCCTGTCCGGGGAGTTGGTGATTCACCCCGGTAGCTACGCAATGGCATTAGCCCCCACGGCGGCCGGTAGGACCCCAGCGGGGGTGAGGACGGAAGGAGACTCGAGGATAGGATCGACCCGTTCGCCGCTTGTAGCGGGTGCGGAGGATGCGTTGGAGCAAGGCGA
>JBFMHR010000033.1:0-2217 GCA_040751795.1 Thermoplasmatota archaeon | reverse complement strand
TCTAGCGGGCACCTCCGCTTGAACTGACACTATGCAGGATCTCAACCAGGTAGTGAAGATAATGCACAGATCCGGTTGCCTTTCCGATACCAAAACAAGCTACTCAGGCGTCAAATCGGCGAAATTCGCCGATTCGGCTGCCGAAATCTTCCGTTTTTCAGACGGCCTCCGAACCGCGTCGGAAGCCCAGGGAGGCTGGCAATGCCCGATGGGATAACGAAACCCGGCACGGTGGAGAACTTCGTCAAGGCGCTGCACCCGGTCCGGATCAGCCCTGAAGCGGTGGCAGTGTACCTGGAGGAGCTAGACAGGATCGCTGGAGCGGTCACCGAGAAGGCGGTCAGTCTGATGCAGGTTGCTGGCAGGAAGACCCTCACGGGTGAGGACGCGAGGGAGGCGTTCCGGACGATGACAGCCACCGGTGACGAGGCGCCGTTGATGGAGCCAGAGGCGATCTTCCGTCAGCTCGACCGGATGCCACCGCCACAGGTGTTCGAGGTGGTCCGTCTGATCCAGGAGTGGCTGGCGGCCCAGGCGAGGCCCCGATGATCAGGCGCAAGCTCTCCCGAGCGGCGGTCGCCGAGAAAAGACCATCACCCTCTCGGCGCGGAGACGCGTGACGTTCAAGCCGTCGACTCGCCTCCGTGCTCTCCTGAGCGCTCGTCGCTCCTCTCGGCGTGGGAAACGGAAGCCTAGCCGTGATAGATAATCTCACAGTACTTTCGCACGCATGCCGCCGACACCCCTTACTGTCCCGCCGCTGCCCCTGACCCCTTCCTCTTTGCGGGTTCGATGTAGAACCCCTGATCCGTCACGTAGCTGACGCGCACGATGCTCCCAACCACAAGGCCGAACTTCGAGACAGCCGTCGGCAGGGTGATCCCGATCGAGTTGCCCACCCGCACGACCTTGCGTTCCTCTGGCAGGAGCTCGCGCAGCCTCACCGCCTTGCCATATGCCCTCATCTGCTCGATGGTCACGACCTCGTTGCCGCACCGCATGCAGCGGTAGCCCTCGCATTCGATCCGCTCCGCACGCAGGGTCACCAGCTTCATCGAGCCATCGCAACGGACACAGTGCTTCACCTGGCTCGTCGGCGCGCTTTTCGTCCTGTGCGTACCCATACCGTCATCACCTGCCCGAGGTTACGACCGCGGTTGTAGAGGAGGATGACCTCGATGGTGCGGTTCTCCTTGCCGAAGTACCGATGCAGGCAGAACTTGTCGTAGGGCTTGTCAGGGAACTGCCGCGACTTCCCCCAGTCGACCTGGCCCGTCCTGACCGTGGCTTCGATCTGGTCCGCCATGTCCAAGAAGCTACGGCCACGATTCGCCAAGTGCCCCCAGTCGATATCGATCTGGATATCACCACGACTCCGGAAGAACGGCGACTCAAAGCTCACCCATCACCCTCTTGCAATCCGGCCTCCCCTGCTAATACTAACATGCGTTAGTACACGTGTCGAGGGCGTCGTGGCCAACGCCCACCGACACTGGATCAGGCTCTCATCGAGGAGCTCGAGAAATGCGGTCGGTTCGAGTGGCGTGGGGTAGGGACATTCACCGTCCGCACCTACGCCCGCCCGGAAGATCCACAACCCGGCGAGGGGGAAGACTATCATCCTCTCGGCACGGAGAGGCGTCACCTTCAAGCCGCCAACCCGCCTCCGTGCTCTCCTGAATTCTCACAGCGCATGAATATCCCTATCAGTTACACTATGAATCAGCTCATATGCCTGCGATGTTGTTGTGACACCGGCGATACCCTTACTCGTGTGGTCACACCCAGTGCCAGCGTTGTCCCAAAATGCGTCACGTATCAGTGAGTCGCTACACTTCCCCGGGGGCGCACCGCCGTTCGAAGCAGAGATCCCAAGTCTGCCCGCTCCCCCACTCGCGCAAAGGGTCCAGGGCGAGGCGCCCCGGCCCCTTTGCCCCGAGTGGGGGCCACGCCGGCTGAAGCGGAGGGCTTCCTGCTTGGCGATCGCTTCCCCAGCCGGCGCGGCCGCTACTTGGTCCTCAGAGCGAGGCACCTCGAACCAGAGGTCGCGTTCGGCCTTGCGGCCTCGCAGATTGGAGATGGGGGCGGCTATGCCCCCAAACCCCCAAGAACACGAGGGGATGCCCCTCGAGCTCCCCCGACCCCGGCAGCTTGACCGCTACGGCACGGGCCTTGCGAAGGGACGATAAACCCCTCGGGCCCCTTGACTCCGGCAAC
>JBFMHR010000032.1:0-2219 GCA_040751795.1 Thermoplasmatota archaeon | reverse complement strand
AGGTGAAGATGAACTCGCGTGCGTACTGCTCGCGCTTCAACTTCTCCGGCGGTGACCAGCAGAAGAAGGTGTCGCAGATGTCGGGCGGCGAGCGCAACCGGGTGCACCTGGCGCGCATGCTCAAGGAGGGGGCGAACGTCCTGCTCCTCGACGAGCCGACCAACGACCTCGACGTCAACACCCTGCGCGCGCTGGAGGGCGGTCTGGAGCAGTTCGCCGGCACCGTGATCGTCATCTCCCACGATCGCTGGTTCCTCGACCGCGTCGCCACCCACATCCTCGCCTTCGAGGGCGAGAGCCGGGTGAACTACTTCGACGGGAACTTCTCCGAGTACGAGGAGTGGCGCACGAAGCAGCTCGGCGACGCCGCGCTCCGCCCGCACCGGATCACCTACCGCAAGCTGACGAGGTAGGGAAATGACGGCGGCACGCGACTCTACTTACCAGGTCCGACTCGTTCATGAACTCAGAAGGCTCCCTGCTGAAGCGGAGTAGGTAGAGTTCAAGAGGAATCGCTGCGAGCCGTCAGAGATTGGAGAGTACTTGTCGGCGCTCTCCAACGGCGCTGCGCTTGCCGGCAAGGCATTCGCCTACGTCCTATGGGGAATCGACGACACCACCCAGGAGGTTGTCGGCACCACCTTCGACCCCGCCTCGACAAAGGTCGGCAACGAGGACCTCGAGAACTGGCTGCTTCGACTCCTCGCGCCCAACATCGCATTTCAGTTTTGTCGCGTCCTGGTGGATGCGCGTCCCGTCATAGTCCTCGAGGTCGGCCGAGCGTTCCGAAATCCGGTGCGGTTCAAAGGTGTGGAGTACATTGGGTCGGCTCGTACGTGAAGAAGCTGCGGGACTTCCTCGAAAAGGAGCGGGCACTCTGGCGCGTTTTCGATACGTCCCCATTCGAACGGCTCGTGGCAGCGGACGAGGTTGGCGTCGACGAGGTGCTCAAGCTCATCGACTATCCAGCGTACTTCGATCTCCTGCACCTACCTCTTCCAGAAGCTCGGGATGGAATCCTCAGCGCACTTGCGGCCGATGACCTGATCTCCAGGACAGAGGCCGGTCGCTGGAACATCACGAACCTCGGCGCAGTCCTCTTTGCCAAGCGCGTGGCCGATTTCCGGGAGCCAAAGCGAAAACCAGTCAGGGTCATTCAATACCGGGGTAACAGCAGGATCGAGACCCTCAAGGAGCTCGTGGGAACTCGAGGATACGCCTCCGGCTTCGAAGGGCTGATTGGCTACATCAATGGGCTGCTGCCCGCGAACGAGGTGTTCCGTCAAGCCATGAGAGTCACGGTGCTGATGTATCCCGAGCCGGCGATCCGCGAGCTCGTGGCAAACGCACTCGTCCACCAAGACCTCTTTGTCACTGGCGCAGGACCCACGGTGGAGATCTTCGAAGACCGGATGGAGATCACGAACCCTGGTGTGCCGCTGGTCGACGTTCAGAGGTTCCTCGACACACCACCCAGGTCGCGGAACGAGGCACTCGCCTCGCTCATGCGTCGCATTGGAGTCTGCGAGGAGCGTGGCAGTGGCTTCGATAAGGTCGTCTTCCAGACCGAGCTATTCCAGCTACCCGCGCCCGCTTTCGAGGCAACCGGGGATTCGACGAGGGCAGTCTTGTTTTCGCACCGTAGCCTGAATCGAATGGACAGGGCAGACCGCGTAAGAGCCTGCTATCTGCACTCGTGCTTGAAGTACGTCAACCGCGAGTATTTGACGAACAGCACGCTGCGCGAGCGATTTGGTATCGAGGCTCGCAACGCCGCGACCGCTTCACGCCTCATTCGTGAAGCCGTCGAAGACGGGGCGATCGTCCCCTACGACGCGACCGCCGCGCCGAAGCTGATGCGCTATGTGCCGTGGTGGGCGGGACTCACCACCCTCGCCCCCCGGGCTACTTGATGTCAATGTCCGATTTCACGGCCCGGTGTACAGCTTTCGCGCTTAAGACGTTCAACTGCAGTGTGTTGAGGCGGCACGCCGGTGCTTGATGGGTACTTGATGGGAGCTTGTGTGGGAGCATCCCAGGTCGGACAGCGCCGCCTGAAGGAGCGGCTGCGCGGCTTGCAGAAGGCCGAGGCCGAGGAGAAGCCCGACGCGGGCACGCTGCGCCTGGGCGACACCGTGCAGTTCGCCTACGCCGACCAGAGCCGCACCCTCGACCCCGAGAAGACCGTCTTCGAGGCGATCACCGACGGACAGGACGAG
>JBFMHR010000031.1:0-2244 GCA_040751795.1 Thermoplasmatota archaeon | reverse complement strand
GAGCACTGGCCGCCGAGTACGATCGAGCTCCGCCACCGCGAACGACGCCCACGAGCTGGGCGCATGGCGGCACCGCACACGTGGCCCGCGGCAATAGCGGTGCCGGAAGGAGTAGGCGGCCATGCTTACGCGAGCGGTAGGTCTGGCTATTGTCCCAGCCGCGTTGCTGTGGTATGGCAGTGGCGCCTCTGCAGGGACTCCGGCCCCTTCACTCGAGGCACTTGTTGGTTCGTCGGAGCGGATTGTGGTCGGCAGAATCCGGATAGGCAAGACCGTCGAGGAGGTCATCAACCTGAATCCACAGGGTGATCCCGCACGGATCGTGTGCACGTACATCGAAGTGGAAGCAAGCGACCACCTCAAGGGCGAACCAGTGGGCAATCTGACGGTGAGGCTGTTGGGCGGGTACATGGGTGGATGCGCGATCATCGACGCGGACGCACCGCCCATGGCGGATGGGGAAGAGGCCATGCTGTTCCTGTCGCAGTCCGACACACCCAGGCGGGACAGCGGCGCGCCGGCATTCTATCTACCCCACGCGCGGTATGGCAAAGTCCGGGTGGTCGAACGGGGCGGGCAGCGCCTCGCGGAGCTGCCCGCGTCCGCGGCAGGCTTTGGGCTTGTCCCACAGGCCGGTTCGCCGCACGTCGTGGCCTATGACCGTCTGCGCGCGCTCGTCGAAGCGCAAGTGGCTCTCGAGGAGCGCGACTGAAGGGATGAAGGGCGAGCCGGTCCTCCATGGACAGACCAGCCCCCGCGTCCCGCCCAACCCTCGTGTCGTACAGCCCCTAGGAGGTGGTTGCGATGAAACGCGTACTGCAGGTGCTCGTGGTCATCTCGGTGGCGTTGTCTGCGGCCCGCCCAACCAGCGCGTACAGGATCTTTCTGTACAACGGAGATACGTTCTCGTTCGGGGGGAACACGTACCCCTATGTGCAGGTGTCGTTCAATGACCTCGATTGGACGCAGGGCCAGAAGAGCGCCTATGTGGACGCCCCTGAGGAAGGCAGTGGGTGGCCCGTCTTCTGGGATGCGCCCTCCGTCGGCTTCTATGCCGGGGCGCCTTCGGAGGATCTGCAAGCTGCCGACCAGATCCCCGAGATCCAGGACGCCCTGGCCGCCTGGGACGCTGTGTCCCCCAACTACGTTTCAGTGGACTACAGCGGCGCGAACACCCGCTCGCTGGCCACCTCGGATGGCTACAACGTCGTGTGCTTCGGCAAGTGGTCTGATCTTGGAGTCTACATGGGCAAGACGTTCTTCCGTCTGGACCTCTCCCAGGGGACCAACGACTCCTCGGAGGTTCTCGAGGCCGACGTCATCCTGAACGACTACTACGACTGGAGTACAGACACGCACGAGGTCGGGACCGACACGACGGGTCCCGTCCGCACCGTCAAGGACATCCGGTCAGTGGTGACGCACGAGCTGGGGCACGCCCTTGGGCTGGGGCATACCAGCGATGGCGGATGCAACACGATGACCGCCGGCGATGGTGGGGACTGCACGTCCGACAGTGAAGCGCTGGGGATCCGAGACCTGGAGACAGACGATGAGCAGGGCTTCAAAGAGATCTACGGCCCCGGCAATGGCGACGGGTACTACGTCCGGCACGAGGCCGGCGCGGACAAGCCGACGGCGGCTCCGGTACCTAGCCACAGCCGGCTGCTTGCCGCGTACCCCAATCCCTTCAACCCGGAGGTCGCCATCGAGTTCGAGCTCACTGAGACCGCGAACGTGTCGCTGGACATCCTCGATATGGCTGGACAGCTGGTCACCGCCATCATCTCCGTGCGTCGGTACGAAGCCGGACGGCATCGGGTGGTGTGGCGCGCCGGGATCGAGCAGCGCGCCAGCGCCGTGTACATTGCTCGGTTGTCTGGCCCTGACTGGCGTCTGCTCAGGAGAGTCACCCTGGTGCAGTAGGGTCGTGCCGCGGACGAACGGCGGAAGAGCACAGGTCAAGTCTCATGGGCCCGCTTATTGGGGAGATCCGCTCGATGCCAGGTAAGCAGCACGCAAGACACCGTGGCAGGGTCGCTTGTGGGTTCTGCGTCATCTGGGCCATACTGGCGTCTGCGGCCAGTGGCCAGCCGGTCCTGCAGGTGCGGATGGACACCACCGCGACGCGGCCGCTCTACCAGATCCCCCCTGCCCGGATACCCGACCTCCACGACGGCAGCCTGGACGACTGGAAGGAGTTGCTGCCGGGGCCCACGCTGACCGAAGCCGACTTCAGGGAGG
>JBFMHR010000030.1:0-2244 GCA_040751795.1 Thermoplasmatota archaeon | reverse complement strand
GAATCTCGACCTCAACTCGCCTGAGCAGCGTGAAGCCGTGAGCACGCCAGCGCCGTAAGCGTGACACCGCCTCGGACGGTCCCATCCACGGTGAGACGCGAGCACCATTCAGCGTGAGACGCGACATGCGGAGGTGACTTCTCTGCGCGATACTCTCATGTGAGCTTGGCTCCGAGCGGGGTTGTCGTGTCCACGAACAACTACGCACGGCGGTTAAGCTCGTTTGCATTAATCGCTCTACATCAAGCACATATCTCGTCGCTCGCAAACCTCACCAACGGTGATCTTCCGCGCACGCCCTCCGCACCACGATCTGTCCGCGATCTCTCGAAGGAACGAAGAATCCGCGCATCCCCGAGGCGCAAGCTTTGCAACTACCGGGAAAAGGGACCCCGCGGCGCGCTGAAAAGGGACCCCCTGGTGGGGGTGGTCCCCGGTGATGAAGCGGCCGTCGCCGGAGCCCGCGGGGAGTCGCCCCCGGACGCCGGCCCACGCGGCGAGGGTGGCCACCACCCGCCGGACCGGGACCAAGGGCCGAGAGACAAGGGCCGCGCGCACGGCGCGACACGGGGCGACGGGGCCGAGGGCGTCGGTCCACCGCACGACGACATCATCTATCTGCCAGTCTGGCGGATCGCCGGCGGCTCATCCGCCCCGCCGTGCGCGCTGGCCCTCCGCCCACGTCCGCCAGGCCCCCCCCGGGCTTGTCCAGGTCCGAACCGGCAGGGCCACTACTGGGCGATCGGCGAAGTCCCAGGGAACCGAGGCCCGGGGCCGGCGAACCCGCGCCCCAGGATCCCGGATGCCCCTCCAGGGCCTGGGGACCGAGGTTGCGGCGGACGACCCCGTCGATTACAATGCGGTGTCCGTGGCCCGGCCCCGAGTCGGCCGGCCGGATTGGCAGGACTATCAGATGCGGAGAGCTCGGAGGTGATCGCGATGAGGGTGTTCCTCGTGTGTGGCCTCCTCTTCCTTCTCGGAACCGGTGAGGTACACGCCCAGGTTTCGGGTCCTGTGGTCCAGCCCGTTCCCGGTCCTCCGCATCACGGACGAATTGATCTCGCGACCGGGAGGATCACCCGGGACTCCGACGACAAGACGGTGTCCCTCGTCATCACGTGGGCGAACACCGACTACACGGGCTACTATATCTTCTCCGGGACGTCGGGCATTGAGGAGTGGCTCGACTGGGGAGTGCTCAGCACAAGCTCGGGCAGCGAGATCGTGGGTGAGTTTCAGTTCGCTTACGCCACGACGGTGCTCGACACGAGTGCCGGTGGCCCGGGGGCCTCGACTTGCGTCAGTTTCTACAACGATGCCACGGGGTGGTGCGCCGAATCGGGCCAGGGGACTCTGCCCGACGCTTCCTACTGTTTCAGCGGTCTCGGCGGCTCGCTTGACGGAGTGACGCCCACGGCCTGGGTGTACAACGTGAATCTGGCGGGGGGTGCCGAATTCGAACAGGACCTCGGGCCCTTCGGTTACTCGCTGGTGCTCCTGGACACGAAAACCGGGCCCCTTTGTTGCTACGCGGGGACGATCAATGGAGGGCCCGACGCGGACGGCCAAGAGGACGCCGTTGATGAGTACCGACCAGATGTTGCAACGGGCACGTGCTGGACGAGGTGGACGGGCTGGCCTAACAATCTATGGGGGTGGTGGCTGTCCATCGCGCAGGCCGACGGGAACGGAGGCACGCAGGCATCCTCTACCTTCCGCTGCGGGTCCGGCGTCAACGCGAACACCTTCACCATCACGAGCGATCCGGTGCTCGGCGGGACCTTCGCCGGATCGGTGGCGGCGACCGGCGGGAACGTCGGGGCCTTCCTCGCCGCTTTCAGTACGCCGCTCACGCTGACCACGAGCTGGGGGGAGATCCTGGTGAACATCGCTGACCCCGGGGGCGAACTCCTTGGCCTGCCCTCAGCCCTCGGCGACCCGGCCGTGATCGCCCTGCCGGTCCCGATCGACCTCACCCTCTGCGGGGCCCTCCTCTCAGTACAGGCTGTGGGGTTTGGCGGCGGCATTACGCTTACGTGCGCGTACGATTGCACCGTCGGCTTTTGAGGGCCGGAAGGCGCGCTCCCCAACCCCCCGACCCCGCTGGGGATGGGAGACCAGGGCTCCGGCAAGTTGCCGTAACCCCTGGCCGGGTCGGGATTCCGAGTGGGGACTGGCGTTCGTCGACCACCCTGGTTAGGTTGCGGGAGTGGCGCGGCAGGAGGGACGAGCGCGAGGTGGCCG
>JBFMHR010000003.1:0-353596 GCA_040751795.1 Thermoplasmatota archaeon | reverse complement strand
ATAGAGGTTTGTCCGCTAAACTCCCCAACCCGCGAACGAGATGAGAATCGCTGATAGGAGGCAGAAGAGAAAAGAAGAAGGAAAGTGATTTGGAAGAGGCGCGAGGGCCTCTTCACATAGAGGTTTGCGAACGCTCTGGTGCATTCTCTTTCTAGTTGAACCGATTTCATGAACGTCTGGCTCGAGCGAGTCCAATGCTCGCCCGGTCCACGCTCACGCTTCTTCGAGCGCACCCTCCATGATGTCGAGGCCCGTCTCCAGGAGGGGCTTCGTTATCGTGAGCGGTGGATGCAGCCTCGAGACGTTGCCGAAGTACCCGCCTGATGAGATGTACAGCCCCTTCCGGAAGCAGTTGAGCTGAATGGCCTTGGCCAGCTGAGGGTCGGGCGCCTTTCCGCCCTTCGTCCTGACCAGCTCGATGCCCATCATGGCCCCCAGGCCCCTCGCGTCGCCGACCGACCCGTACTGTTCCTTCCACTCGTTGAGACGCCTAGCCTCGACCCTGTGGACCATCCTCACGTTCGGGAGCGCGCGCTCGGCCAGCTTGATGGCCTCCAGGGCGCCCGCGCAGCAGATCGGGTTCCCGCCATAGGTCCCGCCCAGGCTGGAAGCGGCCGGCGCGTCCATGACCTCGGCCCTCCCGGTGACCGCCCCTATGGGCAGCCCCATGGACAGCGACTTGCCGGTGACGACGAGGTCCGGCTCGACCTTCCAGTGCTCTATCGCGAAGAGCTTGCCCGTCCTGCCGAAGCCGGTCTGGATCTCGTCGTCGATGAGCAGAATCCCGTTGTCGCCGCATATCTGCCCGATCCGCTCCCAATACCCTGGCGGGGGGTTGATGAAACCGCCGGCCCCCTCGACCGGCTCCATGATCAGGCAGCAGACGTCGTCCTTCAGCTCGCGGGACCTCACCGCCTTCTCGATGAGGTCCGCGCAGGCGAGGCCGCAAGAGGGGTACTCGAGCCCCAGGTGGCACCTGTAGCAGTACGCGAAGTCCACCAGCCTCACGTCAGGCAGGACGCTCCCGAAACCTCTGCGGTACAGCTTCCCCTTGTCCATGAGGGATATCCCGAGGTATGTCCTGCCGTGGTAGCCGGTGGCGTAGGACAGGAGCCACCTCTTCTTGTTGTATGCCCTGGCGATCTTCACGGCGTTCTCGATGGCCTCAGAGCCGCTGTTCATGATCAAGCTCTTCCCCATGTTGCCCGGGCAGATCCGCGACAGCTCCTCCGCCAGCTGGATGTACGGCTCGTACATCGACACCAGAGCGCTGATGTGGTCGAACCTGTCGATCTGGCGCTTCCACGCGTCCAGCACCTCCCTCGGCCTGTGTCCGCAGTTGAGCGCGCCCAGGCCGACGGTGAAGTCCAGGTAGACGTTCCCGTCGACGTCCCGGAGGAAGGGGCCCTCCGCGACGTCTATAGCCACAGGGTGGCTGACCCCGAGGCCGACGGTCACGTACCGTTCCTTCCTCTTCATAGCGGCCCTGGACTTGGGCCCAGGGGGGTCCACCACTATCCTGGGGCCCTTCAACCTCCAGTTCGTCGTATCTATGTCTCCGTCGATGGCAGCCGACCTGCGACGCACGTGGCCGGGGGCATCGGCGTATGGTATGAATGACGCAGTGAAAAAGGTTGCCGGAGGCGGGTGTCTGGTTCGAGCGGACTCGAGGCCTCATGGCCCACACTCGCGCGGCTAGCGCCGTGATCTCAGTGAATGCACAAGGGGTTTGGTCGCGCCCCGGACCAGCGCGTCAGTATATGCTGCCATCGGCCTGGTCCGAGGTCAGCACCCCGTCCACCGCGGACAGCGTGTACTCGGTCCCGCCGACGCCCTCCCAGGTCACGATGTTGAAGGTCGCGTCACCGGACATCCTGTAGACCGAGATGCCCGTGTAGGTCAACTCAGTCCTGGGCTGGCAGACCTCGGGCGGGCCCGGCGTGCGCAGGAAGTAGGCCGAGCCGGTCGGCTGCCAGCTGAACAGCGTGACTGTGCCGTCCATCTCGACCCCGAGCGCCGTCTCCTCGTCGATCCCGATCCCGGACGCCTCGGTGGACCATCCGTCCTGGACTATCCGCGCGAGGAACGCCACCAGCCTGCCCATCCTGTCCCTGGCCGCGAAGTGGCTGTCCGTTATCGTCTCATCCATGTTCGGCATCTCGAGGAAGTCCTGCGAGAGCGTCACGCGCGGGGTGTACGGGTCCCTGAGGGCGGCCACGGAGTCGACCGAACCCTTCTGCGCGGCGTATGCGAACTCGCCGAGCACTGCGAGCCCGGCGCTCGTCCCACCGATCGGCGCCCCCTTGTCCCTGACATGGTGTATCGCGTCCTCCACCGGGGTCCCCTTCCACATGCTGACATAGTTCCACTGGTTCCCGCCCGCGATGAACAGCGCCTCCGCGTTCATGATCGTGTCGAGGACGAACTGGTCCGTGCACGCCTCTTCAGTGTTGAAGACGATGGTCTCGACCGAGTCGACGCCGCCGATGTCCGTGTACAACCAGTCGTTGTAGCCGTCCTCCCCGGAGCATCGGATGACCACGAAGTCCCCGCCTCCGGACATCTCGATCATCCACCTCATGGCCTCATCGACGTCGGTGCTCCCACCCGCTAGCAGGAGGCAGGGCGTCACATCCGTCGTGACGTCCGCCCCGTCCCCCGTCAGATAGTAGTCATAACTCGCCCGCGCTCCGAGCGCGGAAATGGACATCATCGTCGTCGCCAGGACCATGACCAAGACTATGGTCCCTGCTAGCACGCGTTTCCCGAAATGCACTACTGACTCCCCCCTCCCTTGAACGCGGGAGGGGTTACATTATGATTGCGTCAGTGCCTGCGGGGGCGGCCCGGCGAGCCGCTCATCGACCGTGTAGCACCCTGTACCTCAGCCACACCACGTCGTGCTTGAGCTTCTCCATGTGGAAGAGCTCCAGCCCTATGACCCCCTCGGGAGACTCGAGGTCCGGGGCCCTGAAGAAGGACCTCGGGGAGAGCCCGCCCACCAGGGAGGGGGCGACGAGCAGGCTCAACTCGTCGACCAGCCCCGCCCTGAGGAGGGCCCCGTTGAGGCTCCCGCCGCTGTCCGTCCTCACGGTCCTGACCCCGTAGCGCCTGTTCAGCTCGAGGAGTGCCCCCCTGAGGTCGACCCTGTCCTCACCCTTCACGATGTGGTCCACGTGCCTCTCCTCGAGGTACCGTATGTAGCTCTCGGACGTCCTCGAGGAGACCAGGACGACGACGTCCCTGATGAACGGCCAATCCCTGAAGAACTGCCAGTTGTACCCCCTGCCCTTGCTGTCCGTGACCACCAGCAGAGGCCTCCTGTCGTCGGGGGCGACCACGTGCGGCTTGACGGGCCCCTCCTCCCTCGTGACGCCCGTCCTCGGGTCGAAGAGTGTCTCTATCCCTGTGAGGGCCGCGTCCTCGTTCCACGTCGGGAGAAGGCCGTAGTAGAGGTCCTCGTGCGCCTTGAACCAGTCTATCCGCCCGTCCGCGCTGACCTCGGAGTGAACCACGACCTTGGGCATCTGCATTCTGACATCCCGAGAGCTGAACGCCAGACCAGGATTTCAACCATGCCCTCGACCGAGCCCGGCGGCCGGACGACATCTATATATCAGGGCTAGGCATCAGCGTTATGCTTCAATGAGCATATAGGAGCTGGGATACGATGAGTGGCGACTCCGAGAGGACGAGTGCGGATTCACAGCAGGAGACCGGGTCTGAGGGCGTCAGCCCGCCTAAGAAGGCAGGGATCTCGCCCACCATGAAGATGGCCGCCGTGGCGGCCGTGGTGATTTTGCTGGTCGCAGTGCCCATGGGGTACTTCATCCTGAACCAGGAGGAGGACGAGGGCGCGGACCTCTCCGTCGCATTGACGGGGAAGGGCGGGGAGGATGAGACCGTGGACCTCGCGGCGCTCGAGGAAATGGACTTCGTCGAGGGCATCTCCTCCTACCAGAACAGGTTCAACAACTGGAAGGGCCTCGGGACCTACGGCGGGGTCGAGCTGCGGGACATCGCGGACCTCGTCGGCGGGATGGCCGAGGGCGACGTGATGACCGTGACCGCGTCCGACGGGTACTGCGTGAACCTCTCATACGAGCAGGTCTACGCGAGCACCGAGTACCTCGCGGTCCAGGGGCAGATCGTCCTCGCATACGAGTTCAACGGCAGCCTCATGTCCGTGGAGGACTGGCCCATGATAGCGGTCCTCGCCCCGGACGAGGCGTTCAGCAACGACGACTTCAACGCGACCGCTCCCGAGGGGCCGGAGTTCGAGATGCAGACGTCCGCTGGCTCGCTCTGGGTCAAGACGGTCGCGAACATAACCATAGGCGTGCTCGAGGAGCACGAGGTCGTGCTCACGGTCGCGGGGGCGACCACGGTCGACCTGACCATGTACGACCTCCAGAGCATGGACACCGTGACCTCCGAGGGCAGCTTCATCAAGTCGACAGGCACGGTCGAGGGCCCCTTCGAGTTCACCGGCGTGGCCCTCAGGGACCTCGTCGACCTGGTGTACGCTGGGGACGACTACTCGGTCGAGGTCGTGGCCACGGACGGCTACACGATGACCTACTCCAACTCCCAGGCCGAGAACGGGACCTTCGAGTACTACGACCCCGCGGGGACCTCCCTCGGCACGGATGACTTCACGATGGTCGTGGCCTATGCGCAGGACGGATTGCCCCTGGTAGACATGGTCCTGCGCATAGCCATCATCGACGAAAGCGCCCCCATCACCGACGGGCACTTCTGGGCGAAGTACGTCAGGACGGTCAACGTCCTGTCCCCCGTGAAGGAGTACGTCCTCGAGATCAACGGCACGACGTCCTACGAGATGGACAGGCCGACCTTCGAGTCGGTCGCCTCGTGCGACTACCACGCGCTCAGCTGGTCCTTCGAGAACGAGACCGGGACGCACACCTACACCGGCGTCGCGCTCTGGACCCTCGTGTCCGCCGTCGACGGCGCCGACGGGCCCGACACCGAGTACCTGTTCAACGACCTGCTGGCGTTCGCCGGCTACAGCGTGAGGGTGACCGCGGAGGACGGGTACAACAAGGTCTTCACCTCGATGCAGGTCGCCAGGAACGACTCGATCATAGTCGCCAACAAGCTCGACGGCGAGCCCCTCCCGGACGAGGAGTGGCCCCTGAGGATCGTTGGCGACTGGCTCTCCGGCAGCATGAAGGTCAGCCAGGTCGTGAACATATCCCTGGAGGGGCTGCAGGCGGTCCCCGACTGGGAGCTGACCGTCATAGGGACCGAGACGGTGACCATCAGCGCTGAGACGTTCGCATCGACCTACTACTCGGGCCTCCACGGGCCGTGGTTCAACTACACCGACTACGGCGGGTGGCACGCGGCGTACCACAACTTCACGGACGACCTCGAGGTCGACCACACCTACGCCGGCATACCGCTCTGGGTGCTGGTCGCGGCGGTCGACGGCGATGACCTGTACCACTACGAGTTCAACGACACGCTCGCTGAGACGGGGTACCTCGTGAACGTCACCGCCTCCGACGGCTACTACAAGACATACTCGATCGAGGACGTGGCCTACAACGACAGCTTCGTCGTGGCCTTCATGCTCGACTGGGAGTTCCTGGTGGACGACGAGTACCCGCTCAAGCTGACGGGCGAGTGGCTCACCGGGTCCGAGAAGATCAAGTCGGTGGCGACCATCGAACTGATGGGGCTGCCCTAGAGAGGGAAGGATGAGAGGGATCCGCGACCCCAGGACCTTGGCCATCGTGGCCGTCGCGGCCTGTTCGGCGATAGTGCTGGCAGGCCTGGCCCTGCCGATGCTCTGGGGGGGCGTGGAGGTCGATGGAGGGGCCGTGCTGGCCCAGGCCTCCGACACGCTCACCGTGAGGTGCCTGGGGCCGGAGGTCGCGGTGTCCCTCGGGAACTTCGAGGGGCAGGTCACCCTCACGAACTGCCTGCCCGGCTCGACCCTCACCGGGCACTCTGGGACCCCGACCTGGACCGGGACGACGGTGACCTGCACCGTTGACGGGCCCGAGGCGGAGCTCCGGCTTTCGGCGCAGCAGAAGGAGTCGTACAGGTTCGCGGTCATGGGCGACAGCCAGGGACACAACGAGATACTCGCCGAGGCGCTCAAGGAGGTGGCCGGGTGCGAGTTCATCGTCCACTGCGGGGACACGACCCCGTCGGGGCAGGCCTCCGAGTTCGACGCGTTCGAGGCGGCCATGGGGTCCGTGCCCGTCCCGTTCATGTCGACCCCCGGGAACCACGACGTCAAGTCCGACGGCGGCGATGAGTACGCCTCCAGGCTCGGTCCGAAGGCGTACAGCTTCGAGTACTCAGGGACCGTATTCGCCTTCGTCGACTCGTCCGACCTGGTGGTGTCGGAGGAGGAGGTCGCGTGGCTCAGGGAGGCCTACGAGGGGGCGGAGAGGAAGGTCCTGGTGACGCACATGCCCAGCTACGACCCCTTCGAGTACAACCACACCCTCGACGCGGCCTCGTGCGGGCGGGTACAGGACTTCGTGCTCGAGGAGGGGGTGGACGCCGTGTTCTCGGGACACATCCACGCGTACCACCTGATGCGGGAGATGGGCACCGACTTCCTCATCACCGGCGGCGCGGGCGGGACCCTCACCGACGGGGTGCACCACATCGTGATCGTGACGGTCGACGGGGACGGCTTCTCCTACGAGAAGGTCGACGTCGAGTACGTCCCGCCCTCATCGTCCTACGTCCAGGTGGTGGGCAGGGACGGGGCATCCGTCAACCTGACCTTCGAGGAACTGATGCTCATGGACCTGCTCGAGGGGGACTCCTCCTACGAGAACCTCTACGGCAGCATCACCGGGGAGGGGCACTACAGGGGCGTCCCAGTCAGCGACCTCATCGACCTGGTCGGCGGCATGTCCGAGGGGGACCTGCTCACCGTGACGTCCACCGACGGCTACTTCCAGGAGTTCGGGTACCTCAACGCGTACCCGGACGCGGCCTGGCTCGGCCTCCAGGGGGAGATGGTGGTCGCCCTGGAGATGGACGGGGTCCTCGCGCCCGAGTGGACGGAGGGGCCGAGGCTCGCGATGCTCCCCGACGACGGCGTCTACAGCAACTCCGACTGCGAGCTCACGTCGTACGAGGGGCAGGGGTTCTACGTCTACGAGTCCGCGGGGGCGAGGTGGGTCAAGAACGCCCTGACGATAACCGTGGAGGCGCTCGGATGAAGTACCACTTCACGACGAAGGACCTCGTGACGATAGCACTCCTCTCCGCGCTCGGGGGCGTCCTCTCCACCTACATCGGGTACCTCGGCAACATGGTCAACCACATCATCGGGGTGCCCTTCGGCGCCGGCCAGTTCATGGCCGGCCTGCACGTCATATGGATAATGCTGGCCCTGGGGATAACCCGCAAGAAGGGGGCGGCGACGGCCACCGGGCTGCTCAAGGGGGTCATCGAGCTGTTCATGGGGAGCACCCACGGGATCGTCATAGTCGCGGTCTCCCTCGTCCAGGGCCTCATTCCCGACCTGATACTCTTCAGGGACAAGGCGAAGGAGGACAGGAGCCCGACGCTCTACGCGGTCGCCGGAGGGCTCTCCTCCGCATCGAACGTCGTGGTCTTCTACACGTTCTTCCTCGCCGGCGTGCCCGCGGTCCTCATTGCGATGCTCTGCATGCTCGCCGCGGCGTCGGGCATCATCTTCGGCGGGTGGCTGGTCCTCGAGATGCTCGAGTCGCTCGAGTTCTCCGGGATGGTCCTGGGCAAGAGGAGGATCGTCGTCGACGACCCCTCGGTCGAGGAGTCCGCGTGGACTGACCGCAAGGCGGCCAAGCGCAGGGCGAGGGCCGCGGCTGCTGTAATGGCGGTGTTCCTCGCGGCGTTCACCGTCGGGGCCGTCTACTACTATGCCGTCGTGTACGATGTCACGGAGGCGGGCACCGCGGAGGTCACCGGGCTGGTCGAGGAACCGTACACCTTCAGGTACACCGACTTCGAGGAGTTCGAGGTGGTTGTCAACGCTGAGCTGATAGGGAGCGTCACCCATGTCGACCCGCGGGACTACGAAGGTGTGTCCCTCTGGAGGGTAGTCGAGGAGGCGCAGCCGCAGGCCGGCGCCTCGGAGGTCGTGGTCTCCGCAACGGACGGATACTACGCGGTCTTCCAGATGGACGACGTCCTCGGGGACGGCGAGCTCATCCTGACCCTCGAGGACGGGAGGCTGAGGGTCGTCGCCGCCAACTACGAGGGGGCGTACTGGGTAGAGGACGTGACCAAGGTCGAAGTGAGGTAGATGCTCGACGTCCAGGGCCTCACCGTCAGGTACGAGAACCGGTCCAAGCCGGCCGTGGACGGCATAAGCTTCCGCATCGGCCCCGGGGAGTTCGTCCTCCTCATGGGCGGGAGCGCCTCGGGCAAGTCCACCGCGATGCAGGCGGTCTGCGGATTCATCCCTGAGATCATCCATGCGGAGAAGAAGGGGACGGTCAGTATCGGCGGGCAGGCGTTCCAGGACGCGACCTCGGCGTCGAAGGTCGCCTGCATGGTCCAGCAGGACCCGGAGACCCAGTTCTGCACGGAGGTCGTCGAGGACGAGGTGGCCTTCGGGCCCGAGAACCTGAACCTGCCGAGGGGGGAGATACGGGACGCAGTCGACAGCGCCCTCGCCAGCGTCTGCGCCTCTCACCTCGTCGACAGGAGGCTCACCACCCTCTCGGGCGGGGAGAAGCAGAAGGTCGCGATAGCTTCGATGCTTGCCATCGGGCCCAAACTCCTGATACTGGACGAGCCGACCTCCAACCTCGACCCGCGCTCGGTGCGCGAGGTCGTGGCGGCGGTGGACGCGCTGAGGCGGGCCAGGGAGATGACCATAGTCGTCGTCGAGCACAGGCCCGGCCAGTTCGCCCACCTCGCGTCGCGGGCGATGGTCATGGAGAGGGGGAGGCTCGTCGAGGACATGGGCAGGGGCTCCCCGGGCTTCGCGGGCCTGGTCGGCGGAGCCGCCCCCCGTCCTCCCGCGCAGGTGGTCCAGCGGTCGGAGGTCAAGGCCGTCTCGGTCCAGGGGCTGTCCTGCCAGATAGGCGGCGTCACCATCCTCGAGGACGTTTCCTTCGAGGTCGCGGAGCGGTCGATAGTCGCCCTGATGGGGGAGAACGGAGCGGGCAAGACGACGCTGCTCAGGCTCCTCACAGGGCTCATCCAGCCCCGGTCCGGGATGATCAGCCTCCTCGGGCACGAGTTCGGCGCGGACAAGAGGGGGGAGCCATGGACCATCGGCAGGGACGTGGGGTTCGTGTTCCAGAATCCCAACCACCAGATCTTCGAGAGGACGGTCGAGAAGGAGGTCCTCTTCGCCGCCGACAACTACGGGGCCCCGAAGGAGGAGGCCGCAGAGGCGGTGAGGAGGTTCGAGGCCGCGGAGTCGGTGAGGGGGTTCGTACACCCGCACTGCCTCAGCTTCGGGCAGAAGAGGAGGGTGAACATCGCCTCGGCGTCGTCCCACGGTCCCAGTCTCGTCCTGCTGGACGAGCCCTTCGCCGGGCAGGACGCCGCGAACGCGGCGGCCATCAGGGACATGATAGTCGGCCTCAGGGCCGCGGGCAAGACCGCGATCGTCGTGACACACGACGTCGACTTCGCGAGAGGGACCTGCACCGACGTGCTCCTCATGGGCGCGGGGAGGGTCGTGAGGTCCGGGCCAGTGGCCGACGTCCCGGAGCGGGCGTGGGACGACCTCTTCTCGGGGGGTGGCGCATGACTGCCGGGGCCGGCGCGGGAGGGGGCCGCCTGAACCCCATAACGAAGGCGTTGCTCCTCGTGATGTGCTCGGTGCTGGTCCTCCTGGTCTCGGACCCAGTGCACATGACCGCCTTCGCAGTGCTCGTCCTCGTCGCGAAGGAGAGGTTCGGGGCGCGGGGGGTGATGACCAAGGGGATCGCCATGTTCGCCGGCACCATCTTCCTCGCGCAGGTGGTCTTCAACCATTCGGGGGACGAGGTCGCGAGCTGGTACGTGTTCGAGGTGACGACAGGCGGGGTCGCGGACGGCCTCACCATCGCCGGCAAGTTCCTGAGCCTGATAATGATGTCGTGGATATTCGTCGCCACGACCACGCCGGCGGAGCTCTCCTCCGCCCTAACGACCGCGGGGTTCCCCTACAGGTACGCGTTCCTCCCAGCGCTCTCGATGAGGTTCGTACCGGTCTTCAGGTTCGAGCTCGCGACGGTGAGGGAGGCGCAGGTCACCAGGGGACTCAGGCTCGACAGGAGCCTCAGGGGCATCGTGCGGTCCGCGAGGTACACCACCATGCCGATGCTCATGACCGCCATGTCCAGGGTCAACTACGTGGCCGCCTCGATGTCGGGCAGGGGGTTCGGGATGTACGCGACCAGGACCCAGCTGAGGCCGACGAAGATGACCGCCCACGACGTCGCCTTCCTCGCGGCCTCCGCGGCCGCCCTGGCCCTGGCGTTCCTCGTCACCAGGTGCCCCGGGCTACAGCTCCTCTGAGGAGGAGACCACGACCTCTCCCCGCTCGATCCTGTCCGCGTGGGCGAGGAGGGCCTTACCGTTCGGCCTGAACTGCGCGTAGTGGCGGATCGCCGCAGTGACGGCTCCGTCCAGCTCGCCCATCCTCCGCTGCCCGGAGACGGCCCAGTACCTGTCGGCCAGCCTCCTTGCGAACGCAATCTTCGCCCCGGTGAACGCGGGGTCAGCCATCATGGCGCTCGCGCATAGCTGACCCAGGTCGGAGAGGGTGTCCCCCCGCGCCGCCTCCTCGAAGTCGAGGCCGACCGCCCCCCGCTCGGTGACTATGAAGTTTCTCAGGATGGTGTCGCCGCGCGCGAGCCCGTACCCGAACGCCTCGTGGAAGCTCGCCAGCCACCGCACGAGCAGGTCCGCGAGCCTCTCCTGCTCGGACCCGAGCACGTCCCCCCTGCATGCTGCGAACAGGCAGTCGAACACATCGCCCGCGATGCGGCCCTCCACGGGGGCCATCACGATCACGCCGGGCAACAGGGCGAGCGGCTCTGGGACCGGGACGCCCCTGTCGCGGCACGCCACGAGGATGCCGTGCTCGACGGCCGCCCTCTCCCGCCATTCCCCCCTGTAGACCTTCACCACGTAGGACTCCCCGGCGACTGTGGACCTGAACACGCGGTTCTTCTTGCTCTGGAACATGGGGCCCGTGCGGCCCTTCTCCAAGCTGTCCAACGACGGGATGTCGATCAAGGTCCTCGGCTCCGGCTCTGCGATGCCGGCATCATCGGGTTCGGCGGATGTATATGTTCCGTATGATGCCAGGGCATCCCGAGCCCATAAGGGTAATATATCCCGCGATGCCCTCGAACCACTCAGCGGTGTGACATATGGGGTTCCTAGACAAGATGAAGTCCGCCGGGTCGGCAATAACCGGCGGCTCGGCCAAGGTGAGCATCGAGTACCCGCACCTGCCACTGAAACCTGGCGACTCCCTTCCCGTCAAGGTGACCGTGGTGTCGATGGGCAAGGAGGTCAAGTCCGGGGGCGTCTTCGTCGACGTACACGCCACCGAGGCTGGGCAGGTCAAGTGCAAGCACTGCGGACAGATGACCCAAGTCCAGGCGCAGACGATAAACCAGGCGATCCCGATAGGGCCGGCCTTCGTCCTCCAGCCGAACGAGACCAAGGTCGTCGAGACGACGATCCAGCTGCCCATGGGGCAGCCGTCGTACAACGGCCAGGTCAGGCACGAGTGGAGGATACGCGGAAGGCTCGACGCCTTCGGCAACGACCCTGACTCCGGGTTCCAGATAATCGAGGTACGCTGAGACCACACCCGGCCATCGCAGTCGTGCTGCTCGCCGGCCGCGTCCGTTATCAGGCCCGGCCGTCACCGCGAGAGGGCGAGCAGCCTCGGGTCGAACCCCTTGGCATATTCCCTCACCAGCTGGGCGATCCCCTTGCTGACCTCGGGCTCGAGCGGCTCCGGCTCGTGCGTCCTCAGGACCTCGCGCATCCTCTCCCTGGCCCGCTCCTCGACGTGCTTCGAGCCCGACGCGGCCCACTGCTGCCTCGTCGACCTGTCGGACACCCTGGGCATGCGGTGCTCCCTCCTGAACTGCGCCAGCGTCTCCTTCCTCTTGAGGTAGTTGCCCTGCGGGCCGGTCCTGCCGATGACGTCGACCGACAGGGACTCGTCGTCAACCCGGATCCCCTCGGCGATCCTCATTGCGCTCGAGGCGATCTGGTCGTCGATCATGAGCTGCACCGGCGAGAACGCGTTGAACGCCTCCGTGGAGCCCATGAAGAGCTCCGCCATGTCCGCGCCCGCGAGCGTGGCCATCACCGCGGACTGCATCTTCTCGTACGACGTCTGGGCGTCCACCGCCTTCGAGTCGCTCTGCACGCCCATGTCGCTCGGGAGGCCGTAGTATCTGGCGAGCTGCACCGCGCCGACGCCCATCAGCGAGAACTCCGGTGCCCCCGTGGCCGCGATGCCGGACCTCATGTCCAGCGGGCACGAGACCGACCCGTAGACTATCCTCGGGGTCTTCGTCACGCACTTCGCGATCGCTATCGAGCTGAGGATCTCCGCGTTCTGCTGGACCAGGAGCCCCGCCAGCGAGGCGGGGGCCGTCCCGCCCGCGAGCGCCATGACCATGACGAAGACGGGGAGGTCCTTCTCCGCGTGCCTGAGCAGCGTGTTGGTCATCCCGTTGTCGTGCCCCAGGGGGCTGATCGGGTCGATGTATCCCGGGAACAGGGGCTTCTTCGCCAGCATCCCCCTGTCCCCGTGGATCAGCTCGACTATCCGCTGCATCAGCTCGAACTCGACCGGGTCGCCGCTGCTGCCGAAGCTCGGCTTCGAGGTGTGCATCAGGCTCGTGGCCCACATGACCATGCTCATTGCGCCCGTCGGGACGTCGCCGGGGTACACCGGGACATAGCCGACGGCGCACGTGTCGAGGGCGTCCACCAGCCTGGTGATCCTGATCCCGTCCTGGAGGGTCGACGGCCTGTACTCGCCCGTGTCGGGGTCGATGTAGAAGAGGCACTGGGCGCCTGGCCCGAACTTGGTACGGCCGTCGACGACGTCCATCGAGCGCTTCTCGCTCCTCGCGTGCCACCTGAAGTTGCGGGCGCAGCTCTTGACCGCCTCGCTCACGGACGACTCCGACATCCGCACTATCCTCGTCCTCCTGTCGACCCTGTGCCCGGCCTTGCCGAGCAGGTCGAGCGCCTCGGGGGAGTCGACGAAGACCCCTGTCTTGTCGAGCACCTCCATGGTCGCGCCGTGTATCCTCTCCAGGTCCGATTTCTCCAGAACGGTGAGCGTGCCCTTCCCAGAACCCATGCGAATCCCCGGTCCCCGAGCGGCCAGGGCCAGTCGCCTCAGGGCGGCCCTGCCTCAGCGGGGGTGAACAGAGTCCTCCGTACTTAAGGAGGATGCCCTGCGCCGGTGGGCGAACCGCGATACCCGCGTCCCTCCGCGGCGTGTTGTTCATGTTTTTTGGAACCAATGTTCACACCTAGCGAAGCTTTTAAGAACGGCGCGGCAGTCTCATATACGAAGAAGGCGGCGCACACGGCCCCAAGGAAGGAGAAGGGCGCGGACGAGGCCCTGGTCGACAACTCGGACGGCATCGCCGGACTGCTGAGCTCTGCCGCGAATCCCGCGAGGGTGATGATCCTCACCCTGATGCTCAGGGGGGACGGTGGGTTCTCGACGATGATGTCCAAGACCGGGCTCTCGAAGACCGCGCTCGCGAACCACCTCGCCAAGCTCGTCGAGAACGGGCTGGTGAGGAGGAGGGAGCGGGGCCGGTACGAGCTCACGGTGGACGGGCGGGAGCTGCTCGGGGCGGCGGTGTCCATGTACATGAGCTCGTCCCGGAGGGCGGAGGAGGAGAGGGCTCGCCTCCAGACGAGGTACAGGAGGGCTTTCATGGGAGAAGGGGCAGGAAGGAGGATAGTGAGCAGGCCGGCGGCATACCAGCCATGCTGGCTCTCTTACACGGGGGCCATGGCGGGGTGCCTCTCGGCCCTGGGCAGCGGATGCGACGCGACGGACGTCGGAGGGGCGAGCGGGTACTCGTTCATCATCAACGTGGCCAAGGGGCAGACCTGTCCCTCCGGGCCGACCGCCACGCACGTCAAGACATTCAGGGAGATGTTGAAGGCCACCGAGTCGTTCGGCATGAGGATCGAGCCCTACATCTACCAGCACTCCTACCCGGCGAAGGCGGGTTCGCCGACCCCGCGGGAGCTCGAGGTCGTCTCGAAGCTCTTCGACAGGGTCCGGAGGGAGGTGGACGAGGACAGGCCCGTGGTGATCTACGGCCTCGCCGCCCCCGAGTACGGGATCGTCAACGGCTACGATGGCCAGTCGTACATAGTCAGCACGTTCAGGTCCCTCAACGAGAAGGGGAAGGCGGAGGAGCCCGTACCGTTCCACGCCCTGGACTCGCCCGGGTGCATAGACGCGTTCTACTTCAGCAAGGGCACCCGGACCCACGAGGACAGGGCCTTCGTGGACGAGGTGCTGTCGAGGGCCGCGAGGTTCGCCGCCGCGGAGATGCCGGTGCAGAAGGGCTACGTGGCGGGCCCGGACGCGTACGAGGAGTGGGCGAGGGTCCTGACCGATGTGCCGGAGGAGGAGCAGAACTACCTCGGCAACAGCTACACCGCCGGGTGCGTCGCCGAAGGGCGGGCCATGTCGTCGACCTACTTGAAGCGGCTGGGCCCGAGGGCGGCGGCCGCGGCCAGGGGCCACATCGCCTCGTCGGCCGAGGCGTACGCCAGGGCCGCGGGGCGGATGGAGGAGTTCTCGCGCCTGTTCCCGTTCGGCTTCGAGGGGAGGATGACGGAGCCGGACAGGAGGAAGGGCGCAGGCATACTGAGAGAGGCGCGCAAGCACGAGGAGGAGGCCCTCCGGGAGCTCGCGAAGGCGGCGCGGTGAGCGGGCCCGCGCTCAGCGCTCCTTCCAGGACATCAGCCTGCTCGCGAGCAGGAAGCACACGAGGCCGATCGCGAGGACAATCAGTGTGTTGACCAGGGCGCTCTCCTCGTTGGCGTACACCATCGTGTCCCTGAGGCCGTCGTTGAGGTACGTGAGCGGCATGGCCTTGGATATGGCCTGGAGGTACAGCGGGGCGGCGCTCAGGTCCCAGAACGAGCCGGAGAGGAACATCATCGGGAAGCCGATGACGTTCGATATCGCGGCGGCGGACTCCGGGTCCTTGACCACGACCCCGATGAGCATCCCGAGGCTCGTGAACATGAAGGCGCCCGCGACGACCAGGAGGAAGGCGACGGGCGTGAGCACGGCCTTCAGGTCGAACAAAGCGACGGCCACCGCGAAGGTCGCCAGGAGCGAGAATATCAGCATCAGGGAGTTGAAGATGAACTTGGACACGAGCCACTCCGACTTCTTGAGCGTCGTCGTGGCGAGGAGCTTGAAGTAGCCCCTGGACCTGTGCTCCGCGCAGATCGAGGTCATGAAGTACATGGCGCTGACCATTATGGTCAGGCCGACGAAGCCCGGCAGGAGGAAGTCGTAGGCCGAGAGCTGCTCCGACCCCGCGTTCTGCACGTCGAAGGACACGATCGGGCTCGCGCCCGTCAGGTCGTAGTTCATCTGGCTGATGACTGCGTCGAGCACCCCCTGGGCTATGGGGAAGCTCGAGCGCGACATGTCCCCGTAGAGTGTGACGCTCGCCGGCGCGGACGCGTCGATGTCCGAGCTGAAGTCGGCCGGGATGCGCAGGGCGAGCGCGAGGGAGTTGTCGTTGATGTAGTCCACGATGTCCTCGCCCTCCGCGACCATGGAGATCTCGAAGTAGCCGGTGCTGTTCAGGATCTCCATCAGCGCGACGGAGTGCGGGCCCTGGTCGAGGTTCTGCACCGGCAGGGAGATCCCCGAGCCGTCGGAGGACGTGAATATCGCGCCGAAGATCACGATGAGCAGTATCGGGAAGATGAACGCGAAGAACGGGCCTATCTTCGTCCTCAGGTACTGCCGCCCGAAGGAGATGGTCTCAGAGAGGATGCGGTTCATCCCTGCAGCACCCCCTCCTCCATCTTGGAGCCTATGAGGTCCAGGAAGACGTCCTCGAGCGTCTCCCGCCTGGTGTACATCTCCCTGTAATTGACCTCGATCGATGACAGCTTCGCGAACATCCACCTCAGCTGCGAGGGGTCCTCCACGGCGACGACCACGTCACCTTCCTTCTCCACGGCCGCGATGCCCCTCCTCGTCAGCTCCTTCAGCCCTTCGGCGCCCGCCCCGACGAGCACTATCGCCGTCCTCTTGCCGTGCCTCGACACCAGCTGCTCGGGCGTGCCCTGGGCGATGATCCTCCCCCTGTGCATGATCGCGACGTCGTCCGAGAGCTTCTCGGCCTCGTCAAGGTAGTGGGTCGTCAGGACCACGGTGGTGCCCCGCCCCTTGGTCTCCTCGATCAGCTTCCACAGGTCGCGCCGCGCGCGCGGGTCCAGGCCCGTGGTCGGCTCGTCCAGGAAGAGCAGCTCCGGCTCGTTGACCATCGAGAGGGCGATGCCGAGCTTCCTCTTCTCGCCCCCCGAGAGGGTCTTGGACATGACCCTCTTCCTGTCCCCGAGGCCCACGGCGTCGAGGGCCGAGCCGATGTCCTTCCTCCCCATCTTCACCCGCAGGAGGTCCGCCCAGTAGCCGACCGCCTCGAACGGGCTCAGGAGGTCGAACGGCTCGAAGTTCTGCGGCAGGACGCCTACCCGGCCCCTTATGGGGCCGTACCCGCGGGATATGTCCGCCCCGAGGACCGAGACCACGCCCGAGGTCGGGGTGCGCAGGCCCTCGAGTATCTCCACCGTCGTGGTCTTCCCCGCGCCGTTGGGGCCGAGGAGGGAGAAGACCTTGCCCTTCGGTATGGACAGGTCGATGCCGTCCACCGCCGTTATCGCGGGCGGGTACTTCTTGGTGAGGCCCTTGACCTCTACGACAGGCTGGTCCATGCGGACGTGGTAACGCCTATCACGGCATTATATGTTTCCGGCCGGGGGTCCTTGAGACTGCGAGAAGACTGCGGAGAATCCCCAGGCATCGTTTATATAGCACGAGGTGGTAATGAATTCTCCAATTCGTTCCTGGAGGGGGCGAGAGATGTCGGGTCGGAAGTTGCTAGTGTCTAGGCTTGCAGCCGTAGCGCTGATAATCGTGATGAGCCTGTCCATGGCCAGGGTCGCCGGGGACGGGAGAGGGGGGGCGGACGCCGTGGATGCGGCCGCCCGCGCCGATGGATATGTGATGGTCGGGTGGACGGGGGACTTCGAATACTGGAACCCGCTGACACTGACGATTGTCGAGGACTACGTCGCGTGCAACCTGATCCACAGCTCGCTCTTCATGTACGATGAGGACTTGCAGGGCCCTGTCGGGGACCTGGCGATGGGTTGGCTGCAGACACTGAACCCAGATGGCTCCATGACCACGGAGATCGCCATCACTCAGAACGCGTACTTCAGGACGGCCTCGGACCCTTACGACACGTCCCGCCAGCTGACCGCGGACGATGTCGAATTCACTTTCAACCTGATAAGGAATAACCCGGACAGTGGCACGTGGAGGTCCAACTTCATCGGCGTGACGGACGTCGATGCCCTGGACAGGTTCACCGTCTCGATCACCACCGCATGGCCCAAGGCCACCCTGTTCGACGACCTCGAGGGCGTCCCGATCCTGCCGGAGTACGTGTACGGTCCGATGCACGACCCGTTCGCCCAGATGGATCCCGACGAACTCGTCGGCAGCGGCCCCTTCGTGTTCGACGCGATGGTCGAAGGGTCGTGGTACAGCTTCGCTAAGGCCCCGAACTACCATGGAGAGGCGGACTACGGCGCCGAGAGGACGGTGTCGGTGCCCGGGATCATCTACTCGGTCTATTATGACAACACCGCGCTCGCCCTCGCCATCAACTACGGCGACCTCGACGTCGTGTCCGTCGGGAGCGACGTCAACACCTACCTCGACGTGCTCGGAAGCTACGCGACCGCCAACGTCATCAAGCAGGCTGTCTCCGAGCCCGGCATCTGCGATGTCGCGATCAACGCGATACCCATGTCGTTCCGGACCTCCACCTACGGCACGGGCAACCCGCACCTGCTCGACCCCGCGGTCAGGCAGGCGCTGGCGATGACGCTCAACAAGACGTATATCACTGATGTCACACTGAGTGGGCTCGCCGAGCCGGCGACAGCCGTCATACAGCCCGGCTACTGGCAGGCCGACATCGAGGAACTCGCATTCGACCCCTTGGCCGCTCTGGACCTGCTGATGAGATCTGGCTACGCGGACCTTGACGGGGACGGCTACCTCCAGGCGACCGCGGATGCGTACGCGGTCCGCGAGGGGCTGGTGGATGTTGGGGACGAGCTGTCCATGATACGCCTCGACGCGCCCGACACTGACCCCACGTACTACGCCGTCACCACCATGTGGGCGGCCGACGCCCGCGACGCGGGGATAGGACTCGTCCCCAGGATACTGTCCGAGGGGGTCATGATTAACATGGACTGGTACAAGGCCGACTACGACATCTGGGTGTGGCACTGGGGCTGGGGACCCGAGCCCATCGGGAGCGCCCTGAGCACTTGGCTCACGTCGGAGATAGTCCCGGGCGGCCTGAACTGCCAGATGCCCATGGGGCCGTGGTGGTACGATGGCACCAACTACACCGACGCGCCGGCCGAGTGGGACCTGAGAGGCCCGTACTCGGCTTACGACCAGAACCTGTCCATGGCGCTCGAGACGCTCGACCGCGAGGACAGGAAGGCCATCGTCGACAACCTCCAGCAGATGATCTACGACTCCCACACGGAGATCCCGCCCTTCTACGACATAGGCCTGTACGGATACACCGACCAGTGGTTCGTGGGCTGGGGCGACTGGGAGTCGCACCCCGGCAGGACGGTCACTTCCGACCTCCTCTGGCTCTGGTTCGACCTGGTCCCGAGGGGCGACAACCTGCCCCCAGTGTTCGACGTGCCCCTCCTGCCCGCCTACCAAGCGACGGCGGGGGAGGTGATCACGTTCGAGGTCGTGGTCTCCGACCCTGAGGGGGACGCGCTCCTCGTGAACTGGTCCTTCGGGGACGGCGAGACGTTGGTTACCCAGGTGATGGGCACCTCCGTGCCGACGACCGTGCGGCAGAGCCATGTGTACTCCTACGCCGCCGCCGGCCTCGAGCTCGAGGTCAGGCTGCACGACGGGGTCCAGGGACACGAGGTCATCTCGTTGGCTACCGTGGACGTCCTTGGTGGCTCGGCCGGCGGGAGGACCGTCGGATACTGGTGGCACGACATGTTCAGCGAGCCGTTCGGAGAATGGTGGGAATGGAGGTACACGTACTACGGCATCTGTGAGCCCGTGACCACATCATACCCATACATATACCGGACAAACGGACCCGACGGCCCCGACGCCTACCACAGCAGCATGCAGCTGAACGTCATGGCGAACGACCTCCC
Organism: Thermoplasmatota archaeon; assembly: GCA_040751795.1. GTDB lineage: Archaea > Thermoplasmatota > Thermoplasmata > UBA10834 > UBA10834 > UBA9653. Next base: position 334,117 of record JBFMHR010000003.1, on the reverse strand, counting down.
CGAGGTCAACATGAACGACCGGCCTCAGTTCCTGCCCCTCCTGGGCGAAGAGAGGGGGGGTTTGGCCGTCATCGACTGGCGCATGCAGTATCTGACAGGGGACCAATTGGAGCACTACCCTGATGTCATAAGCGTGTGGTACGACGGATGGGCCGTGGGCCTCAACGGCACCACCTACCTCGACAGCACGGCGGCCAAGGCGGTGCTGGGCATCACGGACGACGGGCTCGACGACTTCCCCTCGTGGTGGGCCGCGAACGAGGCGGCCTTCGAGACGGCCTACTTGGATTGGATGATGCACGAGGCCAACGAACGCCTCGACATCTTCCCGATGTACGAGTATGCGTTCACCCCCCTCAGCTTCGACCTCGACGCGTACAGCTACGACGGCAATGTCGTCCTGCAGTACGACGTCGTGTCCTGGGGGATGGAGGCGCTCATGACCAGGTGGCTGCACGACGCCTTCATGCCGACCGAGTGGATGTTCGAGGACTTCGTCATCCACGCCGAGATAGGCCCGGACAGCGCCGACATCGACGTCGACACGGCGGTCGTGGGAGCGGTGTTCGCGTGGAAGGACCTCGAGACCCAGCAACCGAGCTGGGCGTGGAGGGGGATGCACCAGGACTACGTCCCGTCCAGCCTGACCCACCCGGTCTCGGACTTCGACGCCTACGAGTACCTGGAGTGCCTGGACATGTACGCAGGGAGCGTCAGCTATGGCAGCATGACCCCGTACGAATACACCCCTGCGGCGTTCGACCTCGCTGAGGGGGAGGAGATGTGGTTCGAGTGGCCAGATGGACCGCAGTCGTTCGTGACCGATGGTGGCGTCGACTGGTTCTCGACGAGCGAGTACATGATGGCGAGCCCGTACTCGGAGCCTGCAGGCTACGACCTGCCGGGAGTCACCGTCGACCCGCTCCTCAACACATTGACCTTCGAGGGACCCATTGACGTGTGCTCGTGGTCCCAGGCCCAGACGACCCATGACTACCTGGAGTCCGAGTGGGACCGATTGGGGGTCCTGCCCTACGGGCTGCCGTGGATTGAGTTCGCCGCCTCGACGGGGCCCGTGGAGCCCGCGTGCATGATGATCGAGGGGCTGCCCGACCCCGTGCGGGTGAACCAGAGCCTGGACATCGCCGTCACGGTGCTCGACCAGTACGGCTACCCGTTCGAGGGCTACACAGGAACGGTCACGTTCTCGTCCTCTGACACCCACGCGTGCCTGCCCGTCGACTACACCTTCACGGCCGCGGACGGCGGGAGCCACACGTTCTACGACCAGACCGCATTCTACACGGAGGGGGAGCAGTCCCTTGTCGTCTCCGACACAGCGGACCCCTTGATCCAGGCGACGGCGTACACGACCGTCCTGCCTCAGGCGCAGGGTAAGCAGTGGACGGTCATGGTGTACCTCGACGGGGACAACAACCTCGAGGAGGTCGGCCTCATCGACTTCGTCGAGATGGCATCGGCCGGTTCGACCGAGGACGTGAACATAGTCGTGCAGTTCGACAGGGCGCCGGGGTACATCTCCACATATGGCGACTGGACCGACACGAGGCGGTTCTATGTGACCGAGGGGCAGACCCCTGACCCGTACAACGCCGTCGAGGTCCTCGGCGAGCTCGACATGGGCGACCCCGCGACGCTCGCGGACTTCGTCGCCTGGGCCTCGGCCAACCACCCGGCCGAGAACTACATGCTGGTCCTCTGGGACCACGGAGGCGGCTGGGACGGGGCGGTGTGCTGGGACGAGACCGACTACTACGACGCGCTCACCATGGACGAGGTCGAGTGGGCGCTCTCGGCCGGCGTCCACCTGGACGTCCTCGGCTACGACGCGTGCCTCATGGCGATGGCCGAGGTGATCTACGAGACGAGGGAGTACGTCGACTACGTCGTCGCGTCAGAGGAGACGGTCCCGTGGGACGGGTGGCCCTATGACACGATCATGGGCGACCTCGTCGCCGACCCGCTGATGACCCCCGCCGAGCTGTCGTCGGCCATCGTCGGCCGGTACATGGACTACTACGGGACCTACGGCATCGAGACCATGTCGGCCGTCGACGTGGGCGCGACCGCCCAGATGTACGACTCCCTGGAGGCCTTCGCGCAGGAGCTCATCGCGGCGATGCCCGACCACGAGGAGGTCATACGGTATTGCAGGGCGAACACGACATCGTTCAGCGACATGTCATTCATCGACCTTTACGACTTCGCCTTCGAGGTCGGGGACATCTACACGACCGACGGGCTCGTCGCGGCGGCCGACGCGTTGTGGGCCGCGGTCGGCGAGGCCGTCGTGGCCGAGGGGCACGGCGACTACCGCTGGGACGCCCACGGGGTGTCGATCTACTTCCCCGACTCCGGCGACTGGTACTGGGAGCACTACGAGGACGTCCTCGACTTCACGGCCGAGACCTCCTGGGACGAGTTCCTGGTGCAGTACCTGATGGCCGACCCCGACGCATACGAGCCGGACGACGTCTACACGGAAGCCACGGAGCTCGTCGAGGAGGTCACCCAGACCCACAGCCTGCACACGGAAGAGGATGCGGACTGGTTCGTGTTCACCCTGGCCGCCGACGACAACGTGAGCGTGCGCACCCAGGGCACCTGGGGCGAGTTCGGCGTGACGACGATGTACCTCTTCGACGAGGCGGGCGTCCCGTACGACCCGCTGGCATGGGAGGAGGATGGAGGCTATGACTACTGGGCCACCATCGAGATGTACCTCCCCGCCGGGACGTACTTCGCGTCAGTCGAATCGTTCTACCCCATCGAAGGGTACGACATCACCCTGTACGTGGGCGACCTGCCCAACATGCCGCCCGTGATCAGCCTCGGCGTCTACCCGTGGCCCGTCGCCGGCATCGAATCCACGTTCGACGCGACCTACTCGTACGACCCCGACGGATGGATCGTCTCCTACTTCTGGGACTTCGGCGACGGGACGACGGCCTACGAGGCCGTCGTGAACCACACCTACGAGGCGCCAGGGTGGTACCTGCTGTTCCTCGAGGTGGTGGACGACGACGGAGCGTCGACGTCGTTCTCATACGACCTGTACGTCGATGAGGCTGCGGGGCCCGACGCCTACGAGCCGGACGACACCTTCGACCAGGCGAGCGACATACAGCTCGGGGAGACGCAGGAGCACAGCATCGCCCCCGGCGCAGGGGACGTCGACTGGGTGACCTTCACCCTCGACGACGCCACGGACGTGGACATACGGACGTCCTTCGCCGACGGGGATTGGGGTGACACCGTGATCGCCCTCTACGACGAGGGCGGCGTCCCCGACTCTTGGATAGCCTACAACGACGACTGGACGTACGACCTGTCGTCGAGGATAGTGGCATCCCTGCCCGCTGGCACCTACTGGGTCCAGGTCTGGTCCTACGGGTACTACAACGAGATACCGAGCTACTACATCTCGCTCAACGACGCGGGCACGATGAACGAGCCCCCGGTCGCGCAGTTCATGTGGTGGCCGGAGCAGCCAGCGCCAGGACAGGTGGTCCTCTTCGACGCGTGGAACTCCTACGACCCCGACGGGTGGATCACCCAGTGGCACTGGGACTTCGGCGACAACTCCACCGCTGACGGCCAGTGGGCCGAGCATGCGTTCGACGAGGTGGGAGACTACATCGTCACCCTGACGGTCGTGGACGACTGCGGGGCGCAGGCGTCCGCATCGGCGATGGTCTGCGTCCGCGAGAACGCGGCCCCGGTGCCGGTGCTCGATTGGACCCCGATGGCGCCAGCGGTCGGCGAGGCGGTCCTGTTCAACGCGTCCGGCTCCTACGACCCGGACGGATGGGTCGACTACTATGTCTTCGACTACGGCGACGGGTACGCAGAAGGTGCCCCGTGGTCCGAGATGTACCACACCTACAACGCGGAGGGCGTCTACACCGTCACCCTGACGGTCTACGACAACAACTGGCTGGCCGGCTCTGTGTCGGCGGAGATCGCCGTCGGCGGGGAGGGCGCCCCGCCCGTTGCGGTCATAGCCTACGAGCCGTCCATGCCGGCGGTGGGGGACACGGTGGCATTCGACGCGAGCCACTCCTTCGACCCTGACGGCGCCATCGTGTCGTACATATGGCAGTTCGGCGACGGCGATGTCGCCGAGGGCATGACGGCCACGCACGCGTACGAGCACGAGGGCGTGTACTCGGTCAAGCTCACGGTGATGGACGGGGACCTAATGGTCGACGAGGACGTCGTCACCATAACGGTCGCCTCGGTGCCCGTGCCCGCGATGGTCTACTCGCCCCTCGACCCGGACGAGGGGGAGCTGGTGACGTTCTACGCGTACGGCTCCTACGACGAGGGCGGCATAGTGGAGTACGTCTGGTCCTTCGGGGACGGCACCTACGCATCCGGCTGGGAGGCGGCCCACGTCTTCGCCGAGCAGGGCGACTACGAGGTCACCCTGACCGTGACGAACATGTACGGCGTGCAGGCGTCCATCACGCAGACCGTCGAGGTCGGCAAGGGCGACAGCGGCGTCAAGGGCGTCGTGATGTCGGAGAGCCTCAGGCCGCTGAAGAACGCGGTCGTCGAGGTGAGGACGTCGGGCGGGGCCCTGGTAGGGTCCACCCTCACGGACGCCCAGGGAGAGTTCATGATCAGGGACCTCGTCTCCGGGGTCTACGACCTCACCGTGTCCAAGAACGGGTACGCCGACTTCACCGTGTCGATAACGGTCGGCGCGGGCGTGCTCGACGTGGGGACGATCGTGCTGCTCGACGACCAGGGCTCCGGCTCCGCGGCGGCGCCGTCGGACGAGGAATCGCTGTGGCTGGTGGGAGCAGCGGGGCTGGTCGGCATGGCGATGCTGGGAGGCTTCCTGGTCTCCAGGAAGAAGGGCTCCGAACAATAGGGGGGAAACCACAAGGGCCCTGCGTGGCGACGCGGGGCCCACACCCTCCATCCAGGTCAGCATCAGCCTTGGCCCCAAAACCGTTAAGAGCCGCGTGCCCATTGCCCATCATAGGCGGACAGCCAGTCAGAGACGTGACCGCATGAACAAGCACGAACTCACAGTGATCGCGCCCCTCTTGGTCGTGGCCCTCGCGCTCATGGCCTCCTGCGGGCAGGCCTCGGCGGAGCAGCCGGAGTTCATACAGATCATAACCATCGACAACTACGAGAAGACGCTCCGCGCCGGGGAATCGGCGACCTACAACTGGACGATAAGGAACATCGACTCCTCCGCGCACCTCACCATAGAGGTCGAGGCGGGCATCGCCAACGACGGGTGGAGCGCCGACCTCAGCGACAGCGACCTCGAGCTGGGCCCGGGGAACCTCACCTCCGTCACGGCCACGGTGCACGCCCCGTACGAGAGCGGGGACGTGGTGTCCAACCTGACGGTCGTCTTCCATGTGTACGAGGACGGGTACCTCGTCCAGGTGGCGTCCGAGAGCGCGGTCACGGAGATCATAGGCGCCTTCGGGAGCGCCAACAAGGTCCTGGGGTACTTCGACAACCCACTCCCCGCCCCCCTCGACAACGAGTGGGGGGTCTTCCTCCTGGATGTGGTGATCTGGCTGGCGATAGCGTTCGGCATCGCCTACCTCATGGACGCGGTGGCCTACGGGTTCACCCGCAGGACCACCACGATGCTCGACGACATCGTCCTCGGGATCATCCGCACGCCGGTGCTCCTCCTGGTCTTCGCGTTCGGCGTCGTGAACTCCCTCGACGCGCTCCACATGCACTTCCCGCTGGACATGAGGGACCTCGTCCTGTCGCTCTACAGCGTGGTCGTGGTCCTCGTCATATTCTACCTCGCCTACAAGCTGTTCAAGCAGATCCTCGTGTACTACGGCAAGATGATCGCCAAGAAGACCACCAGCAACATCGACGACGTGCTCGTCCCCGTCGTGGAGAAGCTCGGGGTCGTGGTCATCGGGCTCGCCGCGCTCGGGTACGTCCTCGATGTGCTCAGCGTGGACCTCACCATGTTCGTGGCGGGCGGCGTAGTCGTCTCCATGGTGCTCGCGTTCGCCGCCCAGGACACGCTCTCCAACTTCTTCAGCGGCGTGTTCCTCCTCCTCGACCGGCCGTTCGCCGAGGGGGACATGATCATCCTCTCAGACGGCGACTGGTGCGAGGTCCGGAGGATAGGCCTCAGGACCTGCAGGCTGTACAGGTACTCCGACGCGACGGTGATCTCCCTCCCCAACAACAAGCTGGTGAACGACAAGATCATCCGCGTGAGCAACGTCTCGGACCCGGCCAGGGTCAACGTCGACGTGAACGTCGCCTACGGCTCCGACCCGAGGAAGGTGCGGAAGGCGATCATGAGCGCCATCGAGGCCTCGCCCTACTCGCTCCTCACGGATGAGAGCCGCAAGCCCCTGATACTCTTCGACAGCATGGGCGACTCCGCCCTGGCCTTCAAGGTCATATGCTGGGTCAACGACAACTCGGCCCGCGTGGAGGCGAGGGACCGGCTGGTCGAGGAGATCTACAACAAGCTGACGGATGCCGACATCGAGGTCCCGTACCCGCAGATGGAGGTCATGATCAAGAGGGAGTAGGCCCGGAGGGGGTCTGATGGTGGAGGACAAGCCTGTCGGCGAGATCAGGGTGTCGGAGGTCCTCGAGAGGGCCGAGGCGGTCTCGGGGCCCGTCACCGTGCGCACGGACGCGACGCTCCGCGAGGCGGTGGAGGCGATGATAGAGGAGAGCGCGAGCCACAAGGTGTACGTGGTGGACGGGGAGGGCCGCCTCGCCGGGACGGTCACGCAGGAGGTCCTCCTCAGGCACGCCGGGTACATGCTCGGCGTGAGGCCCGCCGGGATGACCTCGTTCCTGAGGATGCTCGCGGAGATAGCCGACGAGAGGGTGAACCAGGTGATGGCTAAGCCGATCAGGGTCGCCCGCGACGAGCTCCTGGTGCACGCCACGCAGCTGATGGTAGACCACCACCTGAACGACCTGCCCGTGGTCGACGGCGACAACAGGCTGGTCGCCGAGCTTAGGGGGACGGACATACTCCGCCTCAGCGTGCGCCGGTGGAGGTAGGCCGGCCCGCGTCGGATGGAACAGTTTATCACCCCGCAACCGGTTCACGGCACTGGCCTGGCCGGGGCCACGTTGTCGCGGACTGGCGCCGGCCGACGCCGATACCATGACCGACCGGTGCATGCGCCTCTCCGAGCTCGGGGGGGTCGACACTCTGACCGTCGGCGGGAAGGCCGCGAACCTCCACAGGCTCGTGTCCGCGGGCTTCCCAGTCCCCGACGGCATAGTGATACCTGTCGGGGAGTACGACGCGTTCATGCGGTCCACGGGCCTGCGCGACGCCGTCGCGGAGCTGCTCGGGGGCGCCGGGACCGGGCGGCCGTCGGAGCTGTCCCGGAGGGTCAAGGGGATGATCGCCTCCGCGGGAGCCGACGAAGGGCTCTCCGGGGCCATCCTCGGGGAGCTCTCGCGCGCGGGCCCGGACGCGCTATGGGCGGTGAGGTCGTCGGCGGTCTCCGAGGACCTCGAGGACGCCTCCTTCGCGGGGCAGCTCGACTCCTACCTGAACGTGCCCACGGCGGACGTCCCGCACATGGTCAAGCGCTGCTGGGCGTCGTACTGGAACGAGAGGGCCATCGCGTACAGGGACGACTCGCGCGTGGACCACCTCCGGCACGGGATCGCCGTCGTGGTGCAGCGGATGGTCGACGCGAGGTCCTCCGGGATACTCTTCACCGTCGACCCGGTGAGGGGCCGGAGCGACAGGATGCTCATCGAGGCCAGCTGGGGCCTGGGCGAGGCGATCGCCTCCGGGCTCGTCACCCCGGACAGGTTCGAGTGCGACAGGCGGTCCGGGGAGGTGGTCAGCAGGGCCATCAACGACAAGGCGAAGCAGGTCCTCCTCAGCCCCGGCGGGAGCGCCGTCTCGGAGGTCCGCGAGGAGGACCGCACTGTCCCTTCCGTCTCGGACGCGGAGCTGAGGCTGCTGGTGGACATCGGCACCAGGATCGAGGGGCACTTCGGCGGGCCCCAGGACATCGAGTGGGCCATCGAGGGCGACAGGGTGTTCGTCCTCCAGTCCAGGCCCGTGACTGCCTCCCGAAGTGGGGAGGGCGCGCTCTGGACCAGGGCGTACGGAGACGAGTACTGGGCCGACGTCACGTCCCCGCTGTTCTTCTCCCTCCTCGGCTCGTACCTGACCGACATCGTCAACCACGAGGGCGCGAGGGTCATGGGCTACAGGGACCTGACCGAGGGCGACCTGATCAGGGTGCACAAGGGGCACGTCTACTTCAGCTCGGCCGTCCTCGAGGAGGTCTTCACCTACAACCCGCGCTTCTCGCGCACCAAGGAGCTCCTCAACTACTTCCCCGAGGCGGACCAGGCCAGGATAGCCGGCGCGAGGACCAGGGCGGTGAGGAGGCTTTGGGCGGAGGTCAGGGTCGCCCTCCTGGACCCCGACGGGATGATACCCAGGACCGACAGGGCGTACCGGGAGTGGGCCGCCGGATTCCTCCGCCAGATGGGGAGGTTCGACTCCCTCGACCTCGGCGGGCTCTCGGACGGGCAGCTGGTCGACGAGTTCAGGGCCATGGAGAGGGCCTACCTGAAGCACTACAGGCTGATCAGGTACGGGATGGTCACCCACAGCATAGGGACGAACCTCATGCTGAAGAGGTGGCTCGCGGACTGGCTCGGCGACAGGTCGGGGGCGCTCTACGCCAAGCTCATCTCCGGGCTGGAGGACAACAAGACGATCAAGACCAACATCGCCCTCGCCGCTCTCGCCAGGTCGGCGAGGGGGGACGAGAGGGTGCTCAGGGCCCTCGGGACCCTGTCGTCGCGGGAGTTCCTGGCGCGGCTCGCAACCGACGGGGAGATGGGCGGCTTCGCCCGCGAGCTCGGGAGATTCATCGACGAGTACGGACACCGGTCCCACACGAGGGAGATATTCTTCCCGAGGTGGAGGGACGACCCCTCCCTCGTCGTCGACGTGGTCAAGTCGCTCGCCGGCTCCAGCAACCTGGACCTCGAGGAGCTGGAACGGAGGAAGAGGGCGGAGAGGACGGCCGCGGAGAAGGACATCCTGGGCAGGGTGTCGAGGATGAGGTGGGGATTCGCCAGGAGGCTGGCCCTGAAGACCGTCATGGGCTACGCGCAGACCTACCTCACGTTCCGCGAGAACCAGCGCTTCTACCTGGACCACCAGATAGCGAGGCAGAGGCGCCTCTTCCTCGAGTTCGGGCGCAGGTTCCATGAGAGGGGCGTCCTCCCGGACCCCACCGACGTGTTCTTCCTCAGCAAGGAGGAGGTCTTCGCGATCGCGCACGGCGGTGACGCCGAGGCCGTCGCCGCCCCCGTGGCGCAGAGGAGGCGGGACTTCGAGGCCTACAAGGACGTGCTGCCCCCCAAGTTCCTCCGCGGCGACCACGAGTTCGACGACACCGTCGCGGTCCGCGAGGGCGCGGTGAGGATCACGGGCACGTCCGCGAGCCCCGGGGTGGTGACAGGGACGGTCAGGGTGGTCAGCTCCATCGAGCAGGTCTCGGAGCTGCTCGAGGGGGAGATCCTCGTGACGTCGAACACCGATCCTGGCTGGACCGCCGTGTTCTCCAAGCTCGGGGGCCTGGTGACGGAGACGGGCGGGATCCTCTCCCACGGGGCAGTGGTGTCGAGGGAGTACGGGATCCCCGCGGTGACGGCGGTCATGGGGGCCACTAGGATGCTGAGGACCGGGCAGAGGGTCACGGTGGACGGGAACGAGGGGACGATACTGATACAGGAGGGCTGAGACATGCACGCGGACGTGGTACACCCGTTCGGGGAGCACCGGCACTGGAGCGAGAGCTTCTACTTCAACTTCTACGACCGCGCGAAGGACCTGTGCGGGTTCATGAGGGTCGGGCTCAAGCCCAACCTCGGGTTGAAGGAGGTGTTCTGCTACTTCATGATGCCCGACGGCTCCGTGGTGGGGCTCAAGGACTCCGTCCCCTTCGACGGCCCGACAATACAGGCGAAGGGGCTCAGGTTCGAGCTCCTCGAACCGGAGAGGAGCTGGAGGCTGTCGTTCAGCGGCGGCATGGAGAGGACCACTGAGAGGAAGGCCAGGAAGAGCCACGTGGAGCTCGACCTGCGGTTCGAGGCGCTGAACGAGGTCTTCGACTACCGCGAGTGCGTGTCCGCGCACGGGGAGCGCGCGTCCAGGGAGGTCGCCTCGGAGCATATGGAGCAGGTGGGAAGGCTCACCGGGAGGCTCTCGACCGGCCTCGACGACTTCGAGGTCAGCGCCCTCGGGGAGAGGGACCACTCGTGGGGCGCCAGGGACTGGGGGGCGCCCAAGGGGTGGACATGGCTGACCTGCCAGTTCTCCGAGTCGCACGCGTTCAACCTGACCAAGCTCGTCACCGAGGAAGGGACCGTCCACGCCGGTTTCGTCTTCGCGGACGGGAGGAACGTCCCGGTGACGGGCGCAGACCTGAACGTCAACGCGGACTCCGGCAGGAACATCAAGTCGTTCGACATGACCCTCCGCGACTCCGAGGGCGGGAGCCACAGGGTCTTCGGGTCCGTGGTCAGGAAGGTGGACCTGCACCACGTGTCCCCCGAGGGGAAGGCGCTCGCGACGATGAACGAGGCGCTGGCGAGGTACACGATCGCCGGCAAGATAGGTTTCGGCATCGCCGAGTTCCTGCAGAGGACCGGGTGAGGCGGGACGGCCCGGGGTCACCTGGCAGGCGCGTCCAGGGACTCCAGGTTCCCCGCCGCGGACGCCAGCGCCGCCCCGTCGCCGAGCGACTCGGCCTGCCTGACCGCCTCCGAGTACTGTGCGCGGGCGGCGTCGTAGTCCCCCCTCTTCTCGGCGATGTTGCCCAGCAGGATGTGCACAGCGACGAGGCCGCGCCTGTCGCCCAGGGACCTGAGGATGGACTCCGCGGCGGCGAGCTCGCGGGAGGCGCCGTCGAGGTCGCCGGAGCCCTCCCTCACGAGGGAGAGCTCGACCCTGGCCTTGGCACGGAGCTCATGGTCGTCCGATGACTCGGCCATCTGGACGAGCCGGCCTATCTCGGCCTCCGCACCCTTCAGGTCCCCGGAGGACCTGAGCAGGCCGATGAGCGTCATGGAGAGGGCGACGTCGCCGCGGTCGTACCGCGACGGCCTCCTCAGGAGGCCGACGCGCCTCCTCAGCTCCGGGTCCGAGAGGGCGTCCCTGCAGAGGGCGATCGCCTCGTCGCCCTTCCCCTGCAGGTCCATGGACTCCGCGCAGGCAGCCTGGAGCCTCTTGTACTCCTCGATCTCCCCCGCCCGTCGGAAGGCCTCGGACGACTCACGCATCAGCGCGGTCATCTCGGACAGGCGCGCCTGGGTCCTGAGGAGCTCCGCCAGGTTCTCCAGCCCCACGGCCTCGCCCCTATGGTCGCGCACCGCGTGCGCGAGCCTCACCGACTCCTTGAGCCGGGCCTCTGCGTCCTTCAGCATCCCCTCGTCCCAGTCCAGCAACGCGACGTTGTTCACGCACGCGGCCTGGGCCGCCCTGTCCTCCCTCTTCGTGGCTATGGAGAGCGCCTCCGAGTAGGCGTCCCTCGCCTTCGCGTGGTCGCCGTGCTTCCTGTGGGCCCCGCCGATGTTCAGCCACTCCCTGACCTGGCCCTCGGCGTCGCCCGACTCCTGGTAGATCCTCAGCGCCTTCTCGTGGGCTGCGAAGGACTCCGCCCACTCCTCCGCCCGGGTCTTCAGCTTCCCGAGGGACTCGAGCACCAGGGCCCTCTTCTCGGAGCTGCCCTCGGCGGGGAGGAGTGCCAGGCACGACCCGTAGTGCTTGGTCGCGGAGGCGTCGTCTCCGAGGGACTCGCTCAGGCCGGCCATGCGGAAGAGCAGGTCCGCCGTCTCTGGGCCGGGGTCGGAGTGCGCGTGGACCTGCTGCAGGCAATCGAGCGTCTCCTGCGGGAACTCCTCGGACATCCCCTCGAAGTCCCTGACGGACACGCGCCTGGCAGCGGCGAAGTCGCCGGCCTGGACGTAGTGGTACAGGCTCTCCAGCGACCAGTCCGAGCCCTCCCTGCCCTCGCAGTACCTCGCGGCCCTCCCGTGCAGGGCGGCCCTCGACTCGGGGCTCAGCCGCGAGGCGAAGAACTCCCTCAGGATGTCGTGCGTCCAGACGCCCCCCTCCTCCTCGACCACCAGGGCCTTCTCCCTCAGGCCCACCAAGGCGGAGTCGCCGGAGCCGAGTATCGCCTCAGGGGGGACCGGGTGCCTGAAGATGGAGAGGAGCTCCAGCATCCCCCGCTCCTCAGGGGGGAGAGACCTGCTGACCTCGCGGTCCATGAAGGACAGGACGTCCCCGCGGGACTCGCCGACGCCGCTCCGCGACATGAGGCTCAGCAGGAGCGGGTGGCCGCGGCTCGCGTCGGCGGCGAGGACTGGGTCCTTCGCCCTGGCGCTCTCCGCGAACTTCTTCGCGGACGCATGGTCGAGCCCGGAGAGCTCCAGGGTGAGGCTCCCCTCCCCCGTCCTGGAGAAGAACGGGGGGAGCTCCCTTGACATGAGCACCGCCTTGCACCTGCCCGAAGACCTCACGGCCTCCAGCAGCAGCGCGACGGTCATCGCGAGCCTCTGCGAGGCCTTCTGGACGTCGTCGAGGAAGATGACGGCGTCGAGCGCCGCCAGGTCGCTGGCGACCGGGGCGAACAGGTCCCCCGAGGCGGCGCCGCGCCTGACCGCCTCCGCCGTCGACGTGCGGTTGGCCGACTCGAGGAACCTCGAGAGGACCGACATGAAGTGCTCCTCCGTGTCCCATGGATGGAACGAGTACCAGAAGAGGTGATGGTGGCCGGAGAGCTCGTCGAAGACCCTGGAGGAGAGCGATGTCTTGCCGATGCCGGGTATGCCCCAGATCAGCATCACCGACGAGTCGCCCGCTATGTGGCCGAGGACCGCCCTCTTCTCCGCCTCCCGGCCGAAGAACGCGGACACCTTGGGCCTGCCGGAGGCCGCCTCCGCGAACCTCTCTGGGCGCGCCGACGGGGAGAGCCTGCGCGAGACGTCCTCCGACCTGAGCACCTCGGCGCCCCGCGCCATGTCGACGAGGTCGAGGAAGCCCCCGACGGAGCCGGCCGACGCCTTGATGCGCTTCAGCGCCTCCCCCAGGGGCATCTCCTCGGCGCGCCCTCGCTCCTCGAACACCACCTTCGACCGGAGGAGGCCGTCCCTGACCTTCCCCGCAGCGCGGTGGCCCTTGTCGGTCAGGAAGTAGGCCCTGCGCCTCTTGGGGGCGCCCCGGACGTGGGCCAGCCGGTCCATTACCAGGCCCTCCGACTCCAGCCCGGAGAGGGCGCGCGAGGCATTGTGGACCTGCGTACCCAGGCGGTTCGCTATGCCCTCCTGGCTGGCGCCCATGGGCACCTCCGGCTCGTCCCTGTGGGCGTCCATCTCGAGCAGGTGCAGGAGCAGGCGCTCGTTCTGCGACACCGCTGGGCGTGGCATACGGGACCTCGAACGGGATGGCTCCCTAATACCCCTTTCGCAGGGGTCTCGCGGGCGGTCCGAGGACGTGCGAAGGGGGTGCAAATCGGCTGCAAAACCGTGCTCAGGGTTCATATACCCCGGGACGGCCTCGTCATGTCCAGAGAGGCCTCGGCAATGAGGCGGTAAGGAGATGAAAGGAATGAAGGCAATCGCGACATTCGCGGTGACGGCGGTGCTCATGATGGTCATGGGCGTGCTCGCAGTGCCTGCACAGGCGGCTGCAGAGGTCGTCGCCCTGGATGACCAGATCGAGACGGAGGACGGCGCCACCGAGGTGCTCGGCGGCGGGGACCACTTCTTCGTCAAGTTCGGCACGGACGCTGCGTTCGGCATCGTCTGGGGGACAGAGGACAACGAGAACGCCGTGTACTTCGTGACCATCAAGGCGCGGTACCTCGGGCTCGCCCAGGTGTACAACATGGACGGCGAGATGATCGAGGAGAACGCGACGGTCAAGGTGTACACGATGTACGCAGTGAAGCTCGACTCGATGCTCGAGTTCAACGACTCGGACGACGACGGGCTCGTGAACTACACCAGGACCTACGAGGACGGCAAGTTCCTCGACTACGCGTACGAGGAGACGGCCTACAAGAAGGTCGACCTCAACACCTCGTGGGACGCCTCCGAGGTCATCGAGACCGGGACGGAGGAGAGCCGGGCCTGGGACTTCAGCCTGACGGCGACCGACCTGCCCTACGAGCTCGTCGACGAGTCCGCCGAGGCGGACACCGGCGACGACATGCTCAACGAGCTGACCCTGACCTTCCACCTGACGGCGGACCTCGCCCAGTACGACAACGTCTCCCTCCCGCAATGGAGGGTGACGGTCACGAGCGGGCCGCTCGGGAAGATGCTCTTCATGAGCGCGGAGAGGCTCGAGCCCCTCCAGGCCGAGGGCAAGATCATGAAGTACGACGTCAAGTGGGACCAGGAGATCCAGGGCTGGGACTACGACCCCAACAACACGAACCCGGCCGTCCTGATCGAGTTCCACAGCCTCGTGGGCAACTTCGTCTCCCCGCTCATGGCGACATGGATGGAGATGAAGATGCTGACCTACACCAACCAGGTCGGCGTGATGAACTGCGCGTCGGTCGAGGGTGAGCTCGAGGTCAACGAGACCACGGGCGACCTCATCAGGCCGAGGCAGCTCACGCAGACCAGGCTGACCTTCGGGACAGACCTCACCGACATAGGGCAGCTGACGTGGGTCGACAGCGTCACCGTCGACGGAGAGCCCGAGCTGGTCAAGGTGCAGATCATGGCCGGCCACAGGGTGATGGCGTGGGCGAAGGTCGCCGGCGAGCTGCAGGTCTTCACCGGCTTCGTGGCGCTCGGCGCGATGGTGTTCCCCGGCGGGGACAGCATCATACACGACCCGGTCTACTCGTCCGAGGCGCTCGTCGACGTCAACGCCGACACGACGACCAAACTGCCGGTGTTCCTGCTGCTGGTCGGGGCGGTCGTGATAGTGCTGATAGTCGTCGCGATCGCGGCCGTCTCATCCTCCGGGAAGAAGCCCGGGAGGGGCGACCGTGGCTCCTACGAGAGGAGCAAGGGCTCGCAGCCGGGCGACTGGTCGAAGTACTACAACAAGAAGTAGGCGCAAACCCGATCAAACGGAGGCCCCGTGGCCTCCTTCCCACTTTTAATCCCACTGGCATCGCAGCCCGGCTCATCGTGGGACTCGGAAAATCTGCCGGCCCTGGGGACGCTCAGTCTCCAGGGCCCGTTGGGGTTTTGAGTGCCTCGGCACTCAGGAGGATGTCTCAACCCTCGGTCGTGACCTGGTAGTCCGGGAACCCGATCTCGCTGCCCGAGATAACGAGGTCTACCTCGACCGTCTTGAACATCACGAAGATCGAGACCACGTCGTCGTTGTTGTACGTGATGTCCGTCGGGAGGATGACCTGGGCGCTCAGAGTGCCCGTCGCCGCGTCGAACGAGGTCGTCATGTACGGCAGCGTGCCCAGCGTTATGCCCGCCGATGCCGAGACCTCGACCCCGTTGACGCAGACGTTCGTGGAGGATATCCACGGGCTGTACTGCACGAACCCGGCGACCGCCAGGTCCGCCACGACCATCCCGCCGACTCCGTCGGCGAACGAGGATATGTCCCTCAGCTTCACGTTGACCGAGTACACGACCTTCGTGTAGTCGACCGTCGATAGGCCAGGCGTGTCGAACTCGGTCCACTTGAGCTCGGAGTTCCTCTTCACGAGGAACGTGTCATCGACCACCTCGCCGTCGGCGTACTCCTTGTATGCCACGGTGCCGTCTAGGTTGATGAGGTAGTCCTCGTTGGAGAACACGCTCACATATTCCGTCGGCCCGCCCAGGCTCGCGCTCGCCTGCATCGACAGGACGGCGGCTGCCGCGGCGACCATGACCACGCACGACACCAAGGCCGCCAGCAGGACATTCATCCTGCCCTTCAGCGGGTTCCTGTGGCGCCGGGCGATCTGCCCTGCCAGCTCACTCTCGAACTTCCTCTCCATGTTCTTCACCTCTTCCCCTGGCCCTCGGCGAGGATGCGACCCCTGCCGACCGACCGGGTCTTCCTGCGCAACCGCGAGACGACGAATCTGGAGCCTTAGAGGCTCGGAGTCCCCTTGTCGCCCTAACTGCGCTTCGAACGCTGAGCGGACGATGGCACCTATACCCATTGTGGTGCAAGTTTCAAAAGGTGGAACGGAATTAGAAGGGTTTCGGGGATAGCCAGATGCCGACAGCTCTTTATAGCGTTGACCCGGCTAGTGACCATCCAGCTCCCCGCCGACGCGGCTCTCAGCGCCTCCTCTCGGCCACCTCGTTCAGCGCCCTCAGGAGGGACATGGCCTCCTGCTCCGTGTTGTAGTGGACGAAGGTCGCCCTGAGCATCGTCTCGGCTTCGTAGAGGGCCGGCACCCGGGAGAAGTAGTCCTCCGCGCCCACCGCCAAGGCGTACTTGTCCCACAGCAGCTTCGACAGCTTCCGGTCGTCCCATCCGTCGACCTTGAACGAGAAGGTCGGGTCCCGGCCCATCTTGCCCCTGGTGTCGGGCGGCCCGTAGAGCGTCAGGCCAGGGATGTCCAGCAGCCCCCTCAGCTTGCCCCGGCCGTTCAGGACCAGGTCCGAGATGGTCTTCTCGTACTCCTCGATCGCCTCGAACGCCTCCAGGAGCCTCGCGCGCCTCTGCTTGCCGGGGGACGGGGGCCTCTTCGCGGAGGGATCCCCGACCCATGCGACGTAGTCTATGGCGCCGGCGGCCGCGGCGAACATCGCCTGGTCGCGCGTGCCCCACTCCCACTTCTCCGGCCCGTGCTTGGGCGAGGGGAGGACCTTGTACGGGGTGAGCCCCTCGATCAGCTCCGGGCTCAGGTACATGAAGCTCCCGTGCCTGGAGAAGAGCTTGTAGCCTGAGAACACGAGTGCGTCGCACTTGATCGCCCTGACGTCGGTCGCGCCATGGGCGATGTGGTGGACCGCGTCCACGATGAAGTACGCCCCGGCGTCCCTGGCGATCTTCCCGACCTCCTTCAGGTCGGTCCTGGTCCCGAGGACGTTCGAGGCCGCGCTGACGCTCACGACCTTCGTGTCCCCGTCGACCAGGTCCGACAGCGTCTCGAGGTCTATGCGGCCGGTGTCGCGGTCGAACTCCGCGAACCGGAGCTGCATTATCCTCTCCTCCTCGCCCAGCTCGACCCACGGGTTGATGTTGGTGTAGTGCTCGTAGCCAGTGGTGACGACGTTCTCCTCGCCTGTGAACTCGCGCCCCATCGCGTAGCTGAGGTTGAACAGGAGCGATGTCGCGGACTCCCCCGACAGGATGGTGTCGGGGCCGCTCGCGCCGAGCAGATCTGACACCGCCTGCCTGCCCTCGAGGATGGTCTCCTCCGCCCCCAGCGACTCGGGGAACAGGTTCCCGACGTTCGCACACCAGTCAATCCTCGCCATGGCCTCGCGCTCCGCGCTGCGCATCGTCACGAGCGTGCCAGCACCGTTGTCCAGGAAGGCGCGCGGGCGGCCGGCGGGGTCCGCTTCGGCGGCCGGGAATTCTTTGCGGATCCTCTTGACGAGCCTCGAATCGATCCTCATGGTCGGGGAGTATGGCATGATGGGTGATAAAAAATTGTCCGCCCAGGGCGCCGCTGCCGGCCCCTGGGCCAGTTCCCGCACGTCGCGGGACGGAGGATGGGAAAAAGGTTGTGTGGGCAGGAAACCGCGGCCCTTGACACAAAGGAGACTTAGGGGAGACCCTTTGCAGATGACTATGCGGTTATTCCTGTCCACATGCAGACTGATACGGGGGCTCCAGCTCGGTCTCGCCGTAGAGGAAGTCCCAGTCGTAGTCGTTGCACGAGTCGCACGTGCCGTCCTCTAGGGTCTCGTCCTGGCAGTTGTCGCCAGTGCCGTCCTTGAGCTGGTCCTGGATCTGGTCACAGTCGCCGTTCATGTTGCCCGCGGCCGATACGACGGCCACTCCGCCGACCATGAACGCGGCGCCGAGTGCCAGCGCGATCCATACCTTCGATATCATCTTACCTCACCTTCTCTTCGGAAACGGTCTCGCCGTTTCTGAATCGACCAACACGGGGCACTTGATAAGTGGTTTGTGGTACAAGAATCAAATGCTAGCACAATCCTCATTGCATCATAGCCAGACGTCGCAGGATTCAAAAGGAAAAGAGGGTGGAAATGGTTTGAGGGAGGGCGTGCCGGCGGTCTGTCCGCGCGCCCTCATCGGCCCTCACTTGTGCGCGTGACGGTTCCCCAGGAGGCCGTTCTGATTGCCTCCGGAGTCGGGGTTGCCGTTCTCCCCGCCGTTGTCCCCGCCCGTGCCGCTCCCGCCTCCGAGGATGATCTCGCCAAGGTAGATGAAAGCCGCATTGGCCGCTGCATCCACGCCGCCCTGGCCGGTCAGGACCGGGTCCGTGACCGCGTCGAGCTCGAGGAAGTAGTCCGGCGGGACCTCTTCGGTCGGTGGGCCAGGCAGACGCTCCCCCTGCTCGCCGTCGCCGTCGATGTCCTCGCTCACGTAGTAGTTCCTTATGGCTATCGATATCGGATATGCTGGAGGCAGCTGGACCGATACGCTGTAGCGTCCAACGGTCACGTCCTCGGCGGATGTGTCCCAGAGGAAGCCGTATATCAGGTGGCCGGCTTTGTTGATCTCCCGGGTCAGGGCGCCTGCCCCTTCCCCGTCCAGCACCGGCACATAGGTGCCGGAGTCATCGAACATGCCATAGAACCTGTACGGGCCGCGCTCGTCGCTCTGTATCGTTATGAGTATCTCCGGCGCCGAGACCATGTACGTCCCGAGCAGGAGCAACGGGTCCCCGATCAGAGCCGTCTGGGTGTACACGACGTCGTCTGTCGGGTCCACCGTCCCATTCACCTCCAGCGGTAGGTCCAGAGCGTTCGCGAGCCCGTCATTGTTGTAGTCGTCAAGCTTCAGCACCATCGTCTCGATCCTCACGAGGTTGCCGAGGCGCCACTGCGGGCCGTACACCATATTGTCTGCGAAATACACGGCGTAGCCAGGTGCGGAGTCCGCAGGCGTTATGGGCAGTGGGCTGGTCTCCTCATGCGCGCTCACAAGCCAAGCCGATGGCATGATCGCCAAGATGGCGACAACAGCCATGGCTGTTCCCCTACTGTACTTCATCTCAGATGTCTCCCCCGTTCGTCATGCGCCAGTGTTGCCCCTGGCGCAGCGCGCAGTAGGTCGTCGGTGGTATTTATATATGGATAGTTCAATATTCAAAATATCGGCGTTAAGTCGCGTGCGCGCGCCCGGTGTCAGTGACGGCAAGGACTAAGGAAAACGCTGAACGGGTTTGATGTGGTTTCGTGCGGTCTGAGGAGGTCCCCTCATCTGCCGCGGCCGTGGCCCCCGCCACTGCCGCCGTTGCCACCGCCGCCGCCCGAGCTGCCGCCCTTGGCGATCAGGACGCCGAGGTAGATGTACGCATCGTCACCGACGACTCCGCCGGTGCCCGATACGAACGCGTCGAGCGTCCCAGCAGGCAGCTCCTCGTACCCTATCGGGTCCGCATCCTCCGCGACGACCAGGCTCCTGACGGCCATTGTCACCGGGTATGCGCTCCCGATGTCCACGGAGACCCTGTACACGCCGCCGAGCACAGTGGCGCCCTCGGTGTCCCAGAGGAAGCCGTAGATCAGATGGCCGGCCTTGTTCGTCTCCCTGGTCACGAGGTCCGCGTCCGATATCCCGTCGGTGAAGTCGGAGGCGAACGTGTGCACGTCGCCCTTCTCACCGGTCATGGTCACGGTTATCGAAGGGACGGATACCATCCATGTCCAGAGGATGTTGTCCGGGTTCCCAAGGAGGGCGGCCTGGTCGTACACCACGCCCGACGTGATGTTGGTGTTCACCGCAACGGGTATGTCCGAGGCGTTCACGAGGCCGTCGGCGTTCGTCTCGAAGGCCTTCAGGACCATCGTCTCGACCCTCACGAGGTTGCCGAGCCTCCACTGCGGGGTGAAGGCCATGTTGTCGGCGAAGTACACCGCGTACTCCATGTTCGGGTCGGCGATCCCGGGGGTCACTTCACCTGGTGCGGTGAAGGGCATCGGTGTCGCTGGTTCCTCCGCTGCGCTCACGATCATCCCGAACGGCACGAACGCCATCAGGGCGACCGCGAGCATCGCTGATGCTCTCTTGTAGTGCATGTCTCTTGTTCCTCCCCTATTCTCTCCTATGTCAAGCACCGTGCCAAGGGTGCTGGACCGACTACGTTCCTGGACGTAGTTAAACCCCCACCAATGTATAACATTGTTAACCGATGAGGTCAGTACGCCCTGAGGACTCCAGTTATATTTGCGGCGTTTACCGACCGGAAGGCGGCGGCCGAAGGGCGGGGGTGCGGGCCCTCTCCGAATGGACGCCGCGGCGCCTCGGCATTTCGAGCTGTGTACCAAATTGCTTAATAAAGGCCAACATGATGATGCTATCACGATGAGGAAAAGATCGGGGGCCCTTACTATCCTAGCAGTGTCCCTGACGCTGGCACTGCTGCTCCAATTCGCAGCCACGGCTCCCGCCTCCGCCGAGGACGGGGACATCTCCTACGAGGTCGAGGAGGGCTACGTCGTGCTCTCCACCGACAACATGAGCATCGCGATATCCACGCTCTTCCCCGCTGCCGCGATCATGGAGGACGATTCGCCCGACAACCGCTCTTACGGGTTCGTGTTCTCCTCGATACTCGGCTACAACGAGAGCGCGGAGGCCGGGCTGATCCTGGACGAGGTGCCCTACCACGCGTCCATGGAGCACGCCACCTGGACCTCAGACGTCCCCGAGATAGTGGACGAAGGGGACGGGACATCAACGGCCTACTTCTCCATGCACTCCTCTGTGTCCATGAACAAGAGGATCGCCTTCGAGGACGGGAACCCCGAACCGGGGACGCCCGGCATCGTGATCATCGAGGACTGGGCCGAGGTGACCGTGGACTTCGTCATATCCTCGTCCAACTTCTCGTCGACGTTCGGCGGGGCCATAGACGAGGGGCTCTACCCGGTCAACGGCTCCACGGAGCTGAAGTTCGACATCACGGTCGACATCAACACCCCCATCGACGCGGACCACCTGGCCCTCGACATCGGGCTGATGATGATGGAGTTCGGCAACTTCACCCCCACGGCGATGGACGAGCAGTACGTCTTCGAGGGGTTCCAGAGCGACGAAGTGAGCACGAGCGACCCCGACGTCAACGAGACGACCGTCGACGGCGACCTGATAATGCACTCGTTCCAGCACAGGAGCCAGTTCAAGCAGCTGTTCGCCTTCCTGGAGACCAACGAGACCAGCTTCTTCTCGTGGGCGCCGGAGTGCCTCAGCACGGTGGTTGCGGGCGACACCTTCGAGGACCTCAAGACCTACTACAGGACCGACGGCGAGGCGCTCAAGGTCTACCTGTCGGCCCCAGTGGACGAGTCGACGCTCCAGATAACGCACGACCCCAGCATCGGGCTCTTCCCCAGCCCTGGCGGCGGGGCCGTGGTGGACCTCCCTGACGGGAACATCATAGGGACCTCCGCGATGTCGACGGTCGCGGGCATACTCATCGGGCTCGTCGCGGCCGGCGGGGCCGGCCTCGCGGTGGCCGCGAGGAGGGCCTCGAAGGACGACCAGAGCGACACGGTCGTGCTCGAGAAGAACAGGTACTACAGGGGCAAGTGAGCCGGGCTCACCCGGTCCTGTCGGCGCCTGGTTCTGAGGACTGCTCCGCCGGGACGGCCCTGCCCTTGTTCTCGACGTACATGGCCACGAAGTCGTCGACCAGCTTGTCCAGGAATGTGCGCCTGTAGATTATCAGCAGGTCCGCCACCTTGTCCGGGTCTATCACGGTCAGCCTCGACTCGCGGCCGACCTTGTCGAGCTTCACCACGCCCCTCGACACGAGCTTCTTCACGTGGTACGAGAGGGTCCCCCCGGATATGGTGAAGTTGCTCAGGACCTCCCCGTGCGTCGCCCCCGGGTGGCCCATCAGGTAGAGGATGATGCCGCGGGGGATCTCCTGCCTCAGGGCGGACAGTATCCGCTGCTTGTCGGCGCTGACCTGGCCGCTCGGGAAGTACCTCGAGAAGCTCTCCTGCTTGTCCAGCGACAGCAACGAGTGGTCCACGAGGTAGTTCAGGTGGTACTCCAGGACCCCGATGGGCAGGTTGGTGCGGCGCTGGATCTCCCTGAAGTGTATGCCAGGGCTGCCCCTGACGCACTCGAATATCTTCTTCCTGCTGGCCAGCTCAAGAGGGTCCGGCACCGGGCCTACCTCCGAAGTGCCCCAGGAGAACCACGGAGAGGAGGATGACCGCGTCGGCCACGGCCATCAGGGTCCCGTCGACCTTATCGAGCCAGTCCGTGGTGTATCCTAGCCCGATGAGCAGCGATGTGACCACTACGTGCACCGAGAGGCCCTCCGACAGGAGGAGCACGGAGCGGATCCCGCTCCTCCTGTACGACACGAGGGAGAGCACCAGCAGGAACGCTGAGACGCCCAACAGGAGCCCCATCGACACGTCGACCGCGGAGACCATGGCCACTCTGATGCTGGATATGACATCCCGGTGTTAAATACATGTGCTGGCACCCCCGCCTGGGTAAGCCATGGAGGCCCGCCGGCCGGGGCCGTCCCCGCGGTGGGGACCGAGGTCAGAGGATCCTCTTGAGGCGGAAGAGCACCCAGAGCCCCGCGACGCAGACCGCTGAGACGCCGATGACGAACCAGAAGGCGTTCGGGTCCCCCTGGAACGGGAGGTCGACGTTCATGCCGTACAGGCTGGCCACCAGGGTGGGCAGTATCAGGATCAGGCTGATAGTGGTGAGGGTCTTCATTATGAACGACAGGTTGTTCGAGACGGCCGTCTCGTAGGCGTTCAGGATGTTGGACATGATCTCCCGGTAGATCGTGGTCATCTCGTAGAGCTGCGCCACGTCGTTCTCGATGTCCTCCGCCAGGTCGAGCCGCTCCTTGGTCATGTGCAGCTGCTTCATGCGGGGGAGCAGGGAGATGGCGTTCATGTTCGACAGCAGGGCCGTGTTGAGGAGGATGAGCCCGTTGCTCAGGGCGAAGGCGCTGTGCGCGACCTCCGCGCTCTTGGCGTGGAGGATAGTCTCCTGGATGGCGCCTATCCTGCGCTCCATCGGCCTCACGGTCCTCTCCATGTCGCGGTGGACGCGCCTCACGAGGGCGAGGAAGAGGTCCTCCTTCGTCTCGAGGCGGGGCCTCCTCTTCATGTCGGAGCAGACGTCCTCCGCATGGAACGAGGCCCCTATCCGGACGGTGATGATCTGGTCCTTCGTGGATATGATGCCGATGGGCATCGTCTGGATCCTGTCCGGGGCGCGCTCGTCGGCCAGCAGGCTGCGCAGGACGAGGAGATCGTACCTCTCCTCGACCTCTATCCTGGAGCGCTCGTTCGGGTCGAGGCAGTCCGCGATGTCCTGGAGGTCGATGCCGAACTCCCTGTGGAGCTCCTCGACCTCCTCCGGGGACGGCGCCACGAGGTCGATCCAGAGGACCTCGCGCATCTGCGCGGTCTCGACCCTCTTCAGCTCACCGGCCTCGACAACGTAGAACCGCATCATCTGGACAGCCTCCGGACTGCCTCCCGATGGTCACAGGCCCGATATATGCCTTGCCGGGGTCAGGCGAGGGGGCGGCCCCACCCGTCCGCGAAGAGATTCTCCCCCCGGGGCTTCCTCTCTGGCCGGGACCTCTCGGCCTCCCTCTGCTTGTCGGAGAGCAGCGAATCGTCGGTCCCGGGGTAGCCGCATATCACGAGGGTTATCACCGTGTGGTCCTCAGGTATCCCCAGGGCGGCCTTCACCTTCAGTGGGTCGAAGCCGGCGATCGGGTGGGCGATTAGGTCCATCGCCGTGGCCGCGAGCTCCAGCTGGCCAATCGCGAGCCCGCAGTCGAAGAGGAAGTAGTCCCTGCGGTCGCTGAGCTGGCAGTCGTCGGGCGGCCTCGCCGCCACGGCTATGATTAGGGGTGACCTCGTCGCCCACGCGTTCCCCTTGGACAGCGCCCCCTTGACGGCTTCCAGGGCCCCCTCGCCCCTGCAGAACACCAGCCTCCATGGCTGGTTGTTGAAGCAGGACGCGGAGAGGCGCGCCGCCTCCGCGAGAGCCCGCACCTTCTCGTCCTCGACTGCACGCTCGGACAGGACCCTCTTGGCCCTCCTTGCCTCCACGGCACCTGCCACATCCACCGCGCTCACCACGGGTGAATCCGAATGGCGGGATTTAGCCCTGCCACCTGAAAATCACAGTCTGAAGGTCCGCCACTTGATGTCGTAGCCCGTGTCCGCCTTGAGCTTCGCCACCGCCTCGATCATCAGCTCGCAGGACTCCCTGGTCCCGCAGTAGACCACGTCGACGCCCTTGCTCAGGGCGCTCATCGCGGACTCCACTGGCGCGTGGAGCGTTAGCATCTCCCCGCTGGCCTTCATCAGCAGGGCCGCCCCGACGGTGTCGCCGGCTGCGAGAAGGCCCGGGGAGAAGTCCTCCACCTTCTGCCTGGCCTGCCCGATGTCGGCGGCCTTGGAGCCCCCGTCCAGCTCCGACGGTGCCTCCAGCACCAGGAGCTTGCCGAGGTCCATGTCGAGTATGCCCTCCAGCCGCCCGACGAGCACGTCGTCCCCCTCCTCGGCGTCCTCCAGGGCGACACCGGTGGATGAGCTCTTCGCGCCGGCGAAGGCCATCATCATCCCGTCCTCCATGGCGAGACCGACAGGGGACCCCTTCCTGACCGGCGTGCCGGCGACGGCGACGCACCTGTCCACGACGCTTATGCCCCTGAGGATCTCGTCCACGTCCTGCTTGATGCTGGAGAAGTGCTCCTGCAGGGCCTGCATGCCCTTCCTGCTGGGCCTGAGGAGGCCCTTGCGCTCGAGGAGGAGCCCTTCCTTGCGCATCTGGTTCGTGTACTGGCTGACCGCCTGCACGGTGATGCCGAGCCCTTCCGCGACGTCCCTGAGCCTGGCCGAGGGCGACCTTATGAGCCCCACCAGGATCAGCATCTCCGTGTTGCGCTTCAGGTCCCTCAGAGGCCTCTCCTTCAACCCCGTCACCCGTCCGGCCCGTGGAGGCGCTTCAGCGCCTCGTCGAGGCTCTTGACCTCAATCGCTCCCGACCTAATCAAACCCTTGATGGCCTCGGCGGCCCTCCCGCCGACGAAGTCCACGGAGGACGGGTCGCCGGGCATGAGGACCACTACCCTCTTGCCCGAGCGGAGGGCGTGCTCCGCCGCCTCGATGTTCCTGAAGTTGCCTGGCCCGACGGGGAACGGCGACACCACGACCGTCTCCGACTCGCCTATCAGCCTCAGGTTCTCCTCGTGCGCCGCGTCGCTCACGGCGGCGAAAGGGGCCTCCGGGACGGCCGGTATGTGCAGGTCCCTGGCGTTCTCGAAGTCGGAGTCCAGGACGTTCAACACCCCGGTCGACACGCCGTATCCCGCATCCGCGATCGCCTTCAGGACGGGGCCTCCGGCCCCGCCGCCGCACAGGACGTGCACCCTGCGCCCGTGCCTGGGCGCCGGCGCGACCGATGACCGCGGCATCACGTAGACCGCGTCCGTGAACGGGTCCTTCCTCACGGCGACCTCCACGCCGTACACGCTCTGTATGACCCCAGGTGTGAGAACCTCGGCCGGCGGGCCGATGGCCTCGAGCCACCCGTTGCTCAGGAGGGCTATCCTGTCGCAGTACCGCGCGGCGACGTTCACGTCGTGCAGGACCGCGATGACCGTGAGGCCCTCCTCCTCGTTGAGGCTCCTGATGAGGTCCATGACCTCGAGCTGTCCGTTGATGTCGAGGTAGACCGTGGGCTCGTCCAGAAGGAAGGCCTCCGGCTGCTGGGCCACCGCCCTGGCTATGATCACCCTCTGCCTCTCCCCGCCGCTCAGGGCGAAGAAGGGCCTGCTCGCCATGGCCCACGTGCGGGTCCTCTCCATGGCGCCCCTGACGGCGTCCGCGTCCTCCCTCGACGGGCCCGCGAACTTGCTGGCCCTGTGGGGGATGCGACCCATCATCACTATGTCGTACGCGGAGAACGTGAAGTCGGTCGAGGAGCTCTGGGGCACCACCGCGAATGTGCGGGCCAGCTTCTCGGGGGGGCAGCCCTGCAGCTCATGGCCGTCAATGAGGACCGAGCCCTCGGGGGGCCCGAGGTAGTTCATGATGCAGCGGAGGAGCGTCGTCTTCCCCGAGCCGTTGGGGCCCATGAGCCCCATGAACTCCCCCGGCCTGACCTCGAAGGACACGTCCTTCAGGACCTTCTTGTCCCCGAATGAGTAGGAGAGCCCCTTCACCTCCAGCCTCATCGGTCCTCACCCGCCAGCCGGTTCCTCCTGAGGAGGTAGAGGAAGAACGGCCCTCCACAGAGGGCCGTGATGATGCCCACCGGCAGCTCGGTGGGGGCGATGATCGTCCTGGCGGCCGTGTCCGCCCAGATCAGGAATATCGCCCCCGACATGGTCGCCGCGGGGACGAGGATGCGGTGGTCCGCCCCGACCACGAGCCTGACCATGTGCGGTATGATCAGGCCGACGAAACCTATGACGCCCGTGAACGCGACGGCGGCCGCCGTCATCACCGCGGCCACGACCAGCATTAGTGTCTTGAGGCCCTCCGGGTCGACGCCGAGGTTGTGGGCGGTCTCCTCGCCGAGGAGCAGGGCGTTCAAGTCCCTGCTCGATATGAACACTAGGACTATCCCGATCGCGGCGGCGATCGCGACCACCGCGAACGCCGACCACGACGCGAGCGAAAGGCTCCCGAGGAGCCAGAAGATTATCCTGTGGTACTGCTGGCCCGCGAAGTAAATCAGCACGGAGACCACGGCGCCGAGGAACGCGGCGACCGCGACCCCTGAGAGGAGGAGGGTGTTGACGTACACCTTCCCCCCGACGACGCCCAGGGAGTAGACCACGAAGACCGTGAGGAGCGCGGTCGTGAACGCCAGCGCAGGGGTTATCAGCGCGCCGATCACCGCGATTGTCGCGAACCCCATCAGGCCGGCCACGACCGCTCCGACTGATGCGCCGGACGACACGCCTACTATGTAGGGGTCGGCCATGGGGTTCCTGAACACGGCCTGCATCGCGGTGCCGGCGCACGCGAGCGACGCGCCTACCGCCGCCGCGAGCAGGACCCTGGGGATCCGCACGTCCCAGAACACGTCAGAGAAGTAGGAGGGCCAGTCCCCCTGCTGGAGGAAGATGGCCCCGATGGCCTCCCTGAAGGAGATGTATTCGGGGATGCCCGGGCCGATGGGCCCGAGGGTGCCCACGAGGACCGCCGCGATCACCGACGCGGCCAGCCCGGCCGCGAGGCTGACGAGCCATACGAACCTCCGCCTCATGAGCCTCGGGAAGTCCACGCCCGCGGACTCGGCCTCTCCCTTCCCAGGGTGCATCACCGGCTCCTGCTCACTCGAACAGCTCTGGGTGGATGATCTCCGCGAGCATCTCGAGGCAGTCCACTATCCTCGGCCCGTACCTGCTGATCAGGTTCGCGTCCATGCCGTATATGTCCCCGTCGACGACCGCGTCGATCACGTCCCAGCCGGGCCGGTTGATGTAGGTGTCCTCGTTGAGGGTCGACCAGGGCCCGGTGGTGTATACGATGATCTCGGGGTTCTGCGCGATGACGAACTCGCTCTCGACCATCGGGTACTCCGAGCTCGTGTTGTGCGCTATGTTGATGCCGCCCGCGGCCATGATGAGGTCGTCCCCGAAGGACCCTGGACCGTATGTCCAGAGGCCCATGAACTCGTCGTACTCGATGTACACCCTGGGCTTGACGACGCCGGGGTCTAGGGTCTTCTCCTTGACCGCGTCTATCCTCTCCGAGAGGGCGTCCGCGACCGCGTCGGCCTCGGCGACGTGGCCAGTGATGACGCCTGCGAGCCTTATGGTCTTCAGGACGTCCTCGAGGGTCCTGTCAGCGAGGAGGACGTACGGTATCCCCTGCGCCTCCAGCTGCTCCAGCTGCGCCAGGGGGACGAGGTCGCCTCCCACGATGAGGTCCGGCTGGAGCGACGCGACCGCCTCGAGGTTCAGGGTGTAGTCGCCCACTTTGGGGAGCGAGACCGCCGCCTCGGGGTAGTCGCTGTAGTTGTCCACCCCGACGATCTGGGGGCCGGCGCCGATGGCGAACAGTATCTCGGTCGGCGACGGCGCTATCGAGATGATCCTCTCGGGTATCGCGTCGAGGGTCACAGTCCTGCCGTAGTCGTCGACGACGGTGAAACCGTCGTCGGTGTCGGCCACCATCGCGCCGACGAAGTACCCGCCGGTGAACGCTGCAACGCCCGTCAGTGCCACTACCAGGACGGTCCAGACCGTCCTGGAGGTCTTGCTCATGCCCTTCGATGACATCTCGTGTGCCTCCGTTAAAGCCAACTTGAAATAATGAAAGTATATTTTATAGTTTCGCACAGGGGGCGGGCCGGTGGCCGTCCCTGAGGGGGCATCGCCTGGAGAAGCAAAGAGGGGGTTTGAGAAGGGTTTCGGGCGCCTGGGCGCCTACGCCTTGACGGCCTCGGCGAAGCTGGCCTCGAGGATGTCCATCGCCTGCTCGAGGACCTCCGGCGGCATCACCATCGACGGGTGCATCCTTATGACGTTGTCATAGGTGCCGCAGGTCAGGAGCAGGAGGCCCTTCTTCAGCGCCGCGGCCTTGATCGCCTTGGTCTCGTTGACGGCCGGGGTCTTGGCCTTCGGGTCGCTGACCAGCTCGACGGCCATCATCGCGCCCATGCCCCTGACGTCGCCGATGATGGGGAAGCGCTTCTGCAGCTCGGAGAGCCTCCTCGTCATGTAGGCGTTCACCTTCGGGACGTTCTTCAACGCCTTCTCGATCACCGGCCACTGGGCCAGGGCCGCGGAGCACGCGACCGGGTTGCCTCCGAACGTGCCGCCCAGGCCGCCGACCTGCGGCGCGTCCATGATCTCCGGCTTGCCCGTGGTGGCGGACACCGGGAACCCTCCGCCTATGCCCTTGCCGCTGACCAGCATGTCCGGCTCGACGCCAGGCCAGTGCTCGACGCACCACATCCTGCCCGTCCTCCCGGCGCCGGTCTGGATCTCGTCGTCTATGTACACGGCACCGTGCTTCCTGCAGATCTTGGTGACCTTCGCGAAGAACTCCTTGGGCGGGACGATGAAACCGCCCTCGCCCGCGATCGGCTCACCTATTAGGCACGCGACCTTGCCCTGGAACTGGGGTTTCGACCACGTCTCGTCGATCTTGTCCGCGCAGGCGACGCCGCAGGACGGGTACGTCATGTTCAGGGGGCACCTGTAGCAGTAGGCGAACTCGACCTTGTAGGTCTCCGGCAGCGGCCCGAACCCCGCCTTGTAGGGCATCTCCTTCGAGGTCAGGGCCATGGCCATCATGGTCCGGCCGTGGAACGCGTGGACGAACGAGAAGGCCGCCGGCTTCTTCGTGTAGTGCCTCGAGATCTTGACGGAGTTCTCCACCGCCTCGGCGCCCGAGTTGTACAGGACCGACTTCGTCAAACCCTTGCCTGGCGCGGACTCCGCGAGCTTCTGGGCGAGGCGGAGGTAGCTCTCGTACGGGGTGACCTGGAAGCACAGGTGGAGGAACTTGTCCGCCTGGGCCTTGACCGCCGCCACGACCTCCGGGGGCCTGTTGCCCACGTTGTTGACGCCTATCCCGCTCCCCATGTCGATGAAGACGTTGCCGTCGACGTCGTACAGGAGGGACCCTTCGGCCTTCTCGATGTACACCGGGGCGACTATGCCGACTCCCTTCGACAGGTACTTCTCCCGCAGCTTGCCGAGCTCCACGGACTTGGGGCCGGGGACCTCGGTCTTGATTGAAGCTTTTTGCGCTACCATCGGAACACCTCGAAGTTCGTGCGATTAAACATCGCTTCTGTTGCGGATGGTTGAAACAATAGATATTACTTTAGGAAGAACGGGGTGGGCAGCATGGGCATCCGCGCCGACCTTCGGGCCCCGAACAGGTTACGGCCGGGCGCGTGTAAGGGTACGGCGTCCGTCGGCATCACGACGGGGGCCTGACGGCCTCTCCAGGGGCCGGTGGAGCGACCTCCCCCTTGCCGCCGAGGGTGATCCCTCTGGCGCGCAGGACGATGAAGAGCGCGACCACCGAGAACGGGGCGAACGTGCTCTTCACGGACACGAGCAGGACGGCCATGGAGACGATGAGGACCCTGTCGTTGAGGTTCTTGAAGCGGAGGCTGACGGCAAGGGCGGCGACGATGGACGCGATGCTGATCACGGAGTAGTAGTCGCTATCCAGGGGGAGTTCGCTGAGCAGCGTGCCCCCCATGGGCCTGTCCTCGCGTTCCTCGCCGCTGGAGTATATGAAGACGGTCGAGTCGAGGACGTCGGAAGTCCCGAAAGGATATATGACGAGGAAGGCCAGCAGTCCGCAGGCCGCCGCGGCGGCACCGGTCTGGGCCAGCGACCGCCAGTCCCTCGCCTTCAGCGCACATTGAATGTCGCGCAGGAGGAAGCACACGAACGGGATGCCTGCGAACACCTTCGTCAGGGATGCGACCCCCAGGAGGACAAGGGATGCGACCTCGCGGTGCGCACGCAGCTGTTCCCTGGCGACCACCGCGGCGACCATCAGGAGGAGCGTGAGGCTGGTATTGTCAAAGGCGAGGAAGAGGACGATGCAACCCGCGGCGGGGGCGTACAACAGCCAATCCACCTTCAGGAGCCTGTTGAGGAGCGCGAGGGCGAATGACGACAGCAGCAGGTTCGTCAGGACGAACCAGTATGGGGAACCCAGACCCCCCATCGCCTCGTACGACGCAGCGTAGAACAGCAAGTCAACAGGAAGGTAGTTGTAGGGCCCGTAGGCCCACTCGATCTCGCCGTCGCCGAGCCCGCCGAAGAGGACGAAGTGCCCCATCTCCTTGAACCGCGGCACCACGGGGTCTGTGTAGGGGTTCGTCCCTTCTAGGTAGCTCTCGACGGCTGCCTCTACAGCATCATCGATGTCGTGGCTCTGTTCCATGTAATCGAACGAGATGACGAAGGTGAGCGCCAACGCGAGGAAGAGGGTCCACGCCATCGCGAGGGTGACCTTCTTCCTGGATGCGAGAGGGGCGAGGAACCGGAGCGCACCGGGCCTCTTCACCGCCAGGACCCACGCGATCACGAACAACACTATGAGCGCGTTGTAGATCCACTCGATCATCGATTCACCTAGATGGAGGCGCACCCGGCCGAACCGCAGGATGGCCGCATACTCTGGTCGGCGTCACTCGGGCACGTCAACGGAACTCCGCCCAGCTATATGAAACGTGACGCGGCGGCACCCAGACGGGCCTGGAACCGCGCTCCTGCATGCAGCCCAGCGGAGAGCGGATGACATCCACGGGCCTGCCCCGACAGCTCTGGTTCACGGTCCGGCACCCTGAGCGAATTGATTGGGCCTAGTAGTACCCCTCGACCTTGTTGTTGGGTGACTGCCCCCTGCTCTGGCGCGCGGCGTCCTTGTGCAGCACCTTCAGCTGCGCCTCTAGCCTCTCCGCCTCCTTGCACAGCGGCTCGACGTTGAGGTTCATGTGGAGGACCATCTGGTCAATGGCCGCGAGTATCAGCGCGGCCGCCCTGGCGTCTGCGACGTCGGGCCTTGCCTCCGCGAGGAGGGTGATGACGTCGACCTGCCTCCTCTTGCCCTCGTTGAGCAGCACCCCCGCGGTGCCGGAGATCACGCCCTCGAGGAACGGCTCCGCGTCGGCCTCCTTCAGGAGCTCCTGGGCCGCGTCCGTGCTGCCGGTGCCGTAGACGGCGACCTCGCCGATCTCCTCCTCCTGGCCGGCCTCGTCCTCTCCCCTCTCCACGATCAGGCCGCCCGCGGATATCACGAGCCTGCAGCGCTGGGCGATGGCGAAGTCTATGATCGCCGTCCCCAGGGGCCTGAGGAGCTGCGCTGAGGGCTGTATCTCGGTCGAGAAGACGACGACCTGCTGCTCCCCGTCCTTGAGGCGGGGGCGTGCGTATACGCGCGCGGGCCCGAGCGGTTCCGAGTCCCTGATGAGGGACACCGTCGGGAACAGGTCGGAGTCCATGACCGCGACGTACTCCATCTTCAGGAGCGCTATCAGGTAGTTCGCCACTATGGAACTGACCAGGCCCACGCTCGGGAAGCCGTCTATTACCACGGCGTTGCGGAGGTCGGTCTTCTTGAGTTCGAATATCTCTATCGCGGCCATCCGACCACCTTGAGGGCTGTGCATCGCTTTTAATGTAACCCCGGAGCCAGGGAGCTAGAGCACTATCGCCTTGGGCGCCGGGCCTGCAACCAAGCTTTAATACGGCGGCGGCTCTTCTACACCGAGGCCAGGCGTGGGCCGGTGGCTTAGTCAGGATATAGCACTGGCCTTCTAATCCGCCCCTTAAGGGGCGGTGAGGCAAGCCAGTGGTCTCGGGTTCGAAAGGCGCCCGAAGCGCCCGAAAGTCCCGACCGGCCCGCCTTGGCCTCCAAAAGACATATAAAAGGGGGGCGTTGTACGCCCAAAAGACGCGAGGGAGTCTGACCGATGAAGAGGAGCTCACGTGCCTGGAAGAAGCGCGGCAAGCAGCGATGGAAGTGGCGCAAGAAGAAGATGAGGAGACGGAAGAGAGCTCAGAAGCTGAGGAAGAAGTAGGCTCCCCGGCGTCCAAACCACTCTGGGGGTATGGGGTAACCTGGTATCCTTACGGGCTCCAGTTATGGGAATGATTTCCGTTGGGTTTGCTGACCAGTGATGAGTAACTGGAGCGATGACCCATAGTCCGTAGAACGCGCGGAGTCGCTCTCCGCGTGGAGGAAACCCGTCGATGGGGGTTCAAATCCCTCTGCCCCCACTCCTAGGCATAGCCAGTATAGTCATCGGTCCGAGAAATCAAGGGGTTTTTTGCACCGGGGGTGCCGGGCATGGCGTCGTCTGAAATCCTCCGGCTTCGGGCATGCTGCCCAGGCGGAGTCTGGAGGATGTCTGCGGAAAGCGTCGCGTCATCCATCCAGGAGATCGACAACGCTCGCGAACTCATCGTCCCCGATTCCGATATGATGGGCGGCCCGAGCCACGACCTCATCCGTCATCGCCCCACGCGCCGCCGAGCAACCATCGGGATACTCCTTCCTCACCTTCGCGAGTATTGACGAATAGTCCTCCGATGAATGCCATATGAGAGAGTAGATATCGCATGCATCCTTCCAGAGCTTGTCATCCAGTTGTCGCTTGGGAATAGACCTCAGTTTTGTGGCGAGCAGGGACGCCGGAGCAGGAGTGTGGACTCTGAAGTCCCCCAATGATCGCCGGACAACCTCACCGCTTTCGAACACACGAGCCGCCAGGGGTTCATCGAGCGGGTCGCATCTGAAGATGTGCTTGTGTTGCGGATGTACGTTGTCCACCATCATATCGACGTAAAGGTAGGAGGTCTCGTGGAGCGGATGCCTCTTCGCTGCCTCCTCGGTCAGAACCATTCCGTCGACTCTGCGGATCACCTTGCAGAATCGGAAGGAGCCGTGGGGTGTATAGCCAGCCTCTCTGACGATGCTCAAGGCCTTGGCGAACGTGCTGGTACGCAGAGCCTCCACGGTCTGATCGGGTTCGACGTGAAAGCATACGTCGATGTCCCGGGAACCGAGATACGGCGATCCGTGTGCTCTGCTGAAGGACTCATTGACGGTGAGGTAGACGGCCCATCCACCCATGAGGAGGAATGGTTCTGGCAACGACCTCGAGAGTTCCCCAAGGGCTGTCAATGCCGCATCGGTTTCCTGCGGATCATAGAGCGGTACGGTCATGGGTAGACCTTCGAGACCAAGATGTCAGCTGCCTCTGCGCACTCAGCCCCAGTGCGGTAAAG
This sequence comes from Thermoplasmatota archaeon, assembly GCA_040751795.1. Classification (GTDB taxonomy): domain Archaea; phylum Thermoplasmatota; class Thermoplasmata; order UBA10834; family UBA10834; genus UBA9653. Next base: position 300,215 of record JBFMHR010000003.1, on the reverse strand, counting down.
GTCGGCAATCAGCTGCTGTGTAGACACAAGAGGGTAGCCGTCGACATTCTGTCTTTCGAAGAACACATGGTCGTCGGCCAGGAGAACCAGCGTGTTCCCCCTGCCTACATATCCATGCCTCGTGAGGAGCTGATGCCACTTCATTCTGTCATCCGCCTTGACGTAGAATTCCCGCAAACGCGGGAACAGGTACCGACCCAGGTGGTTCTCGGCGAAGTAGCCAGTGAATGCGTGGTCGAGTTTCGATTCGGAGATGAGTTCATCTGGCTCCTGGATGTTGTATTCTCGAAATAGCCTGCGATCCCTTCTCCGCGCCCACTTCAAGAACAGTGATCGGGGCTCGATTACCCTTGACCCATCAATCAGGCCGTCGCGCTCCAAGTTCTGCAAGATGTGATGGGCCCAGCCGTAGCTCACATCAGCTGCCTTGGCGATACGATACCACGTCTGGCCCGCCCCGCGTCTGCTCAGCAGTACCCGATAGATGCGCTCGACCTTGTCCCCCTCTCGAATGTAACGCGGGAGTCCGTGTCCGTTCAGTCGGAATGTCACAATATATCTCATTGTGCCACTAATATGAATAATTATCGGATATATCCCATTATGTATGTGAACTTTAAAGTTGTCGGACACATGCCTACTGCTGGGCGGCTGTCCATCTAAGGGGGCTTGCCGTGCCGGCCTGAGGCGATCAACCTTCAGGCGCAGATCGATCTCGTTGATGGCGATGAGGGGGGGTAGCGGAGGACTCAAACGGGTCGTCCCCGTACGAAGTCCCGCTTGATTTCCTCAGGCTCCGGACACATTGGCTCTGCAGGAGCTTGAATCCCTCTGCCCCATTCATAGGCACATCTCGCCCGACCAGCTGCAGAGTTCCCCGGACCAGGCAGCATTCCGAGGCGGATGGCGGTCGCGACGGTATGATCAGATGGTCTTCGTCCATCCGAAGCAGGTGTGGGTCTTCCGGAATCCCATCTTCCCATAGTACTCCTGACCTCCGCCAACTATCAACCTCTCGGCGCCCATGGCCGCGATCCGCCTCGCCCCCTCGGATATCACCGCCTTCGCCAGCCCCATCTTCCTGTGCCGCGGGACCGTCCCGACCGGTTCGAGGACTCCTATCCTGTTGCGGGTGTCGTACCACACAATGCAGAACGAGGCGATCTCTCCGTCAGGTGCGACCGCGCACAGGTCGAGGCCCCTCCTGTAGTCGGGAGCGCGCTGGAGCTCCTCGTAGACGTGGACGGGCGCCCAGTGGATCGGCTCTGGATGGTCGAAGCCCAGGCCGAACGCCCGCCCCCTCGCCTCGAGGTCGTCCATCTCGGCCATCGAGACTATCGAATACCCGCTCGGCAGGTCCGGAAGGGGCAGGTCCCTCACGGAGATCTCCTGGTCGTAGTCCCAGTCCTCCTCGATCTTCCTGTAGCCGCGGGCCTCCACCAGGGACAGCATGTCCCTGTCGTGCTCGTAGACGAATGTCCTGAGCACTCCCCTCCCCCTGTCTGCCAGGTGCGACTCCGCGTAGTCCAGCATGTCCCCGAGTAGGTCCAGATGCCTAGGGTGCCTCTGGATGAACGCGTCCCCGAGCGCGGGATGCTCAGTGTGGACCGCCCCGACGACCCCGTCCTCCTCGTCCTCCCATATCCCCACGGAGGCTTCCCAGAACCGGATGGCGTCGCGGCTCTTCTCCGGAGTGATCTCCTCGTCCCGGCAGAGGTATGGGGCCTCGAAGTGCCTGGCGTAGTTCCATCTCTCGATCCGCCAGTTCAGGGGCCTGTCGAATGCGTCGAACGTTTCCACCAGCATCTTCCGGACCCCGAGGAAATCTAGCGCGGGGTCGTACTTCCTGAACCTCACACTCATGACGGTCCTGCCCCTCAGCCACGGGAAACCCTGGCGACTCGCCGAATCCCGGTCCGCCGTTATCAACCCTGCGGGCGCCAAGTCCCGCAACATAGTTGTAGCGCAGGCATGCTCACCTCCCAGAGGATGATGAGCTCCGAGGAGCCGAAACTGAAGGATGACTTCGCCGCGGACGATGAGGAGCGGGGAAGGCGGATGGCCATCGCCGCGGTGGCGGCCCTGGCCACCGTGGTCGCGGACGCCCTGGTCCTCATCTGGGTCGTCCCGTGGGCAGAAGAGGAGTTCGACAACCCCTTCATGTCGGGCGGGTACATCGTCACTTTCTTCCTGGTGTTCTTCAACTTCGTGATCGCCTTCGCCCTCGTGTCCCTGGTCCTCCACAAGGACTCCTACCCTTCCGACAGATGGATCTGACGGGCCATGACCGGTCAGAAGGGTTCATGAGGCGCCACCTGCTATCATACGACGACGGAGCTGAGGACTTGCGGTGCCCCAAGTGCGAGAAGCGGATTGGCTTCAACCAACGGGGGACGAACTGCCCCAGGTGCGGAGCGTGGCTCCTCTCCAGGCCGCCCAGCGAGCACATGATCCGCAAGATGCAGCGCGCGGAGGGCAGGGACGACTTCCTGAACGACTTCCCCTGGATCGGCGGCTCGCCCGGGCGGAAGGCGGTCAAGTTCACGGCGGTCTGGGTCGTGTCCCTGGTTGTCCTCGCAATCTCGATCATCGTCTCCATCGTGACGATGCACTTCGTCCTCGCCATTGCCCTGATCTTCCTGACAGCCCTCGTCGGATCCCTGCCCCAGCTCTTCCTCATCGGCTCCAGGATATGAGGGGGCGCTGATGTGCCAGCTCCGGCGCAGCCGATGCACGGATTCCCACCCTCTGTGTTAATAAAGGTCGACGACGTTCTTGAGGCCAGAAGGCGCGGCAGCTAGGCGCCGCGCCAGGAAATGAAGCTGGGGGAATTGGTACCATGAGACAGAGCCCGGAGGGGAAGAAGATCTACTCCGTAGAGGAGCTCATCCTTGGCGACAAGGCCAAGGGGGACAGGATCATCTTCCGCACGATCGAGGACTTGGAGAGCGCGTACAGGGACCTGAACGACGGCAAGGACATCTACGTCGAGAAGGAGGACATCGTCACCCTACTGCCGCACCGGATGATCGCGGGGCGGCTGTACGACGGGACGCTCGTCCTGACCGCGATGAAGAAGGTGAGCGCATGATCGAGACCTGGATGCTCATACTGATCATCCTCTTCAGCATCCTGCTGCTGTTCGCGATCTTCGCGGCGATGTACACCATCGTCCCCGCGGACTACGTCGACGTCGTGATCCAGAAGGGCAAGATGCGCGTGCTCTCGCCGCACAAGGAGTACAACACTGTGGGCAAGGCTGCGTACTTCAAGATCCCGAGCTGGTTCTTCCTGTTCGGGCTGGGCATGACGGTCCACAGGGTCCCGCTCAGGATGATCACCATCGATGTCGCGAACTTCATGTCGTTCGACATCGACAGGGCGAGGTTCCTCTGCAACATCATCACGTACGTCGCTGTGACGGAGCCGGTGAAGGCCGCCCAGAGGTTCGGGGGCAACATCCACGAGCTCGAGCAGCAGGTGGCGCAGATTGTGATGGCGACCACCAGGGACGCGTGCACCAAGAAGACAATCAGGGAGATCATCAACAACAGGGAGGACATCATCGAGACGGTGACCCCCTCCCTGAGGGAGGCCATCCAGCACTGGGGCATAGACCTCAAGGACATCGAGCTGGTGGACTTCAAGGACCCGACCAAGGCCGAGTACGGCGAGGAGGAGCCCCCGCACGTGATCAAGGACATCTCCTCCATCATCGAGGAGCAGATCAACAGCGAGGCGCGCCAGAAGAACGCCGAGCAGAGGAAGATCGCCAGGCTCAAGGAGGCGGAGACGGACGAGGAGGCCAAGAAGCGGGAGATCCGCAGGGACGAGGAGGTGGCCAAGAGGGAGCAGGAGAAGGACAAGGCCGTCGCCGAGCAGCAGAAGGTCGCCGTCGCCGAGCAGTACGAGGTCGTCAGGGTCGAAGAGGTCAAGATGGCCGAGATCATGAAGCAGAAGGCCCTCGTCGTCGCCAACCAGAACAAGGAGGTCGAGGAGATCAACAAGGAGCAGAAGAGGCTCGACGGTGAGGGCGACAGGATCTACCTGACCGAGAAGGCGAAGGGTGAGGCGTCCCCCATCAGGGAGAGGGGTCTCGCCGATGCCGAGGCCAAGATGAAGCTCCAGGACGCCCTCAACAGGTTCGGCCCCGAGGCCATCAGGGCCCTCGTGGCCGAGAAGCTGGTCGACATGCAGAAGGAGATCGGCATAGAGACCGCCAAGGCGCTCAGCAGCGCGGACCTCAAGGTGTTCGCGGGCGGCAGCAGCGCGAGGGCGGGCTTCGACCTCGGGCAGATGATCGAGAGCATGAGCGTCGCAAGCGACAGCTCCGCCATGTCCGTCCTGAACAGGCTCGCGAGGCCGAACGACCTCGGCTTCAAGGACATCATGGGCGTCCTCACAGGCGTCCTCGACGAGAACAAGGAGCTGAAGGCCAAGGTCACCAGGGCCGTCGAGGAAGAGGAGAAACCAGTTGAGGAGAAGAAGGAGAGGGGCAAGTAGCCCCCTCCCATCCTTTTAACTCACGCGTCGCGACGGCGCACGGGCCCGCCGGGCCAAAATATTAATGGGCCAGGCCGGATTCACGGGCATGCACAAGGTCGTCACGGTCGAGATGGAGAAGGACATCCTCTCCGAGAACCGGCACATCGCCGACCACAACCGGGCCCTCCTCGACGAGCACGGCATCAGGGCGTTCGACTTCCTAGGGGCCATCGGTTCCGGCAAGACCCTGATCATCGAGAAGCTCGTGGACCACCTGAGGTCCAAGGGCAAGAGGGCGGCGGCCATCGCGGGGGACGTCTCGGGCGACGACGACTACCAGAGGTTCGTATCGCACGGCATACCCGCCGCGAACATCAACACGGGGAAGGAGTGCCACCTCGACGCCCACCTGGTGGACCACGCTCTCGAGGACCTCCCCCTGGAGGAGCTGGACTACCTCTTCATTGAGAACGTGGGCAACCTGGTCTGCCCCGTCGACTTCCCCGTCGGCTCGCACGTGCGCGTCGTGGTCATCAGCGTCACGGAGGGCGACGACATGGTCAGGAAGCACCCGCCGATATTCGCGTTCTCGGACATCATAGTCATCAACAAGGTCGACCTCGCGGAGGCGATGGGCGTCGATCCGAGGATACTCGAGAGGGACGCGAGGAGGATCAACCCCGGGGCCAAGGTCATAATGATGGACACGAGGCGCGGCAGGGGGTTGGACGAGCTCGTGTCCGCGCTCGGGCTGTAGGGGTAGCCGATGAAGGTAACCGTGTACGGCGTAGTCCAGGGGGTCGGCTTCAGGCCCACCGTGTTCAGGGTCGCGAAGGCCATGGGCCTGAAGGGGTACGTCCTGAACAACGGCTCCAACGTCGAGGTCCACGTCGACAGGGACGCCGAGGAGTTCCTCCGGCGCCTAAGGGAGGCGCTGCCGTCGCTGGCCAGGATCGACCGGGCGGACATCGAGGACACCGAGGAAGAGCTCGGGGAGTTCAGAATCGCGGAGAGCACAGATGGGAGGAGAGTGTCCCTCATCCCGACCGACACCGCGATATGCCAGCGATGCGCCGACGACTTCAACGAGGAGGGGAACAGGAGGCACCTCTTCCCCTTCACCAACTGCACGGAGTGCGGGGCGAGGTTCACCGTCATTGCAGATGTGCCGTTCGACAGGGCGAGGACGAGCATGTCGGACTTCCCCCCATGCCCGTCGTGTCACGGGGAGTACTTGTCGCCCGAGGACCGGCGGTTCCACGCGCAGACCCTGTCCTGCCCGGCATGCGGCCCTACGTACACGTTATATGATAACGCCCGGGACGTCGTCCCGGGCGACCCGTTCGAGGAGTTCGCGAAGAGGGTGGACGGCGGCTCCGTCGGCCTCCTCAAGGGGTGGGGCGGCATGCACATAGTCTGCACCCTCTCGAACGCCCCGAGGCTGAGGAAGGTCTACCGGCGCGGTGACAAGCCCTACGCGGTCATGATGCGGGACCTCCGCACCGTCGAGGAATACGCCGCCGTTGGCGACCAGGAGCGGGTGCTCCTGACATCCCCGCAGCGCCCGATTGTCCTTCTGCGCAAGAGGCCGGAGAGGGCCGAGGAGCTGGAGAAGGTCTCGCCCGGCCTCGGCAACGTCGGCGTCATGCTCCCCTACTCCGCAGCGCACCTGCTCATGTTCAGGCACCTCAGGGCCGACGGGGTGATAATGACCTCGGCCAACCCGCCGGGCGAGCCGATGGTGGTCGAGAACGAGAAGGCGTTCGAGCTGGGGCTCGACGCCTACCTCCTGCACAACAGGCGGATCATCCACCGGTGCGACGACACGGTCGTCAAGGTCAACTCCGGGCTGACCAACTTCACGCGCAAGTCCAGGGGGTTCGTCCCCGTCCCGATCAAGGCGAACCACGGGCGCTCCGTGGTCGGTGTCGGGGCCCAGTGGGACGTCACCGGCTCGGTCAGCAGGAACGGCGAGGTGTTCCTGACACAGTACGTCGGCGAGTCGCAGCAGCACCCTACGCTGCAGTACCTCGACGACGCGGTCCACCACCTCGCGAGGCTGCTCGGAGTGAAGGAGGTCGAGGCCATAGGCCTCGACAAGCACCCGAGGTACTCGACCCGCATCGTAGCGCGCAGGCTCGCGAAGGAGTTCGGTTGCCCGATGTTCGAGACGCAGCACTACCACGCGCACGCGGCCGCGCTCAAGATAGACAGGGGCATCGATGGGCCGCTCGCGTGCCTCACCTGGGACGGCACTGGCTACGGCGACGACGGGACCTCGTGGGGGGGGGAGAGCATGGTCGCGGACTACGACGGCTATGTGCGGTTCGGGACCCTCCAGGGTATCCCGCTACTCGGCGGTGACAGGGCTGTGACCGATCCTAGGAGGGTCGTCACCGCAGTGCAGCTCATGGCGGGGATGGAGCCGACGATGGTCGACGGGGAGGCCGCAGACATCTACGCGAAGATGCTCCCGAGGAGCGTGACGGCCTCGAGCATGGGCCGCGTCCTCGACGCGGTCTCGTGCATCCTGGGCGTCTGCTGCAGGAGGACCTACGAGGGCGAGCCGGCGATCAAGCTCGAGAGGTGGCTGGAGGCGGGGAGGCCCGACGTACTCTTCGACCTGGAGTTCAGGATGGACGGGAAGGTGGAAGTGGCCCAGACCGTGCCGATGCTGTCGCAGCTCATGGGGCTCAAACCCGAGTCCGACCGGGAGAGGGCGGACGCAGCCGCATCGTTCGTGAAGACGCTCGTTTCGGGACTCGCGGACCGGGCTTGTGACCGCGCCTCGTCGGAGGGGCTGAGACAGGTTGGCCTCACCGGCGGCGTGTCGTTCAGCGGGCCCGTGACCGCGTGGGTGAAGCAGGCGGTCGAGGCGAGGGGGCTCGAGTTCGTCGGGGATGAGAGGGTCCCCAACGGGGACGGCGGGATATCGACCGGCCAGAACGCGATAGCTGGCGCGCGGCTCGGCTAAATGTTTATCAACGGGACCCACATACTGACCGTCCGATGTGCCTTGCCGTCCCAGCCGAGGTCAAGTCCATAGACGGCGTGATGGCGACCGTCGACTTCGGCGGCGTGACCAGGACCGCCAACGTGTCGCTCGTCGACGCGAAGGTCGGGGACTTCGTCATCGTCCACGCCGGCTACGCCATAGAGATACTCGACAGGGAGGATGCCGAGAAGACCCTGGATCTGTTCCGGCAGCTCCTCTCGCAGGGGGACACGGGGGCCTAGGCGATGCACGAGTTCTCCGTCATGAGCCAGATGGTCGATGGCATCGTCGATGAGGCCAGGAAGTGGAAGGCCGAGAGGGTCGAGGAGGTGGTCCTCGAGCTCGGGGAGTTCACCATGCTCGGCGAGGAGCAGCTCAGGTTCGCCTACGAGGTGCTCACCAAGGACAGCATCCTCAAGGGGTCGAAGCTGACAATCGTCCCAGTCAAGGGGACCATCGAGTGCGACTGCGGGTTCAGGGGGGCCATGTCCCCCTCCGAGGACACGCCTCACCGGTCTGTCCCCATACTCGAGTGCCCTAAGTGCGGCGGGCTCGCCAGGATTTCTGGCGGGAGGGAATGCACCGTGAAGAACCTCAGGGTCGTGGTGCCGGATGTATAAGCTGAGGGACAGGGAGACATCGAGGAAGGTCCTCGACAGGCTCGAATCCATGGGGCTCGACCTCACGGTCATGCACGTCTGCGGGACCCACCAGGACACCCTGATGAGGTTCGGGCTCGACACCGAGTTCAGGCGCGTCGGCGTCGACATAAGGCAGGGGCCAGGGTGCCCCGTCTGCGTCACGCCGCCCAAGGAGGTGGAGGAGGTGCTCGCCCTTGCCAGGGCGGGCGTCACCGTCGCGGCCTTCGGCGATGTCATGAAGGTCCCGGGCGAGGAGGGCTCACTCAACGATGCGAAGGCCGAAGGGGCGGACGTGCACATAGTGTTCGGCGTGGACGATGCCGTCGCCCTCGCGAGGAGGTCGAGGAAGGAGGTGGTCTTCATGGGCATCGGGTTCGAGACGACGGCGCCGACGACCGCCTCGGCGGTCCTCTCCGACCCGCCCGACAACTTCTCCGTCATCAGCTGCCACAGGACCGTGCCCCCCGCTCTGGCGGCCATCGCCGGCATGGGGGAGGTGAGGCTCCAGGGCATGATCCAGCCCGGGCACGTGAGCACCATCATCGGCACGAAGCCGTACGAGTTCCTGTCCAAGCAGTACAAGATCCCGCAGGTCGTCGCGGGCTTCGAGCCGCTCGACCTCCTCATGGCCGTGTACATGCTGGCCCGCCAGGTCCAGGAGGGCAGGGCTGAGGTCGAGAACGAGTACACCAGGGTGGTCCACCGCGAAGGGAACCCGACGGCGGTGAAGGCGATTGACGACGTGTTCGAGCCGTCCGACGTCCTCTGGAGGGGCTTCCCGATCATACCAGGCAGCGGGCTCGCCCTGAGGCGCAGGTTCGAGGCGCACGACGCGAGGCGGAGGTTCGAGGACCTGCTCAGGCCCGTGGAGGAGAAGGAGTACGGCGAGGTGGAGGGCTGCAGGTGCGGGGAGATGCTGCGAGGCATCCTGACGAGCGAGGAGTGCCCCCTGTTCGGCAACGCCTGCACCCCTGCGACCCCAATGGGCCCCTGCATGGTGTCCCGCGAGGGGAGCTGCTACATCGCCCACAGGTACCGGAAGAAGGGGGCCTGAGGGCGGCAGGCGCGGGGCACATGGCCGCGGCGCCTTACGGGCAGAAGGTACGAAGGCCGTCGCCCGGGCCTTGGCACCCGGGAACACGGCCTCAGAAAACTCTTTACAGGACGTCCGCCTCACGATGGCGGGCGCAGGTTCGTTGCGAAAGGGGGCAACGAGAAACGTCAATTATACGATTTTCGAAATTCTGAGCCCATCGCTGAAATTGAACCTACAACCCGCCACGGCAACTTTAACGATTATCGCCTGGAGGCCTGCGTTTTTCGAAAGACGCGCAACGAAACCTATATTAAGCACCTCTTTATTATCTGCACTCGTCCGACACCTGGTCTGAGTGGGAGCGCCAGTCGGCAGGAAATGGTGCCTTCCCGCGGGGTCACTCGGGCCATCCGGCACTTCGACGCGGCAAGTCGAGTAGGAGGGGGAACCATGGGGTCGCCCGAGCCTCTGAAAGAGGAACCTTTGACAAGCACGGAAAAGACAACCCAAGCCGAGACGACCACGCCCAGGATCGGGGTCTTCGTGTGCCACTGCGGCAGCAACATAGCTGGAGTGGTGGACTGCCCGAAGGTCACCGAGGAGGCGGCGAAGATGTCCGGGGTCGTCGTCGCCAGGGACAACAAGTACACGTGCTCCGACCTAGGCCAGGAGGAGATCGTCAAGGCGATCAAGGAGGCCAACGTCGACCGCGTCGTCATCGCGTCCTGTTCACCCAGGATGCACGAGCCGACCTTCAGGGCCTGCATCCAGAGGGCCGGCCTGAACCCGTATGTGCTCCACATGGTCAACATCCGGGAGCAGTGCTCCTGGGTCCACAACCAGGAGAAGGAGAAGGCCACCGAGAAGGCCATAGACCTCGTCCGCATGGGGGTTTCGAAGGCCGCGAGGCTCGCCCCCCTGGAGTCGAGGGAGGTGCCGGTCGAGCCCAAGGCGCTGGTCGTTGGAGGCGGCGTCGCCGGCATACAGGCCACGCTCGACCTCGCCAACATGGGCTTCAAGGTCTACCTGGTCGAGTCCAAGCCGAGCATCGGGGGCGTCATGGCCCAGCTGGACAAGACCTTCCCCACGGGCGACTGCGCGATCTGCATACTCGCCCCGAAGATGGTCGAGCTCGCCAGGCACCCCAACGTCACCCTCCTGTCCTACTCCGAGGTCGAGGACGTCAAGGGCTACATCGGCAACTACGACGTCAAGGTCCGGCGCAAGGCCAGGTTCGTGCACGAGGACAAGTGCGTCGGCTGCGGCGTCTGCGCCGAGGTCTGCCCCGTGAAGGTGGAGAACGAGTTCGACATGGGCTTCGGCAAGAGGAAGGCCATATACGTCCCCTTCCCGCAGGCCGTGCCCCTCAAGTACACCGTCGACAAGGAGAACTGCCTGCACTTCAAGAGCGGCAAGTGCCTCCTCTGCGTCAAGGAGTGCGCCAACAAGGCCATCGACCACAAGATGGAGGACGAGGTCCTCGACCTCAAGGTCGGCACGATCATCGTCGCGACCGGCTTCGAGACATACGTGCCCATGAAGAAGGGCGTCTACAAGTACTGGGAGTACGAGAACGTCATCACCGCCCTGGAGCTGGAGAGGCTCCTCAACGCCTCCGGCCCGACCGGCGGGCACCTCATACGCCCCTCGGACAAGAAGGTCCCGAAGCGCGTGGCGTTCATACAGTGCGTCGGGTCCAGGAACAAGAAGATCGACAGGAACTACTGCTCCCGCGTCTGCTGCATGTACGCCATCAAGAACGCCCAGATCATCAAGGAGCACGAGCCCGAGACCGAGATAGCGGTCTACTACAACGACATCAGGGCGTTCGGCAAGGGCTTCGAGGAGCTCTACCACAGGGTGAGGGAGGAGTTCGGGGTCGAGTTCATCCGGGGCAGGCCGGCGAAGCTGAGCCAGGACCCCGAGACCAAGAGCATAATGATCAGGGCCGAGGAGACCCTGCTGAACAAGATCACCGAGAGGCAGTTCGACCTGGTCGTCCTCTCCGTGGGGCTGCTCCCGTCCGAGGGGAGCAAGCGCATCGGCAAGATCCTCAGCCTCCCGGTCAGCGCCGACGGGTTCTTCGCCGAGGCGCACCCGAAGCTCAGGCCGGTCGACACCGCCACGGACGGCGTCTTCCTGGCCGGGTGCGCGCAGGCGCCGAAGGACATCCCCGACTCCGTGGCCCAGGCCAAGGCGGCCGCGTCGTCCGCGGCGGCGCTGATGCTCACCGGCAAGGTCAGGGTCGAGCCCATAACGGTCCAGATAGACGAGTCGCTGTGCGTCGGGTGCGGCCTGTGCACGGAGCTGTGCCCGTACGGCGCCCCCGAGCTCTTCCAGAACGAGGAGGGGAGGACCAGGGCCAGGATCATAGAGGCCCTGTGCCACGGCTGCGGCACCTGCGCGGCCTCGTGCCCGCAGACGGCCATCACCGCCAGGCAGTTCACCGACGACCAGATATGCTCGGAGCTCGTCGCGGCCCTGTCCGCGAACGGGCACCCTAGGGCGGCCAAGAAGAAGGCCGGGGCGGAGGTGTGAGCATGGGAGAGGTCGAGAAGACTTTCATCAGCGGGCTCAAGGAGGAGCTGGTCGAGGAGAAGGTCATCGACGAGTCCCAGCTGGAGCCCGGCTTCGCCAAGGAGATCAAGAAGTACAGCGGCAAGGACGTCATGACCTGCCTCCAGTGCGGCAACTGCACCGGCGTGTGCCCCATCAGCCTCAAGATCGACTACAAGACCAGGAGCATCATGAAGTTCTGCCAGTTCGGGCTGAAGAACTACACGCTCGGCACCAGGTGGGTCTGCGCCACGTGCTACAGGTGCTACGAGCACTGCCCCGCCGACATCAACCCGGCCGAGGTCATGATCGCGCTGAGGCACATCGCCGTCCGCGAGGGCGTCATACCGCCGTTCATAAAGGTCGCGGCCACCAACCTGGTCAGGTACGGCCAGAGCGTCAAGCCCGACGAGGAGATCAACAAGATAAGGAAGGAGCTGGGCCTCGGCGAGATCCACACGTTCAGCCCGGGCTTCAAGAACGTCCTCAGGGAGATCGGCGTCCTCGTCCACGCCTCCAAGTACGACAAGCTCATCGGCATCGAGTCGGAGGTGAACCCGTGACGTCCTACGCCTACTTCTTCGGGTGCGTCATACCCAACAGGTACCCGGGCATCGAGTACGCCGTGAGATGGGTCTGCGGCAAGGACGGCTTCGACCTCGACGTCAAGGACATACCCGAGTTCTCGTGCTGCCCCGTCCCGGGGATATTCTACTCCACCGACAAGGAGACCTGGCTGCTCCTCGCGGCGAGGAACCTCGTCCTGGCGCAGGACGAGAGGAGGGACATCCTGACGGTCTGCAACGGCTGCCTGACGTCCCTCATGAAGGCCACCGAGTACCTCAAGGACCCGAAGAGCATGGGCAAGGTGAACAGGGTCCTGGCGCAGGTCGGCAAGAAGTACACCGGCGTGCCGAAGAAGAGCGAGGGGAAGAGGAGGGTCTTCGAGCCCGTCACCGTCCGGCACTACATCGAGCTCATGGCCAAGGACATCGGGATCGAGGCCATCCAGGCGAAGGTGAAGCGGCCGCTGAAGAACATCAGGGTCGCGGTCCACTACGGCTGCCACTACCTCAGGCCGACCGAGAGCAGGACCATAGACGACCCCAACAACCCCGTCCTCCTGGACAACATAGTCGAGGCGTGCGGCGCGACGAGCGTGGACTACGACGACAAGCTCGACTGCTGCGGCGCGGGCGGCGGCGTGAGGTCGCACGTCGTGGACCTGGCCAACTCGCTCACCGAGGACAAGTGCAGGAAGATCGGGGCCGTGGGCGCGGACTGCGTCGTCACGGGCTGCCCGTTCTGCCTCCTCCAGTTCGACAACGCCCAGAAGGCCTTCTCCAAGGACGGCATCCCCGTGATGCACGTCTCCCAGTTCCAGGCGCTCGCCATGGGCATAGACCCGATCTCGCTGGGCTTCGACACGCACCACGTGTCGGCCCACTCGCTCCTGCGGAAGCTCAGGGGGTCGTGACCGTGACCACGCACGCGAAGAAGCACGAGGCGGCCGAGGAGCAGGCCGGGTACGAGCCGAGGATCGTGGCCTTCTGCTGCAACTGGTGCTCGTACGCGGGGGCCGACCTCGCCGGTACGACCAGGATACAGTACCCCCCGAACGTGAGGATAGTCAGGGTCATGTGCTCCGGGAGGGTGGACCCTGCCTTCGTGCTCAAGGCCTTCGAGCTCGGGGCGGACGGCGTCATAGTCGCCGGGTGCCACCCGGCGGACTGCCACTACATCAACGGCAACGAGAAGGCCGCCATGCGCGGCGACTTCCTGTCATCGTTCCTCGAGGACGCGGGGATAGAGGCGCAGAGGTTCAGGATCGAGTGGATAGCGGGCTCCGAGGGGCAGAAGTTCGCGAACGTCGTGAAGGAGATGGTCGCCGAGCTCCAGAGGCTCGGCCCGATCTACGGGGAGGGGGTCTGACATGGCAGAGCACAAGAAGGTCGGCGCCGTCCTCGTCGTGGGCGGCGGCCCCGCCGGCATACAGGCGGCCCTGGACCTCGCCGACTCCGGCTTCAAGGTGTACATACTCGAGGCCGGCCTCAGCATAGGCGGCACCATGGCCCAGCTGGACAAGACCTTCCCGACCAACGACTGCGCCATGTGCATCGTGTCCCCCAAGCTCGTAGCCACGGGCAGGCACGAGAACATCACCATGCTCACCAACGCGGAGCTCAAGAAGGTCGACGGGAAGGCCGGCGACTTCAAGGTCACCCTCACCAGGCGCTCCAGGTACATCATCGAGGAGAAGTGCACGGGCTGCGGCGTCTGCGCGGAGCACTGCCCGGTCGAGGGGCTGAACGCCTTCGACAGGGAGCTCGCGCCGGCCAAGGCCATCTACGTGCCCTTCCCCCAGGCCGTGCCCCTGGTCTATACCATAGACAGGGGCCTCTGCATCGGCTGCGGCATCTGCGAGAAATTCTGCGAGGCGAAGGCCATCAGCTACTCCGAGAAGCCGGACAAGGAGGAGGTCGTCGAGGTGGGCTCGATCATCCTCAGCCCCGGCTACGACGTCTTCGAGGCGTCGAAGAAGGCGGAGTACGGGCACGGGGTGTACGCCAACGTCCTGACCAACATCGAGTTCGAGAGGATGCTGAGCGCGTCGGGCCCGACGGAGGGGCATGTGATCCGCCCCTCGGACGGCGACGTCCCGAAGAAGATCGCCTTCGTCCAGTGCGTCGGCTCGAGGGACGCGCAGACGGGGAACACCTACTGCTCCTCCTACTGCTGCATGGCCGCCCTCAAGCAGGCCGTCATCGGCAAGGAGCACGTCCCGGGCCTCGACACGGCCATCTTCTTCATGGACACGCGGGCCTTCGGCAAGGAGTTCGAGGAATACCTGATGCGCGCGGAGAACGAGTACGGCGTCCGCGTCCTCAGGAACAACAGGATATCCAAGCTGCAGGAGGACCCTGCCACGGGCAACGTCATCCTCAGCTACCTCGAGGGGGCCGACATCGCCGAGGAGGCGTTCGACCTCGTGGTGCTCTCGGCGGGCGCGAGGCCGCCGGAGGCGACGGGCGCGCTCGCCAAGGTGCTGGGCGTCGACCTCAACAAGTTCGGCTTCTGCGAGACGGACGAGCTGTCCCCGGTTGAGACATCCGTCCCCGGCGTCTACGTGTGCGGCGCGTTCTCCGGGCCCAAGGACATCCCCGACTCGATCGCGCAGGCCAGCGGCGCCGCCGGCAAGGCGGCGGCGCTCCTCTCGGAGAGCAGGGGGACACTCGTCACAAAGAAGGAGTACCCCAAGGAGAAGGAGGTCGCGGGCAAGGAGCCGAGGATCGGCGTCTTCGTCTGCCACTGCGGCATCAACATCGGCTCGGTCGTGGACGTGCCGGAGGTCATGGAGTACGCCAAGACTCTCCAGCACGTGATCGTGGCTGAGCAGAACCTCTACACCTGCTCGCAGGACACCCAGAAGAAGATCAGGGAGACCATCGAGAAGCACGACCTCAACAGGGTCGTGGTCGCGAGCTGCACCCCCAGGACCCACGAGCCGCTCTTCCAGAACACTGTGAAGGAGGCGGGCCTGAACAAGTACCTGTTCGAGATGGCCAACATCAGGGACCAGTGCTCGTGGGTGCACAGGAGGGAGCCGGAGCGCGCGACGGAGAAGGCCAAGGACCTGGTCCGCATGGCCGTCGCCAAGGCGGCCACGCTCGAGGCGCTCCCGCAGCCCAGGATACCCGTCACCCAGTCCGCGCTCGTCATTGGGGGCGGCCTGAGCGGCATGACCGCCGCCCTGGAGATCGCCAGGAGCGGCTTCGACGTGCACGTCGTGGAGAAGAGCAAGCACCTCGGCGGCCACCTCAGGCGGATACACCGCACCCTCATAGGGGTCGACCCCCAGGAGACCTTCAGGAAGCTGGAGAAGGAGGTCATGGGGGACCCGAGGATCAAGGTCCACCTGGAGGACACCGTGGCCGAGGTCAAGGGCTACATCGGCAACTTCGAGACCACCCTCGGGAGCGGGGAGAAGGTCCAGCACGGCGCCATAGTCGTGGCGACGGGGGCCGTCGAGCACGAGCCCGAGCAGTACCTTTTCGGGAAGGACCCGAAGGTCATCAGGCAGACCGACCTCGGGGAGATGGTCTCGGGCAAGGACTTCAAGGCGAAGAGCGTGGTCATAATCCAGTGCGTCGGCTCGAGGGACGAGGAGCACCCCAACTGCTCCAGGATCTGCTGCTCCACGGCCATGGCCAACGCGATGAAGATCAAGCAGGACCACCCGGGGACGGCCGTGTACGTCCTCTACAGGGACATCAGGACCTTCGGCTTCAGGGAGGAGAACTACAACGAGGCCGCGAGGCTCGGCGTGGTGTTCCTGAGGTACGACCCCTCGTCGCCCCCGAGGGTGAGCGAGCACGGGGGCCACCTCACCGTCGAGGTGGACGAGCAGTTCATAGAGCAGACCGTGACCATCAGGCCCGACTACCTGGTCCTCAACGCGGCCGTCAGGCCCAACCCTGACAACAAGGACCTGGCCCAGATGCTCAAGGTCCCGCTGACGAGGGAGGGCTTCTTCCTCGAGGCGCACATGAAGCTGAGGCCGGTCGACTTCGCCACCGACGGCATATTCCTCTGCGGCCTGGCGCACTCCCCGAGGCTCATAGACGAGAGCATATCCCAGGCCCTTGCGGCGGCCGCCAGGGTCAACACGGTCCTGTCCAAGCCGTTCATCGAGGCGGAGGGCGTCGTCTCGGAGGTAGACCCCGAGAAGTGCATCGCATGCGGCAGGTGCGAGGAGCTGTGCGAGTACGGGGCGCCCAGGGTCGAGGAGGTCTCGCCAGGGGTGTTCAAGTCGAAGATCAACGAGGCTCTGTGCAAGGGCTGCGGCTCCTGCGCGGTCGCGTGCTGCTCCAGGGCGATAAGGCCGAAGCACTTCAAGACCGACCAGATCATGACCATGCTCGAGGCGCTCCTCGCGCCCGAGGGGAAGGACGAGGAGGTGGGCGCCTGACCGAGGAGCGTTTCGAGCCGAACATAGTGGCCTTCTGCTGCAACTGGTGCTCGTACGCGGGCGCGGACCTCGCGGGCGTGGGCAGGATGCAGTACCCGCCCAACGCGCGCGTCATAAGGGTGATGTGCTCCGGCAGGGTCGAGCCTTACTTCATCGTGAGGGCGCTCGAGCTCGGCGCGGACGGAGTGCTCGTCGCCGGGTGCCACATTGGCGACTGCCACTACATATCCGGGAACGTCGAGGCGGAGAAGCGGATGGAGTCCGTGAAGGAGGTCCTCGACAGGCTCGGCGTGGGCAGGGACCGGATGAGGCTGGAGTGGATCTCCGCCTCGGAGGGCCAGAAGTTCGCCGCGACCATGAAGGAGTTCACCGAGCAGGTCAGGGCGCTCGGCCCCAACCCGATGCCCAAGGTGAAGAGGGCCACCAGGAACCCCGACACCCTCAAGCAGCGCATAGACGCGCTCATCGAGGACACGGGGGCCTTCGACTGCGTCGAGTGCGGGAAGTGCACCACCGTCTGCCCCGTCGCCAAGTACAACACCGAGTTCGCCCCGAGGACCATAGTCCTGAGGGCGACCGAGGGGCAGGTGGGCAACCTCTCTAAGGACAAGGACATATGGACCTGCGTCACCTGCGAGCAGTGCAACTCCATGTGCCCGTACAAGGTCGACTACTCCGGGTTCATACGGGGCCTCAGGGGCGAGGCCGTCGCCCTCGAGAACGACCCCGCCTGCTCCCAGGGCGGGCTCATGCAGGGCGTGATGAGGATCATGGCCCACGGGAGCTTCAAGCAGGACAGGCTCAGCTGGGTCACCCCCGAACTCAAGATAGCCGACAAGGGCGAGGTCTTCTTCTTCACGGGCTGCGCGCCGTACTTCGACGCGATATTCAAGGAGAGGAAGCTGGACCTGTCTGGCATACCCCGGGCGGTCGTAAAGATTATGAACAGGGCGGGCATTGTCCCGGCCGTCAGCAACGACGAGGTCTGCTGCGGGCACGACCTCAACTGGACGGGGGACGAGGCGGCGCTCCAGAAGCTGATGAAGAAGAACCTCGAGGTCATAAAGGCCTCGGGGGCCAAGAAGGTCGTCTTCTCGTGCCCCGAGTGCATGCGCACGTTCGACCTGGACTACCAGGAGCTGGCCGGGGACCACCCCTTCGAGATGGTCCACATCTCGGAGTTCGTGGACGACCTGGTCAAGGAGGGCAGGCTCAGGCTGAAGGACAGCGCCCGGAAGCTCACCTTCCAGGACTCGTGCAGGCTCGGCAGGCACATGGGCATATACGACCAGCCCAGGAGCGCCCTGACCGCCTCCAAGGGCACGCAGATCCTGGAGATGGAGAACGTCCGGGACAAGGCCCTCTGCTGCGGCGTGAGCGCATGGGCCACCTGCGACGAGACCTCCAGGAGGCTGCAGGTCGAGAGGCTGAAGGAGGCCAAGAGGACGGGGGCAGAGTGCCTCGTGACGGGGTGCTACAAGTGCCTCATACACCTCTCCTGCGTCCAGGAGAACAAGACCCAGGTGCCCAAGGAGCAGGTCGACATACCGATCAAGGACCTCAGCGTCGCCATCGCTGAGCAGCTTGAATGAAACGCGAAGGACTGTTAGGATGACACCGAAGACGGAGAAGAAGGAGAAGGACGCCAAGGAGGCGGCCCAGGCGAAGGGGCAGGGCGACAGGGTCCTGCTGATCGAGCTGTCGTGCAAGGACAAGAAGTGCGACCCGTGCACCTACCCGAACTGCCAGAGGTTCGCCAGGATAGAGCCGAAGAAGAAGCCCTACGAGACGCGGATGACCAAGATGTTCGAGGTCAGGAAGCCGGTCACCGGGGCCGCGGACACCAGGGACAGGCTCGTGCTCATAGAGCTGTCGTGCAAGGACAAGAAGTGCACCCCCTGCACATACCCGAACTGCCAGAGGTTCGCGTCCGAGGGGATGCAAGGCAGGAAGAAGGCCCCCTTCAAGGTCAAGGTCACGGAGATCCAGAAGGACACCGAGGCGAAGGAGGTCCTTTCGGCCAAGTGACGCGGACGCCTGCCGGCCGACGATATCCGCACGGACGTGAGGTCCGGGGGCGCGACACTCGTCGCCCGTCCAACGAAACAGATAATACAGAGGAAAGGTTACGGAGAGGGGCCCGGCAGGGCGCGCAAACCCCTTGAGTTCAGGATCACGGAGCCGAGTGAGGCGTAGACTAGGGGAACCATCGTTTAGGACTCGTGGAGGACTTTGAATGGAGAAGGCGGTTATGGTGATAGGAGGGGGAGTCGCCGGGATACAGGCGTCGCTGGACCTGGCGGACAAGGGACTGATCGTCCATCTGGTCGAGAAGACCCCCAGCATCGGTGGGAGGATGGCCCAGCTGGACAAGACCTTCCCTACGAACGACTGCTCTATATGCATACTGGCGCCCAAGATGGCCGACTGCTTCAGCCACCCGAACACCAATGTGATCACCTACTCTGAGGTGATCGGCGTCGAGGGGAGCGTCGGCAGCTTCAAGGTGAAGGTGCTCAAGAAGGCCCGGTACGTCGACGAGACCAAGTGCACCGGCTGCGGGGAGTGCCTCGAGAAGTGCCCGAGCAAGGTCGTCAACGACTGGGAGATGGGCCTCACCACGAGGAAGGCGATATACATCCCGTTCATGCAGGCCGTCCCCAGGGTCATGACCATCGACAAGGAGCACTGCCTCAAGCTGACCAAGGACAAGTGCGGAAACTGCATGAAGGTCTGCAAGAGGGGCGCCATCAACTACGAGATGAAGGACCAGGTCCTGGAGATAGAGGTCGCCGCGATCATAGTCGCCACCGGCTTCGACGTCTGGGACCCGACCCCGTCCACGGAGTACGGCTACGGCCGGTACCCCAACGTCTTCACGGCGATGGAGTACGAGAGGATGATCAACGCCGCGGGCCCGACCCACGGCCACATCCAGAGGCGCTCCGACAAGGAGAGGCCGAAGAAGATGGCGTTCATACAGTGCGTCGGCTCGAGGAACCCGCAGGTCGGGCACCCGTACTGCTGCGCCGTGTGCTGCATGCACTCGACCAAGGAGTCGATGCTGGCGAGGGAGCACTACGACGACATCGAGTCCACCATATTCTACAAGGACATGAGGGCCTGCGCCAAGGGCTTCTACGAGTACGTCGAGAGGGCCAAGCGCGACTACGGCGTCAGGTACATCAACTCCGACGCCACGGTCCAGGAGAACCCGGACACACACAACCCCGTCGTCGTGTACGACGTGGGCGGCAGGCAGCAGTCCGAGGAGTTCGACCTCGTCGTCCTGGCCACCACGCTGGTGCCCAGGAAGGAGACGGCCGAGCTGGCGAAGATACTCGGGCTGAAGGTCGACGAGTTCGGGTTCCTGGAGTCTGCGGACAGGATCCTCGGCCCGGGCAGGACCGTCAAGCCCGGCGTGTACCTCGCGGGGTACGCGGCCGGCCCGGCGGACATACCCGAGGCGGTCGCCCAGGGCTCGAGCGCGGCCGCGAAGGCGGTCGAGGCCATGGCCCAGGCGGGGGGATGAGCGACATGGCTGAGAACAAGGTCAACGAGGTCGACAAGCCGAGGATAGGCGTGTTCGTCTGCTCCTGCGGGAGCAACATAGGCGGGTTCGTGGACGTCCCCACCGTGGCGGACTACGCGAAGACGCTCCCCGACGTGGTGTACGCGACCCAGAACATGTACACCTGCGCGGAGGACGGGCTCGGCAGCATCAGGGAGGCCATCAGGAAGCACAACCTGAACAGGGTCATAGTGGCGAGCTGCACGCCCAGGACGCACGCGCCCCTGTTCCAGGCGACCTGCGAGGGCGCCGGCCTCAACAAGTACCTGTTCACGTTCGTGAACATCAGGGAGCACTGCTCGTGGGTGCACATGAAGGAGAAGGACCTCGCCTCGAAGAAGGCCAAGGACCTGATCCGCATGGGCGTCGCGAGGGCCAGGCTGCTAAAGCCCCAGGAGGAGGCGAAGGTCGACGTCGAGCCGGTCGGGCTGGTCATTGGCGGCGGCGTCAGCGGGATGACCGCCGCGGCCTCGCTGGCCGACATGGGCTTCCCCGTGCACCTCGTCGAGAGGGAGGGGGAGCTCGGGGGCTTCGTCAGGCTCCTGAACAACCTCTACGTCACCGAGAAGGGCGCGACGGACACCATAAAGCCCCTGATAGACAAGGTCAAGGGGCACAAGAACATCACGCTGCACCTGAACTCGACCGTCAAGAGCATCGACGGCTTCATAGGCAACTACGAGGTCGTCATCGCCCCCAAGGGGGGCGAGGGGAAGAAGTTCAAGGTCGGCACGATAGTCGTCGCCACCGGTGCGCTGGAGTTCGTCCCCGAGGGCCTGTACGGCTACAACCAGTACCCTAACGTCGTCACCCTGACGGAGTTCGAGATCCTGTGCAAGAAGAAGACCCTCCCGAAGCTCAAGAGCGTGGCGTTCATACAGTGCGTCGGGTCCAGGGGCCAGAAGATGTCCTACTGCTCCAGGATCTGCTGCAACGTCGCCATCAAGAACGCCATCAACATCGTGGACAACTACGAGAACATGCTCGGGGTCATGGAGAAGGCCGGGACCGTCGTCGAGAAGATCCCCGTCGAGAAGAAGGCGACCGACGAGATCCTCGAGCGCAGGCGCAGGAGGCGCGGGCGCGGCGAGGCCGAGGGCGAGGCCGAGGAGGTCAAGCTCGGGCCGTCGGAGAAGATCGAGGTCACCGTGTTCAACAGGGACGTCATGGCCTACGGCGTGGAGCACGAGCTCACCTACAACAAGGCCAGGGAGAAGAGGGTCAAGTTCAACAGGTACACCCTCGACCACCTGCCCAAGGTCTTCATGGAGGACAACCAGCTGAAGGTCACGTACTTCCACGAGACCCTGAAGCTCGAGAGGACGATGCCCGTCGACATGGTCGTCCTGTCGACCCCGCTCGTGGCGCAGCCGGACGCGGGCGAGCTGTCCAAGATGCTCAAGGTGCCGCTGGGCCAGGAGGGCTTCTTCCTGGAGGCGCACGTGAAGCTGAGGCCGGTCGACTTCGCCACCGACGGCATATACGTCGCCGGGACCTGCAAGGGCCCGGCGGACATAACCGAGGCGGTCACGCAGGGCTCGGCCGCGGCCTCGAGGGCCGCGATCCCGATGGCCAAGGGCTACGTCCAGGCCGAGGCGCTGACCTCGGTCGTCGACGAGACCAGGTGCACCGGGTGCGGAACCTGCATAGAGGTGTGCCCGTACGGCGCGCTCAGGAAGAACGACAAGGGCCTGGCGGAGGTCATCGTGGCGGCGTGCAAGGGCTGCGGCTGCTGCGGCGCGACCTGCCCCGAGGGCGCGATAACCATGACCAACTACACCGACGCGCAGCTGCTCGCAGAGGCGAAGGCCGCGCTCCAGGAGGAGGTGTGAGCCATGGCCGACGCACCCAAGGCGGAGTTCGAGCCGAAGATCATAGGGTTCCTGTGCAACTGGTGCTCGTACGCGGGCGCCGACCTGTGCGGGGTCAGCAGGTACCAGTACCCCACGAACATAAGGGCCGTGAGGGTCATGTGCTCGACCAGGATCAGCCCCCACCTCGTCCTCGACATATTCAGGGCCGGGGCGGACGGCGTGCTCCTGGGCGGCTGCCACATAGGCGACTGCCACTACATCTCCGGGAACTACTACACCGAGAAGCGCGTGAGGCTGATGAAGCGCCTGCTCGAGGAGAGCGGGCTCGAGCCCGAGAGGCTCAGGCTGGAGTGGGTCTCCGCGTCCGAGGGGGAGAAGTTCTCCAAGGTCGTGACCGAGTTCACCGAGAACATAAGGAGGCTCGGCCCGAGCAAGGTCAGGAAGGACCAGAGGCTGGGCGACAGGGTGGCCGCAGCGGACGGCGCGTCGGAGACCTTCAGGCTCAAGGCGCTCGTCGGCAGGGAGCTGAACCTGGTCAACAAGGGCAACGCCTACGGCAACAAGCTGGACCCGGCGGAGCTCGACAAGATCATAGACGCCTCGACGGAGGAGGAGTTCGAGAGGAGCCTCATCCTCGAGCTGTCCAGGGGCAGGGCCAGGTCCGTCAAGGAGCTGGGGCAGATCATGGACGTCCCTACGGACAGGGTCCTGAGGCACATCGTCGCCCTGAGGCAGAAGAACATGATAGCGATGGAGCACCCG
This sequence comes from Thermoplasmatota archaeon, assembly GCA_040751795.1. GTDB lineage: Archaea > Thermoplasmatota > Thermoplasmata > UBA10834 > UBA10834 > UBA9653. The sequence goes on along the minus strand of JBFMHR010000003.1, from coordinate 277,386 downwards.
GAGGGGTTCACTCCAACATACAAGACCATCGTCATCGGAGGTGAGCAGTGATGGCCGCAACTGACAAGGTCGGCGCCGTCATGGTCGTGGGCGGGGGCATATCCGGCCTCCAGTCCGCGCTGGACCTGGCCGACTCCGGGTACAAGGTGTACCTGGTGGAGAAGCAGCCGAGCATCGGCGGGGTCATGGCCCAGCTGGACAAGACCTTCCCGACCAACGACTGCGCCATGTGCATCATGGCGCCCAAGCTCGTCGCGACGGGCAGGCACCACAACATCCAGCTGATAACGAACGCGGACATAGCCATAGTGGACGGGCAGGCGGGCAACTTCACCGTCACGGTCAAGCAGAGGGCGTTCAGGGTCGACGAGACCAAGTGCACGGGCTGCGGCAGCTGCGCGCAGAAGTGCCCCATCGAGACCGTGGACGAGTACAACGAGGGCACGAAGGTCCGCAAGGCCATATTCGTGCGCTACCCCCAGGCCGTGCCGCTGGTCTACTCCATAGACCCGGAGAGGTGCATCGGCTGCGGCATATGCGCCGAGGAGTGCAAGGCCAAGGCCGTCGCGTACGACCAGAAGGAGAGGGTGTTCGAGATCCAGGTCGGGTCGATCATAGTCTCGCCCGGCTTCGAGGAGTTCAACGCGCGCCTGAAGCCCGAGTACGGGTACGGCGTGTACCAGAACGTCGTGACGAGCATCGAGTTCGAGAGGATGCTGAGCGCGACCGGGCCGTACTTCGGCACCGTCCTGAGGCCCTCCGACGGCGACATACCCGAGAAGATCGCCTTCATACAGTGCGTGGGCTCGAGGGACGAGCACTGCGGGAACGAGTACTGCTCCAGCGTGTGCTGCATGTACTCCGTCAAGGAGGCCATCATAGCCAAGGAGCACGGCGGCAACATCAAGCCCTCGATATTCTACATGGACCTGAGGGCGTTCGGGAAGCAGTTCGACGAGTACTACAACCGCGCCAAGGACGAGTACGGGATCAGGTTCGTCCGGTCGAGGATAGCCGCGGTCAGCGAGGACCCGAAGACCAAGAACCTCATACTCAAGTACACCGAGGACGGCGAGCCGAAGGAGGAGGTCTTCAACCTCGTGGTGCTCGCAGTCGGGCTGACGCCTGCCTCCGACGCGGAGGCGCTGAGCCGCGTCATGAAGTTCCGCCTCAACGACGACGGCTTCTGCCAGACCGGGGTGTTCACCCCGGTCGAGACCTCGAGGCCGGGGGTGTTCGTGAGCGGGGCGTTCTCGTCCCCCAAGGACATACCCATGACGGTCGCCGAGGCGAGCGGGGCCGCGGCCAGGGCCGGGACGGAGATAGCCTCCGCCAGGGGCACGCTCGTCACCAAGAAGGAGTACCCCAAGGAGAAGGACGTCGGCGGGCAGGAGGCGAGGATCGGCGTGTTCGTGTGCCACTGCGGCATCAACATCGGCGGCGTCGTCAATGTGCCCGAGGTCATGGAGTACGCCAAGACGCTGCCGGGCGTGGTCTACGCCGAGCAGAACCTCTACACCTGCTCCCAGGACGCGCAGGAGCGCATCAAGGGCAAGGTCGAGGAGCACAAGCTCAACAGGGTCGTGGTCGCGAGCTGCACGCCCAGGACCCACGAGCCGCTGTTCCAGAACACCATCAGGGAGGCCGGGCTCAACGCCTACCTCTTCGAGATGGCGAACATCAGGGACCAGTGCTCCTGGATCCACATGCACGAGCCCAAGGCCGCCACCAAGAAGGCCAAGGACCTCGTCAGGATGGCCATCGCCAAGTCGAAGCTCCTGGAGCCGCTCGAGAACCTCACCATCAAGGTGAACCAGCAGGCCCTGGTCATAGGCGGGGGCGTGAGCGGCATGGTGGCCGCGCTCGAGCTCGCCAGGCAGGGCGTGAAGGTCCACCTCGTGGAGAAGGAGAAGGAGCTCGGGGGCAACCTGAGGAAGCTGCACTACCTGCCCTCCGGCGACGACCCGATGGAGCACGTGAAGAGGCTCGAGGCCGAGGTCAGGGCGGAGAAGAACATAACCGTGCACCTCGGGGCCAAGGTCAAGAACATCGAGGGGTACGTCGGGAACTTCAAGACCACCCTCGCCGACGGCAAGGAGGTCGAGCACGGCGTTGTCATACTCGCGGTCGGCGGGCAGGAGCACAGGCCCGAGGGCGAGTACCTCTACGGGAAGAGCAAGAACGTCAAGACCCTGCTCGAGTTCAAGGAGATGCTCAAGAAGGGCGAGGCCAAGGGGAAGTCGTACGCCTTCATACAGTGCGTCGGCTCCAGGGAGGGAGACCACCCGAACTGCTCGCGCGTGTGCTGCACGGGCACGATGACCGCCGCCACGAAGGTCAAGGAGAAGGACCCGGAGGCGGAGGTCTACGTCCTGTTCAGGGACATCAGGACCTACGGCTTCAGGGAGAAGTACTACAAGGAGGCCTCGCAGAAGGGCGTCAAGTTCGTCAGGTTCGACGACGAGAAGAAGCCCGTCGTGGAGGACAAGGGCGGGAAGCTGGAGGTCAAGGTGACCGAGGAGGACACCGGCAAGCTGCTGGTCCTCAGGCCCGACTACCTCGTCCTCGCGTCAGGCACCAGGCCGCAGCACGACGCCGAGGAGCTCGCGCCGATGCTGAAGGTGCCCTTGACCAAGGAGGGCTTCTTCCTCGAGGCGCACATGAAGCTGAGGCCGGTCGACTTCGCCACCGAGGGCGTGTACCTCGCGGGGCTGGCGCACGGGCCGAAGTTCGTGGACGAGAGCATATCCCAGGCCCTGGCGGCCGTCGCGAGGGCGATGACCGTCCTGTCGAAGACGACCCTCGAGGCGGAGGGCATAGTCGCGAGCGTCGACGAGAGCCTGTGCGACGGCTGCGGCATATGCGTCCCGACCTGCGAGTACAAGGCGCTGGACATCGTGCCCCACAAGGACGACCCGAAGAAGAAGATGGTCAGCGTCAACGTGGGGCTGTGCAAGGGCTGCGGCGCCTGCGTGGGCGCGTGCCCTGCGGGGGCCCTGACGCAGAAGGGCTTCAGGGACGAGCAGATACTGGCGATGATCGATGCTGCGCTTGAGCAGCCGAAGAAGCAGGAGGTGAAGGGATGAGCAGCGAGGCGAAGGAGGCGCACGGTGCGGCCGAGCACGCGTTCGAGCCGAAGATAATCGTGTTCTGCTGCAACTGGTGCTCGTACGCGGGCGCGGACCTCGCGGGCGTGAGCAGGCTGCAGATGCCGCCCTACTTCAGGGTCATCAGGGTGATGTGCTCGGCCCGTGTGGACCCGGAGTTCGTCCTGAGGGCGTTCAAGAAGGGCGCGGACGGCATACTCGTCGCGGGGTGCCACCCGGCGGACTGCCACTACATAGGGGGGAACTACAGGACCCGCAGGAGGATAGCCCTCCTGAAGATGCTGATACAGCAGTTCGGCTACGACCCGGACAGGCTGAGGCTCGAGTGGATCTCCGCCGGTGAAGGCGAGAAGTTCCAGAAGACCATCACGGAGTTCACCGAGACGATAAACGAACTTGGACCATCACCGATGCGAGGTGGTGAATGAGGATGGACAGGAAGGCCAGGATAGAGGCGGCCAGGAGGACCGTCGAGGGCGAGCGGGTGAGGTGGCTCCTCGGGAAGAAGGGGCAGCTCACCACATCCGGCAACGTCTTCGGCGAGGCGATCACCGACGCGAGGTACAGCTTCATCGTGCAGAAGGCTGCAGCGGTGGACCTGGAGAGGAACTCGCTCCTGATGGAGATGGAGCGGGGCCTGAGGACCGTGCACGAGCTGCACGACGCCACGGGCATACCTAAGCCGGAGATCGTCAGGCACATCATCGCCCTCAAGAAGTGGAGGCTCATCGAGCAGGCGGGGATGAAGGGCCAGTCGCCTCAGTACGCGGCCTTGCTGAAGAAGACGGGTGCAGGAGAGGTGAACTGAGATGGCTGAGAAGATCAAGATCGCGCAGTACTGGGGGGCAGGGTGCGGCGGCTGCGACGTCGCGCTCCTGGACATCGACGCCAAGATCCTGGACGTCCACGCGATAGCGGACGTCGTGTTCTGGCCGATAGGGTTCGACGGCAAGCTGCACGAGATCGAGCAGATGCCCGACAAGTCGATCACGGTGTCGTTCTACAACGGCGCCATAAGGAACAGCGAGAACGAGCACGTGGCGAAGGTCCTGAGGCAGAAGTCGGTCGTGCTGATCAGCTTCGGCTCGTGCGCCTGCTTCGGCGGCACGCCCGGCCTGGGCAACGTCACCAACAGGGAGGAGGTCTTCGAGACCGTGTACAAGAAGACCCAGTCCACGGACAACAAGGCCGGCACGTACCCCCAGGAGCACACGAAGGTGCCCGAGGGCGAGCTCGAGCTGCCCAGGTTCTACGACGACGTCAAGACCCTGGAGGAGGTGGTCGACGTCGACTACTTCATGCCGGGCTGCCCGCCGACCACGAACCTGATCGCCCTGGCTGTCGACGTGGTCGCGAAGCACGTGACGCAGGGGGCGCCGCTGCCCCCGAAGGGGACGGTCATAGCGAGCGACAAGACCCTGTGCGACGAGTGCAAGAGGGAGAGGGTCGAGAAGAACAGGCGCATAGACAAGATCTACCAGTCGTACGAGATCAAGGCGGACCCGAAGAAGTGCCTCCTCGACCAGGGCATCATATGCATCGGCCCTGCGACGAGGGCGGGCTGCGGCGCCATGTGCCCGAACGCGAACATGCCCTGCAGGGGCTGCATGGGACCGACCAAGGCCGTGACGGACCAGGGCGCGAGCATGCTGAGCGCCGTCTCGTCCCTCCTCAACATCACGGATTCGGAGTCAAAGTTAAATGAGGAGCAGATAATGGAAATGATGATGCAGGTCAAGGACCCGCTCGGGACCTTCTATGCGTTCACGCTCCCGAAGTCCCCTCTGAGGAGGACCGTCAAGGAGCGCAAGAGGAAGGGGTGAGATGAGATGGCAGGACCGATCATCAACGACACACCGGTGAAGACGACGGAGAAGAAGATCACGATCGACCCCGTGACGCGGCTCGAGGGGCACGGCAAGATAGAGATATTCCTTGACGACAAGGGGGAGGTCTCCAACGCCTACATGCAGATCCCGGAGCTCAGGGGCTTCGAGAGGTTCTGCATAGGCAGGCACGTGCAGGAGCTGCCCGTCCTGACGAACAGGCTCTGCGGCGTGTGCCCGGCGGCCCACCACATAGCGTCCACCAAGGCCCTGGACGCCGTGTTCAGCGCAGAGCCGACCGCCACGGCGAAGAAGCTCAGGGAGCTCTTCTACATGGGGCAGTACACGCACAGCCACATAGCCCACTTCTACGCCCTCGCGGCCGCGGACTTCGTCCTCGGGCCGTCGGCCCCGTCGAACAAGAGGAACGTCCTCGGGGTCGTCGACGCCGTGGGCGTCCCGATCGGCGCCGAGGTCATCAAGCACCGCTCCTACGGCCAGAAGATCCAGGAGATCATCGGGGGCAGGGCGACGCACCCCGTGTTCGGCCTCCCCGGGGGCGTCTCGAAGCAGATCTCCGAGGAGGAGCGCGCGCAGATGGAGGAGATGGCCAAGAGCTGCGTCGAGTTCGGCAAGTTCACCATCAAGCTCTTCCACGACGTCGTGCTCGCGAACAAGGACTACCTCGGCCTGGTGCTCAACCAGGACGCATACTACCTCGAGACCTACTACATGGGCATGGTCGACAAGAACAACAAGAGCCAGTTCTACGACGGCGACATAAGGGTGGTCGACCAGAAGGGCAAGCAGGTCGTGAAGTTCAAGCCCAGCGAGTACCTGGACGTCATAGCGGAGCACGTCGAGCCTTGGACCTACATGAAGATGCCCTACCTCAAGAACGTGGGCTGGAACGGCTTCACCACCGGCCCCTCCAGCGGCATATACAGGGTCGGACCGCTCGGCAGGATCAACGTCTGCGAGGGCTACACGACCCCCCTGGCGCAGGCCGAGTACGAGGCGTTCAAGAAGACCATGAGGGACCTGGGCGTCACCGGGCCGGTGCACCACACCCTGGCGTACCACTGGGCGCGCGTGATAGAGCTCCAGTACGCCACCGAGCGCATGCTCGAGCTCGCGAGGGACAAGAGCATCACCAGCGACGACACCAGGGGGCCGTGGAACCCGCCCAAGGAGGGCGTGGGCATATGCGAGGCCCCGAGGGGCACGCTGATACACCACTACGCCTCCGACAAGGACGGCCTGTGCACCAAGATCAACATGATCGTCGCGACGACCAACAACTACGCGGCCATGAACACGAGCGTGAAGCAGGCGGCCAAGGCGCTCATCCACAACGGGATGGTCTCGCAGGGGCTGCTCAACAAGGTCGAGATGGCCTTCAGGTGCTACGACCCCTGCAACTCCTGCGGCACGCACTCGCTGAACGGCGGGCCGGCGCTAGAGGTGACCGTCAGGAAGGCGGACGGCTCGGTCGCGGAGAAGCTCAGGAACTTCTGAGAAACCTCTCGAGGGGCGGGAGCCCCTCGCATCCATGATTTTCCACCCCGACAGGATGAATACGCATGAGGTGCTACCCTTGCCCGTGAAGACCCTCATCGTGGGAGTCGGGAACCCCGTGCTCTCTGACGACGGCGTCGGGATATACGCCGCCAGGATGCTCATGGAGCGGGGCTTGGAGGGCGTGTCGATAGAGGAGCTCCCGGCGAGCGGGCTCGAGCTCCTCGACATGGTCCTCGACCACGACAGGGTGGTCATAATCGACGCGATACAGACGAGGGGGGGCACCCCGGGGGACCACTACATACTCACGGAGGAGGACTTCCGGAGGACCGTCCACGGGACCTCGCCCCACGGCTTCAACATCCCCACGGCCCTGGCCATGGGGAGGCAGGTCGTGCCCGACAGGATGCCGAAGGAGGTGTTCTTCGTGGCCATAGAGGCCGAGGACGTCGACAACTTCCGCGAGGGGCTCACCCCGAGGGTGGCGGCCAGCCTCCCGGCCATAGTGGACATGATAGAACGCGAGTTCGTCAGGCGCAGTGCCTAGCAGATCCTCGGGACCGGGTCGCCCACCGGCGGCTCCAGCACCCTCTTCCCGCCAGTGTGCGTCTCCATCATCACGCCGCGGATGTCCTTCCTCGCCTCGCCTATGATCGCGGCCCTCGACCCCTCAGGGACGGCCCTGATCGCCTCGAGGACCGCCTCCGCCTTCTCCGGGACCACGGCCAAGACTACCTTGCCCTCGTTGCCGACCTCGAGGGGGTCTATCCCCAGCATCTCGCAGGCGGCGAGGACGGGGCCGTCCATCGGGATGTCCTCCTCCCTGACCCTGATCCCTACGGAGGACTTCTCCGACCACTCGTTGAGCAGGTTCGCGAGGCCGCCCCTGGTCGGGTCCTTCATGGAGGTGACTCCCCCCACCTTCAGCGCCTCCGCGACGAGGTGGTTCAGCGGGGCCGCGTCGCTCTTGACGACGGTGTCGAACCCGTAGCCCTCCCTGAAGGAGAGGAGCGCCACGCCGTGGTTCCCGATCGGCCCTGACGCGATGATGATGTCGCCGTCGGCGACGCCGGAGTCGTTGGGCCACTCCCACCTGAAGCCCCTCGACCTCCTGACCTCCGCGATGTTGCGGTCCAGGTGCGGGGAGCGCCTCCCGATGCCGCTCGTGTTTATGAACAGGCCGTCGACGGCCCCCTTCTCGACGACCTTCGTGTCGCCCGTGACGATCCTCACCCCGGCTGACCTGGCGGTCGAGCTGAGGCTCTTCATGATCGTGTGGAGGTCGTCGGTCGGGAAACCCTCCTGGATGACCATCGCGCAGGAGAGGGCCACCGGGGCCGCGCCCATCACGGACAGGTCGTTGACGGTGCCCGCGACCGCGAGGCGGCCTATGTCCCCTCCCGGGAAGAAGAGCGGCTTGACGGTGTAGGTGTCCGTGGTGAACACGATGCCGTCCACGACCGCCGCGTCGTCGAGGGCGCCCAGGGGGATCTCGCCGAAGTCGTGCTCGAGCTCCTTCAGCACGAACTCGCGGATGAACTCCTGCATCCGTTCGCCGCCCGCCCCTTGGGCCATCGTCACCTTGGCCATGGACCCGCTCCTCAAACCTGCGGAACAGGTCGGAGGTAGTAATACCTTCCGCCTGCTGGCTCCATCGGCGTGCGCTCCGCCGGATAGGTTGATTACGAGCCACCCGGATACCTGTCGGCATGCTCTCGGGAGTGGTCCTGGCCGGCGGGGCCGGGAGCCGCATGGGGGGGGAGAAGGGGCTGGTCGAGCTCTGCGGCCGCCCCATGGTCCTGAGCGTGCTGGACGCACTCTCCCAGGTGGCGGACGACATCACTGTCGCCGTCGGGCCGGGCCGCGGGCCCGAGTACCGGCGCGTCCTCGGCCATGGGGTCGCGGTCGTCGAGGACCGCGCCGCCGGGAGGGGACCGCTGGAGGGGCTGCGCAACGCGTTCAGGGAGGCGAGGCACGGCTCCGTGGCGGTCGCCCCGTGCGATGTCCCGTTCCTGAGGCCTGACATCGTGGCCCTCCTCGCCCGCCGGGCCGCCGGGAGGGACGGGGCGGTCCCGGTGGTCCGGGGGTACCTCGAGCCGCTGGTGGCGGTCTACATGAGGGGGGCCGGGCTCGCGGCCTTCGCCGAGGAGCTCGCGTCGGGGAGGGGGAAGGTCGCGGACGCCCTGGCGAGAATGGACCTGCTGAGGGTCGGAGAGGACGAGCTCCGGGCCGTGGACGGGCAGCTCCTCAGCTTCTGGAACGTCAACTCGAAGGAGGACCTCCGGAGGGCGGAGGAAGCCCTCCGAGGGGCGGGGCGCCGCTGACCCCGGCCCTGGAGGCCCTTATCGCCGCTGCGATCCTGTCCCTCGCCGCGTCCAGCTGGAGCGACTCCACGAAGTGGTCCCTCTTCGTGTGCTCGAGGTAGTATGCGCCGTAGGATGCGACCACGAAGCCGGCGAAGCAGTCGAAGAGGAGGTCGAGCATCGTGTCCGAGAGGGAGTACTGCATGTAGGTGCCGGCGACCGAGTCGAAGGAGTACTCCATGAGCTCCCAGGACACGCCCATGGCCATCGTGAAGATGAGTATGAAGAGCGCGAGGAACCCGGACGGCAGGTATATCGACTCCACGTACTTGTCCAGGGCGACGACTGCGACGAAGGCCAGTGCGGCGACCAGGGAGGAGGACATCGCATGGGTGAGATGGTCCCACCCCGGAAGGGAGTCGTAGAAGCCCGAGACGCCGCCCACCACGTGGAGGAAGAGGGCGAGGACGATCCACAGGTTGAGCTCGACCGGGAGCACGATGCTCAGGTCGCGCCTCAGAAGGGACGGAACCTCGGAGATGGCCAGGGAGGCGACCGCAGCCGGGATCCAGGTGAGGTTGTCCGTCACGAGGCCGCCCACGACGACGCCCAACATCCCCGCCTGCATCCCGCGGGACATCAGCCTCAGCTTCTCCTCCACGCGGGCACCTCCCAGAAATGTACGAGGCCCAGGACCTGCCGCCTGGACAGGGGCATGGCCTTCATGTACGCGCCGTACGCGAGGCCCATGGCGAGGCCCCCGGCCGTGACCCAGAGGAACTCCTCCATGACCTGGGCACCGGAGGCGATGTTGTCAGTGTCGAACAGGACGTCGCTGAGGTACTCGCCGATCTGCCAGAACCCCGACACGGCCATGGTGAACACGACGACGAAGAACACGGAGAAGGCCCTGTTCATCCTGACCTCCGTGTACATGTGGAGCTCGAGCGTCAGCAGGAACCCTATCGTCGCGAACGAGAACGCGAACGAGAGGGAGGTGAAGTCGTCCCACCATGCGAAGCTCTCGCTGAGGGTGCGGGAGCTCTCGAGGATGTGCAGCACTATCGGGGAGGAGAGGAGCAGGGTCATCTCCCACGGCAGGGCCTGGAACGGGTCCCGGGTGGAGACGATCGGGAGGGCGTAGAGGGACATCGCGGCGATGCCGAAGACCGACCACATCAGGTCGACCTTGAGCACCACGTAGACGGTGCAGAAGAAGAGGACGGTGAACGAGACCCACGACGCCTCCGCCTCGATAACCCTCCGGGGCACCCTCAGTCGGCGCCCCGGCCGTCCTCCGGCGTGTCTCTCCCCTGCCATGGTCCCCCCGTCGCCAGGGGTTTCGGGCATCTTAACCCTTCCCGGCATGGTCCCTGAAGCGGCCTTCGGGGACCCGTATCTCGAACCTCGCCCCGGAACCCTCCTCGCCCGTCTCGCGTATCTCCATCCCGGTGAGCGCGAGGACCCCGCGCACCATGAACATGCCGAGCCCCGTGTGCCTCCCGAAGCCCTTCTCGAAGACGCGCGCCTTCGCCTCGGCCGAGAGGCCCACCCCGTCGTCCTCGTACACCAGGACCACGTCCTTCCCGTCGGGGCGAGCGCTCAGCCTCACCCTCGAGACCTTCTCCCCGTGCCTCAGGGAGTTGTCCACGAGGTTCCTGAAGACCCTCTCGAACATCGGGTCGGCGAACACCTCGAGGCCGCCCACGTCGACGTCCGCCCGCACCCCCTGCATGGGGAGCCCTATCACCCCGGCGGCGAAGGCCAGCCTCACGGGGATCCAGGCCGGCTCCCTCGACCCGATCTCCTGGTACTCGGATGCGAAGTTGAGGAGGCCCTGTATGGCGTTGGACGATGCGAGCATCTCGTTGAACGATGCGAGCCTCACCGGGTCTGTCTCCCCCATGCGTGCTATCTCCACCCTGGCGGTGAGCACGGCCAGCTGGTTCGCGATGTCGTGGCGCGTCATGCTGCCGAGGAGCTCGAGCTTGTCGTTCGCCGCCCTCAGGGCCCTCTCGCTGCTCCTCTCCTCGGTCAGGTCGACCGACACACCCGCCAGCAGGTCGTCCCCTCCGGCCGTGTTCGGGACCAGGAACTTGTAGGTGAGGAACTCGCGCGGCCTGCCCTTCATCGGGATGACCTCGTTGAACAGCCCGAACTGGCGCGTCTCGAACACCGTCCTGTCGCCGTCTGCCAGGCCCTTCGCCGTCTCGGGGGTGAATATCTCCAGGTCGGTCTTCCCCAGCCATTCCTCAGGGGATATGCCGACCGCCTCGCAGAGCTTCCTGTTCACGTAGACGTACCTGCCCGAGCGGTCCTTCATGAACTTCATGACGGGGGAATAGTCCATGAAGAGGGCCAGCTGGCTCTCCGTCCGCGACAGCCTGTCCAGGGCATCCCTCATCTCCGTGACGTCGACGAGGACGCCCTGGCACGCCTCCACGCTGCCGTCCGGTCGCCTCAGGACGGTCGTCCTGTCGTATATCCATGCGACCTTCCCTTCGGGGGAGACTATCCTGTACTCCTGCTCGAACTCATCCGACCCTTGCTCCAGGAACCTCCCCGCCTCGGCGACCACACGGTCCCTGTCGTCCGGGTGGATTATGGACGGGAACTCGACGGCGCCGGAGGTGAGCTCGGCCGCCTCGTAGCCGAACTTCCTGACGTTCTCCGAGACGTAGTCCACGGGCCACCCCGGCTCCTCGAGCCACCTTATGGCGACGGCCTGGCTGCTCTCGATGATGGCCTCCATCTGCCTGCGCTCGCTGAGCGCCTTCTCGAGGGAGACACGGTACCTCTTCTCGTCGGTCATGTCGCGCACGGCGGCCACGTAGTACAACGGCTTCCCCCTGGCGCCCCGGACCAGCGCCGCGGACACCTCCGCGTCCACGGATATCCCGTCGCTGCGGTTGAACGTGAAGCCGACCCCCCTCACCATGCCCTCGTGCACCAGCTTCTCCTCGATCCTCTTGGCGAGTGCGGCCTCGCTCTCGCCCAGCAGGGCGTAGGCGCTCCTGCCGACGAGATGTTCCTTTGGGATGCCCCCGAGCAGCGAGCGGAATGCGGCGTTGCACTCGACGATCGTGCCGTCGAGGGACGCTATCAGGATGCCGTCGGGGGCCGACTCCAGGACGGCCTTCAGCACATCCCTCTCGTGCTCCATCTCGTGGGACCCCTTCTCGACGAGCGAGATGTCGCAGGATAGGAAGACGCTGCACTCCTCCCCCTCGAGACGGAGCCTGTAGGCGGACAGCCTCACCGGGATATCCTTTCCGGAGGCGGCGTGCATGACCGCCTCCATGTCGAAGATCAGCCCCGTCTCGACGAGCGCGCGCTCGATGCGCGCGGCCAGGTCCTCGGACACGATGCCGAGCTCCTTGAAGCTCCTGCCTACCATCTGTCCGTGAGCGTACCCCGTGGCCTTGGCGAAGGAGTCGTTCGCCTCCAGTATCGCCGAGTCCGAGACGCGCGCGATCATGATCATCTGCGGTGACGTCTGGAACACCCTGGTGTAACTGTCCTCCGAGAACGTGATCCCGCGGGCGGCCGCCCTCAGCCCGCCGACGTCGGCGATGGCGACGATCGCGCCGTCGAAGACGCCGCGGTCCGAGGACACCGGGGACGACGACACCACCACGTCCGCCCGCGTCCCGTCCTTCCGCGCAAACCTCATCTCGATTCGCTCGCGCCCCTCCAGCGCCTTGTGGAGCGCCCCGGACCCGGGCCCGCTCAGCCACTCCCTGTCGACCAGCGACTGGAAGGGGGCGCCCACGACCTCCTCCGGCAGATACCCGAGGATCTCCGTCACTCGGGGGCTCGAGAAGACGATCTTCCCCGCCCGGTCCACGGCCAGGACGCCGTCGCTGGCGATGTCGGTGAGGGCCCTGTACCTGAGCTCGCTCATCTGGGAGGAGTCCTTGGCGGCCTCCTGCTCGGTCACGTCCCTCAGGTACTCGATGACCTGCTCGACCTCCCCGGTCCGGCCATCGATGACCGGGAAGCTGTGGACCTCGAGCCATCCCGCGTCCTCGCCGTCCGGGCCCATCTTCGCGAGGCGCTGCGAGCACGGCCTCCCGGACTTGAAGGTGTTGACCACCGGACAGACTGGACACGGGGAGGACCGGGAGCGGTAGGCCTCGTAGCACCTCTTGCCAACCAGGGGCGCGGAGCCTGGATACCACCTCTCCATGGCGGGGTTGACCCGTTCAATAACCATGTCGCGGTTCACCACGCTGACCCCGTCCTGGATGCTCTCGAAGAGCTTGCCGAGGAACCTCTCCCCCTCCTGGACCTCCCTCTCGGCCCGCCTCTGCATCACGGACCTGCGGAGCATGTTCGTGAGGTCGGTGAACTGGGTCTTGGGGTCCCCGCCCTTCTGGACGTAGAAGTCGGCCCCGTTGTTGAGGGCCTCTATCGCCACGTCCTCCCTCCCGCGCCCCGTCAGCATGATGAAGGGGACGTCCTTCCCCTGGAGGCGGACTATCTTGAGGAGCTCTAGCCCGTCCATGTCGGGCATCAGGTAGTCGGAGACCACCGCGTCGTACTCTCCCTGGGCGAGGAGGTCGAGGGCCTGCCTGGCCGACGTCGCCATCTCGCACTCGGCGGCGCCCTCCCGTTCCAGGAAGAACTTCAGGACCTCGAGGTAGGCCGCATCGTCGTCCACCAGAAGGACGAGCATCGCCTTCCTGCCACCGGTAGCGTCGGACATGGGGAGCCAGATTTAATCAATGTGTGGGGTAAAAGTACCTTCCCCGAATACGGGACCTGGCGGGGTGGGGTGGGCGCTGAGGGGGAGATTTGAACTCCCGAGGCGCTAACGCGCCACGAGCTCGCTGGCGTAGGCATCGGAGCTTCCAGGCTCGCGCCTTACCGGGCTGGGCCACCTCAGCTTGGGTGACCATCAAAAGGGTGTCCGTATTTAAGAATATCCGCCCCGGGCGCCGAGCCGGCCGCTCCCCTGGCGCCCCTATGTGCCGCCGCCGCGCAGGGCCTCTCCGAGCCGGTCCATTATCTCGGGCCTGCTGTCCCTGAGGAGGGGCCTGAACCTCCTGGCGACCTCGATGTCCGCGAAGTCCACCTCGTGCTCCACCACGTCCTCCTCGAGATCCCTGGCAGATGCCATGAGGTCCCCCCTCGGGCCGTAGATGACGCTGCCGCCACCGAACACGAGGGAGCCGTGCACCCCGACCATGTTGGCGTAGGCCAGGAAGACGCCGTTCTCGACCGCCCGGGCGGGCATCACCCTCTCGAAGCTGGGCCTGGAGGTCGTCGGGGAGGCGGAGATGTTCACGAGCACCTGCGCCCCCATGAGGGACTCCAGTTTCGCCAGCTCCGGGAAGAACATGTCGTAGCAGACCATGAGCCCCAGGCGCGCGTGCATCCCCTGGGCCACGACCGCCTCCCCTCCCCCGGAGAAGAACACCCTCTCCTCGAACGGGCCGAAGTTCGGGAGGTACATCTTGTCGTAGCGGAAGACCCTCCCGTCGCCCGATGCGAGGATGCAGGAGTTGAAGAGGTGCCCGTGGACCTTGTCGTCCCGGATCGGCGCCCCGAAGACTATGTCCTTCTTCGTCGACCTCGCGAGCCTGGAGACCGCCTTGACGCTGGGCCCGTCCGCTGGCTCGGACAGCTTGAACAGGTCGTCCCTGGGGAGGTAGCCGGTGAGGTTCAGCTCCGGGAAGACCACGACCCTCCCCCTGGTGCTGCGGACGACGGACGCCATGCGCTTGAGGTTCGCCTCCTTGTCGTGGAGCTGCGACTTGACCTGCGCCAGGGTGATCACGGTCCCGGTCATCGGGCTCATCATCGCCCTCCGCGTAGATTATTGTTTATGAGCGACCCACCCCGGCACCATAACGGATATATCCAGACCATGCCATCCCAACGCCGATGACGCCTCCGAAGCTCAGGGACGGGACAGACAAGGTCATCCAGCACTTCCTGGCCGAGAAGCTGAGGAAGGCCGGTGCGAAGGGGTACGTGCTCGGGGTGAGCGGGGGCGTGGACTCCGCCGTGGTGCTGAAGCTGGCCGTGAACGCGGTCGGCGCGGACCGGGTCCTCGGCCTCCTGATGCCAGAGAAGGACTCCCCAAAGGAGGACTTGCGGGACGCGGAGGAGCTGTGCAGGGGCCTTGGCGTAGAGCACGAGGTCATCGACATCACCGGCCCCGTGGAGGCGCTGGCGAAGGCCGCGGGGGCCAAGGCCGACCGGATGGCCCTCGCCAACATCAAGGCGAGGTGCAGGATGATACTCCTGTACAACCGGGCCGGCACCCAGGGCAGGCTCGTCCTCGGGACATCGAACAAGAGCGAGATGCTCGTGGGCTACTTCACCAAGCACGGGGACGGGGCCGCGGACCTGGAGCCGATAGGGGACCTCTACAAGACCGAGGTCTGGGAGCTCGCGCGCGTGCTCGGGCTGCCCGAGAAGCTCGTGACGAAGGCCCCCTCGGCCGGGCTTTGGAAGGGGCAGACGGACGAGGGGGAGATGGGGATAGCCTACGCCCGTCTGGACGCCATCCTCCACGGGATCGAGCAGGGGCTCCCCGAGGCGGAGGTGGCCCGGAGGGCGGGGGCCACGGAGGAGGAGGTCGAGCGGGTCTCCAGGATGGTCCGCATGAGCTCCCACAAGCGCAAGTTCCCGGCCGTGGCGAAGGTCGGGCTGAGGACGCCGGGGCTCGACTGGCGCGAAGGGGACGAGGACGTCTGAGCCCGACCACCCCCCAAAGGTTTATGTAACACATTCCGTTTGCTTGGAGTCACCAGGCTCCCGTAGTGTAGTCCGGCCAATCATTCGAGCCTCTCGAGGCTGCTCTCGCAGCAGGCCGGTGAAAGCTCGATACCCGGGTTCAAATCCCGGCGGGAGCACTCACATTCTCAGAATCGGTCCCGCGCGCATGGAAATTGGGATAGGGAAAGGGTTTCACGCAGCTGTTGCGGGGGAACCTCAGCTCCCCTTCGACAGGCCGTCCACGAGCTCCTCGATCTGGCCGTTGGCCTCCTCTATCGCCGTCCACATCAGGACGAAGGAGTCCTCGAGCTGCACGAGCGCGGTCCCGCCGAGCACGTCCTCGAGCGACGGCACGACCCACAGCACTTCCTCGAACGTCGGCCCGTCCGGCCCCTTGACGCTCATGAGCGCGTCGTACTCCCACCAGATGTCCACCGCGGGCTGCAGGTGGGTCTGGAGGCCCCAGGAGGCGACCCTGTCCCCGGTCAGCCTGTCCCGTTGGTCCATGTAGTTGCCGTACGAGGAGTAGGCGTAGTACCAGGTCATGCCGACCCAGTTCAGCGTCCCGAGGCCCATGTCGTCGCCGGTCCCGTCCATCTTGGCCCAGAGCTTCTCCAGCGCCCACCAGAGGTGGTAGACGTCGTTTATCGGCTGCTGGTAGGGGTACCAGTCCTGCTCCCACACGCCTATGGCGATGAGGGACGTGTCCAGGGTCCCGACGATGTCCATCAGCTCGACGTTGACATCGTGGGCCTTCGCCGGATTCACCGTCGCCAGTGCGGCCTTCAGCGCGGCGGTGTTCTCCTGGAACATCGCGGCCTCGCTCAGGAGCCTGTCCCTGTTCCCCGTGCTCATCCCGAAGTGGGCGTATATCTCGTCGAGGGCGGCGACGCCCCACAGCTCCTCCTCGTGGAGGAGGTGGGAGCTCAGGTCCGTCGCGAGCGTCTCGAAGTCGTACGGCGCGACCGGCTCCGTCACCATCCGGACGGTCATGTCCGATACGATTGCGAAGCACTGCTCCAGGTAGGGGTAGTCGATGATGTCCGGTGCGTCGCACTGGGTGTGGTAGTAGTACTCCTCCCACTCCTCGCTCACCGTCTCGAACTCGATTCCGGGGACGCCCGCGGCCGAGAAAGTCCAGTGGTCCGCCCAGGTGTGTGCGTTGTTGTCCACCGTGGACCCGTACGGGAGGTTCTCGACGTTGTCGGCGAGGACGTCCCTCGTGAAGGTGTAGAGCTCGGGGACGCAGTTGATGTAGACCGGTTCGCCCGCCATGCCCATCAGCTCCATGCAGAGGTAGCCCACGGTCCTCCCGATCCAGTCGTCCGCGTGCTCGACGTTGATCTGGTAGTATGCGCCCCAGCACCAGTCGTAGTAGGTGTTGTCCAGGCCGTACTCCTCGGCCGTGTGCGAAGTGAATATCACGGTCCGGTCCGGGACCCAGCCCGTCTCGTCCATGACCTCCCTCATGGCCTTGGCGACCACGAGGAGGGCGGCCATCCCGGAGGTGTCGTCCATCGCACCCTGGAACCATGCGTCGTGGTGCGGGCCGAAGATGACGAACTCGTCCTTCTGGGTCCCGTAGTGCTTGCTCGGGAGGTACCCCACCGGGTTGTAGCCGGTCCCCGCGAGCTCCGGCAGCTTGAGGATGTCGCTGTACATCGTGACGGCGAGGCTCTGCCCCGTCTCGAGCACGTCGATGATCCTCGTGGCGTTCTCGGGGCTGATGGATATCAGTGGCGGCCACCCCGTCACGTAGAGCCCGTCATGGCACGAGAGGGCCCAGTCGTTCTGCCCCACGTTGGAGTCTATCGTCGTGACGATGATGCCCTTGGCGCCGTGCTCCCACGCGCCGTAGGCTATGGAGTCGACCCAGTAGTCGTACCCGATCCAGTTGACGAGCACCAGCTTCCCCGCGACGTCCTTGCCCAGGTAGTCCGAGTCGTAGCCGTTGTTGACCCACACGACCTCGCCCTGGAGCGCTTCGTGCAAGTCGGGCGTCGACTGGTCGTCTGTCCCCGGGAACCCCCCGAAGGAGGCTGCGACCATCCGTTCCATCCCGGGCACGTCCAGGTAGGCTCCCCTGAACTCCCAGGTGTTGACGGGGACCTCCTCGAGGACAACATCGACCAGGCCTATCGCCTCCATCTGCTCGGCGAGGTATGTGGCAGCCTCCTGGTCCGCGGACCCGCCCGCGCCCCTGAAGCCGATGTCGCTGTCGCCCATTGCGCAGACATCCTCGATAATCTCCTGGGCGTACCCCATGTCCAGGCGTTCGACAACTGACGCGGTGATGTCCCCCCTCTTCGGGCCTCCCGCCAGCGCAGCGGCCGGCAGGGCGACCAGGAGAGCGATGCATACCGCGACCATGACTCTCGCAAACCCGTTGGTCATTCGGTGTCTTCCCCCCTCGCTGCCCCGGCAAGAACCCGGGGCGGGGGATGTATAGAGTTGTGCGCTAAAAACACCACCCCCGCCCCACAGGTGACGGCCTCCCGGAGGGTGGTCAGTATGCGGCGGGAGCCCGCCCGGGCAGGTACATATAGCGCGGCGCTCATTGCCGGCTGGGCCTGACCCGTCCAAGACGGGTTCTGGGTCTCTACGGGGGAGATTCGCATGAGGAAGGAATCGGTGGTCCTGTTCTCTTGCCTGATGTCGGTAGCGGTGTTCGCCGCGCCCGGGGCATCGATGGCGCAGAACGGGCCTTACTACCAGGGAGGGGCCGGCGTCGTATCGGAGTCTTGGACGCTCGCCATCTTCGTGAGCGGGGACAACAACCTTGAGGGCTACTGGGACAGCGCCAGCCTGCCCGGCCTGCTGAGCCTGCCGGCCAACGAGGACCTCAGCATAGTCGCGTACATAGACAGGCTGAGCGTGGATGGCACCGAGGTCGTCGAGATCTCCGGGGGCGTGCCCACCACCGCGGCCACCTACGATGAGATGAACTTCGGGGACGGGCCCACCTTCGAGTGGTTCCTCGAGGACGTGGCGCTCAACTACCCGTCCGACAAGCTCGCGGTCATAGCTTGGGACCACGGCTACGCCTGGAGGTACATCAGCGACGACGACTCCTCCGGCGGCGACAGGATCACCATGCCAGAGTTCCAGGCGGCGATCGAGGGGGCCGGCGTCTACATCGACGTGCTGGCGTTCGACGCCTGCAACATGGCGTCCATCGAGGTGGAGTACCAGGTCGCCCTCACGGGGATGGCGGGCATAATCGTGGCGTCGGAGGAGTCCGTGCCGACGACCGGGTTCCCGTACGACACCATGTTCCTGCCGACCGCCGAGGACGCGTCGAGGACGCCGGCCGAGATGGCGACGGACATGGTCCTCGCGTTCCAGGCGTTCTACGAGCCGCAGACGTGGGCGTCGACCGTATCGCTCTCCGCCGTCAGCGTGCCGGCAGTGCTCGAGGCGGCGGACGAGCTCCAGGCGTGGACGGCCTCGATGCTCGCCTGCCTGCCGCTCTACGAGGACAGCTACAAGCAGTCCCTCAGGGAATCGTACATCGCCTGGTGCACCCACTACCACGTGGACATAGCGGACCTCGGGGACACCATCCTCGCGGACCCCTCCATGACCGATGAGTCGCTCAGGGCCTCCACCTCCGCGATGGTGGTCGCTGTCGACGGGTCGGTCATCGCCCATTGGGGAGGCAGCGCGGCGCTGGACAACCGCGGCCTGACCCTCTGGTGGGGCGTCGACGGGGACTGGAAGGCCTACTCCGAGGCCTACGCTGAGGTCGCCTACGCCCAGGACATGGGCTGGTGGGCGTTCCTCGACGGGTACCGGGGCTGAAGGTGCGGTGAAACCCTTTCTGGAAACCATTTCACATTCATTCTCAGCCGGACCGCCCCGCCCTCCGATGGGCACCGTTTAATAGCGCAAGCGAGATTCGAGGGCTGGCGGGGCCCTCATGGGCGCCCGGCAAGAGGGGGAGTCTTAGTGGAGGTCAGGCGTGGCAGCCTTGTGGCGAGTTTGGCTTTAGCCTTCGTGATGCTCCTACCCGGCTTTTCGCTGGGGGGGACCGTGAGCGATGTCAGCGAGACCGATTCCGAGGGGACGTGGACCATCGCGCTCTACGTCGATGCGGACTGCAACCTGGAGATGTACTGGGACGATCCCAGCCTCCCGTACCTCCTGAACATACCCGAGAGCGACGGGCTCAACATCGTCGCGATGATCGACAGGTTCAGCGTGGAGGGCGTCGAGAGGGTGGAGATCTCCGGGGGTTCGTTCGAGGTCGTCGAGTCCTACCCCGAGAAGAACTTCGGGGACGGCGCGACCTTCCAGTGGTTCCTCACGGAGGTCGACACATACTACCCGGCGGACCACCTGGTCGTCATACCGTGGGACCACGGGAGCGCCTGGAAGGGCTTCTGCTGGGACGACTCGTCCGGCGGCGACCACATAACCCTCCAGGAGATGGAGGACGCCATAGTCGGGGCCGGCGTGTACATCGACATACTCGCGTTCGACGCCTGCTCCTGCTCGAGCATAGAGATGGTCTACCAGGCGGCCCAGACCGGGCTGGTCGAGCTGCTCGTGGCCTCGGAGGAGCTCGTCGCGGGGGACGGGTTCCCCTACGACAGGATGTTCACGCCCGTCGCCCTCGACCCGTCGAGGACCCCGGACCAGGTGGCCGTCGACATGGTCGACGGCTGGATCGAGGTCTACGAGCCGCTGGAGTGGGGCTGGTACTGCACCCTCGGGGTCGTGGACGTGATGGAGATGGCTGAGTCGCTGGACGTCATCTCGGCCTGGGTCGAGCAGATGGTCGAGGGGCTCGAGCACTTCACATCCAACTACAGGATGGCGCTGAGGGACAGCTACTACGTCTCCTGCGGCTCTCACTACCAGGTCGACATGGTCGACCTCGGGAGGCACATCATGGACGACAAGGAGATGGCCGAGGACGAGGAGCTCATGGAGACCACCCAGGCCATGATGGATCTGATCGAGGGCGCGGTCAAGTACGTCTACAACCCGGACAGGACCTCCGCCTGCGGAGGCGTGTCCATATACTGGGGCTCGCACAACCAGGCGTTCAGGACCAGCTACGAGACCTACCGCACCATCGCGTTCGCGGAGGACAGCGGGTGGGGGGAGTTCCTGGTGCTGTACAACCTCATGACCTGCGGGTGGATGAGGATCAGCAAGTAGCCCCGCGGCAGGCCGGCCGGGCGACTCCGGCCCACGGTCCAGAGGATGCCAGCGGGAGCCACTGTCAGTTGGACGGCCCCGAGGTCGATATAAACCGTATCGACCTCACCCCCTTGACCTTCCTGATCTTCCCGAGGATCTCCCTCAGCACCGCGTTCGAGCCGCGGGCTATGAAGACCTCCATGCACTGCCCCTTCTCGAGGTGCAGGTGCAGCATCATCTGGACCTCCTCGTACCTGTGCTGCAGCACGGAGAGCTCCCCCCGGGGCCCGGCCTCGTCGTAGACCATGGTGATCACAATCTGGTTCTCCCCCTCGGAGTCGTTCCAGGCGTCCTCGTCCACGGCGGCCCTCATGGCCTCCCTCACGGAGTCGGACCTCGTCCTGAAGCCCTTCGCCGAGGAGGCCTCGTCGAACCGCTTGAGCAGGTCCTCCGGGACCGATATGCTCACTATCGTCATGTCTTCGTCCCCTAGAGGGGAGGGCGGGCGCTGTTAATAAGGTTCTGCAGTCGGCTTAATAACCCGATGACTCAGAGCCGCCGGAGCCTCTTCAGGAGCTCCTCGGCGTTGGAGACCAGCGCGGCCCTGACCTCGTCCGGGGTCATCCCCGAGCCCCTCGCGACCTTGTTCGCGAACTCCATGGTGCTCAGGTCGGACGGGGAGTGGGTGTCCGTGTTGACCAGTAGCTTCGCGCCGTTCAGCCTCGCGAGGTTGACGACGTGCCCGTTGGCGAGGGAGTGGCCCTTCCTGCAGGAGACCTCGAGGTAGACGCCGTTGCCCGCCGCGAGCTGCACGTCCTCCTCCGAGATCATCCCCGGGTGGGCGAGTATGTCCACCTCCGGGTTCGAGGCGGCGGCGTGGTCGGTCCCGGGCTCGACGGGCTCGACCGGCGTCTCCCCGTGGACCACGACGATCTCCGCGCCCTTCTTCCTCGCGAGGGAGACGGCCTCGTCGATGTGCCTCACGGGGACATGGGTGAGCTCCACCCCTGGGACCGCCTCTATGCCCCAGCTCTCCGCCTTCTCGCAGTCCCTTGCCAGGGACTTGACCACGAACTCGATGTTGGAGAAGGAGGCATGGTCGGTCAGGGCGACCGCCCGGTGGTCCGACGCGGCGGCCCTCCTTATGAGCTCCATCGGCAGCAGGTCCCCGTCGCTGAGCGTCGTGTGCATGTGGAAGTCGCATCTCCTGGCCCTCATCTCCTTCGTCCCTCCAGTTCCTTCTTGACCTCGTCCATCGTGATGCCCTCGTCGAAGAGCAGCACCATGAGGTGGTAGAGCAGGTCGGCGGCCTCGTACACCACCTGCGGGCGTTCCCCGTCCTTCGCGGCTATGATCACCTCGGAGCTCTCCTCCGCGATCTTCTTCAGGAGGAGGTTCCTGTCGTTCATGAGCTTGCACGTGTAGCTGGACCCGCACTGGGAGGCCTTGCGCTCGGCGAACACGCCCCATAGCTCGGCGAGGACGTCCCTCTGTTCGATGGGGGCCTCCGCGAAGCACGAGTAGGCGCCCGTATGGCACGCGACCCCGGTCTGCTCGACCCTGGCCAGCAGGGCGTCCCCGTCGCAGTCCGTCAGGATCTCCACGGCCTTCTGGAGGTTGCCGGACGTCTCGCCCTTCTTCCATATGGCGTTCCTGGAGCGGCTCCAGTAGTGCATGTAGCCGGTTCTCCTCGTCAGCTCTAGAGATTCGTCGTTCATGTAGGCCAGCATCAGGACGTTGTTGTTCCGCACGTCCTGGACGACCACGGGGGTCAGCCCCTTCCCCTCCTCCGCGGTCACGAGCCCCACCTCACCGGTACTCCCTCCGCCTCTAAGGCCCTCTTGACCTCCGCCACGGTGTGCTGCCCGTAGTGGAATATGGATGCGGCGAGGGCGGCGTCGGCCTCGCCCTCGGTCAGGACCTCGACCATGTCCTCGACCGAGCCACAGCCGCCGGAGGCTATGACGGGCACGCGGACGGCCCTCGCGACCGCCCTCGTCAGCTCTAAGTCGTACCCTGCCTTGGTGCCGTCCGCGTCCATGCTCGTGAGGAGTATCTCGCCCGCGCCCCTCGCGACCGCGTCTTCGGCCCATGCGACCGCGTCCAGGCCGGTCGGCCTGGTCCCGGAGTGGGTGTAGACCTCCCATGAGTCGCCGGACCTCTTCGCGTCGAGGGCGAGGACGACGCACTGGCTGCCGAACGCCTCCGCGCACCTCGAGATGAGGGACGGGTCGAGCACCGCGGCGGTGTTGATCGAGGTCTTGTCGGCCCCTACCTTGAGCGTACTCCTCACGTCCTCGAAGGAGCGGATCCCGCCGCCGACGGTGAGGGGGACGAACAGCCGCTCCGCCGTCCTCTGGACGGCCTCGTGCATCGTCCTGGTCCCCGCGACGGAGGCGTTCACGTCGAGGAACACGATCTCGTCCGCCCCCTGCGCCTGGTACTCGACCGCGAGCGTCGGCGGGTCCCCCACCTGCCTCAGGTCCCTGAAGCACACGCCCTTGACGACCGCGCCCTCCTTCACGTCCAGGCACGGTATTATCCTCTTGGTGAGGGTCATCTTGGGGTCCCCCATACGACGTCCGATTTGGTGGAGACGAGCGACTCGCTCGGCCGCATGGCCTCCTTGAGCGCGAGGCCGAGCGCCTTGAAAGTGGCCTCCACTATGTGGTGGCCGTCCTTCCCCCTGATGACGATGGTGTGGACCGTCGCGCGTAGCTCCATGACGAAGGACCGCAGGAAGTGCTCGTACATCACGTCCGGCACCTCCAGGTGCGCGTACGGCCTGTCGACCAGGTCGACCGTGACCTGCACCAGGGCCTCGTCCATGGGGACCGTGGCGCTCGCGATCCGCCTCACGGGGGCGTCGCCCATCGCCTGCCGGTACGCGCGCCCCAGGGTTATCGCCACGTCCTCTATCAGGTGGTGGGCCAGGTCCCCCTTCGCCGTCAACTCGATGTCGGCGCCGGAGTACTTCGAGAGGGTCTCGACCATGTGCCTCAGGAACTCGTCGGGGACGGCCGCCTTGGCCTCGCCCGGGCCGTCGAGCCTCAGCCTGACCTCGACCCTGGTCTCCCTCGTCTCCCTGACGACGTCCGCCTCCCTCGCTGCCAAGACACTCACCTGAACTCCCTGACCGCCTTCCTGAAGTCTATCTTGCCCGTGTAGATCGACATGCCGAGGACGACGGAGTCCGCGCCCATCGCCTTGACCATCGCCAGGTCCGCCGCGGTCGTGAACCCGCCGGAGACTATCACCGGCTTGTGCGTCAGGCCGATGAAGCCCTTCACGAGGCTGGGGTTGATGCCCTGGAGCCTGCCCTCCACCTCGACGTTCGTGTAGAGGAAGCCCCAGATGTCGTACTGCTCGAGCTCCTTGACCACCGGGACCGTGCCCTTGCCCGAGCTCTCCTGCCACCCCTTGATGAGAACCTGGTCCGAGGCGGAGTCCACCGCGACGACCACGTCGCCGGGGAACTTGGACGCGAGCGAGGCGATGAAGCCCGGGTCCTGGACCGCCCTGGTGCCGACTATGACCCTCTCGCACCCGATCTCGAAGAGCCTCTGGGCCTTCTCCTCGGTCCTGATGCCCCCGCCCGCCTGCACGGGGATGGCCAGGTCGCCGATGATCATCTCGATGAGGGCCTCGTTGTTGCCGGCCCCCATGGCCGAGTCGAGGTCGACCACGTGCAGCATCTCGGCGCCCTCCTCCTGCCACCTCCTCGCGACGCCCAGGACGTCGTCTATCTGGACCTGCTCGGTCCCAGGCTTCCCGCCGACCAGCTGCACGCACTTGCCGCCCCTGATGTCCAACGCTGGTATGACCTTCATCCTGAACCCTCTGCCAACCCGACGAAGTTCCTCAGCAGCCTCAGCCCGACCTCCCCGCTCTTCTCAGGGTGGAACTGGACGCCGAACGCGCGCCCCTTCCTGACCGCGGAGGTGAACGTCTCACCGTATCGCGTATCTGCTATTCCGACTTTTTCCATGGGGTGGCAGACGTAGGAGTTGGCGAAGTAGAACCTCGCCCCCTGCGGAACCCCCTCGAACAGCGGGTCCCCGCAGTGGGAGACCTCGTTCCACCCCATGTGCGGGACCCTATCGGCCCTCAGCCGCCTCACATCGCCCCTGAACGTGCCCAGGCCCTCGCCCGGTGACTCCTCGCTCCGCTCGAACATGACCTGCATGCCGAGGCATATGCCGAGGACCGGGGTGCCGGACGAGATGGCGTCGCGGATGGCCGGCATCGCAGGCCTGATCCGCTCCGTCGCCGCGCCGAACGCGCCGACGCCCGGGAACACCAGGCACTCCGCACCCTCCAGGCGGGAGGCGTCCGGGACAACCTCCACCGAGGCGCCCGCGCGCTCGAGGCCCTTCGAGATGCTGTGGAGGTTGCCGACGCCGTAGTCCACGATGGCGACCCTCATGGCGCACCACCCGATATGACCGACTCGGCCTCGGCGACGAACCTGTCCATCATCCACCTCGGCCCCACCGTGACCCGGATGTGGTCCTCGAGCATCGGCATCGAGCTGCAGTCCCTCACCGCGACCCCCCTCGCCCTCAGCGCCGCAACGAACGGGGTGCCCTCCGCCGGGCACCTGGCCGTGACGAAATTGCACTCCGATGGGAGCGGCCGGAAGCCCATGGCGTCCATCCGCGACCGGAGGTGCTCCCTCTCCTTCCTCATCTCGGCGGCCTTCTCCTCCACCCACCGCCCGTTGTCCATCGCCCGGATGGCGACCGCCTCGGTGAACGAGTTCAGGCCGAAGGGCGTGCGCACCCTCCGCAGCTCGTCGACGACCTCCTTCCTCGCCATGGCGAAGCCGGCCCGCAGGCCGGCCATGCCGTACGCCTTCGACAGCGTCCGCGTGTCTATGGCGCAAGGGGCGGAGAGCGCCTCCCGGAGCATGTCCGAGCCGCAGAAGTCGGCGTACGCCTCGTCGAGGAGGACCACGCCCGCCGACTCGGACAGCACCCTGGACACCTCGCGCGCGTCGAACAGGTTCCCCGTCGGGTTGTTCGGCTGGCACAGGGCGGTCAGCTTGGCCCCCTCCGACAGTATCGGCCCCGCATCGAGGGCGAACCCCGGTCCGAGGGGCTTCTCCACGATCCTGGCGAGGTTGACCCGCGCGTAGAACCTGTACATGCTGAAGGTCGGGGAGGGGGAGCAGAACGCGTCCCCGGGGTTGATGAAGCACTTGCACGCCATGTCGAGCAGCTCGTCCGACCCGTTCCCCACGATGACCTCCCCTGCGTCCACGCCGAACTCGGACGCGATCCTCTCCCTGAGGGAGTCCGAGTTCTCGCTGGGGTACGCCCAGAGCCTCGCGAAGTCGAAGGACCCCGCGACCTCCGCGACGGCCGGGTTCGTCCCGAACAGGTTGGCGTTGTCGTTCAGGAGGAGCATGTCCCTGCTCGCTATCGAGTAGGACGGGCGCGACAGGCTCTCGAGGGTCCGGCGCCTGAGCTCTCCGGCCGAGGTCACATGCCCACCTCCTTCCTGAGGCGGGCCGCCTGCGCGTGCCCTGGCAGGCCCTCGGCCATCGCCATCCGCTCGGCCAGCGGGGCGAGCCTCGAGGCACCGGACGCCGTCAGCTCCTGGTAGGGGATGACCTTCATGAAGTCGTATGTCGAGAGGGACGACCTGGCGGAGGCCGTGCCCTTGGTCGGGAGGATGTGGTTCGGCCCCGCGCAGTAGTCCCCGAAGGCCACGGAGGAGCGGCGCCCCACGAAGACCGAGCCGGCGCTCGTCACCTTCCCGAGCGCCTCCCTGGGCGAGGAGACGTCCAGGACGAGGTGCTCGGGCGCGTACTCGTTCGAGAACGCGAGGGCCTCGTCGAGGTCCTTGGCGAGGAGGAACACCGCGCCCTCCCTGGAGGCGGCCTCCACCGTGCTCCGCCTGGACGCCGACCCCGTCAGCTCCCGCAGCCTCCTGGCCGTCGCCTGGAGTGCGTCGCTGGAGGTCGACACGAGGACCGCGCGGGCGAGCGGATCGTGTTCCAGCTGGGCTAGCATCTCGGCCGCCAGCAGGAGCGGGTCGGCCCCGCCGTCGGCGACGACGAGGACCTCGGACGGCCCTGCGAGGAAGTCGATCTCGCAGTCGTTCCTAACCAGGAGCTTGGCGGCGGTCACGAACGCGCCCCCGGGGCCGACGATCTTCCTGACCGGGGGGATCGTCTCCGTCCCGTAGGCCATCGCCGCAATCGCCTGTGCTCCCCCCACGGAGTAGACCTCGCGCACCCCGCAGAGGCCTGCCGCTGCGAGGACGGCGTCCCCGACGCGGCCTCCCCTCGCGGGCGTGCACAGGACTATCTCCGGGACGCCCGCGACGCGCGCGGGCACGCACGCCATCAACACCGAGGAAGCGTAGTCCGCCGTCCCTCCAGGGACGTAGACGCCGACCCTGTCCAACGGCACGACCTTCTGCCCGAACGAACCTGATTCGTCGATGTACTCGAAGGGTCTGAACACCTGCTCGGAGTGGAACTTCTCGATTCGCTCCTTGCATGCGACCATCGCGTCCATCAGCTCCGCCGGCAGGCGGTCCATGGCGGCCAGCAGCTCGGCCTCCGGGACGCGGAGCGGGCCGCCAGTGAACGAGTCGAACTCCCTGGCGCATGCGAGCAGGGCCTGGTCGCCCCCGCTCCGGACACGGCCGACTATGGCCGCAGCGGCGGCGAGCGGGGCGGACAGGTCCACCCCCTCCCTGGAGACCAGCCTCCTCCGCTCCTCGTCGGATAACCTTGAGATCTCGAAGGCCAGCATGTCAGAGCACCATCCTTTCTATCGGCATCACGAGTATCCCCGCGGCCCCGATGCCCTTGAGCATGGCGATCACGCCGTTGACCTCGTCCTCGTTCGTGACCGCGTGGATCGCCACCAGGTCGTCCCTCCCCATGATGTTCATGACCGTCGGCCCGGAGACGCCGGGCACGAGGGTGTTCAGGGTCTGGAGCCTGTCCCTGGGGACGTTCGCCATGATGTAGCGCTTCCTGGAGGCGTTCATCACGCTGGCGAACGCGCTCGTGACCTCCTCGATCGTGAGGCGCTTCTCCTCGATCGCCCTCGGGTTCGCGATGACCACGGCCACCGACTCGAGGATGACGCCGACCTCCCTGAGGCGGTTCATCTTCATCGTCGAGCCTGTCTCGGTGAGGTCGACGATGACGTCCGCGAGGCCGATCCGCGGCGCGACCTCCGTGGACCCGGACACCTCGGCCGGCGTCACGGCCCTGCCGAGCCCTTGGAAGAACTCCCTGGTCAGGTTGGGGAACGAGGTGGCGACGACGCAGCCGTCCGGCACGTCGGCCGCCCCCTTGACGCTGGATTCCTCCGGCACCGCGGCCACGAGCCGGCACCTGCCGAAGTCGAGGTCCATGAGCCTCCTGACGTCCCTCTTGGTCTCCAGGACCAGGTCAAGGCCAGTGATGCCTATGTCGGCCGCGCCCATCTCCACGAACTCGGGGATGTCCTGGGCCCGCGCCATGAGGACCTGGTACCGGCCCTTGCCGAACTCGGCCAGGAGGGTCCGGCTGTTCGAGTCGGGCACCGGGAACCCTATCCTGTTCATGAGCCTGACCGCGCTTCCGTTCAACCTTCCCTTGTTCGGCAGAGCTATCCTGAGCATGCTCACTGAAACACCTCCATGGTCGGCGCCGGCGAGCCAGGGCCAGCGAGCACGCTGACGCGTTGACCTACGGCACAGAACAACCCGGGGCGCATGCTGGTACGCGTGGACTCACGCGTGAAGACAACCAAACACGACCGATCTTGGAGCCATGTCCTTGCGCCTCGAGCAGGCCAGCGAAGCCAACGACGGTATTTAGTTGTTGTGTCCGGTGCGCGGCGCCTGACGGACACATGTGTACATGCGGCGCGGGCGCTGGCATGCGGCGTGGCGTAGAACTCAGGGGCCGGGCGGCGTCAGGTCGGGTACAGGGCGCCCAGGACGAGCACCACCACCGATGCGGTGATGCACATGGCGACGACGAACCACGGGTTGATCTTCAGCGCCTTCTCATCCTCGGAGTCGAAGTACCGGATGAGACCGGCTGCGGAGTGGAACCCCTCGCCCTTCTTCTGCTTCGGCATAGGCCTCGGGGAGGCCTATTGAGGGCCTCCATATATAAGCCTTTACGGGCCAGTCGCCCACCCTCCTCGGCGCCTCCCAGGCGACGGGCCATCAGGAAAAGCATTATATAATGTACAAGATAATTGACAGAATCCCATCTGGCTAGGCGCGGTCACGGCGTGACGACATCTAGGCGGACCCATCAGAGAGCAGAGGGCTGAAGAGAGGGATTCGGAGGTAGTACTATCGCCACGGTGTTCCTTGTCGACGACGAGAAGTTCATCGTCGACCTGTACAAAGACATCCTCGAGGCCAACGGCCACACGGTCGTCGACGTGGCCTCCGACGGCGAGGAGGCCGTGAGGAAGTACAGGGACATGAAGGAGAAGCCCGTCGTCATAATCATGGACCAGAGGATGCCGATCAAGGACGGCGTGAGCGCGACCCAGGAGATCCTCAAGATGGACCCTGAGGCGCTGATATTCTTCGGGAGCGCCGACCTCCACATCGAGAAGGAGGCGCTCGCGGCCGGGGCCAGGGGGTTCCTCCTCAAGCCCTTCAGGATAGAGGAGCTCCTCGCGGCCATCTCAGAGGCCGAAGGGGAGAAGAAGGGTTAGCGGGGCCCGCGGCGCGAGCCGCCGTCCCTGCCCGAGAGTGGTTCTGCATGAGTGCGAGAGAGAGCGATATCGATGCGTTGGCCCTGCCCGGCGGCCGCTTACGTTTAAGTAGGCCCTGGGGATATGAGAACGCACCCTACCCGGGGGATGCCTGATGCCCGAACAGGAGAGCGACATGAGGGCCCTGATGAAGGGCAAGCTCGAGGCGCTCAAGAGCAGGGGGCTCGACCCCTACAAGAAGTACGAGTTCGCACGCACCCACGACACCGTCTCGATCAGGAGCGAGTTCGCCGGGGCTGGCGCCGAGAGGAGCGCGAAGGAGGTCGCTGCCGCGGGGAGGGTGATGGCCATCCGGGTCCACGGGAAGGCCGGCTTCGCCGACCTCGTGGACAGGGAGGGGAAGGTGCAGGTCTACGTCAGGCTCGACGAGGTCGGACAGGAGGCCTGGACCACGTTCACCGCCCTCGACCGCGGCGACATTATAGGCGTCCGCGGGCCGGTGTTCAGGACCAAGATGGGCGAGGTAACCGTCGCGGTCAGGGAGATCGAGGTGCTCTCGAAGGCGCTCATACCGTTCCCCGAGAAGTTCCACGGGCTGCAGGACGTCCAGACGAGGTACAGGCAGAGGTACCTCGACCTCGCCATGAACGACGACGTCAGGCGGAGGTTCATCAGCCGCAGCAGGATGGTCGCGTTCATGAGGGACTGGCTCAACAAGCGCGGCTTCCTCGAGGTCGAGACGCCCATACTGCAGCCGCTCTACGGCGGCGCGCTGGCCCGGCCCTTCGTCACCCACCACAACTACCTAGACATGGACCTCTACCTCAGGATAGCGCCCGAGCTGTACCACAAGAGGTGCATCGTCGGGAACCTTGAGAAGGTCTACGAGATCGGGAAGAACTTCAGGAACGAGGACATAGACGCGCAGCACTACCCCGAGTACACCTCCCTGGAGCTATACGAGGCCTACGTCGACTACGAGGCCATCATGGACCTCACCGAGAGCCTCCTGTACGACACCGCGATGCACATCGTCGGGACTGAGAAGATCAAGTACGGCGACAAGGTCCTCGACTTCACGAGGCCTTGGCGCAGGGTCACGATGCACGACGCGATCAAGGAGCACACGGGCCTGGACATATCCACCTTCAAGGACGTGGCCGAGGCGAGGGCCGCGGCGATGGCACTCGGCGTCAGGGACATCGAGGACTGCGGGGAGATGGGCAAGATAGTGGCCGAGCTCTTCGACCAGAAGGCGCAGCCCAGCCTGATCGACCCGACGTTCGTCATAGACCACCCGCTGGAGGTCTCGCCACTTGCGAAGAGGAAGCGCGGGGACCCGAGCCTGGTGGAGCGGTTCGAGCTGTTCATCAACGGCTGGGAGTTCGCCAACGCGTTCTCGGAGCTGAACGACCCCGAGGAGCAGGAGCAGAGGTTCAGGGAGCAGGACCGGCTGAAGAACGAGGGCGACGAGGAGGCGCACCCGATCGACCTCGACTACATCCGCGCCCTGGAGTGCGGGCTCCCGCCCACCGGCGGCCTCGGGATAGGGGTCGACAGGTTCGCCATGATACTCACCGACGCGCCCTCCATCAAGGAGGTCCTGCTGTTCCCCCACATGAAGCCAGAGGCGGTCTAGAGGGCTTGAGATGGCCGGCGAAGGCATCCAGCTCAGGCACATCGCGAGTGGGGAGCTCGACGCGCTCGTGGACGCGCAGAACGAGATCTTCTCCGACTACCTCGTGCCCATGAGGTCGAGCAGGGAGTTCTTCGTCGACTTCGTCCAGTCCGTTGGGGGCAAACTGTCCAACGTGATAGTCGCCACGGACGGAGGCAGGGTCGTCGGCTACGTCAACCCGGTGGTCGACGGCGGCGAGTCCTGGGTCGGCGGCGTCGGAGTGGTTCCGAGCCACAGGGGCAGGGGGCTGGGCAAGAGGCTGATGCTCGCCGGCGAGGAGTTCTCCCGGAGGGAGGGGGCCCGCGCATCGGTCCTCGAGGTCATCGAGGGGAACGAGCGCGCCTACTCGCTCTACTCGCACATCGGCTACAGGGACGTCAGGAAGTACATCTGCGCCGAGGGGAAGCCCGTCCAGTTCGCGGGGTACGGCATCCGGCCCCGGAGGGCCGCCCTCGAGGAGCTCATGCCGATGCACGCCGAGGCCTACTCCGACACATGCTGGCAGAGGAGGAAGGTCCACGGGCTTGTCTCGTCCGTCCGCACGGCGGAGTGCTACATCGCTGACGGGGGGTTCGTCCTCGTCCGGAAGGTCGAGTCGACGGGCTACATCCCGTACCTCGGGGTCCTCCCCGGCCGGAGGGGGGAGGGGATAGGGACCTCCCTGGCGAAGTTCGCCCTCAACAGGCTCTGGGAGCTCGGGGCATTCAAGGTCGCGATCTACAACCTGAACGAGGACCCACAGGTCCTGCGCATGCTGGACAAGTTCGACTTCGCCGTGACGATGAAGCAGGTCGAGATGCGGAAGAGCCTAGCCTGAGGCCGCACCGCCGGCGGCCGGTGGATGGAACAAGTAGGGTTTCAAGGGGTTTGGCGGGCCCTGTTCAGGACTTGCACTGGGCGAACTTCTCGTCCGCCTGCCACTTCCTGGTGACCCAGTCCTGCAGCTTCTTGATGTCCTCTTCCGTCATGTGCCTGAACCTGCCCTGGATCTTCAGGTAGTCGGCGACGGGGGTCATCTTCGGCTTCCTGTTTATGGTGACCTTCCCGTTCTCGCACTCGTACAGGGTCCACATCCCGGTGTCGACGGCCAGCTTGCACACCTCGATGGTCTTGGCGGTGTCGTGCCTCCACCCCGTCGGGCAGGGCGTGAAGACCTGGATGTACCTGAAGCCCTTGATCTTCTTGGCCTTCTCGAACTTGTTGATGAAGTCCTGGATGTGGCCGACCGACGCGGTCGCGACGTACGGGACGTTGTGGGCCATCATGATCTGGGGCATGTCCTTCTTGAAGTTGGCCTTGCCCGACCTGACCTTGCCCACGGGGGTCGTTGTCGTCCACGCGCCGAACGGGGTGGACCCCGACCTCTGGATACCTGTGTTCATGTAGGCCTCGTTGTCGTACATGACGTAGAGGATGTCCTCGTTCCTCTCGGCCGCCCCGGAGAGGGCCTGGAAGCCGATGTCAGCGGTGCCGCCGTCGCCGGCGATCCCCATGACGAGGGTGTCGCCGTCGCCCTTCGCCTTCAGGGCCCTGGCCATCCCGGTCGCGCACGCGGCGGTGTTCTCGAACGCCACGTGGTGGAACGGGACCTTCCATGCGATGTTCGGGTATGTGGCCCCGAAGATGAGCAGGCAGCATGCGGGGTTGACGACCACCGTGTCCTTGCCCAGTATCTTCATCAGGTTCCTGACGGCGATCGCGCCGCCGCAGCCCGCGCACGCCGTGTGCCCGCGGGTGAACATCTCCTCGTCCGGCAACTCCTTGAGCTTCACTGCTCCACCCCCCTGGTGTTCAGCCAGGTCACTTCGCGCCTGGCCTTCCCGGTCTTCGCCGCCTCGAGCAGGCGGTCGTAGATGAACCGGATGTCCGCCAGCGAGACGTCGTTGCCGCCCAGGCCGCCTATGAAGTCCATGGTCGGGACGTTCAGGCCGTAGGCGGCGTTCCTGAACTCGATGTAGGACGGGCCCGCGACCCCGTAGGACACGGCCCTGTCGAACACGCCGACGGCCTTGGCCTTCTCGGCTATGGCGCGGAGCTGCTTGGCCGGGTACGGCCTCCAGAACCTCTGCTTGACAAGGCCGACCTTCTTGCCCTCAGCGCGCATCGAGTCGACCACCTCGTGGGCGGTCGAGCTGACCGTGCCGAGGGTGATGAGGACCGCGTCCGCGTCGTCGCACCTGTAGGCGTCGATCATCCCTCCGTGGTCCCTCCCGAACTGCCGGGCGAACTGCTTGTTGACCTCCTCGATGACCGTCGGGGCCTCGCGGACGGCCCTGTCCAGCTGCCACCGAGTCTCCATCATGTACTCGGGCGGCACGAACACGCCGACCGACCTGACGTCCTTCGTGTCGAGGGTCGGGCTCGGCGGGCTGTACTTGGGCAGGAACTTGTCCGCGTCTTCCGAGCAGATCAGGTCCACGGGCTCCACCGTGTGCGAGAGGATGAACGCGTCCAGGCCCACCGACATCGGCAGCGCGACGCGCTTGTCCTCCGCGATCTTGAACGCCTGGAGGACCATGTCCTGGACCTCCTGGTTGTGGTCGCAGAAGACCTGCAGCCACCCGGAGTCCCTCTCGGGCATGATGTCGGAGTGCTCGACCCAGATGTTGATCGGGGCGGCTATCGCCCTGTTCACGACCGCCATCACGACCGGGAGCCTCAGGCCGCTCGCGATCGGGAGGAGCTCGTGCATCAGCGCGAGCCCCTGTGACGATGTGGCCGTGAACGTGCGGACGCCCGAGGCGCTCGCGGACACGCACGCGCTCATGGCGGAGTGCTCGCTCTCAACCTCGATGTACTCGCAGTCCAGCTCCCCGTTGTTGACGAACTCGGAGAGGTGCTCGACTATGAACGTCTGCGGGGTGATGGGGTATGCTGCGACCGTCTTGACCCTGCTCCTCATGGCCCCGTATGCCGCTGCGTAGTTCCCGGTTACGACCTTCTGGACCATCTCTCTCACCTCACCATCTTGATGGCCTCGACGGGGCACTCGTTGGCGCATATCCCGCAGCCCTTGCAGTAGCTCATGTCGAACTCCATGCGGTCGTCCTTCCTGTAGATGCAACCCTCGGGGCAGTAGAACCAGCAGAAGTTGCACATGGTGCACTTCTCCTTGTCGTACTCGGGCCTGAAGACCTTCCAGCTGCCCGTCTTGTTCTCGATGAACGAGCCCGGACCGACCAGGCCGGCGGCGGTCTCCTTCTTGACCGCGGCCGCCCCCATCGGGAGCTCATTGACGTCCGGCAGCCACTTCTTGGCCTTCGTGAGCGGGCGCTTGCCGTGCGACTGGCCGATGACCGTGCGGTCGTAGGCGGCCTTGGCGGCGAGAGCGTTCTTCTCCCCGATCTTGGGGCCGAGCCTGTCGCCGAAGACCTGCATGATCCCCTTCTCGATGGACTCGATCTTGACCATGCCGGTCGCCTTGGCCAGCGCGCCGAGTATCGCCGAGTTCGTCGCCGGCTGCTTGAGTATCTCGAGCGCGACGGAGGTCGCGTCGACGGTGGCGACCTTGACGTCCTTGCCCACGTCGACCTCCTCGGGCCTCTTAGCCGTGTTGACAATGACCATCCCGCCCTCCTTCAGGCCGTCGACTACGTTGACGACGTCGATGAGCGACTCGTCGAGGACGACGACGATGTCGGGCTCGTAGACCTGGGTCTTGCGGTATATCCTGCCCTTGTCAATCCTCGTGAACGCGAGCACTGGGGCGCCTCGCCTCTCGGCCCCGAAGAACGGGAAGGCGGTCGCATAGCCGCCCTCCTGGTGTGCTGCGCTCGCGAGTGCCTGTGCAGCCATGACCGCGCCTTGCCCGCCGCGGCCGTGGAAACGTACCTCGTGCATCCTGAAGCCTCGCGTCGTTTTGTATGGGTGGGGCTTTTTTAATGCTTTCTGAGCAACCCGCGCCCCGCCCGGCCGATTCGGGCCTCCGGGGCGTCCCTCCGAATGCTGGCCCATATGCTGCGGCACATCTCGAACATCGTTTCCGGCGGCACCTCCACTGTCGAATGTCAGCACGGCGGCCGCCCTCCCTCCCAAACGTTTTTCCGCAGGGTGACTGATTTGGCGGTCAGATGGCCAAGAAACAAGCGGAAGGCATCACCCTGAGGGTCGCCCGGGCCCACCACCAGTCCGAGGTGGGCCTCGGGAGGGCCAGGATAGACTCGTTCACGAGGAAGGAGCTGGGCGCCGACGTCGGGGACATAATAGAGATAACCGGCGGCAAGAAGACCGCGGCGAAGGTCTTCAGGGCGGCCCACGAGGACGAGGGCAAGGGCATAATCAGGGTCGACGGCATGATCAGGGGCAACGCCGGGGTCTCCATCGGCGAGAACGTCGTGGTCAGGAAGGCCGAGGCGCAGGCCGCCCAGAAGGTCGTCGTGGCCCCCAAGATACCCTCGGGGAAGAGGGTGAGGTTCGGCCAGGGCGTCGAGGGGCTCTTCAAGAAGGGCCTCCTGAACAGGGCCCTGGTCAAGGGGGACGAGATAATCATCCCCAACATCGCGCTCATGGGCGGGTTCCTGCCCTTCGTGGTCGCGTCCACGGCCCCCAACGGGATCGTCCAGGTCTCCGAGTCGACGGAGCTGTCGGTCAAGACCGAGCCGGTGGAGGTGACGGAGCTGGCGAGGCCCTCCGTCACCTACGAGGACATCGGAGGGCTCGAGGACGAGCTGCAGAGGATCAGGGAGATGATAGAGCTCCCCCTCAAGCACCCCGAGGTATTCACGCGCCTCGGCATAGACCCGCCCAAGGGCGTCCTGCTGTACGGCCCGCCAGGCACCGGCAAGACCCTAATCGCCAGGGCGGTCGCCAACGAGGCCGGGGCCAACTTCTTCTCCATACAGGGCCCGGAGATAATGTCGAAGTTCTACGGCCAGAGCGAGGAGCGCCTCAGGGAGATCTTCACCGAGGCCGAGAAGAACGCCCCGTCCGTGATATTCATCGACGAGCTCGACTCCATCGCCCCTAAGAGGGACGAGGTCCACGGGGAGGTCGAGAGGAGGGTGGTCGCCCAGCTCCTGACGCTGATGGACGGGCTCACGACGAGGGGCAACGTCATTGTGATAGCAGCCACCAACCGCGAGGACGCCATAGACCCCGCCCTCAGGCGGCCGGGAAGGTTCGACCGCGAGATACAGATAGGCGTCCCGACCGTGGCGGGGAGACAGGAGATATTCCAGATACATACGAGGGGCATGCCCCTCGCGGAGGACATCGCGGTCGAGAGGATCGCGGAGTCCACTCACGGGTTCGTGGGCGCGGACATGGCCGCGCTCGCGCGGGAGGCGGCCATGAGGGCCCTGAGGAGGTACCTCCCCGACATAGACCTCGGCAAGCCGATACCCGCCGAGCTCCTCGAGAAGATGAAGGTCACCTCGGCGGACTTCTCGGACGCGCTGAAGGAGATCGAGCCCAGCGCGATGAGGGAGGTCCTCGTCGAGATACCGAAGACGACCTGGCAGGACGTGGGCGGGCTCGACCATGTCAAGAAGGACCTGCACGAGGCGATCGAACTGCCGCTGGAGGACCCCGAGTCGTTCAGGAGGCTGGGCATCAGGCCGCCGAGGGGGGTCCTGCTCTTCGGCCCGCCCGGCACCGGGAAGACCCTCATCGCGAGGGCGATCGCCAACGAGTCGAAGGCTAACTTCATCCCCATCAAGGGCCCGGAGATCATGTCCAAGTGGGTCGGGGAGAGCGAGAAGGCCGTCAGGATGATATTCAAGAAGGCGAAGCAGGTCTCGCCGTGCATCGTGTTCCTCGACGAGATCGACGCCATCGCCCCGAGGCGGGGCGGGCGCAACGACTCCGGTGCGACGGAGCGGATCGTCAACCAGCTCCTCACGTCGATGGACGGGCTGGAGGACATGGAGAACGTGTTCGTCATCGCGGCGACGAACCGCCCGGACATCGTCGACCCGGCGCTGCTCAGGCCAGGCAGGTTCGACAAGCTGCTGCTCACGCCCGTCCCCGACAGGCCCAGCAGGCTGAAGATCCTGGAGGTCCACACGAAGGGGATGCCCCTCGAGGGCGTTGACCTGGGCGTCCTGGCGGAGAGGCTCGAGGGATTCGTCGGCGCGGACATCGAGAACCTCTGCCGCGAGGCGGCGCTCGGCGCCCTCAGGCAGTCGAAGAAGGCCTCGAAGGTGACCATGGAGCACTTCGAGCGCGCGCTCGCTACAGTGAGGCCGTCGACCGACAAGGACACCATGAAGTACTACGAATCGCAGGCCCAGGAGATCAAGACCGCAACGTCTAAGAAGAGCAAAGATGATAATGGCCTCAGCTACTACAGATAGCTGGAGATGGGATGTCAATGCGGAAATTCATCACCGAGCTGAAGGGCAAAACCGTGATGACCAACGACGGCCAGATACTCGGAATGATTGAGAACTTCCTGATCGACACGAAGTCCGGCGAGCTGCAGAACGTCCTCGTGATCCCGGCGGAGGAGGTCGAGCCGAGGCTCTTCAAGACGGACGCTCAGGGAAGGCTCATACTGCCCTTCAGCGAGATGAAGGCGGTCCGTGACGTAGTCGTCATGAACATAGCCTGAAGGGCGCCGGCCGACGGCATGACTGAGACACGGCAGAGCGGGAGCCCTGCTCACTTCTCGAGCTGCTTCCTCGTCCTCAGCAGGCGGTTGATGAGCTCCGTCTTCGAGCCCCTCGGGCTCGCGCCGACGGACTCGCACATCGCCTCGAGCTCCGACTTCCGCTTCCCCCTCAGGTTCTGGAGGGTGAGGTCGGACAACTTCACGGAGGACGGCTCCTTCCCGCCCACGACCTCCATCCTCGGCGGGGCCTTGGGCCCCGACTCCGGTTCCGGGGGCCTCGGGAGCGGCCTGAGCGACTCCGCCCTCTTCAGGTTGGAGAGGGCGTCCTTGAACACGGGCGAGAGCCTCAGCGCCTCCCTGAAGGCCGCCTGGGACTCCTCCACCTGGCCCATCCTCAGCAGCACGATGCCCCTGCTGTTGTATGCCTCCGCCGTCTCCCCGAGCTTCAGCGAGTGGTCGAAGGAGGCGAGGGCCTCCGGTAGGGAGTCGAGGGTGAGCTGGCTGAACCCCTTGTTGTTCGCCGCGACGGTGGTGGGCGATATGAGGATCGACTCCTCGAAGCAGGCGACCGCCTCGCGCAGCCTGTCCATCTTGTAGAGGACGCAGCCCCGGTTATTCCACGCCGCGGCGTTGGCCTTGGCCATCCTTATCGCCCTGTCGAACTCCAGGCTCGCCGCCTCGACGTCCCCCTTCCTGTACAGGACCAGGCCGGAGTTGTTGTGGGCCTCGGACGGGTCCAGGGCCATGGACTTCGCTCGCTCGAAGGACTCCCCCGCGCCGGCGAGGTCGTCCGCCTCGAGCTTCAGCAGCCCCCTGTAGTTCATGAGCATGGAGAGGTTGTCCGCGGCGATGGCGTTCTCGGCGTCCTCGATGGCCCTCGGGTAGTCCTTCCTGTGCCTGGAGGCCAGCGATGCCAGCGCGTGGCCCTGCCATCCGGCGTCCGAGCGCCTGAGGGAGTCGCCCACCTGGTTCGCCCTGTCCCACTCCCCCGAGTCGACCAGGGCGGTGTGCAGGTTGATCAGGGCCGGCACGTACGACGGGTCGGCCGCGACGGCGTGCTCGAAGGACTTGATCGCCGCGTCGCGCTTCCCCTGCCGGTACAGCACGTTGCCGGCGGCGGTGAGGAGGGGCGCGCTCTCGCCCTCGAGCCTGAGCGACTTCCCAAGGAAGTCGAAGGCCTCGTCGAACCGACCGAGGAGCAGGAGCAGCTCGGCCCGGTCGCCGTAGAGCTCCTCGGCGATGGCCTCGACCCTCTGCTCCCGGTCCCTGGCGACCTCGTCCTCCGCCACCATGGGCGCCGGCGGCTCCTCCTCCGGGGGAGGAGGCGGCTCCTCCTCCTCCGGGCGCCTGGCGAAGATGTCCTTGACGAGCCTCGGGACCTCGACGAACCTGTCCGCGACCTTCTTGGACTCCTCCTCAAGCGCCCTCCTAGCCTCGACCATGTCGGGGTCGAGCCTTATGGCCTGCTCGAACGCGGCCTTGGCCTGGACGGCCCTGCCGAGCTTCCGGAGCACCAGGCCCTGCAGGTACCAGCCCTTGGGGTACTCCGGCCTGAACCCGGTCACCTGGGAGAACGCCTCGAGGGCCTCGTCGTACCGGGCGAGCTCGTAGAGGAGGTTGCCCTTGTTGACCCATGCCTCGACGTAGTCGTGCTTCAGCTCGATGGCCCTGTTGTACGAGTCGAGCGCCTCCGGGCCCCGCCCCATCGCGTGGAACGTGGCGCCCTTGTTGTTGTGGACCTTCTCGAGCCTGTAGTTGATCTTGAGGACCTTGTCGTATGTGTCGAGGGCCTCCTGGTAGCGGCCGAGCCTGTGGAGCGTGGAGCCTTTGTTGATCAGCGCCTTCTGCAGCGTGGGGTTGTAGAAGAGCGCCTTGTCGTAGCACATGATCTCCTCGTTGAACCGGCCGAGCGCGTAGAAGCAGTTCCCGAGGGAGTACCATGTCTCCTCGCCCTCGGGGAGGAGCTCCAGTGCGCGCTTGTAGCACTCCAGCGCCTGCTCGTGGTAGCCCATCTCGTCCAGCGTGTTGCCCTTGAGCCTCCAGGAGACGTCGTAGGTGTCGTCGAGGAATATCGCCAGGTCGAAGGCCTCCAGCGCCCGCATGAGGTCCTTGGAGGAGAGGGCGTCGTAGCCGGTGCGCATCGCGTCCTCGAGCCTCGCCCCGGCGGCCTTGGCGCGCTCCGGCTCGAGCGGGACCTCCGCCTTCTTGGAGTCCGCGTAGCCGACCACGGCCTTGTCGAGGTCGAACCTGCGGAGGAGCGCTGCGAGCTTGGGCCCGTCCGCGAACCCGATGCCGCGCTTGTTCAGGAAGGCCTGGGCCTCCGGGGCGACCACGCTCACCGTGAGCACGAGGGCGCTGTCGGAGCCCGTCTTCTCCATGTAGGAGGTCAGGCTCTCCACGTCGCCCCTGACGATGGCCTCGTCCCTCCTGGAGAAGAACACGGCGTACTTCCTGCCGTCCGGCCTGTGCTCGCAGTCCGCGATGATGAACGTGCCCCGCGGCCGGCTGCGGAGCGTCTTGAGCTCGAGGTACCCCAGGATCTTCTCGACCAGGGAGCCGAACTCCTGGTCCGGGAGCGACGCCACGGACGAGAGGATGCGCTCGTCCGAGCGCTCGCTGAGGATCTTGTCCAGCTCGACCATCAGGCCCCGCCCTCCTCGACGAGCAGCTTCAGCCACTTCGCCGCGTCCCTGTTCGCCGGGTCCAGCCTGACGGCCTCCTCGAGGCACTTCCTCGCCTCGTCCGTCATCCCCAGGGCGTTGAGGGCTATCCCCTTCCTGCCGAGGGCGTACGAGTCGTCCTGGTCGAGCTCGAGGAACTTGTCGTAGGCCTCGACGGCGCGCCTGTGCTTCTCCTTCTCGAAGAGCAGGTCGGCCTTGAGGAGCCACGCGTCCTTGTCCCGAGGCGCCAGCATGTTGTACTTGTCCATGCACTGGATCGCGGCTCCCCACCTGCCCAGCTTGTGCATTGCCTTGGCCTTGCCGAGCCATGCCTGCGGGCTGGCGCCGTCCATCTGGAGCACGCGCGAGTAGCTCTCATCGGCTCCGCTGACCTTGTCGTTCTTGAGAAGGAGGTCGCCCATCGCGAGCCACGAGCCGATGTAGGACGGGTCGAGGGTGACCGACTTGGAGAAGTACTGGACGGCCGCGCCCCACTTGCCCTCCCTGTCGGCGACGACGCCCCGCCAGTACCAGGCGTGGGGGTCCTCGCGGTTCTTCTCGTAGAACGAGCGGACGGCGGACGAGGCCCTCGCGAGGTCGCCTGTGGCGACCAGGGACTCGATGAGCATCAGCTGGACTTCGCGCGAGTCCGGGTCCTCCCTGAGGATCTGCTCGGACATCTGGATGGCGGAGTCGTAGTTGCCCGACCTGAGCGCCTCCTTGGCCAGCTCTATCGGGTACGACACTGGCTCCTCTGCCTTCGGAGCCTCGTGAGTCGGCACGGGACGCGGGGGGTGCTTGACGTGGGGCGCGGCGACCTCGGCCGACGCCTTCTTCAGCTCGTTGATCAGGTCGGCGACCTTCTGGTCCAGGTCTGGGGTCTTCGCCATGGCGCGCTGGCGCTCGGCGAGGGAGGCCTCCTCCATCCTCCCCAGTCCCCTGAGGACCGCGATGATGTGGTCGTGCGCGTCCATGTACCTCGGGTCCAGCGTCAGGGCCCTGCTGTAGCACTCCAGCGACTCCTGGAGCATGTTCATGTTCTCGAGCAGCTCGCCCTTGAGGACCCACAGCCGCGGGACGTCGGCGGAAGCCAGCGCCTCATCTATCCTGGCCATCGCGTCCATCGAGTTCCCCAGCTCGAGGTGCGCCCTCGCGAGGTGCTCGATGATGCTGAGGTCCCCGGCGAAGTGCGAGAGGGCCTTGGTGAGGTGGTCCCGCGCTGCATCCCAGTCACGCGCCCCGACCCCGAGGACGCCAAGGTCGTACTCGGCGATCGACCGCAGG
The DNA here is from genome assembly GCA_040751795.1 of Thermoplasmatota archaeon. Lineage (GTDB taxonomy): Archaea > Thermoplasmatota > Thermoplasmata > UBA10834 > UBA10834 > UBA9653. The sequence goes on along the minus strand of JBFMHR010000003.1, from coordinate 235,890 downwards.
TCGTCGTTCTCGGGGACCTTCGACAGGTAGTCCCTGGCCTTGCCGTAGAACTCCTCGCGCTTCCTGGCGGCCCACCGCTTCGGCGCGGCCCTCAGGAGCACGCTGTGGTGGGCGCACCAGTAGATCATTCCCATACGCAGGTAAAGGTCCGTCGGGCCGCAACCGGGGTGCGCAGCGTCGACCGCGTTCACCCTCTGGACTATCGTCGATATGGTCGCCGCGGAGTCGTCGGTCAGGAGCATCACGCGGTCGTCGAACTTCAGGGGCACGCCCAGGTGCGACAGGATGGTGTTGCACCTGTCGCAGAACGGCCTGGCCTCCTCCGGCCCCATTGCGGTGACGACGGCGTCCCTGACCGCCCTATCCAGGTCCGAGGAGGCGATGAACGAGACGTCGGGGCCGGCCACCGGTCCCAGGGCGGCGGCTCCCGACCCCTCGGACCTGAGCCTCGTGAACACGCTCCTGCCTATGAGTGAAGGATTGATGAAGAACCTGGGGTCCATGATGGATTCGTCGGCGCAGTTCTCGCAGAGGAGGGCGCCGTCCTCGGTCATGGTGCCACATTTCAGACAGGCCAAACAGTACCCCCTTTCTGAGTCGCTTATGCGATAAAGGTTCTACTCATATAATCATAGCGTCGGGTCATGGCCCGCCGAGCGGCTTGGCCATGTAATGGCCCCGCCTCTCGTACCCCAGGGCCCGGTAATAGCCCCTGACGCCCACGCCGCTGGTGACCCTGAGCTCCGGCCGACCCTCGGATGACGCCAGACGCTCGCATTCGGCCAGCAGGCGCTCTCCGAAGCCGCGGTGCTGCCACTTGGCGCCGGGCTCCCCGTGGATCGGGACCATCTGGCCGTAGACATGGAGCTCCCTCACGAAGGCATGGTCCGATCCCCCGCCAGGGAGCCGCAGCCTGGCGTAGCCGACCAGCGAGCCCCTGCCCTCCGACTCGAACGAGAGGAACACCTCCCTGCCCCCGGAGGCGTCGTATGCCACGGAGCGCAGGCCGGGCTCCGTCGCCCTGTCGGAGGCGTCCACTCCGAGGTGCCCGACCTCGCGGCAGCGGATGCATCCGCAGGCCCGTCCTTCAGCGGACATCCTCTCTGCGACGAGCTCCCTGAGGTGCCCCTTCCTGATGCCGGCCTCGATGAGGTGCGCGGGGATGTCCCTCTGGATCCTGAGTATCCTGACGTAGGGAGGGACCATGGACTTCATCTCGGCGAGGAGGGAGACGCCCTCCTCGACCGAGAGCGGCGCGTACTCGCCCCTCTCCCACTGGCCGTGGAGCCCGGTCCCCTTGACCACGAGCGTCGGGTATATCTTGAGCATGTCCGGCCGGAACCTCGGGTCCTCGAACATCCTGGCGAATGAGGCGAGGTCCTTCTCGCGGGAGCTGCCCGGGAGGCCGGGCATGACGTGGTAGCACACCTTGAGCCCCGCGTCCTTCGCCCTCGCAGTCGCCTCGACCACCGCATCGACGCGGTGGCCGCGCTTCACGCCGTCCAGGACCGCGTCGTCCAGTATCTGGACCCCGAACTCCACCTTCGTGGCGCCGAGGCGCATGGAGGTGTCTATCTGATCGGCGGCGAACCAGTCCGGCCGCGTCTCGACCGTGAGCCCGACGCACCTGGACGGAGCGGCCTCGTTCAGCGAGTGCGCTGCGGCTATGTCCCGCGACTCCTGCCGGTTCATCGCGTCGAAGCAGCGCTTGACGAACCACTCCTGGTAGTCCTCCGGCCTCGATGTGAACGTCCCGCCCATGACGATGAGGTCGACCTTGTCGGTCCTGTGGCCGATTGCCCTGAGCTGCTCCAGCCGCGACGAGGTCTGCCTGTGCGGGTCGAAGTCGTTCATGGCCGCGCGGAGCGCGGCCGGCTCCCTGCCCGTGTAGGACTGGGGGCTGTTGTTCGCGACGCCCCCCGGGCAGTACGAGCACCTGCCGTGGGGGCACTCGTACGGGCTCGTCATCACGGCGACGGGGGCGACCCCGCTGATCGTCCTGACGGGCTTGTTCCTCAGGAGGGGCTCGACGACCTCCCTCAGCCCCTCGGGGACATGGGCGAGTATCTCGTAGTTGGTGGGCACCCTGGACAGGCCGTGCCTCCTGCACAGCCTCGCCTTGAGCCGCAGGACGGCGTCCCTGGTCGTCACATCGCCCGAGACGATGGCCTGGATGAACTCGTCGTAGTAGCCCACGCCCGCTCCTAGAAATCAGTCCGGATATCTACTTATCGGCCCGCCCGGCCCTCACTGGTACACCAGCGCGTCGTAGAAGTCCTCGGGCCCGTCCCCCGTCTTCGGCCTCCTACCCTTGGGGGCGACGCTCACGTCAGACATGAGGAGCCTCACGTAGGTCTTGTCGCTCAGCGGCTCGAGGGCGACGACCCCCTTTACCACCATGGACTTGAGGGCCCTATGGAGGGTGTCCTCCCTCATCCTGAGCTCCTCCCTGATCTCCTCGACCGTGACCGGGTACCAGTCCTGGAGAATCTTCAGTATCCTCATCTCGGTCGGGCTGAGCTTGACGATCATGTCCCCGAGAGGTCATCCGAAGTAGACAGCGTTGCTGTCCTTCTCCTTCTGCTCCTCCTCCTTCTCCGCCTTGAGGACGTCGATGGAGATGACCATGTGCGACGGGATCAGGCGCATGAACCTCTCCTTGCTCCCGCCGGTCGAGAGCTCGACCTCCATCACGATGGCCGTGTCGTGGGCCACCGCCGCGTAGCCCTTGAACACCCCTATCGTCTCGAGCGGCTTCTCCCTCGACTCCAGGCTCCTGACCCTGTACAGCGAGCCAGGGGTCAGCACGATCGCGTCATCTCTTTTTGCCATGCTTCTCACCTCTCTTGGAGGCCAGCTCCTGCAGGTGGTCCACCGTCTTGCGGTAGTTCTCCATCGCGACCTGCACGTGCGCCTCCGTGAAGTTCCACGCCTTGCTCAGGTTGCCGTACCTTATCCGATAGCCCTTCTTCCTTGAGCCGTCGGGCTGCTCGACGTTCATCTCCTCGAGGATGTCGAAGCCCTTCAGCTTGTTGATGTGCCTGTAGACCGTCGCCTTGGTCGTCCCGAGGGACGTGGCGAGGTCCTCGACGACCCATGCCTTGTCCATCCTCGCCAGGAAGTGGTCGACCATGAGCCTGTAGGGGACGCTGTCCCTGATGTCCGTGACGTCGGTCTTGGGGCCGTAGCCCTTCTGGAAGTACCCGACCTGGTTGAGGAACAGGATGGCGACCTCGTCTATGTCGTTCAGCGGCGTGAGGGGCGTGTTGCTGACGACATTTAGCTCGAAGCTCATGGCCCGCTAAATGGATTGGATATTATGTAAGCATTATGCTTTATTCGCCGCACACGGTCATTCCGGGGAGAGCTCCTTCTCCCTGGCCTTCTCGAACTCCTCGTCGAGCTCGGCGAGGACCTTCCCCCTCACCGCTATGAACTCCGCGCTGGTGCGGTCCCTCGGCCGGGGCAGCGACACCGGGATGGTCTCCCTTATCCGCCCTGGCCTGGCCGTCATGACCATGATCTTGTCGGCGAGGAACACGGCCTCGTCGACGGAGTGGGTCACGAAGAGGACCGTCTTCCTCGTGGCCGACCATATCCTCAGCAGCTCCTTCTGCATCAGGTTCCGCGTCTGCGCGTCCAGAGAGCCGAACGGCTCGTCCATCAGGAGCACGGTGGGCTCGTTCGCCAGCGCCCTCGCGATCCCCACCCTCTGCCTCATGCCGCCGGAGAGCTCGTCGGGGTGTGCGTCCTCGAACCCCTCCAGGCCGACCAGGTCCACCAGCTTCGAGGAGAGCGCGTGCCTCTCCGCCTCGGGCACCCCTCTCACCTCGAGGCCGAACTCGATGTTCTTGCGGACCGTGCGCCAGGGGAACAGGGCGAACTCCTGGAACACCATGCCTCGCTCCGGCCCCGCCGATACGACCTTCTTCCCGTGGACCAGGACATCGCCCTTTGTGGCCATCTCGAGGCCGGCCACGATCCTGAGCACCGTCGTCTTCCCGCACCCGGAAGGGCCGAGCAGACAGACGAACTCCGCATCTGCCACCTCGAAGTCGAGACCGTCGAGGGCGACCACCTCGCGCTTGCCCTTGACGAAGACCTTCGACAGGCCTCGGACCTCTATGCAGGCGGTCATCGCATCCCCATCCATCTCGAGACCCTCTTCTCGAGGACCTCGGCGACTCCCGTCGTGAGCACTCCGAGCAGGCCGATCACCAGCATCGTCGCGTAGGTGTAGTCGTACATGCTGTAGCTGAAGGCCGAGGCCCACACGTAGTACCCGACCCCGATCCCGCCCTGGATGGGCATCATCTCCGCTGCGACGACGCACATCCACCCCACTCCGAGGCCCACCTTGATGCCGGTCATCAGGTACGGGATTATGGTCGGGATGACGACCTTCATGAACAGGGCGCCCCTCCTGGCCCCGAGCGTCCTCGCGGCGTCGATCAGCCGCGGGTCGACGCTCCTCACCCCGAAGACCACGTTGAGGAGTATCGGGAAGAACGCCCCGATGAAGACTATGCTCACCGGTCCCCAGAAGCTCCTGAAGACCATCATGAACACTGGCACCCACGCCAGCGGCGGGATCGGCCTGAAGATCTCGACGAGCGGCCTGCCCATCGCGTCGGCGGCCCTGTAGTAGCCCATCGTCAGTCCCAATGGCAGCGCCACGGCCAGGGCCAGCAGGAACCCCCAGAAAACGCGGATCAGGCTGGAGGCGACCATGTCGCCCATCCTGATGTCGTCGAACCCGGGGACCGGCTCCAGGAAGGACTTCACGAACGCCTCGGCGACGGCCCCGGGGCCTGGCAGGTACTCCGACTTGTCGCTGTCCGTGTCCGCGAGGTAGTCGGACACTATCGCCCAAGTCGCTATGAAGGCGACTATCGAGATGATGCCGAGGACCAGCCTCACCCAGTTCGCCGCGACTGAGTCCCTGACCCTCACCAGCATCGCTCGCCCACGCGGCATCGCGCTCACCAATGACTTTTCCGGAGATAGAGGTTTGGTGCCTCACGCCTTCAAGAAGGGGATCCCTTCGCGGCTGAGGGCTATCTTCAGCAGCAGGTGCTGGATGGTGGCCTCTCCCGGCGTGGCGATCGTCCTACCTATCAGGTCCTCCAGGGTGTGGATGTCGCTGTCCGCGTGCACCACTATGCCGCTCCCCTCCGAGTTGGCCTGCGCTATGATCTTGACCGACACGCCAAGGTTGGCGTGCTTCTGGATCGCGGGCGGGGCGCCCAGGTAGCCGACGTCGATGTCGCCCAGGGAGAAGCCGTCCATCAGGACGCCTCCGTTCAGATAGGGAGGGAGCGGGTCCACATTGAGGCCGTAGACCTCGAACAGGTTCTTCTCGCCTCCCCCTACGGTCTTGTTCTGGGCGATGAATTGGGCCAACTGGTGTATGTCCCCAGAGAGGTAGCCCAGCCTGATCGCGTCCTCGTCCGCGGGGTTGAGGATCGCGCCGCTCGGCTGAACGTCGCCTGCGACCTCCAGGAGCGACTCGTCGACGAAGTCCTCGATGAAATCGCTGACGTTGCCGAAACCGAGGTCCGAGAGCGTCTCGTTGGATATGATGTTCGTATCCACGTACATGTCGGTGAACTGTTTGAGCGCGGAGAGGAAGTCCGCTTCCATTTCGTAACCGTACTCGACGTGGCCGAGAGCCTCCTCGACCACCTCAGGGGTCCGGAGCGTGAAGGCGGCGGACATGTTGAGCAGGAGCGAGTAGTTGGCGCTCCCCTCATCGGCCATCGCCTCCGCCATCCACCTGTTCGCCTCGATGTGGGCCTTGAGGAACCTCGCTGCGAGGTCCTGGCCGCCCTCCCGGGCCAGGAAGTCCTCGGAGACGGCGACCACGCAGCACGGGTGGTTCGGCATGATCTCGTTCGTCCACATGATCACCCTGCCCGTGCCGGACACGACTGATGAGGAGACGTACGGCTCCCATGCTATGTACGCATCGGACTGGTTCCCTGCGAGCCATCCCTCCATCAGGCTCGGGGCCATGTTCACGTAGCCGACGCTGTCGTCGCCCGAGGCGCGGTTCAAGTAGAGGGCTGTCGCGACTCCAGCAAGCACTACCGCGGCCACGACGGCTACTGTCAGAATGACTATCTTCCGGTCCATGATGCTCCCCTGTGTGCAACGTCAGCGACCGCGGCGTATTAAACCCTTTGCAGAATGACGGCAGATGATTGATACAATTGTATAAATATATGGGCAGGTATTTGCATATATCGGAAACATGAAGGATGCATCTAGGAAAATCATCGCAGGGGCCATGAAGTCGGACGAGGCTTTCAAGGAGGCGCTTGAAGCGGCGCTCGACGAGCTCGGGATGACGGTGCAGGAACTCGCCAAGAGGGCCGATGTATCCCCCAGCACACTCTACAAGATCACCACCGAGAACCGGTCCCCGAGCCTCGGGATCCTGAGGAGGATAGTGGGGGCTGTCAGGGAGGCCGAGGGGCTGAGGGCGGGCAACTTCATCGCGGTCATCGCGGCCCGCCACGTGCTCGACGAGGTGGAGGAGAGGTCCGTCTCCATCGGGGACGGGACGGTGCGCGTGAGGGAGTACCCCGCATCGACCGTGGAGGACGCCATAGTCGCGGCAATAAGGGCAGAGAGGGACGGGGCGGTCGCGGTCGTGTGCGCCCCGATCGTGAGCGCGACCATAGAGAAGGTCGTGGACCTCCCCATCGCGACGATCATGCCCCGCGACAGCGTCACCGACGCGATAAGGTTGGCGGCCAGGAAGTCCGAGGCCTAGAGAACGCGTTCGTAAGACACCCCGAGGTCCAGGGTCACTTTGACCAGCCCGCCGTTGGGGACCTCGATGACGTCGCCCGCGTAGCCCTGCACGGTCTCCTGGAAGAGCGTCACGATGCCCTCGCACTGGGAGACCTTGAGGGCGTAGTACCACGCGTTCCTCTCCTCCGCGTAGCCACGGTACCCGTAGAGGGCCCTGCCGTCGGAGACCATCAGAATGAGCGCGGTGTACTCACGCCCCTTCACGTCCTCGCGGACGAGGGACTTCAGCGCCTCGCCCACCCCCTTCTTCTCGTCGACCCTGTCGAGGAGGGCCATGAACAGCCTCTCGCTGTCGGTCTGCCCCTTCGCCTGCCTAGTGGTCTGGGGTTGGAAGGACTTGACCGTGCCGTTGTGCGCGAAGACCACCCCGTCGGATATGAAAGGGTGCGTGTTGGCCATCGAGCGCGAGCCCTCGGAGCCGCGCCGCGCATGGGCGATCGCTATGTTGGGGCCATCGAGGGCCGCGACGTCGATCAGCGCCGAGTCGTAGGACGGGTCCATGTGCATCGGCCTCTCGCTCCTGCCGACGTACCTGGGGGACCCCGCCATGAACGAGGCGATGCCCCATCCGTCCCTGTGCCCCGGCGGCTCGTCGCCCTGGTCGGGAACGGGGCCGACCTCGGCCACGTGCTGGAGGTCCCTGAAGGCGTCCAGCCTCGGCCTCTCCCGGAACACCACACCAAGCATCCTGCACATGGACGGGACCTCACAACACCTTGGGCTCAACGACGACCTCGCACGACATCGAGTTCGTGACGAGGCACCTCTTCTTCGTCCCCTCGACGGCCTTCTGGAGGTTCTCCACCTTGGAGCCCTCGGCGAACCGCACCTCGGGGTACAGCGTGATCCTCACGAACCTCTTGAAACCGTCCACGGTCTGGAGGTCGCCCACCGCCTTGCACCGGTAGGCCAGCAACTTCAGCCCCAGGCCCTCGGCCACGGGCCCGAACACGATCTGGAAGCACATGTTCGCGGCCCCGACGAAGGCGTCCTCCGGGGTCATCGGCCCCTTCATCCCTCTGAGTTCCACCGGGGCGGAGTACTGCACCGACATGCCGTTCTGGCAGTCCAGCCGGGCGGGGTAGGCGCCGTCGTAGGCGACGGTCGTCACGAAGTCCATCGGTATCGTACACGCATGGGCCACGGACGATTTGTTTCTTTGCAGGGCCTTCGCTGGACAGCGAAACAGAAAAAGTGGGGGAAGTGGGGACTATGGGGTTTATCGTGAATCACTGCAGGTGCTTGTTCACCTGCGACTCGAGCATGGGCCTCGGCAGGGCGCCGACCGACTTGTCGACGAGCTTGCCGTCCCTGAAGTAGAGCAGCGTGGGGATGCTCATGATCCTGAACTTGCTGGCGACGGCGATGTTGTCGTCCGTGTTCAGCTTGGCGAAGACGACCTTGCCCTTGTAGTCCTTGGCCATGGCGTCCACGGTCGGCGAAAGCATCCTGCACGGGCCGCACCACGGCGCCCAGCAGTCCACTACCACGTAGGGGTACTTGCCGACCGTCTCCTCGAAATCGGAATCTGTCACTACCACTGGCGAATCTGGGAATCCGTTGCCCCCTGACGGGGCCGAGCCTGCCATCCTCATCATCTCCTGCAACTTCCTCTGTCTTATCTCATCGAGCTCAGACATCGGTTCCACCGGAATTGCACGCTTGTGCCTTTATTACGCACTACCGATTGCTGCCTCCGTACTTAACTATTGCGTCGAACATGTGCGTCCCGGGACCCAAGACGTAGTCTTGGGAGCGGCAATCTGGCTCAAACAAAACTATTTAAAGACAGGATTGCGATACGGTCGCAGGGATGCAGGATGCTCACCGAAGCTTCTGATATGATTGGTCTGCAGGTCTACACGAACCAGGGGATATACCTGGGGAACATCTCCAACCTGGTCGTCGAGGTGGACGAGAACAAGGTCCAGGGACTGTTCATCAGCCAGACGAACCCGCTGCTCGTCGAGGGGTCCAAGTCGGTCAACGTCCCCTTCAGGTGGATCGGGTCCGTAGGCGACATCGTGATACTGAAGTACTTCCCGAAGCGCGTGGCCCTCAAGAGGGGGTCGAAGCCGAAGACGGAGAAGAAGGAAGCCTGAGGCGGAGGTTTTATCGTCGCGACCGCCCTCAAGCGGTCCGTGTCAGGACCCATCGTCGACTCATCGTGCTACGTAGCTCCAGAGGCCGTCATAGTGGGCGACGTGGTCATCGAGAAGGGCTGCAGCGTCTGGCCGTACGCCGTCATCCGGGGGGACCTGTCCCCCGTCAGGATCGGCGAGGGTTCCAGCGTCCAGGAGCACTGCCAGATACACGGCAACCCCGGGAAGCCCACCATCGTCGGGAGGAACGTCTCCATCGGGCACGGGGCGATCATACACGCCGCGAGGATAGGCGACTACGTCATAGTCGGCATGAACTCGTCCGTGCTGGACGGCGCCGAGGTGGGCTCGGGCTCCGTCATAGGCGCCAACGCCCTGGTCAAGTCGGGAATGAAGGTGCCGCCGGGCAGCCTGGTCGTCGGCGTGCCCGCGAAGGTCGTCAAGGAGAACGACCCGACGCTCATGGAGGCGGCGAAGAGGAATGCGGAGGAGTACCACAAGCTCCGCGACGCCCACAGGGACGGGAAATACCCGAGGTACCGCCACCCTGGATGACCTGCGGTCAGGGTATCTCGTCGACGTCGCAGCCGCAGACCTCGGACAGCTCCCGGTGGAGGTGCAGTATCTGCTCGGCAGGCTCGCTCATCCTCCTGCGCACGAGCCCCGAGAGCGTCTCGCCGATGGACACCCGCCTGGCCCCGGCGGTGAGGTTGTCGGCGTGGGCCACCACCTTCTCCTCGAGGGTGCGGGGGACGAAGTCCTTCTTCGGGAGGCCCAGCTTGGCGGCCTCCGCCCTAGTTATGCCCCCGCCGATGTGCCTCTCGATGATCTTGACCAGCGCCGGGGGCAGCTTCATGTCCGCGGCCATCCTGGCCCCCTCGACGGCGTGGGCCATGCCATGCGTCTTGCAGCGGCCGAGGTCGTGGAGGAGGGCACCGGCCTGGACCAGTTCGACGTCCGCCCCGCACCTCCTCGCGATCTTCACGGCGAGGCGGGCGACGGCGACGCAGTGCTGCTGGACCGACTCGCTGCAGCCGCTCTGCGCGAGGATCCTGAGGCACTCCTCAGCGCTTGGCACCTTCACGGGCCTTGCCTTCGCGTCCGTCAACTACCGTCTTCCCCCTCGGGTTGGGGACGATCCTCATCCTCCCCTTCATGTCCCTCTCGACCGCCTTCCCGCCCTTGAGCCTGTCGAGGAATATCGCGAGCGCGGCGACCTCGGAATGCGGCTGGTTCCCCACCGACACGTTCCTGTGCGCCATCTCGTAGACCTCCCTGGGGACCTTCTCGGCCCCCACGACGACCATCAGGTCGTCGTCCGGGATGGTCGGGAGGGCCTCGGAGAGGCTCTCGCCGTACATCGTCAGGTGGACGACCGTGCCCTCCCAGGACCTGATGGCCTTGCGCCACTCGACGCCGGTCTTGATGACGAAGCCGCCCCCGAACCGCTCGACCACGCCCCTGACGGAGCGCTCGAGCGAGGGGTCCTTCGTGGAGACCCAGACCTCGTCCGCCCCCAGCGCCCTCGCCGTCAATGCGACGTGCGTCGTGACCCTCTGGTCCCTGTCAGGGCGGTGGCCGAGCCTCATGACGACTATCATGTGCGCACCCCCCGTGCGCGGCGGGCTAATGCGGCTCCTTCACGCGCTCGATCCTGTGTCCCCTGTAGTCCAGCTTGGTGCTCCTCTTCACCAGGCTCTTGAGCATCGTGAACGTGACCCCGAGGATCTCCGCGACGTCCCCGGCGAACTTGCCCTGCGCCCCGACGAGGTCGTGGATCTGCTTCTCGATCTTCAGGAACTCCTTGTCCTCCATGACCGCCGCGGCCAGTACGTCGCTTATCTCGTAGACGGGCCACGAGGCGTTTATGTGGAACGAGGTGTAGTAGGTGTGATAGGCCTTCTCGGGCTGCTGCGTCTCGGAGGTCTGCCACCTGGTCTCGACGAGCTTCATCTTCTCGAAGAAGAGGAGGGCCTCCTTCCCGGCAGGACCGAACTGCTTCTCGATGTCCTTGACCGTGTGCCATTCGAGGGTGACCAGTTTCAGGACCTCCCTCTTGACCTTGGTGTCCACCGCCCGGAACATCGGAACCAACTCCGCCGGTTCGGTGATGACCTTGATCCTAGTCATGGACGGCCCCTATCTGAATCTAGGGTATAAAATGCTAATTGGAGTAGAAACGGAGGTTTCGATGGACATCTGGCACGGCCTCGAAACGGTGGCAAGGCACACATCTGTCGGGCACCGAATCCGGGGCCCGGGGAGGGGCGAGGTTTAAGTACGATGACCCGCTTCGGACGCTCCTAGAGCGTGTCAAAATGATGGCGAAGGACCTGAAGGACAAGGCGAAGGTCGACGAGCTCACGGTGACGGTCGTCGAGAAGGGGGAGCCCCGGGAGTGGACCTCCAAGTGGAGCGGCTCGGGCGGCCGCGTCTGCGACGCGGTCGGCGAGGACGAGAGCGGGGACAAGGTCAACCTCACCCTCTGGAACGACGACATCGAGAAGGTCCAGGTCAGCTCCAAGATCCGGATAACGAACGGCTGGGCCTCGTCCTTCAAGAACAAGCTCCAGGTCAGCGCGGGCAAGTACGGGAAGCTCGAAGTGCTCTGACCAGGCGCGGCAGTCAGAAGGTGACGACCTCCATTATGAGGCATGGCAGCACGACCATGAGGAAGTCGTCGTCCACGTAGCGAACCTTCTGCCTCTCGACCAGCACGGCCGCGACGGCGCCCACGGCGCTCACTAGGGCGACCGACGGCAGCGACAGCATACCCCACGCGTACAGCGCCGGCGCCGCGAGGGCGGCGTACACGGCCACGGGGACCGCGACCGACACCGACCTGCGCGGGTCCCTCCTCCTCAGCTCCCCCGCGAGGGGATCCACGAGGGCCCAGCCGATGATCCCCGCGGTAGCGACGTCCTCCCTGAAGAGCCAGAGCGCGGCGGTGACCCCCGCCGCGGCCCAGACGAACGAGGCGATCTGGTTCCTCTCGTGCGGCCTCAGCCCGAAGAAGTCCCACCCCATGAGCAGGCGGACCACCTCGACGAGGACCACCGCCGTGATGAAGACCACGAGGAGGACCCACCTCCGCACCTCCAGCACGGGCACGTCGACCGGCAGGAAGTAGTAGGCCGGGGCGAGGGCCATCAGGCAGTGCAGGAACCTCCTGAACATGACGGCCCGATCCATGGTGTAGAAGCCCTCCGGCCAAGGGAACCGCCCAGGGCGGAGATAATGCTTCGCTACTCAGTGAAGGACGACCTGCCCCACTTGGACTCGATCCCCCTGTAGAGTATCATCGATGTGACGAACATGGAGGAGAGGACCAGGGCGAGGCCCAGGAGGGCGAAGGTCCACTCGGTCTTCAGGGTGAAGGAGAGTATCACGAGGCACACGTCCGGCAGGAAGGACATGACGCTGAACTTGGCCAGCACGCTCGTGTCGAAGAGGAACGTGTTGGTCCTCAGGCCGGTGAGGTAGGCGAGCACCAGGACCATGTAGAGGGATGTGACGAACATCACCAGGAGCGCGAGCCACAGGTACCTGACCTCGTCGTTGAGCACCGAGATGCCGACCACGAAGAACGCCGATATGCCGAGGGTGAGGACCAGGAAGACCGTGACCCTGACCTTGATGAGCTGGGGGACGGTGACCGGGATGAGGGAGTAGTACTCGGCGAGGTCTATGTTGTTCAGCCAGCTGTACATCATCACCCCCACGAAGCCCACCATGGACGCGTAGAAGACGGTGTTGAACCCGACCGGGATGGCGAGGCCGTAGTTCACGAACCAGGTCGTGAAGGAGAGGAACAGGAGGGGCAGGACGAAGGAGAAGGACATCTTGGCCACGGTCCCGCTCCTCTTCAGGTCGACGAACTCCTTCGCGACGAGGGTGCGGGCCATGCCCTTCAGCCAGTCCATCCGGGCGTGGTACCTCGGGAGGAGGTCAGGGTACGACTGCGACGTGATGCTGATCCTCACCTCGACCAGCGAGTAGGCCAAGAGGGTCATCGCGGCGACCTCGGCGACGGAGGCCGCGGCGAACGCGAGGGCGGCGGGGCCGTCGAGGGCGAACGGGCGCACGTTCATCTGCATCCCCAGCGGGGGCAGCACGGCCTCCAGTGGCACCAGGCCGAAGGCGCCGTGGAGCACGAAGAGCGCCGCTATGGCAGCCGTGAACGCGCCGAACCACCTCTTGTCCCTGATGTACATGACCGAGGCGAGGAAGCTCATGGAGAGGCCGACCATGAAGGTCAGGAGTATCGCGCTGAAGAAGAGCCCGATGCTGACGTAGGAGTAGCCCATGACCGGGGCGGCCGCGAGGAGGCCCCCGGTCGCCGGGACGAGCAGCAGTATCAGGTAGAACAGCGCGTCCCTGAGGTAGATCCCGAGGAAAGTGGTCTTGAAGGACAGGGGGAGGATGTACGGCATGGCCACGAGGTAGTTGCTCCTGCCGTAGCGCCTCTCCAGGTACTGCCTGCCCATGAGCCCGAACGTGCCCACGCTGAGGCCGTAGATGAACGCCGACAGGTGGGAGAACTCCATCATCTGCCTGAGCGACACCGTCTCCAGGGTCTTGTCGAGGGTCAGGGCGACGATCGTCGCTATGACGAACACGAAGACGGGGAAGGTCAGGAAGCGCTCCTGCCCGGAGTAGGAGGCGTGGCTCCTGAACTCCTCCTTGAGCATCAGCCTCAGGAGGGTCTTCGTATCAGACCGCCTCCGATCGCGCGCATGAACACGTGCTCGAGGTCCTCGTCCCCCTTGACGAGGTCGGCCTTGGTCCCCTGCAGCGCCACCTTGCCCAGGTTGACGATGGCGAGCCTGTTGCAGAGGCGCTCGGCGATCTCCAGAATGTGCGAGCAGAGGAACACCGTGCCCCCCTTGGCCACGTACTCCTCGATGTACTCCCTGAGGAGCTTCTGGTAGATCGGGTCGAGGTTGATGAACGGCTCGTCCAGGAACAGGAGCTCTGGCTCGTGCATGAACGCGGACGCGAGCATCAGCTTCTGGCGCATGCCCTTGGACATGTCCTTGCAGATCGTTCCCTTCTTGGTCTCGAGGTCGAAGTAGGCGAGCCACTTGTCGATCCGCTCCTCGAGGCCGTCCAGCTTCCGCACCTTCCCGACGAAGTACATGTACTCGTAGGCGGTCAGGTAGGTCGGGGGGCTCTCGACCTCGGGGACGATCCCGACGAGCTCCTTGACCCTGATGGGGTCCTTGACCACGTCGACCCCGAGGACGCTCACCGTGCCGGAGGTCGGCTCGAGCTGGCCCGTGAGTATCCTGATCAGGGTGGTCTTGCCCGCGCCGTTGGGGCCGAAGAAGCCGAAGACGTCGCCCTTCCCCACCTCCAGGCTGACGCGGTCGAGGGCCTTCATCCCGCCGAAATCCATCGTCACTTCGCGTGCCTCGATAGCGGCCATTGCGGCCTGAGTTATCCCTTCGTGGTTATATCAAGGATTTCAAGCGAGCTACAACCGATGTTGTTCAAACTGCCTGGTTTAAGGCATTCAAATGCTATCATGTAGCACGACAATCGGTGTCTGATTGCCCAGGAAGGAATCACGATGAAGGGAAGGACGGGCAAGTCGGTCCTCACGAGCAAGATCGAAGCCGAGATTGACCTACTCCAGAGGCACGTGGCCATGCTCAAGGCGATCATGGACAACGAGCCCATAGGGATCATCCGCCTCGCCGAGATGCTGGACTACCCCCAGCACAAGGTGCGCTACTCCCTCAGGATACTCGAGCAGGAGGGGCTCATAGAGCCATCCCCTGACGGGGCCGTGACCACGGACAAGATCCAGGACTTCCTGGACCACCTGAAGGAGATCCTCGAGACCATGAGCTCCACGGTCAATGAGCTGCGGGAGTCGATCGAGTAGGCATCGGCCCCCGACCCATCGTCTCCGGACCTGGCACGCCGCGCAGCATGACAAAAGGCTTATCTAACCGGTCAGGTTAACTGCGCGACACACAGCATGCCGTCGTAGCTCAGTCGGTAGAGCGTCCGCCTGTTAAGCGGAAGGTCAGCGGTTCGAACCCGCTCGACGGCGCCATTCTCCGTTCAAGATTCGTGCGCACGGGCTGCCAGGTCGGCCGCCCTCGCCCTCCGCATCAGCAGGATGAGGAACACAGCGAACGCGACGGCCACGGCCGACATGCCCATCATGCCGGCCAGCTCGTGGAACGGGGCGACGATGATCAGTATCAGGAGGAGGCCCGCGGCGAAGTATGCCTTGTGGGCGGAGTTGCCGACCGCGCCCACCCTGTGCTGCAGGAGCAGGAGGGTCGCGCCGCAGATGAGCAGCAGGACCGTTATCGTCACGGCCGGCGGGAGCGACTCGGGGGCGCCCATCCCGAACACCATGGACAGGAGCATGAACGCGAACCCGGCCGTGAGGAACCTCCAAGGCGACCAGGAGGGCGACCTGTGGCGGGCGCTGACGAGGTCCTTGGGGGCGCGCCTCGCCGCGACGCAGAGAAGGTACACGGCGGCGAAGCAGGCCGCGTACTGCACGGGCGGCGGGACGTATTCCTGCAGCGACACGAACATCACGGCGCAGACGGCGATGTCGGCGACGTAGAGGAGGCCGACCAGCGTGAACTGCCTCTGGGTGAGCAGAGGCTGGCGCTTCGTCCGGGGGTACCAGAGCTCCAGGATGAGGATCGGTACGGTGATGCTCACGACGGTGTGGAAGATCGTGAGCCACACCGTCCACACCCAGTTGACCTCCAGGAACCTGCCGTATGCGCCCAGGTCGCCCAGGTCCACCCAGTTGGGGTCGAAGAAGCTCTTGACCGCGATCCCCTCCTCGACGATGCCGTAGGCGGCGCCGAGCAGGAGGACGGTCGCCCACCCCTTGTCCCACCTCAGCGAGAGCTCGCGGACGAGGAGCGCGCCGCCGCCGTACATCGGAATCAGGAAGAGGAAGCCCATGCCCGCGAAGAACTCGAGGGGGGGCGAGGAGCCCGACAGGACCTCCGCCGTGAGAGGCGACAGGAGGGCGAGGAACCACGCGGCCTTCCCCTTCTCCGTCACGGCGCTCGTATGGCGGTGCCCTGGATATATATCCAGGGGATGGGCTGGTCGGCGGCGGTACCAGGCCAGATGCAGGATGGCAAGGCTTATAGGAGGCAGTCGTCCGTACCGAAGCCCGCTCATCAGAGGAGTGCGACAGGAGCGCGAGACGATGACTTGGATAAGGACCGTCGACCCAAAGAAGGCCAACGGGAGGACGAAGCAGGTCTACGAAAGCATCCTCGAGAAGAGGGGGCACATAGCCAACGTGTTCGTGGCCGAGGGCATGGAGCCTGAGGCGCTCGCCCACCAGGTCGACCTCTACCTCGAGCTCATGCTCGGCCAGGGCCCCCTCTCCAGGGAGGAGAGGGAGATGATAGCAGTCATGGTCTCGGCCGCGAACAAGTCCCCCTACGGCACGATCCACCACGCAGAGGCCCTCGAGAAGGTCGAGGAGGACCCCGAGGCGCTCACCAAGATGCTCGCGGAGTTCGTCAGCAGGAACGAGGCGCCGAGGACGAAGGCGCTCCTCGCATACGCCGCGAAGCTCACCCTCGCCCCGAGGGAGGTCACCGAGGACGACATCAAGGACCTCAGGGACGCCGGGCTGAGCGACCAGGAGATACTCAGGGCGAACCTCGTCGCGAGCTACTTCAACTTCCTGAACAGGGTCACCCTTGGCCTGGGCGTGCAGGTCGAGAAGGTCGATGCGAGGAAGTACAAGTACTGACTGGCGCGGCTTGCAGCGTGTGAGCTCCGGACCAGAAATCATAATAAGACGCCGGACGTTTAGGAGGGACCGCACGGGCCCGTAGCTTAGTCCGGCGGAGCGATTGGCTCATAAGGGACACCTGTCCCTGAGTGACCAGTTGGTCATCGGTTCAAATCCGATCGGGCCCACTCCACGGTTCTCCAGCCCCGTCAGAGTTCCCTCATCGGCTTGTTGCAGCAGACGAGGACACCGACGCCCTCCTTGGTGACGGTGACCTCCTGGCCGCATATGTCGCAGTGGTACTTCTTGCCCATCTTGCCCTTTACCAGACTCCTCACCTCCCTTGGCCACGTCGCATCGCGGGCGGCGGTGTTAATGGTTGTGCCATTCCCGGACGTGCCCGGACACAGCAGCCGAAAGACATGTATGCCGCACCTGCGATAGTCGCGGCGCAAGGACGTGGACCAAGTGCCCAGGAGCCTCAGGTTCTTCTACTTCGGCAACCAGTGCCCGCACAACGGGTACCTGCTGGCCAGGGTCAAGACCGTCGCCTGGAGGGAGTCCGTCACGCTCCACCTCCATGATGTCACCGGCGACGACGCCCTCTGCGCGCAGTACAGGGTGTTCTCCCCGCAGATGCTCATCGTCAACGACAGGCACAGGCTACACGGCCCGTTCTCGTCCGAGAGGGTGGTCGCCCTGCTGGACGACGAGGACACCGGGCCAGTGCCCTTCGCGGTCAGGCAGGGCGGCGACGTGGTGAGGGGGGACCTCGTGCCCCTCACGCCCGATTCGGCCCTGTCGACGTGCCACACCTGCGCCGGGAGCCCGGACCCGGGGCTCTGCAGGGGCAAGGCTGAGTGGGTCGCGCAGATGATCGGGGACTCAGGGCTGCCGCACCTGGGCTACCTCCACATGGCGGAGGGGAGGTGCGTCGGGGGCGCTGAGTTCCTGCCGTCCAGGCTCGTGCCCTACCCGATACCGGAGAAGGGGCCGAAGGACGCGTTCCTGACATGCGTCTACGCATCCGACGAGGCGCACGACTACAAGGCCCATCCGACGGAGAGGCTCCTCTCCGAGCTCGGCCCTCTCGGCTTCGACACCGTCTCCGTAGCAGCCTCGACCGACGGCGTGTTCCCGAACGGCCCCGCCGCCTGGTTCGGGCGGTTCGGGTTCGAGGACCGCGGGCTCCTGGTGCGAGAGGAGATGCACGGGGCGGACATACACCTGCTCCAGATGCGGCTCTGACCCTGGAAAAGTGTTTTGCCCCGGGAGGCGTTCTCGGCGAGAGGGGAACCAGGTGACCGGGAAGAGGAAGACCGACGCCGGGAAGGCGGGCGTCGAAAGACTGTTCGAGGCGACCGAGATCCAGGAGTACGACATCCACCCCGACGGCACGAAGGCCGTCTGCTCGATCAACACGGGCGACAACTGGGAGCTCGCCACCCTGGACCTCCGCTCCGGGAGGACCAATGGCCTGCTGACGGGCGGCCAGTCGCTGATGTCGCCGGAGTACTCGCCCTGCGGCACCAAGGTGGCGTACCACGCCGACTTCGAGGGCAACGAGGACCACGACATATTCGTGGTGTCGGCGGAGGGCGGGAGGCCGAGGAGGGTCACGAAGGATGCGGCAGACAACCAGGGCCCACGCTTCTCCCCGGACGGCCAGACGGTCGCGTTCATATCGAACAGGGACGGGGACATCGAGAACTTGTTCGTCTCCGACATCGGCGGGAGGCGCGTCAGGAAGCTCTCGCGCGAGGAGCTGCCCGTCCGGACACTGGACTGGTCGCCGGACGGCTCCAGGATCGCCTACGGGACGGGGATCGGGGACGAGGACTACATCTCGGTCGCGGACGTGGCGAAGGGGAAGGCCAGGCGCGTCCTCCACAAGAGGGGCGTGGAGTACGGGATCGAGGTCGGCTGGGGGGGAGCCGCATCCCCCTGGTCCCCGGACGGCCGCCGGCTCCTGTTCACCTCCAACGAGAACGACGCGTCCGACGTCGGCGCGCTCGACATGGCCACGGGGAGGTCCAGGTGGCTCGTGAGGTCGAAGAACGAGAAGCACTCGCCCCAGTGGTCCCCCGACGGGCGGAAGCTGGCCTACCTCGAGATCGAGGACCCCTGCGTCCTGCTGAAGGTCAAGGAGGGGAGGGCCACGAAGGTCGTCTCCCCGAGGGAAGGGTTCACGAGATCGGCCCGCTGGCTGCCCGACGGCAGCGGCCTGGTCATGGTCAACGGCTCCTCCGTCAGGCCGGAGGAGGTCTTCGTCGCGCGCACCTCGAGGCCCGAGAAGGTCACCTCCTTCCAGAGGAAGGAGCTGCCCCGCGGGTGGCTTGTCCGGCCGAAGGTCGTCAGGTACAGGTCGTTCGACGGCAGGCGCGTCCCGGCGCTACTCTTCGAACCGAGACGCAAGGGGAGGAGGGCCGGGGTCGTGATGCCCCACGGGGGCCCGGAGATGCAGAGCATCGACTCGTGGGACCAGATAATCCAGATCCTGGCCATGATGGGCTTCCACGTGATCCTCCCGAACTACCGCGGATCGACCGGCTACGGCAGGGAGTTCCTGCACCTCCATGACAGGGACCTCGGAGGCGGCGACCTCATGGACACGGTCTTCGCCGGGAGCTACCTCGTTGACGAGGGGATGGTGGACGACGACAGGGTGGGCATCTGGGGGGTAAGCTACGGCGGATACCTCTGCCTCCTCGCGATGACCAAGGCCCCCGAGGTGTGGGCGGCCGGGGTCTCGATCGTCGGGTTCTTCGACTGGGAGACGGAGATGGCGACGGAGCGGGGCTTCCTGAAGGCCTACGATATGAAGAAGATGGGTGACCCGGTGAGGGACAGGGACTTCATGCGCGAGAGGTCGCCCGCCTACTACCTCGACCGGATCCAGGCCCCGTTGATGATGACCGCGTCGGCGAGGGATGTCCGCTGCCCGCCTACGGAGTCGAGGGCCGTCGTCGAGAAGCTCAGGGGCATGGGCAGGACGGTCGCGTACCACGAGTACCCGGACGAGGGGCACTGGCCGAGGAAGAGGAGGAACCTGGTCGACCTCTTCACCAGGACCGCTGGGTTCCTGGACGAGAACATCCAGAGGTGACTCAGGACCGCCTGTAGTACGGGTTGGTCAGGTCCTCGAAGCACGCCAGCGCCGCCGCGGCTCCACCGTGGACGGCCGCCACGATCTGCCGTATCCCGCCCGATAGGTCCCCCGCCGCGTAGACGTACGGCACGTTCGTCCTGAAGGTCTTGTCCACCACCACGAACCCGCCCTCGTCGATCTCCAGGCCGAGCTCCACGGCGAGCTGGTTGCTGGGGATCTCCCCCACCGCAACGAACACGCCGTCGACCGGCCTCGTTGCGACCGCGCCCGTCTTCACGTTCCTGAGCTTGACCGCGGTCACGCTCTCTCCGCCGACGATCTCCTCGACGACCGTGTCCAGCAGCACTGGTATCTTCCTCTCGGCCACGCTCTCCTGGAGGTGCCTGTCCGCCCTGAAGGAATCGCGTCTGTGGACGATCGAGACCCTGCACTCTATCGAGTGCAGGTAGAGTGCGTCGGTAAGTGCGGTGTTGCCGCCTCCGACCACTATCGCCTCGCGCTTCTTGTAGAAGAACCCGTCGCATGTGGCGCAGTAGCTCACGCCCCGGCCGGTCATGCCCTCCTCGCCCTTGACGCCCAGCTTCCTGTGCGTCGAACCAGTGGTGAGTATGAGCGCGCGCGCGGAGTAGCGGCCGGAGGTCGTGGTCACGTCGAACCTCTCGCCGCCCTTGACCCTGACGACCTCCTCCCCCTCGCGGATGTCGACGTACCTCCGCGCGTGCTCGGCCATCTGGTCCATGAGCTTCATCCCGGGGATCTCGGGGAACCCGGGGTAGTTCTCGATCATCGGGCTCGTCAGGACCTGGCCCCCCGGCACGCCCTTCTCGAGGACGAGGCAGCCGAGCCCGGCCCTGCGGGCGTATATCCCGGCGGCCAGGCCGGCGGGGCCGGCGCCTATTATCAAGACATCGAGCTCCTGAACGCCGTCCTCGGGCGGCGGAGACACGATCCCATCGATGGTCATCGGGTGTGAATGTGCGGATGATTATTTCACGGTTCCCGAAGCAGGGACTGACAAAATGATATTAGTGCGCAGTCCCATGCGAATCGCCGAACCCACTGCGCGCAGGCCCGAGATTCGTGCGGTCGGGGGCGTGGTGCGCGAGCCATGGACATTGAGACATACAAGGTGTTCCTCCTAATCGGGTGCGTCATCTTCCTGGGATTCGCCGGGAGCGTGGTCTTCCAGCGCTTCCGAGTGCCCGACGTCCTCATCCTCATCACCCTCGGGATCGTCTTCGGGCCGGATGTGACGGGCAACAGGTTCGACCTGATCTCCTCCGACGTCCTGGATGCCATAGACGAGTTCAAGGGGTTCTTCCTGGCCATCGCGCTGGTCGTGATACTCTTCGACGCGGGCCTGAGCCTCGACATCCACTCGGTCCTCGACTCCATGCGCCTCTCCGCGTTCATGTCGGTGGGCGCGTTCCTGGGCACTTTCATCACGGTGGGTTTCGTGCTGCACCTGATAATGGGGATAGACCTCCTCCTGAGCCTCACCCTGGGGGCGATAGTGGGGGGGACCAGCGGCGCAATCGTGATCCCGATAGTGAGCAAGATGCGGATACGTCCTCAGACGAAGGCCATGCTGATAACCGAGAGCATAGTCACCGACGTCCTCGTCATTGTCGTTGCACTATCGATGCTCACCGTGGTCATGACCGGGGAACTCGAGGTCCTATCGGTGACGACGGACCTCGCCAGCAAGTTCCTGATAGGCGGGGTGGTCGGCCTCCTCGGGGGCGTCGGGTGGCTCTTCGTCCTGGAGAGGATGCGCAACCAGCCGCTCTGCTACATGACGACCTTCGGGGCCTTGGTGATCGTCGCCGGGGCCGTCGAGCTGCCTCCGCTCAACAGCTCCGGCGCGATCGCGGCGCTGGCCTTCGGCCTCGCAATAGGGAACAGGCAGGTCGTCAAGAGGCGTCTCTCGTCGCTCTCGCTCTCCAACGCGACGAACCTGCAGATACAGCAGTTCCATTCCGAGATAACCTTCTTCGTCAGGACTTTCTTCTTCGTGTACCTGGGCCTGTTCTTCAGGCTGGGGACCTTCACCGAGATCCACCTCGTGGCGGGCCTGCTCACCATAAGCATGATAGTCCTCGTCAGGTGGGTCGCGTCCCTGTCGGCGTGGAAGCTCGGCGACCTCAACATAGAGGACGCGGAGACCGTCTTCGCCAGCATGCCGCGGGGGCTGGCCGCCGCGGTGCTCGCCACCCTGCCCCCGGTCATGCTCGCCACCTACACGGACGTGTGGTCGGACGAGCTCAGCCTGCTCTTCCTCAACACGACCCTGGTCGTCATACTCGGGACCACGGTCCTCACGACCGTGTTCAGCTTCGCCACGGAGAAGGGGATAGACCGGAGGCAGAGGAGGGACTTGAGGAAGCGCCTCGCCGAACGGTGATCACCCCGTCATCCTGGACACGACCTCCTCCGAGAACCTCCGCGTCCCGACGGCCCTGACCCCGGCCTTCGCCCTGGCCACGTCCTCCGTGGCGACGCCGTCGGCGAGGGTCCCCTCGAGCGCCCTGAGGACCGACCTGGCCGCGTCCTCCATGTCCAGGCGCTCGAGCATGAGGGCCCCGGAGAGCACCAGCGCGCAGGGGTTGGCGACGTCCTTTCCGGCGTACTTGGGCGCCGTCCCGTGGACCGGCTCGAACACGGCCGCCGCGTCGCCGATGTTCGCGCCCGGCGCGAACCCGAGGCCGCCGACCTGGGCGGCGCACGCGTCGGCGAGGTAGTCCCCGTTGAGGTTTGGGGTCGCGAGGACTGAGTACTCCGAAGGCCTCGTGAGGACCTGCTGGAACATGTTGTCGGCGATCCTGTCGTTGACGAGGACCTTGCCGACTTGGGCCGCGGCCGCGCTGAACACGGCGGTCCCCGGGAACTCGTCCCGCGCGACCTCGTACCCCCAGTCCCTGAACGCCCCCTCGGTGGACTTCATGATGTTCCCCTTGTGGACCAGGGTGACCACCCCCCTCCCGCTGCCGGCGGCGTACGAGATCGCCGCCCTCACCAGCCTCTTGGTGGCGCGCTCCGAGATGGGCTTGAGGCCGAGACCGGAGTCTTCCGGGACGTCGATCCCCAGCGAGTCCCTGAGGAACTCGCGGACCTTCCTGGCTCCCTCCGTACCCCTGCCCCATTCGATCCCCGCGTAGACGTCCTCGGTGTTCTCCCTGAATATCACCAGGTCGACGGACTCGGGGTGCCTCACAGGCGATGGGACGCCCGTGATGTGCCGCACCGGCCTCACGGACGCGTACAGGTCCAGGGCCTGCCGGAGGGCCACGTTCAGGCTCCTTATCCCCCCGCCCACCGGTGTGGCCAGCGGGCCCTTCATGGCGACGCCCGCCCTGCGTATGGAGGAGAGCGTTGCCGCTGGCAGCCACTCGCCCGATGACGCGTACGAGCTCTCGCCGGCCTGCAGCTCGACCCACCGGATCGACCTGCGCCCGCCGGTGGAGATGGAGACGGCCGCGTCCAGCACCATCCGTGCGGCCTCCATTATCTCCGGTCCGATCCCGTCCCCAGGTATGAAGGGGACATCCGATGCGCTGGTCTCGATTGGCATGGCCCCACTTCCTCACTCGAGGGAGAATCCCCCGTGTTTCCTCAAGTGGGGGACCAGGCCCCCGTCGTCGAGCAGCGCCTGCATGAGCCGGGGGACAGCGGACGCCTTCGCGCCCGTCCCGCGTGCCGGGCAGGAGACCTCGCCCGTGGCGAGGTCGACGGTCAGCCCGTCCCCCTGGAGCACCCAGTCGGTGTCGCACTGCACCAGGGGCAGGCCGACGTTGAACGAGCTCCTGTAGAAGATGCGCGCGTAGGACTTCGCCAGCACCGCCGACACCCCCGCGGCCTTCAGCGCCCTGGGGGCCTGCTCCCTGCTGGAGCCGCATCCGAAGTTGCGCCCCGCGACTATGAAGTCGCCCGGCGCCACCCTCGAGGCGAATGTCGGGTCGATGTCCTCCATGACGTGCCTGGCGAGGTCGTCCATGTCGTCGATCTTGAACTTGTAGCGGCCCGATATGATGTAGTCGGTGTTGATGTCGTCGTTCGGCTCGAACCTGTGCGCGGTCCCTTTGAGTATGTCACCCATGCCTCACACCTCCCTCGGGTCCGTGATCTCGCCCGTGACAGCCGTCGCCGCAGCGGTCTCAGGGGAGACCAGGAATATGTTCACGTCCTGGTTGTTGCCCATCCTGCCCCTGAAGTTCCGGTTCGCCGTCGACACCACGTTCTCTCCGTCAGCCGGCACGCCCGCGTGAGTCCCGACGCAGGGCCCGCACCCTGGAGGCATGACCACCGCCCCCGACCTGACCAGCTGCGACATCACCCCTTCATCCGTCGCTCTGAGCATGACCTCCCTGGAGGCCGGCGCGACGATCATGCGGACGCCGTCCATCACCCGGCGCCCCCTCATCACGGAGACGACGGACCTTAGGTCGTCAAGCCGGCCGTTGGTGCATGTCCCGACGAAGACCTGCTGCACGGGCGTGCCCGCCAGCTCCGAGACATCGCGCACGTTGTCCACCTGGTGAGGGGCGGCGACCTTCGGCACGATGCTGGCCAGGTCGACGTCGAGCCCCCGCTCGTAATCGGCATCGGGGTCCCCGGACACCCCCGGCCCGGGGTCGACCCCCCTGGACGCGTACCATTCGCGCGTGTACGAATCGAACGGGAACGGGGAGAACTTCGCCCCCATCTCCACTGCCATGTTGGCGACTGTCATCCTGCCGTCCATCGGCAGCGATGCGAGCCCGTCGCCTGAGTACTCAATGGACTTGTAGGTTGCGCCGTCGGCGCCGACCTGGCCTATCAGGTCCAGGGCCAGGTCCTTCGTGCTTACGCGCGCAGGGAGCCGCCCCGAGAGCTCGACCCGGTACGACTCTGGCACCCTGAACCACAGCCTCCCGGTGAACGCGGCCGCGGCGACGTCGGCGGAGCCGAGCCCCGTCGAGCAGGCGTTCAGGGCCCCGTATGTGCACGTGTGCGAGTCCGCCCCGACGACCAGGTCGCCGGGGAGGACCTTCCCGCTCTCCGGGACCACCTGGTGGCACACGCCCCCGCCTATGTCGCAGAGCGGGATGCCGTGGGACCGGGCGAACGCCCTGATGCGGCCGTGGATCCTGGATATGTTGGCCGAAGGGCTGGGCGAGCTGTGGTCTATCACCATGGCCATGCCGCGGCGGGTGCGGGGCGCCTCGAACCCGAGGGACTCCAGCTCCCGCATCATCATCGTGGACGTCCCGTCCTGGGCCATGCAGAAGTCCACGGACGCGACGGTCATGTCCCCCGCCCAGCAGTCGGAGCCCGAGCGGTCGCTCAGCACCTTCTCCGCGATCGTCTTGCCCATGCCGGTCCCCCTCCTCACTTCCCCCACGGGATGTTGGCGTCGATCGCCGCGACCCTCTTCTCGTTGGGGGACGAGCCGCCCGCGTACTTCGAGCATATCCGCGCGAACTCATCGTCGGTGAGGTCCCTCTTCACCCTCTCCCCAGAAGCGCTCACCTCGCAGCGGATCGCCTCCACCGCCCCGGGCGGGACCGAGAGGCCCATCTGGTCGAGCTTGTGCCTGATGGAGGCCTTCCCCGAGTGCTTCCCTATCGCTATCCTCCTGGACAGGCCGAGCGGCCCAGGGTCGAAGGCCTCGTAGAGCGCCGGCTCCTTCAGGACGCCGTCCACGTGTATGCCGGACTTGTGCGTGAACATGTTCCCGCCGACGACGGGGTGGTTGGGCGGTATCCCCAGCCCCGAGGCCTTCTCGACGCGCCTGCAGAGCGGCATGATGCGCTCCGCGCTGTAAGTCTCCACCCCGTAGTGGGCCCGGAGGTTCATCACCAGGACCTCGAGCGGCACGTTGCCGGCGCGCTCCCCCAGCCCGTTCACCGTGGTGGATAGCCACAGCGTCCTCTCGGGGAACGCGGCGGCTGCCTCGCACGCGGCGAGGGCGTTGGCCACCGCCAGCCCGAAGTCGTTGTGGGCGTGGAACTCGACGTCGATGTCGACGCTGGACATGACCTTGGAGACGAGGGACGATGCACCTGCGGGGGTGAGGACCCCGACCGTGTCGCAGATCCTGAACCTGTCCCCGCCCGCCTCGAGCCCGGCCCTCGCGAACTCGACGAGGTAGTCGGGGTCCGTCCTCGTGGCGTCGCCCGCGTTGAAGCACACGTAGACGCCGTGCGCCTTGGCGTGCTCGACGCAGTCCACCAGCGCATCGATCTGCTGCGCCCTCGTGATCCTGAGCTTGCTCGCGAGCGCTATGTCGGAGGTGTCGGTCGAGACCGACACGGCGTCCACCCCGTGCGAGACGGAGTCGTCGACGTCGGCCTTGACCATCCTGTTCCACCCCATCAGCGAGGCGCTGCCCAGGCGGGCGCTGAGGATTTCCGCGCACCTCCTGTCGCTGTCGTTGTACGTGGCGAAGGTCTCGATCTGCTCCACCCCGAGCCCCTCGAGCCCGAGGGCGATGCCGACCTTCTCGTCGCAGGTGAAGGAGATCCCCGGCATCTGCTCCCCGTCCCTGCAGGTCGTGTCGACCAGCTTGATGCGCCCGAGCCTGGGCTTTGCAACGGGCGGGTTGTTGAGGCCGTTCTGGTTCCTGTCGGTCTGGTCTCGCAGGCCGCTGTTCCGTGCAACTCCCTTCGGGGACATCATGCTCACCTTCCGCCCCGGCGGCGAGCTGCGCGACGCGCCTGTCCTGCCGCCGGTCTGCGAACGGCGAACCGCGGACAACCATAATCATCATTGTGCCGCAAATCGGACATTAGAATGGTTGATTGCCGAGATATATCCCTCGATTTATGGTCAAATGCCCCATCTTACCCTGTTCAAATGGTTGAATGACGCCGAACGCGCGCGCTGGCCTCAGACGCTCCCGTGGATGGGCCCTCTCGCTGAGGACCTGGCCCTGGGCGGAGGTCAGCTCCTCGAGAACACTTCCTTCCCGGGGAAGATGGCGCGCCTGCCGAGCTCCTCCTCGATCCTGATGAGGCGGTTGTACTTCGCCGTGCGCTCGCCCCTCGACGGCGCCCCGGTCTTGATCTGGCCGGCGTTCGTTGCGACGCTCACGTCGCTGATCGTCGTGTCCTCGGTCTCCCCCGACCGGTGCGACACGACGGACGCGTAGCCCGAGAGGGCCGCGAACATCATCGTGTCCAGCGTCTCGGTCAGCGTGCCAATCTGGTTGACCTTGACGAGGATGGCGTTGGCCACGCCGTCGCGCACGCCCTCCTCGAGTATCGTCCTGTTGGTGACGAACACGTCGTCGCCCACGAGCTGCACCTTGCGCCCGAGGCGCGTGGTGATGGCCCGCCACCCGGCCCAGTCCTCCTCCGACATCGGGTCCTCGATGGACGCGATGGGGAAGGACTTGCAGAGGTCGGAGTACATGTCGACCATCTCCTCGGAGGAGAGGCGCTCCATCGTGCTCTTCTTGAAGACGTACCCGGACCCGTCGTAGAACTCGCTCGCGGCCGCATCCATCGCCAGGAAGACGTCCCTCCCCGGCCTCAGGCCGACCTCCCCCGCCGCCTCCACTATCAGCTCCAGGGCCTGCTGGGTCGACCCGAGCCGCGGGGCGAACCCGCCCTCGTCCCCGACGGCGGTGCTGAGCTTCTCGTCCTTCAGGAGCGCCTTGAGAGAGTGGAACACCTCCGCGCCGCGCCTGACCGACTCGCCGAAGCTGCGCCCCATCGGGACGACCATGAACTCCTGGAAGTCGAGGTTGTTGTCGGCGTGCGCGCCGCCGTTGAGTATGTTCATCATCGGGATCGGGAGCGTCCGCGCCCTCGGGCCCCCGATGTGCCTGTACAGCGGGACGCCCTCGTCAAGCGCGGATGCGTGGGCGACCGCGAGGGAGACGCCCAGCATGGCGTTCGCGCCGAGGCGCGACTTGTTGGCGGTGCCGTCCATCTCCAGCAGGAGCGAGTCGATCCCGCTCTGGTCCGAGGGGTCCCTGCCCTTGAGCCTCGGGGCGATCGTCCTGTTGACGTTCCGGACGGCCTTCTGGACGCCCTTGCCCATGAACCTCGACTTGTCGCCGTCCCTGAGCTCCACGGCCTCCTTCGTCCCCGTCGAGGCGCCCGAGGGCACCGCCGCCCGGCCCACGAGGCCGCTGGCGAGCACCACGTCGACCTCCACGGTCGGGTTGCCCCTCGAGTCCAGGATCTCCCTGGCCCTCACTGCCGAGATCTTCGCCATCTTATCGGTACGATGAACAACGAATCACGATAAAAACAGATTGGATAAAACTGACCAGGGCGGGCCGCGCGCGCGGCCCGGCCCCGGTGTTGTGTTTTGCAGGCCTATTCCTCTACGACCGCCGGGCAGGTGTACAGGACGAACTCGTCCCAGTTCGTGTCGGTGGCGAAGTCGAGCCCGAAGTAGATGAGCTCGTCGTTCTCCGCCGCCTCCTCCTCGGTCTCGTACGCGTAGTCCATGTAGGTGTAGTAGTACGCGGCCGGGAAGTACACCGTGAGGCCGGTCGTGTTGAACGCGCCGCCGGTCGTCTGGCTGACCCATTCGACCATCGGGACCGCGGCCGGCATCAGCTCGGAAACCGCTGTCGCGCTCTCCTCGAACGCCTCGAAGTTCGCGAGGCCCTCGGCGAGCACGCCGATGTCCGAGAACGCGAACGACTGCCCGTACATCTCGAGCGCCGGGGTCAGCGAGCTCGCGATGGAGAGCAGGGCCCCCCTGCTCACCTCGCCGGACTCGAAGGCCTCCTGCAGGTCGTACGACAGGGCGTCCATGGCCATGGCGAGGTCGCCGATGACCGACAGGTCGATGAGGTTCAGCGTCACGCCCATCCATCCGCCGAGGCCCTCGCCCGCGCACAGGGAGTAGTACTCGATGTAGCCCTCGATGATCTCATCGGAGAGCGTGAGCGCGTCCAGGCTGGAGTCGGCGATGAGCTCGTCGAACGAGAGGTCGTACGGCCATCCGGCGACGGGTATGCCCGTCACGGACGAGATCATGTAGTCGGCCAGGTCGCGTATCTCGTAGGCGATCTCCAGCATCGACATGAGGCAGGCGTCGAACCCGATCACGGTGAACCATATGCCGGCCTCCTCCTCGGCCGCCCTTATGGCGTTGCCGAACTCGTCGACCGTCAGCCTGTCGATCCTGCCGTCCTCCTCCCTGACGGAGCTGTCGTCCCAGCAGACGCCGTACCAGCCGCCGCCGTGGTCCCAGAGGACGAGCATGTACTGCTCGGCCGGGGCGTAGGCGGCCGACTTCACGATGAAGTCCTTCAGCGTCTCGCCGTCGCCCATGTTCAGGTCCCCGTCGGGGCAGGCGCCCGCGACCGCCTCGCAGTCGCAGTCGTTCACGCCGGCCTCGAGGTCGATGTGGTCGATCTCGTCCGCCGCGGCCTCGATCACGTACCAGTGGGTGCCTTCGACGAGCGTCAGGGTGTCCATGAGGACGATGATGTTGACAGTGTCGGATGAGCCCACGAGCTCCATCTCATCGAGGTCGTCCAGGGCGTTGATCTCGAGGTTGTTGTCCCCGGCGATGTAGACCATGATGGTCCAGTCGTCCAGCCCAAGGTCGTCGGCGACCGGGGTCTCCTCCGGCACCTCCGTCTCCCTGAGCCAGGTGCTCCCATTTCCTGCACTGACGACTACCGCGCTGAACGCCAGTGCCATCACTATTGCCGATGCGAAAAACGCACCTAATGCCTTCTTCACTTCCTATTCCCCCGAATGGTTTACCGACGGCGCAGTATGATTCCGTACATTGCCCGCCGTCAGGGTTTCGAACCGGCTCCCGCTATAAATCGCTTCCGCCCCGTATTGCCCTCATTTTGCGGCCTACTGACCTAAGGTCGGGGCCTCCCCCTGCGCGGAGGCGACGGACAGGGGAGGGATCGCCGAGAAGGTTTAATCCCGACGGCCGCAGGTGACCGTCTGCAGATGAACGTATTCGAGCTCTTGGACCCCAGGCTCAACTCATTCCTCGCAGGACAGGGCATCACCGAGCCCACCGAGCCTCAGAGGAAGGCCATACCTGCGGTCCTGTCGGGCGACCACCTCCTCCTCGTGGCGCCGACAGGCATCGGCAAGACGGAGGCAGCGATGCTCCCGATCCTGACGCTCCTGGCCAAGGAGAGCGGGCCGGGCATCAAATGCCTCTACGTCACCCCGCTCAGGGCGCTGAACCGGGACCTCCTCAAGAGGCTCAAGGAGATGGGGGCCTCGGTCGGCGTCGAGGTCGCGGTCAGGCACGGCGACACCCCCCAGTCGGAGAGGACGGCGCAGTCGAAGTCCCCTCCCGACGTCATGATCACCACTCCCGAGACGCTCCAGGTCCTCTTCACCGGGAGGAACCTCCGCAGGCACCTGGCCAACGTCAGGCACGTGGTCGTGGACGAGGTGCACGAGCTCGCGGAGGACGAGCGCGGGGCGCAGCTCGCGGTCGGCCTGGAGCGGCTCTGCGGCATCGCAGGGGAGTTCCAGAGGATAGGGCTCTCGGCTACCGTGGGCTCCGTCGACGAGGTCTCCGGCTTCCTGGGCGGCGCGGGGAGGAGGGTCACGGACCTCAAGGTCTCCGCGGCTAAGGAGATGGCGATCTCGGTGGAGAGCCCGCGGATGGCGGACGGCGACAAGGCCCTGGCAACCCGCCTGCAGACCGACGAGAAGCACGTCGCGGCGATGAGGAGGTGCCGGGAGCTGGTCGAGGGGCACGCCTCGACCCTCTTCTTCGTGAACACCAGGGACTACGCCGAGGCGCTCGGCGTGAGGTACCACCTCTGGGACGAGGCGTTCAGCGTCGGCGTGCACCACGGGTCGCTGTCGAAGGACATACGGGTGCAGATGGAGGACGACTTCAAGGAGCAGAGGCTCAAGGCGCTGATATGCACCTCGTCGCTCGAGCTCGGCATCGACGTGGGCTCGGCCGACTTCACAATACAGTTCAACTCCCCCAGGCAGGTCACGCGGCTGATACAACGCGTGGGGAGGGCCGGGCACAGGCACTACGAGACGTCGACCGGCACCGTCATCACCACGACCCCCTCCGAGACGGCTGAGAGCCTCGTCATCGCCCGGAGGGCGATGCTCGAGGAGCTGGAGCGGTACCGGATACGGGAGAACCCGCTCGGGGTGCTCGCGAACCAGCTTGTCGCCATGACCCTCACTGAGCCGAAGGTCGGGAAGGACTGGGCGTACTCGGTCATCAGGAGGGCCTACCCCTTCAGGAACCTCCTCCGCGCCGACTTCGACGAGGTCCTGAGGCTCCTCGCAGAGCTGCACATACTGTGGAACGACGAGGACGCCTTCAGGAAGAAGACGAACGGCATGAGGCACTTCTTCGACAACATATCCATGATCCCCGACGAGAGGACCTACAGGATACGCGAGGTGTCGTCGAGGAGGGTCATCGGAACGCTGGACGAGAGCTTCGTCGCCTCGTACGCGGAGCCCTACGCCACGTTCGTCGCCCGCGGCAGGACCTGGCGCGTCATAGAGGTGGGGGAGGACGAGGTGATGGTGGAGCAGGTCAGGGAGATCGGCGCCACCCCCTCGTGGATAGGCGAGGAGATCCCCGTCCCGTACGAGGTCGCCCAGGAGGTCGGGGCGATGCGCCGGCTGCTCCCGATGGACGTGTACCCCGCGGACCCGGACACCAGGAGGGAGGTCGAGGAGTGGGTCGCGGCCCAGAAGGGGCTCCCGGTCCCGACGGACAAGCTGGTGACGGTCGAGCAGGGCGAGGGCGTCATAGTCGTCAACTGCTGCTTCGGGACGAGGGTGAACGAGACCCTCGCGAAGCTCGTCACCACACTGCTGGCCGCAAGGTTCGGCGAGAGCATAGGGGTCCACACCGAGCCCTACTCGATCGTGCTCGAGGTGCCGCGGGGCCTGAGGGTGGACGACGTCCTCAGGACGATCAAGGAGACCGACACCGCCGGACTCCACCAGCTGATGAGGCTCATTGTCCGCAACTCGTCCGACCTGCGCTGGCAGTTCGTCCACGTGGCGAAGAAGTTCGGCGCCGTCCGGAAGGACGCGGACTACAAGATGCTGAACGTGTCGAAGCTCATCGACGTCTTCGAGCACTCCCCCATATTCGAGGAGGCGGTGTCGAAGACCCTCTGGGAGAACATGGACGTCGAGGGGACGGCGACCGTCCTGAGGCGCATCCAGGACGGGACCATCGAGCTCGTGGCCGGGAAGCTGTCGCCGATGGGGACCGAGGCGATAGGCGACCGCCGGGAGCTGGTCCAGCCGCAGAGGGCGGACAAGACCGTCCTCCTCGCCCTGAAGGAGAGACTGCTGTCCGAAGACGTCGTCACCGTGTGCATGAACTGCAGGAGCCAGAGGAGGACGACCGTGGGCTCGCTCCCGGAGAGGGTGAGGTGCTCGAAGTGCGGCGGGGTCCTGGTCGCCGCCATCCAGCCCTACGCCAAGAAGGACTTCGACGTCCTCAAGAGGGGGGCCTCCGACGAGGAGGGGAGGAGGGCGCTGAAGAGGATCTACAAGAACGCCAACCTGGTCATGGCGCACGGCAGGAAGGCGGCCATGGCAATGGTCGGAAGGGGCGTGGGCGCTGACACCGCCGCGAGGATCCTCGCGAGGTACCACCTCGAGGAGGACGAGTTCCTCAGGGACATACTCGCTGCGGAGATAACCTACGCGCGCACGAAGCGGTTCTGGGACTAGCGGCGCGGGGGCCGGAACCCGAGGCCGAGGACGTAGACCTCCGAGCTTGACGTCCTGGACGCCTTCGGGTGGTTGGTGTGGAACTCCTCGAACAGGCGCCTCACCCTGTCGTTGAAGGGCCTGCTCATGTCGCCGGAGAACATCTTGGCGACGAAGTCGCCGCCCGGCTTCAGGACCCTCACCGCGACGGCCAGGGCGTGCTCGCAGAGCTCGACCGAGCGGGCGTGGTCGTAGGAGTAGTTCCCGCTGATGTTCGGGGACATGTCCGAGAGGACGACGTCCGCCCCCTCCGGGACGAGCTCGAGGATCCTCTTCACAACCGACTCCTCCCTTATGTCCCCCCTGAGGAACGTCACGCCCTCTATCGGGGCGAAGCGGTCGATGTCGACCGCGATGACCTTCGCACCTGGGCCCGCCAGCTCGACGGCGACCTGGGACCACCCCCCGGGGGATGCGCCCAGGTCCACGACAGTGTTCCCGGGCTCTATCAGCGCGAAGCGGAAGTCGAGCTGCTTGAGCTTGTAGGAGGCCCTGCTCCTGTAGTGCTCCTTCTTGGCCTTGCGGTAGTAGAAGTCCTTCCTGCGCTCGGCCCTCCAGGCCTTTGTCACGGGCATGGGATACCCGCAGGGCGGATTTATCGTTATCTAGCACTAGGAAAAAGGTATAGGCACAATACGCAATCGCCCGGTCAGAGGCTGGTACGGAATGCCCAAGGGAATGACCTACGCCAAGGCGGGAGTGGACATCGACAGGAAGTCCCGGAGCATCTCGGCCCTGGTCGAGCACCTCAGGTTCAAGAGGAAGGGGTTCGGGAGGCCGCTCGACCTACCAGGGCACTTCACCGGCCTCATCGACCTGGGCGACGTCGCCCTGTCCCTTTGCACGGACGGCGTCGGCACGAAGCTGCTCGTGGCCGACGAGATGAGGAAGTGGGACACCGTGGGCATAGACTGCATCGCCATGAACGTCAACGACACGATATGCGTCGGGGCGGAGCCCGTCGCGTTCGTGGACTACATCGCCATAGACGTCCCCGACGAGAGGAAGACCTCCGAGGTCGGCAAGGGCCTCGAGGCCGGCGCGAGGCTCTCCAACATGACGATAATCGGGGGGGAGATAGCCGTCCTCCCGGAGCTCGTCAAGGGCTTCGACCTCGCCGGCACGTGCCTCGGGGTGGTGGACAAGGACAGGATCGTCACGGGCCAGAGGATCAGGCCAGGCGACGCCATTGTCGCGCTGCCCAGCTCGGGGGTCCACTCCAACGGCCTCACCCTCGCGAGGAAGGTGGTCGAGGGGGCGGGCGTCGGCTACAGGAAGAGGGTCGGCGGGCTCGCGAGGCCCCTCGGGCTCGAGCTGCTCGAGCCCACGACCATCTACGTTAGGAAGGTCCTGCGCATCCTCGACGGGCACGAGGTCCACGGCATGGCCAACATCACAGGCGGGGGGCTGAGGAACCTCATCAGGCTCAAGAAGGGCGTCGGGTTCGAGCTCGACGACCCCGTCAGGCCGAACCCCGTGTTCGGAGTCATCCAGAGGCTCGGCGGCGTCCCCGACCAGGAGATGTACCAGACGTTCAACATGGGCATGGGCTACTGCCTCGTGGTCCCCGATTCCGAGGCGGACGCGGTCAGGAAGGCCGCCGGCAAGGGCGCCAAGGTCGTGGGCCGCGTGGACAAGGGCAAGGGCGTCAGGGTGCCCGAGCTGGGGCTCGCGTACACGGCGTACTGATCACTTCCCGAGCAGCGAGCCGACCACCGCGCCGAGGGCCGTGCACGTCTCGAGGGACATGCCCCTCCCCGTCACGTCCATGTGCATCCTCGAGAGCTCGAAGACCTCCTTCGGGAGGCCGTGGGGGCCGAGGCCGAAAACCAGGAGGACGGACCTCCCGGACCCCAGCGTCGACCTGACCTGCTCCCGCGACACGGACCTCCCCTTGACGGGCTTCCTCGTCGTCACCACCGCCTCGCCCAGCTGGGGAGGGAACCCCTTCTTCGGGTAGTCGAACGCCGAGAACCTCCCCTTCTCCGACAGCTCGATCAGGTACTCCCCGCCCTCCCCGATGGTCGTGGTCGTGGAGACCCACTTGGCTATCTCGACCGGCGTGGAGAGCTCCTTGTCGTAGGGGAACCCGAACGTGGCCAGGTTGCAGTCGAACGCCAGGGCGAGCGGCCCGACCCTCGCGAGGACGCGCCTGTGGGCCTCGCGGAACTTGACCGGGTCGTAGGAGTTGTATAATCCGATTGTCACCCTGCCTGGCATGGGACGGCCGTCCGGTACCCTATCGCTTGGCGGATATTAGAACATGGGAACCGGCGGCGGTCAGGGCGCGGCCTTCCGCGGCCTCGCGCATATGGCGTACTCGTCCCCGTCGAAGAACACGTCCTCGTCGGGGTTCTGGTCCTGGAGCTCCTTGATCTTGTCCAGCACCTCGCGGAGGCTCAGCTCCGAGCCGTCCTTCTTGATCTTCACGAGGATCTTCTTCTGCATGCCGGACACCCCCGCCCTCGGCCTGGCGCAGGACATGGTTCCTATGGAAAATCTCGATATAAATATGTTTACAGGAGGTGGCTGGACGGCCGGCCACGCGTGCGCGAAGGCACGCGGGCGCCGGCGCGCTGCAGCGCGCGGCTCACCCCTTCCTCCCGAAGACCGGGTCCGCCTGCCTCGCCGCGGCCTCTCGCGCCCCCTTCCTCGCCCCTTCGCTCAGCTTCCCGAGCTGCCGGACCTTCTTCTCGAACGTGTCGACGAACTTCGGGAGGACCTTGTAGATCGGGAGGAGCATCGGGACGAAGGTCACGCGCTCCTTGCCTATTCCGAGCGCGTCCAGCTCAGGCCCGAGGGCCCTGAGCCGCTCCTCGACCACGTGGGCCATCTCCCCGCCCTCCTCGTCCGAGAGCATCACGCCGTCCGCGCCGGCGGCGAAGGCGCCCAGGATCTCCCTCCTCGCGAACCTGGCCGCTGACGGAAGCCTCAGGATCCTGATGGCCGGCGGGTACTCCATCCTCGCGGTGCCGGCCGTATCCGCCGCGACGTACGCGAGGACGTCGCCGAACACCCCGAGGACGCGCACGTCCTCGGACGGCTCGGAGAGCAGCCCCTCGACGGCGGCGGCCACCTGCCTGTCGGTGTAGTGGGCCAGCTCGAACACGCTGACCGGGCATTCGGACACGCAAGCGCCGCAGCCGATGCATGCGATCTGGTCGACCTGCGGGAGGTCGTCCAGCGTCACGGCGCTGACGGGGCATACCTCAACGCAGGCGCCGCACCTTGTGCACCGGGACGCGTCGACGATCTGGGCCTTCACCGGGTCGAGCAGCATCCTGCCGGACCCGAGGAACTCGATGACGTGGGCCGCGGTGCTCCTCCCGTCCACGACGCTGTCCCGGACGTCCTTCGGCCCCAGGACGGCCCCGGCGGCGAACACGCCGCTCCTGTGCGATGACACCGGGTCCAGCTTCGGGTGCTTCTCCGACACGAAGCCGTCCTCGCCGAGGGGGACCTTGAGCACCTTGGCCAGGGCCTCCGTCCCGGCGGACGGGACCATCGCCGTGCACAGCACGACCGTGTCGAACTCGTTCTCCACGATCTCGCCGAGGGTGACGTCCTCCGCCCGGACCATGATCCCGGAGGCGCCCTTCTGGATGTCCGAGACCCTGCCGTGGATGTACCTCACCCCGAACTCCTCCATCGAGCGGACGTAGAACTCCTCGAAGCCGCGCCCTGCGGACCTCACGTCGATGTAGTAGACGTACACCTGCATGTAGGGGAAGGTCTTGCGGAGTATCACTGCCTGCTTGATGGCGTAGTTGCAGCAGACCTTGCTGCAGTAAGGCACCCCGACCTTCCTCGTCCGCGAGCCGGCGCAGAGCACGAACGCGACCTTCTTGACCCTGTTCCCGTCCGCCTTCCTCTTCAGGACCATGCCGGCCCCGCACTCGTTGATCATGAGGCGCTCCATCTGCGTCGCGGTGATGACGTCCGGGAGGGAGGTGTCGTACTCGCCGAGCCTCCTCACGTCGAAGAGGTCGAACCCGGTGGCGACTATGATCGCGCCGACCTCGAGGTCCACCGTCCTCTCCTCCTCGTCCATGTCGATCGCCTTGGCGGTGCAGACCTTCTCGCAGGCGCCGCACTCCTTGCAGCTCTCGAAGTCGACGACGTAGCACGCCGGGACCGCCTGCGGGAACGGCTTGTGGATCGCCTTCCGCTCGTACAGCCCCTCCTCGAACTCGTTGGGGACCTTGACCGGGCAGACCTTCTCGCACTTGGCGCAGCCGGTGCACTTCTTGGGGTCGACGCCGCGCGGCGCCACCCTCACCCTGGCCCTGTAGTTGCCTGGCGACCCCTCGACGGAGACGACCTCGGCACGCGTGTACAGAGTCACGTTGGGGTTGGACGCGACCTCGACCATCCTCGGGCTGAGGATGCACGGCGCGCAGTCGAGCGTGGGGAAGGTCTTGCTGAGCTGGGCCATCCTCCCGCCGATCGAGGTCCTCTTCTCGACGAGGTGCACCCTGTACCCCGAGTTGGCCAGCTGGAGCGCCGCGGATATGCCGGCGATGCCCGCCCCGACCACGAGCGCCTCCCTGGACATGGAGACCTCCGCCGGGACCAGCTCCTCCAGCAGCCCGGCCCTCCGGACCCCGCCCCGGACCAGGTCCTTGGCCTTCTTGGTCGCCTCGACCTTGTCCTTGTGCACCCATGAGCACTGCTCCCTGAGGTTGACCATCTCGAGGACGTAGGGGTTGAGGCCCGCGTCCTGGAGCGTCTTCCTGAAGGTCTTCTCGTGCATCTTGGGGGAGCAGGAGGCCACGACGACCTTGGTCAGGCCGAGGTCCCTGATGTCCTCGACGATCTGGTTCTGGCCTGGCTCGGAGCAGGTGTAGACGTTGTCCCTGCTGACGACGACGTCCTCCAGGGACTGGGCGTACTCTGCCACGGCCTTGCAGTCGACCGTCCCGCCGATGTTGGTGCCGCAGTGGCACACGTACACCCCTATGCGCTCCTTCTTGGGCCTCTTCTCGTCCTCGGGCATCTGCGCCCGGGAATCGGTGCGGGGGCTTATTGCGCTTTGGACGAAAAACGGCGCCGCGGCCGCGGGGGGCGGGCGTCCGCGGGGCGCGCGCGCGGGCCCGGGACACTGGCGGCGATGCCCGGTCACGCAACTATATATATGCCGGCCAGGTTATTTAGATGCGTTCAGAGGACGCGGCTGGACCGGCCCCGCGGAGAGGTCTGGCGCGTGCGACCCGAGGTGGCGCCCCCCTATCGACTGACGGCCTTGTGACGACGGAAGGAGAGGCAGGATGCCGAAGAAGGAACAGAAGGAGGACATCGTTTGCCCCAAGTGCGGGGAGGCTTCGCCCCCCGACGCGCAGGTGTGCTCCAACTGCTCCGAGCCGCTCGGGCCCGGGGCGGCGCCGTCAGAGAGCGAGGGGGTCGAGGCGCTCATGTCCGTCCCCGGCATCGGGGACGCGAAGGCCCACGAGCTGTACAAGGCGGGCTACCGCTCCGTTGACGACCTCCAGAAGGCGACGCCGGAGGACCTCGCGAACGTGAAGGGCATCGGCGACAAGCTCGCTGCGAAGATCATCGAGAGCGCCCACGCCGTCGCCGCCCCCAAGGACGAAGGCCTGGCGAGCTGGCTCTCCGGGGAGGACGAAGGGCTCTCCTCCTGGCTGTCCGGACGGGAGGGCGAGGAACCGAAACCCGCAGTCGCGGACGAGCCCGAGCTGCCCCACGACGAGACGCTCGCCAAGTGGCTCTCCGGGGACGAGGAGGGGCTGGATTCCTGGCTCACCGAGTCGCCCATAAAGAAGACGGGCGAAGGGGCCCTGGAGCACCCCGAGGAGATCCTGGAGCAGCAGGCCGAGATCGTGGAGCTGCGGGAGTCGCTGAAGGCGCTCCTGGGCAAGTTCCAGGTGGAGGGGTTCGACCCCTCCGCGGTCGTGGACGAGCTCGCGAAGGCGAGGGCCGAGGTGGAGGCGGGGAAGGCCCAGAGGAGGCAGCTCGAGGAGGAGCTCGAGAACGTCAAACGCGGGAGCATCGCGGTCATCAAGTTCATCAAGAAGCAGCAGGCGAGCGGGGCGGACGCCGTCAACCTGGCGGACCAGCTCGCCACCGAGATGTCGATCAGGGAGAACCTCGAGCTCAAGGTGATGGAGCTGGAGACCCTCGTCGCCGGCCTCAGGGACAAGACGGAGAAGAGCATCGCGGCCTCGCCGCCCGACGTCCAGGAGCTGAGGCGGCAGGAGATCGAGCTGACCGAGAGGAAGGCCAAGGTCGACGCCCTCGAGCACCAGCTCAGGGCGAAGGAGGAGGCCCTCAAGGAGGGGCTGTTCTCCTACACCCCCGTGCCCAGGGACTCGGGCGCGTCCCTCGAGCAGGTCGAGGCCACGGCGGCCAAGGAGAAGGAGATGATGGACGAGATACACTCCCTCCAGGCCAAGCTGTCCCAGTCGGAGCTCGACATCAAGCACGTGGAGGAGCGGCTGGCCATGGCCGAGAGCGGCAAGGCCGGCATGGACCCGGAGCTCATCAAGAAGCTGGAGCAGGCCCAGGGCCTGGAGAGCTCCGTGAGCATCCGCGACCGGGAGATAGAGCGGCTGAAGGAGGAGCTCCGCATCAGGGAGGACGAGATGACCAAGCTGAAGGAGCCCCTCGCCTACAAGGAGCAGGAGATGAACCGGCGCGAGGACGACCTGATGTACAGGGAGAGGCTCCTGCAGGAGGAGCTGAAGAGGGTCGCGCACCAGAAGATGGAGGTCGGCTCCAGCGACGAGATCACCCTCAAGAAGAGGCTGGAGGAGCTCAAGGCCGAGGTCACCCAGAAGGAAGAGGAGATCAGGAACAAGGAGAAGTACCTCGCCATGAAGGAGGAGGAGCTGAGGGCGAGGGAGCAGGGGGTCATCGGCGAGGAGATCGAGAAGCGCGAGCAGGAGCGCCTCATGGAGCTCAAGGTCGAGAAGGTCAAGACGGGGACCGCGAGGCTGGACGACCTGCTCCTGGGCGGCATACCCTTCGGCTCGAACGTGCTCATCTACGGCCCGCCCTTCACCGGCAAGGAGGTGCTGGTGAACTCGTTCATCGCCGACGGCCTCAAGAAGGGCATACCGGCGATCTGGGTCATCACCGAGAAGTCGCCCAAGGAGATGCGCGAGGAGATGATGTTCGTGCTCTCCGGTTACGAGGAGTACGAGAAGCGCGGACTCGTCAGGTACATCGACACCTACTCGAGGAGCATGGGGGACGAGTCCCAGGACCCGTACACCGACTACGTCGAGGCCCCGACCGACTACGAGTCCATCCAGAAGGCTATCGAGAACGCGGCCAAGGAGTTCAAGTCGAAGCACGAGTACTACAGGCTCGGCTTCAGGTCCATATCGACCCTCATAGCCTACCTGGACCCCAACACCGCGTTCAGGTTCCTGAGCCCGGTCGTCGGCAGGAGGAAGAGGGACCGGGCCGTCTCCATGTTCACCATCGAGAAGGGGGTCCACGGCGAGCAGGAGATCCAGATGCTCGGGTCCCTCATGGACGGCATGATCGACCTGAAGGTCGAGAACCTGAACACGTTCCTCGCGGTCAAGGGCATATGCGAGGTCCAGTCCCGCGCCTTCATAAGGTACTCCGCCACCAAGTCCGGGCTCAACATCGGCTCGTTCTCCCTGGACCACATCAGGTGACGGCGGCTCACGCGACTTCCATCGAGGACTTGTGGTCCTTGGCCTTGGGCGGCTTCGCGCCCTGCTTCATCGCGATCTGCGGCGGGGGGAGGGGCGGCGGGAGGCTGAGGTCCTTGGCCACCACGACGGCTGCGGGCATGCAGTTGGCGAATATCGCGCCGAGGATCGGGTTGAACACCTCTGGCGGGAGCTCCTTCTTGTTGGCCCACTGCGAGGCGACCGCCTTGGCCTCGCCGTCCCAGACGACGCGGCCGTCGATCTTGATCAGGCCGACCCCCACGTAGCTGACCGTGAACGTGAAGTCGATCAGCGCGTCCCTCTCCGACTGGGCGGAGATGCTCGTCACCGAGGTGTTGTGGTCGACCCTGAGCTGCGGGGGGCGCTCCCCCAGCTTGGTGAACCTCTTGGCGTCCATCGACACGAGCTCGAACGACTTGATCGGCATCGCACGTCCCTCCTCGGGCCTCGAAGCGCTTGCGCCGGCATGAAGCTATTCCCGGGCGCGGCGCGGACCGGCCAGTATGGAATCGAGTGCCGTGGGCCGGACTTGAACCAGCGACTTCAAGATCTTCAGTCTTGCACTCTCCCAACTGAGTTACCACGGCATTCAGGTGGGGATTGGCAGTTAGGCGTACCTCGGTATTAAACCTTCCTTGGTCGGAGGGGCGGCGGGGAGCGCCTCATCGGACGAGGGCTCGGGGAGGGGCCCCGGAGGAGGCGCGGGACGCGCGCGGAAGGCGGTTCCTGGCGTGTTTTCGGAAGGTGTATTCCAGACGATAGCAAAAACGACACCTTTAAATATATTCCAGGTGCTGATTAGGTTGCTTCAGCAACCCCCTTCGGTGGTAGGATGGATTTGTCACATCTGCGAGTCCGCTATTGTAAATTCTATGCGGTTGAACGCATCAAGAAGTCACCGAGGTGGGACGACGAGGGCGTCGCCGCGACCATAGGTACGATAATGTCCCTCCTCGTATTCCTCACGTTCATGGGGATGTTCACCAACCAGTTCGTCCCCGTCTGGATGAGCGACAACGAGAGCACCCACATGGCGACCGCCGTCACCCAGATGCTGGGCTTCAAGGCGGACATTGACGGGCTGGTGGCAGACTACTCGAACAGCCTGCTCGCCCCGGCCCCGATAGTGGCGCCGATCACCCTCCATGCCTCGGGGATACCCATATTCGCTGAGCCCACGGCGGGCATCCTCGAATTCAAGCACGAGACCACGTCCGCCCTCCCATGCGTCAACGTCACGTATGTGGACGACGACTTCACCCTCAGCCCGTCGACGGGCGGCCACGCGGGAGGCTACGTCCACCTCTACGCCCCCAACAGGTACTACGTCGAGCAGTACCTGGTCTACGAGGCCGGGGCGGTGATCCTGAACCAGTCCGACGGGGAGTTCATCATCTCGGGGCCGCAGTTCTCCGTGAGCGACGTGTCCGGGAGCAGGGTCGTGAAGCTGACCCAGGTCTCGCTCTTCGGCCCCAACAAGACCATCGGCGGAACCGGGACCAAGAGCATCAACGCGGAGATGATGTACGCGGACACGAACACCCTCAAGTCGGGGTCCGGCTCATCCATCACCATAACGGTATTCACGATGCACGGGACGGCCTGGGCATCCTACTTCAACAGGGCCCTCAACTCGTCGCTGGCCGGCCTGGACTACACGACAGACTACTCGGTGTCCACCCAGTACGACGATACGTACACGTACCTCGGCAGGGCCGTGGGCTGCTACCTGGTGACCGTCGTGATCAACGATGTGAACGTCTTCGACCACACCCATGCGACCATCCAGATGTCGCTCGGCGAGGTGTCCCTGTAGGAGGCGGTGAGGATGGCCGAGGCAGAGACGAAGGTGAAGCACGACGTGCCCCTGAGGGGCCCGAAGCAGCCGGTGTCGACGAAGATCTGGCGCGGGTACATCAACGCGCTCAGCAAGCTCAAGTCCGAGCCCGTGAAGAAGAAGCAGGCCAAGGGCGCGGAGGCCAGGAGGCGCAGGTGGAAGAACGGCAAGGGCTCGCCGTACACCGACGTCCCGCCCATCACCGACACCAACATCCAGGAGATGGCGTTCTACAGCGTCGTCGAGCCCTTCAGCTACATCAGGGTGACCTACGACACGTCCGTGAGCGACTACCTCATGACCGTGATCGAGCCGAAGCTCAACGACTTCGAGCAGGAGCTGCTCAACCGGATCAAGAACACCTTCGAGATGACCCTCGACTACGAGTGGGAGAAGCTCGACGTGATGGACAAGGAGAGCTACCTGGATAAGAGCGTCGACAGCTACATCAGGTCCAGGGGGATAAGGCTCGAGCCCATCTCCGAGGACAAGATAAAGTACTACATCTCCAGGGACTTCGTCGGGTACGGGCCGATCGACACCCTCATGCGCGACCCGCATGTGGAGGACGTCTCATGCGACGGCGTGGGCATCCCGCTGTTCCTGTTCCACAACAAGTTCGAGTCCATCAAGACCAGCATCATCTTCAACGACGAGGACGACCTGAACTCGTTCGTCATTTCGCTCGGCCAGAGGTGCGGGAAGCAGCTGTCGGTGTCCAACCCGATCCTGGACGGCACGACCCCCGAGGGGCACAGGGTCCAGGCGACGTACGCGAGGGAGGTCACCACCAGGGGCGCGTCGTTCACCATCAGGCGGTTCAAGGAGAAGCCCTTCACGCCAGTCGAGCTGATCAAGTACGGGACGGCCTCGCCCGAGATCGTCGCGTACCTCTGGCTCAGCGTCGAGCATGGCGAGTCGGCCATCATCGCGGGCGGCACCGCGAGCGGCAAGACGGCCACGCTGAACGCCATGGCCCTCTTCATCCCGCCCGGGGCCAAGGTCGTCACGATGGAGGACACCAGGGAGATCAACCTGCCCCACGAGAACTGGATCCCCGGCGCGACCAGGACCGGCAGCGGGGAACGCGGGCCCGACGGCAAGGCCGCGGGCGAGATCGACATGTACGACCTCGTGAGGGCCGCGCTGAGGCAGAGGCCCAACTACATCATCGTGGGAGAGGTCAGGGGCAAGGAGACCTACACGATGTTCCAGGCGATGGCCACCGGCCACACGACCTACTCCACCATGCACGCCGACTCGGTCAAGGGCATGGTGAACAGGCTCGAGAACCCGCCCATCAACTGCCCGAGGATCCTGCTGACCGCGCTCAGGAACGTCATCATCCAGACCCACGCGAGGGTCGGGATGGACATGGTCAGGAGGATCAAGCAGCTGATCGAGATCGTCGGTTTCGAGCCCGAGACGAACGAGCTCATCAGCAACACGGTGTACGAGTGGGACCAGGCGACTGACAAGTTCATCTTCAAGGGCCACAGCTTCCTGTTCGACAAGATCATGGAGATGAAGAACCTCACGCACGAGGAGCTCCTGCAGGAGTTCGAGCGGCGTGTGGACATAATCAAGTACATGGTGGCCAAGGACCTCAGCGACCACAGGGAGATCTGGGATCTCATCAGGGCCTACTACAAGGACCCCAAGATCACCGCGGAGCGGGCCAGGAAGGAGCTGCACCTGAGCGCGCCG
The DNA here is from genome assembly GCA_040751795.1 of Thermoplasmatota archaeon. Lineage (GTDB taxonomy): Archaea > Thermoplasmatota > Thermoplasmata > UBA10834 > UBA10834 > UBA9653. The sequence continues at coordinate 192,213 of JBFMHR010000003.1, read as the reverse complement.
CCACAGGTCCCCGTCAGGGCGCCGACAGGGGGTGTTGCGCCTGCCTGAGGTATCGGACGTCTTCAAGAGGGTCGAGGTCAAGAAGGGCGACTACATCAAGACCAAGGGAGCCTACAAGGAGGACATCGGGCCCCACGCGGTCAGGCTGCCGAAGGGCGCGATACCCGACTACGTCAAGCTCACGCCCTTCCAGGACTTCTCCTGGCGGGTCATGGGCAGGTACGCCACCGAGAAGGCCGCCAACAACCAGCTCCTCGAGGAGAACCTGATGAAGGCCCACATGAAGATCAGGGCCGAGGAGTACTACGCGTCGGTGGTCATGGGCACCATCATCGCTGCCGCCATCGGGATCGCGATAGCGGTCGGCGTCGGGGTCGTCCTGTTCGGCCTCCTCGGGGTGGGGCTGATGATGAGGGTGCTGATCTCGCTGGCCGCGGTCATCGTGCTGCCCATGATGGCCTACGTCATAATGTCCGGCTCCCCCGCCTCGAAGGCGAAATCCAGGGGCAGGGACATAGACAAGAGGATCGCCGCGGCGATGAGCTTCATCTCGGCCATGGCGTCGGCAGACGTCAACATCGACGTCATATTCAAGGAGCTCTCCAGGCAGAAGGTCTACGGCGAGATAGCCTCCGAGGCCGCGTGGATCACCAGGGACACCGAGCTGCTCGGCTCCGACATCCTCACGGCGATCAAGAAGGCCGCCAAGAGGTCCCCGTCCTCCAAGTTCCAGGAGTTCCTGCAGGGCGTCATCACCACATCCACATCCGGCGGGCAGCTGAAGCCCTACTTCCTGCTCAAGGCGGAGGAGTACCAGAAGGAGAACAAGCTCGCGATGAAGTCCCAGATGGAGACGCTGGGCATGCTGGCGGAGTCGTTCGTCACCGTCGTGGTGGCGTTCCCCCTGTTCCTCGTGCTCATCATGGCGATCATGGCCATCGTCGGGGGCGGCGACTCCGACATGATGGTGCTCCTGCTCTACATGGTGGTCGGCCTGATGATACCCATATCCCAGTTCGGCTTCATCTTCGTCATCTGGAACATGTCCAAGGAGAGTGCTATGTGATGGCGGCTGTCAAGAAGCTCTCCCAGGCCGAGCAGAAGAGGGCGGTCAAGGAGATACTCGCCACTGAGAAGGCCGACAAGACGAGGACCATACTGATCGTGTCCATGGCGCTCGTGGGCGTGTTCGGCTTCATGGCCCTCATCGACTCCATGGGCAGCCTGGCGCTCCCCTTCGACCCGATCGACTACGTCATCTTCGCCCTGCTGGCCCTCCTCGGGCCGTACGGGTTCTACGTGTCCACGAAGGAGAGGAACGTCAAGGAGATAGAGACGAGGCTCCCCGACTTCCTCAGGGACGTCGCCGAGGCGGGCAGGTTCGGCATGACCCTGGCCGACTCGATAGTGGTGGCATCCACCGGGAGGTACGGGAGGCTCACGCCGGAGATCAAGAAGATGTCCGCCCAGATAGAGTGGGGAGTCCCCGCCTCCGAGGCCATACGGCTCTTCTCGGAGAGGGTCAAGACCCCCCTGGTCGTGAGGATGGCCTCGATCATAAGGAAGGCCAACGACGCGGGCGGCAACGTCGCCGACGTGCTGACGATGGTCTCCCACGACGCCAAGGAGGCGATCCTGACCCAGGAGGAGAGGAACCTGACCATGTCCACCTACGTCATGGTCGTGTACATCTCCTTCTTCGTGTTCATCGCGACCATCCTGATCCTCAACCTCCAGTTCCTGCCGAAGATGGAGGAGGCGGGGACGACGGTCAGCGAGGCGGCCCAGGAGATGGGCATCGCGGAGATACCCGGCGTCAACATCAAGATAAGCGTGATCGAGGACGTCGGGTTCGTGTTCCTGCTCGCGGTGGTCGTGCACGCCGTGGGCGACGGGCTGCTCGCGGGCGTGATACAGAAGGGCAGCCTGCCGATAGGGATGAGGCACAGCTTCATCATGCTGCTGGCCGGGTTCGTGATGCTTAGGGTACTGTTTGCGTGATTGAGATGACCGAGACCGAGCGCGCCAAGACCGAAGAGAGTGCAGAGCAGACCGTCCCAGAGGAGAAGCCGAAGAGCGGCGGCATACGCGCTGCGTACTACGGCGTCCTCATGAAGCTCAAGCCGAGGCCCACCCTCATCACCGTCTCGAAGAGCGAGGCGAAGGTGGACTTCAGCCAGATCACCGAGGTCCCCAAGATAACCGAGTCGAACGTCGACGAGGTCGAGATGACCCCGGTCAAGCAGAACTACTCCTATGTGCGGATAAGGTACGACAACCGCGCCAACGAGTACACGTACGAGGTCATAGAGCCGAAGCTGTCCGATGACGAGTCGGACGTGCTGGAGCTCCTCAAGGAGACGCTGGTCGGCTCGGTCGAGAGGATGACCGAGGCCGAGAAGTCCGAGAAGGAGAAGTACCTGAGGAGGATCGTCGACGAGCTCATGGTCAAGCTCGGCATCACGCTCCACCCCATATCCAAGGAGAAGGTGGTGTACTACGTCCTCAGGGACTTCCTGGGCTACGGCGTCATAGACGTAATGATGACCGACCCGAGCGTCGAGGACTGCTCGTGCGACGGGGTCGCCGTCCCGCTGTACATCTACCACAGGAAGTACGGCTCCATAAGGTCCAACCTCAAGTTCGAGAAGGAGCAGGAGCTCGACGGGTTCGTCGTCTGGCTGGCCCAGAAGTGCGGCAAGCACATATCCGTCGCCAGCCCGCTCCTCGACGCCACCATCCCCGACGGCTCGAGGCTGCAGGCCACCCTCGGCAAGCACGTCACCAAGAAGGGCTCCTCGTTCACCATCAGGCGGTTCAAGGAGAACCCCTTCACGCCGCTGGACCTCCTCAAGTTCAAGACCATGAGCACCGAGATGATGGCCTACCTCTGGATAAGCATCGAGCACGGCCAGTCGATGCTCGTGTGCGGCGGCACGGCGAGCGGGAAGACCACCACCCTGAACGCCGTCCTTCTGTTCATACCTCCCCAGATGAAGATCGTCTCGATAGAGGACACCAGGGAGCTCAACCTGCCCCACGAGAACTGGATCCCCGGCCTGACCAGGGAGGGGTTCGGCGGCAAGAGCGCCGTCACCGGGAGGGCGTCCGGCGAGATAGACATGTTCGACCTCCTCACCGCGGCCATGAGGCAGAGGCCCCAGTACCTGATGGTCGGTGAGGTCAGGGGTAAGGAGGCGTACGTCGTCTTCCAGGCGATGGCGACCGGCAAGACCTGCTACTCCACGTTCCACGCGGAGGACGTCCAGGCGATGGTGCACAGGATGGAGAACGACCCCATCAACCTGCCCAGGGCGCTCATCACCGCGCTGAACCTCGTGCTCATGCAGGCGCAGGTGAAGGTGGGCACCAAGATGACCAGGCGGGTCAAGTCCCTCACGGAGGTCGTGGGCATAGACCCGGAGACGAACGAGCTGATCACCAACTCGGTCTACACCTGGAACCCCGCGGACGACACCTTCAACTACAGCGGCCACAGCTACATCTACGAGAAGGTCAGGATGGCCAGGAACTGGTCCCCCAGGGAGATGGAGAGGGAGATCAAGAGGCGCGTGGACATACTCGAGTACATGAAGAAGGTCGGGATGGACAACCACAGGCGCGTCGCCACGATCATCTCCGCCTACTACAAGGACCCCGACAAGGTCATGAAGGAGGTCAGGGCGAAGCTGGCCGAGGGCGCCCCTGCACCGGCCTGAGTGTGGACGGCACGCCGCGCTACCCTTGACGGCGCCCCCGCCGCTTCGGGGCGGGGGCCGAGGCCCCGCATATGTGGAACCCCCTCAGCTCCAGCTGCCTCAGGAGCCCGTCCGGGCTGGGGTGCCACTGCCCCCACTTCCTGCAGATGTGCTCCGTCCAGCTGTAGTCGCTCAGGTCGTAGGTCTCCTCCCTGCCCCCCTCGAGGGGTATCTTCGCCCGGTTGACCCTGTAGTAATCCTGCGCCAGATACCCGTCGTCCATGGCCTTCATAGCCGCCGACACCGCCTCGTCGTCCAGTTCCGGGTACCGGCCCTCGAAGAGCGTGAAGTCCAGGGGATAGCGCGGTCTCGGCGGAGGGGCCTCCGCCGGATACCCCATGGCCAGCTGGACTATCGGGAACACCCTCTGGGGCAGGCCCAGCCTTCGGGCGATCCTGTCCGCGTCGTACATCGCGAACCCGAGGAAGCAGCTGCCCATCCCCAGGCTCCTCGCCGCCACGACCATGTTCTCCGCCATCAGGAGGGCGTCCTCTATCCCGAAGAAGAGGAGGGTGAGGTCGTTGGTCGCCATCCTCCAGCCCCTCTTCGCCATTATCAGCTCGAACTTGTGCGAGTCGATGCACACGGTGAAGAGGAGCGGTGCCCTGAACGGGTTCCTGGTCCTGTCCCTGGACAGTACGACGCTGTACATCTGGGAGGCGAACGGCGCCTGCTGGCCCGCCCGCACAACGGTCTCGACCGACTCGGCCGAGGGGCGGCGCCTCGAATACCTCCTCACCGACCTGTGCTCTAGCATCGTCCTGATCGCTTCGTTCTCCTTCATCCTTCTACCCTGGGAAGGAATGGCGGTCGCGCGTATAATTCCGCGGTGGTCGCCCTCCAGGAAGGATGGAGAAGAAGGACCGAGAAACGGTGGAAGAGGTTTGGGAGGTTTGGGGCGGAGAGCCTACTGGTTCTCGCCGTTCTGCGTGTCGCCCTCGCCCTGGCCGCCCAGCGGGGTCTTGATGATCTTCTTGGGGACGACCTTGCGGTCGATCGGCCTGCGGATGACCATCCTCGGCGCGGCCGGCTGCTGGGCCGGCTCCGCCGGGGGCTGCGCCGCGGGGGCCGCCTGGGCGGGCTCCTGCCCGCCGCTCGGCGGGCTCTGCGGCGGGCGCTTCTGCGCGGTGACTGCCGCAGCCGCGAAGACCGTACCGCACTTGTTGCAGACCGTGGCCTCCTTCGGGTTCAGCGTCCCGCAGACCGGGCAGGCGACGGGGGTCTCCTTCCGCTTCTCCTCCTCCTTCGCGAGCCAGTCGTCGAAGCTGATGTACGCCGGCTGGGCCATCCACCACTGCTCGAACGCCTTGTCGCTGAACTTCTTGCCCAGCTCCGCCTTCGCGAGCTCGCGGTACTTCGAGACCATCTCGTCGTACTCCTTCCTCATCTTCTCGAGATAGTCCTCCTCCCCGAGCTCCTCTCCGACGAACTTGACGCCGCAGTTCGGGCACTCTGTGGACTCGGCCGGCACCCATGCCCCGCACTCGGAGCACTTCATCGTCCCGGCCTCGAACTCCACGCCACACTTCGGGCACCTCTTGCTCGCCGCGGGTATGAACTCGCCGCACTCGCCGCACTCGACGAGCTTGCCGAGGCCGTAGATGTAGGTGTACGCGGTGAAGCCTATGACGACCGCGGCTATGGCCGCTATCACCACGATCCAGACCAGGAGCGGGATGCCGCCGCCCGAGACGGTGCCGATTATCTCGACCGTCGCGGAGCCGGTGTCAGCCAGGCCTTCGATGCTGCAGATCACCGTGTAGGTCCCGCTCTCGGCCGTGGCCGGCACCCTCAGGTCGAACGAGACCATGCCCTGCGAGTTGGTGTACTTGGCCTCGGACCACACTATCGCCTCATCGTCATCCGGGGGCACCAACTCGACCTGCACGCCGCGCAGGCTCTTCACCGGCGTCTGAGTGCCAGCGTAGACGACGGATGCCGTGACGACCATCGTGTCGTCGGCCTCGTACTCCGCCGAGGCCGCGTTGACCGTGATGTCGACCTCCAGCTGAATCACTTCGAAGTCGATCGCGGCGTAGTTGTTGGTCTCGTTCTTCTCCCAGTATGACTCGTTGCAGTCCACATTGACGTAGACCTGGTACACGTCCCCGTCAGTCAGGCTTATGAGGTACTCCGCGCGCACCTCGTGGGACTGACCTGGCGCGAAGCTGTCGCTCACGATCGCGAACGGCAGGGGCGTGCCCTCGATCCCGAACGAGATGTTGATCTCGCCTGGGTCGGTCCCGCCTTCGTTGTAGACGAGGGCCACGATGGTGACCGTGTTGCCGAAGATCGGCTCCACGTCGTCCTCAGCGCCGTACTCGATGTACACATCGGCCACGTCGACCGAGAAGTCGGCTCGCACATCGAGGATCGTCATCACTCCCGACTGGTTGTTGTTCAGATAGGACGTCTCTAGGATGGACCTGGCAGGGTTCACGGATATGGTGAACTCGATCTCTGTGTCCGCATCGAGGACCTCGAGCGTGTAGTCGAAGGACACGAGGTAGCGGTCGTTCATCTCGAGCGTCTCTGTGATGGTCATGTCGTCGCTGTCTAGTGTGCTGTCGTAGACCACGGCCAGGTGCACGGATATCCCGGTGACCGGGGCCTCGCCCACGTTGTAGAGGTATCCGGAGATCGTCACGGTCTCCCCGCCGGCTGCGCTGTCGATCGGGGTGGTGGTCCCATAGATGTAGAAGCTGAGGGGATACATGAAGAGGTCCGCGTATTCCAGGACGTCGACGACGACGGAGGCGTTGTTGTTGTTGAATGTCCTCTCGTCGAAGTCAGGAGCGCCGTTCACGACGACCCATATGGTGTGCAGGCCAGTGACGTCAGGCACCCAGGTGATGGATGCGTCCCTGAAGCTGCCCGCCGCTATCGTGTCGACTATGTCAGTGCCTATGAGCTCCGCGACAGCCAGCGATTCACCCACGAGGAAATCGACCGTGGTGTTGATGGCCGCCGTCTCGCCGTAGTTCCAGACACGCGCATATATGGTGCACTCGCCGTTCAACACGACGTCTTCCGGGTCCGTGAGTATCTCATCGGATATGACGGAGAGGTCCGGCAACAGGACGGACGATATGAGCAGCACCTCGAATGTCGCATTCTCGGTCAGGGGCTGCGTGTAGGGCATCACGCTCACGCTCACCTCGCTGTCCGAGACATGTTCGACGCCGTCGCTCCAGTAGGATGCGTTCACCCTGTATTGGCCGATGTAGGTCGAGCCCGACGATGTCAGGATGGTGCTCAACGACTTCAGCCTGGCCACACCGGACGGGTCGGTCTTCGAGGAGGTCCAGAAGGTCTCGTTGACATAGAACCGCGCGTAGACGTCGGCCCCCTCTAGCGGATAGTCGCCTCCGTCGAACACGGTTATGTGGATCCACCTGTAGAGGAAGGCCATCGCGTCATCCATCACGACTATCGACGGCGCGCTGGTGTTCGTGATCTCACACACCGTCGAGCCGGACAGCTCTGGCGACTGGACCAGGTACGAATCGTATATCATTATGTAGGCTTCCGAGTCCCACGAGGTCGTGAGCAGGCCATTGAACGACGCGCCGTTCAGCTTGACGACCGCTTCCTCCGTCGCGTAGATGTTCACTCCGGTGAGTGTGGAATCCACGACCTCTAGGGTGCCCTGGCCCTTCACGATTATGTCGATAGGCAGAGCGCTGACCAGTTCGGAGTCCTCGATTACGAAGTTCGCAGTCCCGTCGACGTATATCGTGTGCTCATTGGCGTAGGTCTGCACCAGGCGGAACACCGCATTGCGCAGGGTCAATGTCCCGTCGGACGCGACGATGACATCGCCGGCGTGGTAGTACTCCATGTCCTCAATCAGGATGTCTGGAGGAACGACTAGCCACCTTGAGGAGTCAGGACTCTCGGCAGATATCCCTTCAACATCAACTGTAACCTCGAATTGCTGGTCTGCCGCTGACATCGCAGGGTAGGCGGGGAAGGAAAAGGCTTCAGTTGAGGAGTAGATAATCGAATCTTGCTCAACGGTGCCCGTAAGCTCGAATGTGCCTACATAGAGAGAGTTCGGATATTCTCCACCTGAAATGAGGTCCGTCAGGAGGGGGATCTGGGCAATGCCCATCGGGCCAGTAATCCCGAAGGATGCTCCGTCAACACCCATGTAATCAAGCACTTCTTCCGGGGGGGTGGATGAGATTCCGTCCGTCCCAAAGTAGAACGATGGCTGTCCTCCAAATGATGTGGACCCTGTGAAAATCGCGGAAATCTCACAATCGGGTATCGGCACACCATACTCATCTCCGACAGTTATGTTGATCCATCTGTACACATAGGCTTCTGGACCTATGGTAATCACAATCGACATGCTGTCAACGCCGACACTCCCGCTGGATCCGCCATTCAGGAATGTGATATCCATAGCAGCGATTTCGTCGGTTGTCGCGACTCCGGCGGCGAAGAGATCGAAACTCTTTTCCACATATGTAGTCTCGGAGGCCAATGGGGTGATTCCCGTCGAGGCGTAGGTCCCGCCTTCGAGTCTCCATTCGAAGGACTCCTCCCCATCATATGTGCTTCCGACTGAATATCGCACATAGAGAGTTGCCCCATCAATTGCGGATGATGCTCCGGCGGAGAATGTCTCAATTGACAGTCTCTCGCCCGGGTCTACATGGTAGATTGCTCCTTCATCGCTTGCCAGTAGGTCGGCGATTGGCTGTCCGGTGTTATCCTCAGCGGCCTTCGTAGCGGGCAGGGCGAAGTAACTCTCACCATTCGCGGAAACTGAAGGGGCTCTCTGCGAAAGCGATCCAACATATGGCTCAAAGTATGATCCATATAGGTTGGCGCTGGACGAGTCCTCAAGGACCAACATGTTGTGGACGTACCAGTCGTCGATGTCGGCTGCCGGGCCGAAGTCGACGTCGATGTAGCTGTTGACCGCCAGGAGCGACGAGTCGCCCGTCAGGGTCAGGTTGCTGGCCACGACCCCGTCCGACGGGAACTCGGGCAGGGAGGTGATCGACGAGTCGTACAGCTCGAGGGTGGCGTCGCTCACGCTTATGGCCGGGCCGTCGTCCGCGGAGTCGGCCGTGATGAGGACGGAGCCGCTGACGTATGCGGCGAGGTCATCAGCGGAGAGGGGCTCGATCGAGCTGTCCTCCAGGATGAGCGCGCCGCCGCCTTGGACCGTTATGTAGCCGGGGAACTGGAGTATGGACTGTGAGCTGGCGCGGACTGTGCCGCCGCCGTCTATGTCGAGGGTGAGGTACGGCCACGGGTCTATCTGGTCCAGGTAGGAGGTGAGCACTCCGTGCTCCAGCGTCAGGGTGCCCGTGCCGGACACCGTGACGGTCCTGGGGGCCCCGACGTTGCTTATGACCATCAAGGCCCCGTTCCTCACGATCAGCTCTCCGCCGGAGACCACCACGTCGCCGTCGACTGGCTGCTCGATGTTCTCGATTATGTAGGTACCGCTCGTGACGATGAGGTCGCCGATCGGTGCCTGCGCCGCCGACGGGGAGGGGGAGGCCGCGATATACAGTCCTGCGAAGGCTGACAGCACAAATGACACGACGATCAACGCGCTCAGAGATCTGTTGGCCAGAATAGGGCCAGCTCTGTGTTCCATAAGTTCACCCACCCAGAAGCTGGGTATCGTTAGGCAAAGTAAGCAGTTCAGCTGTATAAAAAGGTATTTGCCGAGTTCTCATGCCGAAGAAGGTTTTGCCGCACGTCTGGCTAGACCGTCTTCCTCTTCACGATCTTCTTGACGAAGACCTGCGGCTTCTTGGGCTCGGGGGAGGCCTCCTTCGGGGCCTCCTCCGCGGGCTGCGCGGCGGCCGCCCTCAGGTCGGCCCCGCAGGCGTAGCACATGATGGCGTCCTTGCTGACCATGGTCTTGCAGCTGGGGCAGGGGACCTCGTCCTCCTCGACCGCCTCGGCCGCCGGCTGGGCCTGGGGCGCCTCCTCCGCGGCCTCTGGCTCCTCCCGGAGCCTGACCCCGCAGGAGTAGCACATGACGGCGTCCCTGCTGATGACGGTGTAGCACTTGGGGCAGGGCATCTCGTCCTCACCCATGACGCGGGCCTCCTCGGCCGCCTCCGGTTTGGACGCGGGGGCCGCCAGGGACGCGGTCTGCCTCTGCAGGAGCGACTTCGCGTCCTCGGAGAGCTTCTCCCGGTCCTTCCTCAGGGCCTCCTCCTCCTCGGCCAGCGCGCGCTCCCTCGCTATGACGGCGTCCCGCCTGGAGACGACCTGCTCCATGAGCTTCTGGACCTCGTCCTCGGACCTCTTCATCAGCTCCTCGCGGTCCAGGAGCGCCCTCCTCTTCTCGGTGGCCTCGGCCTGGAGCCTCGTGCACTCCTCCAGGGACCTCTGGGCCTCCTCCTCGCGCGCCTCCGCGGACACGCTGGCGGCCCTGGCCCTCTCGTCCATCTTGACGACCTCGGCCTCCCTGGCGGAGATCTTGTCGGCCCTGGCCTGCGCGGCCTCCTCCCTGGCCTTGACGTCGGCCTCCTTCCGGTCCGCGGCCGACTCCCTCTGCCTGAGCCCGTCCTCCTTCTCCCTCAGGCGCTCCTCCTGGGAGGCGACCTCGGCCTTCTGCTTCTGGAGCTCGTCCTTCTCGGCCTGGAGCTCGCGGCCCTTCTTCAGGACCTCCGCCTCCTGGGCCTTCAGTCGCTTGATCGCGTCCTCGATTATCTGGGAGATAGTCTGGTCTTCGGTCATCGTCCATCACATCTGAAGTCGAACCTGATTCCGCGACGCGGGCGGCCGCCCGGGCTGGGGGACTCTCCCGACGGACCACATAACGCGCCGGCCGTACTAATACTGTTCATATCGGCACAGCCCCGCGCGTCATGTCGTCAGGAGCGGGCCCAGGACCGTCATCCCGCTCTTGGTCACCTCTATCGCGTGCTTCTCCATGCTGTGCTCTGCGGCCCTCATCTTCTCGACCTGGAGGTACCTGACCAGCTTCCCCCTCTGCCTGTCGAGGCCGAGCATCACGATGCCGTCCGCGAGGAACCCCTCGTTCCCCAGGAGCTGCGACTCCCCGGTGAGGGAGCGCTCCATTATGATGAAAGTGACGAGGTTGTTGTCCCTGAGCATCTTGAAGAAGTAGAACATCTTCTTCCTCATCTCGGCCGACTCGGACATCAGGGAGTAGAGCGCCCCCAGGGAGTCTATGACCAGGACCGAGAACTTGTCGCCGTGGGTGCGCCTGAACCTCTGGATCATCTTCTCTATGAACAGGACGTAGTCGGTCTGGGCGCTCTCCCCTATGACCTCGTCGATCTGGTCGATCTCCCTGAGGTCGGTCATGTCCGAGATCTGCATCTTCGCGGACAGCTTCACCCCCATGCTCTCCATGTTGTGCATGTGGCTCTCGGCCGTCTCCTCGAGGGTCGCATAGAGGCCGAACTCGTTCTTGTCCCTGAGGTAGTTGGACATGAGGGAGTAGCAGAAGCTCGTCTTCATGGAGCCCGGCGGGCCGGTGACGAGTATGACCTTCGGACGCTCGATGTCGTTCTTGAAGACCTTGTCCAGCCCTGGAATCGAGTCCTTAAACAAGTCAACTGCCTCCTCGACGGGGGGTCGACGGCGACGCATTTCAAAGGGCTGTGCGCTAATAAAGGTTTGTTGGTCGTTATCAGGAGTGAGACCGGTGCGGCGGAGGGGCTGGCGTCACTCCTCCTCTTCGCCCGGCCCGTCCCCGCCCTCCTCGCCGTCGTCGCCGTCCTGGCCGTTCCCGCCGTCGGAGCCGTTCTCCGGCGGGACGTGGGTCACGACCATGCCCGACTCGACCATGCGGGCCTCCTCGGCCTGCGGGACCAGGCGGGCCACGGCCACGGCCCTGTCCCTCTCCTTGAGCTTCATCAGCCTGACCCCCATCGTGGCCCGGCCGAGGACGCTGATGCCCCTGACGGGCATGCGGATGACCATGCCCTTGACGCTGGTGACGATTATCTCGTCATCCTCGCCCACGGTCATGACGTCGACCACGTCGCCGTTCCTCTCGACGGTCTTGATGGTGATGACTCCCTTCCCGCCGCGCTTGATCTTCCTGTAGTCCCCGACCAGGGAGCGCTTCCCGTAGCCCTTCTCCGTCACTGACAGCAGCACGTCCTTCGGGTCCACGACGGCCATGCTGACGACCTCGTCCCCCTTCCTGAGGCGCATGCCGCGGACGCCGAAGGTCGCCCGGCCGGTCGACCTGACGTCGGTCTCGCTGAACCTGGCGGCGAAGCCCTTCCTCGTGGCGAGCACGATCTCCTTGGTCCCGTCCGTCAGGGCGGTGTCGACGACCTCGTCGCCCTCCTCCAGCCTGATGGCGATGATGCCGCTCTGGCGCACGTGCGAGTAGGCGGCCAGGCGGGTCTTCTTGATGAGGCCCTTCTTGGTCGAGAACACGAGGTACCTGTCGCCCTCGAAGTGCTTGACCGGGATCTTGCTCATGACCTTCTCCCCCTCCTCGAGGTGCTCGAGGAGGTTCACTATGGGCTTCCCCTTGGCGTGCCTCCCGCCGACGGGGATCTTGTAGGCCTTGAGCCAGTACGCGCGGCCCTTGTTGGTGAAGTACATGACGTAGTCGTGGGAGCAGGTCACGAACATGTCGACGATGTAGTCCTCCTCCTTGGTCTCCATGCCTATCAGGCCGACTCCACCCCTGTTCTGCGACTCGTAGGTGTCGAGCGATATCCTCTTGACGTACCCGGTCTGGCTGGTCATGACGAGGACGTTCTCGACGGGGATCAGGTCCTCGATGTCCATGTCCATCGCGTTAGCCTCGATCCTTGTCCTCCTCTCGTCCCCGTACCTCTCCTTGAGGGCCATCGCCTCGGACCTGATCATGCCGAGGATCTTCTTCTCGTCCTTCAGGATGCCGCGGTACTCCGATATGAGCTTCGTGACCTGCTCGTGCTCCTCCCTGACCGCCTGCATCTCCATCCCCGTCAGGCGCTGCAGCTGCATCTCGAGGATGGCCTTCGTCTGCTCCTCCGAGAGCATGTACTTCGACATCAGCCCGGCCCTGGCCTCGTCCCTAGTCTTGGCCTTCCTGATGAGCCTGATGACCTCGTCGAGGTGGTCCAGCGCGACGAGGAGGCCCTCGAGTATGTGGGCGCGCTTCTCCGCCTGCCTCAGCCTGTACTCGGTGCGCCTCTTGACGACGTCGAACCTGTGCTCTATGTGGTACTCGAGCATCTCCTTGAGGGAGAGGACCCTGGGCTGGTTGTTGACCAGGGCGAGGTTGATGATCCCGAAGGTGGTCTGGAGCTGCGTGTGCGCGAAGAGCTGGTTGAGGACCACGTCCTCTATCGCGTCGCGCTTCAGCTCTATGAGTATCCTGAGGCCCTCCTTGTCGGACTCGTCCCTGAGGTCGCTTATCCCGTCGATGCGCTTGTCCTTGACGAGCTCGGCGATCTCCTCCATCAGGGCGCTCTTGTTGACCATGTAGGGGATCTGGGTGACGACTATCTGGGCCCTGCCGGTGTCCTCGTCGTGCTCCATCGCCGCGAGGGCGCGGACGCGTATCCGGCCCTTCCCCTGGGCGTAAGCCTCGTGGATCCCCTGGGTGCCGTAGATTATGCCGCCGGTCGGGAAGTCCGGGCCCTTGATGACCTCTATCAGGTCCTTGAGGTCGACGTCCCTGCCCTGCACCTGCCTGTCGATCATGAGGGCTATCGCGTCCACGACCTCGCCGAGGTTGTGGGGCGGGATGTTGGTCGCCATGCCCACCGCGATGCCGGACGAGCCGTTCACCAGGAGGTTGGGCAGCTTGGCCGGGAGGACCAGGGGCTCCTTGAGCGAGCCGTCGAAGTTGTCCGCGAAGTCGACGGTCTCCTCGTCGACGTCGACCAGCATCTCCGCGGCTATTGACGAGAGCCTGCACTCGGTGTACCTCATGGCCGCGGGCGAGTCGCCGTCGATGCTGCCGAAGTTGCCCTGGCCGTCCACGAGCTGGTAGCGCATGGAGAAGTCCTGGGCCATCCGCACCATGGTGTCGTAGATGGCGGTGTCGCCGTGGGGGTGGTACTTGCCGAGCACCTCACCGACGACCCTCGCGGACTTCTTGTGGGCCTTGTTGTGGACCAGGCCCATCTCGTTCATGGCGAAGAGGATGCGCCTGTGGACGGGCTTCAGCCCGTCGCTGACGTCCGGGAGGGCGCGGCCGACGATGACGCTCATCGCGTAGTCGATGTACGACTTCTTCATCTCGACCTCGATCGGCCGCGGGACGAGCTTCGCGGCGATCCTCTGCTCGGGCTTCGGGTCGTCTGCCATGGCCGATCACCTATACGTCCAGGACCTCCACTTCCTTCGCGTGGTCCTGGATGAACCGCCTCCTCGGCTCCACGGCGTCCCCCATGAGTACATCGAACAGGATGTCCGCCTCGACGGCGTCCTCGATGGTGACCTTCTTCATGATGCGCGACTCCATGGCCATGGTGGTCTCCCTCAGCTGGTCCGCGTTCATCTCGCCCAGGCCCTTGTACCTCTGGACCTCGGCGCCCTGGCCGACCGACTGCAGGGTCTCGGAGAGCTCCTTGTCCGAGAAGACGTACGTCTCGGACTTGCCCTTCCTCACCCGGTACAGCGGGGGCTGGGCGATGTAGACGTACCCCGCCCTGATCAGCTGCTCCATGTGCCTGTAGAAGAAGGTGAGCAGGAGCGTCCTGATGTGGGCGCCGTCCACGTCCGCATCGGTCATTATGCATATCCTGTGGTACCTGGCCTTCGAGATGTCGAACTCCGAGTCGAACCCGGTCCCGAGGGCCGTGATGATGGTCCGTATCTCGGCGTTCTTCAGCATCTTGTCCAGCCTCGCCTTCTCGACGTTCAGTATCTTGCCCCTCAGCGGGAGGATGGCCTGGAACGTCCGGTCCCTGGCCTGCTTGGCGCTGCCGCCGGCCGAGTCGCCCTCGACCAGGAACAGCTCGCACTTGGAGGGGTCCTTCTCGGAGCAGTCGGCCAGCTTCCCCGGGAGGTTGCCTATGTCCAGCAGGCCCTTGCGCCTGGTGAGCTCCCTGGCCTTCCTGGCGGCCTCCCTCGCCTGCGAGGCCAGGACCGCCTTGCTGATGCACGCCTGCGCGACCTTGGGGTTCTCCTCGAGGAACTCGAAGAGCTTCTCGCTGACCGCGCTCTCGACTATGCCCCTGATCTCGCTGTTCCCGAGCTTGGTCTTCGTCTGGCCCTCGAACTGCGGCTCCGGCAGCCGGACGCTTATCACCGCGGTGAGGCCCTCCCTGGCGTCCTCGCCCGCGAGCGCTTCGCCGTTGGGCTTGAGGAAGCCGTACTTCTTGGCGTAGTCGTTGATCGTCCTCGTGAGGGCGGACCTGAAGCCGACCATGTGGGTGCCCCCCTCGATGGTGTTGATGTTGTTCGC
Organism: Thermoplasmatota archaeon; assembly: GCA_040751795.1. Classification (GTDB taxonomy): domain Archaea; phylum Thermoplasmatota; class Thermoplasmata; order UBA10834; family UBA10834; genus UBA9653. The sequence continues at coordinate 177,078 of JBFMHR010000003.1, read as the reverse complement.
GAAGGTGTGGATGTTCTCGGAGTAGCTGTCCGTGTACTGCATGGCCAGCTCGACCGTGACCCCGTCCCTCTCCACGATGAGGTAGATGGGCCTCTCGTGGAGGCAGGCCTTGCTCCTGTTGATGTACTGGACGAACTCGATTATCCCGCCGTCGAACCTGTAGACGTTCGACTGGGCGGTCCTCGGCTCGGAGACCGAGAGCTTCAGCCCCTTGTTGAGGAACGCTATCTCCCTGAACCTGCTCGAGAGCGTCTCGTAGCTGAAGGCCGTGGTCTCGAAGATCTGTGCGTCCGGCTTGAACGAGACGACCGTGCCCGTGCTCTGGGCGTCCCCGATCACCTTGACCGCGCCCACCGGGACGCCGCGCTCGTAGCGCTGGAAGTGGACCTTGCCCTTCCTGCTGACCCTGACCTCGAGCCACTCGGAGAGGGCGTTCACGACGCTGAGGCCGACCCCGTGCAGCCCGCCGGACACCTTGTAGGTCTTCCTGTCGAACTTGCCGCCGGAGTGGAGCTTGGTGAGGACTATGTCGAGCGTGTCCTCCTTGTACTTCTTGTGGGCGCCGACGGGTATGCCCCTGCCGTCGTCCTCGATGGTCACGCTGCCGTCGTCGTTCATGACGACGTTGATGGTCGTGCAGAAGCCGGCCATCGCCTCGTCGATGCTGTTGTCAACCACCTCGTAGACGAGGTGGTGCAGGCCGTAGACGTCCGTGCTGCCGATGTACATGCTCGGCCTCTTCCGCACGGCCTCCAGGCCCTCGAGGACCTGTATCCTCTCGGTGTCGTACGCGCTGTCTTCCTGCGGTCTGTCCATGCGATCCTTGTCTCCATGGGACGGGCTCGGGGACCCGGATTTCCCTGACGCATCCCATCCGTCTTTACGGCGCTTTCTCTGGCTGTGTTCCCTCTTAAATGGAGCATGCGTATATAAAATCTTTGAGAATACTATCTGGCTGCCCCCGAAAACACCCCTCCGTTTCCGGTGGAGTTTTTCGCCGATTTCCGGGGCGATATTCCATGAGAAATGTCGGCGCATGTCGAACGGCGTCGGGAGGGCGGCCCTGGGGCCCCGCAGGCGATCGGCCTGGCCCCCGCGGCCGCGGCCGGCCCGGCGGCCCGCGTCCACCAGTCCAGGGACGTCCTGGCTGCGGCCTGGCGCGCGTCGCCCAATCAAAGCCTTTATACTGTCGAGGCATTTGGTGACGAAGGTATCCGATGGCAGGGAAGAGGAAGAAGGGCTTTCCAGTGGAAATAGAGGGGGCTTCGAGAGCCGAGGGGGTCGAGCCAGACCGCCTGACGAAGCTCCTCGAGGCGGGGAGGGTCGTAATACCTTCGAACCCCCGGCACAAGGACCTCGCCCACGTGGCCATTGGCGAGGGGATGAGGGTCAAGGTCAACGCGAACATCGGGACGTCGAAGGACCACGTCGACGTCGAGGAGGAGATCGAGAAGGTCATGGTCGCCGCCAGGTTCGGCGCGGACGCGGTCATGGACCTGAGCACCGGGGGCGACCTGCGGGCCATCAGGAGGAGGGTCGTATCCGAGTGCCGCCTCCCTGTAGGGACCGTGCCCATCTACGAGGCGCTCTGCAAGAGGGCCGGCAAGGGCGGCGTGAGGGCGCTCCGCCCGGATGACATGTTCAAGGCCATCGAGGGGCAGGCCAGGGACGGCGTGGACTTCATGACCGTCCACTGCGGGGTCACTTCCAGCACCGCGAGGTCCCTGAAGAGGCACGGCAGGGTCACCGGCGTCGTCTCGAGGGGCGGGGCCATACTGATCGCGTGGATGAGGGAGCACGGCGAGGAGAACCCCCTGTACGAGGACTACGACCACCTCCTGGACCTGGCGAAGGAGCACGGCTTCGCCCTCAGCCTGGGGGACGGGCTCCGCCCTGGCTGCACCGCGGACGCGACCGACGTGCCGCAGCTGCACGAGCTGATCGTGCTCGGCAGGCTGGTCGAGAGGGCGAGGAAGGCCGGCGTCCAGGCGATGGTGGAGGGGCCGGGGCACGTCCCGCTCAACCAGATAGAGGCGAACGTCCGCATCGAGAAGACCGTGTGCAAGGGGGCCCCGTTCTACGTCCTGGGCCCGCTCGTGTGCGACGTCGCGGCGGGCTACGACCACATCGCGGGCGCCATCGGCGGCGCGCTGGCCGCGTACCACGGTGCCGACTTCCTGTGCTACGTGACGCCCTCCGAGCACCTGTCTCTCCCGACCGTCGACGACGTGAGGGAGGGCGTGGTGGCGAGCAGGATCGCCGCCCACGCGGCGGACCTGGCGAGGGGGAAGGGCGCCCAGTGGGACCTGGAGATGTCGCGGGCGCGCAAGGCGTTCGACTGGGACGGCATGTTCAGGCTGTCCATGGACCCCGAGAGGGCCAAGGCCGTCCGGGACCGGAGGAGGTCCAAGAGCCCCAACGTCTGCTCGATGTGCGGCGAGCTCTGCGCCATGAAGATGGTCGACCGGATGCTCTCGGAGTGAGCCGTCGGGGGGCCCTCCGCTCGGCCACGTGGGGAGCTGCTGGAGAAGGGTGTGGAGCCACTGGAGGGTCTCGAACCCCCGGCCTGCGGTTTACGAAACCGCCGCTCTCTAGCGGCGCGTGCGAGGGCGCACGCGCAACCGCTGAGCTACAGTGGCGCCAAGGCAGGTTGGGAAGATGGTCTCTCTAGTTAAGCCTTTCCGCCGGGGGTCCAGGCTCCAGCGCGAGGGACAAGGGTTTTTAGGCTTCGACCGTATTAACAAGACCGACCCATTTATGGTCACAGACCTCCGCATCCCAGAGGGCATCGTGGTCCGCACTGCCAAGGGAGGGCCGGACTCCCTCAAGGGAATCCTGGCAGACCTGAAGCAGTACAGCTTCACCGGCTACCTGAAGGTGACATTAGAGAAGCCCTTCATGACCTCCACCGGCTACATCGTCGTCGAGCAGGGCACGCCGATGATGGCCATCTACGAGTTCGAGAAGTCCAAGCCGAGGGAGCTGAGGAGGATCTACACCGGCGAGAAGTCCCTGCGGTTCATTCTAGAGGACTCGCAGGACAAGGCGTCGGGCATCGAGCTGCACAGCCGCGTCCCCAAGACCGAGTTCGAGAGGAGGTTCCCCGACTCGTACATCGCGGGCGCGCCCGTGCAGAAGGCCCCCGCGGAGGAGCCGGAGGAGGCCGAGGGCGACCCGACCGGGGAGAGGATCGAGGAGTGGCGCAGGAAGGGGTTCAAGGTCGACACGCTTGAGCAGGCCGCGAGGGCGGGACCCCAGGCCGCGGCCAAGGAGCTCGCCGCGTTCGAGTACGACGCCTCGAGGCTGAAGCAGTTCGAGGCCATCCTCAACAACTTCCCGGTGATGGGGCTCGAGGCGGAGATCGCCGAGATAAGGACCAAGCTGGACGACAGGACCAGGATAGCGGAGATAGAGTCGGACATCGAGTTCCTCCAGGAGAAGATCAGGCGCAAGATACAGAAGAGGCGGGACGAGGAGGAGTCCATCAAGCAGGAGCTCGAGAAGAAGAGGCAGGAGGAGAAGGCGGCGGACGTCTACGACCTCATACTCAAGTACCAGACCGCCCCGGAGGGGGCGGAGGCCGCCAAGGAGGCCGCGAAGTGCCCCAGGTGCGGGGCCGACCTGGACGAGGCCGGCGCCTGCCCGAGGTGCCCGGCCGGGGCGGCGGAGGCCCCGGGCTTCTCCAAACCCCTCATGGCCGAGCTCCGGTTCGACGGGTTCGTGATCGGGCCCGGCTCCAAGTTCGCGGCCGCGACCGCCGTCGCCGTGGCCGAGAGGCCCGGCAAGGCCTACAACCCCCTGCTGATATTCGGCGGGTCCGGCCTGGGCAAGACGCACCTCCTATCGGCGATCGGGTGCCACATGCTCAAGAAGAACCCGAAGCTCGACCTGCTCTACGTGCCCTCGGACAAGTTCGTCGACGCGGTAGAGCAGTGCGGGACCCCGGACGGGCTCAAGCCGGTCAGGGAGGCGCTGAACAGGGTGGAGCTCCTCCTGGTCGACGACATGCAGTTCCTGGCGGCGAGCGAGCGCGCCCAGGGGGAGATGGTCCACGCCATAGACCGCATGATCGAGTCGGGGAGGCAGGTCGTGTTCGCGAGCGACCGCCTGCCGACGCAGATACCGGGCTTCAACGACAGGCTGAACGCGCGCATTCAGAAGGGGCTCACGGTGGACATACAGCCGCCGGACATGGAGACCCGGGTCAAGATCCTCGGGATGAAGGCCGAGGAGAAGAAGCTCAAGCTGAGCGACGAGATCATCGAGTACATCGCGGAGAGGGTGACCCAGAACGTCAGGGAGCTGGAGAGCACACTCAACAAGATCATCGCGTTCTCGAGCATCATGAAGATGGACGTCGACCTGAACCTCGTCTCGGACATACTGAAGCCCCTCGCGCCGGTCCAGGAGACGAGGAAGGAGATCATGAGGGAGGTCAAGGTCCTCCCCGGCCACTGCTACCTCATAGAGGAGGAGAAGCCCATGTACAGCAACGTCCTCCTCGCGAGGATGATGGCCGAGGGGTACCGCGGGCTCGTGATAACGCGCATGAACCCTAGCAGGATCAAGGACGAGTTCAAGGAGGTCCCTCAGATCCTGTGGCTCACGGACAAGCAGAGCTCCGTCGAGGCCACCGTCCCGCCGTCGCTCGAGATGATCATCCACAAGATCCAGGAGTTCATGGCGGGGGAGGGGAACGGGATGATCGTCCTCGACGGGATACAGTACCTCACGAGCAACACGAACTTCGACGCCGTCCTGAGGTTCCTGAGGAGCCTGGTCGACGAGGTCTCGGAGTCGGAGTGCGTCTTCGCCGTGTCCCTGTCGCCCCAGACGATGAAGGAGCAGGAGACCTCGATACTGGAGCGGGAGATGGAGGTACTGAACCTCACATGACCTTCCGCATCTGCTCCTTGAACTCCTTCATCTCCCTGAGGGCCTGCTGGTAGTCGCCGGCCTTCATGAGCGTCCTGACGGACTTGAGGATCGTGATCATGGGGGTGGTGTTGATGTTCCTCATCTTCGCCTCGATGAGCTGGCCCTTGGCGGCGTGCATCTCCTCGTTGATCCTGTCGGGGATGGCCCTGTAGAGCCTGTCCGTCGCCTGCTTGACGAGCATCTCCACCCTCTCGAAGTCGTTGGTCTCGAAGGCCTTGTTCGCCTCGACCAGGGCCGTCCTGGCCTCCTTGGTGTCGAGTATCAGCGTCTCGCAGTCCGTGACGAGGGACTTGAGGGCCGCTGTCCTGGAGAGGGCCTCCTTGTACCTCCCGGTAATGGGGAGCAGCTCGTTCGACACCTTGTCGGCGTACACGTACGCGGCCTCGGCGTCGCCCGCGGCCTTCGCCCTCTCTATCTCGACCAGGTAGGTGCGCGCCCTCGACACGTCTCCCCCGAGCGACCTGGCCACCGCGGTCTCCTCCTTCAGCTGGGAGAGCACCGTCCCCAGGTGGCCGTCGATCTTGCCCATGAGGATCGTCCTGGACCTGTTGACCAGCTCCAGGGCCTTCTCGAGCTGCCGGTCCCTCCCCGCCTCGGCCGCGTCGTCGATGAGCTTCTTGCTGTCCGCTATGTCGATGTCCTTCTCGTTGGCGAGCGTGAGTATGGGCTTCATCTCGGCGACCATGCGCGCGAGCTCCTTGCCCTTGTCCTTGGCCTCGCCCCGCGGCGGCTCGGGCCTGGGCCTCGCCATCGGCGGTGGCTCGTAGCGCGGCTCGGGCTCGGGTTCCGGGGCCGGGGTCGGGGCCGGGGCCGGCTCGTGCTGACGCAGCAACCTCCTCGGCGGCTCCGGCTTCGGGGACGGTTCCTCGTCGGGCTCCGCCTCAGTGGGCTTCGGCTCCTCCTCCTTCTTCCGCTTCTTCAGCCATCCGAGCCCCATGCGGCCCTTCCGCACCTCGGGCTCGGCGGCCGGCGCCGGCTCCGCGGCGGGCCCGACGGCCTCGGCCCGGGCCGGTTCCTGCCCGGTGGCCGCGACCGGGGCTGGCTCGTCCCTCCTCGGAGCCACCTCCGATATGGGCTCCTCGATCTCGGGCTTGGGCCTGGCCGCCTCCGGCTCAGCGGCCGGTCCCTCCTCGGCCTCGACGAACACGGCGCCGCAGCCGGGGCAGCTCTTGGAGTCTATGTTGACCAGCGAGTTGCATGCGGGGCACTGGAACATCTCTGCGCCCTCTTCGGCGAACATGACGCCGCACCCTGGGCAGGTGCTCGAGTGCGCCTCGACCTTGGCGCCGCACTCCGGGCACGCGAAGTACTCGTGGGCCTCCTCCTCGGCCCTCAGGGGCTCCGGCTCAGGAGCGGGCTCGGCCTTCTTCTCCGCCGCGGGCGGGGGTGCCGGGGCGGCCACTGGCGGCGGCGACGGCCTGGGCAGGGCCTGTGCAGGGGCTGGCGCCGGCGCGGGCTGTGCCGCAGCCTGCTGCGCAGGCTGGGGCGCAGGCTGGGGCGACGGCCTCGGGGGCGTCGAGAGGACCTCCCTCACCCTGGACTCCATCGATGGTCTCGCGGGCGCGGGCGTGGGCGCGGGCGGGGCTGGCTCGGCCGGTCCCGTGTCCACATCGAATATGGCGAGGTCGGTGCCGCAGAAGCCGCACTTCCTCGAGCCGGGCTGCAGTGGAGAATCGCAGATGGGGCAGAGCTTGTCCCCGCTAGAACGTGGCAATTTCGCAGGGCCTCCTTCAGGTGTTCCTCGCAGTTTACGATATGCCTGGATAAATAGTTAACCGTTTTGATTGATGGCGATGATAACGACGGGGGTCGCCCCGGACCGCCGACCAGCCAGAGGGCGGAGAAACGTATTTGCCGGTGTTAGGCGATGCTGTGGCAGGGGCGCGGAATGGAGATATCATCGGTCAGGGTGGAAATCCCTGAGGGAGCCAACGTGGTCATCGGCCAGAGCCATTTCATCAAGACCGTCGAGGACATCTACGAGGCCGTGGTCGGGACCGTCCCGCAGGCCAAGTTCGGAGTCGCCTTCTGCGAGGCCTCCGGCCCCTGCCTTATCAGGACCGACGGCAACGACGAGGCGATGAAGAAGGCGGCCCAGGACAACGCCGCCAGGATCGGGGCGGGGCACACCTTCGTGATCGTGCTCAAGGACGCCTACCCCATAAACATACTCGACAGGGTCAAGGCGGTGCAGGAGGTGTGCTGCGTGTTCTGCGCCACCGCCAACCCGCTGGACGTGGTCGTCGCCAACAACGAGAGGGGCAGGGGCATCGTCGGCGTCATAGACGGCGAGAGACCGAAGGGCGTCGAGGGTGCCGAGGACGCCGCCGACCGGAAGGCGATGCTGAGGAAGTTCGGCTACAAGAGATGACGGGAAGCATCTAGGCATGAGCGCCAGACTGAAGATACCGCGGATCGACCTGGACCAGACCCTGGGCTGCGGCCAGACCTTCCGGTGGAGGAGGGGCGCGGATGGGACTTGGCGCGGCCCGATAGGCGGCTGCCTGGTCACCCTCCGGACCAGCGGCCATTGGCTGCACGCGGACGGGGACCCGAAGCGGAAGGACCTGCGGGCGATGGTCTCGACCTACCTGAGGGGTGCGGACGACATAGCCGAGGTTCAGTCCGTGCTGTCGAGGGACCCTGTCATGGCAAGGGGAGCGGGGGCCGTGGCCGGGCTCAGGATCGTGAAGATGGACGAGTGGGAGTGCCTCGCGAGCTACGCCCTGGCCACCTATGCGAACGTCCCCAGGATCTCGCGGATGATCGAGAACCTGGCCTCGCGGTACGGCGACCCGATAGCGGACGGGGTCCACGCCTTCCCGTCGATCGGGCGGATGAGGGAGGCGCCCGTCGCCGAGCTGAGGCGCTGCGGACTCGGGTACCGCGCGGAGTACCTGGCAGGGATCTGCCAGGAGGTGGACGAGGGGCGGCTCGCGGACATGCGCGCGATGACGGACGAGGAGCTGAGGGACGCCCTCCTGGAGCTGCCAGGTGTGGGGGAGAAGGTCGCGGACTGCGTCTCCCTCTTCGGGTTCGGGAGGCTCGGCGCGTTCCCCATAGACGTCTGGATGCAGCGTGCGCTCCTGCGGCTCTACGGCGTCAAGGGGTCGTACGCCAGGCTCCGCGAGTTCGCCACGGGGCGGTTCGGGGGCTACGCCGGGTACGCGCAGGAGTACCTATACTACAACGAGAGGACCCTGTCCAGGAGCGGCGGCTGCGCGTTCACTCGCCGGGGTGCGTCTTCCGGTAGAACTCCATGATCTCCCACTCCGAGACCGAGCCCCCGCCGTCCTCCGAGAGGGCCAGGCCCATCCGCCTGGCGTGGTCCTCGATTATCCCCCTGCACCCCGCCTCGCCGACGACGTCCGAGATGTGGAGCCCGCCCTTCCTCAGGTGGCCCTCGAAGGAGCCGACCAGCCTGGAGCCGGAGAACACGGCGCACCGCCCGGTCTCCGGGAGGACGTCCCTGTACGCCGCCCTCAGGAAGGTCGTCAGGCTGTCCCAGGGGTAGAGGACCACGTCCGCCGCGGCGGAGGCGCGGCCCAGCCTCCCGTACGCCTCCCTGGACGCCCAGTAGACCGAGTTGGACCCGCGGAGGAGGTGCCCCCTGACCAGGAAGCCCTCCGACTCCAGTCGCCTGAGGCTCGCCCTCACCTCCCGGATGACGAGGTCCCCGCTGAGCATGAACGCCAGCGTCTCCGCGGTCATGACCCCGAAGGCGCCGAACATCCTCCGGACCACCCTGTCCCACGCGGCGTGCCTGGCCATGCGGGTGCGCTTCGCGCCCAGGTACGCGTTGGAGGCGTCGAGGAACACCTCCGACCGGAGGTAGAGGGACTTCGCGGCCTTGAGGGTCTCCTCCGGGCCGAGGGGCGACACCGTCAGCAGCCTGCCCCTCGTCACGGGCTGCTGGTCCTTGATGACCCTCAGAATCAGCCTCTCCTCCGGGGTCCTCGGCCCTGCCCTGGCGGCCCTGTAGACCGCCGCGTCCTCCTGCCGGCAGAAGCCGGACCTGTCGGGCGCGAGGTGCCCCCTGACCAGGTGGCCGCGCCTCCTCATCCTCTCTATCGGCTCGAAGCGTTCCACGCGGGCCAGCGCCTCGCCGTCGTGCCGGAGGCCGCCGAGCATGTCGAGGACCTCGTCCATGTCCCTGAGCCTGTCCCCCTCGGCGAAGTGCTGGAGGGAGAACACCGTGTCGAGGATCTCCGGCCTGTCGAAGCACTCGGGGACGACGGGCCCCTTGACCAGCATCCCGTTGGAGGCCACGTAGCCGCGCGACAGGAAGGCCTCCAGGTCGGCGCCGTCGAGGGAGACGGCGTCGGTCCCGAGGGCGCGCCTGACCCTGAGGACGTCGGCGTTCTGCGACGCGTAGAACACCATGGCGCGGTCCAGGGCGTCGAGCAGCGGGCCGAGCATGGCCCGGTCCTCCAGGACGATGTCCCTCACCTCGACCGCCCCCGCCATGAGCCACTTCTCGACCGTGCCCACGACCTGGCCCCTGTGCACGACGGGGAACATCCAGCCCTCGCCGTAGCGGGCCGTGACCGCCGCCCACTTGTCGCTGAGGAAGGGGTCGTAGAGGGACAGGATGCGGACCTGGTCGTCCGGCCCGGAGGGGGCCTCGACGCCGGCGATGTCCTCGGGGAGGAGGTACATCTCCGTCCTCTCGAGGCCGACCGAGGCCGGCCTCGCCCCGACCGCAGCGAGGAGTCTCTTCGCGACGTCCGGCCCGACGTCCAGGTACGACGACGCCTGCGAGAGCGTGACCGGCGCCGAGCCGCGGAGGTACCTCACGAGGACGTGCTCCAGGGCGCCCTGTTCCACCGGCTCCACGTCGCAGGGGGCGTAGAGGTTCCGGGAGGTCCACGCCTCGCTCCCGTCGTGGAGCCTCAGGACGTGCCCCTTCCTGTCCAGCGAGTCCCAGTGCTCCCGCATCGCGTCAGGCGGGAACCGGACCGCCTCGGAGACCTCCTGGTACGTGCCTGTCCCCATCCTCCTGAGGGCGGACAGGATGCTCGCCTCGAACCTGTTGAGCCTCTCCCTCCGGAAGGCCCCGATGTAGTACGGGGCGTCCTCGGCGAGGACGTACCGGAGGCGGCCCCTGGCGAACCGGCCCAGGAGGAGCGCGCCGCTGGCCCTCAGCGCGTTGAACTCGTCCATCGAGAACCCGCTCACGCGGTGGAAGACGTCGTAGGCCATCCCCGCCTCGCCGACGGCCTCGAAGTACCCGCGGACCGACGGCCTCGCGGAGAAGGACTTCCTCTCGAGGTACGACCGGACCTGCTCCCTGTCGAGCGCCGGACGGTCCCCCGCCTTGAGCCTGATGTAGTCCTTCGCCAGGATGTACTGCTGCTGCTCCCCCACCACGAACCGCCCGGACACGACGGCCTCGTCGGAGACCAGCCGGCCCAGGGCCTCGGAGACCTCCTGCTCGGGCAGGCCGACCTCGTAGGACAGCTCCTCGACGGTGAGGGGGGCGTGGAAGGCGAGGTGCCTCACGATCGCGGCCCTCGCGCACTCGCCCCTGTCGAGCCTGGCCTCCGGGGAGGCCGAGTAGGAGAACCTCTCCCCCTTCACCGACGACCTGTGGACCATGTTGGCGATCTCGAGCCGTCTCAGCGCCTCCCTCGCGTCCTCCCTCTTGACGGAGAGGGAGCGCGCGAGCTCGTCCTGGTCCATCGCCCCCTTGGACAGGAGGGCGAGCGCCGCCCTCTCGAGCGGCGAGCTCCGGTGCGCCCTCGAATGGAGGCACAGGTACGTCGGCCACATGTCCGCGGCCGCGTAGACGTCCTCCCCGACCCACACCGACCTGACCTTCCCCTCGCGGAGGAGCTCGGAGGCCCATCCCCTGACCTCCTCGAACGGCCGGTCGGTGTGGGCGTAGACGTTCTCCCCCTTCTCCCTGAACAGGTTCATGGGCCCCGCCTCGCCGAGGAGCCGGAGGATGTCCTGCTTGGACGAGACCGTCGGGAATTTGCGCCTGAAGTGCTCGGCCACCTCGTCCGGGTCGAACTGGTACTCCGAGAGCGCGTCCTCGCCGAGCACCCGCGCGAGCACCTTCCTGTGCATCTCCCGGAGCAGCATGCTCCGGTCCTCCATCAGCACGATGTCCGACACGCCGACGAGTATGACGTTGTGGGCCATGGGGGAGGGCACCCCCGAGAACGGCAGGTGCTCGACCCGCCTGTCGCCGGACTCGATCGACCGGAGCACCGCCCGTGCGTTGTCCAGGTCCATGACGTCCGTCAGTATCTCCGAGTATGTCTCGGCCATCACCGGGAAGTCGGAGAGCTCGTGGAGCGCGTCCAGGAGGCGCCTGGACCTCAGCTGCTGCCTGGCGACCGAGAGCTCCCGCCCCTTGTAGTTCCTGAGGACCATGAAGCTCCTGGTGGCGGTGTGCCTGAACCGCTGGTGGAAGAGTTCCGAGTCCTTGACCGCGGACCTGAGCATCCCCTCGAGGTCCCCGGAGCGGACGAGCCCCTCGAGCCCCCCGAGCTCGAACCTCTTCGGCGCGGAGAGCATGAAGCAGTCGTCGGTGACGCTCACGTTGACGCTGCACCTGAGCTTGCCCGACAGAGCGTGCGCGTAGGCCCTGCTCAGGGCGTCGTTGACCCTCCTCCCGAAGGGGAAGTGGAACACCGCGTGCCTCTCCCCCGAGGCGTCGACGTACCCCTCGATGACCAGGCGCTCGTCGGTGGGTATCGTGGCCGCGGCCTTCTGCTCCTTGAAGTAGCTGATGATCGTGTTGGCCGAGCCCTCGTCGACGCTGAACTCCTCCATGAGCCATGACGCTATCTCGGCCTCCGGGACGGGGCCGAGGCGCTCGTCCATCTCCCTCCTGAACCGGCCGACCATCACGGAGAGGTCGAAGCTCCTCGGGAGCATCTCGCCGGTCCACGAGGGCACCGTCGGCCTGCGCCCGCTGGCGCCCTTGACGAAGGCCTTGGTCCCCTTCGTCCTCAGGAACTCGTAGCTCCTCCCTCCGAGGACGAATATGTCGCCCGCCGAGAGGCGCTCCACGAACTTCTCGGACAGGGAGCCCAGGGGGGCGCCCCTCTCCGAGTAGACCTTGTAGTCGGCCTCCTCTGGTATCGTGCCCTGGTTGAGGTAGTAGATCATCCGGGACCCGCGCCTCCTCCCGAACGTCCCGGTCCCCTCGTCGTACCATATCTTGGAGTAGATGCCCTCGAACTCGTCCTTCCCGCCGAGGTACCTCAGGACGCTCAGGAGCTGGTCGCGCCGGAGGTCCCTGTAGCAGAAGGACCGCGTGACGAGCTCGAACGCCTGGTCCACGGTCCACTGGCGCTCGATCGACATGCCCACGACCGCCTGCGCCAGGACGTCCAGGGAGTCCCTGGGGATCGTTACCCTGTCTATGGCCTTCCTGTGGGCCGCCCTGCAGAGGACCGCGCACTCGACCAGGTCGTCGTTCTCGAACACCAGTATCCGGCCCTTCGATGTGCCCCCGTACTGGTGCCCCGCGCGGCCTATGCGCTGGAGCCCCTTCGCGACCGACTTCGGGGAGCCGATCTGCACGACCAGGTCGATGTGGCCGATGTCGATCCCGAGCTCGAGCGACGTCGACGAGACGACGGCGCTCAACGCCCCGCCCCTGAGCTGGTCCTCCACCTCCAGCCTCGTGTCCCTGCTCAGGCTGCCGTGGTGGGCGCCGACGGCCTCCAGGCCCCGCTCCCGCAGCTTGTAGACGACGCTCTCGGTCCCGCTCCTGGTGTTGGTGAACACCAGGGTCGTCCGGTGCCCGTCGACCATCTCCTTGAGATGGTCGTACATCTTGGAGTTGACCACCTCGAACGACAGGGCGGTCATGTCGTCGGCGGGGCAGAGGACCCTGAGGTCGAGGTCGCGCTGCCCGAAGATCTCGACGACCTTCACCGGACGCGGCCTCCCGCCCTCGAGCCCGGCCAGGAACTCCGCGACCTCCTCCAGCGGGGCGACGGTGGCGGAGAGGCCGATCCTGACGAAGTCCCTCCCGCACATTCCCCGGAGGCGCTCGAGCGCCACCGAGAGGGCCACCCCGCGCTTGGAGTCGCAGACCTCGTGGACCTCGTCCACGACCACGTACTCCACCTTCCCGAACTTCTTGCTGAACGCGGGGGTGCTCAGGACGAGCGAGAGGGACTCGGGCGTGGTGATGAATATGTGCGGGGGGGAGCGGAGCTGCCTCTGCCTCTCGGCGGGCAGGGTGTCCCCCGTCCTCACCGCCACCCTTATGCCCGGTGGCCTGGAGCCCGCCCGCTCGAACTCGGCGGAGATCTCCTCGAGCGGGCGGAGGAGGTTCTCGTTGATGTCGTTGGCGAGGGCCTTCAGCGGGGAGACGTAGACGGCGTATATCCTGTCCTCGAGCTCCCCCCTCTGGTCCAGGAGGGCCAGCTCGTTGATGATGGACATGAAGGCGGTGAGGGTCTTCCCCGAGCCGGTCGGGGAGGAGACGAGGACGCTCTCGCGGGCGTGTATCACGGGCACCGCCACGGCCTGGGCCTCGGTGACCCCGCCGAACTTGGCCCTGAACCACTTGGCCACGAGGGGGTGCATGAGCCCCAGCACCCCTTCGGTGCCCATCCCGTCAGATACCCTCTCTACCATGTCAGTCAGTCCGTCGATTCGTCTTCGTTATCAGGTGTCCGTATTAATACGTTGCCAGCTGGGGAGGCGGAAGAAGTCCCCGGACGGCAAACGTATTTATCGAGACGAGGTGATTGTTGCCGACTGAGAAGTTGACATGGCCAGGATTCGCATGTTCTCGACCTGGTTGGCCGCGCTGACCGTCCTGACGGCCCTGCTCGGGCCCGCAGCTGCCTTGCTGAACCCCGCGGGATGGGCCGCTGCGCAGACGGAGGACACGGGTGCGGTCCTGGTGCTCGTGACCGACGACGTCGGCCGACCCATCGCCGATGCGGACGTCTCGGTCGTGGGCATGGGCATCTCCGAGCACACGAACGCCACAGGGTACGTCCTGCTGGACGGCCTGCCGACCGACGCCAACTGGACGCGGTACAACGTGACGGCGGAGAAGTCGGGGTACAGGCCCTCCGAGGTCGTCGAGGTCGTCGTCTCCCCGTGGAACACCACGGAGGTCGCCCTCGAGATAACGGGCGGCATCATCTACTGCGTCGTGAGCGACGCGTCCGGACCGGTGGCAGGGGCCAACGTCTCCGTGCTCACCCTCGGGCACAACACGACCGACGCCGAGGGCGTGTGCACCGTCAACGGCGTCCCGGCGGGCGTCCTCTTCGTCGTCACCGCCTCGGCGCCCGGATACGACACGCCCCAGCCCCAGAACGTCGTCCTGGATGCGGACTACTTCGAGGTGCTCTTCTTCGACCTGGTCGCCCAGACCGGGGCCATATCCGGCACGGTGAGGCACGCGGCCACCGAGGAGCCCCTCTACCTCGTGTCCGTCTCCGTGACCGTCGGCACCCTCACCATGACGGCCTATTCCAACTCCGTCGGGGAGTACCGGATCCCCAACGTCCCGTCGGGGACTTACAACGTGACGGCGTCGCTCACCGGCTTCGAGCCGGCGTCCGTGCCCGGCGTGGTCGTCCAGAACGGCTCGGAGACCTCGGGCGTGGACTTCCTCCTCGTCGAGAAGCCGACCAAGCTGTACGGCATCGTGAGGTCGGGGACCTTCCTGGTGCCGTCGGTCCTCATCACGGTCATCGGCACGGACCTGTCGACAAACACGTCGATAGAGGGCTACTACGAGATCAAGAACATCACCGCGGGCACCTACAGCCTCACCGCCTCCCTCGAGGGGTACACCCCGGTGACGGTGGTCGGGGTGGTGGTCCCGAGGGGCAGCGAGGTGCAGGTCAACATCAACATGACCATCGTACCTGGCCCGTCCATATCCGGGCTGGTCCTGTCCGGCAGGGACGACCTGCCCCTCTCCGGGGTCGTCGTCGCCGTGGTCGGCCTGGCGACCCAGAGGAACACCATAACCAACATAGACGGGCAGTTCGTGGTGACGGGGCTCACCCAGGGCAACTACACCGTCAGGTTCGTCCTCGACGGGTACCAGCCCGTCGAACTGAGCCCGATAGCGGTGCCCGCCGAGGGCGCCGTCCTGGACCAGGTCGTCATGGAGCCGGTGCCCGAGAGCTTCGGGGGCTTCATCTTCGGCTTCGACCTGGCGCACTCCATGATGATCCTCGCGCTCTTCCTCACCATTATAATCCTCGCGCTGGCCGTGATGCTCCGGATCAGGACCTTCGAGGCGCCCGACAAGGCGCCCGCGGTGTACGACCAGGACGAGGCCCAGGAGGACGAGGAGGGGCCCGGCGAGCGGGACAGGAGGAAGGAAAAGAGGAAGAGGTGAGGGCGGCCCCTCACTTGATGCCCAGCCTCTGGCGGACCTTGGCCTCGTTCTCCTTGACCTTGGCCCCCACGTCCGCGAACAGGCTGTTGCCGTGCGCGTCGATGGCGACCGTCAGCGGCCCGAAGTTGTCTGCCTCCATTATCCAAATCGCCTCGGGCATGCCGAGCTCGTACCACTCGACCCCGTGGACCTTCCTGATCCCCTTGGCCGCGAGGACGGCCGCGCCCCCGGTTATGGCCAGGTAGACGCACCCGAACTTCTCCATGGCGTCGACGGTCGGCTGGGACATCCCGCCCTTGCCTATGATCGCGCCGGGCCTGAACTTCTCTATGAACTGCGGCTCGAGGGAGTTCATCCTCGACGAGGTCGTCGGGCCGGCCGCCACGACCTCCCACTGCTCCCCCACCTTCCTCATTATGGGCCCGCAGTGGAAGAGGGCCGCGCCCTTGAATTCGACCGGGACCTTCTTCCCCTTCTCCGCGTACTCGAGGGCGTGTATGTGGACCTCGTCCCTGCCCGTGTAGACGGTCCCGTCCAGGAACACGGTCTCCCCGACCTTCAGGGCCCTCGCGTCGGCCTCCGACAACGGTGTCTTCAACCTCTTGGCCATCGTCATCACCCCTCGTGGGTCGGGAACTCGAGCTTCCCGTCCCTGTGTATCCTGACGGTGCCCCTCCTCCCCGCCCAGCACTGCACGTTGATCGCGACGGGCAGGCTGGCCGTGTGGCAGTAGGCGTACTCTATGTTGAGGCCGAGCATGGTCGTCTTGCCCCCGAGGCCCATCGGGCCTATGCCCAGCATGTTCATCGCCTCGAGGAGCTCGGTCTCCAGCTTGGCGACCTCCGGGTCCTTGTTCCTGACGTCCAAGGGCCTCAGGAGGGCCTCCTTGGCCAGCTTCATGGATATGTCGGCTGAGCCGCCTATGCCCAGGCCGATGATGGTCGGCGGGCAGGGGTTGCTCCCGGCCCTGAGCACGGTGCCCAGGACGAACTCCTTGATGCCCTTGAGCCCCGCGCTGGGGGTGAGCATCGCGAGCTGGCTCATGTTCTCGGAGCCCGCGCCCTTGGTCATGACCGTGATCTCGATGTGGTCCTTGTCCCAGACCTTCCAGTTGATGTAGGGCATCCGGTCGCCCACGTTGTCCCCCGGGTTCTTCCTCGTCAGCGGGTGGACGGCGTTGGGCCTCAGCGGGACCTCCTTCGTGGCGCGCCTGACCCCGTCGACTATGCCCTTCTCCACGTCGGCCCTGCACTCCCTGGGCAGGCTCACGTAGAATATCGTCACGCCCGTGTCCTGGCACATGGGGGTGTTGGTCCTCTTGGCAAGCTCTATGTTGTCCACGATCGCCTTGAGCTGCATCCTGGGGACCTCGTCCGTCTCGGCCTCGTAGGCCCTGCGGATGGCGCCCTCGACGTCCTTGGGCAGCCTAACGACCGTCCTGCGGAGCAGCTCGACGACAGCGTCCTGAATACCCTTCTCGTCGACCATTGTCGCGGCCTCCGTCCGGGGTAGGCCGAGTTAGAATTAATGCCTTTTCGTGGGACCCGGCGGGCGAGGTACGATTACCAACTGTCGCTGAGCACGTACGCGCCGAGCCTCGTCTTGACGAGGCGGGCCTGCTCCTGCCCCCGGACGAAGCCCTGGGGCTTCCTCAGGTCGAGGGGGGCCATGGTGTCCGGGTCGAGCACCTGCACCTCCGAGGGCGTCTCCATTAGCACGACCGCCCTCCGCACCCCCGACGCCGGGCTGGACAGCCTGAAGTCGGACTGCTCCTTCACCTTGATGGCCCTGGCCTCGCCCGTCAGCAGGTCGATGGCGTGGACGTTCCCCTTCGACATGCTCCTGACGAGGTAGTCCCTGGAGCCGTGCTCGACGACGTCTCCCGGCCCGAAGCCGGGGAGCCTGACCAGGTAGGTCATCCTTGAGACCTCCTCCCCGCCGCGCTTCCCCCAGAGGCTCGAGGACTCCTTGTACTCGGCGCACCTGGTCTCCTGCAGCTCCCTCGCGATGGCCCTGGCCGCCTGGGCGGTGCTGAAGTAGAAGTCCAGGCCGCCCCTGACCCTCTCCACCCTGCTTATGAACACGGACCTGCTCCCCTTCCTCATCGCGTCGGCCCTCGACCGCACGAACGACTCGACCTCGGCCTCCGCGTCCCCCTCCCTGCCCCCGCCGGGGGTCCGGACCTGGAGCATGGCCTCGTAGTAGGAGCCCATCTTCTTGGAGCACTCCTTGCACGAGCCGCGCTTCATCCTGACGACCGTCTGAAGGGGGATGTCGAACTCTGTCCCGTGCGAGGACAGCCTGACCTGGACCGATGCCTGGACGTTCCTGGGGTCCCTCTCCTCGATGGACACCCTCAGGGCCACGAGGGCCGCGTCCCCGGGGAGCTCCAGGGCGTCCCTCAGGACGGCCTCGGCCCCCTCGGCGACGGAGCCGATGTCGGTCCAGTCGTCGTGGAGCTGCATCGAGGAGCAGTGCGCGCAGAGGACCAGGTCGACGTGGTCGGGGAGCCTCGCCCAAACGTGCTTCTTGGCGTAGCACTCCCTGCACACGGAGCCGATCATGTCGACCCCTTCGGCGCCGCACTCGACGCAGAACAATCAGATCATCCTCGTCATCTGGGCGTGCGGCACCCCGCCTATCCTGATGACGCAGCCCTCGTCAATGAACCCGTTCTCGACCGCGACCGCCACGACCCTCTCCCCGGACAGATTGGCCACCGTGGCCAGCCTCAGCCAGTTGACCAGCGCCTCCTCGTCGACGTCGTCGCCGTGGTAGAAGGACTCGGAGACCTCGAGGACCAGCCCGTCCGACCTGAAGGTCTTGCCGACGATGTCGGCGTCGCAGGCCGCCACGAGGCGCTCCCGGCCCTGGGTGTAGACCCTGATGCAGATCATCCGATGCGCTCCTCCGTCGCGAGCTTGTAGTAGCCCGGCTGCGGGGAGTAGACCTCGCCCGCATCGCTGAGCCGCTTCAGCAGGGCGCGGACCCGCTCCTCGGGTATGTTGTCGGAGCCGGCCTTCTGGACCAGCTCCTCGAGGCTCACGCCCCTCCTCTCGTCGGAGAGCTGCTGCACGAGGTTCTTGAGCACGTAGATCTGCTCCCTCTGGCTCCTGCTCGTCCCGGTGGCTATGAGGTCGATGTCCCTCTTCCCGCCCTCGCTGGCGACCTTGCCGAGGTAGTACTCCACGATCTTGATCGACCGGTTCGCGTCCTCCGTGGTCACGACCGTGTGCAGCCTGGACCTGGCGCCCGCCTCGGAGAGGCGGATGAGCGCCTCGAGCTGCCTCGCGGTGATCGGCACCGAGGCCTCATCCCCCTCGCCCAGCTTCCGTATGGACACGTAGTAGCCCTCGAGGGTCCTCATCGCCTCGTCGCTCATGACCGGCATTATGCGCTTGCTGTACGCGACGTACTTCCTGAGGAAGTCGCGCTCCATGGCGGGCACGAGGGCCCTGGTCTCGTTCATGATGTCCTCGGCGTCCAGCTCCGCCGGGATGCTGTCCGGGGACTCGTGCTGCATGACCTCCCCGCGCCTGTGGGCCTTGAGTATGTGCGACGCGACGTTCCTGTCGTACTCGGAGTCTGGCCTGTCGGTCATGGTGAATATGGCGTCGAACCTGGACAGCAGCGCGGGGGGCAGGTCGATCTGCTCCGCGACGCTCCGGTTCTCGTCGAAGCGGCCGTACTTCGGGTTCGCCGCGCCCAGGACGGCGCACCTCGACTGCAGCGTGGCGGTGATGCCCGCCTTGGCGACGGATATCGTGCCCTGCTCCAGGCTCTCGTGTATGCTGGAGCGGTCCTGGTCCGTCATCTTGTCCAGCTCGTCGATGCATGCGAGGCCCTTGTCCGCGAGGACGAGCGCCCCCGCCTCGAGGGTCCAGCGCCCCTCGCCGAACTCGTCCTTCACCGCGGCGGCGGTGAGGCCCGCGGCCGAGGAGGACTTGCCGGACGTGTAGATGCCCCTCGGGGCCAGCATCGCCATGTACCTCAGTATCTGCGACTTGGCCGTGCCCGGGTCGCCTATCATCGCTATGTGGATGTCGCCCCTGATCCTCGTGCCGTCGTCCATGACCTTGGACACTCCTCCGAACAGCTGCAGCGCGAGGGCCTCCTTCTCCTGGGCGTAGCCGAAGATGGTCGGGGATATCGATGCCACGATCTTCTCGAGCGCTTCGGGCGAGCCGGCGAACTCGCGTATCTTGGCCTCGTCCTCGGGGGTTATGACGATCTCCTCGTACTCGTGCTCCTCGTACTCGACCGAGTTGACGTCCACCGTGATGTCGAAGAGGGTCGACTTGACCGTCGTCCCCTTCTGGTGGCTCCTGAGAACGCCGTTGATGATGACCCTGTCCCCCGGGGAGATCTTGCCCGACAGGTCGTCCTCGATGAAGCCGGTGAGC
Source organism: Thermoplasmatota archaeon (assembly GCA_040751795.1). GTDB lineage: Archaea > Thermoplasmatota > Thermoplasmata > UBA10834 > UBA10834 > UBA9653. Next base: position 157,395 of record JBFMHR010000003.1, on the reverse strand, counting down.
CTCTCGGGCTGCGAGCCCCCCCTGAGGCCCTCCGGCGGCTCCTGGACCTCGATCTTCTGCGTGTCGACGAACGTCGACGGGTCCGTGAGCAGCCTGAACTTGGTGGAGCCGGAGCCCCTGCCGCAGCCGCCGTCGTCCTTGGGGCACTCGAGCGGCTCGTGGTACTGCATCCCGTCCTGCTCCACCGACATCCTGTGGCCGCACCTCGCGCACTCGAACTCCGCCACGGTGACCCTTGGCCTGACCTCGGTGGCCTTCCTGACGAGGCCCTCGACGGCGACGAAGGTGCCGAGGTGCTTCGCCCTGAGCTTGCGTATCTCGACCCTGGAGTCGCGGGGCAGGCCCTTGATCCTGAAGTGGACGAACGGCTCGGTCAGGGCGTGGGAGACCATGTGCCTCACGGCCTCCTCGGCCGCGCCGAGCGACTGCGTGGGGTTGGCCAGGGTGTAGTTGGCGAGGTCGGGGTCGAACTTCTCCACGGCGGAGAACTCGACGTACATGCTCCTCACGTCTGGGTACAGGTCGGCTATGGCCGAGACCTGGTGCCTCTGGTCCTCGGACCCCAGGAACTCCTCCCACACGGCGATGAGGTCCTCGGGCGTGTACTCCTTGGGCGTTGCTCGTCCCCCCGTTGAACTTCGATGACAGGCCCTCCGTCCACGCTTTCGGAGAAGGGACTACGGGTATGGATGTTCCGTACAAAAGGGTTTGTCAGCCTATATCCTGCCTATACAGTCAGCCTACGCCTAGCAGCTCGTTCTGTATCTTGACGACCTCCGAGCTGTCCCTCGCAGCGGCGTAAAGGTCGAGGGCCGCCCTGTTCATCGGGATGAACGAGGGGCCCCATTTGAACCTGGACATTATCGCCTCGGCCTGCCCCGGCTCTCCGAGTATGTAAAGCGCGGCCGCGAAGGCCTCGGCGGTGCTGAGCCTCTGGGCCTTGCCGAAGTTGGTCGGGTTCGTCGGCACCACGAACGGGAGGGCCCTGTGCCTGAGCCCCGACCTGACCCTCGGGAACTCGTTGAGCCGGTTCCACGAGCAGTCGAGGGCCAGGAGCCCGAACCTGAGCGCGGCCTCCCTGTCCTCCGCGGATATGGACTTCTCGGCGGACGGGTCGAGCACGATGGCGCCCCTCGGGGCCCGGCCCGCGGATGTCTCCCTCGCCTCGCCGAACCGCACCATGCGGGCGGCGGTGCACCTCCTCGGGTCGTCCTCGTGCGCCATCACGATGTACAGGCGTGCCGGGGCCATCGGGACGTGGAGAGGCGCACGTACTATTTCATCCAATCCAGGCGGAAGGGTTCTTAAAGGGTCGACGGATATACGATGACGCCACGATGACGAAGACACATTCGCTGACTCTGTGATGAGAGACGGGCGATCGGAGTGGCTGCCCCTGCGGGCCCTGCCCGCGGGGCGTCGAGAGGAGGGACGAGGATGGTTACCGGGTTCGACTACCTCAGCCAGGACAAAGCCCTGCAGGAGCACTGGGTCAAGCGGTTCGTCGCGGTCGTCATAGACTTCGTGATCGTGTACACCCCCATATGGCTCGTGGGGGCGGTCCTCGGGTACCCCTACATGTTCCCGGGGTTCTTCGCGGGCGTGGCGCTGTTCATGTACGCGTTCCTCTTCGAGTCGACCGTGGGCGGCACAGTGGGCAAGATGGCCATGCACATGAAGGCCGTGCCCCTCCACGGGACCATGTCCCCGTCGCAGGCGCTGCTGAGGAACTTCTCGAAGGTGTTCCCCCTGTTCCTGTTCCTCGACTGGCTCATAGGCATGGCCGTGGACACGAAGGACCCGAGGCAGAAGTGGATGGACCAGGTGGCGCACACCGCGGTCATAACCTACGACAGGCCCGGCGGGACCTGAGCCTCACGGGAGGCTCCACAGCCACCCGCGGCGCTCCTGCGAGACCTCGCCGCGGACGAGGCCTCTGCTCCGCATCTTCGTCAGGAAGAGCACCGTCTGGTCGGGGCACCTCCTCCCTCCCGAGGCTGCGGCCTTCTCGACCTCCATCGTCGTCATGGGGCCGCGTTCCCTGAGCAACCCGAGGACGTAGTCCTCGGCCTCCGACGGCGCCATCACCTTGAGCGGGCTTCCCTTCCGCGCCACGCGCACGTGATGCGCGGGAGGGGATAACTAGGTTGCCGGACGTGGCTCGCGCCCGGAGCAGAGGGAAAATGAGAAACGGGGAAGGGGTTTTCACGGCTCGAGCGGCCTCACCAGGTGGCTATCACCCGGAGAAGGTGCACTCGCCCATGTTACCGTCAGTAGACTCGTATATGGCGGTAAAGGTGTAGGTCGCGGCAGCCGAGAAGGACGAAGCGGTCAGCTTGATGTTGTCGCCCTGGTCCGCCTTGCCGTTGCCAGACAGGTCCTGGATCACGAAGCTCACGGTGAGTGAGCCGAGTGTCAGGGTCTGCATCGTCTGGGTGTCGCCCAGACCGTCATCCAGCATGTCGACGGTCAGGTTCGACCAGCCGCCGGAGTTCGTGCCGTCAGACAGCAGGAACGATATCTGGTCCCAGCCTATGTCCTGGTTCACCGCGCCGAACGTCACCTTGACGCCGTTCGTGATCGCGGTGTCGCTCAAGGTCGTCGTCGGCGTGCTAGACGTGTCCGTGCCGAACCCCAGTACCATCACGTACAGCACTGCGGCCAACACGACCGTGATCGCCACCATCAGGATGGTCGCGATGACGGGCGACACGGCTTCGGAGTCCTTCCGGACTGCCCAAATCTTCTTCATGTTCTGTCCTCCTGCGGACCTTTCGGCCCGCGTGGAGATTATAACCGCAAAGCCGCGCTTATATAGCTTTCCGGCCCGTTATCAACTTCGAGCGTCAGCGGAATCGACTAGCGCCGAAGTGAGACATCTGGACATGTCGCAGGTTCTTAAACTCCAAGAAGACTCTAGTCTTCTTATAAGAGGGGGCCGTGGAGAAAACGTCGCCTTTCGCCGAATTAACGCCGTTTCTTAAATAGGGGGTCCGGGCGCCTCAGCAGGTCCTGATCCCGCTCTGGTCGAAGGCGCACGGCAGTATGCCCACGAGGCCCGGCCTGTTCCTGACCTTCTGGACCACTATGTACTTCTTGAACTCCTGGCCGATCTTCTCCCTGTCGAGCTCGAAGATGACGTCCGCGAGGTCCTCTATGCTGCTCTGGATGCGCGAGGCGTGCACCCCTTTCAGCACCGTCATCAGCGTGAGGCTCTCCGAGTGCTGGGTGTGGGCCTTGATGGTCCTCATGGCCATCAGGACCTCCGCGCTGTCGTAGTTCTCGAGGAAGAAGTCGAGGGAGTTGATGACGACCCTGAAGGGCGGGGTGAGCTTCGATATCTCGTACGACAGGAACGTGAGGAAGTTCTCCTCCCGGTGCGGGTCCTTGTCCTTCAGCCGCCTGATGTCGCTCAGGGTTATCCCCTCCTGCCTGAACCGGCTGATCTCGAGCTTCTTCGCGAGCACGCCCTCGTAGTACTTGCTCCCTATGTTCACTATCTTGATGTCCGTCCTCCACCCGTGCTCGCGCATGATGTTGACGACGTCCTCGTCCCTCTCGGTCGAGGTGAAGTAGGTCACGGGCTCCTGCCCCGTGGAGGCGAACTGCTTCGCGAAGAACTCCGTCCCTGAGCCGGGCCCGCCCACGACCAGGACCGTCGAGCCCTTCTGCACGCCCCCGCCGAGGTGGTCGTCGAGCGCGGGCACGCCCATGCTCGTGAGCTTCATCTCACTCCTCCTTCCCGGCGCGTATGCCCTGGTCGCACACGAGGTTCACCATGTTCGATATCTCCGGGGTCGTGTGCTCCTCCACCGTCAGTATGACCGTGTAGGCCTCCTTGGACCTCAGGCCCGAGACCAGTATGTGCAGGAACTCCGACAGGATCCAGTTGTTGTTGTGTATCGCGAGGGAGTTGATCGAGTCTATGACCACCAGCTTCTCCTTCGACTGGGAGCGCCTGATGAGGTACTCCACCTTGAGCATGATGTTCTCCAGCATCGTCGGGCTCTCGACGAGGGAGGCGTGCTCGTCCTTCTGGGCGGCGGCCGTCCCCATCATTATGTGCGAGATGCAGTCCACGAAGTACACCCTCGAGGTGTCGATGTCCAGTGCCTGCATGACGCGCTTGATCGCCTCGAACGATATCGTGGCCGTCACGTAGATGGTGTCCATGTCGCGCTTGTTGGCGTGCATGTCTATGATGCCGCGCATGACGTCCAGGTAGCTGTCCACGCTCATCTGCAGCGACACGGCCGAGCCGGGCGCGAGCTCGCCCAGCTGCCTCGCGATGCTCCCCGCCACCCTTGTGTCGGTCATGTCGCAGAGCTCCCTCCCTTGAGCAGCGGGACCAGCAGCACGCCCATGGGCGTCAGGTCCAGCACGTACTTCGCCCTGCTGTGCATCGTCCCCCTCATCTTGATGACCTGGAGGGTCCTGAGCAGGTCGCCCCTTCGCTCCATGTTGGCCATGAGGACTATCCCGTCGGATATGGCCTCCTCGACGCCGAAGGTCGAGTACGCCTCCGAGTTGGCCGCGACCTCGCTCACCAGTATCGAGGTGCAGCGGAGGTCGGAGAGGGACTTGCTCAGCTTGAGTATGAAGTCCCTGATCTTCTCGGGCGTCTTCAGCTTGTAGCACACGGAGGTGATGGAGTCCATCACGAGCCTCTTGGTCCCGAGCTCCTTCACGAGGCTCGCTATGGCCGCGACGAGGAGGTCGATCTCCTCCATGGTCAGCTCCGCCTTCGTCATCCCCAGGCGCTCGTACATCGCGGGGAGGTCTATGAAGACCAGCCTGCCCGACTTCACGAGCTGCTGGTCGAAGAACTTGTACGGGATGATGTTGGCGAGGAGCTTCTCGGAGTCCTCCGTGACGCTTATGAACAGAGAGTTCTCCCCCGCCACGGCGCCGTGGATGAGGTACTCGAGGGCGAGGGAGGTCTTGCCCGTCCCGCAACTTCCAGTGAGGAGGACCGTGTTGTCCCTCGGGATGCCGCCGTACAGTATGGTGTCTAGCCCGTCGATTCCGGTGACGCATCTCTCCCTTTCGCCTGTCCGGGGGGGCATCGTTCCTTGAGAATGCCGTGGTCCGCATATTATTGTTTCCAGTGCGCGCGCGGGGCACGCGCGCGTGCGTACGACACGTTTTTATCAAGGCAGGTGGGTGTTTGGCCTCGATGGAGCCTGTGATTCAGGTCGCCTTGGACCTGGTCCACGGGGACCGGGCGCTGCAGATCGCGCGCGAGGCGGTCAGGGGCGGCGCGGATTGGATAGAGGCGGGGACACCCCTCATCAAGAGCGAGGGGGTCGAGATAGTCAGGCAGCTCAAGAAGGCCTTCCCGCGGAACACAGTGGTCGCGGACATGAAGACCATCGACGTGGGCGGGGCGGAGGTGGAGATCGCGGCGAAGGCCGGCGCGGACGTCGTCGTGGTCCTCGGCCTGTCGTCCGACCCCACGATAACCGAGGCGGTCCTGAGCGCCAGGCAGTACGGCGCGAAGGTCATGGTCGACCTCTTCAACGTCGCGGACAAGCCCGCGAGGGCCAGGAGGGCCGAGGAGATGGGCGCGTCGTATGTGTGCGTCCATGTCGGCGTCGACGAGCAGATGGTCGGAGGCTCGCCCCTCGCGGAGCTCAGGGGCGTCGCGGAGGCCGTCGGGATACCCGTGGCCGCGGCCGGGGGCATCAACAGCGAGTCCGCCGCCGCCGTGCTCTCGGCCGGGGCTTCGATAATCATAGTCGGCGGGGCGATCATCAAGGCGAGGGACGTGACGGCCGCGGCGGCCGCGGTGAAGACCGCTCTGTCGGAGAGGAGGGCCGTCGGGACCGACCTCTTCAAGAAGTACTCGGCCGACAGCCTCCTGGAGGCGTTCTCCAAGGTCTCGTCCCCCAACGTGGCCGACGCCCAGCACAAGATGGGCGCCATGAAGGGCATACTGCCCAGGACCGGCCGCAACGTGCGGATGGTCGGCAGGGCCCTGACGGTCCAGACGGTCAGCGGCGACTGGGCGAAGCCCGTGGAGTCCATCGACAGGGCGTCCAAGGGCGACGTGATAGTCATAGACGCCTGCGGGGGCGAGGTCGCGGTCTGGGGGGAGCTGGCCTCCTGGAGCTGCAAGACCAAGGGGGTCGCCGGCGTCGTCATCGACGGGGCCGCGAGGGACATCGACTCCATCGCCGACATGGGGTTCCCCTGCTTCTCCAGGCACATAGCGTCCAACGCCGGGGAGCCCAAGGGCTACGGCGGGATAGGGCACGAGATAGTGTGCGGCGGCGTGACCGTCAGGACGGGGGACTGGGTCGTGGGCGACGAGAGCGGGGTGGTCGTCGTGCCGCAGGAGAGCGCGCTCGAGGTGGCCAACCGCGCCCTGGACGTCATGGAGCGGGAGAACCGGGTCCGCGAGGAGATACAGCGGGGCGGCACGCTCTCCAGCGTGATGAAGCTCGAGAAGTGGGAGAAGGTCGGCTAGCGCTCAGGCGATGTAGCCGGTCTGCTCGGCGAGCTCCTCCAGCCTCCTTATCCTCGCCTTCACCGGCGGGTGCGTCATGAAGATCGAGACGAGCCCGCCGCCCCTGAACGGGTTGACTATGAACAGCGTGGACGTGGCGGGGTTCCCCCTCTCCATGGGCCTGCGCCTGTTGCCCTCCTCCAGCTTGGCCAGGGCGCGCGCGAGCGCCCTCGGCCTCTGGATCATGAGCGAGCCCTCCCTGTCCGCCTTGTACTCCCTGTTCCTGGAAATGGCCAGCTGCAGCAGCAGGGCGGCTATGGGCGCCGTCACCGCCACTATGAGGAGCAGCGCCGCGTTGTCGTTGCCCCTGCCCCTGCCGAACATGGAGTTGTACCAGAACATCCGGCCGGCGAAGGATATCGCCCCGGCTATGGTCGCCGCCGCGGACATCACGAGTATGTCCCGGTTCCTGACATGGGCCATCTCGTGGGCCAGCACCCCCTCGAGCTCGTCGTCCGTCAGGAGGGTGAGTATCCCCTCCGTCACGGCGACGACTGCGTTGTCCTTGTTCCTCCCCGTGGCGAAGGCGTTGGGGTTCTGGCTCGGCACTATGGCGACCTTAGGCATGGGCAGGTCGCCCTTCATGGCGACCTTCTTCACTATGTTGTAGAGCCGCGGGGCCTCCGCCTCGGTCACGATCTTCGCCTTGTAGGACCACAGGACGATCCTGCCGCTGAAGAAGTAGCTAATCAGGTTCATCGCGGCGGCGATCGCGAGGAATACCAGGGACCCGGTGACCCAGTCGCCGTAGAAATACCCGCCCACGACGTATCCTATCCCGACGAATAGGAGCATAAGGGCCGCGAAGAGCCCCAGTGTGCGGAGCGTCGAGTGCATGGTGTGTCTCACTCCCCAACCCGTCCAAGGGTGATTGCGATAAGAACCTTTCGACGTGATGCCGCCGGCGGGCGGGGCCGCCGCCCCCGGCCGGGCGGCGACCGGGCGTCGGCGGCGTATATCTTTATTGGGGATGACCGCTTTCCACCGTCGGGGGAGGCAGGACAAGGCCTCCATCACGCTCTAGTCAGGTGTTAATAATGGAGACGTCGGACGACAAACTCGAGAGGAGACTGTACAGCCATGACTTGGCGCCGCTCCCGAAGGAGATGGACGCGCTCTTCAAGACCATGCCCGACCAGGTCATCCGGCCCGGGCACACCGAGGAGGTCGCCCAGATGGTCAGGAAGGCCATCGCCACCAAGAAGCCCATCGTGCCCAGGGGCGCGGGGACATGGGGCCTGGGCGGCTCCGTCCCGGTCAAGGGCGGCTACGTCCTCGACATGACCGCCATGAACAAGGTCGTCTCCATCGACGAGAAGAACCTCACGGCCACGGTGCAGCCCGGCATCACCTGGAAGGCGCTCTCCGACGCCCTCGACGCGAAGGGGCTCTTCCTCCCGTGCTACCCGAGCAGCGCGCCGTCCGCCACGATAGGCGGGTGGCTCGGCACCGGCGGGACCGGGATCGGCGCCTACAAGTACGGGACCGGGGGGGACCTGGTGAGGGACCTCGAGGTCGTCCTGCCGACCGGGGTCACGATCCACACAGGGGACAAGCGGGTCCCGGCCAACGGCGGCGGGCCCAACCTGAACTGGCTGTTCGTCGGCTCCGAGGGCATCCTCGGGGTCATCACGGAGGTCACCCTCGCGGTCCTCCCCAAGCCCGAGGAGATGAGGACCGTCGCCTACTCCTTCGAGGACCTGGGCAAGTTCGCGCCGGCGATGAGGAAGATAGTGAGGAGCGGCGTCACGCCGATGCACATCATGTTCGGCGACAGGCTGCACTTCGACTACCTCAGGGGCCTGGGCAAGCACGCCCCCGACGTGGGGTGCATGGTCACCATGGCCCTCACGGGGTCGAAGGCGTCCGTCGACGTCGAGGAGAAGGCGCTCGACGAGATCGTCGCCGAGTCCGGCGGCGCCAAGATGCCGAAGGAGGTCGCCGAGCACGAGTGGTCCGAGAGGAGCTACGAGTTCAGGGTCAGGGAGATGGGCGTCGGGGCCATACCCGGCGAGATCCTGGTCCCCATAGACTCCTTCGAGAAGGTCCTCGCGGACATGGCGAAGCTCGTGAGGACGATGAAGCTCAAGGCCCCGACCATCGGCACCATCGCCGACAACAACACCGCCATGTTCATGCCGTACTACCTCACCGAGGAGAGCAACTTCTGGCGCTCGACCGCGGCCATGGGCTTCGGGAAGAAGCTCGGCGACATAGCCTTCGAGCACGGCGGGAGGCCGGTCGGCCTCGGGATATTCTTCGCGGCGAACCTCGCGAGGGTGCGCGGCAAGGACGGGGCGGAGCTCATACGCACCCTGAAGAAGGCCATGGACCCCTACGAGGTCATGAACCCCGGGAAGCTCGTCGAGACGGGCACCAGGTGGGGCATATCGATGCCGGCGTTCCTGATGAACTTCGGCATGGACATGATGGCCGGCATGAAGAGGATCATGCCCAGGGACCGCATGGGCGAGAAGGAACTCGAGAAGCTCAGGAAGTGAGGCGCGCCCCGACCAGGGACGCCGCGTGGCTACTTGCCCAGCGACGGCATCGCCAGCTTCACCGAGTGGGAGAGCAGGCTCCCGACCGTGCCGCCTATGGTCACCTGCGCTATGTTCGTGGGTATCTCCGCTATCGCGGGGCCGAGTCCGAAGCCGAGGAACAGCCACTCCGAGAGGAAGTAGATGGTGACCATGCAGGCCCCGCCGCAGGCGATCCCCGCCGCGTACGCCAGCGGCTTCCCGCCGTTCATGCGGCCGATCAGGCCCGAGACTAGGCCCTCCGTCCCCTTCGCGACGAGCGTCGTCGGGGCGAACATGCCCCACCCGCCCAGGAGGTCCGCTATCGCGGACCCGACGCCGCCGCAGACGGCGCCGGCCCTCCAGCCGAACGTGAACGCGGAGAAGAACACCATCGCCTCGCCGAGGTTGAAGTAGCCGCGCGTCGGCGGGAACGGTATCACCGTCATCAGCGTGATGGCCGCCGTCAGCGCGGTGAGCACCGCGAATAGGGCGACCGTCTCGGGCGAGATGAACTCGGCGTCGCCGCTGCCCAGGATCTTGGGCCTCCCCTCTTCCGCCTTCGGGACCTCTGTCGACACAGCGACCAGACCCTCATGGCGGGCACGTACATTAAACCTAACCGGCCGCCGTGTCGAACGCGGCAGCGCCGCTCCGAGCTCAAAGCTGGACGCCGAAGTGGTACATCGCGACGGCCGGCACCAGGAAGACCAGCACCGCCACCGCCGCGGCGATGTAGTCCCGCCGGCCCATGCGGACCTCCCTGAGGTAGGTGCGGTCGCGCACAGCGCCGTACGCGCGGGACTGCAGCGTGAGGGAGAGCATGTGGGCGGTCCTGAGGGCGGCGACCACCGTGGGGACGAGGACCGTGACGTAGTTCTTGGAGCGACGCCACAGCGAGCCCCTGTCGAGCTCGAGCGCCCTCGCCCTCTGCGCGTCCTTGATCGACTCGATGGTGAGGCCGAAGGTCGGGATGAACCTGAAGGAGATGGCCAGCGCGAGCCCGTAGTCGAACCTCAGCCCCAGCTTCGTGAGGCCGCGCACCAGGTCGCGCTGCGAGGTCGTGAACATGAGTATGTACCACACGGTCGCGAAGCAGCCGACCCTCACAGCGGACGTCAGCCCCCGCCATACGGCCGGCTCGGTTATGTCCAGCGGCCCGATGGAGAACAGGACCGGGACCCCCGACCTGTCGAACAGCGGCCAGAGCACGGTGATGAGGACCATGAACCTCATCACGAACTTCAGGGCGAGGAACGCCTTCCTGAAGCTCGACCCCGTCAGAGCCATCAGCAGCAGTATGAAGGCGAGGAGCAGCAGGAGCGACCACAACTCGGAGAGGATAAACGCGAGGGCGCTGATCATCACCACGGCCAGGAGCTTCACGCGCGGGTCGAGGCCGTGCAGGAAGGTGTCCTTGTCCGAGTAGAGGTCCATGAAGCCGGTCATCCCACACCCCCTCGCGTGAGCTCGAACACGAGCTCCTCTGGCGTGAGCACGTCCTTCGACACGCCCATGGGCGCCAGCTTGTGGGCCAAGAGCGTCACGGGCGGCGGGAGGAGCTTGCTGCTGCGGAGGAGGGTAGGGTCCGAGAACGCCCCCCTCGTATCGGCGTCGAGGACGATCCTGCCGCCGGCCATCACCACCACCCTGTTCGCATGCTCCGCGACGAGCTTCATCTCGTGGGTGATGAGGACGATGGTGCTCCCCTCCTCGTTGAGGACACGGACTATGGACATCAGGTCCTTCGCCTCCCCTGCGTCGAGCCCTGTGGTGGGCTCGTCGAGCACCAGCACCTGCGGGCGCATGGCGATCACCGAGGCTATCGACACCCTCCGGCGGAGGCCCAGGGAGAGGGACAGCGGGGACCTGCCCTTGACGTGGGAGAGGCCCATGATGTCTATCGCGTGCTCCGTGCGCGTCCGGACCTCGACCGGCTCCAGGCCGAGGTTGGAGGGGCCGAACGCGACCTCCTCCTGGACGGTGCCGCAGAAGAGCTGGTGGTCCGGGTTCTGGAAGACGTAGCCCACCACCCTCGCGAGCTCGGCGACCGTCCTCGAAGAGGCGGGCGCGCCGAGGACCAGGACCTCCCCGCTGCCGGGCCTGAGCAGCCCGTTCATGTGCTTGGCGAGGGTGGTCTTGCCCGAGCCGTTCCCGCCGACGATGGCGAGGTACTCGCCCCTGTCGACCGACAGGTTGACCCCGCCGAGGGCCTCGATCCCCGACTCGTACGTGAACTTGACGTTGCGGAGGCGGAGGACGCACTCCGGCCCGTCCGGGACCGGGTGAGGGATCACCTGGCTCCCCCCTTGGCGTGCCGATGCGCGGTGATCGTTATCTCCGCGACGGCCTGCTCCACGGTGAGGAAGCCGAACTGCGGCCCCCTCCTCCTGGCGTTGAGGAGGGACGCGACCACGGCCATCTGCGGCGGGGACACCCCCGCCCTGGCGAGGGATGCCGGGTCGCCCATCATCTCCCGCGGCGGGCCCGCGGCCTGCACCTTCCCCCCGGACATGAGGACGAAGCGGTCGGTGAACTCGACGAGGTCCTCCGCGTCGCGCTCCATGACCACCACGGTCATGCCGTGCTCGGCCTTCAGGCCGCTGAGTATCGAGTACAGCTCCACCCTGCCGACAGGGTCCAGGGCGTAGGCCGGCTCGTCCAGCATCAGCATCGATGGCTTCATGGACAGCGCGGCCGCGATCGCGAGCCTCTGCTTCTGCCCGCCGGAGAGCGTGGACGGGGGCCTGTGGGCGAGCCCCTTCAGGCCCACGACGTCGAGCGCCCACTCGACGCGCCTGGCGATCTCCTCCCTGGGGACCGCGAGGTTCTCGGGGCCGAAGGCGACCTCCTCCTCGGCGCTCATGCAGAACAGCTGGCTGTCCGGCTCCTGGAAGACGGCCCCGACGAGCGTGGACAGCTGGGCCACGGTGTATTCGGACACCTTGTGCCCGAACACCTCGACGGAGCCCTCGAAGTCGCCCCGGACCGATTTGGGGACGAGGCCGTTGGCGAGGAACGAGAGCGTCGTCTTCCCCGAGCCGTTCGGGCCGAGGACCGTGACGAACTCGCCGCGCTCGATGTCCAGGGAGGGGACGTCGAGCGCCCACTCTGACGCCCCTGGATACCTGAACCTGACGCCCTTGAGACTTAGCGCGATCATCCGCCGACCTGGCCTCGGCGCTCAATCGGATGGTTCTCTAATAAACCTTCGCGGGCTGGCGCGGCGGCGCGGGCCCGCGCGTCAAGTGGGGTAGAAGAAAGCCTCTTTCCCCCTGCGGACGACCCTCACCTTCCCCTTCTTGGAGAGGGAGGCTATGGCCTTGGTGGCCTGCTCGGTCGGGAGCCTGCTGCCCCGGATGAGCTGGCCCCTCGTGGAGCCGTTCGGCCGGAGCGCCGTGACGATCCTCTGCTCGGCCTCGTCCTCCGACTGGGCGGTGAGCACCTTGATCTGCTTCCTCACCGGCGGGGCCGGCGGGGGGATCAGCCTGTAGACCTCGGCCTGGCCGTTCTTCTCGGTCTGGGTGCTGCCGGCGGATATCAGCCTGCCGAGGGACAGCGTCACCGCCTCCTCGGAGTACCCTGTGAGGGACATGATGTCCTGAAGGGTGCGGCCCTGCTCGTCGAGCAGCGACAGCACCTCGCCGTCGACCTGGTTCTCCGGCGGGTGCTTGTCCTTGACGACGGACATCTTGTCCAGGTGGGTCCTCAGGAAGTCCTTGCTCACCTGCTTGAACCGCTCCATGTCGCTGTCCAGGAGGACCTCGAGCTCCTCGACGTCCAGACCGAGCTCGCGCCACCGCTCGAGCTTCTCCCTGTACAGCTTCCTCTTCAGCTCCGTCGCCTTCTGGTCCACCAGCGGCGTCACGTGGTTCCTCTGGGCGCTCCCCGCGTCCTCCACGTCCGTCCTCGTGGTCACGCTGTACCTGGCGTTGGAGCCGCGAAGGGCGTGGTGTATGTCCTCGAGCTTGTCGAAGAGCCGCTCGTCGTCCCCGAGGGGCATCTCGAAGTCGAAGTCCCCCACGACGGGGGTGCAGCCGATCTGCCTCATCCTCTCGACCACCTCCTTCGGCGACTCGCCCTCGCTGCTCAACTCGACCCTGATGAAGACCTTGATCATCGCGACTACCTTGGCTGGGCGTAGGCATAGGCCTTGGGGTTCATTATTGTTGTTGATACGGGCGCTACGTGCAGCGCAGGGGCACATGAGAGGTTAATATAGTGGTCACTGGGATGACACTGGCGCATGCCCTCCGACGCCTCGGCTAGATTCGTCATGAGAATGTTCTCCAAGCACTACCGGCAGGTGCCCCTCTCCATGCCGGACAGGTTCGCGAGGAGGGAGTTCGGATTCATGTTCTTCGACAGGACCTTCGTGATGCGGCACCTGTCCTTCCCGACGAGGGCCTCGCTGAAGAACTACCTCGTCGAGCAGGTCCCGTCGCACGCCTACTACTCGTGCGCCTACTACGAGAGGCCGGACGCGCCGACGATGGCCGAGAAGAAGTGGCTCGGGGCCGACCTGATATTCGACCTCGACGCGGACCACGTCGAGGGGACTAAGGGCCTCCCCTACGAGAAGATGCTCGAGAGGGTGAAGGTGGAGGTCGTGCGGCTGATCGACGAGTTCCTCCTGGGGGACCTGGGATTCGACGGCGACAGCCTGAAGGTGGCCTTCTCGGGGGGCAGGGGGTACCACGTCCACATCAACGACCCGCGCGTGATGAGGCTCTCGAGCCACGAGAGGCGCGAGGTCGTCGACTACGTCACGGGCACCGACCTCGACATCGACTGGGTGTTCCCCTCCACCGCCTTCGAGGCGAGGAGGTACAAGGAGAGGGTCGGCACCGAGTACAGGAGGGCGATGCCGACGCTCGCCGACGGCGGGTGGCGCAGGAGGATGAGGAGGGGCATCGACGACCTGCTGGCCGAACTGGAGGCGCTGGACGAGGGCGAGGCGGTCAGGGGGATCTCCGAGGCGCTCTCCGCCTCGGACAAGGAGACGGGGGAGAGGACGGTCGGGGGGATGTACTCCGACCTGTTCAAGGGCGCCGAGGGGAAGAGGGGGGTGGACCGCATGCGCGCCGACGACACGTTCGAGGTGTTCTCCCAGAAGAGGCACGCTGACGCGTTCCTCAGGCTCGTGGAGATGCGCGTCAAGGGGAGGATGAAGGGGGAGACGGACGAGCCCGTGACCTCGGACATCAAGAGGCTCATCAGGCTCCCGAGCTCGCTCCACGGCAAGACCGGGTTCCAGGTGGTGCCGATGAAGAGGGACGACCTCGACGGGTTCGACCCGTTCGTCTCCGCGGTCCCCGCCGCGTTCGGGGAGACCGAGGTCGCCGTCGTGTGCGACAGACCGGTGGAGGTCAGGCTCAGGGACAGGGGATTCTCGCTGGACGAGGGGGCGAACCGGGTCCCCGAATACGTCGCGGTCCACCTGCTGTGCAGAAAGCTGGCCGCGGCTGATACCCACTGAGAAAACTATTAATTCAGATGCGGGCATCTTAACCCGCAATGCCGCTCTCGAAGAAGGTGCTGGAGGACTCCGTGAGGCTCGGCAGGCTCCGCAGGATCAAGATGACCCTGTATGTCGTCCAGGTCGTGATGCTGGTCGCCCTCGGGTTCGTCCTCGTCTTCGTCATCGGCGACGCCACCATGACGCCCAGCCTCTACCTCCCGCTCGACCAGTTCGCGGCGGTCATGGCGCTGCTGCTCCTCGTCGTCTGCGTCGAGAGCTTCTTCTTCCGGATCATGGAGATCAGGTTCGCCAGGAGCTCGAGCGCGAAGCACCTGATGGCCAAGAACTCCATGAACAGCTCGATGCTGCTCGCGGCCGTCGGGGCGGTGGTGACCATCATCCTCATGGTGCAGCCCGTCCTCGCGGTTACCGAGGACGCCGCCCAGAGGACCGGCAGCGCCACCGCGGCGGAGCCCTACTCTTTCTGGTCCAGGGACCCCCTGGCCCTCCAGAGGGTGTCGGAGCTGCGCGCGTCCGCGACGGAGGCCGTCGAGGTGTACCTCGTGGACGATGCGACCTACCAGGACCACATAGACAGCATCGCGGACATGTACTTCCTGCGGCTGAACAGGGAGGACTACCAGCTCGCCGGGAGCCTGAGCATGGATGTCCCTGCCATGGAACACACCCTCCTCCATGTCGTGGTCAACGACCTGTCCTCGCCCGGCGCGGTCGTGACCCTCACCCTCGTCAAGGACACGTCGGAGATGTTCACGGGGATCGTGGCCGTGATCGCCCTCGCCTTCTTCGTGGCCAACGTGGCCTGGATCGCGTACCTGGTCCCCATCGAGAGGAAGTACTCCCAGGGCTCCATCTACAAGTAGTCAGGCGATGGCGCAGCAGGTCCCCTTCTTCCTCACCTCGTAGCCGAGCGAGGCCGCCGCCCTGAGGGTCTCCTCCGACGGGAGCACGATCCCGTCGAGGCCGGCCCTGACCGCCTCCAGCTCCCAGGACCTGTCCCTCCTCGAGCGCATGCACCCCAGCAGGAGGCGGGTCCGCGGGAGCGCGGAGCGCGCGTACGACACCACCGACACGATCTCCCCGCCCTCCGGCGGGCTGCGGGACGCGTACGCGGTCCCGCGCGTCGGGATGAACGAGATGAGCACCAGCGTCGCCGGGGAGAGCCGCGCCATCCTGTCCACCGCGGCGCGCTCGTGGCCCGGCTTCCCGCCGCGGACGCCTATGCAGATGTGCGGCGCGACCTGTGCCCCCATGTCCAAGAGGTGCCCGACGACGGCGGCGTACTCATCCGCGGCCGCGCGGACGCCGAGGACCTCCTCCACGGTGTCGTCGTCCCCGTAGACGTCGACGGAGAAGCAGTCGACGCCGGCCTCGGACAACTCCTCGAGGCCGCTGCGCGGCATGAGCCCCACGTGGGCGTTCATGACCAGAGGGGTGGAGGCCTTGATCTCCCTGATGGCCGGCGCGAACCGCTCCAGCCGGACCCTCCCGTCGGCGTCGCAGCCCCCGCTGAGGAGCATGCCCCGGCCGCCCCCTGAGGCGAGAGCGCGCGCGAACGACACCAGCTCCCCGGGCTCGGTCACCGGGACCATGCCCTCGAGGTACCTCCCCGCGCAGTGCTTGCAGGCCAGGCCGCATGACCGCCCCGTCGTCGACACGGAGGGGAACCCCTTCCCGGGGTAGTAGGCGTCTAGGGTCCTCTTCACGGAGGGATTCCAGCGCGCGTGAATGTAATGAACCTTGCGAACGAGGGGTGCAAAAGCTTTATCTGAGACACCCTCTCTAGGGCCCCTGCTGGTCCTCATGAAGGCATTCGAAGTCAAGGGACAATTCCGGCTCTCCCCGCGCGAGTGGCAGCCATTCGCGCTCGAGGTCGCGTCGGCCGACGAGAAGGCGGCCCTGGAGAAGTCGCTCGCGCTCATAGGAAGCAGGCACAAGGTCAAGCGCAAGTTCGTGAAGATCGACGGGGTGCGGCCGCTGAAGCCCGAGGAGGTAAGCGACCACACCGTCAAGCACCTTCTGGGGGAGAAGAAGTGAGCGAAGAGACCGCCCTGAGGGAGAACATGATGAGGCTCGAGACGGCCAAGGCGCAGCTCGAGGGGCTCTCCAAGCAGCAGGAGCTCATCCAGCTGGCGATCGAGGAGCACGTCAAGGCGAGGGAGACCGTCAGGAGCCTCGCCAAGAGCGCGCCCGGCGACGAGCTGATGATCCCGGTCGGGGCGGACTCGTACATCTACGCGAAGGCGTCCGAGAGGAAGGACGTCGTCATCGGGGTCGGCTCCGGCGTCTCCGTCCAGAGGGGCGCCGAGGAGGCCGAGAAGATGCTCGACACGAGGGTCGAGGAGCTGGCCCAGGCGTTCCAGAAGGTCGCGGAGATGGCGGCGCAGACGGAGGCGGCCATCCAGGAGCTCACGGACAAGGTCCAGGAGCAGTACGAGAGGTTCCAGGCGGGCGGCCAGAAGGCCTGAGGTCCCGACATGTTCAAAGCTCTCAGGGAGAAGCTCTCAGCGGCGTCCAAGTCGGCCAAGACCAGGTCCATCGAGGATATTTCTGAGGTCGCGGGCGACTCGGGGAGGCGGCTCAGGGAGGGCGTCCTCGACGACGTGCTGCAGGAGCTCCAGATGGGGCTCCTGGAGGCGGACGTCGCCCTGCCCGTGGCGGAGGAGCTGACCGAGAAGGTGAGGCAGTCCCTCGCCGGCAAGCGGATCGACCGCGACTTCAAGATCGAGGAGGCGATCCAGCTGGCCTTCAGGGCGGCCGTGAAGCAGGTCCTAGACGAGAGGAGGTTCTCCCTCAAGGACCGGCTCGAGGCCAAGGACGCCACTTTCGTCATCATGTTCGTCGGGATCAACGGGACGGGCAAGACCACCGTCATCGCGAAGCTCGCGAGCAGGCTGCAGAAGCACGGCTACACGGTCGTGCTGGCCGCGGCCGACACCTTCAGGGCGGGGGCGATCGAGCAGCTCACGATCCACGCCGACAGGCTGGGGTGCAAGATCGTCAAGCACCAGGCCGGGGGGGACCCCGCGGCCGTCGCCTACGACGCGGTCGAGCACGCCAAGGCCAGGAAGAAGGGCATCGTCCTCATAGACACCGCCGGGAGGATGCAGACCAACACCAACCTCATGGACGAGATGAAGAAGATCAAGAGGGTCGCGAAGCCGGACCTGGTCGTGTTCGTCGGCGACTCGCTCGCCGGCTCCGACGCCGTCGAGCAGGCGAGGAAGTTCGACGAGGCGGTCGGGATCGACGCGGTCGTGCTGACGAAGATAGACGCGGACGCCAAGGGCGGCGCCGCGCTCTCCATAGCCAAGGCGGTCGGGAAGCCCATCGCCTACGTGAGCTACGGCCAGGAGTACGACGAGTTCGGCAGGTTCGACTCCGACTGGATGGTAGCGAGGATCTTCGGCGACAAGCAGCGGGGCTCGGGCCAGGACTTCTAGCCGCCCCTCACGCCGTCCCCGGCGAACAGCAGGGCGTACACCTTCGCGTCGCCCACAAGGCCGTCGATGACGCAGTACTCGTTCACGTCGTGAGCGACGCTGGCGACCGTCGCCCACACGGCGGCCTCGATCCCCTCGCGCCTGAACGGGGCGGCGCAGGTGCCTCCCCCGATGCCCGTCGGCCTCACCTTCACGTCCCTCGTCAGGGAGATCGCCCTGGAGAGCCGCTCCACGACCTCCGAGCCGATGGGCGTCTTGGGGGCGGCGTCCGCCCTCTGGAGGATGTCGAGCGAGATCTCGGCCCCGGAGGACCGCCCGACCTCGTCCGCGACGGCCCTGAGGTCCGCGAGGACCTCGTCCAGCGGGTGGTCCGGCAGCACCCTGAAGTCGAACGAGAACCTCTGCCTGCCCGGCACCGTGTTCACGTTCGGGCCGTTGGCCTCGCACCTGGTGGGCTCGAAGGTGCTCCCGGGCGGGTCGAACAGCGGGTCCCTGACGGAGTACTTCCCCCTCAGCTTCCCGCACGCGGCCAGCATGAACCTGGCCGCGACCTCGAGGGCGTTGACCCCCTTGTGCGGGGTGCTCGCGTGCGTCTGCCTCCCGGCGACCTCGACGTCTATCCAGGCTATGGACTTCTCCACGACCTCCACCTCCGACCCGTCGGGCGAGCCGTGGTCCGGCACGACCACCAGGTCGCCCTTCCTGAACAGCCCCTTCCCCATGACGAAGTCGATGCCGTGGGTGTTACCGTGCTCCTCGTCGGAGACCAGGACGAGGCCCGTGTCCAGCTCGGGCACGACCCCGGCGCCCACGACCGTGGCGAGGCCGTAGAGGGAGGCCATGAGCTCCTGCCCGTTGTCCTCCGAGCCCCGGGCGTAGATCCTCCCGTCCTTGACCGTGGGCTCGTAGGGCGGGGTCGCCCACGCCGACAGGTCCCCCTCGGGGACGGTGTCCATGTGCGTGACCACCCACAGCCTCCTCGGCTTCCTCCCCTTGACCCTGATGATGATGTTGGGCCTCTTGCCCGAAGGCACGTTCGGGTCGGGGGACTCGAGGACCTCGATGTCCCTGAGGCCGAGCCTCCTCGCGAGGGCGACCAGGTGCTCCGCCCTCGCGTGCTCTCCCTCGCCGCCGCTCTCCGGCCCGACGGCCTTGACGCGCAGCATCGCGCAGAAGTCCTCGACGATCCTATCGCGCTGGGACTCGACCCGGCCCATCAGCTCCGAAGCGTCCAAACTGGTCACCCTCACTGCGGGGTCGCGTATCAGCGCGCCCCGTTAAGTGCCTTCTGGGGCCTACCTCTCCACGATCATCGCGACGGCGTTCCCGCCGCCCAGGCAGAGCGTGGCGAGGCCCCTCTTGGCCCCCCTGGCGCCCATCGCGTAGAGCATGGTCGTCAGGACGCGGGCGCCGCTGCAGCCTATCGGGTGCCCGAGGGCGATCGCGCCGCCGTTGACGTTGAACCTCTCGTCCGGGACCTTGAGCGCCCTCTGGAGGGCGACCGAGGCCGTCGAGAAGGCCTCGTTGTGCTCGAAGAGGTCTATGTCCGATATCGTGAGGGAGTTCCGCTCCATGAGCCTCCTGGCGGCGTCGATCGGCGCCTCCATGAGGAGCTCCGGCTTCGTGCCGGTGGTGATGTAGTCCACGACCCTGGCGAGGGGTTTGACCCCCCTGCCGGCCGCCGCGTCGGAGTCCATGACCACGAGGGCCGACGCGCCGTCGTTGATGCTCGACGAGTTGCCGGCGGTGAGCACGCCGTCGCTCCTGAACACCGGCTTGAGCTTGGCAAGCGACTCCGGGCTCGCGTCCTCCCTGGGGCCCTCGTCGGCCGAGAACACCGTCGGGCCCTTCTTGGAGGGGACCTCGACCGGAACGATCTCGCCGGCGAACGCGCCAGACCTCATCGCCGCCAGCGCCAGCCGGTGGCTCCTCAGCGCGAAGGCGTCCGCGTCCTGCCTCGAGACGCTATGCCTCTGGGCGACGATCTCGCCCGTGTTGCCCATGTGGAAGTTGTTGAACGCGTCCCACAGGCCGTCCCTCACCATGACGTCGACGATCTGCGAGTCGAACATCTTGTACCCGAACCGGGCCTTGTCGAGTATGTAGGGGGCGTTTGACATGCTCTCCATGCCGCCCGCAACGACGACCTTCTGCTTCCCCGCGAGTATCGAGTCGGAGGCGAGCATGACCGCCTTCATCCCCGAGCCGCAGACCTTGTTTATGGTGAGCGCCGACACGGTGTCGGGCAGGCCGCCCCACAGCGCCGCCTGCCTGGCCGGGTTCTGGCCCAGGCCCGCGGGCAGGACGTTGCCCATGATGCACTCGTTGACGTCCCCTGGCTGCACGCCGGCACGCCTGACGGCCTCCCTGACCGCCGCCGCCCCCAGCCTGGTGGCGGGGAGGTCCTTGAGGCCGCCCCCGAACTTGCCGACCGCCGTCCTCGTGGCGCTGACAATCACAGGTTGACCCATCACAAATCACATCCGCAGCGGCCCGTCCCCCGGGACGCTGGATTCTGTCGCGTTGATTCCCCTGAGCGTATTTATATTTTGTTGAAGGTACCCCTCGACATTCGCCGTAACGGCTTGTGGAGGTGCCTCCTGGACGAGACCGGCGGCTCGTACCATTCGACCCCTACGGACCTCTGGACCTCCTCGTACTCCGCCGCCTCTGGCGGGGCGCGGGCCCCGCAGACCTTGCACCGGAAGCCCTTCGCGGAGCCCATCGAGCCCATCCTCTTCCGGCACGCCGGACAGGTCGGGTTCGCCGACTTCCTGACCTGGGGGCTGAGCCTCAGCACGTGGAGCTTCTCGACGTTCAGGGACCGGGGGGACGACCTGACGGAGCCGTACGCGACGACCTCGTCCCCGGGCATGAGGTGCCGGGCGGCGTCCCTCATGCCGCGCGACTGCTCGTAGAAGGCGGCGTCGACCTCGGCCCCGTCACCGAGCCTGACTATCACGTGCCCTCCAGGCACGGTCGAGGGGGCCGCGACGACGGTGGCGCGGACCTTGGCCGAGTCGCCGGGGGCCAGTTCGCCTATCCTGCGGCTCACGATGTGGTCCTCGGTCCCCTGGTTGGACATGTAGAGGAGCCACTTCGCGGGCGGCTCGCCCCTGATCATGTCCTTCGCCCTGAGGAGCTCAGGCGGGGAGTCCCCCCTGATGCCGAAGAGCACCGGGCAGGGGGACCCCGGGGCGATGGCGACGTGGCCGTTCTCGGGATCGTAGTTGTTGAACGTCCAGCGGGTAGCGCGGTCCATCTCCGCGACGCTCTCTGCCGAGATGTCCCTGGGGGTCCCGAACCGCTCCGGGGACCTGTACGCCACGACCTCCCATGTCCTGTCCCTCGGCCTCCACGCCATAGCCGACGCGGCCCCGATGACCCCACGCCCGCTCTTGAACCTGCGCCAGCACGCCCCCGCGGAGGAGAGCTCCGCCTCGACGTCCTCGAGCCTCACGACCCCGCGGACCGCCCTCCAGTAGAGGGAGGGGGAGGGGCGGCGCACGGAGGCGACGAGGCCGGGGTTGGTGGTGTGGCAATCGAACATGGCGTGCCTGGAGACGACCTTGGCGGCGCGTTCGAGGAGCTCCCCCGGGTCCGCGGGCCTCCCGCGTCTGTGCCACCTGACCTCGCCCCTCTCGAGCATCCCGCACGGGCGGCCCCGGCCCTCGCCGTGGCCCAGGGGCAGGCAGACGGCCGCGTTGCCCCGCGTCTTCCACGGCACGTTCGGGTTGAGGCGCACCAGCCTCGGCCACCCCAGCAGGTCCAGGTCCGGCAGCTCCTCCAGGACGAGCGTGGTGAGGTACGTCGTGCACATGCCGTCCGGCGAGTCGGTGTCGTCGAAGGCGAGCATCGTTGCGGGCACGGGGGTGGCCAACGCGGCCTGCCCAGAAAAGCTTGTTGTCAGCGCGCGGGGGTGATTGAATGGGCCTCGAGCACTATGGCCATCGTCGAGCGGTCGACCGCGAGGGTGCAGTCTACGATGACCTCCCCCTCGGCCGCGGCGACGCCGTCGTCGAGGATCAGGGCGAAGCCATGGGCGCCGTCCGGGTCGCTGAGCCTCGGGGCGCCGGCCCGGTCGACCCCGCACACGCCGCGGACGGTGAACCTGTCCCCTTCGAAGAGCTCCCACGACTCGGCGAGCAGGCCGACCGTCAGGATGTCCTGCGACTCCTTCAGGAGGCGGACGTCGCCGTACCTGCAGAAGACCGTCGGGGCGCCGTCCTCGAACACGCACTCGCCGGAGGCGGAGACCAGGTCGCCCACGGCGGCGGCCGCGCTCGGCGGAGGGCCGGGACCCGGCGAGCACATCACCCTGGCGGTCAGCGGCCCCGAATGGTCTGCGAGGACGATCGCCTCCGCGCCCGAGTCGTACGTCCACAGCGAGACGAGGATGCCTTCCACCGTCACGCGGGCGTTCCCGCCCAGCCCCCACAGCTCGGACACGGTCAGTGAGGGGGGGACCGATGACGCCGACAGCAGCACCATGGATGCCAGCAGACCTGCCGCCAGGACCGAGGCCGAGCGGTGGTCGAAGGCCTTCATGGCCGCGGGATGGGGCGGGGGCCCTATATCGAGGGGGGCTGCATGCAGCCCGGCCTGCAGAATCATTTTAAAAGGGGTTCGGGTTATCGGTCCCTGAGGTGAGGCAAGTGCCGAAAGGGGTACTGACGGAGTTCAGGCTGGAGCTGGCGGGCCTGTTCATCGTGGTCTTCAGTTTCCTGACGGTCGTCGGGGTGGTCGGGGTGTTCCTGGAGGAGGACCTGCCGTCCTACCTGGTGTTCCTGACGGACCTCACCGAGCCGATCGGCTCGTGGGCGTACTGGCTGGTCGTGGTCGGGCCCCTGGGGCTGGCCATATCGATATGGTGGCTCTACGACTTCGTGAAGAAGACCAAGGAGCTCGACGACCTGATCAAGACCCCGAGCAAGGCGAAGTTCGTGCGGAACCTGGACGACATCGAGTTCCTCGCGTGGTCCCTGCCCCAGAGGTACGAGGACGAGGTCCTCGCGAAGAAGAAGGAGTTCGGGCTCTAGGTCAGGGGGGCCCCTTCGTTTCCGTTGGACGGCGGGGGCGGCGCCCGCCCTTCCTTTCACCGTCTGATACGACCTTCGCGCCGGCGGCCAAGAGCCACCCGCGGACCTTGTCGGCCTCCGACGGGCCGCACCACAGCTCCGCCCTGAGCTGGCCGTCCTCGACCCTGTGCGACACCTCTGCGACGTTATGGAGGCGCGACAGGAGGCTGAAGCTCGCGTCGGTCAACGGGAGGACCGCATCCAGCCCGTACGTGTGGCCTTGGACGTCCGAGATCCTCTCCCTCAGCGTCTCGAGTCCGTGACCCGATGTGGAGGACGTCATCACCACGTCCATCGGCCCGATGACCGGTCTGATGAGGGCGTCCACCTCGTCCATCCTATCCTTGGAGACACGGTCGACCTTGGTGCCCACGACCAGGACCTGCCCCTCGCCCATCCTGGGCATGAGGATGTCCATCGACGTCTCGAGCTTCCTCCTGATGGTCCTGTCGTCCTCGCTCGCATCGAACGCCAGCAGGATCAGGTCTGCGAAGAAGACCTCCTCCAGGGTCGACTTGAACGCGTCCACGAGGTCCGTCGGGAGGTCCCTGATGAAGCCGACCGTGTCTATGGCCAGCACCTTCCCTTTCACCCCCCTCACCCTCCTGGTCGTGGTGGAGAGGGAGGAGAAGAGCTGGGAGCTCACCTCGACCTCGGACCCGCACAGGGCGTTCATGAGGGCGGACTTACCAGCGTTGGTGTATCCAGCCAGGGAGACGAGGGTGAACCCCTCCTCGTGCCTCCTGCTCCTCTTGACCTCCCTCTTCCTCGACAGCTCCTCCAGCCTCGCCTCTATCCTCCGTATGTGTGACTTGGCGTGCTCGTAGTAGACGTCGGTGGCGTACGCGCCTCCCGCCAAGAACCCCGGCCTCTCCCCGCTCTTCGCCTTGTGTATCCACTCCCTCAGGAAGGGCTGCTCGTACCTCAGGCGGGCGAGCTGCACCTGAGCTATGGCCTCCGGCGTGTGCGCATGCTCCGAGAATATCCTCAGGATCACCCCGGTCCTGTCCATGCACTCCTTCTGGAACTTCATCTCGAGGAAGTGGTGTTGGGACGGCTTCAGCTGGTCGTTAACCACGACGAAGTCCGGGTCGGCGCGCTTCACCTCGTCCGAGATCTCCTCCAACTTACCCGGACCGAGGTAGCTCGTCGGGTGCGCCTCCTTCTTCTGTACGTATTCCTTTACTACGTCGATACGTAACGTATCAAGGAGTGAGATGATCTCGGAGGTATCGGCGGACCTCGAAAAGACGATTGCTCTCATCCACGTCACCCCGAGGTAACGCGTTCGCGGGAAGATATCGGTTCCGCTGACGGATTTCGACTAGAAGGGGTGGTCGTCCGACCGGCGATTCCGGTGGAGCTATGAGGCGGGACGCGCATCCCGCCCCCGTGCCGCGGACTGCACCGGAAAAGGAGGGGGGCCCCTTCGCAATGTACGGGGTCGAGCATCGCCCGCACGCGCACGGCCCGCGCACGAGTCCCCCTCATCTGGCTCGCCCGGAACCCCAAAATTTACGGGCTGCGCAAAAAATGAATTTCCAGGATAATATTAACGCTTAAGTACGGTGCGCGCGATTCCCCAAATCCCACCGTTTCAAGTGGATTCCGAGAGCGGCTTCCACAGGAAGCGCCGGGGGAGGGGAAAGGAACGTTTTTTCCTTTCGGGGGCAGCTAGATGCAGGACACCATATTCCAGCAGTACATCAGGACGAAGTCCGTCTTCAAGGGCGACAGGGACGTCCTGAGGCCATCGTACATACCCGACGTGCTGCCCCACCGCGAGGAGCAGATCAACCAGCTGGCGTCGGTCCTGGTCTCAGCCCTCGAGGGGCAGAGGCCGTCGAACGTCCTCCTGTTCGGCAAGACCGGCACGGGCAAGACGGCCACCATCAAGTACATCGGCAAGGAGATCGAGCGGGCCAGCTCCGACCTCCGCAACGTCAGCTTCCTCTACATGAACTGCGAGGTCGTGGACACCCAGTACGGGGTGCTCCAGAACATCGGGAACATGTTCATCGAGGACTTCGACCAGCGCATACCCTTCACGGGCTGGAGCACCGAGAGGGTCTACAACATACTCAGGGAGAAGATCGACGAGGAGAGGAGGGTCATCGTCATAGTCCTCGACGAGATCGACAAGCTGGTCTCGAAGAGCGGTGACGACGTCCTCTACCACCTCTGCCGCATCAACGACGACCTGAGGAACGCCAAGGTCAGCGTCATCGGCATCTCCAACGACCTCAAGTTCACCGAGTTCCTGGACCCCAGGGTCAAGAGCTCGCTCAGCGAGGAGAAGATGGTGTTCCCGCCCTACAACGCGGAGCAGCTGCGGGACATCCTGGGCCAGCGCGCCGCCCTCGCCTTCGAGCAGAGCGCGCTCGAGCCGTCCGTCATCCCGCTCTGCGCCGCGCTCGCCGCGCAGGAACACGGGGACGCCAGGAGGGCGCTCGACCTCCTGAGGGTGGCGGCCGAGATCGCCGAGAGGAACCACATGACCTCGGTCACGGACTCCGACGTCGTCAGGGCGAAGAACAAGATCGAGCTCGACTGCGTCACCGAGGCCATACGCACGCTCCCGCTCCAGTCGAAGATGATCCTCCTGGGGGTCCTGATGACCGAGGAGCGCGGCCTGGGCAAGCTCACCACGGGCGACCTCTACGAGACCTACAAGGAGCTCTGCGAGTGCACCTCCACCACCGTGCTCACCCAGAGGAGGGTCACGGACCTGGTGTCGGAGCTGGACATGCTCGGGCTGGTCCACGCCCGCGTGAAGTCGTTCGGCAGGGGCGGCAGGACGAAGGAGATAGAGCTGAGCGTCCCGTCCATGGAGGCCAAGAGGGTCATAGAGGAGGACGAGACCCTCGGCCAGCTGAAGAACTACAAGCTCCGGTTCCAGACGACCCTGATGTGATCAGGCCGGGCCGCCCGGGCCCGCTGGAGGGTCCGGGGGCGCCTCCTTCTCGGGCTGGAGCGGCTGCATCCTGCTCTGCTCGGCCTGGTACTCCCTGATGGCCGCCTCGCGCTTCCTCGCGATCTTCTTCCTGATCTTGTAGGTGATGAACACATCGAGCATTATGGGCCCGATGACGATGAAGGCCATGCTGATCCAGAGGTTCCTGACGCTGTTCGGCGGGGCGTCGTCCTTGAGGGTGTCGGTGGACCAGAGCTTCAGGAGCCCGAACCAGGGGATCTCGCCCCTGGCCTTCCCGACGACCCAGGAGACCTTGACGGGGGTGTTCCGGCTGGAGTAGGCCTGGTCGATGTTGTCGTTGTGGTCCCCCCTGGTGACGTACCCGTCCGCCACCACGAGCCTGGTCGTGTCTATCGAGACCGTCTCGGACTGGAAGCCGTAGTCGTAGATCCGGATGGTGCTCGTGAGGCGGTCCCAGGTGTCGCCGGGGTCCGTCGTGTCCCACTTCCCGTCGTCGACGTCCCTCAGCGCCTCGCACCTGAAGCTGTCCCCGTCGGAGTTCGCCTCGAGGTAGAGGACCGCCCTGTGGATTATGGGGGTCGCGAGCTCGTTGCCCCCCGGGAGGTAGATGATCACGTCCCCGTAGTCGTCGTAGGTGCGGTGCCCGGAGACGTAGCCGTCCATGTACGTCTCGATCTCAGAGGGCGAGTCGAGCGACTTGACGAGGACGAGGTCCCCGGTGTCTATGACGCCTATGTAGCTGACGTTCTCCTCGCTGTGCATCATGCTCCCCGACTCGACCACGACGAGCGGGGGCCAAAGGCCCGTGTAGGCGTACATCGCGAGGAGGACGCTCGCCACGAAGATCAGGGCGATCCCGGCGTCGCGCAGGAACAGCATGGTCGGCGAGAGCTTCTTCCTCTCCCGGCCGCCTGACTCGCTAGACACGACGCGTACAGTGGCGCATTGGTATAAAACCAATATGGTCAGCCCCCGCGCCGACGTGCCCATGGCCGCCGGCGAGTATCAGAATGAATCATGTTAAGGGGTTTGCCGAGTGACCGCTCCTCGATCAACCGCAGGTGCAGTTGGCGCTGGGGCAGTCGACCACGTCGTACTCGTAGGAGTAGTTGTAGTCGTAGCTGTAGTCGTGGGGCGTCTCGGTCGTGTTGCCGCCGAACATCCACTGCCACATGTGCTCCCACATGTGCTTCCACATGTTCCCGGAACCGTCGCCGTCGCTCGCCCCCATGCCCTTCTTCGAGCCCGAGTCCGCGCTCGTGTCCGAGCCCGAAGCCGTCAGGGCGCCGCTAGCCGCCGCGACCCCGGCGAAGCCGAGGACCGCGACCACTCCAACGATCGCGGCTATCATTGTCGCCTTCATCCTTGTTCACCTCTTCCTTTTCCGGCGCGGGGGCAGGGGGGAGACCCCGTCCGCCCTTCGCGCCTCTTGTGTTAGACCTTCGGTGAAAGGGTATTTGGAGGTATCCTGAAAAGTGCCCGGAACGTTCTCACTTTTCTGAAAAGTGACCCCTCGGACCCCCCGTTCTCAGGTCCTGAGCCTGATCCGTATCTTGTTCGTCGAGCCGTACCGCTCCTTCGACACGACGCCTTTCTGCTCGAGCTTCTCCAGGACCCGGGAGACCTTGGCGTTGGACATATTCGTACGTTGCATCAGGTCCTTCTGCAGGGCCTCCCCCTTGGAGTCCATGATCGCCTTGAACATGGCCCTCTCGTCCCCGGACAGGAGCCTCAGGACGAGGTAGTTCTCCTCCGCCTCCACCTCCTCGGTGGGGCGGGCGGCCTTCTCCTCCGGGCCCTCGGGAGGGGCGGCATCGGGCACCGGCACGGGCTCCGCCGCCGGGGCCCTCTCCGGCGGAGGGGGCGGGGGCGGCGTCATCGAGGGCGGCAGGGGCACGTACTCCTCCCTGAGGAGTATGAACATGACCGCGACGGCGATCAGGAACGACGCCGCGACGATGACCACGAGGCCGTAGTCCGAGTACGCCCGGTCGGGGTCCCACATGCCGGGGTGGTCGGTGGTGTCCTCGTCGGTAGGGACGCCCGTCAACAGGGAGTAGGCCAACATCGCTATCGCGGCCACTGCGAGCGCCGCCGCGATGACCTTCATCTTGTTCTTCAAGGGAGCACCGGCCCTACCGTCGTAGCACCGTCGATGTGTAGTGCGTGGAGGCATAAGTAAGCATTGGGTCCGGGCCTGCCGGGGGCAAAGGTAGAAATGCACTAAGCGTCTTCAGACCGCCAGAGTGGTGCCTTTGTCCGAGCACGGCAACAAGAGGATCTCGAAGGACGAGTACTTCATGAACATAGCCATCGAGGTCAGCCGGAGGAGCACCTGCACGCGCAGGCACATAGGCGCGATAATCGTGAGCGAGCACGGGGAGATCAAGAGCACGGGCTACAACGGCAACCCCCGCGGCCTCCCCCACTGCGAGGAGATGGGGTGCATCAGGGACCGGCTCAACATCCCGTCCGGCACGAGGCTCGAGACGTGCACCGCGGTGCACGCCGAGCAGAACGCCCTCCTTCAGGCCGGGACGAACGCCCGCGGCTCGACCCTCTACTCGACCATCGTCCCCTGCCCGATCTGCGCGCGCATGATTATGAACGCGCAGGTCGCGCGCGTCGTGTACATCGGGGACTACTCGGACCTGTCGGGGCTGGAGCTGCTCGAGCAGGCCGGCGTCAAGGTCGCGAGGATGGACAAGAAGGTCTTCGAGAGGAAGCTCTCCGGCTAGGCGCGCCCCGGCAGTCTGGCGCCGCCAGGCGAACTAGTAGCATATTTATACGGAAACCAGCATCAGCACAGGGGACGTGTCAACATGGGGAAGGCTGAGATCCTTCACCAGATCAAGGTGGCGGAGGAGCATGTCCGCACCGTCGTCAAGGATGCGGAGGATAAGCGCAAGCAGCTCCAGGCCGACGGGAAGAGGCGGGCGCTGGAGAGGGTAGAGGCGGCCGACTCCGAGCTCCGGAAGCAGGTCGACGCCCGCCACGCCGAGGCGAAGAGGGCGGTGGACGCGCGGAAGCAGGCCGTCCTCGCCGAGGGCGCGAGGAAGGCGGAGGCCCTCGTCTCGCGGGCCCGCAGGAACTCGGGCAAGGTGAAGGCTCTGGTCCTTTCGGAGTTCGAGAGGGCAGCCGATGCTTAGGCCGGAGGAGATGACCCGCGCGGTAGTCGTCGGGTCCATCGAGAGCCTCGATGTCACGATCGAGTGCCTTTACGAGCTGGGAGTACTGCACCTCATAGACTTCACCGAGCAGGACGAGGAGTTCAAGATCGGCGAGCCGCTGCCGAGCGCGTCGGAGGCCTCGCAGAAGCTCCTGAAGCTCCGGGCCATGATACGCGCCCTGTCGATCGACTCCCACAAGCCCACCGAGAGGATGGCGACCTCCGACATACGGAGGACGCTCGACCAGGCGCTCGTCACGCTCGACCTCAACACATCGAAGAAGGCGGAGGCGAAGCAGAGGATCCAGTCCCTCATCCGCGACAAGGAGTCGGAGATCAAGGCGCTCGAGCCGATCGCGCCCTTCGGCATCCCCGTCGAGGACTACGAGGGGTACGAGACGATATTCTCGATGGTCGGGACATGCAGGGCCGACCCCGAGGCTGCGCTGCGAGCCAGGCTCCCCGGGGCCGATGTGCTCAGGAACCCGAGGAAGGGGGACGTCGCGGTCGCGGTGTTCGGCATGGCCACGGACCGGCCCGAGGCCACGAGGATACTCACCGAGCACGGGTTCCAGGAGCTGAAGCTCCCGAAGGCGGCCGGCGACCCGTCGGCCATCATCTCGAAGAACAGGGCCGACATCGCCGCGCTCGAGAAGGACCTGGTCCGGATCGAGGGGGACCTCGAGGCCATCAGGAGGAAGTTCGCCGACCTGATCATCGCCTCGGAGGAGGACCTCTCGATAGAGGTCATGAAGGCCGAGACGCCCCTGAGGATCGCCGCGACGACCAACTCGTTCGTCATGGACGGGTGGCTCCCGACCTCCAAGGTCGACGGGCTCCAGAACTCGCTCAGCTCGCTCTGCTGCGGCCTGGCATTCGTGGAGACGCTCCCCAAGGAGGCGGGGGACGAGCCGCCGGTCCTCCTCAGGAACCCCAAGCCCGTCAAGCCGTTCGAGTTCTTCATCGACCTGGTGTCGACCCCCAAGTACGAGGAGGTCGACCCGACGATAATCCTCTTCCTCACGTTCCCGCTCTTCTTCGGGTTCATGATCGGCGACCTGGGGTTCGGCCTCGGGCTCGCCGCCCTCGGGGCGGTGATGCGCCTCAAGCTGAAGGGGTCCCCGGACCTGCAGAAGCTCGGGACGATCGTCCTGGCCGGAGGGATCATGGCGAGCCTGTTCGGGCTCCTGGTGTTCGCGGAGGCCTTCGGGGTCCCGTTCCACCCGCCGGAGGCCCACCCGGACGAGCACTCGTGGGAGTCCGTCGCGGACATCCCCATACACCCGGTCCTGGACAAGATGACGGACATCAAGGAGATGCTCGCGCTGTCCCTGCTCGCGGGCTGGGTGCACCTGACCCTGGGCTTCGTGCTCGGCTTCGTCAACCAGATACACCACAACCGCAAGCACGCCTTCGCCAAGGTCGCATGGCTCCTGATACTGCTGGGGCTGTTCATCGAGATCATGTACATCGCGGGCTCCGCGACCTGGACGAGCGAGTTCGTCAACGGGACGGTGCTGGCGTGGGTGCCGGACGCGGGGACCGACATAGCGGGTATCAAGGTGTCGATACCCGCCCTGGCGTTCATCCTGGCCGGCGTCATCGGCCTCCCGCTGACCGAGGGCGCGATGGCCCTGTCCGAGGTCGTCGGCCTGTTCACCAACCTCGTGTCTTACACTAGGCTGGCCGCCCTCGCCGTGGGCAAGGGCGCGATGGCCCTGGCGTTCAACACGATGCTGTTCCCGCTCATATTCGAGAGCCACAACATCGGCATCGCGGTAGTCGGCGTCGTCGCGCTGTTCGTCACCCAGATGTTCTTCGTGTTCTTCCTGGGGGCCCTCTCCGCGGGCATCCAGGCCATCAGGCTCAACTATGTGGAGTTCTTCCTCAAGTTCTTCGAGGGCGGCGGGAAGGAGTTCTCGCCGCTGAGGTACCTGAGGAAGCATTCAGTCGCAACGAAGTGAGAAGGAGGTAGAGAGAAATGGACCCGACACAAGTGGGACTGGCGATGATCGGTGCAGGCATCGCGATAGGCGTAGCGGGCCTGGGCACCGGCGTCGCGCAGGGACAGGTAGGTGCGGCGGCGGTCGGCGCGACCGCGGAGAACCCGAAGATGTTCGGAAAGGGCATGATCATGATGGTCCTGCCCGAGACGATCGTCATCCTCGGCTTCGTCGTGGCCTTCCTGATAATGAACGCATGATGAAGGAACCGTGGAGCAGGAACCGGGAGGCCGGGCACCCTCAGGGGGTTGGAGCACCGTGAGTCTCGAGAAGGTAGTCGAGGACATACTGCGGAGAGGCGAGGAGCGGAGGCAGGAGATCATCCGCCAGGGCGAGCGCGAGCGGGACGAGTTCGTCGCCCAGGCCGACGTCCAGATGGAGGAGCACAGGCAGAAGGCGTCGGCCCGGGCGGACGCGCACATCTCCCAGATGGAGCAGCAGGAGC
Organism: Thermoplasmatota archaeon; assembly: GCA_040751795.1. Taxonomy (GTDB): domain Archaea; phylum Thermoplasmatota; class Thermoplasmata; order UBA10834; family UBA10834; genus UBA9653. Next base: position 125,813 of record JBFMHR010000003.1, on the reverse strand, counting down.
TCTCGAGCGCCGAGCTGGAGTCGAAGAAGGCCCTGCTGTCCGCCCAGAGGCAGGTGATGGACGAGCTGAAGGCGCAGGTGCTCGCCGAGATGTCGCAGTACCCCGCCGAGAAGCGGGCCGCGATGTACGCGAGGCTCATGGGGAGGGCGAAGAAGGAGCTGGGCGAGTGCTACGTCTACTCCAACTCCGCCGACAAGACCCTCCTGAAGCTCCCGCCCGGCATGACTGACGGCGGCGTCATCGACTGCCGGGGCGGGCTGGTGTTCGAGAGCGGGGACCGCGCGGTCAGGCTGGACTACCGGTTCGAGAGCATGCTCGAGGACGTCTGGAACAGGAAGATACAGGAGATATACTCCGGGCTGTTCGGGTGATGTGACAGATGGGTCTCTTCGGCGGGAGGGGGAACTATGCGTACGCGTGCGCGCGCGTCAAGGCGCGCAAGAGCTTCCTGCTCTCCAAGGACACCTACTCCCGCATGCTGGTGATGGACGTCCACGAGATAGGCCGCTTCCTGGGCGAGACCCAGTACAAGGACGAGATGGCCGTGTACGGGTCGAGGTACTCCGGGGCGAACCTCGTCGAGGTCGCGGTGACGAGGAACCTCGCGGACACATATTCGGACGTGCTCAGCTTCACGACCGGCCATCTGAGGGAGATGGTGGGTAACTACCTGAGGCGGTGGGACACCTTCAACGTCAAGACCGTCCTCCGCGGCAGGATCACCAAGGCCAGGCCGGACGAGATAGTCGACACCCTGGTCCCTGCGGGCGCGTTCTCCGAGGAGTACCTCAAGTCCCTCGTCGAGATGGACGGGGTGCACGAGATCATGGAGGAGCTGGCGAGGCAGGCGGCGCTGAGGATCACCCCCGAGCTGCAGAGGGAGGTCGTCGATGCCGGGAAGCTGGCCCCGCTCGAGGACCACCTGGACAGGATGCTCTACTACGACCTCCTGGACGTCATAGAGCCGACCAACAACGCGGAGAGGCTCCTGAGGGACTTCGTGAGGCGCGAGGTCGACGTGACGAACCTCAAGGTCCTGCTGAAGCTCAAGTCCGAACGCATACCGGAGGACAGGATCCAGAGATACCTCATCCCGGGCGGGCTGGAGTTCGACATGGACAAGCTCAGGGCGATGGCCCAGGGGGAGGGGACGGAGGCCATCATGGCCGAGCTGGAGAAGTCCTCCCTGTTCGAGGACGTCAAGCCCGCGGTCGAGCGCTACAGGGCCGACAGGAGGCTGTCGGAGCTCACCATCGCATTGGACAAGGCGCTGATAGGGACGAGCGAGAAGTTCGCCAACTTCTACCCCCTCTCGGTCCTGCCGGTGGTCAACTACATGATACGCAAGAAGGTGGAAGTCGACAACATCAGGATCATAGCGAGGGGCAAGGAGAGCGGCCTGCCCAAGAAGGTAATAGAGGAGCTGCTGGTGGTGTGAATGGAGATCGCAGTCGTAGGGTCTGAGGACTTCGTCGTCGGCTTCAGGCTCGCTGGGATAAAGAAGGTCCACGGGGTGCCCCCGGAGAAGCTGCAGGAGACGATAGTGCAGCTGGCCAACGAGAAGGGGGTCGGCATACTCGCCGTGCACACCAAGGACCTCGAGAGGCTCCCCCAGCAGCTGCGCGACAGGCTGATGGCCAGCGTCGAGCCGGTCGTCATCCCCGTCGGAGAGGAGGAGGGCGACATCAGGGACAAGGTCAGAAGGGCGATGGGTATCGACCTTTACAAGAGCAAGTGACGGAGGCGTTCCGAATGGCTAGCGGGAAGAGTGGAAGGATAAGCAGGGTCGCGGGGCCGGTGGTCACCGCCGAAGGCGTCTCGCCCAGGATGTACGACGTGGTGCTGGTGGGCGAGCTCAAGCTGATGGGCGAGGTGATCAAGCTCGTGGGCGACAAGACCGTCATCCAGGTCTACGAGGACACGTCCGGCATAAGGCCGGGCGAGGCCGTCGTCGACACGGGGGCGCCCCTCCAGGTCGAGCTCGGGCCGGGCCTGCTCTCCAGCGTGTACGACGGCGTGCAGAGGCCGCTGCCGGTGCTCATGGCGAAGCAGGGCGACTTCGTGTCCAGGGGTGTCACAGCCCCGGGCCTGGACAGGTCGAAGAAGTGGAAGTTCAGGCCGACCGTGAAGAAGGGCGACGACCTCCACGGCGGCATGGTCGTGGGCGAGGTGCCCGAGGGCAACATCGTCCACAGGGTGCTGCTCCCGCCGGGCGTCGACGGCAAGGTCGCCGCCATATCCGAGGGGGAGTTCACCGTCGAGGAGCCCGTTGGCTCGCTCGACACGGGTCACGCCATCAGGCTCGCGCACAGCTGGCCGGTGCGGTCCCCGAGGCCGTACTCGGAGAAGCTCCTGCCCGACATACCGCTGGTCACGGGCCAGCGCGTGCTCGACACGCTCTTCCCGCTCGCGAAGGGCGGGACCGCGGCCATCCCGGGCGGCTTCGGGACGGGCAAGACCGTCACCTCGCAGCAGCTCTCCAAGTGGAGCGACGCCCAGATAGTCGTCTACGTCGGCTGCGGGGAGCGCGGCAACGAGATGACCGAGGTGCTGACGACCTTCCCGGAGCTCGAGGACCCGAAGAGCGGCAAGCCGCTGATGGGCAGGACCGTGCTCATAGCCAACACCTCCAACATGCCCGTCGCCGCGAGGGAGGCGTCCGTGTACACGGGCATCACCGTCGCCGAGTACTACAGGGACATGGGCTACGACGTCTCGCTCATGGCCGACTCCACCTCGAGGTGGGCGGAGGCGATGAGGGAGATATCCTCCAGGCTGGAGGAGATGCCCGGCGAGGAGGGGTACCCGGCGTACCTCGCATCGAGGCTCTCCGAGTTCTACGAGAGGTGCGGCAGGGTCAACACGCTGGCCGGCCCCACCGGGTCCATTTCCGTCATCGGCGCGGTCTCCCCCTCCGGCGGCGACTTCAGCGAGCCGGTCACGCAGAACACCCTCAGGATCGTCAAGGTCTTCTGGGCGCTCGACTCGAAGCTCAGGGAGAGGAGGCACTTCCCGGCCATCAACTGGCTCACGTCGTACAGCCTGTACAGCCCGATCCTCGAGGAGTGGTACAGGCGCAACGTGGCCGAGGACTGGGGCCCGCTGAGGCTCTGGGCGATGGAGACGCTCCAGAAGGAGTCGGAGCTGCAGGAGATAGTGCAGCTTGTCGGCTCGGACGCCCTCCCCGAGGAGCAGCGCCTCACCTTGGAGGTCGCCAGGATGATCCGCGAGTTCTTCCTGCAGCAGAGCGCCTACCACGCGGTCGACACCTACAGCCCGCTGAAGAGGCAGTACGACTACATGAGCGCCATCAGGCACTTCTCCGACCTCTCGAAGAAGGCCATCTCCCTGGAGGTGCCCCTCGACAGGATCACCTCGCTCAAGGTCAGGGCCGACCTGGGCAAGCTGAAGTTCGAGGAGACGATAGACAGGGACCTCAAGGCCATCATCGGCGAGATGGACAGGCAGTTCGCCGAGCTGGGGGTGTGAGACATGGCCAAGGAGTACCACACGATCAACCAGATAGCCGGGCCGCTGGTCTTCGTCGAGAAGACTGAACCGATCGCCTACAACGAGCTCGTGTCGATAGCGCTCCCGGACGGCTCCGTCAAGAGGGGCCAGGTCCTGGACACATCCGACGACGTCGTCGTCGTCCAGGTGTTCGAGGGAACGGGCGGGATCGACAGGGCGTCGGGAGTGAAGTTCCTGGGCGAGACGGTGAAGATGCCCGTCTCGAAGGACATGCTGGGCAGGATACTCACTGGCTCCGGCGACCCGCTCGACAAGGGCCCGCCGATAATACCCGAGAAGAGGTTGGAGATCATCGGGGCGGCCATCAACCCCTTCGCCAGGGACAACCCGCAGGAGTTCATCCAGACGGGCATCTCGTCCATCGACGGCATGAACACCCTGGTCAGGGGGCAGAAGCTCCCGATCTTCTCCGGCTCCGGCCTGCCGCACAACGACATCGCGCTGCAGATCGCGAGGCAGGCGAAGGTGCTCGGCGAGAAGGAGGAGTTCGCCGTGGTGTTCGCCGCCATGGGCATCACGAGCGAGGAGGCCCAGTACTTCATGAAGGACTTCGAGCGCACGGGCGCGCTCAAGAAGGCGGTCGTGTTCCTCAACCTCGCCGACGACCCGGCGATCGAGAGGCTGCTGACCCCGAGGCTCGCCCTGACCACCGCCGAATACCTGGCCTTCGACCTGGGGATGCACGTGCTCGTCATCCTCACCGACCTCACCAACTACTGCGAGGCGCTGAGGCAGATCGGCGCGGCGAGGGAGGAGGTGCCGGCGAGGCGCGGCTACCCGGGGTACATGTACACCGACCTCGCGAGCCTCTACGAGCGCGCGGGCAGGATCAAGGACAAGAAGGGGTCCATCACGCAGTTCCCCATCCTGTCGATGCCGGGCGACGACATAACCCACCCGATCCCCGACCTCACGGGGTACATCACCGAGGGGCAGATCGTGGCGTCCAGGGACCTGCACAGGCAGGGTATCTACCCGCCCATCGCGGTCGAGCGGTCCCTCTCCAGGCTCATGGGCCAGGGCATCGGTCCGGGCCGGACCAGGGAGGACCACAGGGCCGTGTCCGACCAGCTCTACGCGGCCTACGCCGAGGGCAGGGACTTCAGGGGCCTGGTGGCGATCGTGGGCAAGGAGGCCCTCTCCGACAGGGACCGCAAGTTCCTCGACTTCGCCGCCGCGTTCGAGGACAGGTTCGTCAGGCAGAGCAAGGACGAGGACAGGACCATAGAGCAGACGCTGGACCTGGGCTGGGAGCTGCTGTCCCACCTGCCCGTGGACTCGCTGACCAAGATCGACAGGAAGTTCATCGAGAAGTACCACCCGATGAACAGGAAGAAGTGAGACAGGATGCCGGTCAGGGAGGTCCAGCCGACCAGGTCCGAGCTGCTCGAGGTCACCAGGAAGATCAGGCTGACCAAGAACGGCCACAAGATCCTCAAGCTGAAGAGGGACGGCCTGATACTCGAGTTCTTCAACATACTCGACCAGGCCAAGGACCTGAGGCGGGAGATCGCCCGGCAGTACGTCCAGGCGCGGGAGAAGATCGCGGTAGCGGGCGCCGTCGACGGCGTCATAGCCGTCCGGTCGGCCGCGTACGCGCTCACCGTTCACCCGGAGATACAGCTCAAGAGCAGGAACCTGATGGGCGTGGTCGTGCCGGAGATCAAGTCGTCCAGGATAGTCGCGCCGCTCGACGAGCGCGGCTACGGCATCATAGGCACCTCCCCCAGGATCGACGAGGCCGCCGACGCCTACGAGAAGCTCGTGGAGACCGTCGTCAAGGCGGCCGAACTCGAGACGACGATGAAGAAGCTGCTCGAGGAGATAGAGAGGACCAAGCGCAGGGTCAACGCCCTCGAGTTCAAGGTGCTCCCGGAGCTGCAGGAGATAGAGCGGTTCATCAGGTTCAGGCTGGAGGAGATGGAGCGGGACAACATATTCCGCCTGAAGCGCATCAAGGACAAGGCGGAGAAGCGGGCAGAGGCGTGACGGTGTCGCCGCTCCTCGACTTCCTGCACGACCGCGTGAAGCTCCTGAAGCTCTTCTGGGTGGGCTTCCTGGCGGGGCTGGTCTTCATGGGCATCGGCTACGCGCTCATTCTCCTAGACCTGGTCGGGTAGGCCGTCCATCTCCCCGTTCCTCGGCCGCCTCGGGACCTCCACTCCCTTCTTCCTGAGCCACTTCCCACGCTCGGAGAGCGCGTGCAGCGCGGTTATCGCGCGCTCCGGCACGGACATGACCGGGATGCCCTTCGAGTCCAGGAACTGCTCCGACTCCTGGTCGAAAATCCCGGCGAAGCACGCGACGGTGGGCTTGCCGCTTATGCGCGCGGTTATCGCTATCCACTTGGCGATCTGGAACAGGTTGGTGGCGGCCTGGCGCGCCGCGATGACCATGATGGCCTTCACCTCCGGGGCCTTGCCGACGGCGGTCAGCACGTTGGCGTACCTCGCGGTGTCCGCGTCCCCGATTATGTCGACAGGGTTCCCGGGGTTCCAGGTCGGCGGGCACGCCCTCCGTATCTCCTCGAGCGTCCCCTCGGACAGCTCGGCGAGGCCGAGGCCCAGGTCGTTGGCGAAGTCCGTGGCGATGACGCCCATCCCCCCGGCGTTGGTCACGATCGCCACGCCGTCGCCGTCCATGGGGGGCTGGTACGCGAGCGCCTGCGCCGCGTCGAAGAGCTCGTACATGGTCTTGGCCCTGTACACGCCCGTCTGCCTGAACACGCCCTCGTAGGCGGAGTCGGAGCCGGCCAGCGCGCCCGTGTGGGACTTCGCGGCCCTCGCCCCGCGCTCCGTCCTCCCAGCCTTGAGTATCACCACCGGCTTCCTCAGGGACGCCTCCCCCAGGGCGTCGAAGAACGCCTGGCCGTCCCTGGTCGACTCCATGTACGCCGCGATGCAGCGGGTCCTCTCGTCCGATGCGAAGTGCCTGATCAGGTCGGAGTCGTCGATGTCGGCCTTGTTGCCGGAGCTGACGAAGGCCGAGAACCCGAGCATCTCGCGGACGGAGTACTCTATGGCCGCGGTGCAGAACGCCCCGCTCTGGGAGAAGAACGCTATGGGCCCCTTGAGCGGCGTCGTCCGGGCGAACGACGCGTTCATGCGCGCGTGAGGCGCGATGACCCCGAGGGAGTTGGGGCCGACGAACCTCGTCCCGTGCCTCGCGGCGACGTCGAGCACCTCCCTCTCCCTCGCCCTGCCCTCCTCGTCCCCCTCGGAGAAGCCAGCGGAGATGACCACCGCGGCCTTCACGCCCTTACGCCCGGCCTCCTCCATAACGCCGGGGACGAGCTTCGCGGGGACGACGACCACGGCCAGGTCCACGTCGCCAGGGCAGTCCGCCACCGACGGGTAGCAGGGCATGCCCAGCAGCTCCTTGTGGTTCGGGTTGACGAGGAAGACCCTGCCGGGGTACCCCTCCCCGTACAGGTTCTCGATCACGATGTTCCCCACCTTCCCGGGGGTGGGGGTCGCGCCTATGACCGCCACGGACTTCGGCTCGAAGAAGACGTCGAGGCCGTGCATGAGACCGGATGACGTCGAGCGGATATGAACCCTCTTCCGGCGTCAGTGGGAGAAGTCCTCGACCCACATCTCCCCGCTGCCGAGGTCGATCATCGGCACCTTGGCTGGATCTGGCACCTGGTTGTGCATCCTCTGGAACTCCGTTTGTGATTGCCATGCGGATGCATTGATGAGTTTGATGCCCCTGTACTCCGCGATGCCGCACTTGTGCACGTGCCCAGTGACGAATATGTTCGGCACCTGGTCGATCACGAGGTAGTCCTTCTTCTCGGGGGCCAGGGCCGTCCTCTCGCCGTACACGGGCGCCATGTGCCTCCGCCTGAGCATCTCCCTCATGGCCTCCAGCGGGTGGGCGTAGTCGAGCCCGGGGATGCTCTTGATGTAGTCGTCCATGCTGCGGCCGTGGTAGGCGAGGACCACCCTCCCCTCCACCTCCAGGTAGCACGGGTTCCCGACGAAGAGCACGTTGGAGTCGAACATCGCCTGCACGTCCTTCGGCAGGGCCGGCTGCGGCTCGGCCAGCCTGACGGCGTCGTGGTTCCCGGGCATCATCACGACCTTGATCCAGTCGGGGATGGCCTTGACCATCTCAGACAGCTCGGAGTACTGCGCGAAGATGTCCTCGATCAGGAGCTCGTCCTCCTGGCCGGGGTAGATCCCTATGCCGTCGACCAGGTCCCCGGGCATCATCATGTAGCGGATGTCCTTCGCGACAGGGTCCTTCCTGAGCCACTCCATGAACCTCTTCCACTCGTCGGGGAGGAACGTGTCGCTGCCGACGTGTATGTCGGAGACGAACGCCATCACCGCCCCGGGGCCGTTCGGCGTCATCCCGCTGTTCATGGGGACGTCCGGCCGGACTATCTCCTTGGCTATGACGATCTCCCCGTCCTTGCTGAAGGCGCCGGCCACGCCCAGCACCTCGTCCTTGATGAAGCCGTCGCCCGCCCGCCTGGGCCCCTTCATGACGAGGACCTGTACCTTGTCGGTCTCGTCCTCTATCTCGAGCAGCGTGTGGCCGTGCTTGGTCGTCCTCGTGTCGTTCAGCATGCCGACGAGCTTGACCTCCCGCTGCATCTTCTTGGCCTTGGCGATGGGTATGATCCCGACGAGGTCCCTCCTCTTCGCCAGCATCTTCTTGATTGTGAAGTAGCGGTCGTTGAAGAGTTTCGTGAAATCGATGATGTCGCCGACGCAGGTCGAGTCACCCGTTATGTCCTTGAGCACGCGCACCTCGGCGGGCGCACCCCTCCTCACCCGCGCTTCGACGGTCGGGTGCGGCGGGGACGGCTCCGACCGGGGCACCGGCGCCTTTGCGCACGAGGCGTAGCCGTCTACGTCCTCCTTCGAGAGTATGAGCGGCCTTCCGTCGGCGTCGTTCAGTATCCGCTCGACGCACGCCATCGGATCCTTCAGGCCGGAGAGCGCCTCAGCGGCCTCTGGGTCGACGAGAACGCCCTTCTCGGTGAGAAGCTGGAGAATCCTCTTCTTCATCCCGCCAATCCAACCGCGGACGTCTTTAAATATCTTTTCGGGCATGGTCGCAACGTGGCTGAGATCAGGGTATCGGCCAGGTGCTTCCCGACCGAGGACAGGGACAAGGTCATCGGTGCCATCAGGAACCTGTTCCCGGACTTCTCGGCAGAAGGGGACGACCCCGTCACGGGGAGCGCCTCCTCGATGGAGCGGTTCGCGGAGCTCCTCAAGAGGCAGAGGATAAGGTCTGCGGCCCGCGCAGCGCTGAGGCGCGGCATCCAGGCCGACAGGGTCGCATTCGCGCTCAACAAGCAGGTCGCCGCGGCGGGGAAGGTCTCCTTCTCGGAGGATACGCACGCGCTCGGCGACCTCGAGGTGTCCATAATCACGTCCAATCCGGACCGCGTAATCGATGAGGTCGCGCCGAGGTCGGAGGCAGGAGCGGGGGAGGGGCGATGATCGGCATCGCGTCCCCGCTCTTCTGCAGCACACCGTTCCCGAGGATGGCGGAGGAGGTGGCTGAGCACTTCGACATGTGGGAGGTCCTCTCGGAGGGGGACCACCGCCTGGACCTAGTGCGCAGGGACCTGTTGCGCGCGAGGGAGACGCTCGACCTCCGTTTCCAGGTGCACGTGCCCATGAGCGACGTGAACATCGGCAGCGTCTACGAGCCGATGAGGATCGCATCGGTGGACGAGGTCAAGAAGGTCATCGCGACATGCCGCGAGCTTGAAATAGGCGTCGTGACGGTCCATCCGGGGTTCGTGAACGGCATCGCCTTCCTGGACCGATCGAGGCCGCTGGCCGTCACCCGTCGGTCCATCCAGGAGCTCGCCCCTTTCGCGGAGGAGCACGGGGTCGTGATGGCGGTGGAGAACCTCCCGGCGAACATCAACGCCACCTGCACGCGGACCGAGGACCTCCTCTCCGTCGTCGAGGGGACGACTGCGGGCCTCTGCTTCGACATGGGGCACGCGAACACCGCCGGGGAGGTGGACAACATGCTGCGCCACGTGGCGCGGTTCCGGAACGTCCACCTGCACAACAACGAGGGCCAGTGGGACCAGCACAACGTCATAGACGAGGGGACGGCGGACCTGGGCAAGGTGGCCTCCGCCCTCCGCGCCTCCTACTCCGGCAACATCGTCATCGAGGCCACCGACCTGAGCCAGGGGGTCCGGAGCAAGGCCGTCCTGGAGCGGCTGCTACACGACGGTCCCGCACCTTAGGCACCGGAACCTCCCGTCGCGCCAGCTCGCCCCCGTGGACCCACAGACCGGGCAGACGAAGAAGCCGCCCGGGCCGCTGGGTGCCTGGGGCGGCCCCCAGACCTGTGCCGGGTCCCCCTGCATGCGCTGCGGTGCCGACGGCGGTGGCGGGGGGTACTGCGGCGCGTAGTAGAACGGGGAGGGTGTCGGCGCCGGGGCCCTCTCCTCGAAGTACTTCTCCTTCGTGACGAACTCCACCATCCTGATGATGTAGTATCCGAAGAAGACCGCGCCCATGCCCATCCAGGCCAGCACGGCAAGCCCCAGAAGGACGAGGGCACCCATGCTGTCTCCGCCGGCGAAGACCTCCGTGGGCATGGAGAGGTAGTCGAAGCCGAAGTGGAGCATGATCGCGGACGCGAGCCCGTGCCTCATGAACATGTATCCGAAGGCGACCCCCGCGACGGACGCGGGGAAGACCTTCCACGCCCCCCACCCGTCGAAGTGCGCGAGGCCGAAGAGGGCGGAGGACACCAGGATGAGGACGACCTCGGCCCTGCCGAGGTCGAACCCGCCGCCGAGCATGTAGCGGTGGACCTTCCCCTTCAGCCCGTGCCTCGCGAGGTCTATCAGCAGGAGGGGCGCCCCTATCAGGAGCACCCTCACTATGAGCTCCTCCCACACGGACGCGTTGGCCAGCAGGAACAGGAGCTCCCACAGCTCCGCGTCCTCGGTCGGCGAGACCGGCTCGCCTGAGACGGCCTCGGTGATGAGCACCACGACGACGTTCATGAACAGGACGCCGAACATGAGCCCACAGAGGTCGAAGACCGCGCTGTGCCTCCTCCGCTCCCCCCTCATCGTGAGCTCCCTGTGGAACCCCTTGGCGCCCGTGAGTAAGAGCCAGACGGCGGAGGCGATGATGATGGCCACGACAAGCATGTAGTAGGCGCCGAGCGCGTCCCCTGAGATCTGCCCAACCTTGACGAGGAGGGGGGCTATCACGTACAGGGCGTAGGTGTGGTGCACTATCTCGGGGAGGACGATGGTGGTGCCGTAGACGAGCGCGGCGAGCATGAGGAGCAGCTGGAGGACGAAGCTCAGCATCCCGTAGGCCATCAGGGTCTTGATCACGACCCGCCACGAGGTCGGCTTCCTGGCGGGCTGGGGCCGCTGCATCCACGGCGGCCCGGCGGCGGGCGGGTACTGCTGGCTGGCCTGCAGCCTGAGCGACTCCCTCACCGCGCCGCACGTGGGGCAGAACCGCCCCAGCGGCGGTATCTTGGTCCCGCAATGCCCGCAGTACTCGTCCTGAGATTGGGGCAGAGGGCCACCGTCGGCGGCAGACACGCGCGAAAAGAGCCAATCACGATATATTATGATTTGCGCCAGCACCGCGCGGATTCGAAGATGCGGCCGCCGCCAACCTTTATATGAACGGAACCGTCTTTTGCCAACGCCCTGCAACACGGAGGCCACCAAATGGACGATGAACAGCAAACAAAGGTGCGGTTCGAGACCCTGAGTGCTGAGAAGATCCCCTTCGGCAAGAACAACTTCCTCGAGGTCGCGAGGAAGAAGGCGATCACCGACGAGGGGGACAGCGAGTTCATATCGGTTTCGCGAGGCTACTTCCTCCCCGACGGGAGCGAGAAGTACAAGAAGTCCATCACGATCCCCGACGACCCGGCGATCAAGTCTTTCGTGACGGAGAAGATAAGCAAGCTCTGAGGTGGCCGGGGCCATCCGGCGCGGGCGCGCCAGGGGAGGTCGGCGCTGCGCGCCCCCCTCTCATTTCCTCTCGTTACGTGCGCTGCCGTCGAGGATCATCTCGAGGTAGGTCCTCGGCTCGAGGTCGGTCAGGGAGAGGTCCGCCCTCATCCGCTCGATGAGCGCCTCCGCCCTCTTGGGCTCCTCTGTGATGAGCTCCAGCTCGACGTACTCGCCCAGCCCGTCCACCAGGTCCACCGCGACCCTGACCTTGTCGTACCTGAAGTTTCGGCGCCTCTTGCGCACCGTCATGAACTCCGTGAACCCGAGCCTCTCGACGATCCTCTGCGCCGCGAGCGCGTCCCCCGTCCTCAGGGTGACCTCCTCCCTCGCCTTCGTGTGCTCGAGCCTCATCCTCGGGCCCTTGTAGGTCAGCTCCGAGACGTCCGCCCTCTTCCTCAGTCTGAGCGCCTCGTCGGTCTTGCCGAAGTCCCGCCCAGGGTGCCGGAAGTAGACGTCCTCGGTCTCCTCCTCGGAGACGAGCTCGGCCCCCAGCTTCGCCAGCGCCTTCTCGACCTTGTCGTTCCCCGGCGACCGGAACTTGGACTCTACCTCCATCACGGCACCCCATTAGCGGTAGGTCATAGATTAAGGTGTCTCGGCCACCGGGGACGCCAGGGGCCCTGCCAGCAAGTGCCCGACCAAAAGGTATAAGTCCCGACTTATTGATAGATGCCAACCCCCGAGTAGGTGGTTATCGATGGAGTCACCGGAGCGCGCCATCAAGCTGCGCAAGGATGAGCTCGTAGAGATAAAGAAGCTGTATGAGACCGTCATGACCTTCGCCTCGCACGGCATGTTCTACAGGTGCGGCCGCATAATCGGCAGCCGCCTTGTCAAGGCCACGGGCACCGACCTCTCGAGGGTCAGGGATGCCCTGATCAAGGAGGGGTGGGTCAGTGACATAGCCTTCGAGGGCGACACGATCAACGTGAGCGGGTCCATAGAGGTATCGAGCTCCGACTCCCCCACGTGCCACATGCTGAGGGGCGTGCTCGCGAAGGTCTTCGAGGAGCGCACGGGCAAGGACGTCTACTGCCACGAGAGGAAGTGCGTCTCGAAGGGAGACGACAGGTGCGTCTTCATCATCGACTCGGAGGTGCTCTGAATGACCAGGAAGACCACGGGCATACCCGGGCTCGACGGCATGCTGCAGGGCGGCTTCCCGTTCCCGTCCGCGATACTCGTGGCGGGCGAGCCCGGCACTGGCAAGACCACCCTGGCGGTCCAGAGCCTGTTCCACGGCGCGAGCCAGGGGGAGAAGGGCCTCTACATCACGGCCATCTCGGAGCCGCAATGGCTGGTCCAGAGGTTCCTGTCGTCCTTCTCGTTCTACGACCAGCAGCTCGTGGAGCGGGGCGTGGTCAACTTCATCGACATCGGGCCGACCCTGGCCAAGAACCCCGGCGAGATCCTGAGCACGATCAAGAAGCAGATCGAGCAGTACCACCCGGTGAGGATCGTCATCGACCCCATCACCCCCATGACGGACATGCTGCAGTGGAGGGGGGAGACCCGGGAGTTCATGCACGAGCTCTTCGCCTACCTCAAGGCGTTCGAGTGCCTCGCGATCATAACCGCGGAGCTCTCCTACGACGACATATCGCACAGCCAGGAATCGTACATGGTCGACGGCGTCGTCATGCTCTCCTACCCCGAGGAGGAGAAGGTCAGGCGCAAGTTCCTCGAGGTCCTCAAGCTGAGGGGGACCAAGCACACAACCGGGAGGCAGCTGATCGACATCACCGACGAGGGCCTAGCCGTGCAGGCGGGCCTGAGGTAACCGTACCCATGAGCGAAGGAAGCGCACCTGCCCTCGCTCCAGGTAACTCCTACCTGTTCACGGACAGGGGCGTCCCGAGGGCCTACGAGGCCCTCAAGAGGCTACTGGCAGAGGGCAGACGAGGTCTGGTAATCACACGCACCCACCCGGTCAGGGTGCAGCAGCAGTACGGCTTCGACTGCCCCATCATGTGGATCGCCAAGAACATCAAGAGCACGACGGGCGCGGGCGTGATCAACCTCGAGCCGACGAGGCTGATGAAGATACACAGCACCATATCGGACTTCATCAAGGCCAACCCAGGGGCAGTCGTGCTCCTGGACGGCCTCGAGTACCTCGTCACCGAGAACGGGTTCTCAAGCGTCATGAAGGCGGTGCAGCTCACGAACGAGGAGGTGGCCATGTCGGGCGCCCTCCTGCTGGTCCCCATAGACCCGAGGACCATGGAGACGCAGCAGCTCGGGTACCTCGAGAGGGAGTTCTCCCTGCCGGAGGACGAGGTCCGCAGGTACTGAGCCGCGCTCCCATTTTTCTAGTAGCACCGCGCTGGGGGTGGCGATGAGCGCCAGCGGCCTCGGCAAGGTCCATGTCATCACGGGCCCCGGGAAGGGCAAGACCACGGCGGCGTTCGGCCTGGCAATGAGGGCGGCGGGGCACGGCTTCCGCGTGTGCGTGATACAGTTCATGAAGACGGGCGAGGCCACGGGCGAGCTCGTCTCCGCGCGGCGGGTGGAGGGGATCGAGGTCCTGCAGTTCGGGTCGGGCAGGTTCGTGGGCAGGGGCGCCCCCTCGGAGGAGGACAGGGAGGCGGCCCGGGCGGCCATGGCCGCCGCGGGGGAGAGGCTCAGGGGCGGCTCCTGCCAGATGGTCGTCCTGGACGAGGTGAACGTCGCCGTCTCCATGGGGCTGGTTCGCGTCGAGGAGGTCCTGTCCCTCCTGATGTCCCGGAAGGCGGGCGTGGAGGTCGTCCTCACGGGCAGGGACGCCCCCCAGGAGTTCGTCGACTCCGCGGACTACGTGTCGGTGATAGAGAAGGCGAAGCACCCCTACGATTCAGGCACCAAGGCCCGCAGGGGCGTCGAGTGGTGACTACGCCGCCTTGTCGCGGAGGAAGAGGAGGTACCTGACCTCCTCCGCCGTGAGGACGGTGCTCCTCTTGAGCCCCTCGAAGTCCTTGTCCCTGAGCATCCTGAGAGCGGAGGGGGACCCCCTGGTCATCCCATACACGCGCCTGAACGCCTCCGCCTCGATCCTGGGGTTGCCGAGCAGCGCCCTGGCGCTGTCCTTGTCGAGGCCCCTGAGCCTGAGCTCATGTACCTTGCCCGACTCGACCTCCTTCTTGTGGTAGAACCAGTTGTAGGCGGGCGTGTCCTCCCTCGCCGTTATGACGACCTTCGCCTCCTGCAGCCCCCCCACCATCTCCGAGAAGAACTCGACCGCGTCGTCCGGCACCGAGTGGTAGCCGTCGAAGACTATCACGGTGTCGGCGACCTCGAGGGCGTCGAGCGGGCCGCTCGCCCCGGGGAGGGCCTTGCCCGCGAAGTCGCGCATGCGCGCCTCGATGTCGGATGTGCCGGCGCACTGCGCTAGGGGGACCCACAGGACGTTGTAGTCCTCAAGCGAGTCGACGAACCTGCGCGCGAGCGCGCTGGCGCCGTAGCCTCTCATCCCCAGGACGACGAGGATGTCGGAGTCGGACTCGAGGAACGCGCTCATCTGCCCGAGCTCCTCCTTCCTCCCGACGAAGCCCTCCGTCAAGGGGGCGTCCCCCAGGTCCTTGACCGCGGGCCTGCGCCTGTCCGCCATCTCCACCACGCCTGCGCGCGCCCGCGCGACGAGCGCGACCGCCTTCCGCCTGCCCACCATCTCCTCGATGTCGCTGACGCTGACCTCCTCGGACTTCCCGGGGGACCTGAGGACGAACCTCGCCCGGGACAGCCCCTCCCACAGCTCGGCCGCCCTCCTGACCCCCTCGGGCGTGATCGAGTAGACGCTCATCCGCCTCTCGTGCCCCTCGACCCTCGCCCGGAGCTCCTCGACGAGCCCGTCCTTCGCGAGCGATTTGACCGCGCGCGGGACGTGCGTGCGCGATATGCCGACGGACGAGGCTATCCCCGCCTGAGAGCACTCCTCGGGGTGCTCCCCCGGCGTGCTGTCGGAGGCGTACCTGGAGAGATGAAGTAGGACCCTCTCGTTGACGCTCAGCTGGCCAGGCTCCGCCATCGCCCCGCGAAATCCCCCTGTGCTTATATAACGGTGATGGTTTCGCCCGCAGGCGGCCGGGCGCCTGGAGGATCCGGTGAGGTACCTGGTAATGACCCCAACACGTTTAAATACGCTCCAACACGTTGAAAACCCGAAGCTGGCAGAGTAATCCTTCTCCCCGGAGGAATGTTCGAATGGAAGTCAAACTGCTGAAGCGCAAGTCATGGACCGACGAGGGCGGCGTATCCGAGATCGTAGGCAACATCCTGATCCTCATGATCACGGTCGTCCTCTTCAGCGGCATCATGATGTTCGTGAACCAGATGCCCGTCCCGGAGCTGACCACCAAGGCGGACTTCGCCGCCTCCCTCGACTTCGACGACCTGGGCTCGACAGCGACGCTCACCGTGACGCACATCGGCGGCGCCACCATGGAGGCGCCCTTGACAATCATCCTCGTCTCGGTGGACGAGGAGACATGGGCCTACAGGCTCTCCGAGGACGCGGACTTCGACTACGATGAGTGGGCCATGGGCACACAGTGGGTCAAGACGTTCTCCGACACGACATACTCCAGTTCCATATCCGTCACGATAGTCGACGACGAGAGCCACAACGCCGTGTGGACCAGCCAGGTCTCCGGCGGCATGGGCGGGACCCCGCCGATAGTGCTGCAGAGGTACGTCGACTCGAACACCGACACGCCGACCGTGGACCCAGTGAAGGAGTACGACGACTTCACGCTCTACGTCAAGATATCCGACCTCGACAAGGACCTGAGGTATGTTTGGCTCGATTCATCCAGCATCACGGGCGGCAGCGCCAACGACACATTCAACTCCCCGAGCAGCGGGCTGGTGCCCGCTGATGGCGGCTGGTTCGAGTGGGACTTCAACGATGTGGCGAACGACTCCGTCGCCATAGACGGGAAGACCCTCAAGATCCACGCGATGGACGCCGCGGGGCACACGACCTCCGTGGGATACGAGCTGTCCGTCATAGTCCTCCCGACCGACATCGACTGGTACCCCGCCGACACCACCCCGCAGGAAGGCGGCATGCCCTCCTACATCACCAACATCAACGACGGACAGGGGTTCGGCGTATACGGCGAGAACGGCACCAGCGGGACAGCGAACACCACCGACGCCAGGACGAACTTCACACGGGGCGAGAACATATTCGTGCGGGTCGCGAGCCTCTACGTGACCAACATCGGAGGCGCGAACGACCTGACCATGACAGACGCCAGGACCGAGATCGACTACACCTCGCTGGCGGTCTTCCAGTCGCCGAGCACCTACGTGGACCCGTTCTACAGCTACGCGTACGGTGGCAACGTCGCCGTGTACCAGGCGGTGTTCAACACCACGAACATGATTCCGGGCACGTACACCATGAGCATGCTGCTCAAGGCGACCGGCCTGACGAACTACGTGTTCGACGCGGATCAGACCATCTACATCGAGGACGAGTCCTCCCCGATATCCTACTACCCCAGGGTATGGACGTTCATGGACGACGACTACGGCACCGAGTGGGGCTTCGACAGGGACACCGCGTTCAACGCGACCGGGACGGACTACGTCATCTACGTCGCGATATACGTCCAGGACGCCCAGGACTCCCCCGCGCCGTCCGTGGGCGAGATCAGGATCGTCGACATGGTCGGCGGCACCCAGCTCTACGGCCCCCCGGACTCCGGGAGCATGATCAGCGAGGTCACCGACTCGGCCACCAACAACACCGCGTACGTGTTCTCCATCGACCTGAGGTTCAGCAACGGCGACCAGTGGAAGTCGGGGACGAACTCGTACACCCTCCAGATATCGCAGTTCAGCGACGCGAACGAGGGCGTGTACGCGTACTCCCGGCAGGTGTTCGTGCAGGCCTCGTACAGCCGGGCGGACTTCTTCCTCGGGACCTCCGGCGTCTACTCGTCCAAGGGCGGGAGCACGAACTTCATCAACCCCGAGTACATCTACTACGTGGAGAACAACAACTTCTTCACCACAAGGATCCTGTACACCCAGGAGAACGCGCCCAGCACGGCTCCGCTGTACTACCATAACGCAATGTCGGTGGGCGACTACGACAACGACGGCGACATGGACGTGCTGGCCGGGTCGAACATGGACAAGGCCACCAGCTACGACGACATCGGCAAGCTCCTGTACTTCGAGAACACCATGAACACCTACGGGGTGTGGCAGGCGCCTTCAATAATAACCAGACCGACCGGCGACCTCGCCACGGATAAGATCGAGTGGATAGACAGCGGCGACATCAACGGAGACGGGGACACGGACTTCGCGTACTCCACCTCCGGCCACAAGGTGATCATATTCAACAACACCTACGGCGCCCAGGGCACGGTCTTCGCGACGTACAACTCCACCAACGACGGCATCAGGAAGATCGCCCTCGAGGACATGACCGGCGACGGCTGCGCGGACCTCATAGTGCTCGCGAGCGGCAAGGTGTGGATGTACGACCTCACGAAGTGGACCCGCGGGTGCTTCGCCTACCTGCCCAACCCGACCTCGATCACCAGCAACATAGAGGACTTCGACATCGCCGACATCAACAACGACGGCATGCTCGACATAATCACCGTCGACCCGACGACTGGCACGGGCACTCATGACTACATCGAGGGCGTGTGGGTGAACAACTACACGGTCAACCAGGACGCGGAGGAGAACCTCGTCACCGACGTGCTCCAGTACGCCGGCAGCAACACCGCCGGGATCATGTCGCTGACGGAGATCGCGGACGACAACGGGATGCGGATCGAGGAGAACACCACCGGCGATGAGGCCGGCCAGGTCCACTTCGTCTTCGAGATAGACGTGCCGCTGACGTCGTACTCCGACCCGCAGCTGGTGGTCACCGCGAAGGTCGGCCCGGAGGATACTTCCCAGGAGGTCTTCTACGTCTGGTACACCACCAGCTCGGACCCGCTCACGGCCATATACACCCCCGTGATGGTCATCACCGCAGAGGAGTACACCGAGTACACGTTCAGCCTGCCGTCGTCCGTCGCGGGCGCGACGAGCTTCTATGTGAAGATCACCGACTCGTCGACGGCGCTGGGCCTCGAGACGGAGTGGCTCGACATCGACTACATAGGGGTGCAGTCGGACAGGTTCGGCTCCTACATGCCGACAACCCTCCCCGTCCCGGCCAACCGGTACCAGGTGGCGGGCGTGAACACCTCCTACGAGATCTACTACACCGCGCGCGCCATCAACTTCGACGGCCTCGAAGACGGGAGGCTCGAGGTGGTGGTCGCGAAGAACGCGAAGTTCGTCGTGTACGACCACAGGACGCCCCTGACGGCCTGGATGGTCCAGAACCAGACGAACATGTACATCTACCCCGGTGGGCTGCCGACGACTGTCGCTATCGGCCCGACCCTTCTCGAGGTCGAGGATGTCAACGGTGACGGGCTGGACGACATACTCACCTCCTGGGTCACGGCCGGGGCAGCGTCGGAGGTCTCGCTCCTGAAGGTCTACCTCAACGTCGGCCCGACGGAGTACTGGGCGGTGTCCATCAAGGACGTCTTCGCTGGGATGCTGACAGGGACCGAGACTGGCTGCATCGTGAAGATCGCCGCAATCGACATATACGGAAGGGGCTGAGCGCTCCCCGCTCCCCCGGTAAACCCCTTCCCTAAGTCTTTTCGCCGTCCATCGTCCCTGCCAGGAGGCCCTCCACCTGCCCGGCCCTCTCCAGCTCGACGACAGCCAGGATGTTCGTCCCTGCGGCCGCCAGCCTGGAGATCCCCTCCGCCATGGTCTCCGCGCGCTTCTCCTCGATGAGCCTCATGCCATCCATGTTGTTGACGGCGCGGTCCCACTTGAGGACGTACTCCTCGGCCGTCTCGGCCTCGAACCTCCTCAGCCTCAGGGCCCATGTCCGCGTCGAGTGCCTGAACAGGGCTGGCCCGGTCACGGCCGCGCAGTAGAGCTCGGAGAAAGAGTCCTCGTCGAGGTCCACGGGCACTATGGGTACGCCCAGGTGGTCCGCCAGCTCGACCGCCGCGACGTAGCAGGGCGGCGGCGCGGCCACCTCCCCGTACCTCTCGAGGCCGGCCGCGTAGATCTCGTCGTACCTCGACAGCTCCGGCTCGAAGTCGTCGGGGATGTTCCTGAGGCCCTCGACCTCCTCCTTCGAGAGCGACACTGCGACCTTGTCGGGCCTGACGCGCTCGAAGGCCTGCCTGACCCGGTCCGCCTCGGACTTCAGGCCCTTGACGACGGGCAGGATGTGGACGGTGCCCCCGTTGACGGTGAGCTTCCTGAGGGCGCTCAAGGCCTCCTCCTCTCCCTGCGGAGGACCAGCTCCATGAAGTCGTCGGCGTGGTCCGCCTTCCTGAGCTCGTCCCTGGTGACGAGGGGGGTCCCCTCGATCTCCTCGGCCGATGTCTTCCTCTGGACTATGATGACGCTCTTCCTCTCCGTGACCCTGGACAGGTTCCCGACCACCCTGGCCTTGCGCTCGGTCATCTGCGGATCGTCGCCTATGCCAGTGAGGAGGAGCAACTCCTCCTCCTTGGCGAAGGCGTCGAAGGGCGCCTTCTTGGTAGGCACCACGGAGTAGCCTATCTCGCTGAGCATCTCGAATATGTCCTTGTTCTGGCCTTTGAAACGCTCGAGGTCCTTGAAGTGGTCGGCAACCTCGGACGCGTAGGCGAACGGATCGAGGGGCACGACGAGGGGCACGTCCAGGAACTCCTCTATCTTGCTGGCGATGTCGACCATGGCCCCCATGCCCGTCTCGTACATCTGTATGGCCTTCCTCGACACGCCAACGGCCTCCGCGAGGGCGCCCAGGGATATCACCCTGGCCTGCCTCAGCTCCTTCAGCATTTCCCCGTCCAGGCGCACGTAGAGCCCGCCGGGGGCCGCGTACACCAGGGGAGGCACGCCCTCGAGCATGAACTCGGCGAAGGTGCGCTCCGACACTATGGGTATCCCGAAGCGCGTGTAGAGGATGCCGTCCTCGAGCTCCGCCGAGCTGGAGTGCATCCCGATGACCATCGGGCTGGCGTCGAGCATGGACGCCATGACCTTCAGCTCCTCGGCGTCCTCGGGGGAGAGGGAGTCGATGTTGCACAGGGCCTTGAGGACGATCAGCTGCCTGTCCCTCCTGGCCACGAGGTCGAAGCTGATGCTCCTTATGTTGTGCGGGTTGGACACGTAGAATCCGCACTTGGCGAGGGTCTCCCTGGTCCTGCCGACCAGCTTGTCCCTGTCCCCCGCGACGGCGCGCGCGTGCCCGGGCGCCCTGGCCACCTGTTCCCTCAAGACCCTTCCGACCCCCGTCTCAGCTGTACATCGCGTTGGGCGACAGCTTCCCGTACTTCCTGAGGTCGCTATCGCTCATGGGCTCGACGTTCTCCATAGCCTTCTCGAAGTACTTCATACTGACCTTCCGCGCCTTCACGGACCCCTCGTCCAGGTCCCCTCCCTCGAGGACGTAGTCCCTGATCGCGAGCATCACGGCCTCGTTGCACACGGCGGATATCTCCGCGCCGGTGTACTTGTCCATCTTGGCTGCCAGCTTGTCGAGGTCCACGTCGTCGTCCAGCGGCTTGCCCTTCGTGTGTATCCTGAGTATCTCCTTCCTGGCCTGGAGGTCCGGCGGCGGCACGTACACCAGCCTGTCGAACCTCCCAGGGCGCATGAGGGCGGGGTCCATGATGTCCGGCCTGTTCGTCGCCGCGATGACCACGACGTTGTGGAGCGGCTCGAGCCCGTCCATCTCGGTGAGTATCTGGCTGATGACGCGCTCTGTGACTCCAGAGTCTGACGATGTCCCCCTGACGGGGGCGATGGCGTCTATCTCGTCCAGGAATATCACGCACGGCGCGGCCTGCCTGGCCTTCCTGAAGGTCTCGCGGACCGCCTTCTCGCTCTCGCCGACCCACTTGGACAGGAACTCCGGGCCCTTCACGCTTATGAAGTTGGCCTCGCTCTCGGTCGCGACCGCCTTGGCGAGGAGGGTCTTGCCCGTGCCGGGCGGCCCGTAGAGCAGCAGCCCCTTCGGGGGCGTCGCCCCCATGTGCGAGAACAGCGAAGCGTACTTGAGCGGCCACTCGACCGACTCCATCAGCTCCTGCTTCGGCCCCTCGAGGCCGCCGATGTCCTCCCACTTCACGTTGGGCGTCTCCAGGAGCACCTCCCTCAGCGTCGAGGGCTGCATCTCCCTGTAGGCGTCCATGAAGTCGTCCATGCCGACCTTGAGCTCGTTGAGGACATCGGCGGGTATCGACTCCGCCTCCAGGTCTATCGAGGGAAGGACCTTCCTCAGCGCCCGCATGGCCGCCTCCCGGGCGAGGGCAGCCAGGTCGGCGCCGACGTACCCGTGGGTCATCGACGCCAGCTTGTCCATGTCGACCTCCTCCGCCAGGGGCATCCCCTTGGTGTGGATCTGCAGTATCTCGAGCCGGCCGCCCTTGTCCGGTATGCCGATCTCTATCTCCCTGTCGAACCGGCCGGGCCTGCGTATCGCCGGGTCGAGGGCGTTGGGCCGGTTGGTCGCTCCTATGACGACGACCTTGCCCCTCCCCTCCAGGCCGTCCATGAGGGCCAGGAGCTGCGCCACGATGCGCCTCTCGGTCTCGGCCGTGACCTCGTCCCTCTTCGGGGCGATGGAGTCTATCTCGTCGATGAATATGATGCTGGGCGCGTTCTCCGCGGCCTCCTTGAACATGTCCCTCAGGCGCTCCTCGCTCTCGCCGTAGAACTTGCTCATGATCTCGGGTCCGCCTATGGACGTGAACGTGGCGCTCGTCTCCGAAGCGACCGCCTTGGCCAGGAGCGTCTTGCCGGTCCCGGGCGGTCCGTGGAGCAGGACACCCTTCGGCGCCTCCACTCCAAGCTTCTCGAAAAGCTCCGGGTGCCTCAGGGGCAGTTCGATCATCTCCCTGACCTTGTCCACCTCGTCCTTGAGGCCGCCTATGTCCTCGTATGCGACCTTCGGGCCCTTCGCGGCCTCCTCCTTCGCCGGCTTCTCGCTGAGCTTGACCTGCGTGAAGTTCTGGATGACGGCGGCCTCGCCCGAGGGCTGGAAGCCCTGGACCACGAGGGTGAACTTGCGGCCCATGACGCTGACCTCGATGAGGTCGCCCTTGACCACCGGGCGCCCCTCGAGGTTCTGCGACAGGTACTCCTCGCCCCCCAGGAGCTTCAGCGGCTGCGTCGGGGCAAGCGTGACCTTGGTGGCCGGCTTCGGGACCACCTTCCTTATCGAGAGCTTCTCGTCGAGCCCCACGCCCGCGTTCTTCCTTGTGACGCCGTCGATGCGGATCGTGCCCCGGTTCTCGTCCTCCGGGTAGCCTGTGTAGGCGGTGACGGCGGTCGGCCTCGTCCCCTCTATCATGACTATGTCGCCCTGGCTGAGCTTGAGTATCCTCATGAGGGCGGGGTCGACCCTGGCTACGCCCTTCCCGTCGTCGGCCGTCTTGGCCTGCACGACCCTGAGTATCTTCTCCTTGCTGGACATCTATGACACCTTGACTGACCGGTGGGTCTCGCCGTTGACTTGGAACTGGAATGGGTTTGAGGTCCGCGGCGGTGGCCGCGGGCTCACTTGACGGGGACCTTCTTGGACTTCTTCTCCGGCGGAGCGGCCTTCGGCAGCTTGACGGTGAGCACGCCGTCCTTCAGCTCCGCCTCGACCTTGTCCGTGAGGACGTTCTCGGGGAGCGGGAGGGTCCTGTGGAACATCGAGTACCGCCTCTCCCTCCGGATGTAGCCCGCCTCCTCGTCCTCCTCCTTCTCCTCGACATCGGTCTCACCGGAGATCTCGAGGCTGTCCTGGGTGACCTCGATCTTGAGCCCCTCCTTGCTTATCCCCGGGATCTCGGCCTTGACGAGGTACTCCTTGCCGTTGTCGGCCAGGTCGACCAGGGGCTGCCTCACGGCCGCTGCGCCCTGGGCCCTCGGGACGAGGAACAGGCTCTCCCACTCGGACCTGAAGTCGTCGAAGACGCGGTCCATGTCGCTCAGCATGGTCCACGGGCTGGTCCATGTCTGGTCCCAGTAGTCCCTTGGCACCACGCCCTCCTTCTTGTCTCTCCTTCGGATCATGCTTCTCTCACCTCCGTTCTTCAGACTTCTGAGGCTAGGGTTTCGATTATGTTTGCGCTTCTATATAATGCTTGCTACGATGCTTTCTGGGGCCCGGCGGAGGCCGCCGTGCCGCTGGCACGTGTCCGCGGCCGCCCCGTCCCCGGGCCGGCCCGTGGAGAACTAATTATACGGAACGGCGATATGCTCGCCCGATGAGCGGGACGCTGGTCGGCGACTCAGTCATGGTCGGGGACCCAGCGGAGGCAAGCCAGATACACAACAAGGGGTCCTACGGGGCCCCGCAGTCGGGGGGCGCCCTCAAGCTCGAGCTCATGGAGGCGATATATCTGGTCGAGTCGGGCCGGCTCAAGGTCGCCGATGGCGGGGCCGAGATCCCCGCGGCCGAGCTGCTGCGCAGGGGCCACCTCGCCTCCGAGGGCTTCGAGGTCAGGTACCTGGTGTACAGGGAGATGAGGCAGCGCGGCTACATCGTCAAGACCAGCTCGCCCCCGCTCGACTTCAGGGTCTTCCCAAGGGGCGGCTCGCCGAACAAGACCCCGAGCAGGTGGTGGATGGCGGCGATCTCCGAGCGCTCCACGTTCGACCTGGGAGACCTGCTCGAGCACCTGGACAGGACCTCGGACGTGAGGAAGAACCTGCTGCTCGCGGTGGTGGACGAGGAGAGCGACGTCACGTACTACGAGGTCAGGCGCGTCGTGCCGAGGGGGAGGCTGGGCGCGGTCGACCTCAGCTCCGCGCACGAGGCGCTGATGATGGCCGACAGGGTCCTGGTCGACGACGACGCCTCGGCCGCCGCCCTGCACGGGGGCCACTTCTTCGGGAAGAGGATAGGGCCGGGCCTCCAGCTCTCTCTGATCGAGGCCTCCTTCCTTGTGGAGCTCGGCGCCCTGAAGCTCAGGGACGCCAAGACCAACAAGCCGGTCGGCCTCCCCGCCCTCAAGAAGCGCGCGAGGGCCGTCCAGCCGGACTTCGACCTCCGCCTGAGCGCCTTCAAGGACATGAAGGGCAGGGGGATGGTGGTCAAGACCGGGTTCAAGTACGGCTCCCACTTCAGGGCGTACGAGGGCGACCCGGACAAGACGCATGCGCGCTACCTGGTCCATGCTGTGCCGGAGGAGTACACGACCATGTGGCCGGAGGTGAGCCGCGCGGTGCGGCTCGCGCACGGCGTCAAGAAGGAGATACTCCTAGGGCGCGTCACGAAGAAGCAGGTGGAGTACGTGAGCCTGAGCAGGTTCAGGCCGTGATCAATCCCTCGACCTCATGCCGGGCTTGTGGAGCTCGTCCTGCCAGGAGTGCGGCTTGAAGAGCCTGCGGTACTGGTCGATCGTGTCCCTGTATTCCATGGGCGGGACTATCCCCCTGCACCCCGTCCCGAACCTGTCGCAGCCGTGGCACGGAACCATGGCGTTCCTGCTAGCCGTGCGGTCCTAGTCGACGGTATCCCTGGGAAGCCCCGGCTCAGAGGAGCCTGGGGGCCAGCTCGACGAGCCTGTTGGCGTAGCCCCACTCGTTGTCGTACCAGGAGAGGATCTTCGCGAACCTGCCCTTCCCGCCTATGACCATGGTGGAGGGCGAGTCGATTACGCTGGAGTGGGTGTTGCCCACGATGTCCGAGGAGACTATCGGGTCGACGCAGTACTCCATGACGCCCTTCATCGGGCCCTCGGCGGCGGCCCTGAGCGCGCCGTTGATGTCCTCCGCGGTGACCTCTTCCCTGGTCAAGAAGCTGAGGTCGGTGACCGAGCCGACAGGGGTCGGGACCCTGAGGGCCAGGCCGTTCATCCTCCCCTTCAGCGCGGGTATGACCTCGCCTATGGCCTTCGCGGCCCCGGTAGATGTCGGGATGATGGACAGCGCGGCGGCCCTGGCCCGCCTCGGGTCCTTGTGTGGGGTGTCGACGAGCCTCTGGTCGCCGGTGTAGGCGTGTATCGTGGTCATCATCCCGGTCTCGATGCCGAACCGGTCGTTGATGACCTTCGCGGGCGGGGCCAGGCTCCCGGTCGTGCACGAGGCCATCGAGATCACGTCGTGCTTCGCCCTGTCGTACATGTCGAAGTTGACGCCGAGGACGACAGTCACGTCGGGCCCCTTGGCGGGGGCCGATATGACGACCTTGCGCGCCCCCGCGGCGAGGTGCTTGGCGGCCTTCTCCCTCTCGGTGAAGAGGCCGGTCGACTCGATGACGACGTCGGCGCCGAGCCTCGCCCACGGTATCTCCACTGGGTCCTTGCACTGGGTCGCCTCGAACCGGTGCTGGCCGACCTTGACGCCGCTCCCGTCCGCGCGGCAGTCGACGTCGAGCTTGCCGTAGACGGAGTCGTACTTGAGGAGGTAGGCGAGGGAGTCGACGGGCACTATGTCGTTGACGGCGACGATCTCGAAGTCCTTGCCCATGCGCCCGCTCTCGAGCGCCGCCCTGTAGACGTTCCTGCCGATCCTTCCGAAACCGTTGACACCGATCCTTATCACGTTCGTCCCCGCTCCGGCAAAGGTCAGCGCGCCTTAAAAACATGTCCTCTCTACCGCCGCGACGTGGCGGTGCCAGGGCCCCGTGGAAGAAACAGAAGGAAGGGATTTAGCGGAAGTGGTTTCTGCGGACCTCAGAGCTGGACCTCTATGCCCAGCTTCTCGGTGAGCTCCTTGTAGCGGTTCCTGATGGTGACCTCGGTGACGCCCGCTATGTCCGCGACCTCCCTCTGCGTCCTGCGCTCGTTGCACAGGATGCTGGAGATGTATATCGCGGCCGCGGCGACTCCAGTCGGCCCCCTCCCGGAGGTGAGCTCCTTCTTGGCGGCGTCCTTCAGTATCTCGGTCGCCTTGGACTGCACCTCGCCCGAGAGCTTCAGCTCCGAGCAGAACCTGGACACGTAGTCCTGGGGCTTCGTCGGCATCAGCTTGAGCTTGAGCTCGCGCGTCATGAACCTGTAGGTCCTGCCGATCTCCTTCCTGCCGACCCTCGAGGAGTTGGCGACCTCGTCCAGGGTCCTGGGCACGTTGCACTGCCTGCAGGCCGCGTACAGCGACGCCGCGACGACGCCCTCTATGCTCCTGCCCCTGATGAGGTTCTTGTTGACGGCCTTCCTGTAGGTCATGGCCGCCGTCTCCCTCACGTTCCTCGGGAGGCCCATGGACGAGGCCATCCTGTCCAGCTCACTCAGCGCGAAGGCCAGGTTCCTCTCAGTGGCGTTGGAGACCCTGATCCTGCGCTGCCACTTCCTGAGACGGTACAGCTGCGCCCTGTTCCGCGTCGGGATGCTCTTCCCGTACGAGTCCTTGTTCTTCCAGGAGATCTCGGTGGACAGGCCCTTGTCGTGTATGGTGTAGGTCATCGGTGCGCCCGTCCTGGCGCGCTTCTCCCCCTGCTCCACATCGAAGGCTCTCCATTCGGGGCCCTGATCGATGAGCTGGTCGTCGAGGACTATGCCGCAGTCCTCGCAGACGAGCTCTCCGCGCTCGTAGTCCCTCACCAGGTGAGAGCTGTTGCACTCAGGGCATCTCTCGATCTGCTCAGTCTCCTCTCTTACCTTTGCCATGGTACCTCTCCTGTTCGACGTAGACCTCCTTGCCGAGCACAGCAAGGGTCCGCATCTCCTTCCTCGGTTCGATGGCAACGTACGGGGCCCGGACCGGTCCGAACACCTTCACTACTCTCCCGACCTCCCCCTTGACGTTGTCCCTAACTACAGACTTCATGACCGGTGCGAACCGCGCCTTGACGATGAGCCGCCCGTCGTGAGATATGTCCTGAACCACGCCGAGGAGCTGCACCGCCTTCACCGAATCATTTTTATAAGTTTTGTTGTGCGCCCTATGTACAATGTTATATATAATGTTTTTCTCAAGGTATATAAGGTTTGAGCATCCTTCCGGGTCGTCGCCGAGCACCCCATCTATAGTGCGCGGGCGCATGAGAAGGAATGCCATGTCTGAGATTCCCAAGGCGCACCCCCGGTACGCGTCCCTGATGCTCAGGGAACGCCTCGTCGAGGGGTTCAACGAGGGCCTGGTGGTCCCGCAGGGGCTGATCGCCCACGGCAGGGGCGAGATGTTCTACTACTTCCTCGGGGAGAGGACCACCAAGGAGGCCAGGGTCGCGGCGAAGGCGGCCGCCGCCCTGCTGCTGCGCGCGGAGAGGCCCGTGATATCCGTGAACGGCAACGTCGCCGCGCTGTGCCCCAAGGAGGTCGTCGAGCTCGCGGAGGCGTCGGGTGCCAGGGTGGAGGTGGGGCTCTTCCACCGGAGCGACCAGCGCGTCGCGAAGATCGCCGACCGGCTCAGGAGCCACGGGGCGAAGGATGTCCTGGGGTTCCTGCCCGACGCGAAGATCCCGGGACTTGAGAGCATGCGTGGGCTGTGCTCGAGCGAGGGCATCTACGCGGCCGACGTCGTGCTCATACCGCTCGAGGACGGCGACAGGGCCGAGGCGCTCGCGCGCATGGGCAAGGAGACGATAGCCATCGACCTCAACCCGATGTCGAGGACCTCGAGGAACGCCACCGTCACGGTGGTGGACGAGGTGACCAAGGCCGTCCCGGAGATACTGAGGCAGGTGGAGGACCTCAGGGACGACCCTGAGGCGGCCGAGAAGGCCGTCAAGAGCTACGACAGGGACGGGAACCTGGCGCAGGTGATGTCGGTGATGATGCGCAACCTGGACAGGCTGTGAGGGCCTACTCCTTCACGACCCTCTCGCCGGTGACCATGTATATGACCCGCTCTGAGATGTTGCACGCGTGGTCGCCTATCCGCTCGAGGTACCTCGCGACCAGGGTGTAGTTGATGCCGAGGGTTATCTTCCTCGAGTCCTCCATCATGTATGTGATGATCTCCCGGAAGATCTCGTCGTAGAGAGAGTCGACCCGGTCCTCCAGCTCGAAGACCCTCTTGGTCGGCCCGGTGTCCCTCTCCAGGAACGCATGGACGGAGAGGTCGACCATCTCCTCCGCCATCTTGGCCATGTGGGGGATGCTCACGAGGGGCTTGAAGTGGGACATCTCCACCGACCGCGCTGCGACCTCCGCGATGTCGTACGCGTACCTGCCTATCCTGTCGAAGTCCGTGATGACCTTGAGGTAGGTGCCTATGGCCCTCAGGTCCTTCGCGACGGGGGACTGGAGGGCGATGACCTCGAGGCACCTCTTCTCGATGTCGATGTTGAGCTCGTACAGCTCCTTGTCCAGCCGCTCGACCTGCCTGACCTTCTCGAGGTCGAGGTCCTCGAACGACCTCACGGCCAGCTCGATCGCCTCGCTCGTCTTCTTCGCCATCGCGGCCACGAGCCCGTCCAGCTCCGCGAGCTCGTTCATGTATACCTTCCTCGGGCTCATCTCAGCCGAACCTCCCTGTGATGTACTTCTCCGTGAGCTCCTCCTCCGGGTTCTCGAACAGCCGCTTCGTCTCCCCGAACTCTATGAGCTCGCCCATGTACATGAAGGCTGTGAAGTCCGCGACCCTCGCCGCCTGCTGCATGTTGTGCGTCACGATGGCCACCGTGTACCGGTCCTTCAGGTCGAAGAGCAGGTCCTCGATCTTCGCCGTGGCTATCGGGTCAAGCGCGGAGCACGGCTCGTCGAGCAGCAGCACCTCGGGCTCGACCGCGAGGGCGCGCGCGATGCACAGCCTCTGCTGCTGCCCCCCGGAGATGCTCACGCCCGACGCGTCCAGGTGGTCCTTCACCTCGTCCCACAGCGCCGCGAGCTTGAGGCTCCTCTCGACGGCCGCGTCCAGCCTCTTCCAGTCCTTCTCCCCGTTCAGCCGTTGACCGGCGACGACGTTGTCGTAGATGGACATGGTCGGGAAGGGGTTCGGCTTCTGGAAGACCATCCCGACCTTGCGCCTCACCTCGACCGGGTCGACCCCCGGTCCGTATATGTCCTCGCCGTCGAGGAGGACCCTCCCGGCGACGCGGGCCCCCCTGACCACCTCGTGCATCCTGTTGACGCACCTGATGAGGGTGGATTTCCCGCACCCGGACGGGCCTATGATGGCCGTAATCGCGTTCGCTGGGATGGCCATGTTGACGTTCTTCACCGCGTGGACCTCGCCGAAGAACGCGTTCAGACGCTCTGTGACGACCTTGCCTTCCATGCCTTCTTCACCGCCTTGAAGCTCTTCAGCCTCTTCCTCGTCAGGAGCCTTACGACGATGTTCAGCGACAGCACCATGGCTATCAGGACGAGCGCAGCCCCCCACGCCTGCTCCTGCAGGTCGGCGTATGGCGACATGGCGTTCCTGAATATCACGAGCGGGAGGGCTGCGACGGGCTCCGTCAGCCCCGTCTCCCAGAAGCTGTTGCCGAACGACGTGAGTATGAGCGGGGCGGTCTCCCCGGCGACCCTCGCTATTGCCAGCAGCGCGCCGGTCACGAGCCCCGACCTCCCGTTGGATATGATGACCTTGAGGACCGTCCTCCACCTCGGGACGCCCAGCGCCAGGGACGCCTCCCTCAGGGAGTTGGGGACCATCCTGAGCGACTCCTCCGTGGTGTTCGCGACTATTGGCACCATGATGACCGCCAGTGCGAACGCGCCGGAGACCATGGAGAAGCCGACGACCGTCACTATGAGGGAGTAGGCGAACAGGCCTATGACTATCGATGGGAAGTTGGCCAGTATGTCGTTGAAGAACCTGACGGTCCTCCCGAACCGGTTGTCGCCGTACTCGGACACGTACACCCCGGTGAGTATCCCGAGCGGGAGGCCTATTAGCGACGCCCACATCACGAGGAGGAGGGACCCGAGGATGGCGTTCCCGATCCCAGAGTCGGCGGAGCCCGCGCTCTTGGTGCGCTCCGTCAGGAAGGTCCAGTCTATCGCGGGGGCGCCCCTGCTTATCACCTCTATGAGTATCGAGACGAGGGGGACCAGGGCTATCAGGACGCACCCCAGGGCGACCAGGGAGGCGGCCCGGTCCTTCAGCCTCCGGGCCCTGTTCCCCCTCACAGTCCCCCTCCCGTCATGTGGACCGACTTCATCACGCGCCCGACCATCAGCCGCGCGAAGACGTTGACCACGAGCGCCACCAGGAACAGGACGACGCCTATCTCGATGAGGGACGAGAGCATCAGCCCGTCCGCCTCGCCCCAGTTGTTCGCGATGACGCTGGCCATCGTCTGGCCGGGGTCGAGCAGGGACCACGATATGAGGTTGGCGTTCCCGATGGTCATGGTCACGGCCATGGTCTCGCCGATCGCCCTACCCAGGCCGAGTATGGCTGCCCCGAAGATGCCGGAGCGGGCGTACGTGAGCACGGCCATCCGGGTGGACTCGTACCTGGTCGCCCCCAGGCTGAGGGCCGCCTCCCTCTGGGAGTCCGGGACGGCCATCATGCTCTCCTTGGAGACCGATGCGACCGTCGGGATGATCATCACCGCCAGTATGACGCCGGCGGCGAGCTTGTCGATCCCGAACGCCGCCCCCTCGAAGAATGGCGTCCAGCCCAGGACGTCCATGAGGAAGGGCTCCACTGAGCCGGTGAGCACCGGCCTGAGGGTGTATATCGCCCAGAGGCCGTATATGACGCTCGGCACCGCCGCCAGGAGCTCGATGAGGAACGAGAGCGGCTCCCGGACCCACGCGGGCGCGAGCTCGGAGAGGTAGACTGCGATGCCTATGCTGATTGGGACGCCGATGAGGATCGCGATCGCAGAGGTCATGAGTGTCCCGAAGATGAACGGCAGGGCGGTGTACAGGTCCCTGTTGGGGTCCCACACGTCGCTCGTCAGGAAGTCGAGCCCGAAGGTGCCTATCGAGGTCTGGGCGTCGAGCACCAGCTTGACGACCAGCCCCCAGAGCAGGGCCAGGACGAGCGCGGCCACGCCCGTCACCGAGTACTTGAAGAGCCTGTCCTGGAGGGAGCTGGAGCTCCTCCTCCCTCTGCCTCCCTGCCTCCTCGTCGTCCACATAGCGTCCGCCAGACCTTCGTCCCACTCCCGGGCGGCGGGGCATCGGCCCCTCCGGCCGGAGGCGGGGTAAGGGGTTTGCGGGGGTTCAGCCTCAGTCCATCAGGGTGTCGCCCTGGTAGGTGATCGCCCTCAGCGTCTCCTCGTTGAGCTCCACGACCGCGTCGGGCAGCGGCGCGTACTGCAGCGGGCCGGCCAGGGCCTGCCCCTCCTCATGTACCGCCCACCACAGGAAGTCCAGGAGGGCCTCGGCAGCGCTCCTGTTCATCTCCGTGTCCTCGTTGTACAGCTCCTTGTAGACCAGGATGTACGTGAAGGTGACGATGGGGTACGAGTCGGCCCCCGGCGCGTCGAGCACATGAACGCCGGACCAGTCCCCGTCCCCCGCCGGGAGGGTGGGGACCGCGGCCGCGGCGGCGGCCGCCGTCGTCGCCAGGGATGCTGTGATGTACGCACCGTCGTGGTTCTCCATCTGGGCGAAGGCGATGTCGTTCTCCAGGGCGTACGCGAGCTCTATGTACCCGACGGAGTAGCTTGTGCCCTGGACCGCCTGCGCGACGCCGGAGTTGCCGGACTGCGCGAGGGTGCCCTCGGGCCAGGCCACCGTCTTGCCCTGCCCGTAGAGTTCGTCGAACTCCGGGCTCACGATCGCCAGGTACCCGGTGAACACGAATGTCGTGCCGGACGAGTCTGACCTGACGACAGTCGCGATGGACTCGTCCGGCAGGGCCACTCCGGGGTTCTGCGCCGCTATCGCCGGGTCGTCCCAGGCCGTTATGTCCTTCATGAAGATCCTCGCGGTCGTGTCCCCGTCGAGCTTCAAGGCGGATATGCCCGGCAGGTTGAACGCCACCACCACCGCGCCGAGGGTCTCCGGTATGTGGACGAGTCCGTACGTCGAGGACTCATCCGCGCTCAGAGGGGCGTCCGAGCCGGCGAAGTCGACCTGCTTCTCCTTGATCTGGGTTATGCCGGCCCCGCTGCCCCCTCCGCCGTAGTTGACCTTGACCGCTCCGTCGCTCACGTTGTAGTACTCGTCGGCCCACTTGAGTATCAGCGGCATCGGGAAGGTCGCCCCGGCCCCGGTCAGTGTGACGCTGTCCTTCGACCCCGTCGACAGGATCCCGGTCGCGAAGGCCGCGATGATTATCACGGCCACCACCGCGACCGCTGCCAACATGTAGAGGGTCGTGTTGCCTCCCTTGTGCGGCATGACGACCTTGCGGTCCGCCGCACCGTCCTCGTCCTTCTCAGCCTGTTCCATATTTCGGCCTCTTGGACCTTCAGAGCCCGGCCGCGGTCATCATCCTTGGGGACGTAGATTTCATGTGGAGATGTAGGGCACCGTACCTCCGGTTGATGTCCGGTCCCTTACGGCATCTATATAGCCGGGGTCCTCCAGGGTCGCCGCCCGCGAGGGATATGGTTGTACCAACAAATGTATTAGCGCGTCGCTCGATGCGTCAGGAAGGTAGCATGGCCAACAAGGAACTGGTCGAGAAGGGCGTCAGGCGCATCGAGTGGGCGAGGACGCACATGAAGGTCCTCGGAAGCATAAGGTCCAGGATGGTCAAGGAGAAGACCTTCGAGGGCCTGAAGGTCGGGATGGCCCTGCACACGGAGGCGAAGACCGCGGTGCTGGCTCTCACGATCCAGGAGGCGGGGGCCGAGGTCCGGCTCACTAGCTGCAACCCGTTGTCGACCGACGACTCGGTCGCCGCGGCTCTGAACGCGGAGTACGGCCTCACGACCTACGCCAAGAAGGGCCAGAACACGAAGGACTACTACAAATCGCTCAACAAGGTCCTGGACATGGGGCCAGACTACGTCATCGACGACGGAGCGGACCTCATATTCCTGCTTCACACGGACAGGAAGGAGCTCCTGCCGAAGGTCAAGGGGGCGAACGAGGAGACGACGACCGGGGTCATGCGCCTCAGGGCCATGGCCCAGGAGGGCGCCCTCAGGTTCCCGGTCATGTCCGTCAACGACGCCTACATGAAGTACCTCTTCGACAACCGGTACGGCACGGGCCAGTCGACCATGGACGGGTTCATGAACTCCACCAACCTCCTCATAGCGGGAAAGAACTTCGTGGTCGCCGGCTACGGCTGGTGCGGCCGCGGGATCGCCATGCGCGCCAAGGGCATGGGCGCCGACGTGACCGTGTGCGAGGTCGACCCGATACGGGCGATCGAGGCGAAGCTGGACGGGTTCGCGGTGATGCCGATGTCGCAGGCCGTGAGGAACGCGGACATCGTGGTCTCCGCGACGGGGTGCAAGGACGTCGTCACGGCCGAGGACATCCGGGCGATGAAGGACGGGTGCGTCCTGGCCAACTCGGGCCACTTCGACAACGAGATCTCCAAGGCGGCCCTCCTGAAGCTCTCCAAGCGCCACTCGAAGGTGAGGGAGTCGGTGGAGGAGTTCGTGCTCAGGGACGGGAGGAGGGTCTACCTGCTGGCCGAGGGGAGGCTCGTCAACCTCGCCGCGGGCCAGGGGCACCCGGTCGAGATCATGGACATGAGCTTCGCGATACAGGCGCTGTGCCTCGAATACCTGGACTTCAGCGCGCAGACCCTCGAGCCCGACGTGTACGACGTCCCGGACCACCTCGACGACCAGGTGGCGAGGCTCAAGCTCCAGACCATGGGCGTCAGGATAGACAGGCTCTCCAAGGACCAGCAGTCCTACGTCCGGAGCTGGCGCGAGGGGACATAGCCTCCCCCCCTGGTCCCTGGCCGCGCAACCCGACTTTTCAAGTACGGCGGCGGCGATACGGGAGGGCAAGGGGGAGCATCACTTGCGCAAGGCTAACTTCCTCGGAGTCTACGGCCACACGGCCGTGGACCTGATCTACTCTTCCGACCGGTTCCCCGA
Organism: Thermoplasmatota archaeon; assembly: GCA_040751795.1. GTDB lineage: Archaea > Thermoplasmatota > Thermoplasmata > UBA10834 > UBA10834 > UBA9653. The sequence continues at coordinate 91,425 of JBFMHR010000003.1, read as the reverse complement.
GCCGAACACATGCGTGGAGCTGAAGGGGAGGAGGGAGCTGTACGGCGGCACGGGGGCGAACCTCGCGAGGATCGCTGCGACGCTCGGCGTCCCCACCGCGCTCGCGAGCCACGTCGGCGACGACTTCCCGAAGGACTTCATGGACGCGCTCAAGGGCAGCGGCATAGACACCACGGACGTGGTCAAGGTGAGGGGCAAGAGGACGCCCTTCGTGATCATGGTCTCCGACGCGGGGCACAACCAGATCGGCTTCGTGGAGCAGGGGGCGGTGCTCGAGCAGGACCGGCTCCCCATTCGCACCCACACGGCCGACTCCTCGAGGTTCGTCCATGTCGGGACGGGGAGGCCCTCCTACATGCTGAAGGTCGCGAGGCGCGCCAAGGCGAGGAAGAAGACCGTCTGCTTCGACCCGGCCCAGGAGCTCCACTACGTCTACGACCCGCAGTCGTTCAGGGCCGTTCTGGAGCACTGCGACGGCCTGTTCGTCAACACCTCCGAGTTGCACAGGGCCAAGGAGTACCTCAACCTGGAGGAGGACGCGGAGCTCCTCTCGTACGTCAAGATGCTGGTCGTCACCATGGGGGGGGAGGGGAGCAGGATCCTGACCGGGGACGACGACGTCCTGGTGGGGAGCATCCAGCCCGACAAGGTGGTGGACACCACCGGCGCCGGGGACGGCTTCAGGGCCGGGTTCTACGCGGGCCTGTCGAAGTCGCTGCCGATGGAGGAGTGCGCCTGGATAGGCGCGTCGACGGCCTCTTTCATCGTCGAGAGCGTCGGCGCGCAGAGCTCGCTGCCGAGCTGGGACATGGTGCAGAGGCGCGCCGCGCGCAGGAAGCACGTGTAGCGCGCTGCGCCAGAAATCTGGCTCATTGCACGGAATCCCGAAAGGTTTATGAAAGGATATCCCATTATACAGCGCGGTGAGCACCAGATGGCCGTGGGATTTATACTGATAAGTACCGCGCCAGCGAAAGAGCACGAGGTCTACAACGAGCTCCTGAAGGTCAAGGAAGTCGTGGAGTTGCACCCTCTCTTCGGGGAGTACGACCTGATCGCGAAGATCGAGGCGGAGGACTTCAACCTGCTGGGGCAGGTCGTTGTCGACAAGGTCCGCTCGATTCCAGGCGTCATCGACACCAAGACCTTGACCGGGATCAAGTTCTAGACATGTGCCGGAAAGTGGGTGAGATACGATGGATCCAATGGATTTCCTGACAGTGCTGATAATGGTATTCGGGCTCTTCATGCTGCTCGCGGGCATATTCACTGCCTACTTCGGCAGCGGGAAGAGCCGCATGATAGGCGTCGTCCTGCTGGTCGTCGGGCTGGTCGTGGGGGTCGTCTGGGGCGTCCTCTGCCTCGACTCCGTCGACGTGCTCGACGTCGACCTCGGCAAGGTCATCTGGGACGCGTTCCTGTTCATCGTCGCGGGCCTGATAGGCGCCCTCGCGGCGGTCGGCGTGTTCCTCGTCGCGATAATGAAGTCGTGAGCGGGGCGCTAGACGCAAACCTTTTTCTACAAACCGTTCTTCTACCTTTCACATGAGCGTCCAGATTGTTTTGGGCAGCAAGAGCGACATGAAGGTTGCCGAGAAGGCGGTCTCGGTCCTCAAGGAGCTCGGGATACCCTACAGGCTCAGCGTCGCCAGCGCCCACAGGACGCCGGAGCTCGTCGAGCGCCTCGTCAGCGAGGCGGACGCCGAGGTCTTCATCGCCATCGCGGGGCTCTCGGCCGCGCTCCCGGGCGTCATAGCGTCGCGGACCGTCAAGCCTGTCATAGGCGTCCCGGTGAGCGGTGCCCTCAACCTCGACGCGATCCTCTCGGTCGTGCAGATGCCGCCGGGGATACCCGTCGCGGGCGTGGGGCTGGACCGCGGCGACAACGCCGCGATACTCGCGGCCCAGATACTCGCGCTCAAGGACGCGAAGGTCGGGAAGGCCCTCGCGGATTACCGCCAGAGGCTCAGGGACAAGGTCATCCAGGACTCCAAGGAAGTTGAGGTCTAGATGTTCGACGCGGAGAAGTTCATCGACCAGCAGGTCAAGAAGGTCGGGGAGGATGTCAAGGGCAGGGCGATCATCGCCGCGTCTGGCGGGGTCGACAGCACCGTGTGCGCCGCCCTGGTCAGCAGGGCGCTCGGCGACCGCCTCCTCGCGATCTACGTCGACACGGGGTTCATGAGGAAGGGCGAGACGGCGAACGTCGACAAGATGCTCTCGAGGCTGGGCGTGAACCACAGGGTCGTGGACGCCAGCGACGAGTACTTCGACGCCCTCAAGGGCGTCACCGACCCCGAGAGGAAGCGCAAGATAATCGGCGAGAAGTTCATCCGCGTCTTCGAGCGCGAGGCGAGGAAGTTCGACGCGCAGTACCTGGTCCAGGGGACCATCGCCCCGGACTGGATCGAGAGCGGCGGCGGCCTCAGGGACACGATCAAGTCGCACCACAACGTCGGCGGCCTCCCCGCGGACATGCACCTCAAGCTCGTGGAGCCTCTCAGGGACCTCTACAAGGACGAGGTGCGGAAGGTCGCGCGCGCCCTGAAGATCGAGGTGGCCGAGAAGCAGCCGTTCCCCGGGCCCGCGCTCGCGATAAGGGTAATGGGCGAGCCGACGAGGGAGTCGGTCGCCATAGTGCGCGAGGCGTGCGCCATAGCGGAGGAGGAGATCGAGAAGGCCGCGGCCGCGGGGAAGATGAGGCTCCCGTGGCAGTACTTCGCGGTCCTGCTCCCGGTCAGGAGCGTCGGCGTGCAGGGGGACATCAGGGCGTACGGGTACACGGTCGCCGTCAGGGCCGTCGACTCCGTCGACGCGATGTCGGCGGTGTACGCGAAGATCCCCCACGACGTGCTCGAGGCGATCTCCTGCAGGATCACCAACTCGATGAAGGACAAGGTCAACAGGGTCGTGTACGACATAACGGACAAGCCCCCGGCGACCATCGAGTGGGAGTGAGCCCGGGAGAGAACGGCCTTCACCGGGGCCCGCCGCGCATTTAACCCCTCTTTATATAGTCGCGCGCGGGCGGGACGGCACCCTGGCACTCCCCGCGTTCGAAGTTCTTCCCACTGCGGCCCGGGGGCGCTCAGCAGAGCCTAAATATTGACCCGGTGTTCACAGGGGCATGCGCATCCTGGTCATCGACAACGGCGGTCAGTGGACCCACAGGGAGTGGAGGGTCCTAAGGGACCTTGGGGTCGAGTGCGAGATCGTCCCGAACACCACGCCCCTCGAGAGCATCAAGGCCGACGGGCTCGTCCTCTCGGGCGGCTCGCCGCGGGTCGGGCTGAACGCCGAGGCCATGGGCAGGTGCGGCGACTACATCGACAGGTCCGGGGTCCCCGTGATGGGGATCTGCGCGGGCCACCAGTTCATGGCCGCCCACCTCGGGGGCAAGGCCGGTCCCTCCAAGATCCCGGAGTTCGGGAAGACCCTCGTGAACATCGACGACGAGGACGAGATCTTCAAGGGGCTCCCCCCGACGATAGTGGCGTGGGAGTCGCACAACGACGAGGTCACGGAGATGCCCCAGGGCTTCGTCGCGCTCGCCCACTCGGACAACTGCGCCATCCAGGCCATGAGGCACAGGGAGAAGCCGCTCTTCGGCGTGCAGTTCCACCCGGAGGTGGAGCACACGGACAACGGCTACGAGATCTTCCAGGCGTTCGTGGACGTCTGCCAGGCGCACAAGAAGGTCTGAGGCATGGACCCGGAGACAGTCTCCATCGTGAAGGAGGCCGTCCAGACCAGGCTCAGGGACGAGACCATAGAGCGCGCGATAGGCAGGACCGTGAGGAGGCGGGGCCTGGACTTCTCGAGGTACATCCAGGTCATGAGCGCGGTGAGGGATGTCGCCTCCTCGCGCAAGGTCACCCCCGACGAGGCCGCGGAGTCCCTAGCCGAGGAGAAGGGCGAGGGCGACTAGCGCGGCGACCGCCAATATGATGCCCAGGACGAGCATCGCGAGGGCCATGCTCCTGTCGGAGCCGAACGCGATGGGAACGGGCCCGATCAGCACGACCCCTCCGTATTTGGTCTCCCTCTTGGCGTTCCCGCTCGCGGTGGCGCCCCCGGCAGGGCCGAAGGTCGCGCCGGCCAGCTCGGCCTGCCCGACCATGAGGGCCATGAACCCGGCTATGAAGCCGAAGACGACGAGGGCCGTCCCAAGCAGGAACAGGCCGCTGGACCCGCTGAACACGGGGAATATGATGAGCAGGGAGACCTCGGTCTCCCCTGCGGCGACCGAGGCCGCGATGCACGCGACCCCGGCTATGAAGAGGCCCACGGGGGCCAGGGTCCTCAGGTTCAGGACGGTCCCTCCCAGGCGGCCTGGCGGCCGCCACGGCACGTAACCGCCCCGGGGGCGTAATTAACTTTGTAGGGGCCAGGCGCTTCAATAGCCTTTTATCGGGACTGCGCGTTCAAGGTCGGGGGAGCGGGTGAACACCCTCAAGGACCATCTGACGGAGATCCTGCGGTCCAGGGACTTCGAGGTAGTCGAGAAGGACGGCTACCTGTACGGCTCGAGGGAGGACGTCTCGGTCGTCGTCATGGCGGCGAGCGACATGCTCTCCGAGGACGTCGACGACTTCGTCAGGAACGTGGCGGACTTCCACGGCCGGAAGATCGTCGCCTCGATCGGGAAGGTCGACGACAACGTCCAGTCTCTCCTCCAGAAGCGGGGCATATACTACTGGGACCGGGAGGACGTGGAGCACGAGATAGGGAGCATGCACCTCAGGTCCCTCGGGGAGGACGCCATCAAGAGCCTCCTGGACGAGGTCATCTCGGACGAGCTCCCCCAGAGGCCCGCAGAGCCCCCGGAGCAGTCGATCCCCATCATAGTCGAGAGCGCCGTCGAGAGGTCGGAGAGGATCGTGAGGCCGAACTTCTCGCTCGAGGACGTGAAGTACCTGGCCAGGCACGAGGTCCAGGGCTACAGGTACGAGCTCGAGCTGGTCCCGCACTACCTCTTCCACTACGTCCTGAACATCGACGACGGCAAGCAGAGGGCCGGGATAGTGGCGGTCAACGCCCTCACGGGCCAGATCGAGACATGGCGCTGGGGCTTCGAGCTCGTCGACTCCATAGACGCGCAGCACACACGCAGGGAGCCCAAGGTCGAGCAGGAGAAGGCCAGCGAGCTCGCGCGGGAGGCCATCGCGAAGGAGTACAGGTCCTTCACCGAGGAGGTCAGGGACTTCGGCCACTCGGAGATCATAGAGAGGAAGAGGCCCCAGAAGGACCCGATGGTCGTGGAGCCGAAGGGGCTCGTCTACCTCCCCGTCTGGTGCGTCGAGGGGAAGGGCGGGGCCATGATAGTGAACTCCTCGAGCGGGAAGATCATCAGCGAGCACCTGCACGGGCCAGAGGCTAGGCGAGGTTGAGCTTCTTCAGCCGCTCGGTTATCCCGCGCCAGTGGGAGCCGCGCCAGTACACCTTGCCGCAGCCGGCGCACTTCCAGAACCTGTCGTTCCCGGCGAAGGCGCCCTCGGGCACGGAGCCCTTCGCCTCCTCCTTGGGCATGTCTACCAGCTCGCCGTTGCAGGCGGTGCAGCGTATGGCGGCCTCGTCGAAGGCCAGGCCGAACCTCTCCCTGACGGCCGAGAGCTGCGCGTCGAGCTCGTCGCTCTCGATGAAGAGGGCGCCGGGCTCCTTGGAGAGCTCCTTGTCCCTCGTGAGGACGAACCTGTTCTCCGCCCTCGCCGTCGCCGCGATGGCCGGGTCGTCCAGCTTCTTGTCGTAGACCGTGTCGTACCCGATCATCCGCAGCCACTTCGCGAGGGACCCGAGCATGTGGTCCGCTATGAACCTGGGCTTGGCCGACTCGTCGGTCACTTCACCACCTCGTACCTCACCAGGACGCCGCTCCCGAGCACCTCGGCCCCCTTCAGCCTGAGCTGGACTATGTCCTTCTCGTCGGCCGCGCCCTGCCCTCCGGCGGGCGTCGGGGAGGCGTCCCCTCCTATGACCATGCTCCCTATGAATATGTAGACCTCGTCCGCGAGCCTCGTCCTCAGGAACGACCAGATTACCTTCGAGCCCCCCTCGACCAGGAGCTTGTGGATCCCCTGCGCCTCCAGGAGGGGCATCAGGCGCACGAGGTCGACCTCGTCCTTCCCGCACCTGACGACCTCGGCGTTGGGGAACGTGGCGGTGGCGTGTTCGTTCGTGACTATGATGGTCCTCGAGGCCCCGTTCAGCACCAGCGCCCCGGCGGGCGTCCTCCCGTCGGAGTCGAGGACGACCCTGACCGGGTGCTTCGGCCCCCTGACGTACTTCTCGTTGACCGTGAGTTTGGGGTCGTCAGAGATGACCGTGTCTACCCCCACGAGGATCGCGTCGACCGAGTTCCTCAGCTTGTGGACGCGCCTCTTGTCCTCGTCGTCGGAGATCGTGGTCTGCCTCCTCGACCTGAGCGCGATCTTGCCGTCTGCGGACATTGCGCAGTTGATGATTGTCTTCAAACCCTACCCGCCCGAAGAACGTCCGGCCGCGTAATAACCCTTCGCACCGTATTTCTTGTCGGAGGAAGGAAGGGCGGTCAGCGCACGCGGCGGCCCCGGGAAGCGCTGGCCCGTCCCCCGGGCGCGCGGGGCACGTCGCCGCCCGTGCACCGAACATTTATGAGTGCTCCGCCTCATTCCCAGGCTGATGGACGAGAACGACATCCGCATATTCGAGCTGAAGAAGAAGGACCTGCGGGGGGCGACGATAATCGACGGCTTCCCCAGCGTGGGCCTCGTGAGCTCGATATCCGCGAACTACCTCATCAAGGTCCTGAAGATGGAGCACATAGGCATAATGGACTCCCCTCAGTTCCCGACGGTGTCGCTCATCCGCGACGCGGTCCCGCTCAGCCCCGTGAGGATCTACGCCGGCGACAAGGGCCCCCGCGGTGACCAGCTGGTCGCCTTCATCTCCGAGTTCCAGGCGCCCCCGAACCTCGTCCGTCCCATATCGCGCGTCCTCGTCGACTGGGCGGTGGAGCAGAGGTGCAGGATGATCGTGTCCCCGGAGGGCCTGGTCCTGGACCCGGAGATCCGGGACAGTGCCGACATATCCAACGTCGTGTTCGGCATAGCGAGCACCCCCAGGGCCCGCGAGCTCCTGAAGGAGAACGGCATCCGCCAGTTCGAGGAGGGCGTCATCTCGGGAGTGGCGGGCGTCCTGCTCAACGAGGGCCGGAAGCGCGACTTCGACGTGGTGACCCTGCTGGCCGAGGCCCACCCGGACTTCCCGGACGCCAAGGCCGCCGCCCTGGTGCTGGAGGCCATAGACGACATCCTGCTCGGAGTCGAGTTCGACGCGAAGCCCCTCTTCGAGGAGGCCAAGCGCATAGAGGAGCACATCAGGGAGATACAGAAGCAGGCCGTGGTCAAGAAGGGCGACAAGACAGCGGCCAGGCCGAACATGTACGGCTAGTCGGCCCTGACCTCGACCAGCCCGCCCCGCCTGGCGATTCTGAACCTGCCTCCCAGGAACCTCTCCGCGACCCAGATGTTCGTCTCGGCGTGCCCCGTCAGCTCCTCCGCGACCACGGCCGAACCGCCCTTGGCCAGGGCAATGTAAGGGACCAGCTGGTCGAGCATGTGCTCGTCCACCGTGGCGCCGGAGAGCATGGTCTCCACGAGGCCTGATGCGCAGGCCTCCCCGAGCGTCTCGGCCCTGACACCCCTCTGGCCGAGGGCCGACTCCCCGATGACCGTGTTGCCGTACCTCGCGGCGAGCACCACCCCTGCGCCGGTGCTCCTGCCCGTTCGGATGTCCGACTCCACCTTCGCCTCCGCATGCCCCACGAGGCCCTTTAGGACGGAGTGCTTGAGCCTGGTGACCACATGCTCCGGGAGGTTCTGGGCGTAGGCGACGCCGGCCACCCCGACGAGGTCCCCCTTCTCGGCGACCTCGATGCCCCTGAGGTCCGCGCACCGTCCGATCAGCGCCGTCACCTCCCCTCCTCCCTCGGGGTAGAAACCCCTGCGCACCAGATCGATCTCGCAGGGGACGCCCATCCGCTCGACGATGGGCAGGTGCACGAGCCTCATGTAGTCGATGGGCGGGGACCACTTCGTGTCTGTTCCGCCCATGATGGTCATGCGGACAGGCGCCTTGGACATCGCCGCGGGGAGGATGCAGGTCTGGAGCACGAGGGACGTGCTGCCCGCCGTCCCGACGTCGAACTCGAACTCCCCGCCGGTGAGTTCGCCCGGCCGGAACACGACCTCCTTGGAGCCGACGTGGACCCCGTCGACCTCGGCGTCGCAGAGCTCCGCCACGGCCATGACCCCTGTCACGTGCTGCGCCGCGAGCCCGGGGTTCGGCCTCCCCGACCTGATCCCGGTTATGCGGACCGGCTCGCGGAGCACCGCCGAGAGCGAGACGGCGGTCCTGAGGACCTGCCCTCCGCCCTCGCCGTGCGACCCGTCGACCTCTATCATCTCTGCACTTTCCTTCTCGCGGCGAGCCTCTTCGACACGACGTTCGCGAGGAAGAACCAGATCATGAGGACCACCGCGAGCCCGATGAGCACGGCGGCGAGGTAGAGCAGCCAGACAGGCGCCATCTCGTCCTCCTGCGCCGCCCCGCTCAGGACTATTATCCCCAGCCCCAGGCTCTCCGCGATGAACGCCCCGAACCCGAGGGCGAACGAGTAGAGCCCCATGGTCGCGCCGTAGCACTCCTCGTCCGACGAGTCGGCCATCATCGCGAGCGCCGCGGGGACGAACGCCCCGGCCCCGAGGCCGAGGATGGCCAGCGGTATCATCCCTAAGAGCTTGAACTCGATGCCCTCGTCCGTCATCTCGAACGCATACTCCGAGAACCCGAGGACCATCACGACTATCCCGAATATGCTGAACACGCCGTAGGCCATCACCGGGACACGGCCGACGATGTCAGAGACCTTGCCCCAGAACGGCTGCAGGAGGCCGAGGGCGACCCCGGCCGCGCCGAACATTATGCCGATGGTGCTCCCCGACACATCCTCGCTGAGCATGATCCTGGGGAGGTAGGTGATCGCCAGCCCGAGGATGGTCGCGATTATGAGCCAGATGGGGAACATCAGCCTTATCTCCCTGATCCGGAAGACCTTCTTCAGGGCCTGGAACCCCTCCATGGCGGCCGCCTTCACCACGGGCTTCTCCTTCTTGACGAGGAGCTGCAGCATCGCGGCCGACGCGCCGAGCAGGGCAGCCACGATGAGGAACCCCGCCGTCGGGCCGGTGAAGTCGATCATGAAGCCGCCCACGACGGCCCCGATTATGTAGCCCAGGAACGTGGAGTAGTCGAACCACCCCATCTGGCGGCCCCGGTCGCAGCTCTCCGCGTGGTCGGCGATCATGGCTATGGCGGGGGCGACCGTCGCCGCCGCGCCGATGCCGTGGATGCCGTGCATGGTCGCGAGGTACCAGACGTTGTTGGAGAGGGTGTAGAGCGCGACGACCACCGCCGCGAGGCCTGTCCCCGCGACTATGATGACCTTCCTGCCGGTCCTGTCGCTCACCAAGCCGAAGTAGTTGGCCGTGACCATCTCGGCGAGGGGGTACGGGACCGCGATTATGGCGACGTTCAGGAGCGCCTCGTAATCGTTGTCGTAGGGCACGTAGCTGGCGATGAGGAGCAGGAGCGCGCCGAAGGCGGTCCTCAGGAGGAAGGTCGAGAGGTAGAGGACCCTGAGGTGCCATGGGGTGCGGACGCCCCGGGACTTGAGGACGCTGAACATCCAGTAGCCTATCATCCCATGTCCTTACTTAACACTTATGGGAGGTGCCATGGGGGCGGCGGCCCGGGCCGGGCGGGTGTCCGTCAGAATGGTTTAAGTACCGCATGGCAATAGTCCGCCGCGGGTGTCCCATTGGCGGTCGACATATTGGGAATCGGGATCCTCATCGCGGCCCTGGCGATAATCCTCCTGAGCTGCGAAGTGTTCGTGAACGGTGTGGAATGGCTGGGCTGCAAGCTCGGCCTGGCCGAGACCGCCACGGGGAGCATACTCGCCGCGGTCGGGACGGCGATGCCCGAGACCATCATCCCGCTCATCGCGATATTCCTCGGCAGCGCCGAGGAGGGCGAGGAGATCGGGGAGGGCGCCATACTCGGCGCGCCGTTCATGCTCGGCACGCTCGCCATGCTCGTGGGCGGTGTCGCGATATGGTACGCCTGCAGCAAGGGGAAGCGCAACAGCTGCCTGGTGCTGAAGTCAGGGCACGCCGAGCGCGACCTGAGGTTCTTCATGGGCATGTACATGATCGCCCTGGTCTGCGGCCTCCTGGGGCTCCAGGACTCATTCGACAGCTCGCTCATCAACTTCGGCGCGGCGGGCTTCCTGATGATCATGTACGTGGTGTACATCTGGCAGCTCCTCAAGGAGGACTCCGACATGAGCGAGGGCGCCTGCCCGGCGCTCTACACCGGGAGGCTCTTCAAGATCTCGCCGGCCAAGAGCGACTTCGGCATGGTCATGATCCTCTTCCAGGTGGCTGCCTCGCTCATGGGCATCATAATCGGTGCGAAGTTCTTCGTCGAGGAGGTGGAGATGGTGTCCGCCGCCGTCGGAGTCGCCCCGATGATCCTTGCCTTCCTGATCGCCCCGATAGCCACCGAGCTGCCCGAGAAGTTCAACAGCGTCATATGGTACCTCAGGGGGAAGGACACCCTCGCGCTGGGGAACATCACCGGCGCCATGGTGTTCCAGAGCAGCTTCCCGGTCAGCATCGGCCTCCTCTTCACCGAGTGGTCCCTCGAGCCGATCAACATCGCCAGCATGGTGATAGCCCTCGCGGCCGCCTTCTGGATCTACTACTCGGTCAAGATCAAGAAGCGGGTGGAGTACAGGACCCTCTTGGCCTCGGGCTCGCTCTACGTCCTCTACATCGTCCTGCTCCTGCTGTTCCCGCCCTCGGTCGGCTAGTAGCGTAGCTACTAGACGTTCGGAAGACTGGCTCGGCCGCGTCCCGGATAAATTATAAGTACGGACGATGGCGATGACCAGCCGGATGGGATGCAAACCGATTCTCCGTGAATTAGGTGGCATCATCCCCGCGTAAGACGCGACGAGGACGTGCGGAGATGGACACCGAGGCTCAGCTGCTGTTCCAGATGGGCGCCATCATGCTCCTGGCATTCCTAGCGGCGACCATGGCGCGCAGGGCCAACCAGTCCGTCATGATCGGCTACATCGCCATCGGCATACTCATCGGCCCCAAGATCAGCCTCAACATCCTCGGCTACCAGTACGACGGCCTCATTACCGACACCAGCCTGATCGAGATGCTGTCATTCGTCGGCCTCGTGATGCTGATGTTCTTCGTCGGGCTCGAGTTCTCCTTCTCGAAGCTGAAGAAGACCAGGACGCCGGCGATAATCCTCGCGGTCATAGACACGAGCGTCGGCCTCTTCGTGGGCTTCGTGTTCGCGTCCTTCCTGGGCTGGCCGCTCATAGACTCCATCTTCCTCGCGGGTGTGATAGCGATGAGCAGCACCAGCATAGCGATGAAGGTGCTGTTCGACCTCAAGCGGATGTCGAGCCCGGAGGTCGAGTTCCTCATCGGCCTCGTTGTCGTCGAGACCTTCATCGCCATGCTCATACTGACCGTCGCCAGCGGGATGATCGTCAGGCCCGAGGCGGACCCGTCGGAGTACGGCAAGCTCCTGCTGGGGGTGGGCGCCTTCTACGCCTTCTTCGTGTGGGTAGCGGTGTGGGCGGTCCCGAAGGTCGTCTCGTTCTTCAACAGCATCGAGAACGACGAGATGTTCATCCTGTTCGCGCTGGGCATAGTCTTCCTCACATCGGGTTTCGCCGCCGTCATGAACGTCCCGCCCATCATAGGGGCGTTCTTCATAGGGATGATCCTCGCGGAGACCAACGTCTCCGTCCGGATACGCTCCAAGCTCGAGTCCTTCAAGGACGCTTTCGTGGCCATATTCTTCACCTCCTTCGGGATGATGATCGACCCGGCCAAGTTCCCGGAGGTCATATGGATGGTCGCCATCGCCATCCCGCTCGTGATCCTCTACGAGGTGTTCGTGATGTCTTCCGTGACGCACTTCCTCGGCTTCTCGCCGAAGGCGTCCATGACCATTGGCACGAGCGCGTCGGGGAGGGGCGTCGAATCGATACTCTACGCGAGCGTCGGGAGCAACGTCCAGGGCGCGACCATGGGGAGCCTCCTCAACCCCTTCGCGGGAGCCTTCTGCTTCGCGATGAGCGCCATATCACCCGCCCTCGTGAAGCACTCGGCCGCGCTGGCGAACGCCGCGGGGAGGATCGTGCCGAGGCCGGTCAAGTTCTCCGCGGCAGTCATATCCAGGACCCTGGGGAAGGTCATCCTCCCATCCACCCTCAAGGTCTTCAAGGGGGCCAAGATGACGGGTGCCCTCCTGGTCTCGTTCGTCGTCCTCTCGACGGCGATACTCCTGGTCGACTCGCCCCTGCACGTCGTCCTGGTGCTGCTGGGGCTGGTGATGGCCATCGCGGTGTACTTCGTCGTAAGGATGGAGGTCTCCGAGGTTGTCAGGCACGTCAACTACTCCAACCTCGGCGTCCGGTCCGAGTCCGGGGACATCATAGTGGGCCTGGTCTCGTGGACCATCTCCGGCGCAGCCCTGTCGGCCCTTGCAATCGTGTCGATTTGGACCTACCTCTGGCAGATGTCCCTCGTGGTCGCCGGGGCGTACGTCCTGTCGCTCCTGACCCTCATGGTCAGGGCCTACTACAAGGTCCACGTGGAGGTCCAGACCACTCCCGCGAAGGTGTACAGCTTCCCGAAGCCGGCGATGGCCGATGACGGGCTGGAGAGGGCGCTGCCGAAGCCCGTCTACGGCGTGGTCAAGACCGTCCCCAGGAACACGCGGCTCTGACCGCCCGCCACGCTGCTACCGTTATACCTCTGCACTGCAATCCTGGGACCGTGCGCGTCACAGATATCCCTTACAGGGCGGGCGCCGCCTGCGGTCTCCTGGCGGTCGTGGCGTTCTCGGTCCTGTACTCGGTCGCCGCGACGCAGGACCCCGGCTACACGTTCCTTGAGGACTACCTGAGCGACCTCGGGGTCGGCCCCGCGGCGTGGGCCTTCAACTCGGCGCTCATGATCTCGGGGGCGCTGATCCTCGCCTTCTCCCTCATCGGCCTGTACCCGCTGCTCGGCAGGCCGGCCCCGTCCCGCGCCGCGTGCGCCCTGCTCGCGGTCGCGGGGGCCCTCCTGGTGAACGTCGGCATATTCACCGAGGACTACGGCGACACGCACTTCGCCTTCTCGATAGCGTTCTTCCTGACCCTCCTGGCGGCCCTCGGGGCCATCGCCTACGCCTTCCACCTGACCGGCGCCCTCGGGCGTCCGGGCACGGCAGCCTCGGCCGCCGCGTTCGCCTCCGGCCTGGTCCTCCTGGGGATGGGCATCGGTCCGTTCACGGAGACGCTCGCCGTCCTGGCGGCGATGGCCTGGGGGGCGGCCGTCTCCGTCATGATGCTGGCGGAGCCCGCGCGCAGGGCCCCCTGAGCACGGGCAGCTACTTCGGCGGGTGTGCCTTGGAATCATTTTAAGACCGGGACGCAATCCGCTGGACGCCGCAGGCCTAGCCGGCCTGCGAGAGGACGATCGCATGAAGGCCAAGGACTATATCGAACTCGAGAGGGGCTACGGAGCCCACAACTACCACCCGCTGCCCGTCGTGGTATCGAAGGCGAAGGGCGTCTGGGTCTGGGATGTCGAGGGCAAGAAGTACATGGACATGCTGAGCTCCTACTCGGCCATCAACCAGGGCCACCTCCACCCGAAGATAGTGAAGGCGGCCGTCGAACAGATGAAGAGGGTCTCGCTCACCTCAAGGGCGTTCTCCAACGACCGCATGGGCCCGTTCCTGAAGAAGCTCTGCGACCTCGCCGGCCTCGAGATGGCCCTCCCGATGAACACAGGGGCCGAGGCGGTGGAGACAGCCATCAAGCTCGCCAGGAGATGGGGCCACACGAAGAAGGGCATACCCGAGGACAAGGGGGAGATCATCGTGTGCGAGAACAACTTCCACGGCCGGACGACCACCATCATCAGCTTCTCGTCCGACCCCGACTCGAAGAAGGGCTTCGGGCCGTTCGCCCCGGGCTTCGTCACGATCCCCTACAACGACGTGAAGGCCTTCGAGGCGGCCATCAACAAGAACACCATCGGCATACTCGTCGAGCCGATCCAGGGGGAGGCAGGCATCAACGTCCCGTCCCCGGGGTACCTCAAGGACCTCAGGCGCGTGTGCGACAAGAACGGGGTCCTCCTCATCATCGACGAGATACAGACCGGGTTCGCGCGCACGGGCAGGATGTTCGCGTTCCAGCACGAGGGGATCAAGCCCGACATTCTCTGCGTGGGCAAGGCCCTCGGCGGCGGCCTCTACCCGGTGTCGGCGTGCGTCTCCACCAAGGAGCTCATGGGCGTCTTCACACCTGGCTCCCACGGGAGCACCTTCGGGGGCAACCCGCTCGCGTGCGCCATCGCCAGCACCTCGCTGGACGTCCTGGTCGACGAGAAGCTCGACGCGAGGTCGAAGGAGATGGGCGAGTACTTCGTCAAGAGGCTGAAGGAGGTCAAGACCAGGAAGATCAAGGCCATCAGGTACAAGGGCCTCCTCATAGGCGTCGAGTTCCACCTCGGGCCCGGCGAGACGGTCCGGCCGATCTGCGAGAAGCTGATGGCCGAGGGCGTCCTCGCGAAGGACACCCACGAGAAGACCATCAGGTTCGCGCCCCCGCTGGTCATAACCAAGGCCGAGGTCGACTGGGCCATGGAACGGATCTCGAAGGTCTTCGAGCAGGCCTAGGGCGGCCAACCGCCTCACGCCCAGAACGCCATGAGGACCATGGTCACCGAGGCCAGGAACACGAAGCTGTAGACGAACAGGAAGTCCGCCCTGTAGGGGCTGGCCGGGACAGGCACCTCGGGCCTCGTCATCGTGCGCTCCACCTCGAGCGTCCTGGCGGCGAACCAGAGCCCGACGACCGTGAGGACGTTCGCAAGCCCGAGGACAGCGAACTTCCAGAGGACCGGGCGGTGGGGTGCGAACACGAGCGCCCCGGAGACGACCCCTGCCAGCGAGGAGAGCCCCAGGACGACCATCAGGGAGGCGAGGAACCCGTTCTCAGTCACCCACAGCTGCACGTCCAGGGAGGTGGACGACGCGGGCACCATCCAGAGGTCCGCCTCCAGCAGCTCCGAGGGGGCCTTGATCACGACCTCCGTGTACCTGAAGTTCTGAAGGAACATGTACTCGTCGACGGTGCTGTTCCCGTCCGCCGTGAAGAACGGGCTCAGCTCGGGGGAGATGGAGTAGTAGCGGGAGACCTTGTGCTCGACGGCGATGTCCAGCGGGCCGTAGTCGGCGGCGCCGGCGTCCGTCTGAACGAAGCCGAGGACCTGCAGCAGCATGGGCACCACCCTCTCGCCGTAGACACTCGTCAGCCTGAGCGGGTAGAACACACGGTCCGTCGGGAACTCGGCGAAGAGGCCGAGCTCGTAGTAGAACTCGCCCGTGGAGCGGTCGTACTGCATCGGCACGTCGAGACTGAACTGTTCGACGTCCGAGATCCACGAGACGACGAAGGCGTATTCGTCCCCGACATACTCGCCGATCAGGGACGCCGACCCCTCGTCCAGCTCCAGTCCCAGGCCCAGCAGGTACGCCTCCAGCGCATCGGCGTACTGGGCGGAGACGACCTCCATCGTCATGCCGCGCGACTCGATGTGGGTGGAGACTTCGACCCCGGGTCCGTAGTCCTTCGAGTCATCGCCCAGGAGGAGGCTCGGGCTCACCGATGGCGTGAGGAGGAGCGCGGCCACGGGGTACAGCTGAGTGCCGTAGCCCATCACGAGGTTCTCGCAGAACTCCCTCCTGGCCGTGTGCGAGAACGGCTCGCCGGATATCTCCCTTACCGCGGGCATGAGGTCGACCTCGATCTGGTCGGGGTCCCCAGGGACGGTGAATATCCACACCGCCTGGTCCGCCGAGGCCAGGGTGTCGCTGTCGACCCTTATGGCGAGCAGGAGCCTCTCCGACCCTCCGACCAGGTTGATCATCCCGTACTGGGTCTCTTCGGCCGAGAGGCTCCAGTCATCGTAGACATCGTCGTACACGTGCGTCATACCGTCGGCCGAGGCCAAGGGCGTCGTCATCGGGAAGGCGAGCATGGCGAATGCCACCGTCGCTATGACCAGCTTCCGAGCCACCACTTCCTCACCGGCATCTTCGTAGCCGGAGGGCGCTATATGAACCTGGTTTCGCGGTTGACGCGCCGGTCAACGAACCGGGCCGATGCGCACCGGGGCCTGTTCCCTCGCGCCCGCATTGCGTAGGTACTTCGGGTGGCACGCGCCTACAGGCACGGGAGAGGTCAGATGCAGCAGTCCAGAAGCGGCCAGATGCACATCCTCCGCCTCGACGACGGCGAGGACATAATCGAGTCGATACTCAAGTCGGTCAGGGACTCGCGGTCGACGATGCTCATATGCACGGGCGTGGGGATGATAAGCGACTTCGAGCTCGGGTACTTCGACAAGGGGGAGTACGTCAGCCGTGCATTTCCAGAGCCGCATGAGCTCCTGTCGATACAGGGCGTGATCTCGGGGTATGGCGAACACAGGGTGCACATCCACGTTTCGGTCGCGGACAGGGAGCACAGGGCATTCGGCGGCCACCTCCTGAGGGGGAAGGCCTGGGTGTCCAACGAGATAGGGGTGCTGAGGCTGGACGGCGTCAGGTCGACCCGCGAGATGAACCAGGAGAAGAAGGTCGCGGTGCTGAACCTGCAATGAGCCGGCCGCGGGGTATGAGTGCGGCTGCCGGGATTCGAACCCGGGCTTAAAGCTTGGGAAGCTTCAGTCCTAACCACTAGACTACAGCCGCAGGTTTCACTTGACCGTCTCGAGCTGGCTGATGATGTTCCAGATCAGCGTGCGCCCGTGCAGCGGTATGTTCGGGTCGTTCGCCAGCTCGTCGAGTATCATGATCGCGCTGGCGCTCCTGATGTCGAGCGCCTCGCTCCTCTGCGAGAGCCGCTCCTTGGCCTGGGTCGCCCCGCGCCTTATGTTCCTCGGTACGGAGTTGTCGTCCGCAAGCTGGTCCAACACCTCCATTATCTGCCTGAGCCTCGTCTCCATATCCATGAACGACCACCTCTGTGAATGGCTGCGCGGTGAGCAGGGGGCGCCTATTCCTTCTGCTCCTCTTCGGGCTCCCTGACCTTGCCCCTCTCCTTGAACGTCGTGACGACCATGAATGTCTTGGTCTCCTTCACGCCCTCTATGCCCGCGACGTCGTCGACTATGAACTTCTTCAGGGACGCGTAGTTGGGGAACCTGGCCTTGGCGATGATGTCGGTGTCGCCCGTCACCAGGAACACGTCCTCGACGTGGTCGAACCCCGCGATCTTCTGCGCCACCGTGTCGGAGCCCTTGGTGTCTATCTTGAAGCTCACGAGCGCGGCGACCTGGTCCTCGCCGTAGTAGGACGAGATGATCTCCTCGTACTCCTTCTTGTCCTTCTCTTCCATTCAGTCGCCCCCTTTGGGTCCGCCTCGGCCTGTGGTGCCCGCTCCCGACGCCCTCGGGGATGAACTCGGCTCCGACGAACCCTTTCCGTCGACCCGCTGCCGTTCCAATGCCCGTGCGCGGCCTTAAAGGCGCGCGCCCTCGAACTCCTCTTGGAGGTCTATGATCACCTGCTCAAGTATCTCCTCCAACGAGGCGCTCCTGTACTCCCTCACTCCGCCCAGGTCGCTCTGTACTCTGGCCACGTACGAGGCGTTGCTCTTCAGAAACTCCACGTTGCACAAGGGCTCTTCCATCCGTGTTCACCCCATCTGGCCCTGGGCACCACCCCGGGCCATGGATTGCACGCTGGCGCGCTATATGTCCTCTGTTATATATTACTTTCTTAGAGGCCCTGCGGCCCTGGCAACAGGCCAGCATGCGCGGGCCGTGCCATGACACGCCTAGTCACGGGCCCGGGCGCGCCCGCAGCGCCGATGACCAATAGCGTCCATCGCCCGCGACTAGGTATTATATATCGTGACCGTCGTTCCAAACCCTCCGATGTACTCGGCTGGCCAGTCCCTGATTATAGCTATTGGCTGATTCATGCCACCATTGCCGAGTATGTGATAGAGCCCCTTTTGGAGGAGTCTGTTGCCATGAAGAGGTACTACCGGGAACCCGCGGGGGAGACCTTCCCCCAGCTCGAGGAGGAGGTCCTCGCGCTCTGGCGAGAGGAGGGGACCCTCTCCCGGGTGAAGGAGCGGATGCGGGGCGGGGCGCCTCTGGTGTTCTGCGAGGGCCCCCCGACGGCCAACAGGCCCCCCGACATGTCCGACGCGCTCACGCGCGCCGTGAAGGACTCCTTCCTCAGGTACCACATCATGAACGGCCGCGATGTCCTCCCCTTCATCGCGGGGTGGGACTGCCACGGCCTCCCGGTCGAGATCGAGGTCGAGCGCGCCCTCGGCATCGACGGCAAGGGCGCGGTCGAGGCCTTCGGGGTCGGGGGGTTCAACGACGCCTGCCGCGAGAGCGTCGTGAGGTACAAGGCCGACTGGGAGGACATGAGCCGCAGGCTCGGATACGGGATCGACTACGAGCATGCCTACCTCACGATGTCCAACGAGTACATCGAGAGCGTCTGGTGGTCCTTCAAGCAGCTACACTCCAGAGGCCTGGTGTCGAAGTCGCTCCAGGTCGCGCCGTACTGCCCCAGGTGCGGCACGCCCCTCAGCACGCACGAGGTCGCCCTCGGCTTCGAGGAGGCGGAGGTCAGGTGGGCCGTGGTGAGGTTCAGGGTCCCGTCGCTCGGCGCGTCGGCCCTGGTCTACACCGAGACGCCTTGGACGCTGGTCGCGAACGCGCTCCTCGCGGTCGACGCATCGAAGGCCTACGGCGTGTACGAGGTGGCCGGCGAGCGCGCCATCGTCGCGGAGGACAAGGCCCACATGCTGGGCCCGGAGGCCCGGCCGGTCAGGACGATGGCCGGCTCCGAGCTGGTCGGCATGGCCTACGAGCCTCCCTTCGCGTACTGTGACTTCGGGGGCAGGGGCCACAGGGTCGTGGGCTCGCACGAGGTCACCAAGGCGGAGGGGACGGGCGTCATGCACGTGTCGCCCCCATACGCCTCAGTCGACCGCCAGATCGGGGAGGATGAGGGCGTCGCCCCGTTCGACCCCGTCGACGATTCGGGCAGGTTCACCGCAGAGGTCCCGGACCTCGCAGGCAGGAGCGTGGGCGACGCCTCCCCGGAGGTCGTGCGCATGCTCGAGGCGAAGGGCCTCCTCTTCAAGTGGGGCCTGACCAGGCGCTCCAGCCCGTTCTGCTGGAGGTGCCGCAGCCCTCTCATGTACAAGCCCAGGGACGTCTGGTCCGTGCGCGCCTCGGGCGCGAAGGAGCGGATGGCCGAGCTCAACTCCGAGATCAGCTGGGTGCCGACCGACTACGGCGGGGGCAGGTTCGGCACGTTCCTCGAGGACGCGAAGGACTGGGTGGTCAGCAGGAGCAGGTACTGGGGGACCCCGCTGCCGGTCTGGAGGTGCCCGTCCGGCCACGAGGTCTGCGTCGGGAGCGTGGAGGAGCTGGCCCGTCTCTCGGAGGCGCCGCTCCCCGAGCCCCTGGACCTCCACAGGCCGTCCGTGGACTCGGTCCGCCTCCGCTGCCCTGAGTGCGGCGCGGGGATGGCCAGGGAGCAGGACGTGCTCGACTGCTGGTACGACTCCGGCTGCGCCCCGTTCGCCCAGTACCACTACCCGTTCGAGAACATCGCCGAGTTCGAGACGCACAGGTCGGTCGACTTCATCACCGAGTCGTCGGACCAGACCAGGGGCTGGTTCTACACGCAGCACGTCGTGGGCACGCTGCTCTTCGACGCGCCCGCCTTCCGGTCGGTGCTGGTGCTGGAGCGCCTGCTCGACGAGAAGGGCAGGGCGATGGGGGCGGGCGCCGCCGGCGCGGCGTCCCCGGCCGAGGTGTTCGGCTCCGTGGGCGCAGACGCGGCCAGGCTGTACCTCCTCGGCTCGACGGTGTCCAGCCCCGTCAGGTTCTCGATGGAGGACGTGAGGAAGACGATGGTGGGCACGCTCACGACCGTCCTGAACCTCTACGCGTTCTACTCGTCCAACGCCAACGCCTACGGGTACACGGGCCAGGGGGCGAAGGACCGGACCCACGACCTCGACAGGTGGATCCTGTCCAGGCTCAACTCGACCATAGGGGACGTGAGGGCGGCGTTCGACGCGATGGACGTGCAGTCGGCGGTCCGCGCGACCACTCTGTTCGTCGACGACCTGAGCGGCTGGTACGTCCGCAGGTCGAGGAGGCGGTTCTGGATGGAGAACGACCCCGAGGACAGGTTCTCCGCGCACGCGACGCTCCACGAGTGCCTCGCATCCCTCTCCCTCATCATGGCGCCGGCGGCGCCGTTCTTCTCGGACTGGCTGTACAGGTGCCTGAAGGGGCCGAAGGGGTGCGTCCACCTCGAGGACTTCCCGAGGGCGGACGCCTCGATGGTGGTCCCACCCCTCGAGTCGCAGATGGCGGCCGTGAGGCAGGCGGTGGAGGCCGGGAGGACCGCCAGGCAGGGTGCGAACGTGAAGCTGAGGCAGCCCCTGGACCACGCGGTGATAGCCTCCAGCAGGGACGTCGCATGGGTCCTGCGCAGGTACGAGAGGATGATCGCGGAGGAGCTGAACGTCAAGCGGGTCGAGTGCGTCGAGTCGAGGGAGGGCATGGTGGAGTTCGCCGTGTCCCCGAACCTCAGGACCCTCGGGCCCAAGTTCAAGGAGTCCGCCTCGGAGGTCTCCAGGCTCCTGGACCAGGTGGACGGGAGCGAGCTGGTCAGGCACCTGCGCGCATCGGGCAAGGTCCGGCTCGGCGGCTTCGACCTCACCGAGGAGGACGTCCTGGTGTCGGAGAGGCAGAAGGGCGGGTACGCCCACGCCAGCGCCGGCGACATCCACGCCTACATGTCCCTCGCGGTGGACCGGAGGCTGAGGCTGGAGGGTCTCTCGAGGGAGGTCATCAGGCGGGTGCAGCACATGAGGAAGGAGCAGGGCCTGGAGTTCGAGGACGAGGTGGTCGTGGAGTACAGCGCCCACCCGGACATCGAGGCGGCCATCTCGTCCCACATGGAGCATATACGCCACGAGACGCACGCGCGCGCGCTCACGCGGTCGGAGCCAGCGGAGGGCGCCGTCAAGTGGACTGTCGACAGGATGCCGCTCGAGCTGGTCGTCAGGAAGGCCTGACGCTGACCCTCGACCCCTGGGGGCTCAGGGACTTCTCCATCACGTACGCGTGCCTGCCCGCGCCGTAGTAATCCCTCACGATCGCCCTGAGCGTGTAGCCGTGCTTCGTGTAGAGGGCTATCGCGGGCCCGTTCTCGACGTCGACCTCGAGCCCGAAGGTCCTGGCCCCCATCGCCTCGAGCCGCGCCTCCGTCTCCCGGAGGAGCAGCGACCCGACCCCCCGCCTCCTCTCCCGCCCCAGGACGGCTATCGAGGCTATCCTCCCCTCGGCCCTGCCCCTCGAGCAGAGGCAGAGGGCGGCGCCCACGACGCCCTCCTCCTCGGCCACGAGGGCGAAGGCGTCCTCCCTCACGAGGAACGCCATGAGGGTGGCCTCCGAGAACTTCTCGACCCCGAAGCACTCCTCCTCGAGGCGCATCAGGCCCCCCAGGTCCTCGGGGGCCGCCTCCCTGACCTTCACGGTCAGCGGTACCGCCAAGCCGCGATATCTCCGTTGCGCCGGCGTCCGAAGGGCTTATATTCGGATTGGGGCTTCAGCATCTGGATGGTCGCGATAAGGGACGTCCTCGCCGAGGACATGGTCGGGAAGGCCGTGCAGGTGAGGGGCTGGATCTACCGGACCCGGAGCAGCGGGGGGATCGTGTTCGCCGTGCTCAGGGACTCCTCTGGCATAGTCCAGGTCACCGTCAAGAAGGGCACAGTGCCGGAGCCGGACTTCGCGGCGGCCACCAACGCGGGCATCGAATCATCGGCCATCATAGAGGGGACCATGGCGGAGGACAAGCGCGCCCCCGGCGGGTTCGAGGTGCGGGCCTCCAGGTTCACCCTCGTGGGCCCGGCGGAGCCGTTCCCCATCACGGAGTACCAGAGCACCGAGCTGCTCCTCGACCTGCGCCACCTCTGGATACGCTCCAGGGAGCAGACGGCCGCGATGCGGATCAAGGACTCCCTCCTCATGGGCGCGAGGGACTGGTTCCACGAGAACGGCTACGTCGAGGTCAACCCTCCCATCATAACAGGCGTCGCCGCGGAGGACAGCACGCAGCTCTTCCAGATCAAGTACTTCGACAGGATAGCGTACCTGTCGCAGAGCGCCCAGTTCTACCTCGAGTCGCTCATCTACTCCTGCGAGAAGGTCTACTCGCTCACGCCGTCGTTCAGGGCGGAGAAGTCCAGGACCCCCAGGCACCTCGCCGAGTTCTGGCACCTCGAGATGGAGGCAGCCTGGGTCGACAACGCGGAGAACATGAAGGTCCAGGAGGAGCTCGTGACGGCGATGCTGCACAGGGCCGCCAAGGACTGCAGCGCCGAGCTCGGCCTGTTCAAGCGGGACCCCGCGGACCTCCTGCGGGTCGCGCCGCCGTTCGACAGGCTCCCGTACGGCGAGGCCATAGAGCGGCTCCAGGCGAAGGGCCTGGACGTGGAATGGGGCTCCGACTTCGGGGCGGTCGAGGAGCGCGAGCTGACCAAGGACAGCGGCACCCCCATGTTCGTCATGAACTACCCGAAGGAGCTGAAGCCGTTCTACATGAAGGAGAACCCGGACGACCCCAGGACCTACAAGAACACGGACCTCCTGGCGCCGGAGGGCTTCGGCGAGATCATCGGCGGCAGCGAGAGGGAGACGGACAACGCCCTCCTGATGGAGCGCATCAGGGAGAAGGGCGAGAGCCTGGACAGGTACTCGTGGTACCTCGACCTGAGGAGGTACGGCTCCGTCCCGCACTCCGGCTTCGGCCTGGGCGTCGAGAGGTTCCTGACGTGGGTCTGCAGGATGGACCACATCAGGGACGCGATCCCCTACCCGCGCACGGTCAGCAGGGTCTTCCCCTAGCCGCCGGCCATGCGGGAGCAGTACTCTGTGTAGATCTCCGCCGCCCTGGCCACGTCCGCGACGCGTATCTTCTCGTCCGGGATGTGGCACCCGGCCGACTCACCGGGCCCGCAGACCATGAGCCTCTTGTTGGCGGCCTTGAACATGACCATCTCAGTCGCGTAGGGCACCGAGAGGACCTTCGCCCCCGGGCCTACGACGTCCCTCATGGTCCTGACGGCCCCGCTGTCCGCCTCCGTCTCCACGGGGTCCAGCTCGTGCAGGACCTTGACCTCGAACCTGGCGTCCCCGACCTTCCTCCTGACCAGGTCCAGGACCGCCTGGGTGCTCATGTGCGGCGGGTACCTGACGTCGACCTCGGCGACGCACTCGTCGGGTATGACGTTCATCGCGGTCCCGCCCCTGATCGTGTCGACGCACAGGGTCATCTGCTCCAGCGGGTCCTTGGGGGGCCTGTAGACGTCCTCCAGCCTGTGGAGCACCGACACCATCCCTGCGATGGCGTTCTCGCCCAGGTGGGGCATGCTGGCGTGGGCCGGCCTCCCCCTGGTGGTGATGGAGAACTGCACCAGCCCCTTCTCCCTGACGACGATGTCGAACTCCGTGGCCTCGGTAACGACCACCGCCGGGGCCGCGCCGAGCGCGGGGTCCTTCGCCGCGGCGGCCGCCCCGTCCATGGACGTCTCCTCGTCGGTGGTGAAGCAGAGCGCGAAAGGCACATCGGCGGCCACGAGCTCCTCGGCCGCCAGCAGCATCGCCGCGCACCCGCCCTTCATGTCGTTGGTGCCGCGGCCGTACATGGCGCCGTCCACGACCTCGCCCTGCCCCCTGGTCCAGCCGGTGCCTATGGGCACGGTGTCGAGGTGGCCCGACAGGACCACGCCGCCCTTCCCCCGCTCGCCCACGAGCGAGGGCTTCTCGGCGGAGCCGTGCCTCCTCACGTCCATCCCGAGGGCCTTCATGCGCCTGGCCACGTAGTCTGCGATGGGCCCCATAGGGTCGGTCTCCTGGGACCTCATCAGCACCAGGTCCGTCAGGACCTTCTCCGCGTCGGAGGCCATGGTCATCCCTTGCCGCCCTTGGCGAGCCTCTCGGATATGAGCACCACGAGCCTCGAGAGCTGCGCGAGGTCCTCCATGCTGGCGCACTCGGTCGGGGAGTGGGTGTAGCGCATGGGTATGCCCAGCGGCATCATGAGCGCGCCGAAGTCCTGCATCACCGCTCCGTCGGTGGCGCCCCCTCCCGTGCCGTACTGCAGGGGCACCTTCCCCGCCCTGGCGACCTCCTCCACGAGCTTCCTCAGCTTCGGGGAGGCGACCGCGGCGTGGTCCAGCATGCGGAGGGCCGGTCCCGAGCCCAGGAGGATCTTCTCGTAGGTCTCCCCCTGGCCCGGTCCGTCCGTCGTCGTCATGGTGTCTATCGCGAACACGTAGTCGGGGGTCATCCTGAAGCCGACGACCTTCGCCCCCTTGAGCCCCGTCTCCTCCTGGACGCTCCAGACGAAGGTGAGCCGCAGCGGGAGCCTCTTCTTGCGGAGCCGGTCCAGCGCCTCCAGGAGCACGGCGCACCCGGCCCTGTCGTCCACGCCCCTGGCGCAGACCATGTCGCCCATGAATGTCACGTCCTTCTTGAGCACCATCGGGTCCAGGATCCGCACGCCGAGCCTCTCCGTCTGGGCCCTGGTCCTGGTGCCGACGTCGACCCTGACCTCCTCCCACCCGACGACCTTCTTCCTGTCGTCGCTCTCGGTCATCAGGTGCGGGGGCTTGAGGCCTATGACGCCCGTGACGGTCCCCTTCTGCGTCTTGATCTCCACGACCCTCCCCACGAGGGTGCGGTCGTCGATGCCCCCGACCTTGCGTATCCTGAGGGAGCCGTCCGCCTCCATCTTGCTCACTATGAGGCCCAGCTCGTCCATGTGGGCTATGAACACGACCTTGGGGCCCTTGTCCCCGACGGTCACCATCAGGTTGCCGATGTTGTCCTCCTCGGCCACGAGGCCCATGGCCTCGACCTTCTCCCTGATGCGCTCCCTTATGTCCTCCTCGAACCCGGAGACCCCGGGCACCCGTATCAGCTCCTCGAGCAGCTCCTTCATGTCATCCCCTCCTCACGAAAGGCGGCTTCACGATCTCCGCCTCCACCAGCGTGTCCCTTACCTTGACCTGCAGCCCCGTCCCGACGGCCGACATGCCGACGGGGACGTAGCCCATGGCGATCCCCTTCTTCAGGACGGGCGACATCGTGCCGCTGGTGACGGTCCCGACCCTCGCCCCGTCCCTGTGTATCTCGTAGCCGTGCCTGGGTATGCCCTTGTCCTTCGCCTCGACGCACACGAGCCTGTCGTAGGAACCGGAGGCGCGCTGCTCCTCCAGGTGCTTCCTGCCCATGAACTCGTGCCCCCAGTCGACCACCCAGGAAGGGCCGGTCTGCACGCTCGTCTGGGAGCCGTCGAAGTCGGTGCCGGACAGGAGGAGCGCCTTCTCGAGGCGCAGGGTGTCCCTCGCGCCCAGGCCTATCGGCCTGAGGCCCAGGTCCCTCCCCTTCTCGAGGACGGCCCTCCACACGTCGTGCGCGTCCGCGTTCTCGCAGGCGATCTCGAACCCCTCCTCCCCGGTGTAGCCGGTCGTGGACAGGTAGGCCATGATGCCCTCGCCCTGGCCGTTCGCGGACCTCCTGTCCCTCAGGAGCTCGGTCCTCGGGCGGGAGCCCTTGGAATCGATGTGGTCGAGCCTCGCGAACGTCGCCCAGAACGAGCCCAGGGGCGACAGGTCGGCGGACGTGAGCCTCTGGACCACCTCCCTAGCCATCGGGCCCTGGACCGCGACGGTCGCGAGCTCCGAGGACATGTCCACCAGCTCCTGCCCGTCGAGGTGGCTCTCGACCCACTTCCTCATCTTGGAGGTCGTGGAGGCGTTGGGGACCATGAAGTACTCGTCCTTGCCCAGAGGCGACGCGATGGTGTCGTCCAGTATCCTCCCCCGCTCGTCCAGGAGGTGGGAGTAGACGCACCGGCCGACCGGGGCGTCGCGCACCTTGTTGGTCATGAGGAGGTCTATCACCTTTGACGCCCCGGGGCCCCTTATGATGAAGTCCCCCATGTGGGACACGTCGAACGCCCCGCTGGCGTTCCTGACGGTCATGTGCTCGTCCATGATCGACGTGTACTGGATGGGCATGTCCCACCCTGCGAACCAGACCATCTTGGCACCGAGCCTCCTGTGCTCGTCGTTCAGAGGGGTCGCGTTCATGCAGGGCTAATCATGGAAGGTGTGCAAAAACCTTGGGCCGGTAAAACGGACCGCCCTTCACCTGTACTGGTCGATGAGCCTCATCATGTCCTTCTCGAGGCCCATGCTCACGGAGGGCGCCTCTATGACCTCGACGTTCCTCTCGAGGAGCGCCAGCTCCTTCTCGCTGAAGGCGTTGGGGCTTATGGGAACGAGCACGGTCGACCTGCTCTGCATGACCTGCTCGTTTATGTGCTCCACGAACCTGAGGACCTGCTGGAAGCCGTTGTTGATGACGAGGTACTCGAGGCCGTCGATGATCACGACGCACTTCTCGTAGCGCTCTATGAACGAGGAGATGATGGTCGCGAGGGTCCCGATGCTCGTCGGGTTGTGGTGGTCCTTCCCCGGGGTGTGGCTGAGCCACATCACGCGCGTGTCCCTCAGGTCGAACGACTCCCTTATCTTGTCCGGGTACTGCCTCGTGACGCAGAGGCCGGGGGACCCGTCGGATATGGCGCCCTCGAAGAGCTTGTACGAGAGGAAGGGCTTACGCTCCCTGACGACGTAGCACATGCCTTCCTCAGGGCGTATCATCTCCACAGCGCCCTTGTCATCCGAGCCCATGGGGCCTCCATCCGTTACGTCGTGGACAGGGCCCGTCCTATAAATATCTTGTTCCTACTGGCAGTTTGCTGGATACAAGCCGTTCAGTGGGGTTCATCTAGTAGTTGCACGACCTTCTGTTCGAGCGCTTTGGCTGGGATGTCCAGCAGCGTTATGACGGTCGTCTTCCCCGATATCCCGGGGCCGCTCTTCTTCGCGCTGACGACGCCCAGGGTGTCAAGGTCCTTCATGAGGCCCCAGAAGGCCGTGTGCGCCCTCGGCCTCTCCCCTCGCTCCTCGCACGCGACGGCGTAGGCGGACTCCGCGTCCCTCGTGGTGATGTAGGCCTTGCCCCGGGAGGCCCTCGCGATGCCCAGGAGCGCGAGCCTCTGGTGCAGGTCGAGCCCGGAGAGCTTCGACTCGGTGATGGAGCTGTACGCCTCCGCCTTCGCGCCCCGGACGTGCTCGACCCCTATCCTGCCCGTCGCCTCCTCGTCCGCGAGCATGCCCGCCTTCTCGAGGATCTCGATCGCGAAGCGGGCGTCGCCCCATTCCGAGGAAGCCTCGGCGATGATGTCGAGGGCGCCCTCCTCGACCGCCCCCTCGTGCAGCGCGAGCGCGGCCCTCTGGGCCACTATGTCCCTGAGCTCCTCCGTGGTGTACTTGCCGAACTCGATCAGGTTGGTCCGCTTGAAGGTGCTCGTCGAGGCCGCGTCGAGCATGTCGAATATGTTCTTCTGCGAGACGAGTATCAGGGACACCAGCGGGCGCGAGTCGAGCTTCTCCTCGCCGAACCTGGTGAGCTTGTAGATGATGTCCGGGCCGGCCTTCTTGAGGAGCACGTCGGCCTCGTCCAGGACGACCACCATGTGCAGCCTGCGCTTCTCGAGGTCCTTCCTGAGGATCCTCAGCATCTCGGTGATGGAGAAGCCCCTGTCGGGGAAGTTGGGCTGGAAGTGGTTCACGATCTGCAGCACGACGGCGGACTCGCTGTTCCTCTGCCTGCAGTTGACTATGGTCCAGTCGACCGCCTTCTGCCTCTTCTCGGCGTGGTCCTTGAGGTCTATGCAGAAGCGCTTGGCCGTCGCGGTCTTGCCGGTGCCGACGCTGCCCGTCAGGACGGCGTTCTGCGCCCCGTCCTCCTCGACGACGGGCCTGAAGAGCATTATCAGGCGCTTCATCTGGGCGTCCCTGTGCACCAGCTTGGGGGGGACGTAGTCGAAGGACAGGGTGCGCTGGTCCTTGAAAACGCTCTTGCCGACGGTGTCCCACATGTCGCTCGTCCTCAGAAGGTGGCTCGCAATCGACTTCGTTCTATTTTAAGGGGAGGGGGCTGGGGCCGGGTCAGGGCAAACGGTTTTATCTTGACAACCCCGTCGAAGGTCGGGTGAGAACACGGGAGCAGAGGAGGATGTCGTCAGCGCGGTCCTCAAGACCACGAAGTCGATGATGCAGTCGGAGACGCTCATGGTCGAGGCGGTCCAGGACCTCGTCAGGGACGAGGTCAAGAGGCATATACGGGAGAAGCTGGAGGCGGACCCGGAGCTCCGCGCGGAGCTCAGGGCCGCGGTCGAGTCGCTCATGGAGGCGAAGGTCAGGGAGGCGTACGCCCTGCTCAAGATCGGCAAGTGCGGGGCGAAGCTGGGGATAGCCCTCGTGCCGGAGGACCTCCGGAAGGAGATTGGGCACGAGCTGGCCAACATGCTCGAGAAAGAAGTGGGCAGGATGCTCGGACAGGGCTGATGCTCACCGTGCGCTCCCGGCCGGGCGGGACCCGTAGGTCCCGGCCTCCGGGGACGGAGTCCCGGGAAGAGGTTTGAGACTAAGGAAAAGGTCTCAGCCGAAGAGCGCACTGAGACCGGCCGCAGCCTCTGCCTCGGAGACGCCCTTCTCCTCTTTCTTCTCTTCCTTCTTCTCGTCCTTCTTCTCAGCGGGTCCAGCCGCCGCAGGGGCCGCCGCCACGGGCGCTGCGACCGCGGTCGCGATCGCCTCGTCTATGTTGACTCCCTCCAGGGCCGCCGTGAGGGCCTTCACCCTGGCCGCGTCCGCCTCGACGCCGGCCGCCTTCAACACCTTCGTTATGCCCTCTTCCGTCACCGGCTTCTTCGCCGCGTGCAGGACCATCGCGCTGTACACATATTCCATTCTTCTGCCTCCTTTACATCGGTTATCCGAACAAGGCACCGAGGCCGGCCGCAGCCTCCTCCTCGGAGACCTTCTCTTCCTTCTTCTCCTCTTTCTTGTCTTCCTTCCTGCCCTCGCCGCCCTTCTTCTCGGGGGCCTTCGGGGCCGCGCTGAGCGCGCCCTTCAGCTCGTCGTCCAGGCCCGACGGGACCTTGGACGCCAGGGAGAGCATCTGCGCGTTCGCCTTCGCGAGCATGAGCTTGATGGTCTCCTCGTTGGCGATCTTCGCGTTCACAGCCAGGTTGAGGGCCTTCATGTGGGCGTTGGCGAGCATCGGCCTTATGGAGGCCGAGGTCGGGTACGACACGAACACGCACAGGTTGAGGGCGCCGGAGGCGGCCCTCGCGACCCTGTCCAGGTACTCCTTGTCGTCGACCGCCAGCACGTCCTTCCTGAACACCATGCCGTCGTCGTAGGCCGCGTGCAGGTCCAGCCCCACGGTGATGGGGAAGACCTCGAGCTTCGCGAGCACCAGGGCGACGTCCCTCGGGATCTTGTCGCCCTTCTTGACCAGGACCTTGTCCTTCTTGATGACGACCTTGCCCTGCTCTATCGCCGCGGGCAGGCCCGCCTTCTGCAGCTCGCCGACGACCGGGCCGGGCTTGAACGCCGTCTCGCCGGCCTTGACCTCGATGTCCTCGGGGCTGACCTCGCCACCCTTGGCGGGCATCTTGGTCTTCGTGGCGTCGAGCTGCTTGTAGAGCCTGAAGGGGTTAAGGGAGGTGGTGACGATGGCGCACTGCCCGTCGACCGCGTCCACCAGCTGCTCGAGCCCCTTCTTCTCCTTGGCGGCCTCCTTGATCGCGATCCTTATGAGCGAGTTCTTGAGCATGACGATGTCGGCCTTGTCCCTCAGGTTCGCCCTGATGGTCTGGAAGGCCTGCGCGGGGACGCCGCTGACGTCGATCACGCCGATCACGTCCCCCTTGCTCATCAGCGTGACGAGGCCCGCGACCGCCTCCTTCTTCCAGGGTGCGACGTGCGCCGTCATCTCAGATCACCTTGAACGAGGGGCCCATGGTGGTCTTGACATAGGCCGAGCGGATGTTCATCTTGCCCCTCTCCAGCTTGGAGGTGAGCCTCTTGAGGACGGCGTCGAGGTTCTCGGCGAGGTCCTCCGGGGTCATGGCGTTCGTCCCGATGGCGAGGTGGAAGGTCTTCTTGTCCCTCGTCCTGACGCTCACGCTGACCTTGAGCTTGTCTATGGCCGTCTTCGGGTCCGAGCCCGGGGGTATCGGCTTCGGCATCTTGCCCCTCGGGGCGAGGATTATGCCGAGCCTCTTGCCTATCGTGGGCATCAGGGGCGCCTCGGCGACGAAGAAGTCGTTCGCCCTCGCGAACTTCTTGGCCTTCGCCTTGTCCTTGGCGATCTCCTCGATCTCCTCGGGCTGGATGACGACGTCCGCGACGCCCTTGGCCTTCATGGCCATCTCGGAGCTGCCGAAAACCCCGACCCTGACCTCACGCCCCCTGCCCTTGGGGAGCATGATCTCCTCCTGTATCCTGTTCTTGGGGTTGCTGAGGTCGATGTCCTTGAGGTTGATGGCCAGCTCGACCGACTCCACAAAATTCCGCTTCTTGGACTCGGCCTGGAGCTTCTTCATGACGTCTATGAGGTGCTGGTCTACCACTTGGATCCCTCCGATGTAGTACGGCGAGCCCAGGGGGCTCTCCTACATGCCTAGGGAGGTCAGCCAATGCAGAGGGGGTTTATAAGTGTTTTGGGCCGGGGGGCGCCCGCCTGGCTCCCATGCAACCCCTCCGGGAGCCCCCAGGGGCATGGAAATGATTTAACGCCGCTGAGCTGATTCCCGGAGGACCCTGGAGGGTTGGCTGCCATGGTGCGGAGGATTGTCATAGTAGGCGCGGGATGCGGCGGGGGCACGGCGGCCCAGTTCGCCAGGAAGACGGACCGCCAGGCAGAGATAGTCATGATAGAGCGCGAGCCGTACCCCCAGTACTCGAGGTGCGGCCTCCCCTACGGGATATCGGGGGTGATCCCCGAGCTCACGAACCTCATCGAGGCGCCGGAGGAGCGCCTCAAGAAGAACAGGATAGGCCTTCTGCTCGGCGCGTCCGTCACCTCCGTCGACCGCGGGGCGAAGGTCGTCCACGTCACCAAGGCGGACGGCTCGGAGGAGGCCCTGCCCTACGACTCCCTGGTCCTCGCCACGGGGGCGAAGGCATGGGTGCCCCCGATCAAGGGGGCCTTCAAGGAGGGGACACAGGGCGAGCTGAAGGAGGGCGTGTTCGTCCTAAGGACCATAGACGACGCGAGGGGCATACAGAGGCTCTCGACCAAGGGCAAGCGCGCGGTCGTGGTCGGCGCTGGCCTGGTCGGCCTCGAAGTGGCCGAGGCGCTGATGGTCAGGGGCTGCAAGGTCACCATCATCGAGTACCTCCCGAGCTGCATCCTGGCCATGGTCGACGACGACATGGCCCAGATGATGGCCGACGCGATACGGAAGCACGACGTGAAGATGTTCAACGAGTACGAGGTCACCGAGATACTGGGGGAGCAGAGGGCCAACTGCGTCGTCGCGGTGGACAGGAAGACGAAGGAGGAGCGGACGTTCTACGCAGACGTCATCGTCATTGCCACCGGCCAGAGGGGGGAGACTGAGCTGGCCAAGCAGGTCGGGTGCGAGGTCGGGCAGACGCGGCAGATCGTCGTCGACGACAGGTGCGAGACCTGCGTCAAGGACGTGTATGCGGTAGGCGACTGCACCGAGTACCCCGAGCTCATCACCGGGAAGCCGACGGTGAGCGGCCTGGGCACCATAGCAGTGAAGATGGCCATGGTCGCGGGCGTGAACGCCGCAGGCGGGGACGAGCACCTGCCGAAGGGCTTCCTGCAGACGCGCGCGACGGAGCCCTTCGGGTGCCAGGTCGCGGCCGTCGGGCCGACGACGCCCCAGCTGGAGGCGGCCGGCATCAGGCCGCTCGTTGGCAAGGTCAGGGGCTTCACCCTCCCGGACTACTTCCCCGGGAGGAAGGAGATCTACGTCAAGGTGCTGGCGCACCCGGAGACCGGGAAGATCCTGGGGGCGCAGATCGTCGGCGAGGGGAGGGTGCACATGAGGGTGAACGCCTTCGCCGTGGGCATAATGGCGGGGATGACCGTGCACGAGTTCGCGAGGCTTGAGACCGCCTACTGCCCGCCCGCCGCTCCTACGATGGACGTGATAACGATCGCGTGCGAGGCGGCCAGGCTGAAGATGGCCAGGGCTGTGCAGTGACCGTTCGACCGCATCCCAGGAGGTGGCTCAGACTACGCCGGCGTAGCCGCCGGCCTCGAGCTCCTTGATGACCTGCTTCGGCTCCTTGTTGTCGACGGTGACGCCCATCGACACGCAGGTCCCGACGACCTCCTTGAACCTCTCCCTCTTGGTCTTGCCGAGCATCGAGTCCTTCTTCATCTCGGCGATCTTGAGGGCCTGCTGTATCGAGAGGTTCCCGACCTTGGTCGCCTTCGGGCTCCCGCTCCCCTTCTCGACCCTGATCTCCTTGAGTATCAGGGCGCTCGTGGGCGGCGTCCCGACCTTGATCTCGAAGGCCTTGGTCTTCGAGTCGACGGTAAGGGTGACTGGCACCTTCATCCCGGCGAACGCCTTGGTCTTCTCGTTTATCGCGTTCACTACCTGGATCACGTTCACTCCCAGCGGACCGAGGGACGGACCCAGCGGCGGTCCCGGGGTGGCCTTGCCACCGTCCACCAGAACTTCGAGCTTCTCTGCCATCGTTTCACTTCTCCTTCTCGAGGACCCTCACATGGTCCCCCCTGATCGTGACGGGTATGGGCACCATGGCCTCGAACAGCTCGACGGTGATCTGCTCCTTGCTCTCGTCGATCTGCTGGACCCTGGCCTTCTCGCCCTTGAACGGGCCGGCGATGAGCTCCACGATGTCGCCCTCGACTATGCCCGACACTATGGGCTTGGGAGTCAGGAAGTGCTCTATCTCCGCGAAGGTCGTCTCGCCCTTGACCATGCCCCTGGTCCTGCGCACGCCCTTCACGACCTCCCTCAGCGCGTCGGTGTTCATCGCCTCGACGAAGACGTAGCCCCTGATGGTCGCCGGGGACAGGATGGCGAAGAGGCCGATCGGCTTCGGCTTCGCCCTGCTGGCCACGGAGTCGGCCACGGTCTTCTCGTGGCCTATGGACGTCTTGATCGCCATTATGGACTGCCTCGCGGTCGCCTGGAGCGTTATCGTGTCGTTGACGCTCGGGTCGTCCGTGAGGTTCGCGCTCACCAGGACGGTTATCTTGTCGCCGAACCTGGCGCCCGTGGGCGAGGTGATCTTGAGGGTGAGGCTCTTCTCCTCGCCCGGCATGATCTCGAAGACCTTCTCCTTGGCCTGGTCGGCCGAGGGGGTGTTCTCCCAGACGACCCCGACCGGGTCGTAGAGCTTGACGAACCACTCGGGGGAGCCCTCCTCCGTCGCGGAGAAGACCGTGTCGACCTTGACCGCGACCGAGTGGGTCTGGCCGTCGTCGGCTATCTTGAGGGCCGCCTCGAACTCCGTCGCGTCGCCGGACGCGACCGACCTCTTCGTCTCCCCCTGGACGACGAACTGGAGGGCCTTCGCTCCGGATGGCGCGTGGTGCTGCGGCGCCTCCTTCTTCGGTTCCGCCTTCTTGGATTCTACGTCGAACAGTCCCAAAACGATCCCTCGCACATCGTGAAACGTCAGCTGAAGGCCCTGATGATCAGGTCAGAGCCGTACTCGAACAGCCAGTAGATAAGGAAGCCCAGGCCCCCGAGGAGGATCAGGCCGATCGCCACGGTCTGCGTGACCTTGAGGTACTCCTCGCCCGTCGGCTTCCTGGCCATCTTCAGGACCCTGCCGTACTTGCCCTTGCCGACGTGCTTGGTCTTCTCCTCGATCTTCCTCTGAAGATCCCAGGACTTGTCCACTATGTCTGTCATCTCGTTCCTACCCTTCGACCTACTTGATGAAGTCCAGGCCCATGGCCGAGCCCTTCTTGTCCTTCTTCGGGCCGAGTATGTGCCTCGACTTCACTCCGGTTATGACCACCATCACGCGGATGGTCTCGTCGAGCGTCTCGTCCACCGCGGCGCCCCAGATGATCCTGGCGCCAGGGCTGATCTTCGACTGGATGACCTCCGCGACCTGCTCCGCCTCCGTGACGGTCATGCTCGGGCCGCCCGTCACGTTGACGAGCGCCGCCGTGGCCTCCGATATGTCCAGCTCGATGAGCGGCGAGTTGATGGCCTCCATGACCGCGGTCACGGCCCTGTCGTCGTCGTCCGCCTCGCCGAGGCCGATCATCGCGACCCCGCCCGCCTTCATGACGGTCTTGATGTCGTTGAAGTCGAGGTTGACCAGGCCCGGCTTGGTGACGATCTCGGTTATGCCCTTGATCGACCTCATGAGGACCTCGTCGGCGACCTTGAACGCGGCGTTCAGGGCCAGCTTCGGGACGAGCTCCAGGAGCTTGTCGTTGGGGATGACTATGACGGTGTCCGCCACGCTCCTCAGCCTCTCGAGGCCCCACTCGGCGTTCTCCGCCCTGATGGCCCCCTCGGCTTGGAACGGGTAGGTGCATATCGCTATCGTGAGCGCGCCCGCCTCCTTGGCCAGCTGCGCCACGAACGGGGCGGAGCCGGTCCCGGTGCCGCCCCCGAGCCCGCACGTCACGAACACGATGTCCGCGTTGGCGACGGCCTTCTTCAGCTCCTCCTCGGCCTCCCTGGCGGCCTCCTCGCCGACCTGGGGGAGCGCGCCGGCGCCCAGCCCCCTCGTCACCCTCCTGCCGAGCAGGAGCTTGTGCGGGGCGTGGGTCATCAGCAGGTGCTGCGCGTCGGTGTTGGCCGCGTAGAGCTCGGCCCCCACGATGCCGGCCTGGGCCAGCCTGTTTATCGTGTTGGAGCCTCCGCCGCCGCAGCCTATGATCTTGATGTTGGTCTTGAGCCCCTGCAGTATCTTCTGCAGCTCTTCGTCCTCCGCAGTGAAGGGGGTGAAACCCTCCGGTCTCCTGCTCTGCTCCGCGTCCACCGAGCTAAGGGCACTGTCGACGAGCGACTTCATCTAGGGGCCTCCGCAGCGTTCTTCACGTGAACGTAACGTGACA
Organism: Thermoplasmatota archaeon; assembly: GCA_040751795.1. Taxonomy (GTDB): domain Archaea; phylum Thermoplasmatota; class Thermoplasmata; order UBA10834; family UBA10834; genus UBA9653. The sequence goes on along the minus strand of JBFMHR010000003.1, from coordinate 56,209 downwards.
AATGGCAACGGCGAGCCATGCTCGCCGGTCGAGAGCACCGTAGCTGATTGGGTCTCTTAAACGTTTCGGAGCTTACGGAGGGGGTCAGCGGACCAGGTCCACCTCTCCGACGCCCTTGAAGCGCCTCTCCGTGGGCTTGCCGAGGATCTGCTTCGACTTCACCCCGGTCGCCACGAGCATGACCCGGACCGTCTTGTCCATCGCGGGGTCCACTGCCGCGCCCCATATGATGCGGGCGTTCGGGCTGACCCTGCTCTGGACCTCCTCGGCCGCCTTCTCCGCCTCGGATATGGTCATGTCCGTGCCGCCGATGACGTCTATCAGCACGGCGTTGGCCTCGCTGATGTCGACCTCGAGCAGCGGTGAGTTGATCGCCTGGTCTATGGCCTCCAGGACCCTGTCGTCGCCGGGCGCGTCCGACTCGCCCATGCCCATCATGGCGACGCCGGCGCCCTTCATGATCGTCTTGACGTCGTTGAAGTCCAGGTTCACCAGGCCGGGCCTCGTTATGACCTCGGTGAGGCCCTTGATGGACCTCATGAGGACCTCGTCGGCGACCTTGAAGGCCGCGTTGAGGGAGAGCCTCGGGACCAGCTCCAGGAGCTTGTCGTTCGGTATGACTATGACGGTGTCCGCCGCGTCCCTGAGCCTGTCCAGGCCCCACTCGGCGTTCTCCATCCTCATCTTGCCCTCGCCCCTGAACGGCATCGTGGCGACGGCGATCGTGAGCGCGCCCATCTCCTTCGCTATGCGCGCGACGACGGCGGACCCGCCCGTTCCGGTGCCGCCCCCGAGCCCGCAGGTGACGAAGCATATGTGCGTGTCGGCGAGTATCTTCTTGAGGTCGTCCTCGACCTCCCTGGCGGCCTCCTCCCCGACCTGCGGGAGCGCGCCCGCGCCGAGGCCCCTCGTGACCCTCCTGCCCAGGAGGATCTTGTGGGGCGCCTTCAGCGTGAGGAGGTGCTGCGCGTCCGTGTTGGCCGCGTAGAGCTCGGCGCCTATGATCCCCTCGTCGTACAGCCTCGCGACGGTGTTGGTGCCGCCTCCGCCGACCCCGACGATCTTGATGTTCGTCTTCAGGCTCCGCAGTATCTGCTCGAGCTCTGCATCCACCCTCTGGTCCTGTCCCAGCATCGCTGCCTCAGCGATGCTCGAGCCAGGCCCTGGCTCCCTCGCAAGTGCGTCCTCGACGAGCGATCTCATCATGTTGTTTCACCTCATCCCGAGGCCGACGTGATCCTCACATACGGCTCTGCTGACGGTGCATCCCGCGCGCGTGCGTGCGCATCTATAAAATCGGCATGTGAGTATAAATATCTATGTACTGGCGCCCCCGCTGGCCGCGCGCCCGCCCGGATGGCAGGTTTCATCGCGCGGGAGGTTCATCCAGGGGCGTGAAGGTCCGCGCGCACGTCGTCTTCGAGGGCCTCGTCCAGGGGGTGTTCTTCAGGGCCAACGCTCAGAAGTGCGCCCGCTCCCTCGGCCTCACCGGGTGGGTGAGGAACAGGGATGACGGCGCCGTCGAGGCGGTGTTCGAGGGCGAGGAGCGTGCGGTCGACCAGGCGGTAGAGTGGTGCGCCACAGGACAGCCGCACGCGCGCGTGGAGCGGAAGGCCGTGGAGATGTCGGAGGCCACGGATGAGTTCGATGACTTCAGCATCGTCCCATGACCAGTCACTTGACGGCGACGACCGTCGCGACGGCCGCCGCGGCGACGAACATGCTAGCCGAGAGGTCGAGCTCGAGTGCGAGGAGCACGATGGTGACGGAGATCCCCACTAGCCTCCCCGCGTTGAGCATCGCCTCCCTCGTCATCATCCCTGTCGTGATGGTCCTCTCGGAGCGGTCGACGAGGAGGGTGAAGAGGAAGGCGGAGACCACCGCGAGCCAGAAGCTCGCCGCACTCATCCCGGTGAGGTACCCTTCCGCCGAGGACGCGAGCCCGCAGACGGCCATCGAGACGGCGGTCGCGGCCGCACCCAGCCTGAGTATCCTCCCCCTCTCCCTCACCCGGTCCGAGAGGTATCCGAGGGCGACGGTCATGAGCGCCCCGCAGAAGGCGAAGAGAGAGAGGTACCCGCTGAGGGCGGCCTCGTCGGTCGCGAACTCGAAGCTCAGGACCGGCAGGGCAATCCAGAACACGCCGTCCTGGACCCCCTGCGCGAAGAGCCCGCGCGCCACACGTCCGTCGGTGTGGGCGAGCGAGAAGACCCTCCCCCTCGACGGAGATAGGATTCCAGCCGTTGTGAGGCCCTGGTCCGGCCTCACCGCGGACGGCCTCGACAGGTACAGGATGTTCACCCCGATCACCGCGGCCCCGAACGCGAACAGGAGGTCGTAGGACCCCAGGGTTATGATCAGCCCGCCGGCGAGCGGGCCGACGGTCGACACCGCGGGGAAGACCAGGAAGTACGCCCCCACGCCGGCGCCCCGCCTCTCCTGCGAGGTCGCATGGGAGATGAGCGAGTTGTACGGCACCCAGAACGTGACTATATAGGTGCCGAGGAAGAGCGGCGGGACGAGCATGAGGACCGGGCCGGAGAGCGCCGCGAGGGCGATGTAGTAGGCCGCCATGCACGCCATGCCCAGCCGCATCGAGGCGGAGAAGTCCCGGGCGACCAGGTTCGACCCGTGGGTCGCTAGGACGAGGGCGACGACGAAGGCGATCAGGAGGAAGAAGGCGCACTCGATGTACTCCATCCCCTCGCGGAGGAGGTAGATCATCACGAAAGCGTTGGCGGTCGTGTTTGCGACCGCGACGACCGCCTGGACGAAGACTAGGCTCCCGTGCCTCTGGGCCACCTCAGAGAACCTGTCCGCCATGTCAGAATAGGCCGCCATAGGTCAGATGCCTTCCGGCAGGCCATGGGTCTCACTCGAAGGCCTGCCCGTAGGTCGCACGCGGATTGTCTACATGTATCTTGTGGGCCTGCTCCTCTGTCATGAGGCCCTTCTCCAGCATCGTCCGGGTCCGCTTGGGCACGGTCCGTATGTCCAGGACTGCACCCGGCCTCCTGGGGTCGTCCAGGAAGTCCGTCTCCATGAGGAACCTCGTCCCCTTCGAGAGCGCCTCCGCGACCGCGTCCATGCCGGCCAGGACCGACGGCATCAGCCCGTGGTTCTCCTCCTCCAGCACCAGCGGGGGACAGTAGTGCTTGACGAGCCTCCACCTGGGAAGGCCCGCCCGGTCGGCCATGGAAGCAAGCTCGCGCATCGACTCCGGCGTGGCGCTCTCGGTGTGCAGGACGACCGCGCACCCGAGCTCCTTCCCGAGCGACATCGCGTACGACATTATCTCGTTCGACGCGGCCAGCTGAGCCTCCGTGACCTCGAAGTGCGGCCTCCCGACCTCCCCGATCGCGAGCGCCTTGCCCTCCCTGACGAACTCGGCCGCGATGTCCATGCCCCTCATCATGACGTCCTTGGCGCGCTCCGGCCCGAGCCTCTCCTCGAGGTGGAGCAGCTCGACCGGGTAGGGGCCGACCGTCGCGAAGGCCTTGACACCGGTCTCGGAGTTGACGCGGTCCCTGAGCCGCACGGTCTCGTCGAAGCCCCTCCTGAAGTCCTCCGGGGAGGAGACCCTGAGGTGACCGTAGGGCAGATGCGATATGACGATGTGGGTCCCGCCGGCCCTCTCGAAGTCCCTGACCGCCTCCACGTGCCTTCCTATCAGTGGCTCTAGGTGCGCGTGGTTGTCCAGTATCGGTACGTCCATGGGCAGGGCTTCACTTCAGGAGACCGGCCGCCTTGAGCTCCTCGGTTATCTTGTCGACCGCGGCCTCGACGTCCTCGGGCTTCCTTGCGCCCGTGCAGACGAGCTTGCCGCTGCCGAACAGGAGCACCACGACCTTCGGGGAGTCGATCCTGTAGACGAGTCCGGGGAACTGCTCCGGCTCGTACTCGACCTTCTCCAGGCCGAGGCTTATGGCTATGGCGTTCAGGTTGATCTGGGCGCCCAGGTCGCTCGACGCGACTATGTTCTGGACCTCGATCTTCGGCTCGACCTTGATCACGATCCCGGCCGCCTCGATCTGCTTGGCGACCTTGCTGATCGCGGTCTTCACCTGCTCGAGGCTCTTCGCGCCCGTGCAGACGACCTTGCCGCTCCTGAAGAGCAGCGTGGCGGTCTTCGGTTCCTTCAGTCTGTATATCAGCCCTGGGAACTGCTCCGGCTCGTACTCCGCGCCGTCCAGCGCGAGAGCGATTGCCTGGAGATCCAGCTCCCCCCCGAGAGACGTCGAGGCGACGACGTTCTCTATCTTGATGACTGCCATAAAATCTCACCGGCACTAAGGGTATTTAAATAGGTATTTAAATAGGTTTCCCGGGCCAGAGCGCCCCCCGATGCCCATTCTTGAGCCATCTGGCTTCTGTGCGTGTCGATGTTTTCGCGGCCCATCGGCCCCGGCCGCATGGTTTTCCCCCGAGACGGCGATGACTGGCACTCGTGTCGTCGAGTGCCGAAGGGCGTTGGCCAGCATGGCTCGGGGCGCGCCGCCCCTCGGTCCGGCGAGGTCGGGGCGGGACGCGCGGCGACGGGGAGGAACCGGCCTCCTGGACGTGGCACGCACCAGGGTGATACGTACAAGTAGTCAGTAGCCGATACGGCGGCGAGTGGGGGACCTTCACAACTGTCAAGGCAGCTGGTCCTCTGATGGGGGTATTGCAACGAGGGGACACAAAGCCAGATTGTGCCTAGGTATTCTGACCGCAGTAGTCCTCGTCGCCCCGGGCATGCTGCTCGTGGGCAACGCGAGGGCGCAGGACCCGGTCCCGTGGACGCTCGCAGTCTACTACAACGGCGACAACGACCTCGAGAGGTACTGGGACGAGTACAGCCTCCCGGCCCTGCTGAACATACCTGCCAGCGACGACTTCGAGATCGTCGCCGTGCTGGACAGGATGAGCACGCAGACCATCGAGCTCATGGAGATCGAGGGCGGGACGGTGACGGTTGTGAACACGTATCCCGAGATGAACTTCGGCGACGGCGCGACCTTCGCGTGGTTCCTGACCGAGGTCACGACCCTATATCCGTCCGAGAACCTGGTCGTGACGGCGTCCGACCACGGCTACGCGTGGAGGTACTTCAGCAACGACCAGACCTCCGGCGACAAGATCACGATGCCCGAGCTGCAGGCGTCGCTCGTGAACGCCGGTGTGCACATCGACGTGCTGTCGTTCGACTGCTGCAACATGGCGGCGATCGAGGTCGTCTACCAGGTCTCGCTGACGGGCATGGTGGACAACATGGTCGCGTCCGAGGAGACCATCCCGATGAACGGCTTCCCGTACGACCTGATGTTCGCGCCGCTCGCGAGCAACGCGGCGAGGACCCCGGACCAGGTCGCGGTGGACATGGTCGCCGGATGGGCGGCGTACTACGACCCGCTGAACTGGGCGCAGACCGTCGCCCTGTCGGCAGTGGACGTCGCGAGCATAGGTGCCCAGGCCTCGGTGTTCGACGCCTGGTGCGCGAGGATGCACACGGACCTGGCCCTGTACAAGAAGAACTACAAGTACGCGCTCAGCAGCGCCTACTGCGCATGGGCGACATCCGAGCACGTGGACATGGCCGACCTGGGCGAGTGGCTGCTCGCCGACGCGAAGATCAAGGACACCACGTTGAGGACCTTGACGTCCGCGATGATCGTCGCCATAGACGACGCGGTCCTAGCCTTCGACAACGGGCCCGGCGCCGCGGCGTGCCACGGCCTCACCCTGTGGTGGGGTGTGGGCGGCGATTGGGACATGTACGCCGACGCGTACACCGAGGTCGCCTGGGCCATCGACATGGGTTGGTGGGCGTTCCTCAACGACTACAACTGAGAAACCTCTACGACAGCGAGAGGGGTGGGCGGCCCCTCTCGAAACCTCTATTTCTCGCTCGGAAGGAACACGGCCACCGCGGCATCAGTCGGCCGCCGGTTCCAGATGCTCTCCGGTCCCCGGGGTCTGGTGGCTGATTGCCGAGGCAACGCCACGGGACCGACACGGGAGTCGGTGTAAGTATCCCCCTCCAAGGGGATACTCACTCCATCCATCGGCCCTGGAGAGACTGACTGAGGAGCCATACCGCGCATGGGCGTACATCGCTCGCTATAGGTGTTGTCGCACTAAGAGTAGTCTACAGCGATACATAATCATTATCTTATGGTATGATATAACATACTGTGATGGAAGTATCGCCCCTGCTGATGGACCACGTCCGCAGCCGGGTGTCCCTCGCACCGACCATGCTGGGCAACTACACCCTCGACGCCGGAGGGAACCGCATCTACTGGCGATGGGCCTACTATCGCTTCAGGACGCTCCTGGACGGCTATCTGAGCGGACGCTCGGAGGACAGGTGGGTGGTCTTCTCCGGCCTCCGGGGGACGGGCAAGACCACTCTGCTGGCCCAATTGTACTTCCATCTGGCGCAGCAGGGGGTGCCCCAGCAGAACATACTATACGTCTCGATGGACCAGGTCACCAGGCTGATAGGCGCGGACCTGAACGGCGTCGTCAGGGCCTACGAGTCCCTCATGAACACCAGCCTCGAGGACCTCTCTGGCAACCACTTCCTCCTGGTCGACGAGGCCCACTATGATAGGAACTGGGCGGTCGCGCAGAAGGCCGTCTTCGACCGCACCAGGAGGGTCTTCATGATCACCACCGGGTCGTCAGCCCTCTCTCTGCAGAGCAGCTCCGACGCGGCGAGGCGGGCGAGGAAGGAGAGGCTGTACCCCCTGAACTTCCCCGAGTACATGACCCTGAAGCACAAGGTGACCCAGACGAGGAACCTGAAGGAGAGGATAGAGGGCGCCATATTCCGCTCGAAGGACGCCATCGAGGCTTACGAGAGCCTGAGGGGGATGAAGGGGGAGGTCGACCGCTACTGGTCATCGATCAAGCCCTACGAGGTCGAGACGTTCCTGACCGTCGGGACGCTCCCGTTCGCGATCCCCTTCTCGGAGGAGGAGGACGTGTTCGGCCGCGTCCTCGACTCGCTGTCGAAGATCGTCAACTCCGACATACCCGCCATCCAGAACTTCGACAAGGAGACCCTGGACAAGATATTCAACATCCTCCTGCTGTTCGCCGTCAATGGGAAGTGCAGCTACGAGTCGCTGAGCCAGAAGGTCAAGATATCCAGGTCCGCCCTGAGCGAGGTCCTGGACGTGTTGATCAAGTCCGAGGTCATCTATCCGATCAGGCCCTATGGCTCCGTCTCGAGCGGGATCAGCAAGTCCCCGAAGTACAAGTTCAACGCCCCGGTGGTCAAGGCGGCGCTGCTGCACCTCGTGGGCAAGTTCGCTCACACCCCTGAGGTACACGGCCGCCTCCTCGAGGAGGCGGTCTCGGCATCCCTGTTCAGGCTGCGGGGGACGGAGAACTGGCTCGACTTCTTCCACGACGCGCGCGAAGGGGGCGCAGACTTCATCGTCAGGCTCTCGAGCGGTGAGGAGATAGTCATCGAGGTGGGGTACGGGACCAAGGGGAAGGGACAGATCATCAGGACGGCTAAGAAGGTCCGGCCGAAGTACGGGGTCCTGATATCCGAGAACGAGCTCTCCGTGTTCCCGGAAGATAACATCGTCTCGATCCCGAAGGAATACATGCTCTCGATCTGACCGCATCCGGCCCCGGAGAGGCCGCCGACCTGCCCCCTCCGAAGGGCTTCAAATGGCATGAGCTTCTGAAGCTAGCCAGCACCCGAAAAGAAACAGCGGACAAACAGCGGACTGCCACTGCCCGTTGATGCACCAGAACCAGGGAGCTCAGGCTGAGGGTCACCCTCCACAACATCCGCGAACTGCTCAAGAAGGAGATCATGGCACGGTATCCGAAAGCATCTTCAACAGCTCGCCCCATGAACGTGGCGTGAGCAGGAGCCATTGGGGGAAGTATGCCCCGGTCTACTGGGGAATGGAGTCAACAATCCTAGAACTCTACGAGCTCGATCCATCGATGACCGACAGCGATGTGCTCAAGGCCCTCAAGAGCCTCCGGAGAATCCTCGTCGGCGAGGACACGGTTAAGGACTACACCATCCTCCCCTGGACGCTGTTCAACGTCGTGAGGGTCGTGGCGGCGGAGAAGAAGTGGTCGGACAGGGCCATGGTGAACTGCGTCGACAGGCTCATGGAGTCGGTGGAGAACCACTCGTTCGGCAAGAACTCCCAGGACTACCTCGAGTTCCTGTCAGCGTGGTTGAGTTCGTAGGACATCATTGGACGCAGCAGTGGACAGAGCTCGATTGAAGTTCAGAACGCCCTCTTGACCTTCCTCAATCTCTCCCTGGATTCGTTGTCTATCCTGACACTATCCTCAGTTGCCCTGGCAACTGTCTGCTGAACAGCCAGTCTGACATCGGCACATGAGTCATCTTCAGACGGTTTTCGCTTGAGCACCAGCTTCAATTCCTCGAAGTTGACCTGGTTCTGCTTGTCAATCTCTTCAAGCCATTCCTCGAAACGGGTAACCTTTTGCTTCAGGGTTTCCTTCTCCTCTGCCATAGACAGCACCTCACACCTTTCCTTGGAAAGGATCTATCCCTCCTTCACACTCTCTGGCTTCGGGCCAAGCTGAGTTAGCATGTCTGAGAATTGCTTCGCAAATGCTCGTCGTTCCTCGACCTCGTTTATCAGCTTCTCGAGAGCCTCCTTCTGCTGGTTTATGATTTCATCCCGCTCCTTCTTGGCCCTGGCACAGTCATAGGATAGAGTGACTAGCTCGTCCTTCAACCGCTGTATGACGGTGTCTTTTGCCCTTAGGTTCTCCTCGTGCGCTGCGAATGCATCGTCGTATTGGCTCTGGACTGCTCGCTTGACCTCTTCGGACGTAGACCGAGCAGACACTTCATCCATGAAGTAGAAGCCAATGATGGCTACTATCCAGCCGCTGAACATGCCCGCAATGACCGTCGGGTCAGTATATCCTCCCGCCATGGTGGCTACCAGCAACATCCCGAAGATGATCAGGATGGCCATAGCCAGAATGAACCTGTAGGCCTCCCTCGATGCTTCCCAGAATCCTCTCTTCTCAAGACTAAGACTAGAGGCTTGCATACCACCTCCTCCAGAGGAATCCATCTGTTGTGCGCTATTTGAGGATTGTCATGACAAGGTGCCTTCTTCCGTGATTCAGTACAACTTCTTGAGGAGACACTCTGTGCTGGGTGGACTGCCCCTCGCAGAGAAGGCCGGTTTTATCTGCCCATTTGAGAATGGTTGGGGGAGACTCCATTCAGTGGACTGTTCGCTGAGTCAGTTTAATCACCAACTTCGTAGTTCTCGGTTCAATGGTTGTGGGCGGAAGGCTTGCAGGTCTCAATGAGGAACTTAGGCAATCCAATCAAGACATTCAAGACCTCGAAACTCACAGGGAGATATGGATGAGTCTCCTGAAGGGGCTGCCAACTGTGATTATTGTGGTTCTCGTAGCCCTCCTAACGAGTCTCGCGTATGCACCGGAGGGCGAGCCCTTCAGGCAGATAGCCGTTGTCGCATCGGCGCTCACCTTCTTCTCAATGATAATGTTGTGGTGTTCCGCGCTGTGGTGTACTTTATCGGCTGATAGAAAGGCGGTCAGCCTTCGAAACCGTGCATCAGTCCTAAGGCAGGAGGACGGGAAGTTGAGTGCTGCTGCCCAGGAAGCTTTTGTCAAGTACAAGACCTCTATGATGCCTAGCACAGTTGTCAGAATCAGAGCTGGCAATCTTCGGTTTGAAGACGGGAAGATTCCCGAGGGACTTGTGACAGCGTGGCGGAAGCACATCACGCCAGATCGTCAGAAAGACATGCAGTACCTCGACGGAAACCTTGTCAATATGATGGATGAGCTGGAGAAGGAATCAGTCTCGTTCATCAGGAATTTCAACGACTTTGCCACCGAAGCCTATGAGATTGCGAAAGGAGTGGATGTAGAACGCACGAAGCCGGATGACCAGACCGAGATTGTGCGCAGCGTGGTCTTCACAATGTACAAGCATCTCACGGAGCACCAAAGCCAATCACCTCAGAAGGATTATTTCAACACTTTGATATGGGGTGGCGACCGACCTTTCGTGATCAGCAATCTCGATGGCAAGAAGATCAGGGTACCAGGTCTTGTTACTGCCCTCCATTCAGAAGAACTGAGGGGAAAAGCCCTTGCCGCCTCGGCATACCTCGAGAGTGCCTCTAACCTCTATGACAGGATTCTGGTCGACCTTCGATACAAGTACTCAGCTGAGTAGCGAACTCGTAAGAAATTCGTCATACCAGACGTGGTCTGGCTATCACACTCAAGATGACAATGCCCGAGGCTGAGGTTCTGGAGCAAATCGGAGGGTGGTCTGACGGCCCCGCCTGAGCGTGGCAATTTGGGTGGTGGGCGGAATCCAGCGAAATCAAGCATGACCAGATGATTCATGAATTACATTCATAAGCTCACTATAGTATTTCGACGTGGATAGTCGAAGGAGGAATCAACGATTATGAAGATCACCCCGCCACCATACAGGATTTCTGACAGGATATTCACGATTGGCGACATTAGGAAGTTGGCAGAGGTCATTGAGGCAGAATATCTGAAAACTGCCGAGGAAGCTGACCCCGATGACCCTGTTGTTGTGTATCCACCGACAAGGACAGTACCGACGAGGAAATACATTCTTCGAAGTTCGGACGGGACGCAATACGAATGTGACGACGCAGGGGTCTTCGCAGAAGGAGGACGGCTCTATGACAAGAGGATTGTCTATGTAGAAATGGTATTTGAGAATAAGGATGAGAATAAGACCATTTCTATCCGGCTGGAACATGGTTCTGATACCGACACAAACAATGTAATATCCGTTACAGGTAGCCAGGACATCTGGGTAAATGGCATTCGGGGTACTCTAGAGAAGATAATCGGAGACGCAAAGCCGCAGGTGAAATTTACAAAGCTAAGACGATTCTGCATGATTACATTATTGCCGCTAGTGTTCGCTTATCTCTTCACGAATACAATCGTGATATTGACCAAGCTCACTGAGGATGCAGAGTGGGATAGCAACGCATTCTGGTTTCTCTTCCTTGTGTTCTTCATCGCAGCGATATATGCAATGCCATCTTTTGTTAAACGGTTTGAAAACCTCTATCCAAGAGTCGAACTCGTAACTGGCCCTGAGCATAGTAGGATAGGAGACGTATGGAAGAAGCGGCTTTGGACAGCTGTGGCGTACATCCTCATTCCTATTGGACTGACGGTATTGTCGGAAGTGTTGCGGTGGGCTTTGAGATGACGACATTATGCCCGACGACGTTGCCTCCAGGCTACCCGAAGGCCATCAGGCGCGAGCTTGGCACGGGCCACAAGAACCCGCATGTCCTGGTCGAGAGCATCAGGGCGGAGAAGAACAACAACAAGATCGAGAGGCTCCACGGCTCGGAGAAGTCCCGAACCAAGGTCATGAGGGCCTTCGACGGAGAGACGGGCGCAGCCGCCCTGATGGACGGGTGGAGAGTGCACTACGACATGGTGCGGACGCATCAGACACTAGGAAAGACCCCTGGAGAGGCCGCCGATCTGCCCCCTCTAAAGGGCTTCAAATGGCACGAGTTATTGAAGCTAGCCAGCACCCGAAAAGAAACAGCGGACAAACAGCGGACGGCCAACACCCGCTAATGCACCAGAACCGAGGGCTGAAAAGGTATAAATATCACGGAGTTGATACTGACATTTGTCTGACGAACACCGCGATATCGTCGGACGACAGGAGGCTGCCAGATGGTAGAGTCAGAGCGGGTCACAATCCGGCTCCCGGAGGAGCGCATCCATGCACTCCAGGCTCTCGTGGACCAGGGCAGGTTCTCCACCATATCTGACGCGATTAGGGCCGCCATCGACAAGTTCGTCGAGGGCGAGTTCACGCCCGAGTACATAGAGAAGGTCACAGTCGAGCTGCCCAAGGGGAATGTGGTCAACCTCAAGCAGCTCGTCCAGGACGGCGACTCCGTGTCCGTCGACGACGCGATAAGGAACGCCGTGCGCGAATACATACGCAAGAGGCTGTCGAAGGCGATAGAGGAACTGGAGCGGTGACGGCCTAGAAACAAGGGATGGGAAGATGTCGGCCACGCACGCATGTACGCATGAGCGCACGCCCTCCCCCGGGAGGTGCGGTTAGCGCATGCTCAACAGGATCATCCAGGACGCCCTCGAGAACGACTGCGACCTCGAGGCGCGCCTGTCCCCCAAGATCTGCGTCGTCGGCTGCGGAGGCGGCGGCTCCAACAGCGTGCACAGGATGAACCAGGCCGGCCTCGAGGCGGACACCATAGCCATCAACACCGACAAGTTCCACATGTCCAGGGTGAACGCCGGCAAGAAGCTCCTCATCGGCGACAACTTCACCAACGGATACGGCACGGGGGGCGACCCCGCCATAGGGGAGAAGGTCGCCTACGACTACCTGGACAAGATCGAGCTCCTCGTCCGGGACTACGACATCGTGTTCGTCGCCGCCGGCATGGGCGGGGGGACGGGCACGGGAGTCGCCCCGGTCGTCGCGGAGGCGGCCCGCAAGCACGGCGCGATCTCCGTCGCGCTCGTGACCATCCCCTTCGACATAGAGAAGGGCAGGTCGCGCGTGGCCATGGCGGGGATCGCGAAGCTGCGCGAGCGCGCCCACAGCACCATCATCCTCGACAACAACAGGCTCCTCAAGATAGTGCCCAAGCTGCCGATAGAGCAGGCGTTCATGGTCATGGACCAGCTCATCGTGGAGGTCGTCAGGGGCGTCACCGAGACGATCTGCGAGACCAGCATGATCAACCTGGACTTCGCGGACTTCAGGACGATGATGCTCAAGGGCGGCGCGTCCACGGTCCTCTACGGCGAGAGCGAGGACGCCCACAAGGTCGTCCTCGAGGCGATCAGCAACCCCCTCCTGGACATAGACTTCGAGGGCGCCACCGGGGCGATGATACACGTCACGGGCGGGCCCACGCTCTCCCTGAGGAAGGCCTACGAGGTCTTCAACGGCATAACCAACAGGCTCGGCGACACGGCGAACATCAAGCTCGGCGCACGCATAGACCCCGACGCTGGCAGCAACATCAAGCTCATGGCGATCGTCACGGGCATCAGGACGCCCGGAGCGGCGGCGCAGTGCTCGTCCCCGGTAGGCATCGAGGAGGTCGGCTACAGGCCGCCCTCGTACGGCCTTGCAGGGGCCTTAGGATGACCTGATTCCTCCCCCACAGAAGACACAACCACAACCACGCCCCTCACCGCAACTTGGAGGGGCTACCCCCCTTTTTCGCGCGCCTCTTCGGGACCTCCCCGTCCGAGCACTTCCTCATCGAGTCGTTCAGCACGCCCATCAGGGTGTGGAACTCCCACGTCGAGGGCGCGGACCTCGCGATGAGCCTCCTGAACATCACCTTGGTCTTCGCCTTCTTGTGCTGCGGGTAGTCTATCAGGTCCAGGAGCGTCGCGAAGTACTCGTGGAGCTTCTCCGTCTCCAGCTCGGCCGCCTTCCTCGGCTCCCACTTGGTGAAGTTGGACGCGAAGAGCTCGTAGAAGACGACCGCGGCCGCGTGGCTGATGTTCATCACGGTGTACTCGGGATTCGCGGGCACCGTGACGAGGAAGTCGCAGCGCCTGATGAGCTCCTTGTCCAGGCCGAAGTCCTCCCTCCCGAAGAGTACGGCTATCGTCCCGTCGACGTCCTTGACCTTCTCCGCGAACTCCCTCGGGGTCATGGCGATCCTGGAGAAGCGCTTCTCGTTGGAGGTGGAGATGCCGGAGGTCGCAGCCACGAAGTCCGCCCCCTTGAGCGCCTCCTCGTCCGTGAACACCCTCCTCGCGCTCTGGAGCACGTCGATGGCGTGCATGGACCTCTTGGTGGCCTCCTCGCCGATCGCGCACGGCCTGACGAGGACGAGGTCGTCCAGCCCGAAGTTCTTCATGGCCCTCGCGATGGCGCCGACGTTCCCGTCGTGCAGAGGCTCGATGAGCACTACCCTGAACCGGGGCACGCCCCCAGCACGGATGCCGCATGTATTTAACCCTGTAGCAGATGACACGGACGTGTCCCAGGACGAGAGGGTGGCGCTCAAGTTCGCGTACGACGGCGCGAGCTTCCTCGGCTTCCAGAGGCAGCCGGAGGGCGCCACGGTCGAGGGCGCCCTCGTGCACGCGCTCGCGAGGGTCGGCGCGATAAGCTCGCCGCGCGAGTGCGGCTACAGGAGCTCGAGCAGGACAGACCGCGGGGTGAGCGCCCTCGGCAACATCGTGTCGTTCAGGACCTCCTTCCCGCTGGGGTCGCTCTGCTCCGCCATCAACTCCGAGATGGAGGACGTCTGGGCCTTCTCCGCCGTCAAGGTCCCGGACGGGTTCAACCCGCGCGCCGCGAGGCAGCGGTGGTACAGGTACCACCTGCCCAGGTCGGGCCAGGACCCCGCGCTCCTGAGGGAGGTCGCGTCCAGGTTCGTCGGGGTGCACGACTTCTCCGGCTACGCGAGGAAGGACGACAGGAACCCGGTGAGGAGGATCGACTCCATCGACGTCTCCGACTCCGGGATGTTCTACGCGGTCGACTTCAGGGCAGAGAGCTTCCTCTGGAACATGGTCCGGAGGATCGTCTGGATGATGAACGAGGGCAGCTCGGGCAGGATGGACCTGGAGTCGATGGGGCCCGAGGCCGGGAAGAGGCCGGTGAGGGTGGGCCTCGCCCCCGCGGAGTACCTGGTCCTCATGGACATAGACTGCGGCATCGGGTTCCCGGTGGATCCGCGCGCGGCGGTCGGGATAAGGCGGGCCGTGGAGGCGCGGATGAGGAGGAGCGCGATGGCCCTCGCCTTCGCGGAGGAGCTGGGCGGGCGCGCGTGTGAGCCTTGATATCTCCCGACGCTCGTATGGATGGTCGGCATGAGGATCGCGGTCACAGGGACGCCGGGCGTGGGCAAGACCTCGGCGTCCGAGCTTGTGCGGACGCTCAAGGTCGTGCACGTCAACGACCTCGCCGAGAGCTGCGGCGCGGTGGTCGGCTTCGACGAGGGGCGGAGGACCAAGGAGGTCGACGTCCGGAGGCTGGCCAAGGCCGTGTCGAAGCTGGAGGGCGACCTCCTCCTCGAGGGGCACCTCTCGCACCTCCTGGACGTGGACGTCGCGGTGGTGCTGAGGTGCTCCCCGAAGGTCCTCGGGAGGAGGCTCGCCAAGAAGGGGTGGCCCGAGGCCAAGGTCCGCGAGAACGTCGAGGCGGAGGCCGTCGACGTGATCCTCGTCGAGGCGGTCGAGAGCGTCCCGGAGGTGTGCGAGGTGGACACCACTGGTATGAAGCCCGCGGAGGTCGCGGCGGCCATCGAGAAGATAGCCGCGGGAGAAATCCAGAAATATCCAGTCGGCCATGTTGACTGGAGCAGGGAGGTTCTGGACTGGTTCTAGAGAGCTACAGGGGCGAGGCCGACAAGATACTCTCGCCCGCGGCCAGGCGGCTCGCGAGGATCAACCCCCACCACCTCTCCGTCGCCTCGCTGCTCTTCGCGTTCCTCGCCGGCCTGTTCTTCACGTGGGAGCCGGAGCACTTCCTGCTGCTCGCGGCCGCGATGGTGGGCATGAACGGCCTGCTCGACGCCCTGGACGGGAAGGTCGCGCGGCTCGCCGCCAAGGAGTCGAAGCGCGGCGACTTCGTGGACCACGTCATCGACAGGTACGCGGACGTCTTCATACTCGCGGGCATAGCGCTGAGCCCCTACTGCTCTCTCTTCACCGGACTCTTCGCGGTCATAGGCGTGATGCTCGCCAGCTACATGGGCACGCAGGCGCAGGCGCTGGGCCTGAGGCGCGAGTACAGGGGCATCCTCGGGAGGGCGGACAGGCTGGTCCTCCTGATCGTCGTGCCCATTGTCCAGTACGTGCTGGTCTCCCTCGGCGTGTCCGAGGCGACCGACCTGTTCGACTCCTCGCTCATCGGGTGGATGATGATATGGTTCGGGGTCGCGGGGAACGTCACCGCGGTCCAGCGCGCCCACATGATCTGGAAGTCACTTCCCTGACGGTCTCTTGAACCGTCTCCCCTTGGCCTTGTAGTAGGTGAGCGGGTGGGTCATCCACTCCTGCTTGCATAGCGAGTCGGGGTCGAAGCATATCCCGTAGCTCTTCATGGTCGAGCACTCAGGGGGCGTGTACTCCGTCCCTGAGATCTCCCCGGTTATGTGCTGGATCTGGTACCTGGACTTGCTCTCGTCGAAGTCCGGGGCCGAGGAGAATGTCTCGAGCACCTCGTCGGAGTTCATGCCGAGCTTGTGGAGGAACGACACGAGGGCGAACCTCCCGGAGTGGGGCAGGTTCTCGCCGCCCTG
Source organism: Thermoplasmatota archaeon (assembly GCA_040751795.1). Classification (GTDB taxonomy): domain Archaea; phylum Thermoplasmatota; class Thermoplasmata; order UBA10834; family UBA10834; genus UBA9653. The sequence goes on along the minus strand of JBFMHR010000003.1, from coordinate 39,890 downwards.
GATCATCTTGAGCATCTTCTTCATGCACGGGGGGAACCTGATTATCGAGACCCTCCCCATGCTCCTGGCCTTGAACTCCGCCCTCTTCTCGGCCATGATCCCGCCGATCTCGGCGATGTCCGCGGAGAAGGCCTGCATTATGCCGTCGTTCACGGGCAGCGGCAGCTCGGAGGATATCTTGTCCGTGAGCATCTGCTGGATCAGCCTGACCAGCCTGTGCTTCGTCACCACGACTCTCCCGCCCACGACCTGCTGGTTCACGAGCTTCCAGTCCTTGCTGCGCATGGTCGCGGTGAAGCGCAGGAAGGCGGCGAAGTCCACCGAGATGGCCCCGTCCTCCACGGCCACGTCGAGCCCCAGCTCCTCAGCGACGGCCTTTATGAAGGGGAGCTCCTCGCCCCTGAGCCTCTCGTCCGCCTTCTTCGCCTCGGCGATGGCGTACCTGTTAACCAGCATCGGGTCGGCGACGGCCGACACGATCATCCTCGCGACGGGGTAGCTCAGCAGTTCGTTGTTGGCGTCCCCCGCGGAGGCCATGGGGTGGTCGTCTATGATGCCGCCGTCGACCGCCTCCATCACCCTCTCCTTCCCCATGAAGCGCGCCCGCTGGTAGGCGACGCTGTTGGTCAGGCTGTCCAGGGTGATCCCGGACTCCTTCAGGTAGGCCGACGCATCCTTCAGGAACGGGTACTTCGCGGCTCTCCGGACGTCCACGCTCTTCGACTCCCCGACTCGAATCGGGTGCTCATTACTATAATGTGACTGTTGCAGTGGGGCTACGTCCCGACCTTGAGGTGGCGCCTCGCCGACTCGAGGGCCACGGGCTCGTCGAACAGCGCCCACAGCTCCTCCTCGCCCCCGAACGGCCTCCTGCGCACGATGGCCATGGCCCTCTTCTTGCCTATGCCGGGCACGGCGCCGAGCATCGACAGGGTGGCGGTGTTCGCGTCGGTGGGGTGCACGAGGCCGCCGACGCTCCTCGGCCCGCGCCCGTTCACCCAGACGTCCACCTTCCTCCCCACCTCGAACGGGTAGGGGAGGCCCACCAGCAGCGGGTAGCTCCCGGCCTGCCTGCCGAAGGTCCTCCCGCCCTCCCTGAGCTCCGTGTACACGCCACTCAGAACGGCCCCGTCGGGCGCGACCTTGGAGAGCATGGGCAGGTCGACCTCCTCCCTGACACGCCTCTTGAGAGAGGCGAAGGCGTCCCTGTGCCTCACGCCGGGGAACTCCTGCCGCGACGGGACGACCTGCCTTATGTTGATCCTCCTGAGAAGGAGCCCCTCGTCGAGGACGCGTTTCAGGAACTGGAGGTCGAGGTCGTAGGTGCCCTTGGTCTCCCCGAGGAGCCCGCAGAGCAGGTTGATGCCGGGGAGCACCGCCGGCAGCCCGGTCGGGCCCGGCCGCCCCCCGACCTCGTTGACCAGCCTGACCGCCTCCAGCGTCTGCTCCGGCGTGGAGTTGAGGTTGTTGGCCCTCGCCACCGCGGGGTCGGCCGACTCCAGCCCGAAGGCGAGGACGTTCCCGCTGGTGCAGTGCTCGGCTATCGCCTTCGTGACCTCCCGCGCCTCCTCCGGGTGCTCCGCGATGACCGCGGGGTTGGCGTTGTCGAGGTGTAGCACCTCCGGCCTCGCGGCCTCCGCGACGCCCCTGAGGAGCGACTCCACCGCCCCGGGGTCCGGCCTCGGGGTCTCCGAGGACCCGACCTCCTTCGAGCCGTAGCAGTACACGCACGACTGCGCGCCCAGCCTGAAGTTGCGCACGCCCGCGCGGGCGAGCGCGCGGACCTCCTCGGCGATGTCCCGCGCCTCCCTGAAGTCGACCCGTCCGTACAGCGGCTCGACGCAGAAGCTGCACCCTCCCGAGATGTACCTGACGCAGCCGCGGTATGTCTGCACCTCGGCGGTGAGGGGCCCCCATATGTCGGGGTGCTCCGCGCAGAGCGCGGCCCCCTTCACCAGCCACGAGTTCCACTCGGCGGCGGTCCTCCTGCGGTCCTCGAGGGCCTTCTCGGCGACCGCGCCGTGCACCGCCGCGTCCAGGTCCCCCTCGACTATCATGTCGAACGAGTCCACCAACGCCTCGGGCGCCTGCCCGGGGCCCACCCCCAGGCTGGCGACCCTGGGGCCGTCGAACGCGCCGCATACCGCGGCGAGCTCCCTGTCGCTCGCGGGCATGCCCCTGATGTACTTGCCCGGGACCGCCACATTCCTGACCACGGCCAGGAGGTCCCCGGATGGGAGGGAGCCAGGGTCCGCCCTCCACTGGTCGACCGTCAGGTAGCGGACCTCCGCGCCGGCGTCCTTCGCCGCGCCGTAGCAGAGCCTGACGTAGGGCGAGACGTAGGGGGGCACGCCGAGGCAGGCGGGCTCGTCCGTGTATCCGTCGAGGAGCACTACCCTCATGTCCGTTCCGAATCGATTTGCCCTCATAATATGTTCAGTTCTCGGAGGGACGTCTGGCGGACCCGCCTCTGAGCGGGAAGGTACGATAACAACCTATTAATCCGTCGAAATTATCCTGTGCTGGTAGCAAGAAGCGCAACAAACCGCCGTCGCCGTTGCGCGAACGTGTAAGCTTGACCAACGAGTTTCGACGATGATGCGGATACAGAGGGGTTGAATCGAATGGCAAAGGAAACGAAGGCTGCTAAGAAGAAGGCCGAGCCCAAGGCCGCGCCAGCCGCCAAGCCGGCGTCGGTCGAGGAGCTCCTGAAGAAGGCGTACGAGCCCGCGAGGCTCGCCATGGTCTACCACCCGTTCTACGAGGGGAAGATCGAGGTCGTCCCCAAGTGCGCCGTGAGGGACTTCAACGACTTCGCGATCTGGTACACGCCCGGCGTGGCCGAGCCGTGCAAGGCGATCAACAAGAACAAGGACCTGTCGTACGTGCACACCAACAGGTGGAACACGGTCGGTGTGATATCCGACGGCACCAGGGTCCTGGGCCTGGGCGACATCGGCCCCGAGGCGGGCATGCCCGTCATGGAGGGCAAGTCGCTCCTGTTCAAGTACCTGGGCGGCGTGGACGCGTACCCGATCTGCCTCGGGACGAAGGACCCGGAGAAGATCATCGAGACGGTCAAGGTGCTGCAGCCGTCGCTCGGGGGCGTCAACCTCGAGGACATCTCCCAGCCCAAGTGCTTCTACATACTCGAGCGCCTGAGGGCCGAGTGCGAGATCCCCGTCTGGCACGACGACCAGCAGGGCACCGGCACGATCGTCGCCGCGGGCGCCGTGAACGCCGCGAAGATGGTCGGGAAGAAGCCGTCGGAGATGAAGGCCGTGTTCATCGGCGCGGGCGCCGCGAACATCGCCATATCCAGGATCATGCAGGTCTCCGGCTTCAAGTGGGGCAACATGATCATGTGCGACTCGAAGGGCACCCTCCACTCCGGCAGGCTGGACACCAAGGCCGAGTACAAGGAGAAGTGGTTCATGTGCGAGCACTCCAACAAGGAGGGCGTCGTCGGGACGCCGGCCGACGCGATGAAGGGCGCCGACATCGTCGTCGCCGCGTCCAAGCCGGGCCCCGGGACGGTCAAGCCCGAGTGGATCAAGGGCATGGCCGACGACTCCATCGTGTTCGCCACCGCGAACCCCATCCCCGAGATATGGCCGTGGGAGGCGAAGGAGGCCGGCGCGAGGATAGTCGCGACCGGGAGGTCCGACTTCCCGAACCAGGTCAACAACTCGCTCGGGTTCCCCGGCATATTCAGGGGTACCCTGGACGTCAAGGCCAAGACCATCTCCGACACCATGTGCCTGGCGGCGGTCCTGGAGATCGCCAAGACCGCGGAGGACAACGGCCTGAGGGAGGACTACATCGTCCCGACGATGGACGAGTGGGAGGTCTTCCCGAGGGAGGCCGCCGCGGTGGGCACGGCCGCGGTCAACGAGGGCCTGGCGAGGGTCAAGAAGAGCAGGCAGGAGCTCTACGACACGGCCTCGGCGATCATCAAGAGGGCCAGGGACCAGACCAAGTACCTGATGAAGGGCGGCTTCATCAAGCCCCCGCCGAAGGCGTGAGCCGGCCGGTCCGGGTCATAAACCCCTTCCGAAAACCTCTTGCTACCTTATTCTGGACATCATCGATGGGCGGGGCGGTTTGGCCCCGGGCGCCGTCCTTCGCGGTTTCGGGGGTTCGCGTCAGAATGAGAGAGGTGTGTGGCGCCCGGGGCAGGTGATCGTCAGGTCTGCACGGCTACCCCTTCCGCTCCTTGCGGAAGACGTTGCCGCACTTGGGGCACTGGGCGGAGCCGCAGTCGCAGCTCCTGCCGCAGTAGCTGCACGTCCGCGTGCCCTGCTCCTCAAGGCTCTCCAGCTACCCCACCCCTCGAGGCCAGCCCCTTGGTGAGCCGGTTGTCGCCCAGAGCGTTCAGGACAGGGCAGCAGCGCTCCGCGCGGGCATTGTCGCCGCGCATGGCGAGGGGCGCAACAGCCCCCGCCGCCGCACGCTCCGCGGCCCACCCCTTGGGCGGGCCACCGGCGCATGCGGAGGAGAACCAGCACGGGTCCCTCTCCCCGTACTCTGACCGGACGTACCGCCTGACCTCGGCGTCGACCCTCCTGGCGGAGGGGAGTACGTGGTGCCCCAGGCTCATATCGCGCGCCCCCTCGAGGCTATCTCTGCCTTCATCCAGATCCCAGAGAGCGCGACTGGTCGCACCCGATACGTCCGAGCCCATGGGACTCCTGCGGTGTTCTTCGCGTACACCTCGCTCAGCTCCTTGTCATGGTGCTAATAGCAGATTTACCTAATAAAACCATCGTTTTAATCAGCAACATGGTTGTGATAGTACGGAAAACGACATGTTAGTGCGAAAAGCATTATATTACAGCGATACAATATGTTTTAACGGTGATTAGTCCTGAAGAGCATCAAGACCATCAAGGACCCCAAGGCGTTCGAGCTGCTGGCCGATGAGACCCGGAGGAAGGTGATCTACCTCCTCAGGGTCAAGGAGATGACCGTCAGCCAGATAGCGTCCGAGATGGGCCTCACCGCTCAGGCGATCTACCACCACATCAGGAAGATGAAGGCCGCGGGCATGGTCGAGGTCGCCCGCGAGGAGCGCGTCGGCCACTTCATAGAGACGTACTACAGGTCCGCCGCGGAGATGTTCATGCTCGCCCACGGCGAGGCCGCCCGGAAGCAGACCTACGAGGAGCAGGCCAAGGCCACCCTCGAGGGGCTCGCCAAGCTCGGGCTCCTGCTCAACCCCGAGACGGATGCCGTCGCCAAGGTCGCGAAGCTGGTCAAGGACATCGAGAGCTGCTGCAAGACCCACGAGTGGTCGGACAAGATCGGCGAGATGGGGGACGTGCCCTTCCTCACCAAGCAGTCCATGACGGAGTTCGCCCACCTCCTCTCCCAGGACGACGAGCACTACGCCCAGAGCGTCAGGCTGCAGGGGGAGCTCAGGGACATACTGAGGTCCTACGCCTCGCCGGCCTCCAAGGCCAAGCCTAAGAAGAAGTGATGCGGAACGGGCGGCCCCTCAGAGCAGCCCCATCTCGACTATCTCGACGCTCTGCACGCCGGGCACCTCGGCTATGGCCGACTCGACCTGCTCCGCCCCGCCCTTCTTGTCGTCGAGGACTATGAGCACGTGCAGCGCCTTGAGCCCGAACGCGACGGGCCTCTTCTCCGCCGCCTTGAGGACCGCGCCCGCAGGCAGCTTCGCCCTGATATCCTTCTCGAGCTTGTCTAGGTCCACTTCGAGCCCTTCGGGCAGGACCCTGTATTGGAGGCCGACCTCTCCCATGGAAAACACCTCACGGGCCGACGAACCCGCACGCGGGGCACCTGTAGTGCACGCTCTGATCCCTGCAGTTCATGCACCGTCCGATCTCGGCCTGCCCGCACTTCGGGCACCGGAACGTGGTCTCCGTCTTCCTGACGAGACGGATGCCGCATGAGGAGCAGACCTTCTCCTGGCCTTCCAAATTCTCCTACCTCGGGGCTGAGGAATAGCCTATCTGTATATAATCCTATAGCACCATGGCCGAGGGGGGCCGCGACGAAGGGGACCATAGTCTACGACAGCGTCTACGGCAACACGGAGCTCGTCGCAAGGATGCTCGCTCAGGTCCTCGAGGAGGAGGGCCACTCCGCGGAGGTCGTGAGGGCGAAGGACGCGCTCAGGCGCCCCGTCACGGGGGACATCCTCTTCCTGGGATCGCCCACGAGGCTCGGGACGATGACGGGCAGGATGAGGAAGGTGGTGAGCCGCCTCGACCCCGAGGCTTGGGGCGGGAGGAGCGTCGCGGCGTTCGACACCGGGATGCAGGGGATCATCGACGAGGACGGCGCGAGCGCCGCCGCGAAGATGCACGACATCGCGCGCTCGAGGGGCGTCAGGGTCCACACGCCCGTGCTGAAGGTGGGGGTGGTCTCCATCAGGGGGCCGCTCTCCCCGCGCTGGGAGGACATGGTCCGGGCATACGTCAGGGAGGTGCTCTCATCGGCGGCGGGGCGGGAGGGTCAGGCCGGTCGGCATGACACGAGGTCGCATGGGAAACCTTCATAACAGTTGCTGAGAACCGATGATTTATTACCGTAATTATATTCAATTCGGCCCTAAAAAACACGGACAACGCCCCCTCCGGTGGGAAAGGGGTGGATTGAAAGGAGTCATTAAATACTCGAAGAGACTACACGGCCTGCTAACGCAGCCTAGGGTATCCACGCCGCCCAGGGCCCGTAGCTCAGCTAGGTAGGAAATCTCATGCATTCTCGATGTATCGGTTTCCCTAGAAAGAGCATCTGCCTTTTAAGCAGGTGGCCCGGGGTTCGAATGACTATGCCTCACAGACTAGTCTCGGAAATCCCCGCGGGCCCGCCGGGCGTCGGGATCGGTCAGTGGGAGAAACGGGGGAGAGTCGACCAGTTGGACATCCTAGCGCTCGTGCGGTGATCTAGATGGCCGGAGAATTTAACGTTCTGGAGCATGAGCTCGTGCCCGAGCATCATCTCCTGTCGGAGAAGGAGGCCGAGAAGGTCCTGAACGACCTGAAGCTGACGAAGGACCAGCTTCCGAAGATCAGGATCTCGGACCCGTGCATTCGCGCGCTGGACGCGATATCGGGCCCAGTCGAAGAGGGAATGGTAGTCAAGATCGTGAGGCGCAGCCGGACCAGCGGCGTATCGACCAGCTACCGGCTGGTAGTGCGGGGGTGAACCCTTGAGGGAACTTGTGGAAACCTATTTCCGAGAGCGGAGCATCGTCAACCACCACATAGCGTCGTACAACGACTTCCTGCCGACCATAGACCACCCGAACAGCAGGATGCAGAAGATCGTGGACAACGTCCGCGCGTCCCCTGACGAGAGCGACAGGGGCATAATCCGGCTCGACCCCGACAGGACCGAGGGGAAGATCATCGAGATCAGGATCGGCCGGAAGAGGGACGAGAAGACAGGTCTCATCGACCCGTCGGCCAGGCCGACGATAAACGTCGGGAGGCCGGTCATCAAGGAGGCCAACGGCGCCACCCACGACCTCTACCCCATGGAGGCCAGGCTGAGGAACCTCAACTACTCCGCCCCCATCATGCTCGAGTTCACCATACTGGAGGACGGCATCGAGAGGGAGCCCGAGAAGGTCCACATCGGCGACCTGCCCGTGATGGTCAAGTCCAAGAAGTGCAACCTGCACAAGGACAACATCGAGATAGACCGGGAGCCGACGCCCGAGGAGGCCGACAAGTTCCTGGTCGACATGGGCGAGGACCTCTGCGACCCGGGCGGCTACTTCATCATCGGCGGCACCGAGAGGGCGCTCATATCCCTGGAGGACCTAGCCCCGAACAGGGTGATGGTCGAGACCAACGAGAGGTACGGCACCAGCCTGCACGTCGCCAAGGTCTTCTCGCAGAAGGAGGGGTACAGGGCCCTCACCCTGATGGAGAAGAAGAAGGACGGCATACTCGTCGTCTCGGTCCCCGCGGCCTCGGGCCAGATACCGCTCATAGTGCTCATGAAGGCCCTCGGGATGGAGAGCGACGAGGAGATCTACAAGTCCATAGTCTCCGACCCGCAGATGGCCAACATAGTCTATGCCAACATCGAGGAGTGCCAGAACAAGAAGCTGTACCCCCCGAACGGCATATACACGACCGAGGACGCGATACTGTTCCTGGAGCGCAAGTTCGCCACGGGCCAGGCCAAGGAGTACAGGGCCAAGAAGGTCGAGAGCATCATCGACCGCTCGCTCCTGCCGCACCTGGGCGACACCGCGGACGCGAGGATGAAGAAGTCCATATTCCTCGGCCGCGTCGCGCGCACGATACTGGAGCTGGAGCTCGGCAAGCGGAAGGAGGACGACAAGGACCACTACGCGAACAAGAGGCTCAAGCTCGCGGGCGACCTGATGGAGGACCTCTTCAGGGTCGCGTTCACCAACCTGATCAAGGACCTGAAGTACCAGCTCGAGAGGGGCTACACCCGGAAGAAGGGCCTGAGGATATCGTCGGCCATAAGGCCGGACCTGCTCACCCACAGGCTGCTCCACGCGTTCGCGACGGGCAACTGGGTCGGCGGCAGGGCCGGTGTGTCGCAGCTCCTGGACCGCACGTCCAACATGAGCGCGCTCTCGCACCTGAGGCGCGTCACGTCCCCGCTCACGAGGAGCCAGCCGCACTTCGAGGCGCGTGACCTGCACCCCACCCAGTGGGGGAGGCTGTGCCCGAACGAGACCCCTGAGGGACAGAACTGCGGCCTGGTCAAGAACTGCGCGCTCATAGTCGACGTGAGCGAGGGCACGGACGACAAGGAGGTCATCTGGCTGCTGCGCGACCTCGGCGTCAAGGACGTCAGCGAGCAGCAGACCACCGAGACCAGGGTCTACGTCAACGGGGACCTCATCGGCCTCCACGACAAGCCCAAGGAGCTCGTCGAGGAGATCAGGCAGAGGAGGCGCTCGGGCCTGCTCTCGTCCGAGGTCAACATCCGCTTCGACGACAACATGAACGAGATCATAATCAACTGCGACGAGGGCAGGCTGAGGAGGCCTCTGCTCGTCGTCCGCCACGGCAAGACCCTCATGAACCACAGGCACATAGACGACATGAGGTCGCACAAGGCCAAGTGGTCGGACCTGATCCGCGAGGGCGTCGTCGAGTGGATCGACGCCGAGGAGGAGGAGGACTCGTACACCGCCGTGTCGGCCTACCACGCCCCCCAGAAGTGCGACCACTGCGGCAAGCTCCTGTCCGAGACGGACGTCGACTGGCGCAACCCCGGCGAGGAGGGCAAGGTCGTCCTCGAGTGCAAGGGCTGCGGCGGCACCGTCCAGGTCGAGTCCCTGCTCAGGGACGAGCACACCCATGTCGAGATAGACCCGATGGTCATCCTCGGCGTCTGCTCGGCGCTGGTCCCGTACCCGGAGCACAACTCGAGCCCCAGGGTCACCATGGGGTCCGGCATGGCCAAGCAGTCGCTCGGCCTGAGCTCGTCCAACTACAGGACGAGGCCCGACACCAGGAGCCACGTGATGCACTACCCGCAGAAGCCCCTGACGACCACGAAGCCGATGGACTTCGTCGCGTTCGCGCAGAGGCCGGCCGGGCAGAACTTCGTGGTCGCGATCATGTCGTACCAGGGCTACAACATGGAGGACGCCATAGTCATGAACAGGGCCTCCGTGGAGCGCGGCCTGGGCCGCTCGTCCTTCATGAGGACGTACAGGGCCGAGGAGCGCAGGTACCCCGGAGGCCAGGAGGACCACTTCGAGATCCCGAGCCCGGACGTCAGGGGCGCCAGGGCCGACCTCTCCTACAGCAACCTGGGCGAGGACGGCCTCATCAGCCCCGAGACGAGGGTCGAGGGCGGCGACGTCCTGATAGGGAAGACATCGCCCCCGAGGTTCCTCGAGGAGGAGGCGGACTTCCTGACCCCCCAGAAGAGGAGGGAGACGTCCGTCACCGTCAGGCCTGGCGAGAAGGGCTGGGTCGACTCCGTCATGCTGACTGAGTCGGAGAACGGCTCGAGGCTCGTCAAGGTCAAGGTCAGGGACGAGAGGACCCCGGAGCTCGGGGACAAGTTCGCGTCCAGGCACGGCCAGAAGGGCGTCGTCGGGCTGCTGGTCCCGCAGGAGGACATGCCGTTCACGGAGGACGGGCTCATCCCCGACCTGATCATCAACCCGCACGCCATCCCGTCGCGTATGACCGTGGCGCACGTGCTGGAGATGATCGGCGGCAAGGTCGGCTCGATGGAGGGCAGGTTCATAGACGGCACCCCCTTCAGCGGCGAGAGGGAGGAGGCCCTCAGGGACGCCCTCGTCAAGAACGGCTTCAAGCAGAACGGCAAGGAGATCATGTACGACGGGATCACCGGCCGCAAGGTCGAGGCCGAGGTCTTCGTCGGCGTCATCTACTACCAGAAGCTGCACCACATGGTCTCGGGCAAGCTCCACGTCAGGAGCAGGGGCCCGGTCCAGATACTCACCAGGCAGCCGACCGAGGGGCGCTCGAGGCAGGGCGGCCTGAGGTTCGGTGAGATGGAGAGGGACTGCCTGATAGGCCACGGCGCGGCCATGGTCATCAAGGACAGGCTGCTGGACGAGTCCGACGGGACGCTCCAGTACGTCTGCGGCAACCCGAGCTGCGGCCACATCGCCATACTCGACAGGCGCGGCACCCTGAGGTGCCCCGTCTGCGGGAACAACTCGAAGATCTACCAGGTGCAGACCTCGTACGCCTTCAAGCTGCTCCTCGACGAGCTGCTCTCGTTAGGCGTGGTCATGCGCCTTCAGCTGGAGGACTTGAAATGATGATCTCAGGCGTGACCAAGAGGATATCTGCGATAAAGTTCGCGCAGCTGTCCCCGGACGAGATACGGAAGATGAGCGCGACGAAGATCATCACCGCCGACACCTACGACGACGACGGCTTCCCGATAGACATGGGCCTGATGGACCCCCACCTCGGGGTCATAGAGCCCGGCCTCAGGTGCAAGACCTGCGGGAAGAAGGTCGACGAGTGCCCCGGCCACTTCGGGCACATCGACCTGGCGATGCCGGTCATCCACGTGGGCTACGTCAAGGAGATCAAGAAGCTCCTGCAGTCCACCTGCCGCTCCTGCGGCAGGCTGCTGCTCACGGGCGAGCAGGCTGCCGAGTACATCAAGCAGAGGGACAGGATGGAGGAGCTCGGCGGCGACACCCTGGACACCGCCACGGTCACCAAGGAGGCGGCGAAGGACGCGGCCTCGAGGACCACCTGCCCGCACTGCAGCACCGTCCAGCTGAAGATAACGCTCGACAAGCCCACGACCTTCAGGGAGGAGGGGCACAAGCTCACCCCCAAGGAGGTCAGGGAGAGGCTTGAGCGCATACCCGACGCCGACCTGATAGCGCTCGGCATGGACCCGACGGTCTCGAGGCCGGAGTGGATGGTCCTGACCGCGCTGCCGGTCCCGCCGGTGACGGTGAGGCCGTCCATCACCCTCGAGTCCGGCGACAGGTCCGAGGACGACGTCACGCACAAGCTCGTCGACGTCCTGAGGATCAACCAGCGGCTGAGGGAGAACAGGGACGCGGGCGCGCCCCAGCTCATCGTCGAGGACCTCTGGGAGCTCCTGCAGTACCACGTCACGACCTACTTCGACAACCAGACCTCGGGCATCCCGCCCGCGAGGCACAGGTCGGGCAGGCCCCTGAAGACCCTCGTCCAGAGGCTCAAGGGCAAGGAGGGCAGGTTCAGGTCGAACCTGTCCGGCAAGAGGGTCAACTTCTCCGCCAGGACGGTCATATCCCCGGACCCGATGCTCTCGGTCAACGAGGTCGGGGTGCCGGAGGCGGCCGCGAGGGAGCTCACGGTGCCCATAAGGGTCACGGACAAGAACCTGGCCGCGGCGAAGGAGATGGCCGCGCGCGGACCGGCCCCGCCTGGCCCCGCGTACAAGCCGGGTGTGAACTACGTCATCCGCTCGGACGGCCGCAGGATCAAGATCACGGACAAGAACGCGGCGACCGTCGCCGAGGGGATCGAGGCCGGGTACATCGTCGAGAGGCACCTGATGGACGGCGACATAGTCCTGTTCAACAGGCAGCCGTCCCTGCACAGGATGTCCATCATGGCGCACGAGGTGAGGGTCATGCCCCACAAGACCTTCAGGTTCAACCTGTGCGTGTGCCCGCCGTACAACGCCGACTTCGACGGCGACGAGATGAACCTCCACGTGCTCCAGAGCGAGGAGGCGAGGGCCGAGGCCAAGGTCCTGATGAGGGTCCAGGAGCACATCCTGAGCCCGAGGTTCGGCGGCCCCGTCATAGGGGGCATCCACGACCACATCACGGGCGCGTTCCTCCTCACGCACGAGGACTCGAGGTTCACGAGGGAGGAGACCCTGAGGATCATGGAGAAGACCCCGATGCTCGAGATGCCCAAGCCCGCGGGCAAGGAGGGCGGGGTCGACTACTGGGGCGGCAAGCAGCTCTTCAGCCTCATCCTGCCCAAGGACCTGCACATGACCTTCAAGTCGTCCATCTGCCAGAGGTGCGACGAGTGCAAGAAGGAGGCGTGCGAGCACGACTCGTTCGTGGTCATACGCAACGGCGAGCTGGTCGCGGGAACCATCGACGAGAAGGCCATAGGCGCGTTCAAGGGGCGCATCCTGGACAAGCTGTCCAGGGACTACGGCCCCGACACCGCGAGGCTCTTCATCGACAGGTCGACCAAGATGGCCATAGGCGCCATAATGGTCCGCGGCTTCACGACCGGCATAGACGACGAGGACATCCCCGACCAGGCCAAGCGCGAGATAGACGACGCGATGACCCAGGCGAGGCTGAAGGTCGAGGAGCACGTCGGCGCCTACAGGCGCGGCGAGCTCGAGCAGATGCCCGGCCGGTCCCTCGAGGAGACGCTCGAGGTCGAGATCATGAAGGTGCTGGGCAAGGCGAGGGACACCGCGGGCCAGATCGCGGGCAGGCACCTCGGCATGGAGAACTCGGCCGTCATAATGGCCAGGTGCGGCGCGAGGGGCTCGATGCTCAACCTGTCGCAGATGGCCGGCGCCATAGGGCAGCAGGCCGTCCGTGGCGAGCGCCTGTCCAGGGGGTACTGGAACCGCACCCTCCCGCACTTCAAGAAGGGCGACCTCGGCTCCGAGGCGAGGGGCTTCATCAAGAACTCCTACAAGAGCGGGCTGACGCCGACCGAGTACTTCTTCCACTCGATGGGCGGCAGGGAGGGGCTCGTCGACACCGCGGTCAGGACCTCCAGGTCCGGCTACATGCAGAGGAGGCTCATCAACGCCCTCGAGGACCTGAAGGTCATGCAGGACGGCTCCGTCAGGAACACGGCCGGCACGATCATCCAGCTCGAGTACGGCGAGGACGGCATCGACCCGACGAGGAGCGTCCAGGGCGAGGCCGTGGACGTGGACGACATCATACTCAGCGTTCTGGGCGACAAGGGCGAGCTCATCGCCAAGGTCCAGGAGAAGGGCGTCGTGAGCTACGGCATCCAGGACAGGGACCTGCTCGAGACGCCCGAGGAGCCGGAGGCGGAGGAGGAGCCGGACTTCGACGTCGGCGGCGGGGAGGAGGGATGATCCATGACCGCTAAGGACGCGACCGAGGTCTTCGTCAGCAAGGGCGTCGACGCCAAGACGGCCGAGAAGCTCGTCGAGGCCGGCTACACCTTCACCAAGGTGGCCAGGGCCAACGAGAAGACCCTGAGGGAGATCGAGAAGCTCATAGGCGAGAGGAAGCTCAAGCAGGTCATGGCCGCGGGCAAGACCAAGGAGAGGGCGCCCAAGAAGAAGAAGGAGAAGCCCCTCAAGAAGGTCAAGATCGAGAAGAAGGAGGTCCCGGCCAAGGTCACGAGGTCCACCCCGTTCGAGGTCAAGCTCAAGAAGATGGTCGACGACATGGGCAGGAGGCTCCCGTGGGAGGTCCTGCACGAGATCGCCGGCCGCCTGGACGGCACCAACGTCCCCGACAAGCACCTGAGGCGGATACTGGAGCTCACCTGCGACAGGCACGAGACGCACAGGATCGACCCGAGCGAGTCCGTGGGCATCCTCGCCGCGCAGAGCATAGGCGAGCCCGGCACGCAGATGACCATGAGGACGTTCCACTACGCGGGCGTCGCGGAGATGAACGTCACGCTCGGCCTGCCGAGGCTCATCGAGATCGTGGACGCGAGGCGCGTGCCCAGCACCCCGATCATGGAGATACACCTGGAGAAGGCGGCGCAGGAGGACCTCGAGAAGGTCCGCCAGATCGCCTCAAACATCGAGCTGACCAGGGTCATAGACATCGCGGACGTCGAGACGGACATCAACAACATGGAGGTCCTCGTCAAGCTCGAGAGGAGGAAGATGGAGCGCAAGTCCATCACCCCCGAGGACGTCCTCAAGAGGCTCAACAAGGCGAAGGGCCTCAAGGGCCTGGCCGAGATGCGCGAGGGCAACGTCGTGATCAAGTGCGACGAGCCGTCTTACAAGAAGCTCCAGAGGATATCCGAGGACACGAAGCACACCCCGATCAAGGGCATCGAGGGCATCACGCGGGCCGTGATACGCAAGCTCAGCGGCAAGTACGTGGTCTACACCGAGGGCTCCAACCTGGAGAAGGTCCTGGAGATAGAGCACGTCGACAGGGCCAACACCACGACGAACAGCATCCTCGAGATCTTCGAGGTGCTGGGCATCGAGGCCGCGAGGAACTCGCTCATAATCGAGGCGTCGAAGACGCTGGACGAGCAGGGCCTCACGGTCGACATAAGGCACATCATGCTCGTCGCGGACCTCATGACCAACGACGGCGACGTGAAGGCGATCGGCAGGCACGGCATATCCGGGCGCAAGTCGAGCGTCCTCGCTAGGGCGGCGTTCGAGATCACCTCGACCCACCTGCTCCGCGCGGCGATAACGGGAGAGGTGGACACGCTCGAGGGCGTGGTCGAAAACATTATAGTTGGTCAGCCGGTTACAGTCGGTACTGGCGCGGTCAACCTGGTCTGGTCCCCGGCCAAGAAGGAAGGTGCGTGAGCATGGACATCGCTAGAGCCCTGAAGACGGCGGCCTCGTCGGGTGACGTCAGGTTCGGCCTCGCAGAGGCGAGGAAGAGCGTGAGGAAGGGCGAGGCGAGGATGGTCGTCCTCGCCAGCAACTGCCCGGACAGGGAGGGCTTCGACGCCAAGGGCGTGAAGCTCCTCGCCTTCTCCGGGACGAACGTCGAGCTGGGCGCCGCCTGCGGGAAGCCCTTCCCGATATCCGCGCTCGCCATAGTGAGCCCAGGGGATTCGAACATCCTCTCGGCGTGAAGGACTGGTCCAGATGGGCGACATCACCTTTACGGGGGACACCCTCCGGTACATCTCCCTGTTCGAGAAGGTCACGGGGACCCAGGTGAAGGACTGCCTCGAGACCGAGGAGAAGCTCGTGTTCGTGGTGGAGAAGAACCAGGGCTCCAGGGCCGTGGGGAAGAAGGGGGAGAACGTCATACGCCTCAAGAACCTCACGGGGAAGAACATACACGTCATAGAGTACTCCGAGGACCCGGAGACCTTCGTGAAGAACGTCTTCCACACCTACAGCGTGCAGTCGGTCGCGCTCGAGGACCGCGGGACCATCATACACGCGACGGTGACCGTGGACCCGAAGGTGAAGGGGAAGGCCATAGGCAAGAACGGCCGGAACCTGAGGATCGCCAGGGAGATAGTCTCCAGGCACCACAACATCCAGAGCATCAGCGTCGCCTGAGCGGCCTGCGCTCGACCTCGAGCCTGTCCGCCGTCGGGTACTCCTCGACCATGTATGAATCGAGCCCCAGCTGCGGCGCCAGCTCCTCCAGGACCCACGCGGCCACCTCGAGCCGCCCCTTCTCCTCGTCTATGCACATTAGCCTCGGCGGGACGTCGTGGTCCATGATCAGCATGCCCGCGACGCCCTCGGGGTCGTCGGTCTCCACGACGCCCTTGAGCAGGGTGCCGTCGCGGGTCAGCAGCTCGTGCGGCCGCCGCACGTTCCGCGCGCGCCGGGCGATCCTCCTCCTGAGCTGCACCCCGTCCTTGAACGAGGAGGAGCAGTAGTGGAGCGGGACGCCGGCGCCCGACCTCAGCAGCCCCATCGCCACCCCCTCGCTCCCGAGCACCGCGGACGAGACGTCGTCCTTCACTTCGGACCCCGCCGCCCTCAGCGCCTTCCAGTTCGTCTCGGAGAACTCCAGCTCGTTGAGGTTCACGAAGTCGAGGGCGAGCGCGTCGGCGGAGCGGACGAGCGCGGCGAGCTCCTTCCCGCGGCCGGGCAGCGCGGGCACCTCGAGGCCCGTGGCCATCCCCTTCCGCTTGGAGAAGCGCAGCGCCTTCGCGAAGTCGCTCCCCTCGAGCCTCGTCCACAGTCCGGCGGGCGGGTGGAACCGTATCTCGTCCAGGCCCGCGCGCGCGACCCTCCCTATCCTCCCCGTGTCGGTGGTGGAGGTGTAGAGGTGTATGTGGTGCTCGGGGCCGAACCGCTCCTTCAGGGCCCTGATGGAGTCCGCGGTCCTCTGGACCGCGATGAGCGGGTCACCGCCGGTGATGCCGGTCCCGAGGGCGTCCATGAGGGCCGCCTCGTCGAGCGCCTCCCCGACTGTCCGCACCCTCCTCTCGTTGGCGAAGAAGACGTCCCTGCCCTTCTTCTGCGCCGACAGCGGGCAGTAGCAGCACCTCCTCGCGCACCTGCCGGTCACGAGGAGGACCATCTTGGCCCCCTTCTCGCAGAGGACGCAGCCCTCGGGCAGCCGCCCCGTGTACGCCGACCCCATCTTCATCCGCCTGACCTCGGACACGGCACCTCGTATGCGGTCGCGGCTATTGAACAGATTCGCCCCGCCCCTCCCAAAAGGATTAACCGGCCCCCGGCGGATTAACCGGCCATGAGGATCGAGAAGAACACGCGGGTCATACTCGCGCTGGACGTCACCGCCAGGGAGGACGCGATGCGCATCGTGGGGGAGGTGAGGGACCACGTCGACGCCATAAAGATCAACTGGCCGCTGGTCCTGGGGGCGGGCCCCGGGATGATCACCGAGCTCTCGGAGGTCAGGCAGGTCATCTGCGACTTCAAGATCTCCGACATCCCGAACACCAACCGGCTCATAGTCGAGCAGGCGATGGCCAGGGGCGCGTCGGCGGTCATATGCCACGGGTTCGCGGGCGACGACTCGGTCAAGGCGTGCGTCGACGCCGCGAAGGGGCAGGTGTTCGTGCTCACGGAGATGAGCCACCCGGGCGGGAAGCAGTTCACGGCGCCCGTCGCGGACAGGCTCGCGGCGCTTGCGAAGGCCTCCGGCGCGAGGGGCATAGTCGCGCCTGCGACGAGGCCCGAGAGGATAGCCGCCCTGAGGAGGATCGTCGGCGACATGGAGATCATAACGCCGGGCGTCGGGGCCCAGGGCGGGAGCGCCTCCGACGCGCTGAGGGCGGGGGCGGACTTCGTCATAGTCGGCAGGGCGATCTACGAGGCCCCGGACCCCGCCGCGGCCGCCCGGAGGTTGGCGGAGGAGACCGCCTCGGCCTGCGCCGGGCACTGACGCCCCCCGGAGGGGTCCGCCGCTGTGCCAAAGGGTGACGTGCCAGATGGGCCGTTTCGGCGCGCCACTTCCGTAGGAAGTGGCCCCTAACGTATATATAGCACCCCAGGCATCCCCAGCCTACTATCGCACTAGGTGGAGTTATCGTTGGCCGAAGCAAGGGATAGTCCTGCTAGGTCCTTTATGCCCAAGCTTTCGAGGGGGGGCGGGGGGCCGAGCGAGTTGGGAAAGTGGATGAGAACCAACGGGCCGGCATTGCTGATGCTGACCTTCGCGGTCCTGCTCGCGCTTTTCGTGCGGTCGTACTTCGCCTACGAGACGTCTGCAGAGAACGACTACATCGTCTCGGGCGGGTCCGACTCCTACTATTGGCGCAGGATCATCGACTACCACATCGACACCGGCCTCAACCTCTTCAAGGACCCCCTGCTCAACTACCCCGACAACCTCGTCAACCCGAGGCCGCCGATGTACAGCATGTCCGTCGCGATACCGGCGGTGCTGGCGCAGGGGCTCTTCGACTCGGTCAGCGACTCCGCGGGCTTCTTCCTCGTATGGTCGACGGCCTTCTGGGGCGCCCTGACCGTGGTCCCGGTCTACTTCCTTGGCAGGGAGGTGTTCGGCCGGAGGGTGGGCATGACCGCCGCGTTCCTCTTCGCGCTGATGCCGGCGCACATCCAGAGGACCGTCCTGTCCAACGCCGACCACGACGCCCTCATCCTGTTCCTCATAGTCACCACCTTCTTCTTCCTGCTCAGGGCCATAAGGGTCCAGGAGCACAGGAGGTGGGTCGAGAGCTGGAGGAGCCGGGCTTCGGTCGTCTCGGGGCTCAAGGCGTACTTCGCCGGGAGCCGCACCGCGGTGCTCTACGCCCTCATGGCGGGCGCGGCCTACGCCGCCCTAATGATGACCTGGGTCGGCTTCGCCTACGTCACGGTCATCATACTCGTCTACTACATCGTGGAGCTCTTCTTCAACATGTTCAGGGGCCAGGACTCCACGAGCGTGACCATGGTCATCCTGGTCGCGATGGGCTTCGGGTACCTCCTGGCGTTCCCGTACTACGCCAACTACATCGACTCGTTCTTCAACGACAGGTTCCTCGTGCCGGTGCTGCTGACCGCGGGGGCGCTCTTCTTCGGCATCATGTTCGTGGTGTCGAGGGACGTCCCGTGGACGCTGTCTCTCCCGGCCATCGTCGGCGTGACCGCCGGGATCGTGGGCGTCATCAGCCTCTTCTACCCGTGGCTCGGCGAGGCCATAATGACCGGGCAGGGCTACTTCAGCCAGAGCAAGCTGTACACCACCATCGCGGAGGCGCGGGCGCCCCAGTTCTCGGAGCTCGCGCTCTCATTCGGCATGGTCACGTTCTTCCTGTCCCTGGCGGGGCTGATGTACGCGCTCATGCGGGTGCCGAAGCGCACCGGCGCGGCGTACGTCTTCATGGTCGTCTGGCTCGCGGCCTCGATATTCATGGCGATATCCGCGAGCAGGTTCATGATCAACGCGTCCCCGGCGTTCGCGATATCCGCGGCGTGGGTGTTCGTTATCATAGTCGACGGCCTGGACTTCAACTCCGTGCGCAAGGCGATGGCCGGCGCGAGCGGGTCGCTGTTCGGGACCATCCGCAAGAGCGTGAAGGTGCGCCATGTCGTGGGCGTCCTCTTCCTCGGGTTCATGATCCTGCTCCCCAACGTCTGGTACAGCGTGGACGCGGGCATCCCCTCCGAGACGAAGCGGGCCTACGACAAGGAGATCTACTTCAGCATGCCCAGCTTCATGAGGCCGGGCGGGTACGACGAGTACAACGGCTCCAACTGGTACCTGGGCGCCTTCGGCTACTCGCTGCCCCTGCCGACCTACTACTACCCAGCGGCCTGGGACTGGTTCTCCGAGCAGGACTCCGACATCTACCCGATGAGCAGCAGGCCCGCGTACGTCGCGTGGTGGGACTACGGCTTCGAGGCCGTCGCGGACGGGGACCACCCGACCGTGGCGGACAACTTCCAGAACGGCTACCAGTTCACGGGGAACGCCATCATGGCCCAGAGCGAGGACGACGCGGTCGCCCTGTTCGCCTTCAGGCTGATACAGGGCGCCTACCGCATAGGCGGCGCGGCCGAGGAGGGCGTCGTCCAGGCCATGGACGCCTACGGCGTGGACCCCGACCGCATGCAGGAGATCATCGAGGGCCCGGGCCAGCCGGTGATCGACGAGGTGCTCTCCGACCCGGACGTCTACGGGCCGATGTCCCCCGACCTCACCGAGGCCAACGCGAGGATCGTCGCCGGCAGGGTCGAGATAGAGAAGGCCGGGGCGGACTCCGTCGTCGGCCTGTACGACAGGGTGTGCGAGGTGACCGGCTGGGAGATAAGGTACTTCAACGTCGACTCCAGACTGTTCCCCACGTCGGCCTACCAGACCGGCATCTTCTACGCGCCGGCGAAGCTCTCCGACAGGCGCATAGACGGCTCCACCCCGGTCGACTTCTTCACCATCAAGGCCGTGGACAGCAACGGCATAGCCTACGACCTCGACGAGGTAACGGCTGACATGGTCATCTACAGCTACGAGATCGAGTACACGGACATGTTCTACGACAGCATGTTCTACAGGGCGATGTGCGGGTTCAGCGGGACCGACATAGGCGCGGCCAACGACGGCCTGCCCGGCGTGTCCGGCTCCGTCCAGAAGAACGCCCCGATGCCCGGCTGGAACATGACCCACTTCAGGGCGGTCTACAGGACCGCCTACTACAACCCGTGGCCGTCAGGCCAGGTCGCGCTCCACAGCGCCGACTGGCGCGCGGTGAGCTACGAGGAGGCCCTGGAGCTCTACGAGCAGATAACTGCCGGGGAGATCGAGGGCGTGGTCGACTACAGCGCCTCGTCGCTCTACAACAGCGGGACGGTGTTCCTGAAGTACTACCACGGGGCCTACGTCAACGGGACCGTGACGACCGAGGAGGGCTACCCGGCCGAGGGCCTGTGGGTCACCGTCCAGGACGAGTACGGCATACCCCACCAGCAGGTCAGGACCGACGCGCTGGGGAGGTACTCGCTGCTCGCGCCCTTCGGGGAGGTCACCGTCATCATATCGGACGGGTCGGCCGTCAACCCGGGACTCACCGGCTCCAACATCGTCGCGAGGATGGAGTTCAACGTCACCGACGACCAGGCGATGCGGGTCAGGCAGGACCTGGACGGGGACGGCGTCCTCGACTACATCATCACGAAGGACCACGTCATGAAGGCCTCGCGCGTGTACGGCGACGTCTTCTGGGACGTCGACGGGGAGGGCAACTACACCGCCGACACGGACATCCTCATGGAGGACGTCGAGGTGTACGCGGTCGACACCGCCACCGGCGCGACCTTCGAGTTCGACGCCCCCGAGGGCTCCTACGACGGCAACGTGTCCCCCGGGCAGTACGACATCTACGCGATCGTGATGGGCGCCAACCTCACGGTCGCCGAGGCCGAGAACATCTCGGCGGGCGAGAAGGCCAACCTCGACCTCGCGGTCGAGCCCGCGAGGCTCGGCGGGTACCTCCTCAACCCCGACGGGTCCCCTGCGGCAGGCGTCGAGCTGGTGCTGGACGACCTGGCCTCCGACGCGGAGTTCTCCGCCGTCACGGCGGGGGACGGCGCCTACTCCTTCGGCATGCTCCTAGGCTCCAGGTACGTCATGACGACGACAGAGGACGGGAAGACCGTCTTCGACGAGAGGTTCAGCTTCGAGACCGTCCCGGCGTCCACCAGGAACGTGACTCTCTGGGACGCGTGCACGGTCAGCGTCAGGGTCACCGTCGACGGTGCCCCGGCCCCGTACGCGGCCTACGCCCTCACGGACGACTTCGACCCCCTCTCCTCGCTCTCCGGCCTCACGGACGGGTACGGGTGGGTCAGGCTCGAGGTCCCCGCGGGGAGGTACACCCTCCAGGCGGTCCACGCGACCGGCTCGGGCCCCTACTCGGGCGCGATGGTCGTGGACCTCAGGGAGTCGGCCTCTGTCACGGGCGCCCTGCCCGTGCACGAGGCTTTCAAGGTCACCGGCGGGCTCAAGGCCCCGAGCGGGTCGGTCCTCAAGTCCGAGGACATCGCCTTCGTCTGCGCCACGGGCGCGCGCGTTGTCGCCAAGAGCGACAACCTCGGGGGCTTCGACGTGCTGCTCCCGCAGGGGGTGTACGGCGTCGTGGTCAACTCACACACCGGCTCCGGCGTCTACGGGGGGGAGCTGTCGGTCGACGGCGACCGGACAGGGCTCGTCATCACCCTCTCCCAGGGCGTGAGGATATCCGGGACGCTCTACAAGGACGCGGACGGCGACGCCGAGCCGTCGCCCGTCGAGAAGGCCCCCTTCGGCGGCATATCCGTCACCGACGCCGACGGCTACGTCCACACCGCGAAGAGCTACGAGGACGGCTCGTTCAGCGTCGTCTTCCCCAAGGGCGAGGAGGTGACCGTGTCCCTGGCGGACCCGGGCTTCTCCTCGTGGTCCCAGGAGCTCCTGTACGCCTCCGACATCGAGGACACGGCCTTCGTGGCCCTCTCCGACGCGGTCGAGGTAACGGGCCTCCTGACATCGGACGGGGCAGGGATCACCGGAGTGACCATCTCGTTCGTCCCGGACCCGACCACGGGCCTCGCCACCGTCGAGGCGGCCTCGGGGGCGTCCGGCCGGTACTCGGCCATGCTCATCCCCGGTCCATACACCGTGGTCGTGGACCAGGAGCTGACCAACACGCCGGGCGCGTGGTGGCAGCACGAGTCGACATTCACCCTGGAGCCGAGCGGCTCCGCCTTCGAGCTCGACATAGGCGCGGTCCTGAGGGTCCAGGTCCAGGGCAGCGTCCTCGGGGCGGCCCAGGACATAAGCATAGAGTTCTCGGGCCCTGAGGAGCTCTCGGTCGACCCGATCGCGCTCTCATACTCCGTCTTCCTGATGCCCGGCGAGTACTCGGTGTACGCGACCGGCAGGATCGGCACGACGCCGTACGCGTCCATGGGGACCATGGAGGCCTCGGCGGCCGACCCCGACCATGACATCCACCTCGAGCGCGCCTACGATGTCTCAGGGATCATAAGCATCGGCGACACCGTCGCGACGAAGGTCGTGACCGTGACGGCCACCTCGTCCGAGGGGATCCAGGCCGTCAACCAGTCGACCAGGTACGGGGACTACTCCCTGGCCCTTCCGCCGGGCGAGTACGCCCTGCTCTTCCTCCTCGAGGACATCGAGCACGCCGGCGACACCAGCATGTACGTCGAGCGGTGGAGCGAGCAGCTGATCGTCGTGGGCACGGACGACGTCGCCCTCGACCCGTCGCTCTCGACCAGGCTCGACAACACCACCGTCAGCGGGACCGTCGTCGACGAGGACGGGGACCCGATCACGGCCAGCATCGAGGTGTTCCCGAACAGCAGGTACGGGATGTACGCCTCGTTCCAGACCGACTCGTCCGGCGTGTTCTCCGCGCAGGTGCAGCCCGGCGACTACACGGTCTACGTCTCGCGCTCCGTCGACAGGCGCGTGTCGATATCCTACCTCCCGGTGCCCAGGAACGAGGGCGCCACGGCCGCCGTGCAGCTGTCGGTGGGCGAGTACCTGGAGGGCCGCCTGACCGTGGCGGGCGCCCCGGCCACGGAGGAGGTCATAGCCGTCACCAACAACACGCGCCTCTCATTCGTCCCGTCCGGGGACGGGTACTTCCAGTTCCTGCTGCCGTCCGGCGACTACACGGTCAGCTCGAGCGCGGTGAGGACCGAGGGCGGCATGAGCGTCACCTACGGCCGCACGGCCGACATAGCCCTCGGGGGCGACAGCGTCTACATCGACCTCGCCCTCACGAGGGACACCGAGCGCTCCGTCGAGGCACGCTGGGACGAGAACAGGACGGCGACGCTGGCCCCCGGCCAGTCCGTGAGCTACGTCGTGGAGCTGGTCAACACCGGCAACATAGCGGACACCTACACGTTCACGTACACCAACACAGGCTTCGACCTCGCCTTCTCCCCGGAGGAGGTCGCCATAGACTTCGGGACGAACGGCGACACGGCCTACATGGTGGCCGAGGTCACCGTCGGGTCGGCGGCGGAGGCGGGCAACAACACCATCACCGTCACGGTCAGGTCGGGCTCGCAGAGCTCGGCCCGCGCGACAGTGGACCTCAAGGTGGTCGTCTCCCCGGTCTACTCCGTCTCCGTCGAGGCCGCGAACGCGTCCTCCCCGACCGGCTCCAACGTCACGACCTCCAAGTTCCTGCTCAACAACACCGGCAACATCGGGGACGAGTACCTCCTCTCGGTGTCCAACTCCGACGCGCTGAACGCCTCGGGCTGGTCCGCGAGGGTGGTGGACCCGGCGACCGGGGAGGAGGTCAAGAACATCACCCTCGCCGCCTTCGGGTCCAAGGAGCTCGCGGTGGAGTTCACCGCGACGAGCCTCACGGCCGACCCCAAGGCTGTCGCGGTCGTGCACGCCCGCTCCTCGCTCGGCAGCGGGGCCGACGCCCTGGGCGCGGTGCAGGTGCTGCTCCCCGACATCGTCATAGGCCCGGGAGGCCTGGATGTGACGAGGGGCGACGTGACGTACGAGTACGACATAGGCCGGATCTACCTGGACGTCGGTCTCGCGGCGTCGCTCGCCGCGCTCGTCGTGGCGTTCTTCGTCCTTAGGAGGCGCAAGGGCTTCGGGAGGGGTGGTCCCAAGTGACGACGGCCGACAGGGCGGTCATGGCCCTCCTCGCGGCCGCGCTGCTGATGGCGCCCGGCGCTTCGCTGCTCGGCGCTGTCGGGAACGCGTCGGCCTACACGCCGGTCGAGATATCCCTGACCATACCCACGTTCGCAGGCACCCTCGAGAAGGTGTCGTGCAGCCTGACGGTCACGGGCGGCCCGGCGGAGACCGAGGGGACGAACTTCACGTACAAGGCCGAGATAGTCGCGGACAACAAGACCGGCTCGTCGGTCTCGCCGTCCACGGGCTCCTCCGCCACGGGCAGGTTCAACCTAACCGTGACCATGCCGGGGGAGGCCCAGACGATCAAGGTGAGGGTCAACGCGACGTCCAAGAGCGCGGAGTCGTCCGACTCCGTCACCGAGGTGAGGGAGTACGAGGTCAAGGTCGTCGAGCCGATAACCATCACCGCGACCGTGTACAACACGGGGACGGTCGACGCGGAGGACGTGAAGGCGAGCTTCTTCGCCGACGGGATCCTGCTCGGCGAGCAGGAGTTCTCCCTCGCGGCGGGCGGGAGCAAGGAGCTGGTCCACAACTGGACGTGGGCCAACATAGCCGAGGGTGAGCACGTCGTGACCGTGGTCATAGACGACGGGCTCGGCCTCGTGGAGTTCAGCGACGGCAACAACGTCTACTCAAAGACGATCTACGTCGGCTCGCAGGGCAACCCGGTGGGCGCAATACTCACGGTGGGCGTGATCATCATGGCGATACTCGTCGCGCTGATGTTCATCGCGAAGCCCCAGAAGCAGAGGAAGAAGTAGCCCCTGGCATAGGCTGAAATATCCATGAGGCGCTTACCGGCACATCCGTAGGTGAATGCAGTGTCAGGTGACATCGTTGAGGTCTCGGACTCCAACTTCCAGTCCGTGGTGAAGGCGTCCGAGAAGCTTGTGGTCGACTGCTGGGCCCCGTGGTGCGGGCCGTGCAGGATGCTCGCCCCGACGTTCGAGGCGCTCGCGAAGGACTACAAGGGCAGGGTCACGTTCGCGAAGCTCGACACCGACCAGAGCCCCGGGACGGCGATGTCCCTGGGCATAAGCGGCATCCCGACCCTGATATTCTTCAAGAAGGGCGAGCAGGTCGAGCGCGTCACGGGCGTCCGCCCCAGGGGCGACATCGAGAACATCCTGAAGAAGCACTTCCAGTGAGCCTCAGACCTTCTTCAGGAGGTCGTCGATCCTGTCCTGCAGGTTCCTCGCGCTGGCGGCTACGGCCACCTCCCCGCGGGTCTTCTCGAGGAGGCTCCTGGCGACGTCCTGCTTCCTCCTTATCGCGACTATCGCGTCGGGGTAGTCGAAGCGCATCA
Source organism: Thermoplasmatota archaeon (assembly GCA_040751795.1). Lineage (GTDB taxonomy): Archaea > Thermoplasmatota > Thermoplasmata > UBA10834 > UBA10834 > UBA9653. The sequence goes on along the minus strand of JBFMHR010000003.1, from coordinate 14,313 downwards.
GGGCGGTGTGGATGTCCTCCATCCTGTCCAGGAAGTAGTTGGCCCTCATGACGTTCCCGCGCTTGAGCTCGTCCAGGCAGAACCTCCGCAGCTCCCCGACCGTGTCGCCGAGCGCGAGCAGGTACGGCACGCTCTCGACGCCCAGGTCCTCCGGCGACGGCACGTCGTCCTTCTCCAGTATCGAGAGCATGATCCCGACCTCGGAGTACTCCTGGAAGGCGCTCTCGACGTAGCCGGCCGAGGCCAGGTCAGGGTGGTCCGCGAGCAGGCTCGACAGGCGCGAGGCCTCGTCCTTCAGGTCGTCCAGCTGGTCGTCGAGCTCCTCCTCCCTGTGGAGCGACTTGAGCACGTTCCCCGAGAGGCGCACGACCGCCCTCGACGACTTCAGGGCTACCTCCCTGATCTGGTCCTTCTCGTCCAGCTCCTCCTCTATCTTCGAGACAACCCTCTCCAGGTTCATCATCCGGCCCGCCCCCTTATCGCGTTCATCCTGGCGACCTTCGCGTCGAGCATGTCCCTCTTCCCGATGTCGTGCCTCACGAAGACCTTGCCGGTCACGTGCCCCACGCCCTCCTCGGCCCTGCGCTCGGCCTCCTCGAGGCCGTCCGCCACGCCCACGACGCCGACGGCCCTGGAGGTCGTGGTGTAGACCTTCCCGTCCCTCTCGTTCACGTTGGCGTAGTAGAGCACCGCACCGGCGGCCGCGATGGCCCTCTCGTCCACCCTTATCTCCTCTCCGGCCAACGGCTTCGAGCCGTACCCCTGCGGGACGACGTACTTGCACACGGACGCCTTGGGCCCGAACCGCACCCCGCTCCCGGAGAGGCTCCCGCCGGCCATGCCCCCGCATATGGCGGCGAAGTCGCTCTCCAGCAGGGTGAGGACGTTCATCGCCTCGGGGTCCCCGAACCTCGCGTTGAACTCGATGACCTTCGGCCCGTCCTTGGTGACCATGAACTGCCCGTAGAGGGTCCCCCGGTACTCGGAGCCGTCCTCCCTGAGGGCGGCCAGCGTGTCGGACATGATCGACACGGCGCCGTCGTAGTCCTCCCTCCTCAGGAAGGGCAGGAGGCCATCCGCCTGCGAGTACGAGCCCATGCCGCCGGTGTTCGGCCCCTTGTCGCCCTCGTAGGCGCGCTTGTGGTCCTGGACGGCGGGCATCGGCACGACCCTCCTCCCGTCGCAGAACGCCTGGACCGTGAACTCCTCGCCGACCAGCTTCTCCTCGATGACCATCCTCGCGCCGCCCCCGATGCGCTTGGAGGCGATCTCGTCCGCGTAGGCGAAGACGTCCTCGCGCGTCATCATGTGCTCGCCGAAGACCTTGACGCCCTTGCCCCCGGTGAGGCCCACGGGCTTGACCACCACCTCGGTCCCAAGCTCGTCCAGGGCCGCCCGGACGTCCTCCTTCGTCTCCGCCTCGCAGAACCTGACGGCGCCCCTCACCCGGTGCTTCTCCATGAGGTTCCTCATGAAGCTCTTGGAGGTCTCGATCCTCGCCGCGGCCTTCCTGGGCGACGCGGCCGGTATCCCGGCCGACTCGAGCCCGTCCGCGAGCCCCGCCTCGAGGGGGGCCTCGGGCCCGACGACGGCCAGCTCGACGCCCCAGCCCCTGGCGTGCCCGACGACCCTGGCCACGTCGGTCTCGTCCACCAGGGCCACGCCCTTCGCGAGCCTGGCTATGCCGGGGTTGCTGTTCTTCATGCAGACGAACACGTCGGCTCCGGACCTCGACAGCGCGCTGACGATCGCATGCTCGCGCGCCCCTCCCCCTACGGCCAGAACTCTCATCCTATGCTACCGGCCAGGGCATCAGGTTCGGCTCATATGAACATTGCCTCAGAGCCGTCCTCCAGCACCGGGCAAACCATTTAAGACGGCAGACACCTTCTACCGCCCGATGACTCACACTGGCCTCGCGGCGGGGCTGCTGAAGGCGGCCGGCGCGTCGGTCGGCGACACCGTGTCGGTGCAGAGGGGGGACGGGTCGTACGTGGGCGTCCTCATGCCGCGCCACGAGTTCAGCGACGAGTCCATCATCACGCTCAAGCTCGCCAGCGGGTACAACATCGGAGTCCGCGTCACGGAGGGCTCCAAGGTCGCCCTCGTGTCGAAGCGGGAGCCGAAGGACTCGGCCAGGAAGGAGCTCCCGAGGGACGGGGGGAGGAAGGACGTCGCGGTCATATCCACGGGCGGCACGATCGCCTCCTACGTCGACTACAGGACCGGGGCGGTCCACCCGGCGAAGTCCGCGGAGGAGCTGGTGTTCTCGGTCCCGGAGCTCATGGACCTCTGCAACGTGCGCGCGAAGGTCCTGTACTCCATACTGAGCGAGAACATGACGGTCGCCCACTGGCAGGGCCTCGCCCGCGCCGTGGCGGAGGAGCTCAACTCCGGCGCGGTAGGCGTGATCGTTCCCCACGGGACGGACACGATGGGCTTCACCGCCGCGGCCCTCTCCTTCATGCTCAAGAACCTCACGGGCCCCGTGGTGTGCGTCGGCTCGCAGCGCTCCTCGGACCGCCCATCCTCGGACGCGACGATGAACCTGCTCGCGGCGACCAGGCTGTGCGTCGACGCGGACCTCGGGGAGGTCGTCGTCGTGATGCACGGGGAGCCGTCGGACAGCTACTGCCTCGCGCACAGGGGCACGAAGGTCAGGAAGATGCACTCGTCGAGGCGCGACGCCTTCAACAGCATCAACCTCCAGCCCCTCGCCAGGGTCGAGGGGCACGCCGTCGAGCTCAGGGGACCGCACGCGAAGCGGTCCACAGGGCCTGTGGAGGTCAGGGACAGGATCGACGGCCGGGCCAGCCTCCTCTACTTCTACCCGGGCTTCGAAGAGGACCACTTCGACCTCATCGCCGGCCACGTGAAGGGCGTGGTCGTCGCGGGGACCGGCCTCGGGCACGTCTCCGACCCGATCATCAGCTCGATCCGCAAAGCGGTCAAGAACGGCGTCCACGTCGTCGTCACGACCCAGTGCCTCCAGGGGGCCGTGAACCTGAACGTCTACTCCACGGGCAGGGACATGATCTCCGCGGGGGCGCTCCCGGTGGGGGACATGCTCCCCGAGACGGCCTACGTGAAGCTCATGTGGGCCATGGGGCAGACCGACGACTACGCCGAGGTCAACAAGCTCATGCTCACCAACATCGCGGGCGAGCTCACGGACCGGAGGGAGCTCTGACATGGACTACGCGACCCTCGGCCTGAAGGTCGGCATCGAGATCCACCAGCAGCTCTCGACGGGCAAGCTCTTCTGCAGCTGCGCCTCGGAGCTGGTGGACGAGCACCACCGCGAGGTGGTCAGGCGCCTGAGGCCGACCCAGAGCGAGCTCGGCGAGATAGACAAGGCCGCGCTGGAGGAGGCCGAGAGGAAGCTCCAGTTCAGGTACCAGACGGTCCCGTGCTCGTGCCTGGTGGAGGCCGACGAGGAGCCGCCCCACGACGCCAACAGGCTCGCCATAGAGGCGTCGCTCGAGATGGCCTCGTTGCTCAACATGGTCCCCGTGGACGAGGTCCACTTCATGAGGAAGATCGTCATAGACGGCTCCAACACGGGCGGCTTCCAGAGGACCGCCCTCATCGCCACGAAGGGCGCCCTCGAGCTCGAGGGCAGGCGCTTCGGAGTCGCGACCATCTGCCTCGAGGAGGACGCCGCGAGGAAGCTCACGGAGCACCAGACCGAGGTCACGTACAGGCTCGACAGGCTCGGGATCCCGCTGGTTGAGATCGCGACCGACCCCGACATGACCTCCCCGGAGGAGGCGCGGGCCGTGGCCGCGAGGCTCGGCTCCCTCCTGAGGGCGACCAAGAAGGTCAGGCGGGGCATCGGGACCATCAGGGAGGACCTGAACATATCCATATCCGGAGGGGCCAGGGTCGAGATCAAGGGCGCCCAGGACCTGAGGCTCATCCCCGTCTACATAGAGGAGGAGGTGAAGCGCCAGCTCGCCCTCCTGGAGGTCAAGGACGTCCTCAGGAGGCGCGGGGCGAAGAGGGCCGAGGCGGACATCAGGGACCTCACGCCCCTTCTCAGGGGCACCGCCTGCCGGGTCCTGAAGTCGGCCGTGGACGCGGGCGGGAAGGTCCTCGCCGTCAGGCTCCCCAAGTTCGCGGGCACCCTCGGCAGGACCGAGCAGGGGGTCAAGCGCCTGGGGGCCGAGATGGCCGCGCACGCTCGCGTGTCCGGCGTCAAGGGCCTGTTCCACTCGGACGAGCTGCCCGGCTACGGGATGACCAGGGCCGAGGTCGAGGACATCGCCGTGCACCTCGGGGTCGGCCCGGAGGACGCGTTCGTCATTGTCTCGGACGAGGAGGGGCGCGCGAGGGCGGCGCTGGCGAGGGCGGTCGAGAGGGCCAACGCCGGCATACTGGGCGTCCAGGAGGAGACCAGGGACCCGCTCCCGGACGGGCAGACGGTCTACAGCAGGCCGCTCCCAGGCAAGGACAGGATGTACCCGGAGACGGACGTGAGGCCCATACTCGTCGACGAGCGGATGATCGAGGGCGTGAGGCTGAACCTCCCGGAGCTGCCGGAGGCGAAGGCCTCCCGGTTCGTCAAGGACTACGGGGTCAACAGGGAGCAGGCGGAGGCGCTCCTGAACGGCGCCTACGAGGACGAGTTCGAGCTCCTCGCGGGCAGCGTCGGCTCGCCGCAGGTGGTCGCGAGGGTCTACCTCAACGTCTTCCCGGAGCTGGATAAGGCCGGCCACGACACATCGCGGGTGGGCGTCGAGACGGTCAAGGAGGTCCTCCTGGCGATGTCGAAGGGGGCCTTCGCGAAGGAGGCCGTCCCCGACATACTCTCGTGGATGCTCAAGAACGACGTGTGGGACGTCTCCCGCGCGTCCGACTCCCTCGGGGTCGAATCCGTGGCAGTCGACGACGTCAGGGCCGTGTGCGACAGGGTCGTGAGGGAGCGCGAGGCGTTCATAAGGCAGAGGGGCGACGGGGCGCTCGGGCCCCTGATGGGGATAGTGATGAAGGAGCTCCGCGGGAAGGTCGACGGGAAGGTCATCAGCGAGGTCTTGAGCGAGAGGATAAGACGGCTCCTCTCGTGACGTCCTTCTTCGAGAGGACCGTGAGGAAGTTCTTGCAGTACTCGAGGGCGGCCCCCTTGTCGGACTCCTGCGCCAGCAGGAAGCTCCTGCAGAGCTCGTCGAGGTCCTCGGGGTTGTTGTACTTCCTCTTCTTGGCGGTCAAGCGGTCCCTCCCGGCGGGGCTAGCGAATCTGACGATGGCCTAATAATACTATTTCCTGACATTCTCAAAGGCTGGATGTCTTCGCGGCCATCCTGTACGCCAATATCGACTCGAAGAACATGTGCCTCTCCTCGACCATCTCGACCTCGTACCTCTCCCTGGCCATCCTCAGGACGGTCCTGATGCTCCCGAAGGACGAGAGGATGATGTAGATCCTGCCGCCCGGTGCCAGGAACTTCCAGGCGTCCTCCAGGAACCGGACCACGACGTCCGACCCGTCCGCCCCTCCGGACCACGCCCTCTCCATCCAGCTCGAGGGCCCCCCCTCCTCGGGGAGGTACGGCGGGTTGAAGGTGATCACGTCGTAGAGGCCCTCGACCTTCGCGAACAGGTCGCTCTCGACCGCCTCGACCTTGAGCCCGTTCCTGAGCGCGTTGGAGCGCGCGCACGCGACCGCGTTGGGGTTGACGTCCACGGCCGTGACCTTGGAGGCCCCGGCCTTCGCCGCGTGAAGGGCGGCTATGCCCGTGCCGGTGCCCATGTCCAGCACCCTCTCCCCGGGCCTTATCTCCATGACGTTCACGAGGAGGAACGAGTCGTCGCTGGGGTTGTAGACCTGGTCGGCGATGTCGATGTCTATCGCGGTGTCGACCTTCACGCCGATCGTATGCCCGTGACCATCATTAAGGCTTTACTAGGCGACGTCGTTAACCTGCCCGGGGACAGAGCATGAACGTCTGGGTCGCGGCCATCATCGTCATGATCGCCGCCAGCACCGCCTACTCCTACTACAGGCAGGTCAACTTCTCCATAGTCGTGTGCGTCGTGTGCGTCGCGTCCTTCGCCCTGCTCCTCGTCTCCGCCGGCTCGACCGGCTACCTCGCCTCGGACACGATGTACCAGCTGGAGTTCATGCCGCGCGACCTCGCGGAGCCGGGGAGGCTCTACACCCTCCTCACCTCGATGTACACCCACGCCGACCTCTTCCACCTCCTGTTCAACGTCCTGGGCGTCGCCTTCATCGGCATGGCCTTCGAGCAGAGGATCGGCACGAGGCCGTACATCCTCCTCTACTTCCTCACCGGCCTCTGCGGCACGCTCGCGTTCGCCGCGCTCAACTGGGGGGACGAATGGGTCGCAGTCGTGGGCGCGTCCGGGGCGATCAGCGGCGTGCTCGGCGCCTTCGCGCGGATGTTCCCCCACGAGCGCATGTCGATGATGATCATGTTCTTCCCGCTCCCGCCGATGCCCCTCTGGGTCATAGTGGTCGCGTACATCGGCCTGCAGGTCGTCTTCCTGGGAGGGAACCCGAACATCGCGGTCGAGGCGCACATCGGCGGCCTCACCGCGGGCCTCGTCCTCGCCCCCCTCGTGGTGAGGCTCCCCCTCCACAAGCGGGTCCGGAGGATGGTCTCCCAGTCCTCCCTGAGGAGGCTGGCCGTGACGCCCGAGCTGAAGTCCATAATGCGCCGGATCGAGGAGGAGGAGATCCCGGACGTGAGGAGCGCGTGGATAGAGCACTTCCTCTCCAGGGCCGAGTGCCCCCAGTGCGGCGCGAGGCTGAGGGCGCGCAAGGAGGGGGTCATATGCGAGCGGGGGCACATGCTTTGAAAGGGCCCCCTTCGCTGGAGGTCCTGTGCGAGGGGTGGCTCGTGCGGGAGGGCGGCGAGGTCGTCGACGCGTCTTCGACCGTCGCACTCCTCCTCACCGACATCGGGCCCGTCCTGATAGACACAGGCTCCAGGGCCAGGGCCCCGGACCTGGCCGCGGCGCTCTCCAGGAGCGGGGTGGGGCCCGGGGACGTCAGGCACGTGGTCAACACCCACCTCCACACGGACCACTGCGGCTGCAACGACATGTTCCCCGACGCCGTGTTCCACGCCCACGCGCTCGAGGACCCGCCCGCGGGGTGCAGGAGGGTGGCCCGCGAGGAGCAGGTCGCGGGGGGCGTGAGGCTGGTCCCGACCCCGGGCCACACCCGGGGCAGCGTCTCCGTGTTCGTGGAGGCGGACAGGCGGTACGCGGTGTGCGGGGACGCGCTCCCGACCAAGGCCAACTACGAGTCGAACGCCCCGCCCGCGGTGCACTTCGACCGCGCCCTCGCCCTGAGGAGCATGGAAGCGGTCCTGGCATGGGCCGACACGGTCGTCCCGGGCCACGACAGGCCCTTCGACGTCGTCAGAAAGAAGTAAGACCGAGGACGGACATGGAGTGGCCCGATGACCGTACCAGCGTCCGTCTTGGTGGAGTGCCCCCAGTGCAAGGCGGAGACGCTCCACGAGGTCCTGTCAGGGAGGATGGGCGGCAGGTCCGTGTCCGTCCTCGAGTCGACCGTCAAGTGCAGGGACTGCGGGCACGTCCACCATGTGACCGTGAAGGCCTCCAAGCCCGTCGAGGTCCCGGTCGTCATAAGCTGGCTCAAGGAGTCGTCGAGGGGCAAGCTGGTCCTCGGCCCGGACGAGGTCCTGTCCGTCGGGGACGAGGTGATGTGCGGCGAGCTCCCCACGATGGTCACGTCCATCGAGTCGAAGGGGGCCAGGAAGAGGTCGGCCAAGGCCAGCGACATCGACACGGTGTGGGCCAAGAGGTTCGACAAGCTGAAGATCCTGTTCTCGGTCAACGCCCACGGCCGCACCTTCTCGGACTTCGTGATGGCCGTGCCGGACGAGGAGTTCTGCATAGGCGACATCATGGAGTTCAACAAGAGGCCCGTGGTCATCCACTCGATCAGGATCCAGGAGCGGACGATCAGGAAGGGCTCGGCCCTGGCGAGGGACATCGTCCGCGTCTACGGCGCGGTGGTGAGGCGGACCGTCCAGAGGGGCGGCGGCTCGAAAGATTAATCCAGCCGCGGGTCGGTTTTGCAGGCGTGACGGACTTCCCCCGCGCGCGCTCGGAGCTAGTCGACGGCCTCCTCAGGCGCGGCTACGTCTCGAAGCCGGCGGTGGCCGCGGCGCTCAGGAAGGTCCCGAGGGAGGAGTTCCTGCCAGTGCGCCTCCGGGACGAAGCCTACATCGACACGCCTCTCCCGATAGGCTCCGGCCAGACGATCTCGGCCCCGCACATGGTCGCGATGATGGCCGAGGCCCTCGACCTCAGGCCGGGGCAGAGGGTCCTAGAGGTCGGCGGCGGGTCGGGCTACCACGCGGCCGTCGCCGCGGAGCTGGTCTCCCCCGGCGGGCACATATTCACCGTGGAGAGGATCCCGGAGCTGGCCGACTTCGCCCGCGACAACATTTCGAGGACCGGGTACTCCGACCGGGTCACCGTGGTCCTCAGCGACGGTTCAGTCGGCCTCCCGTCCGAGGCGCCGTTCGACAGGATATTCGTCGCCTGCGGCGCGCCCACCGTCCCCGCCCCCCTCAAGGAGCAGCTCAGGGACGGCGGCCTGATGCTGGTGCCGGTCGGCGGCAGGATGTACCAGGACCTTGTCAAGGTCCAGCGCAGGGGGAGCGTCTACTCGACCACGAGCCTGGGCGGCTGCGTGTTCGTGCCCCTCATCGGCGAGCACGGCTACTAGAGACCATCCAGGTGGTCCAGGACCCTCCGGAGGTCCTTCTCCTCGACCACCGCGTCCGCGCCGTCCCTCGCCTCGTCGTCCTCCGGGCAGAACGCTATGCCGAGGGCGGAGTGCTCGAACATGGAGACGTCGTACCTGGAGTTGCCCACACTGACGACCCCCTCGGGGCCGACGCCCAGCCTCCGGGCGGCCTCCTCGACCGTCCTCCCCTTCTCCATGAGCCTGACCCTGAAGACCCCCTCCCCTGTGAGGCGCCCCTCCGCGTCCTCGCAGAGGCCGTTGGCGAAGTGGAGGTCCATCCCGAGCTCCCTCGCGACCCTCTCCGAGAGCAGGTCGATGCCCGCGGAGACTATCGCGGTCATGAAGCCCCTGCTCCTCAGCACCGCCATCAGGTCGGCGGCCCCCTCCATGAGCGGCGCGTCGGAGAGGATCGCCCGGATCTTCCCGGATGTGACGCCCGGGTCCGCCCTCTTCCAGAGGGCGATGTCGCGCCTGATGAACTCCTGGTCGTCGATGTCGCCCCTGAGGTAGGCCTCGAGCGAGTGGTCGTTGTTGACCCCGAACCGGCGGTGGACATGGACCCACGAGCTCACGGTGTCGACTAGCACCCCGTCCATGTCGAACGCGGCCAACTTGCGCACGGCCGGCCATGGCGCGAAGGGTTATTAAACGCATCCACGATGGGCCAGTCGACATGATCACCCTCGTGGGCGTAGGCCACGTGTTCGTCATATCGGAGCAGGTCCGGTCCCTCGTCCTCTCGCGCAGGCCGGAGGTCGTCTGCCTGGAGCTGGACCCGGCCAGGTTCAGCGCGCTCATGAGCAGGGACAGGGGCCGCGGGGGGCGCGTCCCTCTGCAGTACATGCTCCTGGCCCGGATCCAGCAACGCATAGCGGCCAAGTTCGGCTCCGAGGCGGGGTCGGAGATGTTGGCGGCCGCGGAGGCGGCCAGGGAGGTCGGGGCCAAGGTCGCCCTGATAGACATGGACTCGGCCACGGTCTTCAGGAGGCTCTGGCGGGCCATGTCCCTGCGCGAGAAGCTCGAGCTCCTCTTCGGCTCCCTCGTCGGGCTCGTCTCCAGCAAGGAGACGGTCGAGAAGGAGGTCGAGCTCTACGAGGAGAGGGAGGACGAGTACCTCGAGAAGCTCGGCGCCGAGTTCCCCAGCATCAAGAGGGTCCTGATAGACGAGAGGGACAGGCACATGGCGGGGCGCATCTCGTCGATAGCCTCGCAGCACGGGAGCGTCATGGCGGTTGTGGGCGACGGGCACATGCAGGGCCTCGTCGAGGCCCTGGGGGAGGTGCCCCTCGAGACCGTGAGGCTCAGGGACCTCCGCAGGTCGGAGCCGGCCCAGGTCCCTTCCGGCGAATACTCCTTCAGCTACTATCTGAAGGAGTGAACGGCCCGCCTCGTAAAGCATTTATCCGGAGGAGCCGGTTACGAGCAGGCCGTGCGTGGATGACATGAAGGTCAGGCTCCTGAACCACACCAAGAACCCGGACAGGATATGCGCCGCCGCGGCGCAGTCGTGCTACTCGGAGCAGGGCGCGGGCGAGCTCTTCGACGGCACGACCGACGAGCGCGCCAAGAAGATGATCAAGAAGGTCGTCGGCATGGGGCACCTGTCCGTTGTGGAGCACGCGCACTTCACCTTCTCGGTCGAGGGGGTGTCCCGGTCCCTCACGCACCAGCTCGTCAGGCACAGGATCGCCTCCTACTCCCAGCAGAGCCAGAGGTACGTGGGCATGTCGAAGGCGGAGTACGTGTTCCCCCCTTCCATATCCGGCGACCCCGAGGCCAGGAAGGCGTTCTCGGAGGCGATGGACAACGCCTGGAAGGCTTACAGGGAGCTCGCGAAGGCGGTCCCGAAGGAGGACGCGAGGTACGTCCTGCCCAACGCCTGCCAGACGAACATAACCGTCACGATGAACGCCAGGGAGCTCTGGCACTTCTTCAGCCTCAGGTGCTGCAGGAGGGCCCAGTGGGAGATACGGGTCATGGCCTGGAAGATGCTAGCAGAGGCCAGGGAGGCCGCGCCGATACTGTTCGAGGAGGCAGGGCCGCCGTGCTTCCGGGGCCCTTGCCCGGAGGGGGAGTACTCCTGCGGCAAGCCCTACAGGAAGGGGGCGATGCCCTCCGAGCAGGAGCTCCTGGTCGAGAGCGCGAAGCCCATCGGCTGACCGTCTGGGTGGCCCGACACCGACCCCGGCTCGCTGCGCAAACCATATATATACCCTGGTCCTTCCGAGTGCCCTAAGGTGAGTAATATGGGCAACATCAGGCCGACGTACATCAAGCGGGTGGCCATCGAGCTGGTCCAGAAGTACCCGGACCAGTTCACGGGTGACTACCAGCACAACAAGGAGATGGTTGCCAAGCTCACCGATGTGCGTTTCATCTCAATGAGGAACAAGATCGCCGGCTACGTCACGAGGTACCGGACGCACTACGAGGCCTGAGAACAGGCCCCTCCGCGCGCCCCTCCGCTGGGCATTTTCGGTGATGCTGCGCATATGCTGAGCATCCTCTCATGCGTTAAGTGGCCGCGACCTCGCAGCAAATTAAAATCACGACGAACAGATATATACATGGCCAACGATGCCATCACAGAAGAAGAGTGCAAGGATGAGTCAGACACCAGCCGTCAGGACAGAGGCGCTCACAAGGGTGTTCGAACCCAAGAAGAAGAAAGAAGGCAGCACAGTGCGAGCCCTGGACTCCGTCGACCTGCAGATAGAGCAGGGGGAACTGTTCGGCATACTCGGCCCGAACGGGGCGGGCAAGACCACGCTGCTCAAGATACTCAGCACGCTGCTGCTCCCGACCTCCGGGAAGGCCTACGTCGCCGGCCTGGACATCGAGAACCAGTTCACCGAGGTCAGGCAGAGGATCAACATGGTCTCGGGGGGCGAGATATCGGGCTACGGGCTCCTCACGGTGAAGGAGAACCTGTGGATGTTCTCGCAGTTCTACGGGATCAAGAGCAAGGTCGCGCTGCAGCGCATAGATGACATGCTCAAGGACTTCGGCCTCAGCGACAAGAAGGACGCGAAGGTGAGGACCCTCTCGACCGGCCAGAGGCAGAAGATGAACGTCATCAGGGGCTTCATAACCGACCCGGACATCATATTCCTGGACGAGCCGACGCTCGGCCTCGACGTCAACGCATCGAGGGTGATCCGGGACTTCATACTCCGGTGGCTCAGGGAGCACCCCGCCAAGACCGTCGTGCTCACCACGCACTACATGGTCGAGGCAGACGAGCTGTGCGACAGGATAGCCATCATAGACAACGGGAAGATCCTGGCGTGCGACAGCCCGGAGAAGCTGAAGAAGATGGTCAGGACGAACACCACCTTGAGCATGGACGTCTCGAGGCTGAAGGACACATCGGTGTTCGGCAGGTTCCCCGGCGTCGAGAACTTCACGTTCACTGAGGACGGCGAGAAGGGCCTCACGAGGCTGAGGTTCGTGATGAGGGACGAGAGCGGGGTCTCGGACATCATCTCCGCCGTACTGGGCCAGGGCTCGAGGATCGAGTCCCTCCAGAAGACGGAGCCGACGCTGGAGGACGTGTTCATCAAGATGGTGGGCAAGGGGTTGGATTGACCGACGGCTGGATCATCAGGAACATGAGGGCCGTCAAGGGCCGCGCATACCCCCGCGTCGTGGGCGCCCAGAGGGAGCCGAGCTGGGTCTTCTTCGAGGTCGTCCTGCCGCTGTTCACCGTAGCGGCGTACGCCTACGTGTACCAGTTCATGGACGCGAGGGACGAGCTGATAGGCTACGTGGTCCTAGGCGGCGCGATGACCGCGTTCTGGCTCAACGTCCTGTGGGCCATGGCAGCCCAGTTCTACTGGGAGAAGGAGATCGGGAACCTGCAGCTGTACCTGATAGCGCCCATATCCAGGATGTCCATACTGGCCGGCATGGCCCTCGGGGGGATGGTCGCGACCACGGTCAACGCCACCTCGACCCTCGTCATAGGGGCGTTCATCTTCAACATCGCGTTCCACATCGTGGACCCGCTCATGCTGGTCGCGATATTCGTGGCGACGCTCGTCGCCCTCTACGGGATGGGGATGATGTTCGCCTCGCTCTACATGCTCTTCGGGAGGGAGGCGCACCACCTCTCCAACCTGCTCACGGACCCCGTGTACCTGACGTCCGGGTTCTTCTTCCCGGTGAAGCACCTCGGGGCCGTCGTCGCGGCAGGCGCGTCCCTCATACCCATCACCCTGGGCCTGGACGCGCTCAGGCAGCTCTTCTTCGCCGGCGGCGCCGAGGACGCGTTCCTCCCGCTCGGGACGGAGCTGCTCATACTCATAGGGCTCTGCGCGGTGTTCCTGGTCCTCGCGCACTACTCGCTCAGGTACATGGAGTACCTGGGGAAGGCCACGGGGAGGCTGACCCTCAGATGGCAGTGATGAACGACCTCAGGACCATCAAGAACGCCGCGTGGCTCGGCTGGGAGATGGAGGCGAACTGGGCGGACCCGTTCCTCTTCGCCACCTACTCGATAGTGAAGCCCATCAGCGCGACGCTGATCCTGGTGTTCATGTACATGGTCGTGACGGGGTTCAACACGGACAACGCCTACTTCTCGTACATGTACGTCGGGAACGCGCTGTACATGTACGTGGCCGAGGTGCTGTTCGGCGTCACGTGGGTCATACACGACGACAGGGAGCACTACATGACCCTGAAGCAGGTGTACATCGCCCCCATCAACTTCTACGCCTACATCCTCGGGAGGTCGGCGATCAAGATCGCCATCACGACCGCGGGGGTCCTCATAACCCTCGTCTTCGGCGTCGCGGTGCTGGGAGTGGACATCTTCCTCGGCCAGGTGGACTGGCTCCTCCTGCTGGGCTCGCTCGTCCTCGGCCTGGGCTGCATATGCGTGCTAGGGTTGGCCCTCGGCGGCATAACATTCCTCACCGCGAGGCACTCGATCGGGATAAACGAGGGCGTCGCGGGGGTGTTCTACGTCATGAGCGGCATCATATTCCCGATAACCGCCCTCCCGACGTGGGCCCAGTCCATATCGAAGGCCCTGCCGGTCACCTACTGGATGGACTCGATGAGGCGCGCCCTCATGCCGGAGGCGATGGACGCCCTGCGGCTCGCCGAGACGGGCGACATAACGGGCCTCGGCGGGTTCAGCGACCTCTACATCACGGCCTTCCTCGCGATATCCGCGGCGGTGTTCTTCGTGCTCTCGCTGGGGGTCTTCAGGTACGCCGACGTCGTCGCCCGCAGGAAGGGCAAGATCGACTGGACGACGGCCTACTAGGCCGGGGGCGGATGGGAGGGTATTTCTACCGATGCCCTCATGGAGGGTGCCGTCAGGCCCAATGCCCGAGTGGGGTAGCTTGGATATCCTAGAAGCCTGCGGAGCTTCGGACCTGGGTTCGAATCCCAGCTCGGGCGCCTATTTCTCCAGGGTTCTGCCAAGAGTCGGGTGGTAACCCTTCTGACCACTTCGACAGCTGACTCGTCCCGTTCGGCTCCGGCCGTGCGCCCCTCACGGGGTCGCAGAGGGCCATCATCACGTCATGCCGGGACGCGCCGGGGCTGAACCG